>NEED01000048.1 GCA_002110465.1 unicellular cyanobacterium SU2 | reverse complement strand
GCTCATATAACTTCCTGGATGGGGAGTGAATTCAATCGCTTCTCTTTTGAAAATTTCGGCTAATATTGAAGCAACGTGCTTTGGATTATCGGCAGCAATAGATAGGTGAAAAATCATTAAATTACTTCTCGTCAATTATGGCTTTATATTTTAGGTCTATTGGGGGAGCTTATTCAAGAAGTGGGCGTTAGCCAGTAATGTTATCGTTGAATAACCTGGTCTGACAAAGCTGTTTAATAAAAGGAGTTATCACTTTTCATAATTCCCAAAGCCGGAAAATTGACCAGAATTTCTGTTCCAAGATTTTTTTGGCTATTAATCGTCATTGTTCCTTCATATTTTTTCACAATTTCTTGGCATAAATATAATCCTAACCCCAACTTCTTTTTCTGAGAAAAAAAAGGCTCACAAGCTTGCTCAGTTTCAGATTCAGTCATCCCTATTCCATTATCTTTTATTTCAATTTCCAGAGAAGTATTTCCTCCAGTAATCCAAATTTTAAGCCACCGTTGTTCTAAACGTTTTTTAGCATCTAGGGCTTCAATAGCATTTTCAAATAAATGAGATAAAATATAAACTAAGTAACGACGAAAATTAAAATCTGTTGAAAGTTGCCAATTGAGACGACAGGAATAATAAATCGACAAACCGTCCTTAATCCAAGAATATTTATAAGACAAAATTTTTTGGTTAAATTTCACCGTTGTTTCTAGTAATTTATCTAGATTGGCATCAGCTACTAATTCATAAGGAATCCGTTCCTGTAAAAGGGGTTGTCTTCCTAAAATAAAATTCAATCTTGACCAATACTTTTGAGATTTTTGAATTTGCTCAGTAATACTTTTTCTTAATTCTTGCTGTTGGGGATCAAAATTAAAATTTTTAGCTAAGTGATTGAGCTTTTCAATTGAATGTAAAACAATCTCCAAATTATTAGCAGGAGAAGTCATTTCTTGTTCTAAGGTATCAATAAGCTTTTGGGTAATAGCCAGCTTTTCTTCTTTGATAATTTGAGAGTGGGCTACTTTCAAATCTGAGGTTCTTTCCTGAACAATTTTTTCTAAATTATCATTAATTTTCTTTAATCGATTACTATAAATACAATAAGCCGTATGAGTGCAAGCGATCCAAATGGCCAAAAGAGTGGGAACAACAGGAATCCACCATGAACCGAGAAACGCCAGATAACATAACAAAACAAAGACAATTGAAAAGGTACAGGCAAGGAAAACAGAAGCAGCGACCAAATGTGTCGGACAAGAAGACCATTTCCAGAGAACAAAAGCACTAGCTGTGGCAAGGACGATTGTCAAAATCCACTCAGTAAATTCAGGAATAACTCGAATTAGAGAACGTTCTCCCAATGCTGCACTGATAATACTAGAAGCCACTTGAGCATGAATATCTATTCCTCGAACTGTTTGTTGTGAAGCTGCGGTAAAAGGGGTTTCATGAAAATCATTAAACGATAGCCCACTCGCCCCAATAATAACAAGCCGATCTTGAAAAAACCCTGACGGAATTTTCCCGTCAAGTACGTCAAAAAATTGGACTTCTTGAAACTGTTGGGGGGGTTTACGCCAATTAATTAAGATGCGATAACCACCAGCTTTTGCCCTCACATAACCACCATCATTAGGCTCAAAGGGTCGAAAATGAGCAACGCCTAATTGTAACCAATTGGAATTAACTGAGCTATTTTTAGGGACAATACCTTCTTTTTTTAAGTAAAGATAAGATAATTTTAGGGCAAAAGACGGAATCTCCGAATGAGGATGATCAATTTCGGAAATGGGATAGAGAAAAGCGCGACGGTTAACGCCATCTACATCCGGACTTCCTGACACATCTCCATACTGAGCCTTTTCTTTTAAAATCGCTGGTGGTTCAACCGGGGCTGGTGGAAGTTTAGTAATCCCAATCAGATTTGGAAGAGTTCTGAACAGTTTCTCTAAATTTTCTCCCCCAGGGGGGACGATTTGATCTCGAAAAATGTCTAATCCCATAACTCTCGGTTGAGAAGTAGATAATTTTTGAAGAAATTCTGCCCATAAATCATCACTAAATGGGTAAGTTTGAGCTTTTTGCACATCCTCTTCAGAAATCCCGACTAAAACAACACGATCTTCTATCACAGAAGCTGGCCTTGCTTGAAAAAAACGATCATAGGCAGCCAACTCCCACAATTGAAGAAGACCAGTAGCTCTTACCCCTAAAACAAGGGAACTTGATAGTAATCCCACCGTAATTGGGACAAACAGCTCTTTAATTTTTCTCATCAGGAACCAGCAAAATTCTTAAACTTTTGGTGGTGCTAGGACGTTGGGAGTTACAAATTAATCCAGCACTTAAAACATGAGGACTCTCAAGAATAATATTAGGAGAAATTAAGAGGTTTGATGTTCCCTGTATCTCATACTCTTGAATAAATTTAGTCTCTTTTGATTCAGAATCAACTAAGCTAATTTTAACAATTTGTTGAGGAGATTGAGATGTTTTTGAGTTAGGGGGAGTAACATGAAGTAAAATTTGCGGACGAAGTGGATTAACCATTAAGTATTTATCTGAAGGGGAATACAAATAAAGTTCCCCTTGCTCAAAAGGACAACCTCTTGTTCCCTGGGCTGAAACTCGCTCAGACTCATCACGCTCACGCTGTTGTTGTTGTTTATATTCAGCCTTAGCTGAACCAGTGTTTAATATATATAGAAGTAAAAGTAAAATCCAATAAGGCATCAATAAGCGAGATTTTGACTTGGTTTTCGGAAAAATAATTGAACTCAATTTATGTTCATCCCTCAAAAATGGCTTCAGCACTTAGCATTTTTTGTTTTAGCAATTTTTCTAACCACATTATTTCATTTACCAACATGGGGACAATCTCCTCCTATCTTATATCAACAAGCTCTATCATTATGGCAGGCTGGACAAACTCAACAGGCAATTTCTGAGTGGAAGCAAGCGATTCAAGGAACGTCTGATCAATCTCTCAAAGCACGAGCTTATTTAATGTTAGCTCAAGCCTACTTAGATTTAGGATTTATACACCTTGCGGATTCGGCTTTTGAGAAAGGCAAAAGTTTGAGAAACACTGCCTTGACTACTTTTATTAAAGCCATTGAAGGGAATCTAGCCTTAGCTAAACGAGATTTTGAAGGCGCAATCTCGGCCTATGAAGATGTGCCAAACTCTTTGGGAGTCCTTAATAATTTGAGTCAAGCTTATGAACAACGGGCAAGACTAAGACAGCAACTAGCCCAAGAAGCCTATTTAGAAGGAGATGAAGAACAAGAGCGTCTTAAGATTCAAGGAACATTAGATCTAGAGAAAGCAAAACTTATCGCCCAAAACGCTATTTCCCAAGCATCTAAAGAAGTTTCTTTAGATGCAGCTAAAAGTTGGATACGATGGTCGCAATTAGGCGCGGATGAGGGAGTAAAGCAAGCCTTAGAAATACTAAAACAATTACCTGACTCTTTTGATAAAGGTTTACAACTACTAGAAATTGCTCAGCTAGACCGAATCGGATTACCCGTAGCCGAATCAGTCGCTCAAACTCTTAACCATTCATTTCTTCTAGCACAAGTAGAACGATTATATGCACAAGATCTAGAAAAAGAAACACGTTATGAAAAAGCGATTCAGCACACACTAAAGGCCTACAGATTGGTGGCTCAATCTAATTTAGAACTTTTAGGTCAACTGCAATGGGATTTGGGACGATTGTATAATCGAACCAACGCTGACCAAAAATCATTAAAATATTATCGTCAAGCTATTTTATCGAATGAAACAATTAGAAAACAACTAGCTTCAGCCACAAGAAATGTTCAATTAAATTATCAAAGGACAACAGATAAACTCTATAGAGAGTTTTTTAGCGTTCTTTTCAAGAATCCTTCCCAAAAAATATTAAAAGAAGTGATTTTGCTCAAACAAAAACTTCATTTATCTCAACTAGAATCCTATTTTGGTAATCCTTGTAAAATCAGTGAAACTCAAGCTGAAAATCCCCACACAAATTTGGAAAAAGCCACAATTTACACCATTATTCTTGATTCATCTTTACACGAAATCATCGAATTACCCCATGGGGAATATCTTCATCAAACGATTCAAATTTCTCAAGAGAAACTAGAATCTTTAATTAGACAATGGCGACTAGAGTTAGAAGACGAATTTACTTTTGATTTTCTGACAACAGCCGAACAACTCTATGATTGGTTAATCAAACCTTGGACAGAAAAATTACAAGGAATAAAAACATTAGTCTTTGTTAATGATGGGGTTCTTTGGTCAGTGCCGATGTCAGCCCTTTGGAAGGGGCAATATCTAATTGAGTCTTATCAAGTTGCTTATTCATTAGGGCTAGAAGAATCAAAGAACAAAACCTCTCAGGAACTTTTTCCAGTTTTATTTGGCACAACTCAGACAAGCAAAGCATTTAAAACTCCCTTACCTTTTGTTAAAGAAGAAATTAAAAAAATTCGAGAAATTGTTGGAGGAAATGCTTATTTAGATGAGCGTTTTAGTCTTCAACAATTTAATCTGGCTTTGAATTCTGAACAATATACTATTCTACATTTAGCTTCTCATGCCAAATTTTCTTCTTTTGAAAAAAGCTTTATTCAAACAGGAACAGGATTACTTTCTCTAGAGGAACTAGAAAAACTTTTACAAACAAGAAAAGCTCCCTTACAACTTTTAACCTTATCAGGTTGCCAAACAGCTGCCGGAAATGATCGCTCAATTTATGGGATAGCTGGAGTAGGGATAAGAGCGAATATTCCTTCAGTATTAGGGACAATCTGGTTTGTCGATGATTCTACAACATCGCAACTAATGATCAACTTTTATCGAATCTGGAAAGAAAAAGCATCTCCTCTTGAGGCTTTAAGGCAATCACAACTTCAGTTAATTCAATCACCCTCTGGTTCTCATCCTAGATTTTGGTCAGCTTTCCTCTTTTTGACGGAGGGAAATTCAACTAGCTGATATTACTCCTTCAACAACATCAGCGGCTTGACTAACTCCTCCAGCTTGCTCAATTGCTTTTTGCAATCTGACACAGTTTAGTCGATAAGAAGAGTCGGTTAAAATCTTTTTGATAGCCAACCGAAGCTGAAAAACATTGACACGGCTCAAAGGAATTATCTCACCTGTACCTGTCCAAGCAATTCGGGCAGCCACTCCTGGCTGATCATTTGTGATGGGAATCGCTATCATCGGAACACCATAACTCAACGACTCTAAAACGGTATTTAGTCCCCCGTGTGTAATAGTTAACGCGGCTTTGGGCAACAAATCTAATTGAGGAGCCGATCTAACAAGAATAGGCTCTCCAGGTAGTTGAAAGTCTTCGATTTGAGCCGCTCCCCCTAATGAAATTACTAATTGTACATCTAGTTTGTGGCAAGCTTCAGCAATCATTCTAAACAAATAAAACATCTGATTTTGAAGCGTTCCTAATGAAGCATAGATTAAAGGTTGCTCCGTCAGTTTTTCATAAGGAAATAAAATTTTTTGACGAAGATTCTTATTGTGATAAGGTCCAGTAAAATAAAAGTTAGTTGGCAACTCTTGACGAGGAAACTCAAATTCTTTGGGTTGCTGACTAAGTTGAGCAAAAGGAGATAAAGTTTGATTAACATGGGAATAAACAGGCAAATTCCAGTTTTTTCTTTGCTCATTAACAACTCTTTGAAGTGGAGACCCCACTAAATTGGCCAGGGCATATCCCAATTGATTTCGCCAACGAGCTAACCAATTATTTTGATACATCCAAGGGGTAACAATAGGAGGAATATTTTTTTCTTGATTTAGCATTAAAGCATTAGCTACACTAATAAAAGGAATATCTAAATATTCAGCGATGGTACTACCTTCTGTATTGGAGTGATCCACAAGAAGGAGATCGACTTGACTTCTTTTAACGATAGTAGTTCCTTCATGTAAATTAATTAATGTCCACTTCCTATATCCTTGTACAGTATATTTAATCGCGTCTAATCCCTTAAGTTTTCCTAAATTTCTATAAAAAGTTGGGATAGCTCCTAAAGGATATTCTTGTTCACCAAGAGGAGAAAAATTTATTTCGGCTAATTCTGCGTTAACTTGACTATCAAGAAATCCAAAAAGAGTTACTTTATTTTGCCGAAGCAACAGTTCATTTCCTAATGATAACATGGGATTAAGGTGTCCAATTAGAGGAGGACAAAAAATACCAATATGAGCCATCTAGATTCTTTAAGTAGAAATTTATTTAACGCCAGGTGTTTACTATAATTCAAAGATAGGTATTTTGACAAGGCTGCGATGAAGAGCAGCTAGGCTGAATGTCAAACAAGACAAGCTTTTTTGACAATAATCAGAAGACCAACAAAGCATCGGGTTAAATTTAGTATTTTTTTCCCATCTATTGTCACGGGAAGCATAAAGAATGATTATGTATGATAAAAATTATCAAAAATTCAAGATAATGTTGTTAAAAGACTTCTTATTTCATCCTATTATCAAAAGCTTCTCAAATAATTGGTTCAACATTAAGTTAGCCCTAATTTTACTTTGTTTAATCACGCCAAAAACTTCAAAAGCGCAAGTCACCCCCGATTCGACTCTTCCCAATAATTCTTTGATGAGAAGAGAAGGTAATCAAATTATTATCGAAGGAGGAACAATCAAGTCAGAGAACCTATTTCATAGCTTTAAAAATTTTTCTGTAACCGAATCAGAGACAATATTATTTAATAATTCAGTTAAGATTCAAAACATATTTAGCCGAGTGACAGGAGCTAATCAATCGAAGCTCAATGGATTAATTCGAGCTAATGGCACAGCTAATTTGTTTTTGATTAATCCCAATGGAATTTTTTTCGGGGCAAATGCTGCCTTGAATATTGGAGGCTCTTTTATAGGAACAACAGCTAATCATTTAAAATTTGAGGATGGAAATCTTTATAGTGCTACTTGGCCAGAGCGTTCAATTTTATCAAATCAAGAGCCAATTGCCTTACAGTTTCAAAGCTCTCCAGGTTTGATAAAAGTGCAAAACGAAGGACATAACCTTATCGCTAATCCTCTGGGATTTTCTCCCATAATTAGATCGCCTCACCCTAGGGGGCTAAGTGTTCAATCAAAGCAAAACTTAGCTCTAATTGGAGGAGAGGTTATTTTTGAGGGAGGAATCGTTACAGGACAAGGAATTCAGATTGAAATTGGAAGTATTGAACAAGGAGAAGTCAGGTTTTCAAAAAGTGCTTCTGGATTAAGTTTTGATTATCAAAACGTTTCGACCTATAACAAGATTCATTTGTTAAAAAGAGCTTTAATCGATAGTCAGAATTTTAATTTCGGTCAAACTTTTCTGAAAGGTTCCAATTTATTAATCACAGACGGTTCAGTCATTGCCATTGCTCATCTTGGACAAAACACTGGAGGCTTGCTAAATCTTGATTTCTCCCATTCAATTAACATCAGTGGAGTCTCATCTGACACAACAGTTCGCAGTGGAGTGATTTATGAAACGGTTGGAGTGGGGAATGGAGGCTTAATCGTCGTATCGACCCCTAAATTAAGCATTCGTGGTGGAGGAGCAATCAGTGGCGTTACTTATAGTGAAGGACAAGGTAGTTCGGTCTGGGTTAATGCTTCTGAGATTGAAGTATCTGGCTTTTCTCCCGCCCTCAATACTAGCTTAATTGGTTCCACAAACTTTGGAACGGGCAAGGGCGGTAATGTTGTAATAAGAGGAGAAAAATTGAGCCTTAATCAAGCAGGGAATGTAGGAGTAACGACATTTAATATAGGGGATACAGGGCAAATCATCATTGATGTCGATTTTATAGAAGTAACAGGATTTCTTCCAGATATTTCACTCCCCAGTGGCATTTACGCGACCAGTTTAAATGCAGGAAAAGCCGGGGAAATTACCATTAATTCTGAAGAAATTTTACTGACGAAAGGAGGAAGAATTAACAGTTCAACATCGGGAAGTGGCGATGCAGGAGATATTTTTATCAAAGCTGATAATCTTCAACTTCAAGGACTAGGAGAAATTGATAATTTAACTTCAACACAAATCACTTCGTCGGCCGACATTTTAAGCGAACAAATTAGAGATTTTTTTCAATTACCAGACATCCCCTCTGGCCAAGCGGGAAATGTCATTATTGACTCCTCCCATCTGACCATGACAGACGGAGGTTTAATAACGACCAGAAATGATGGACTAGGAAATGGCGGGGTGATTGATGTTAAAGCTTTTTCGATTGTTTTAGATAACTCAAGCATTAGTGCATCTACCCAATTGGGAGATGGTGGAAATATTAATTTACTAGGGAATAATCTTTCTTTTCTAAATAGTAGTAATATATCAGCTAAAGCTGGGGGGATAGGCAATGGAGGAAACCTATCTTTTAGTAGTGATCTTTTATTAGTTCTTGAAAATAGTCAAATAACAGCTGAAGCTATGGAAGGAAAAGGAGGAAACATTGATATTCAGTCCCAAATTGCTCTGCTCTCTGGAGATAGTGAGATTTCAGCTTCTTCGAGGTTAGGCATTGATGGAGAAATCAATATTGAGGCTGAAATTTTTCAAGTAGAAGATCTAACCACACTTCCTCTCAAATTTTCTTCTACATCCTTATTAGCTAATAGTTGTCTGACACAAGAAACAGAAAATCTTGCTCGTTTCACCCAACTGGGTTCTGGCGGTTTACAGCAAAGAAATCAAATTAATTCTTTTTTAATTCCCCTGTCTGACACAAATACGTCAAAGGGAAGTTATGTTCGCTTACCAAAAGGCAGACAGCTAGCAAGAGAGCTCGTAAAGACAAAAGATGGCTGGAAATTAATCGGAACACCCAACAGCCAATATGCTTCATCTGTGGCTGAAGCTTGTCAACTTTAACTAAAAAGTAGTGCCAAATTGAAGCTGAAAATTAAGTCCCACATCATTCAAAGTCTCTGTAGAGGGGGTGGGAACTTCAATCAATGGCACCCCATAATCGGCTTGTAAATTAATGAGAGGGAAAACAGTCCACCTCAAGGAAATTCCAATGCTGGCCAAACTATTCGGATAAATTGTCGGGAGGGTATTATTCCAAGTCGTTCCCCAATCAAAAAAAGGAGACACAGAAACATCACCCCATTGTTCATGGGAGAAAATTGTATAAGGAAGTTCAAGGCTAAGTGTCACTCCGAGATCCCCAGAACGAATATTTCGCCGATACCCCCTCACAGTATCTACTCCACCAATGGCTAATTGCTCCATCGAGGGTAAAGAGTCAAGTGTTCCTTGTCCTTGAAAACGAGTTAAAAAAAGCCAATTCTCACTAAGTCGAACAGCATACTGAGCTTGCAGTTGTCCTCCAAAAAAGTCAGTATCAACAAAATCACTGGATTCTGACGCACCTAACCCATTTAAACCCAAACTCAACTGTGAGCGAATACCAAAAGACGTGTCAGGGGTTCGCGTCAAGAAAGAAGAAGAAAGTCGTAATACTGAGAGATTAATGCGATTAGAGTCACCAAAATTGGGAAAAGGGATCGTTTCAAAAATGAAAGTTTCTGATTGCCGTAAATCTAAATTCACCTCTAAATTCAATTCTTGGTTAGGCTTTTTTATCAAGGGGTGTGTGACACCAACTGAGAAAGTAGAACTTTCAGTGACTAAACCAACATCTTCTAAAGGAGCTTCAACGACTCGCGTCTCATCGTTCCTATAATAAAGTCTGACTGTCGTGTCTAAACTATTAAGAGGAACACGATAGCTAGCAAATAATCGATCAAGTCCCTTTTTTTCCGTTAATTTATACTCGAAGTCCAAGTTATCTCCCCACCCCAACATATTCAGATTACGGGCATAAACCCCCATTCCGACTTCTCCAATTTGAGGATTTTCCCAATTATCAGAGCTCAATCCTAGTGACCATCGGGAGGCTTCTCTTACCCGCACCAACAGAGAACTTTCTCCTTGTATGACACCTGGATTAAAATCAGCTTCTATGGTTTCAATTAAAGGACTTTGTTGTAGTAAAACTAACGACTCTTGGAGTTGGCGAACAGATAAGGGAGGTCTAGCTGCAGCTTCAAGACGTGAGCGAATATAGGTATCTTGAAGGTGAGATAATCCTTCTATTTCTATTTTAACTAGCTTGCCCTCAATCGCTGAGTAAGTCACTGTCCCGTTCTTAATCTCTTGAGCGAGAAGGACAAAACCAGAAGTAGGATATCCTGCAGCTCGATAAAGCTCACTCAACTGGCTTTGCAATTCCAGAAGTGTTGAAAAATCTACTTCTTGATGGAGATAGGGCGCGATAACCCCCTCCCAATCTGCTGATGAAAAAACAGTGGAATTTTTCACTAACACCGATCTCAAGATTAATCCTTGTGTTGTCGGTTGTTTTGTTGGTTCTGCTGCCATCACCGTGTCACTTATTATTGCCCAATTCGCCCATAAAATAGACATTACTTTAATAAATGAGGTTATTTTAATCATCAATGATGTATTAATCGGTTTGGTCTGGGTTCTGCTGTAAGTAATCTCTGGTTTGGTAGAAAGAGGAAGGAAACATCGTTTCAATCTCCCAAATCAAGTCAAGAGCTCTTAAATATCGTCCTACGATTTTTTCTGGACGACGATACCCCGACGACTTCGCTGGTAGAAACCAATTCTGAACAGTTCCTTGAGATTTTCCCAAAACAAAACTCAGTAGTTGACAAGAAAGCGTTCGATATCCTCGTTGATGTGGTTGTATTCCTGTTAATCGAGGTATCCATTTTTGACAAAAACTTTCTGGATCTAAAGAGTCGGTTATATTATATGTCATTGATGAGTAAATTGGTCAGAGATCTTAATTTTGAGCAGTATTCAATACTGTAATGAAAGGTTGTGGCAGAAAATCAATTTATTTGCTATTCTTTATATCGAGATCAACGATAAGTGAGAGGTTGAAACGACTTAGGTTGAAAAAATAGTGTCAATTTATCAGGTTCTCATTTGTGTTTTCTTAGATTTAGCTCATGAAATCCCAATATGGCTCGTCCCATTAAAATCCTTTTTTGTCATTCAGATTCAGACTATATATTCAACCTCTCCAACTTTTTCAATTTTCCCGCTAATTTAAGTGAAGAACTTAAAGAAAAATTAGAACAAGAACAGCCACGAAATTTTGATTTTCATGGTGTGACAAGCTACTATGAAGCTCTGAGTTTATTAATTAAAGCTAATTTAGAAGGACAGCCAACAAGGGGTTACTACGGTAATTTGCCTTTTGCATTATTCGCTTGTGAAGTCAAACCTCGTTCGCAGACAAGCAAACTAAATGACACAGATGCTTGGGATATACTCAATCAGAGCAAAAAACTGGCACTCGATTCGGCGGCTTTTCTCGAAAAATATGACCATCAAGGAAAGCTCATTCAAGAGATTTACCGCCCTCCGTTATGTACGGTGGCGATGGTTGACCCAAAACACAAGACGTTAGAACTTGTAGAGCAGCTATTATCACTCAGGGTTACAGGGATTTTGCCGAAGTCTTTACAAGTAGAGGAATTACAATCAAGGCTTTTTCAGTCCTATCAAGACAATTTTGGGGGTGTTAGCCAAATTCGTGTCACCTCCGATCTTCAAAAATCTCGCAAAGGGGAACCTACTGCTGCCAGACAAATGCTGCGTTGGAAATCTTTCGATGGACAAGAAGAATCCAATCGTGGTGTTTGTTTAGAACAAATTTCCCTGGATGAAACCGAGATAAATATAGAAGATTATCGAGGAAAAGTTAAAGAATTATTCCCTTCTCATTCAAAGTTTCGAGAACTTTCTTTCAAATTGATTCGACGACGTTCGTCACTTACTTAGACGTGACCAAGCTTGTTTTGGGAAGATCTTTTCATAGCCGAAAAATCGGTGATTTTCGGTGCGGATTTGTCAACTTTGTCTAAACCAACTCACCTATAACCGACAATTGGGCGTTGAAGTTCTTCTCCTGTTTGTAGTGTCACTTGATTTTTTCTTGCAGTGTCACTATAGTAGCTATTAAGCAAAAATAGCTACTGAGAACAATGATCGTCGTTGCTATTTAAAGTCAATTAAGCTCACAAATGGAATATATAAGCGTAGATCCCCAAGTAACCCTATCTCTCGACGAAATCGGAGCCAAGTGCCACGATTGCCTCACAGACTGGACTCAAACCACGATCACCTACTTGCTCGAGCTAGGACGATTGACCTCTCAAGCGTGGGAAAAGTGCATTGATATTGCCAAAGAGGAAAACCCGAATCGCTACATAAAACGAGCTAGGACTTTGTTTAAAGAGTGGAAGCAGCAATTTCAAGGCAATTGGGCGCAAGTAGCCTTCAATTTCTACTGTTGGTACAAAGAACTCCCTGAAAAGTTTCAAAAAGATCTCTACCATCTCAACCACTGGAGTAAATCAGCACTCAAGCAATTAACAAAAACCGTTGAAGGGGTGGCGAGGTATCTGATCAAAGAAGGAAAAAACGGGGTGAAACACACCATCAAATCAATCAAATGCTCCTTTGATAGCCCAGTCCAAAAATACCTCTGTGAAGGAGAGAGGATGCTCTGTTGTGATTGGCAATTGATTCAACACAAAATCAAAAAAGTGAGTCCAGAAAACTTACCTGCCATTGAAGAACTAGCCACAAAAATGGCAGTAGAAGCATCCCGTCCAGTTTGTGAAGCCACAGGGAAAATCGAACCCTACACCGACGACGCGATCGCGGCTTTGGACAAGCTAGGATACAAAACCAGGAGTTTGATTAAGCCAGAACCAAAGAAATACACAGAGTCATATGTTCAGGCTTTGCAAGAACGGATCGAAGACCTAGAAAATGCCAATACTGCCAACACTTCTAACTCAAAAAACGACGACCAACATTCAGAAGATTTCTCTCCCCCCACTGAAGCACAATTAGAGAACATCAAACAAGAATACGAAACAAAACTAGAGGAGATACAACAGAAATATGAAGCTCTCTTAGAGGAGATGAAACAGAAGAACTTTGAACAAATTAATCCCTTGAATATTGTCAACAACGAGATTGAACATCAAGATAATAACAATGAATTAAAATTCTCAAAAAATGCCAGAGTCGCCATAACAGAAGACAACTTTGTGGCTGAAGGTCAAGTGGTTGCTCAGGTAGGAGAATCAGTCTCAGTAAGATTGACAAGTGGTCAAATAAAAATGTACCACTTCACCAAATTAAGGTTGTTCAAAAATGGGTCTAAATCTCAAAAAGGAAATCAGAATAAGCCGAAAAAGAAAGGATTCGGCTCATTAATAACGTGAGGAAGGTGTTAGGCTTCGGCCGTGAGCTTCGACAACGCTCAGTTTCCGCTTCAGCCGAACGGAATTCGGGGTTCGGAGTTATTATTTGTTCAACGATAGAATCAGGTGTTCAGACTCCCCGATTGTTGCAAGTTGTCCATAGATTTCCTTACGTCGAACTCAGGTTAGTAATAAACTAAAAAATTGAATGATTTACTAAAGCGAATATAAATCTCAACTTTACGCTTTAAGCAAGATAGTGGTCTTTTTGCTTAAGTTTAAGAGCGAAGGAATTTGACTGAAGCTCAAGGAGAGTGAGCAGTAATTTATGCTGTTCTTCTAATTGGTTAACCTTTTGGTTAAGCTCATCAAGTTTTTCGTTAACTTGCCCAAGTATCTCTAAAGGAACCTTGGCACTATTATCCATTTCAGAATCAAGGCTACTCTCGGAAAAAGAAGAGTAAGGTTCTTTGACAAAAGACTCAATCCATCTAGTGATTAATTGAGAGGTGCTTTCTCCACTTTTTTGAAGTTTTTGCTGAAACTTTTCATAGAGATTCGGTTTAATCCGAACATTAAGTTGAAATCTTTTTGTCATATTTAAAAATTTTAATCTTTGGCAATTATCTTATCAAGAATAGAATCGGTTGTCTAGCACTTTGCTAGATAGAAAAAAAGAAATTGTCTAGCAAAGTGCTAGACGAAAAGAAAGAAAATATAAAAGAAAAAAAAAGGGGTTTACAACCTCTAATAAATTATCTATACTCGAAAACAAGTTTTTCAAAAAATAAAGTTCAGCCATTAATCCAGCCAAGGAAAAACTCTATATAAATTGATAGCCAATCTGTCTTTTTTGATTAGAGTCTCGCATTATGGCAAAAACTTTGACAAAAAAACAACAGTCGCCTGTTCGCCACAGACAACTGGAAATCAAAAAAATTCCCTTTCATTGTAGAGGATATTACAATGCTTTTACAATCTTCTTCATCCAATCAAAGTCAGAGAACTTTGACCCCCCAGCGTAAGAAAGAACAACTACTGATGTCAGCACTGATCATCATGTACATCCTGCAAATGGTAGCATCTGCGCCCTACCTTTGGAGTTTCGTAGGATTAGGTGCTGCATACATAGCCAGTCAACAATTTACTTGGTCAAAAAAGCACCGGCGTAAGTTTTTAACAGTCTTAGGTGTAATTGCCATTCCGCTCATGCTTGCATTGTGGGCTGAACCATCCCATGCGGTTCTGTTGTCGAGGGTGCAAGACTTTTTGACAGATTCTTTTGGCACAGGCACTGATGAAGACTACACCCCCATTGTGAACATGGTAGTTAACTCTGCCCGTGCTATCTACATCTTCTTCTTAGTAATTGCCGGATGGAACGCCGTGAACGATTCTCAACAAGGACAAGAAATGAGTGGCTTTGCACGAAATATGCTCATGTCCCTGCTTGGGGTATTCGTAGTCGATGTGATGAGCGTGATCATCGTTCCTGCCACTGGTGGCGGCGGCGCAGGAGGTTAACTGGCTCAACCGAGTTCGGCTGAGCGGTAACTGAGCGGTTCGGCTGAGCTCACCGTCGAAGCCTTGTCGAAGTTCACGACCGAAGCCTAACCCCGAACTCACTCAATCCAATTTGTCAGATTCAGGTATAGAAAAATGTCAGAATTTCGCCGAGTTAACCGCGCTCTTTCGTTACAACCCAAAGTAGGCCCGTTTAACTTCTACCAAGTCATGGTCTTTATCGGATTAGGCTTGCCAACGTACTACCTCAAAGAATTACTAGGCTTTTCGTGGTTGATAGCAGGGATAACGGTTTCGTGCAGTTCAGGCATTTTTCTCCTTCTTCTGGGCAATAAACCCTGGCTTTTCTTTAGTCGATTAAAGAAAGCACCAAATGTAGTACGAGCCGGAGTTTTGTATATTCCACTTCTTTCTCAAAAAACTTAGAAATCAAGGGAATAGGCAATAGGGAATAGGCAATAGGCAATAGGGAACATAAAAAGCTAAAAATAGTTTTTTTGCCAAAATAAACAAAAAAATGTCTTTAATGAGATTTTTAGCCAAAATGTGGACAAAACAAGGGGGAAACAAGTTTATTGATTCCTATCAACCAATCCGACTATTGCCCATTGCCCATTGCCCATTGCCCATTGCCCATTACAAGAATGCCCATTGCCTCTCCCCAATGGAGATAATCATGCCAAGAGCTACTGCCACCAAACCAAAAATCAAAAGGCAGACTGTCGTTTTGCAACCATTTGAGGATTCGGTTCATTATCAGACAATGGTATCATTCCGCTTTCGGGGCATGAATGTAGGGGCATATCTACTTAAGAAAAACCCAAAATCGCCTTTTACCTTAGTTTTCGGTTTTTCAACCCCCGGCATTCACAGCTTCCTAAGCGACTCCAAACTGAACAAAACCTTTGATTTGATTGAAGGAGGACTAAAAGATCTCCCTGTAGGGGAAAGAATCACTTTCCACTTAGGTGCATATCAATCAGATGCCGACAGACAAAAACATTTGCAAAAATTAATCAAAGACTCTCCAAGTGATGAGTTGCGATTCCTCCTAGCTGGGGAGCGAGGTAGAATTCGTCAACTGTCTCGTGAGGGTTTGAGAGAGCCCAAATCATTGCACATATTCTGTACCTACCAAGCTTCGTCGGGGGGCAAACATCGTGACTGGCTCGATAAAGCACTCGATAGGTGCAATGAAATCTGGAACAAATTCAAAAATCAATCAGGGCGTGTCAAAACCAATCAAATCAAGAAATTGCTTAAACGAGCCTGGGGAGACGGTTTCGTTCACTGGAAGCAAATTCTAGAAATCAAACTAGGTTTACGCATCAAACCCCTGACACCACAACAATTGTGGGACTATCAATGGCAAAGAATTAATCAATCGCCACCAATAAAAGTTCCGCAACAACTAATAGTCTCACCGTCTGGGGTAACAGAGGAGGTTAAATCCCAGGTTCACGGAACCACCTTAATGGTAGAAACTGAACCCGAATTTCACAAAGAATATGTCAAATTGGGGGACAAATATCTCGGTGTATTAACCTTTTGGGAAAAACCTGGGGGGTGGGCTAACAAACGCTCTCAACTCCACTATCTCTGGGATATTGTCGCCAAAGATCTGGTTACTGACACCGAAATCATTACTCAACTTGAAGCCGGAAACAGCAAGCGCGTGGCTTGGAAAATGGGGAGAGTTACCAAACAAGCCACATCAAAGGCCAAATACCTCTCTGAGAGAAATGAAGCTGACGTGGCTTCTAAGTTTTCAGCGAGATTCGGGGAAGAAGCGCAAGAAAGAATGCTATCTGGGGAGACAGCATTTTACTTAGCTACCACCATCTTAGTTAAACGCAAAACTTTGGAGGATTTAGAAGAAGCCATTCGCTATATAGAAAATTGCTTTCATCGTCCGGCGTGGGTAGTACGAGAACGTCACATCACTTGGGATATGTGGCGACAAACCCTGCCCATCGTAGACGAAAAACTTTTAGGTAGCCCGTTTGTCGGGAGACGACAACTCTATCTGAGTGGGGAAGTGCCAGGTTTCTTGCCCCTAATCAAAACTCATAGTCGAGATACGGAGGGACTCGAATTAATCGGGGAAGACGGGGGAACCCCTTTATTTATTGACTTGTTCAACGCAGGAAACGACAAACATCGTCATATCGGGGTTTTTGGCACAACCCGCTCCGGGAAATCCGTGTTAGTCGGGGGTGTCCTCACCCAGGCATTGCCTAGAAACATTCCTGTAGTGGCGATCGATTACCCCAAACCCGATGGAACTTCTACTTACACCACTTATACCGAATTCATGGGCAATCAGGGAGCCTATTTTGATGTAGGGGAGAAATCGGTTAATTTGTTTGATCGCCCTGATTTACGTCGTCTACCAGAAAATAAACGGCTTGAACGGTTTGAGGATTACAAGGATTTCCTCGTTTCTTGCCTTCAAGTAATGGTAGTGGGAGAAAGCCCTGATATTCTCCTTAACCAGACCGTTAGGACGGTTTTATACCAAAGTATGAACCGATTCTTCGGGGATACCACTATTCAACAAAGGTATGAAACAGCAGAATTAGGGGGCTTAGGGTCGTCTAATTGGGAATTAATGCCTACTTTAAAAGACTTTCTCGCTTATTTCCGAGATTTGGTTAAAGCAGGGGCTTTTGAACAACTGACGTCTCGACTACGCTCGACGTCAACAAGCAATCACAATACCATTCCTTTTGGGAATACATCATCCCTTCTGCCCAAAGCCCTCGAGCAAATCAGTCTTCGGTTGCAATACTGGACAGAAAGTCGGGTGGGAGAGGCTATATCAAAGCCTTCCTCTGTTCCTACCAATGCAGCCTTGATGGTTCTGGCACTGCGCCAAATCTCCGAAAACGAGGATGCAGCTATTCTCTCCTTGGTTGCCTACGCTGCTGCACTAAGACGAGCGATGGCGTTTCCCATTAGTATCTTTTTTATTGATGAAAGCCCTATTCTCTTTAAATTCCCCTCTATTGTCGATTTAGTCGCCTCAATTATCTCTAATGGCTCTAAATCAGGAGTTAGAGTTGTGCTTTCGGCTCAAGACCCCAATTCTATCTACAATTCAGCTTCGGGACAACAAATTTTTCAGAACCTGAACACTAGAATTATTGGACGAATACAACCAACAGCTATCAAGAGTTTCATTGAGATTCTAGGGTATCCAGAAGAGTTAGTAGCCTTATGTGCCAATTTCTATCCCAAAGCTTATGGATTGTACACCAATTGGCTGCTTGATGACAGTGGAACTATCAGTATTTGCCGTTACTATCCCGCACCTGTGCAATTAGCCCTGGTAGCCAATAATCCTGATGAACAAGCGGTCAGAGAACTTTTCTTGAAAGCGTATTCCGACAAATACGAGGCAATTTCTGGGTTTTCAATGGCTTTAAAAGAGTCAATCCAGTCGGGGTCTAATTTAAAAGTAGTAGCACCGAAATATTTACCAGACGTGAGTTCGGTGTTAGGAGTTCGGGGTTAGGAGTGCTACGCAGCGGGGTTCAGAGTTATTATTTGTTCAACGATAGAATCAGGTTTTCAGACTCCTCGGTTGTTGCAAGTTGTCCATAGATTTCCTTACGTCGAACTCAGGTAAACCAGAGCATTTTCAGGAGGCAGTTGCTGCCTAGAAAAGATTATGATCAAAGCGACTTTTTCTACCATTATTTTAGTTACGGCGTTGTCTTACCCAGCAATAGGTGCTAATAATCAAAATACTGCTCAGTATCTAATCGATGGGACCAACACCACTACCGCCGAGCAGATACTAACCAATAATCCACAGAGTGTAGATGATTGGTTGTCTGATCTTAACAACGGACTAGATAGTGTCAACAACGTTTTCTCTGATGTTCTCAATGGCATTGACGGGGGCTTCAATCAACTTTTGGGATTGTACCAAGGGTTAACATCACCACTAGATGCCCTTTTGGGAGATGCTTCTAAGGTGGCACAATTGGTTAATCGATTAATCAACTTCCCATCCCAAGTAAGCGGTTGGTGGGATGTCATGTTAGGCACGGTAACAGGCAATCTCGATCCTTGTTTTAACCCCCCATCGGGGGCTACCCCGCCTTTCGTCTATGAACCTGGCTGGTGCATGGGGACTGGAGTGGCAACCACTCCAACTTCGTCAGGGGGGTCCCAAAGCCCTGATGACATCATCATTGATACTGGCAATGGTAATAGCGGTAATAATGGCAATAGTGGTAATGGGTCTGATGATGGATTACCACCTGCACCGCCGGCAGGGAGAAAACCAACTTTAGGCAAGATTCTCAAAGATTCTCAAGGAGCAGCCGGAATTCCTGACCCCGCTCAAATTCGCTGGCGGATTCGCGCTGCCGTCTACAATGGCAACAAATCAGATATTTTCGAGCAAAATCCGACTGTTAGCACCCACTACCAAGGAAATCTAGGAGAACGTGCTGCCACCTTCCTCAACTCAGTGGCGGTGTTAGGGGATGTTGGACAACAGAAAATGAAACAGGAACTAGCAGGTTACCAAGAAGCGATTGGTGCTTCAGTAGCCACAGCTAAAGCTGCTCAAAACCTTGATGTGACCCAAGATGTGATGAAGCAAGCGATTCAAATGCAAGCCACTGAAACCATGTTACTCGGTGCGGTGGCCGCTTCGTCTCAACAACAACGTCAGGATAACGCCTGGGGTAACTTAAATCTCCGTAACATTTCGAGATCCCTTGACCAAGCTAACCGCGATCGCCGTTTAGATCGCTCGGCGGCGGCTCACAAGTTGTTAAGTACAACAGCGCAATTGCGATTATTTTAAAGGAGGTAGGAGCGAAAGCAATGTTAGAAGTTTTTGAACAAGCAGCACAAGCAAGTGAGTCTATCAGCGATGAATGGAGTCAAATTTGGCAAGATGTCTTAATCGGTTCTGAAGCGGTTTCAGGACAATACCTATTCGCTATTATGAGCTACCTGGGCTTAGTAGCAGCGACGGGAACCCTGATTTTTCTAGCCCTCCATTACCAAAAAGTCCTCTTACAAGGTAATTATCAAGATTATTTTGCTAATCTTCTGATTCCTTTTATTGTCGTTCTTTTACTCTCGAATAACGGTAAACTTTTAGCTGATTTCTGCTTTGCTAGTCGTGGATTAATTAACGATGTTAATGCACAGGTGCTAGATTTCGCAGTGGCTGGTACAAGCTTAGAGGAAAAATTTGCCGAACTTCAACAATTGTCGGGAATGCGCGTTGTTATGTCTGAGCGACTGCAACAATGTGAATACCTTGTTGGTGATGAGCAATTAACCTGTTTGCAAGAAGAATTAACTAAATTGAAACAGGAACTAGGAAGTTCGGGGGATTCTAAGTGGCAAAAGTTTCTTGATGGGTATGTAGAACACATGGAATCAGGATTAGCTGAATATGATAATGGGTTGCTTGTCCCTTTCAAAATATTAGAACTCGGTATTACCTATTTCCTTCCTAGCTACGAATCCATTACCTTTTCGGTGCTTTCAGGGTGGATGCAAGGATATCAGCACTTTCTCGAAGCCTCTCTCCTAATTACGACTATGGTTGCTCCTTTAGCCGTGGGGGGGTCTTTGCTCCCGATTGGCACTAGGTCAATGTTTGCTTGGGCGATCGGCTTTTTTAGCATTGGCTTCGCCAAGTTAACCTTCAACCTGATGGCTGGTTTAACTGCTACAGCCACCGTTAATAATATTACTGTTGTGGATGATCAAATTCCTCTCTATGTTGTTTTCGGCTTCTTCGCCCCTGTCTTTAGTTCCGCCCTTAGTGCTGGTGGGGGGATGGCTGTCTGGAGTGCTATCACTGGGGCGATTGAGCAAGCGATGAACACCACCATGACCGCCATCGATTTAGTGACTTAGGGGGAAATTATGCGAACAATCAAAAATTCTTCTAACTTCCCCAATCATGAAGCAGAATATCAGGGAATAATCCCCGCACCAAACAATTTATTGCCGAAATTTGTTGTAGGTTCGATACTCCTCCACTTGGTCACTGTTGTAATTCTCGGTTTTTTTGCCGTGGTTCTTTATCGCTTAGCCATACGTCCGTCTCCTACCTTGGTACAAACCTCATCAGGAGGAGCTTTAACTGTTAATCAAGCCGAATCTAGCTACCGTGACCCTACTCTCATTAAAGATTTTGTCGGACAAACAGCCCAAACCTTGTACTCCTGGTCGCCCAAAATCAATGGGGAACTAGACCCTGGGGTCGTCATTGATAAAGACTCAGAATTACTTGTCACCACACCTTCATGGGAAGCCGGATTTAGCTTAACTGAGAAAAAAGGATATCGTACTTCTTTCTTAACTCAATTAGCTCGGTTTCAAGGTAAACTCCCTATCAAAATTTGGGGCGGTCAAGGGAACACTTTCTTGAAAATCAATCACATAGGGGAACCTGAAACCATTCAAAAAGGGGAATGGAAGGTAGATTTACTAGCTTATTTACTGCTTTTTGATAGAGGACAGCTTATTGGTCAAGCTATTCCCTTTAATAAGACTTTTTATGTCAAAGCGATCGACAACCCTCCTTTATTACTAAAAGACTCGGCCACTCCCATTCAAAAAGCAATTTGGAACAGTCGCTCGGCACAACTTGAGATTCAAGCTATCACAGACTTTGAGGATGATTAATAATGTCTACTCCTGAAAATACTACCACTACGAATACTAATACCACTACCCCCAATGAACAGCACAATATTGAGCGATTAAACGCGCTAGCCGGGTTTAATGATCGGGAAAACCCTGAAAATACTCTAACTATCAACTTTGACGACAACTCCGACGACGACGACCCACTACTAGAACCGGACGAAGAAAGCGAAGAAAGCGTCTCCTTGTTGTCGTTTATGTCCCCTGGGCTCAAAAAAGTCGGACTCGCCGTTATAGTTTGTGCGATCGCTGTTGGCGTGGGTTGGAATACCATCTCTAATAGCAAAAAGACTGAATCTGAACAAAAAGAAGAACAAGTAGAAGAAAATGAAGATGGAGAAATCCCTTCCTCTACCGATTCAGAAGTGGGAAAACTCAAAGCTGAACTGGCTTTCAAGGAACAAGAGCAAGAACTAGAAAAACTTAACCAAAAAAAGGCTACTCCTTCATCACCATCTCCCACAACTCAACCCCCTAAAAGAGTAACGAAAAGGACATCTCCACCACCACGTCCGGTTCGCGTTTCAACACCTCCGACTCCACCTCCGACTCCACGTCCAGTTCCGATAGCCCGAACTCCTGCTCAGACACCCCCTGTGGTAGTTCGTCAAAAACAACCAGCCCCTCCACCACAACCTGCACCAAGACAAGACGCAGAACCTGAGATTGATCCTGAAACGGCTTGGTTAGCAGCTTCTAAAATAGGTAGCTTTGGCGGCGGTAATGTATTGAAGGCAGGGGGCAGGAGGCACTCAGCAGAAGGGAAGATCGATTACTCCAATGAGAACTACCTCTATTCTGCGTCAGCTAATAACCAGACGACATTCTCAAGCTCTGGGGTAGTACAACAGACTCGACACATCCCTTGTACTGAATTAGGGATTTTATTAGACCTCCTACCCCCGGCCCTCTGCCTTCTGCCTTCTTCTGAACTCGAAGCCCCTGTGCTAGAAGGAGTTCGTCGTCAAGTTGCCATTATTCCCCGAAGCAGTGTTCGAGGCGTTCTTACCGAAGCGATCGCCTATGATGATCCCTCTTTTAGAGACGAAAAACCAGTTTGGATTACTCTTGATCAACCAATCGTTGACAATAAAGGCCAAGAAATTATCCCCGTGGGAGCTTCAATTTCTGCGGTCATTTCTTCGGCAAGTCCCTCTGGCATTTTAGATTTGAGCGTAACCAACATTGTTGTTGATACCCCCAATGGCACTCAATCTATTCCCATTGAACCAGGGGCGATCGCCATTAAGCAAACCGACGGAATGCCCCTGCTTGCTCAAAAAATGCACCAAGGGGAACAACAACCAGGGGTTGACGTAGGCGGGATGGCTCTCGATGTAATGGGGGCTGCTTTACCGATTATGGCGGGGTCTTCTGGCAATGCTTACCAAGATTTTTACCAAATTAACCAACTTCAACAAATCTACGATGACCATTTATCGCAGCGTACACGGCGCAATTCTTACCGCAGGAATCGCCATACAACCATTTGGGTTTTACCCCGTGGTCTCAGCGTTGAAATCATTATTCGTGAACCTATTCGTATTTTTCAATAAAACGATAAATATTAACCATGAAAAACCTGAACCATCTAACCAATTTTGTTTCTATCATTGCTGCGGTCTTGGTTGCTGTCCCTGCATTTTCTGGGGATGTCCTTGCCATTTCTGAGGCGATCGCCACAGGGAAACAAGGAAACCTTCCCAGACTGAAGCTTTGGGAAGGTGCCGGATTGAACATCCATTGGCAACGCACAGGTGAATTTATCGAAAAGGTGTGGCTTGATGATCCTTCACGGATTACCCTTGATTTTGATGCCGACATCAATTCAGGCAATGCACAATCAATCCACTTACGCCGAATCAATTCTATCAAATTTCGGAATTTACCTCAAACCTCCACAACTTTGCTCACCATAATTACTAATAAAAACCGTTATCAGTTCGTTATTAGTTATGGTCAAGGAAATCCTGATTATTACGGGGTCACAATCACTCAAGCACAACAAAGCATATCTACTGGACTTGATTGGTCAACCCACGTTCGTCAAGGTTTGAGTCAGGCCAGAGAACTTGGGTTAATTGCACCAGATCAAGGAAACCAAGTTTTAGTTGAGCGGGTTGAGCAGGTTCTTAGTTTAGTTGCTAATGGAGAGTCTGTGGCTGATGCTGCTTTCAAAACTGGGGTTTCTCTGGCTTTTTTGAACCGCCTTGAAACTATGGGGCAAATGGATTTAAAACCATCCCCGACTCTTAGTTTTGATACCATTGATTTCCTTGAGTTTGACAATGAAGATCTTTTTTTTGAGTGGAAGTAATGAACTATGTTGGAAATTCTCCTTTTAGGATAAGCTGTTAAGCATTTAAACGACTTATTAGCTAGTGCCGCTACGCGGAAGTCAAAAGGCAAAAGACAAAATCTTCAAAGCCTTGCCAATCGTTCTTTGTGCCTTTTGCCTTCTAAAACGCATTTTAAATGCGTTTTAGCTTACTGTCTTTGTTCAATATTCTTCACTCTTTTACATTTCGTCAAAGAAAAAGATTCCCCACACAAATGGAGCTAATTCTTTTTCAGAGAAAGCTACATTACATAAGCTTGTTTTAACCATTTTTAACAATTAAATATTGTTTATTTTTCATTGAACTTAATGTTTTAGTCCAATGTGTAGAAGAATTTTTGTCTTTTTTTTCTGGTTTATTACCCTTTTATTATTGCTGCCATTTACTCGCTTTAATGGGGTTGCCGCCAATGATTATTTACCTTATAATTTAGAGCAAAGTAACACAATACCCACGATGGCTTACGATGGTGTTATCTCTCCTGATTGGGAAAATCTAAGCTTTTCCACTATTCCTCCCGCCACTGGGACAGGCTATTTTCAAGTATCAGACATGGCTAACAAAGCTGGAATGAAAACTGGGGATTTAATTAATCAAATTGGCTACAATCCTTCTCGTTCTTGGCAGGTAGGAACGCCTATAGAAAACATCTTGAAATTAGGAGATTTTCGAGCTAATTCTACTCTGACTGACTGGAGTTTAAGTACCATTTCACAGTATGTAGACTTTGATTGGGATAACCTTCGATTGGCGGATTTTGGAATACTTAAAAAAGAAAGTCTCGAAGACATTGTTGAGGCGGTTCCCTACTTGGGAGATTATTCTCTTTCTGAAGTAGTTCCTTTATACGATTTGATTAAAGAACATTTTGGAGCTAACCAAGCTACCGAATTAGCTAACCTGAAATTGGGAGAACTGAGCGATGTGGTTGAGTGGGGAACTGTTCCCATCGATGAACTAGATTTAACTCAGTACGATTTGGCTTCTATTCCTAATATTGAAAATGCCCGATTCGGTAGTTTTATTAATTGGGAAGGTAGTTTTATTAGTGAAGTTCCTGGTTTATCTCAAGTCCCTATTGCTAGTTTTATGCTAGGGGTTGTTCAAGGTGGTTTTTTAGGAAAACTCGACATCGTTTTCGGGGAAAAAGAAGCTAATAGAACCAAGACAATTTCTGGTAGCTACAAAGACGGGTTTAACGTTCCATGTGAACAGCCGAACTGCGCTCATATTGAGTTAACTGATGCAATTTCCAATCCCACTCGTCCCCTTCATGGGAAGCAATGGATTTCAGGGAATTCTCAACAAGTTAGCGGCGGGTCAGGTCTTCTTGGCTCTGTTTTTGGCGATAAAGAACCAACGGGTAGACACCCTTTTGGTGATGCTTTTAAGGTGGTTCTAACTAATACTAATGAGTCAGAAGGTAGAGCAAAATTCAGCGTTTACTTCCGCGTTTGTGCGAGTCTTTTCTTCGGTGGCAAAACCTGTTCTCCTTATATTATTGGACCATTCCCCTGGTTCTCTCACCAAGAGAAAGACCTGATTTTCGTTGGGATTGATGGGGTTGAAGCCGAAGTCCCCGAAGGTCTTCCCCCTGTTCCTACTGTTTCTTCGATTCCCCCTGAGATTGCCGATAAGTTGCCTCCTGACCTTAATATCGATGGGGATACCACGGATTACGGCGACCTTGGTGATTTTGATTTTGGCAACCCCAATAATGATGATTGCAAGACTTACAAAGGGATACAACTCGGTGCTTTACGTCAGGCGATCGCTAATATTGAAAGTCGCGGTTCTGGTGGTTACAAAGCTGTGGGAATCCATGTAAGTGCTGATAATGGAACGAATCACGGTCGCGCCTTGGGTAAATACCAATTCATGTCCTACCGTGAAGATGTTGAAGCAATATTTAGGCGTAAATCAGGAGGAATGGATTTACTTAAAAGAATCGAAAAAAATACTGTTTCTGTTGCTGAAATTAAAAGGGTACTTCTTGATTATTTTCCCCCTGAAAAACAAGAAGAATTGCGTTTTATCTGGGTCAAAGATTTAATTAATTCAGGATATGGGAAAGGTTTACGAGGCGATGCTTTGATTGAACAAATCGGCTCATGGTATAGTGCGGGGGAAGGTGGCTCTGATCCAACTTATGGGTCCAAATTGGTCAGAGAATACACTAGAGAACTCCGAAATAGTCAGCGCCAATGTAGCCAAACAAGTGAATGTACTGGTGAATATATACAACCAACACAGGGTATTCTTACCTCGAGATTTAAAGCACCTAACCGACCAAATCACAATGGAATTGATGTTGCCAATCAAGTAGGAACACCTTTAGTTGCCATTGATGGCGCAACTGTCAAAAAAACCTATAACGGTTGTCCAACATGGGGAAAAGGAAGAGGAGACAGATGTGGAACACCAGGGTTTCAGGGGTACGGAAATATTGTTCTACTCAAACTTTGTAATGGATGGGAAATTCTTTATGCCCACAACCAAAAAGGTAGTTTAAAAGTCAACGTTGGGCAAAAAGTTAGCAAAGGAGAAGTCCTTGCCAATCTTGGAAGTGCAGGAAGCTCTACAGGTCCTCATCTTCACTTTGAGATAAGAACAAATAATGGAACTACTCCTGAAGATCCCTTAAAATACATTCCCAAATATTGAAGAAAAACTAAAATGCTTAACCCCAAAAAATTAATCAAATTTGCTTTAATTACTTTCCTTGTGTCTAGCGTGGTTGTTACGAGCAATAGTTGGACTCAAAAGCAATTATCTCAAGCTATTGAACCCAAAATGTTTGAACCTTGTTTACCAAAAATTGATGCTCAAACATTCTTTTCTAGAAAGCAAATAGGATTTATTGATTATCACAATAAAAAATACTACGTTTTCTCTATTGTCAAAAATGTGCAGGTTCCTCCCTTCGATGACTGGTACTACAAAGAAGAAAGAATCACTGTTGTATCTGTTGACCACATTGGATGTCTTGTACAACTTCCTGAAGAAAAATATGGAAAAGCAACAATGGAAAAATTTGTTCCGCAAGAACTAGCCCGCAAAATAGCCTTTTTAATTATCAAAGATCAGGTCGAGCAAGCAGGAGGAGTCCAAGGTTTTCTAGACAAGCGAATTCAAGATAGTTTCGGAGAGGACTATGGAGAACCAGAGGTGTTTTTTCCCGAAATTTTATGGGCTTGGAAACAGTTAGGAATTCCTCTTCCTTCCGACTATGAAGTAATTCGGGATTTGTCAGACCTTGATGATGGAACTTACTCTCCTATGTACGAATAAATTAAATAAATAGGCAGTCTAATCATGAAAAAAATAGGAATAATATTCTTATCTTTGATTCTTCAATCTTGTCAAGTCATTGATGTCGTCATTGCTCAATCAAGTTCTGAGCTTCAATTCGAGACCAAAAATGATGTCAAATACGCAGCCGAGGTTTTACCGGACGAGATAATTGAACAAATCACAAAAGAAATTTCTGGCCCTAACTCCAATTGGATTGGAGATCCCCGTCGCTTCAAAGTTAGAAAAATTCAGCAACTAGGACAAAGCCAAACTTTTTACTATATAAACCCGATGCTCGACTGTCCTGAATGGGGCTGTGATCCTTCCTACCATACACCGTTTTGTGGAATGAATGGATGTAATTATTATGGTTATCTCGAAGAAAATGGAAAATATAGACAAGTTTTTCATCAACTTTTTCAATTACAAGGCTCTTATTCCCCACGAGTTTCACGACAACTGAAAGATGGAGTCCCTGCTTGCTTTGAGCTACCTGGGTACGACAGGAATTCGTCTGAAAAAGGTTTACCCGAACTAAAAGAAGACCAAATATTCAAGAGTCGCTACTGTTACAATGGAACTAAATACGTCCTCACTGAATTTTCTATTGTTCCTCTAGAATGGGGCAAGAATAATTCCCAATAATTTTCAATTAATTAACAAAAAAGAAATTGTAAATTATTGTATTTTTCACAAATTTGTGTTATCTTTTAAGCAAGATTAAACTGTAAACTTTATCAAAGTTATGTTTGATTTTTAGAGTTTTTTCAAAGGATAGTCTTTCAATCAAAAGAAATGTTCTATAAAATAATAGACAATGACAATCCCCCCCCTGGTGTCTCCAAAGAGCAGATCTTCTCAGCCGAAGAATTTGCCCTTATTCCTAAAGACATCAACTTAGAAGAAGAAATCGAAAAGTACAAAAACGCACCTAATTTTCCCCAGAAAATCGACGTTTGTTTACATCAAATTTTTGTCAATGAACGTCTGGGTTCTCAGTGGGAGAACGGTGTTACTAACTTCGAGATTTACTTACCTACAAAATTCATTCCTGATACTTCGGCTTTGTACATCAACTGCGAACTCGTATTCGCGTTGAACAACCAAACTGGAGAACATTTACTCAACCGCGTCTCAGACTGTGACTTTGAGACATCAATGCTCAAAAAGAACGAAAAAGCTAGACAACAGATGGCGAACTGTTCCTAGCTTTCAAATAGGCTAAATTACAAGTATTTTTTCCTTGGCTGGCATTAACATCAACATTGGTTTTGCGATGCCACCACCAACCACAACTACTTTAACACAACCAAAAAATCTCAAAAAGCGGCTTATTGACGGATTAAGACGGATTCAAGCTTCACAGGTAGACTTACCTCTCGTTCCCTTAAATGGTAATAAGCAACCACTCGGAGATGCTTGGCAAAAAAGACCTTTCAGTGCATCCCAACTCATCGACGCTATTGAAAACGGCGGGGTAGAAGTCCCCATCAAAGGCAAAAATAAGCAACTTCAACCCAAAGGATTCGGCGTTCTCACGGGTCGCCCTATCCAACAAGACGGTCAAACTTTCTACTTGATGGCACTTGACCAGGATGGCCCGGCTGCCGCTTCTAAAATCAAAGAGCTTTCGGGGGGACAACCCTTGCCATCAACCGTAGCTTTCACTTCTGGTCGCCCAGGTCGCTGCCAATATCTTTTTCTGATTCGGGGAAAGCTTTTTGACCAAGTAGCTACACGACGGATTAAAACTGAAGTTAAAGGAGAACAACTCGAATTTAGGTTGAATAACGCTCAATCTGTTCTCCCGCCTTCGGTTCACCCCCAAACTGGTCAGTACCAATGGGTTGATGGTGCAGCGATCGATCAATGTGACATGGCGATCGCCCCTGAGTGGATTACCCAGACGATGAGCCGTTCGGTAGAAAAAACTCAAACTACTGCAACTAAGGCAACTAAGACACCTTCAGTACCAACAACACGCTTCAAACCACTCAATCAAGAAAAAATTAGTAATTGGTCGGATACTGACAGAGCGTTGTCCTACCTTGACAGCTTATCTTCGTTTCGTGCTGATGATTACGACGAATGGCTCAAAGTGGGTATGGCACTCCATAGTGTTGACGATTCCCTACTCAATGATTGGGACAAATGGAGTCAGCAATCAGCCAAATATGAACCAGGGGATTGTGAAAAGAAATGGCGTTCTTTTTCATCTGAAAAATCAGTGGGATTAGGAACTCTCGGTTATTTAGCTAAACAAGATGGCTGGCAATCACCGTTTAAAGGGAAAAAAATGGAACCAATAAAAAGTAATTTAAAAAAAGGAGAACGGGTTCAGTTAACTGAAGTTTCGCCTACTGTCAAAAATCTCAAAAATGGCATGGAAGCGACTTTAATCGAAGCTCCCAAAGTTCAAGCTAAAGAAGAGATTGTTAAACTCCAAGCTGACGATGGTCAAACTTTTACTTTCCCAACAAAGAACTTAAAACAAGTTGCCCCCCCTCAAACACAAAATATTTTGAATAATTCGGGGAAATCTGTGACAGAAAATCCCATAACCTGGGATGAGCTAATCAATGGTATTAACCAAGAAATGTCTCGAATTGGTTGGGAGAAAGAACAAGGAAAGCAACATCTTCTAGACAACTACGGAGTAGATTCTAGGCTCAAATTAAGTGATGAACAAATCCTAGAATTTCATGATTATCTGAAGGCTCAACCCACAGTCGAAAAACCGAAAGCCAGACAACAAAAATCAACTCCAGTGTCAAACAATTCTCGGAAAAGTACATCTCGTTTTGGTAAATTAATTGAAGCTTTAGAAGAAAATAACTCCCAAGACATCTCCAACTCAGCTAAAGTCTTTGGAGCCGCAGCTAGACTTAGTGAAATTGCCGACCAATCATTGGAGAAAGTAGAACATAAAAATGGAAACAATAAAAATACTTTGTCTCTTGAATCTAATCAAATGCCTCTGAATAAACCGGAGATTAAAAAGTCACAGAATTTAATAGCGGTAAAAAAACTTGTCAGTGATTCAAATCAACAGTTTGACAAAAATCTAGTTGAACAAAATGCTCAGGCAATGATTGAACTCGGTGGATTAGTCAAACCTTTGGTAGTTCGTCGAGAAGGAGACAATCCCCTCAATGAAATGTATCGAGTAGATCCTAGTAGTGCTTTTGAGTTAGCTGTGGCTAGACGAGCAAAAGAAATTGACCCCCGTGCTGCCGAAACGGTTAATGCTTGGATCATTGAAAATCCTACCGAAGAAAAAGCTTTTAAGACACAAACACTAACTAATGTTGCACATTTTAATTCCACAAATGTCTCAGTCTCAACCGAAAAATCTTCTCAAAAATCTTTGACCAATGTTTCTGAGTTAAACCCTATTTCTCCATCACAGACTTTACCAGTAACTAACGATTCACCCAAGAATACTATGATTTCTCCTGAACAAAATAAACATAACCAAAAGTCAGCCTCGGATGTTCAAAAAGTCTCTCAAGAAGCGGCTCTTACCACGACAAAGCTCCTCAAAAAATTGTTAGATAGACTTCAAAACAATAAGAAGCTTTCTCAACAAATGAAATTAAACTTCTCCCAACCTGTTAATGTTAAAATTGACTTAGATGGAAAGGAAGTATTTCTTGGAAAAGATTCTACGCCTCAACTAGATAACCTTTCTAAAAACGACTTAAATTATCTCAATAAAGCTTTAGATTTAGCCCCAGGTAAAGCTCCCGATGATTTTCAGAGAAATCTTACTATCAAAGTTAATGACCAAGAGATTTTTAAGTTACAAGATGGTGTCGTGAGCGTTAATGAACTAACTCAGCAAAAGAACTTTAATGAACAACACGATTTGGCAAGCAATAAACAAGACGACCCTGGTTATACTGTTGAAACTCCTCAACCACCTCAACCTATTACCATTGATTCATCACCTAATACAGAAGTAAATTCCCCTCAACAAAACTCCCCTGGCTATACTGTTGAAACTCCTCAACCACCTCAACCTATTACCATTGATTCATCACCTAATACAGAAGTAAATTCCCCTCAACAAAACTCCCCTGGCTATACTGTTGAAACTCCTCAACCACCTCAACCTATTACCATTGATTCATCACCTCATCCAGAAGTAAATTCCCCTCAACAAAACTCCCCTGGCTATACTGTTGAAACTCCTCAACCACCTCAACCTATTACCATTGATTCATCACCTAATACAGAAGTAAATTCCCCTCAACAAAACTCCCCTGGCTATACTGTTGAAACTCCTCAACCACCTCAACCTATTACCATTGATTCATCACCTCATCCAGAAGTAAATTCCCCTCAACAAAACTCCCCTGGTTATACTGTTGAAACTCCTCAACCACCTCAACCTATTACCATTGATTCATCACCTAATACAGAAGTAAATTCTTCTCAACAAAATGACCCTGGTTATACTGTTGAAACTCCCACACAACCTCAACCTATTACCATTGATTCAAAAAGTCATGAAAACCAAGTAACTACTAATAATCAAGAAAATCAACCGGTAGTCATTCCTATTAAATTTGAAGAAGAAAATACGCCGACTCAAGATAATAGTTATCTTGATAGCCAGCAACATAAACCTGCATCTATTGAAGAAGGCACTCAGCAGGAGGCTGATAATTATAGTCCAACTATTAACGTGGCTAATAATCAACAATTTTCCTCTCAAAACTCTCAGAAAAACCCTCTACTTTCTTCAGCGAAAGCTATCTTAGATTCCGTCAAACAAGTTTCAAAAAACCTTTCTCAACAATTAGGTCAAATTAAAGACTCAATTGGTCAGAGAACTAATAAGATTAACAATAGTTTCAAAAACTTGGCTCTGCAACAAAAACAATCTGGGAACAAAAAAGACCTTAATAACGTTGTAGCTCTAGCAGCAGCTACTAGGTTGCTTGAAAATTTTGGCGATAAAAACAATCAAGGTTCCCGTATTTTTGAAGGGAATACTTTCCGCTTTGAAAGCAATAATAGCAACCTGAAAATTACCGCCAAAGATGGACGGGGTGAAGTTCTCACCTTTAACAAAGGTAATCTCCAAGGTAATCTCACAGACACAGACGTTAAACAATTTCAGAAAATTAACTCTGAACTCAATAAACTCGTTGGTCAAAGAACCAAACAACAAAATAAATCAAAGGACAAAGAATTAGCTTTAGTTGATTAATTTTCAACTCCCTTTGGGAGAGGCAATAGGGAATGGGCAACAGGCAATAGTGGGATTTAATAATAGGAATCAATAAATTTTTGTCTGTTCTTTGCCTCGACCCAGTTGGGGTATAAGACCCTCACCAGTTGGGGTATAAGACCCTCACCAATTGGTGATATGCGTTACTGGTTGGTACAGCAGTCGAAGTATAGGTTAGGACACTGGTAAAACATATAACCTTTTTATCAGCCTTCGGCTGGGAGGCAGAGGGCAGAGGACAGAAGGCAGGAGGTTGTTTTTTCTTAGAAGATATCTCTGCACTATCTGGCGAACCAGTCCTTGGGTTTAAAACCCCCCGTCTGCACGGTGTCTACAATGTGTTGGGGTTGAATCCCCATCAAATTGAGCCTCCTGCCCCCTGCCTCCTACCTCCTGCCTTTCAACATCAACTTTTGCCTTTAGACTGGGTCACCCTTCACCGAAGTCTTCCGTGTAGCGGCATACAATCCCCCATTGCCTATTGCCTATTGCCCATTACCTTGACTTTCAAATCTTAAAAAAGAAACTGAACATGAAAACACAAACTTTCATCGCTCAATCTCCAAATAATACTCAACAGAACAACAACTATGCCTCGATGATGTTCAACGCCGTCTTCTCAAGTGAAGGGGCGGCGATGCTTGGTTGTCTTGCCTTGCTTCTGGCTACAGGAATGCTCGGAGGGGGTTCCAAGGGGAAACTAGCCCAAGGTCGTCTCGGTGGCAAAAAAGAAAAAGAATCGGCTAAAAAAATGGCTTTAGACCAAATAGAGGCGAAAGAACACAATGAAGTCGCCCTTTATCTTGGTCGTCCTCAAAGTAAAGGAGTCGTTTTTCTCCCTGATATGCAAAGAGGAACTGCCGTTATTGGTGGCCCTGGTTGCGGTAAAACTGATTCAGTGCAACTGCCCATGATTTACTCGGCTCTTGAGCAGAATTTTCCCTGCATTGTCTGGGACTTTAAATATCCTTCCTTGTGCAGTCGCATTGTTGGTTATGCCGCCAAACGAGGATACAAGGTTGAAATCTTTGCCCCTGGCTACCCTGAGTCTTCGGTTTGTAATCCCTTAGATTTTCTCAAATCAGAGGAAGATTCCTTAATGGCGCGACAATTCGCGGAAACTCTTAACCGTAACTTCAAGAAGGGGGGACAAGCATCCAATGAAGATCAATTCTTTGGTCCAGCCGGCGATCAACTTGTAGAAGCTATCTTAATGTTAGCTAAAAGTATCAGAGCTAAAGATGGCAATTCTTTAGCTGATTTGATGACTTGTCAAGCTCTACTTTCTTTACCTGATTTGCCTAAACGATTAGCGGCTCATCAAAACGAAATCAATCCTTGGGTTTACGCCTCTTTTGGACAGTTAATGTCTGCGTCCCCCTCTGATAAAACTGTGGCTTCTATTATTGCTACGGCTAACAGATTGTTTACTACTTTCATGAAAGCACAAATTCTTCCTGCCCTTTGTGGAAATAGTTCGATTGATATTGAATTAACAGGCAAAAAGCTCTTAGTTCTTGGACTCGACCGAGAAAAGCGAGATGTTTTAGCTCCTTTGGTTGCTACTATTCTCGACCTTCTTGTATCTCGTAACGTGGTCCTTGAAAGGAAAGACCCTTTGATGTTATTTTTAGATGAGGTTCCTACTCTTTATCTTCCTCGTTTAGTTAACTGGTTGAATGAAAATCGTGAAGATGGTTTATGTACGGTTCTTGGCTTTCAAAACATTGTTCAACTTGAAGAAATCTACGGAAAAGGTTGGGCAAGAGCTATTTTAGGAGCCTGTGCGACCAAAATAATTTTCAACCCCCAAGACCCCGAATCAGCTAAATTTTTCTGTGAGCTTTTTGATGATAAAGAAGTGACTTATCAACAAAAGTCGAAAAGTACAGGAAAAGGTGGTGGTTCTCACAGTATTTCTGAGCAAGTTCAAACGAGAAAATTGATTGCTCCTGGTGAAATGCTCTCTCTCCCCCGTGGGAAATGCGTCATGGTTAATCCTTGGTTTGCTAGTGGGGATAAAGCTTATCTTCCTTTGGTTGAAAAACTTCGTTTATCTTTGGCTTACAAAGTTCTGAAAAAGAAGACAGTTTTTCACTGGAAAGGTTGTCGTCAAAAACTGGCTAAACGCACCTCTCAAAAACCTTTGCATCGCTCTGATTTAACTAATCGTTACCAACGTACTTCTGAGCTTTTTTCTTTAGCTTCTTCAGATTCTAATTCGACCGAAAATGATTATCAAGTTGGTAAAGATTGGCTCAAATCATGTTCTTGAGGTGAGAGTAATTATGATAAAATTGAGAAATTACCAAGAAACTTTCATCTCAGAAATTTACGAAAAAATCCGCCAAAAACATCGTCGTATTCTGGGAGTAGCACCTACGGGAGCAGGTAAAACTATCATCTCTTCCCAAATTGTTGCCCATGCTGTTAGTCGAAAGCGACGGGTTTTGTTCATTGTTCATCGAGATATTTTAGTTCAACAAACTTACGACAAATTTAATTTGTTTGGTTTAGAATGTGGTTTCATCAAATCAGGTTGGTTAGAAAATCAAAATGCCTTGGTACAAATTGCTTCTGTCCAAACAATGGAATCTCGACCTTGGTGGCGTGATTGGCCAGTAGATCTCGTTATCCTCGACGAATGCCATATTACCGCTTTTTCTACGGTTATCAAGGAAATGATGGACAATCAGCACCCTCAGTCTCTCTATATTGGTATTACTGCTACTCCTTGGCGTTTAAAATGTTCTGAGGAGATGGGGGATATTTTCACGGCTTTAGTTTGCGCCCCTATGCCAGGAGAACTGATTGATCAGGGTTTTTTGGTTAAACCTTCCTATTTTGGGGCTGATTTGGCCAGTGATGCTTCGATTTCTACTGATGAGAGTGGGGATTTTAATCAGAAATCTTTGGCGATCGCTTATGATCATCCTGAGATGATTGCTGAAGGCTTGAGACATTGGCAACGCTTAGCTAACGATCGCCGTACTATCGTTTTTGCGGTTAACGTCAAGCATTCACAACATATCTGCGATGCTTTCACTCAAGCTGGTATCCCCTGCGCCCATGTTGATGGCCGTACTTCTTTGAGAAAAAGACGCGAAATCTACCAACAATTAGGGTCTGGTGAAATTAAAGTGTTGTCTTCGTGTATGGCGTTGACAGAGGGGTTTGACGTGGGTGCGGTTTCGGTGGTGCTACTGTGGCGCAAAACTCTGTCTAAAGCTTTGTATGTGCAGATGGTGGGGCGTGGCCTTCGTCTTTCTCCTAATACATCAAAAACTGACTGTATTGTCCTTGATTTGGTTGGTAATGTTCAAAGACATGGCTATATTGAAGATATTGACGATATTCAATTGGTTGAAGGCGACTCCCAAAAAGGGTCTCGCCAAGTTTCTTTCAAAGTTTGTCCTGAGATTGATGGGGGCTGCGGGGGTATTCTCTATAGCTTTCAGATGGTTTGCCCTCATTGCAAGTATCCCTTCGAGGTCAAACGTTTGGTTAAAGCCCTTGATTTGAAGCAGATGCTGCGCCCTGAAGATCTTGAACGAGTCGAACTATACAGGGAGTTGCTACAAGTTGCCTACTCCTCTCAACGCGCCCCGACTTGGGCTGCTTTTCAGTTCAAGGAAAAATATGGACACTTTCCTCCTTTTGCTTGGGGTCGTCATGCTGTTTTTGGTCAACCTCCTCCATCTGATTCACGAACCCAATACGAACTTCATCTACAGGCGATCGCCACCCGACTTAACAAAGACTCTGACTGGATTCAACGTTATTTACAAATGGAATTTTAATGTTTTCTGAGGAATTAACTATGTATCAACCTAAAATGTTATTGATGCTTTCTTCGAGTTTGATTATCATCTCTTTGTTAATCTTATTGATGGATTTAAACTGGCTTTTCATAGTAGATTTGAACCAGAATATTTCAACAAATCTTTCGTATACTTTCCCCGAATTAAGCATTAATAAGTCAAATAATAAGTTCAAATCTTCTGTCGCTCATACTTTTCGCCAAGGCTGTAATTGCCCTGTTTGTAGTAATTTGAGCCAAATAGAAGAAGCTTAGTTACGCGAGTTCGGTGTTAGGAGTTCGGTGTTAGGAGTTAAAATTAAGAGCATTTATCCGATTTTCTGGGAATCATGAGGGATAATCAAGTTATTCAAGAAAGGACTTTAAGGTTTGCCGTCATTTCATTTATCATTTAACATTTAACATTTAACATTTATCATTCGTTTGGAAGTAGGCTTGAACCCTCTCCCAAACTTCTTTCTCCGAGACGGGAGAGGCTTGAAACCAAAATGTTCAATGTTCAATGTTCAATGTTTGGTCAGAATTGTCAAACTTTGTCGCTTTCTCCATGAAAAAGGTGGAATAGAAAGAATCCTCTCATCTCAACTTATTCGTAGTGGGACTTCCATCAAATTGAGTTCGGGGTTAGGGGTTCAGAGTTAGTTGAAAATAGTTAAAGTTTTTAAGATCAAAAGTCAAGTTTTCTGATGAAGAGAATACTTCTACACGATAACTCCGAACTCCGACCTCCGAACTCCGAATTCCGAACTCAGGTTAGTTACTTGTTCATACTTTAGTCAAATAAAATTAATATGTTAAAAGACTCTCAACAATTGTCAGAAGTCCTTGAATCTCTTTTTGTTTTAGAATCTCCAACAATTCAGAGACTAATCAATGATTTAAAACAAGGCAAACGCAATTTAAAAGACTCTGATTTTGCTGACCTTGATTTAAGTGGACTTGATTTTTCTCACACAGATTTAAGAAACTGCAACTTCTTTAATTGTGAATTAAGAAATGTTAATTTTACTGGGGCTGATTTGCGTGAAGCTAATTTCAAAGGGGCTAACCTGAAAACGGCTAATTTAACTGAGACAGATCTCAGTAATGCCAACTTGTCCGATACGGATTTATGTCATGTTTCCTTTGAGGGGGCTACCCTCCAATCCGCTAAGTTTCTTCGTAATCGGTGTCACAAAACTTTGTTGAGAAAAACGACTCTCCCTGATGGAACTCTAGTTAAGTTTAAAATGAGAGTAACTGGAGATAAATTATCTGAGACTGATGTCATAAGGCAATACCAGCAATCACATAAATCTCAATCTAGATTAGGGGAAGTATTACTACTTCTTTGTTGCTATTTAGGATTTCAATTTGTTCGTTTTTCTTTTTCTCTTTTCGGCTCTTAACCATGAACAATGGCAAATTTATTAATTATTGAATCCCCAGGTAAGATCAAAAAACTCAAAAAAATTCTCGGTTCTCAATGGATTATAAAAGCCAGCATGGGTCATATCCGAGAACTGGCTAAAGATGGACAAGACAAACTCGGTTTCGACCTCAACGGTTCGGAGATATTTCCTCGTTGGATAGCCAAGGATACCAAGTCGAAAAAGATAATCGCTGAGCTCAAAGCTGCTTATCGTCAAGCAGATCGCTGTTACTTCGCCTCTGACCCCGACAGAGAAGGAGAAACCATCGCTTGGCATCTCGCTCAAGTGTTAGGCATCAAAAACCCTCAACGAGTGGTCTACCAAGAAATCACAGAGCAAGCAGTCAGGAGAGCGATCGCTAATCCTCGACCATTAAACCAAGCCTTAGTCGATGCTGGACTCGCCCGTACTTGCCTCGATAAGCTCGTGGGGTTTCGCGGCTCACCGTTGCTGTGGTCGATGAATAACGGGGCAAAGTCGATGGGACGGGTGCAGTCGGCGGTCTTAGCATTGACGGCTGCGCGCGAACGAGAAATCCAAAACTTCACACCTGTCGATTACTGGTCAGTTTGGTGTGATTATCAAGAAGGGTTTAGAGCTTTTTATTTAGGGGTGGAAGAAGGAGTCAGGAGTGTTAATAACTCCACGCACTCTTCGCCCCGCCCCGTCGTTAACGACGACAACAAAGACAAGGAATCTACAAGGATATTTTCAGAAGCTGAAGCTGAGCGTTTAGTGGCGGTCGCCGGAGGCGCGCTTTCAGCGAACGCTAAATCTAACCCCCACCACGTTATTAATGTAGAAAACAAAACCACGACGAAATCACCGCCACCACCGTTCACCACTTCGACCATGCAACAAGCGGCGGGGAGCAAACTCAAACTTTCCCCTGAAAAAACCATGCAAGTAGCCCAGAAACTCTACGAAGGAGGTTACATTACCTATATGAGGACGGATTCGGTGTCGTTGAGCGATGAATTCGTTGCCTCTGCATTGAAGCGGCTGCGCGAAACAGACCCGACTAACGTACCTGCCAAACCTAAAGTACATCGCAACAAGAAGAATGCCCAGGAAGCTCATGAAGCTATTCGTCCAACTGACATCAACCTCCCCTCAACGCAACTTCGTCAAGAAATTGCAGACGACGAATTCAACTTATATGTATTGATTTGGAAAAGGGCGATCGCCTCCTTGTGTAAATCGGCTCAATTAAGCATCACGAAAATCACCACTCGTTCTGGCGACGTAAATTGGCAAGCCTCTGGTCAACGAGTTCTTTTTAAGGGTTACAGCAAATACTGGGACAACATTAGCAAAGATTCGATTTTGCCCACAGTTCATCCACAACAAACTTTGAACCTAGAAATAGCTGGACACGACAAAAAACAAACCCAACCACCACTGCGTTACACTGAACCTTCTCTGGTTCAATTAATGGAAAAAAAAGGAATTGGTCGTCCTTCTACTTATGCAGCCACAGTCAAAACCCTTAAACAAAGGGATTATCTAAAACTGGTTAAAGGAAAGCTTCACACCACTCAATTAGGATTAGAAGTCGATGATTTCATGCAACGAATATTCCCTGATTTAGTCGAGGCTAAATTCACCGCTAATATGGAACAAACCCTCGATAAAATCGCTGAAGGGTTGGTGAATTGGCATCATTATTTACTTGGCTGGAATCGGGATTATTTTCAACCAGCGATTCAACAAGGGTGTCAAACGTTGGGGATTTCATCGACTCGTTCTACTCAGACAAAACCACGAGAAAAATCTGATGTAAAATGCCCTGATTGTCAGCAACTTCTCAGCATTATTCCTTCCCAATCTAAAAAGTTAGCTGTCTCTCATTTTCTTAAGTGTGAATCGGGTTGTCCTGACGTAGTAATGTTTTTCAATAAAGACCTGAATCAATGGGTTAAACCAGGCAAACGCAATGCTCTGAGCGTGTCGAAGAGTCAGCAATCATCAGGTAAACGTCAACAATCATCAGTTAATAGCAAACAGCCAACATCAAAAAAATCACAAGACTTAACCGAGTTTCTTTGTCCTGTTTGTCAAGCTTATTTAGCGAAAATAAGTTACCAAAAAGACGGTCAACAGAAATTCATGCTCAAGTGTTCCGTTGGCAAACCAGATAAAAAACATAAGAACGTTGTTTTCTTCTGGACTAAAAATCAACGCTGGTGGTCTAAGAAGTTCGGCGAGTTAAATGGTTAAATATTAAACCTTAAAATTTTTCTCGAATACAAAAAAAATTAATTGATAACTGAAGGCTCAAATAATTGAGTCTTTTTTTGATTGACTCAATTTTATTTATTCAAAACTAATTTTGAGAAATTTTTCTAGTTTCTTGACAATTGTCAGAACTATCTCTTAGACTATTGCTAATAGAAACCAGGACAGAGATACCATCGCTGGTTCACCCTACCTTACCTCAATGTAGTAGCTTTGCTATGCCCCTCATTGAGTGAACTCATAGCTAACACTTTGATTTAATTACTGACAGCAACTATGAAATTTATTCATCGCCTATTCATGATTAGGCAACCTGTATTTTTTCCTTTGAATCGGTCTCGCTGTCGCGAGTGCGAATGCAACGCTTTTTTTTAAGCTTTATGGTATCCTTGAACTAAATAAAAGATGCGCCCTGGAAAGGTGCTACAACACCAAGCCAGGACGACTACTCCTTCTATTTTTACCCACAAGGAGCAATCACATATAATGCCAAGATTTGTAACAAATTGCAAAGCTTTAATTGTAAGGCAACCACAGATTTTTCCCAACGACAATGACCCTGGAATTAGTCTATCCCTGTCGTAATGACGATTTCAGCCATTAAGTATCTCATCGCCTTATCCTCGAATCAACCCAGAACTTCTTCGATTCTTCTTGGTTGAAGATTCGGTGAAAAATTCCCCAAAGGTTTTGCTATTCCCCTCAACGGGATTTAGCAGTAAGATAAAAAGGAATCCTCAACCAAAAAAGGATTATCAATGTACACTCAGAGCCTTACCACGGAAAGAAGCCCGAAAAATGGCGAAACGCCGACTGCATGGGGATGTTTGTCGGACGTTTCTTCTCGTCTTCTTTCTGGGATATCTCTGAAACACCAAGGAGGTGAGAGATGACAGATTAGGAAGGTATTAAATTTCTAGAGCGGATTAGCAGTTAATGCTAGTGCGGAATAATTGACCGCGATATGTATATCATAGCAAAATCGCGGGACAAGTAAACCCTTTTGTCAAAAATTCCTGCCGCTACTGAAATTACAAGGGGTTCGGAGTTAAGTTAGACCCTCGACTCAAATACTTTTCACTGTTTGTTATCACGACCTTGGTGTACCACTCACGACACAGGAGAAACCAATGGTTAATCAACGAACTCAAACTTTGACTTACGATGATGCTCTATTCGTAGAACATTGCCGACAACTAACAACGACCCTCGATGATTTATTCGTAGCATCTATCTACGAATAGGTCGGCGGTTGCGTTGGCTGCATGAGTTAACAAGATGCGCTACCGACTACTGAAGTGGTTTCTATCCCTTTATGGGGAGATGGATGCTCATGACCATTTTTAGTCAAGAAAAGTAGTTATTTTAGGCATCTTACGGTATTCAACAGTCATATTCAAGCTAATTCAAAGAGAAAAAGCTGGAGATAGCCCCGTCATGATGACTTAATCCCTAATAAAACCCGTTACGGAATCAATTAGTTGATTTTCATCGGAAAGTCAACACAAACCAAGGCTGAAAACCAGCCCAATTCACATACACTTTCATCTTATATTCCGTAGCCAATTAACAGTCATGATTGACATTATTAGGGACATAGCCATTCACCGTAGCACTCACGGGAAATAACGGCGGCCAATCTCCAGCAGTACACCACACTGCAAGGAGAAAAATCATGAACTTTCCACAAATTGATCAACAACAAGCATTACGTCAACTCGCTTTACTAGGACACAGCCATAACAACTCCGTTTACCTACGATTCTTCTATCCCAGTGATGACCCACGAAAAGACGGTGACAAAGGACGAAAATCAAATCGTTTAAACTTCAAGGAGATTGAAACTTATCAACGCCAGGGACGCGGTGCATATTTTGTTATCAACGGGGGTGGCCATAAAAACGATGATGTGACTCAAGGTCATGCTATTTTCGTTGAACACGACGATTTAGACAAAGACCTGCAACGGGACTTATGGCAAGTCTTAGACCTTCCTGAGCCTACATTCCAAGTGGATACAGGGGGTAAATCCATCCATAGTTACTGGGTGTTTGATGAAGCTGTCGAGATTAATCAATGGTGTCAGTTACAACGAGATTTACTCGAATACACACAGGGAGATCGCTCAATTAAGAATCCAGCAAGGGTGATGAGGTTAGCCGGTGCATGGCACATTAGCCATGATCAACAGGGAAACCCCGTCTATAATCAATCGAAGATTATCGCAGCATCGGGTGCGGTGTATAGCTTTGAGGAGTTACGAGGAATTATTCCTGAGCAAGAAAATGAACGGCTACCCCTTATCAGTCACCAGTTATTTTTTGATAATCAGTTTGCATCGGATACATCAAATAATGAGAATTCTCATAGTTCAAGTTCATCGACAAGCTATCAACAAGAACCAGCACTGGTGACTGATGACTGTTCATTGGTAACTGTAAGACACCCTGACGAAATACAAGTTCCAGTTCAAGCTAGTGTCCCCCTCCTATCTTGTTGTCGTAAAGAAGTCCGTGAGTGGGTGGGCACCGGAGTGCAAAAAGGGAATGGCCGTAATGACACAGCTATTAACGTAGCCTTAGAATTAATCGCCGTTGAACGATACTTGCAGTCTATTGGTCAATCCTTCAGTGATTCTGCCCGTAGTTTATTCAGCGAATTCTGTGGGCGATCTTCTATGACCCCCTCTGAAGATGAAATGCGCTGGAAATGGTGTGAAGCGAAAAATCCTACTCCCAGTTGTGGCGATGATGGAATTGAAGCTTGCATTCGGGGTTGGTATTGGCGCAATGCGCCAAGGCAAAAGGCAAAAAGCAAAAGCGGTGAGACCCCGCGTCGTCTTACGGCGCAAGGGAACGCTCACCAAGACAGGCAAAAAGAAGAAGTTAATGGGTCTAAGACCTCACAACAACCATCAAATAACCAATCATCCTCTGAATATGGTCAAGCGGCTGAAACCTTAATGATGGAGCGCATTGATGAGATTCTTCTTAACCAGAAACTCACTGAGGCGCAACAAGACTTAGAACTCAACAAATTAGCCAAACTGTTTGACAACTTTAACGCCAAAGAGATCAGGGAGATCGCCTCTAAACGACTCTCTGAATTTGAACGAGAAGACAACATCACCGAACGTCAGCAGGAACTAGAACAATTAGAGTCCATTGATTCCCAAGAATATCAACCGTTTCGAGATATATTCTACGATTCTCCCGAAGTAGTAGAAGCCTTTGAGCATTTATGTCGAGTCAACAAGAAAATTCAACCCCAATTTTTCCTAACCATTCTCTCAATCTTCTCCTCAATAGTTGGCATCAAAGGGTCATTGTTTATCAAAAACTTTGGTAAATTCCGTGCCACCCTCAACGTCGCCGCTGTCGGGGAATCGGGAGAAGGAAAAAGCATCGTCTCAGGTATTCTCCTTGACCCCCTCTACCAGTTACAGAAGGAACGATTAAACGCCCATAAACTCGAAACCCAACGGTTTAATGAAGCTGTTGAACTCTGGGAAAAACAGCATCGAGATGAACGTGGTCCTAAACCCAGAGTCGATGATTATGTTGAAGCATCCGACGCATTCATGGTGATTAATGAATATTCGCGTGAAGGCATTGTCAAAAATCATGCAGATAACCCCAATGGACTCTTAATCCACCAAGAAGAACTCGTCGCCATTCAACGGGCGCAAAATATGTATCGCCAAGGTAAAGGCGATGACCGCCAATTTCTCAACAACCTCTACGATAATAAAGCGATCGCCCGTTCCTTGAAATCTGAACGCATCATCGTCGAAGAAACCGCCGTATCTATTACTGGGGGTTATCAACCCGACGTTATCTTAGGAGAAATGGGAGATTTATCTGACCCTGATGGACAATGGGCGCGGTTTAACTTCTGTGTGGGGACTGAGAAGCACGTTTTAACTAACCTTGAGCAACCTTGGGTTGATGTCTTTCCTTTACTATATGACCTCTACAACAAAGCGTTGAACGCCCCTGAAATTCAATGTGAGTTAGATAAACAAGGACGGGGGTTATTGCAAGCATTCATTAATGAAATGGAAGAAACCCGTTGGCACACCCTTCAACCTGGCTGGCGGGCGGTTCTCTCCAAAGCTAGTGCAGAAGTCTGTCGGATTGCCTTGGGGCTGCATTGGATGAATTGCTTAGTTAATGGCCGTGAAGTCACCAATATTGTTCCTGCGATCGCCATTAAAAAAGCCATCAAAATTAAACGGTATTTCTTGTCTCAAATGCAAATGATTCGGACGTGGGGTAACGCTGACCCCGCCCGTGAAGATAGTTTAGCCCCTGTCTACCGTCAAGTCATGAAGATTGGGAAGCGTGTTCAAGGAAAAGCCAAATATTTAACCGTGCGGATGGTTCAATCGACTCGCAGTGGCGTTTTCCGTAATATGAAAGCCCCTGATATTAACAAGGTGTTTAAAGATCTTGCAGACATGGGTAAGGCCAAGTTAGTGACTCATAAACGTAGTTTAGCTCTAGTTATTGACTCCATGTTTGGTGATGGGGGTGATGGTGAACCCCCAAAATCACCCCCACCATCAGATGGTAATGCTGTTGCTAACTTTTCACGGCCAGCCTCCGTCACGGACCTTTTAAACACCGAGGAAACCTCGGCTGTCAGGTCCTCTTTGTTGGAAACTGTTGGCGGTTTATTCTCTAATGTGCAACATATAAAACCTAGTTATCATCAATCTTTCAATAGTTTTGTTGGAACTGTTGGAATTGTTGCAGGGGTCTTTTCCCCACTGAATAACTTGCCTCTAACCTCTCCAACGGTTGCAACAAGTGCAGCAATGGGTCAACCCTGGTTGAACCAAGGGTTCCAACAATTTTCTACACCTGTGCAACAATTCCAACAAACGTCTTCACCAGTCATCAGTCACCAGTCACCAGTCACCAGTGAGCAATTTATCGTTAATGATGATGTAACTAAACTGATTCATTTATTAACTCAATGGGAATCCACCAATGACCCTAATTTTGCGACTCAAGATGAATTACTCGCTTATGCTAAAGAATTTGAGCCGACCATTAATGACTATTTTCACCAGTTAGAAGAGGCTTGTCCGAATTTTGGTGAACGGTGGTGGAATGCGATCTCTCGAATCATTGAATTAATCCCTGAAGAGTCACCGCCCACCCTTGAAAAACTCAAGGCACAATTCCTCGCTTGTACCACATGGGTGCAACTAAGGAAGCTGCAAAAACAGCATAGTGAACAGGCTAAAAAAGCCTACAAAGCATTAAAACCCGAAGAACGAATCAAGATTGACGGGGTAGCGGCCACTGCAATTCCCCATGATGTGTACCGTTACACCGGAACCAAGCAGGAGTATCAGGGACAAATCCTCGAACCTGGTTCGTTGGTTTACATCGACCCTAACGCGAAGAAATCTCGTCGATTCGTCTCCGTCTGGCTTCTGCAAGGCTTAGAGCAGGGCTGGAAGCAGCGGATCTCTGTTAGCCGTGATTGCCTCGAATTCGTTGAGAAAACGATGAATGGGGCGATTGATGTCATTGATGGGAATCAAGGTCATTTACTTGATGGGCTAAGCTGAGGACGGAACCATGACCAAAAAATCAAGGGGAAAGGCTTCAGAAAACGATTCCACAAGCAAGCCAAGCCATGCTATTGTCCCCGAAGTCGTCGAATTCTCTGAACTTAGCGACGATGAGGCATCTGAACGGCTACGGCTTGAACGTCAAGTAGAACGGGCTTTTTATCAAGCAGGGGCTGCTTTAGCTCAAATTCGCATACAACGCTTGTATCGTTCGACTCATGCTACTTTTGAGGATTACTGCCAAGATAGATTTAGTTTTACTAGACGGCACGTTAACTACTTAATTTCTGCGGCGCAAGTTGTTGATAATTTGAAAATGGGAACAATTTGTTCCCAAAGTGAAGAAGAATTAGAGGAACAAACAGGCTTGATTTTACCAACAACAGCTAGTCAATGTCGTCCTCTGAGTCCGTTAGACCCTGAACAACAAGTAGAAGCCTGGACACAAGCCGTTGAACAAGCAGGGAGGAAAGTCCCTACTAGTCGTATCGTCAAAGATGTTGTGCAACAAATCCTCCAAGGCCACCGAGTTCCCAATCCTTGGAGAGTCGGGGAAGTAGCCACTATTATGGTTAAAGAAAACCCCGATCTTCGTGGGAAAGGGGGCTGTTGGGCTATTATCACTGAGGTTCATCAATTTTCTTGTACAGTGCGGTTGTGGGACGGCGAATACCAAGTTAAATCGCAGAATCTCAAGGAGCTTCCCTACTCCCGCGCGCAGCAAGACGAAGTGAAGTCATTGTGTGATCGTCTCTCTCAAATCCGAGTTGATGATACAGAAAAGCCAGTGCGCGATTTTCTCGCGGGGCTGGGGAAGTTGGATCGTCCTTGGTTGACGGAATTGGAGGAGAGGATGTTAAGATTTCTTGAAGAAAGTAAAACTGATGGTTCATCAGTGATTACTCCCAATCACATTAACTGATTAAAGAGATTTTGAAGCTAAAATGATGAAAGAACTAATGAGAAAAATCTTTTCTTAACTCTTGGTGCAAACTTTCACTTAACCGTTGATACTCCTCAAGATGATTGTAGACGAAGGCAGATAAACGTATCATATAACATCCCATTTGTGGATTAGGAATGATCGGAATCTCAATGTTCCATCGGTCAAATAGTCTTTCTTGTAAAGGATGAATCTCAGGAGGTGGAGCATCGATCTTCAGAGGGAGTGGAATGGTGGCAAGAGTGGCAAACATTTCATCGGGACAAGGAACTTCGATCTCCAAGGTTTTACACAACAAATCTCGCCCCTGATGTGCTAATTGTCGATTGCGTTGGAAAATAGTTGACCACCCCCCAACCATCAAAGATGACAGATAATTGATGGCATAAGGAATCATTAAATAAGCCGTTGGATCATAAGTCCCTGTCCAGTCAAAGGACATCTTAAATAATTGTGATGGCTCCGATGCCAGACTAGGTGCATGAGAGATACACAAAGGACGAACTTGTTCTATTCGATGATTAGCCACATATAAACAGGCTGCCCCTTTGGGCGCACAAAGCCATTTATGAGCATTAGTGGTGTAGTAGGTTACTCCTAAATCTTCAAGATTCACAGCGATTGAGCCGGCACTATGGGCTCCATCAACCAAAAAATCAATATCGCGCTTAGCTAACTCACGAGAAATTTCCTTAATTGGTAAAATTAGACCAGTACCACTGGTAATATGGTCAAGGAGAACCAGTCGAGTTAGGGGTGAAAGTGCTTCAATCACCTTCTCAACCACCAACATAGGGGTAATGTTCGGAAAAGGAAGTTTCACCGTGCGAATTTTTAGATGATGCTTTTGAGCTATCGATTCGACGGCATTACGACAAGCGCGGTAGCCTTGATTACTGATAACTATTTCATCATTTGTTTTCCAAGGGATAGAGTGCAAAATCGTGTTAACCCCATGGGTGGCATTGGGAACAAAAACCAAATTAGAAGGCTTGACACCCAGAAAAAGGGCTAACTGTTGCCGACTACTCTCTAATCGCTCTGGTAATTGTCGATGTAGAAACCGAACGGGTTCACGCTCCATTTCTAGTCGTAGTGTCTGTTGTTGTTCTATGACCGAAGTAGGGCAAGCTCCAAAAGAACCATGATTGAGGAAGATAATTTTTGGGTCAAGAGGCCATAATTTCTTTAGCCCCAAGTCTAAAGTTTCATAATTGTGATTCATTCGGATTTAGTCTTAGCTATTTTTTAACGACGAAAAAACTGGCCTATTTCAATCTAACATTAACCTAGTTCTAAATCGTCTTGTTTTCGGCTAAATTGAGAATTATGACGACTTTTCTGACTGATTTTTACCTGAGATTTATAGACCTGTTCTAAAATTTGATTAGCATATTTGGTAATTTTTTCTAGATACTCATCTTGGTCTAAAGTATCTTTCCAATGATAAGAAGTATCGCTATGTGCTAAAAAAGCAGCAACTTTGTGGTAATTTCCCATTTGTTCAAACAGCATGTGTGCAATCTGTAAATCAATTTGATATTCATCATAGTTATTGTCAAAAGGAGGCAGGAGTTGAAAGGCAGAAGGCAGGAGGTTTCTTGTTTGGAGGGAGCTTGTACTCCCACCAAACCCCTTCCGTCTTAAAAGACGAGGCGGCGTTCTCAAGGTCTGCCGTGCGACGGCAGACTCGACACCTTGCTTGTATCCAGAGGGGGAAGGGATGAAGAAAAACCCTCCTGCCTCCTGCCCCCTGCCCCCTGCCTTCCGAGGCTCCGAGCCTCGGTCAGATGTAGTAGCCTCGACTTGTTGCTTAACTTCGAGATAAGTTTGTCTAAGTTGTCGTTTGAATAACTTAAGTTTGTCCGGTTGAGTCGAAGTTTCAACAGGGGTAATATAGGGTTGCTCCGAGGTATTTTGTGTTGAATCAGCGCAATCGGAAACCACAGGGGGGTAACTCAAAGACCGCTCATCTAATGAAGTCGTTTTAAAGTTTTTTTGCGGATAATATGGGAGTTTTGGAGTTGAAATGTTATTTTCTAAATTATTGTTATTATTGTTCCCACTTTCGTATTCAGATAACCTGGGGGGTGGCGGTTGAACAATAAAAGTTGTTGGGTTATCTAGCGGTGTCGGGGATATTTTCTCTTGCTCCCCATGATTGAGGTCTTGAACTCGAACAAGAGGAACATGATTATGAACACCCGAACTATTGGGTGTCGAATAACTTCTCTGTTGAATAGATGATTGGTTAAGTTGAGAGTTGGTGTGAGTTTTAGAGTTGGTTTGATTTCCTTGATGAACACTTTTGTTGTTTGTCTTCCCTAAATTTGGGGTAATAGTAGCCAGTTGTCGTTCACTGACCATGTTCTTCAATAGTTCCAGGGGGTTTTCCTTGGCTTTCGACTCCATAGCCTTACATACCAAGTCTTCTTTATTTTCAGTATAAAGCTTTAAATCGTACTTAACCCTCGAAACCGCCACATAGAAGCTTTCTTTGCCCACAGTGAAATCTGCCGAAATTAAAACATTGTCAGCAGTTTTACCTTGAGCCGAATAAGTGGTCGAAACTATGGCATAGTCTAGAAATTGAGGAGTGTTCACATCAAAATCTTTCGTTGTCCCGTCACTAAACTTAATCGTGGCGGTATTTTCGTTGATACTAATCACTTCAAAGGTTTGTCCATTTCTACGCCCTAGTTGACGGTCATTTTTAGTCCATTTGAGCGTGTCGCCTTCTGCTATTTCAATTTCTGAGGTGATAAACGCTGCTTTCTCAAAGCCTAAGTCTACGGTAACAGATTGACCCTGATTATTTCGCAAAATCACTAAATCATCTTTCTTACCCGTTATTTCGTAATATTGCCCTTTTTCCAAACCCCGTCTCTTATATTCTTTGGTGGGCATAATAACATCCCCCACCTTAAAATTATGAGCATACTTCATCTGTACATTTGTTAAATCCTTGCGTTTAAGTTGGGTTAACATGGCCGTTTTCCCCAACTTTCCCTCTTTTTTAAGTCCATCACGAATTCCTTGGGTAATCTGCAAGCGTTCGCGGTTAGTCCCGGCTAGGACCAAAGTTTTATCTCTTTTTTCGGGGTCAATAGCCAAGTAATCAGATACAATACGCTGTACTTTCTCATCTTCGTCCACTTCACAGATACAATCATTTTCTTCTAAGCGTTTAAACCCTTTTTTGACCTCACCTTGGGCAATTAGATCGACAGCCACTTGAAGATGAGGGGTGCGTTGCCTTAAAGATTGGTTCATTGAGGCTGTAGCCATTCCTGCTTGTTGCAATGATTTGAACGGGTTTCCTGCTTCAACAGCGGATAATTGCCTTGTATCTCCCACAAAAATGACCCTAGCTTGTTCTTTTTTGGCTCTGAGCATCAAATCATAGGCATCCTTAGCACTGAGTAATCCTGCTTCGTCTACGATCCAGATTTGGTTAGGTGAGTTCGGAGTTAGGGGTTCGGTGTTCGGTGTTGTTTTACTATTGGCGATTGGCGATCTCTTTTTGTCATCTCCGACCTCTGACCTCCGACCTCTGAACTCACGAAGGTTAGGTTCAATTGTTTGATTCGATTTAGAGTGTAGTAAACTAGCCACTGTAGCTCCATTAATACCTATTTCCGAACCTAAGACTTTGGCTGCATCGGCTGAAGGAGCAAATCCTTTAACTGAGTAGCCATTTTTAAGAGCCATGTCTGTAAATTTAGCCAAAGCGTAGGTTTTCCCTGCACTGGCTACTCCCTGCCAAGCTAAGAATTGGTCGTTGGTGGTCAAAGCTAAATGCACTGCGTCCAATTGCCCTGTCGTCAAGGATTGCCCTTCTAGATATTGGTTGACTGCATCAAAGTTGGCAATGGGGGAAACAGTACCACGCCCTTGTTGCATCAAACGAATAGTAGCAATTTCTCGTTTTAAGGCGGTTTGTGTGGTGTATCTTACTCTATTTGGTTCAGTTACTTTGATTAATTCAGAGTTTTGCTGAATCTGCGGGGTAATAGCTCTAATGTCAGTGGGAATCCTTTCATTGAGGATAAATTTCTCTAAGTCTTCTTGTTTAAAAGCTACCGCCCTTTCTGAACAATGAGAAATAGCGTCGGAAAGTGAACTTTCTCTGTATCGGTTGGGTACTGATTGAGATTTCGGTTTGACAATTTTAATCCCTAACTTTTTAGCCTCCTGAAACCATAGCACCTTTAATTCTTCAGGATTAATTTTCCCTTTATGAGCGCGGCTAACTTCTCTAACTGCTTCTAATCGTTCTCTTGATGAATCATTACCCGCTAATTCAAGGATTTTTCGACGACGCTTTGAGAATTCCATTAAAGCATCGTGGTCATAGCCTTTGATATCAAATTGCCCATGATCTCTTGCTTCTACTTCATAGCCTAGTTTCTGCACCTCCATGGCTAGGTAGTGCTGGTAGGTCATACCCAAGAGCTTTTGGTTTTGAAAAATAGCATCATTGAGGTGAGAGTACCATTTCCCCTTGGAAACCTCAGTAGCGTTCATAATCAGGCAATGGGTATGTAAATGGGGATCTGGAGTTGCTTGAGAAACAGAGTTCGGTGTTAGGAGTGCGAGGTAGTAGTGCTTTGCCGCGGTGTTCGGTGTTATTTTACTATTTTGAGAGGGTGATTTCTTTTTCTGACCTCCGACCTCTGAACTCCGACCTCTGAACTCATCTAGATCCTGGTCGTCCCCTTTGTAATGTTCATCGACTTTGCGTGCATCTATATGGTCAAACTGAGCAATGATGAGATTTCCAGTTGTTACGACCTCTCGCTCACCATTGGGTCTTCTAATACGAGTGTGAGAATACCGTTCTTCAATTAACTCCAAGGTTTTTGCTACGGCGGTGTGATGAGCTTCAATTAAACGTTCGTCCCCACCAACTAATGCACTTAAGGTGACACTCTTGGGTGCATTGAATGTGCAATCAATCGCAGCCCTTCTTTTTTGACCATGCTTGACTGTCTTACTATACAGCTTCTTGCGACGACCTGGACTATACCCCTCACAGAGATTCTTAAACGCCTCTTCATTGGTAATCGGGCCAGATAGCCCCCACCGTAGAGAGCCCTTGCCTGACCAACGTGAGGTTTCTTGAAGATAGTAGTTCTTCAAAAAGTAACTCTTGGCTTTTTTTTCATCAATTTTACCGATGGTCAGCATCTTTGATTTAAGTCGTCCGTTGTTGTCGGAAACTAGAAGAGCAGTGAAATTATTGAGAGATGAACTTAAAAATTAATCCTTAAATTTTTCTGAAAGTCTGTTTAGTCAACAAAAAAAGATTGGGATAGTGATGGTTTTATTCAAAAATCAAAAAGCGTATAATTAATTATAGAACTTTCCCCAAAAGTTGGGAGTGGTGTGCGCGGAAATTCGTCGAAAAAATTGGAGCTATCCTCCGATAATTTGTCCAAGATTTTGGTATAATAGTGATACAGAAAATCACGGTAAAAACCACATTTTCCTTCAACTCACTTCATTCTACTTCAGTTGACTTACATAGACTTCCCGTAAAAATGTAATTCGAGAAAATCTATAATTTTTGAGAAATTCGAGGGGGAAAGAGGTGGGAGTTGTTTAGCGCGCAAAGCCTTAGTAGATCGAGGCTGAGCCAACTTCTTAAAACCAAGCTTCTTTTTTGTCCTTAGTTTACCTTCATTTCCCTTTGAGCCAAAAAATAAGAAATTCCCAAAAATTGAAAATTATTGAGGGGGAGTAAGTCAGACTTTGGCAAGAAGATGGTTGTCAAAAATTTTATCTCAAGATGGAATAGACTAGCTTCGACTCAACACAGAAGGAAAAAAAATTTCAAAAAAGGTTGACGCTAAAAAAAAGAGTTGCTAACATAATCATCAACGAGATTAATTTTTCGGTAACTTTGTTTTTTAGTAGTCAAATTCGCGTCAGCGATCGCTCCCCCCTATTGCTGAGCAAAAAACAGAAGAAACTAATGACTCACGCCGAAAAATCAATTATAAAGAAAGCAGTTGTTGAAAATTTGACAAGACTTTTTTTGTCTCCCCCATTGAAAAAAGTCTTGTTGAAAACTACAGCTTCCCAAAGAAAGAATCTCTCAAAATTGAACTCCGGACATAAAAGTCACTCACAGACAAAAGTTGGTCTTTGATCGCCATTGTGGCACAAGAGCCAAAAGGACTTATTGTGACGCAACCGCACCGTCGCGGTGTGCTTCCTTTTCAAAAATTCGACTAATGTTCTTTAACGTTGGCGATAGACACGCGGTGTATACCGCTACGCCTTCTAACTTTTGCCTTGGCCCGAAGGACGCGTTCATCTGTGATTGACTCTTGTTGGTTCGTTGTTCAAAAAAATCGGAAATTTCAACTCGTAACGTCGAGCAAACATGGAGGTGTATAGTGCCAAAATTATCTTTGGCGTTTGACCCAAGCTCAAGTTTGAGCAAAGGATTGTACAACATTAATGATAAAAGCTTAGAATACAGCACTATGGAACCGGAACTGGTTCGAGTAAGTGAGACTGAGCTATCTTTCCTCAAAAACCGAAGTATTGGAGTAAGTGAACCTGAAAATGAATCTTGGATTAATTGCAATGGAGTAATCTATGCAGTAGGATTTTTAGCGTCAAGTCAACTGTTCACCTTTGAGAGATTGTCCCAACTAAAATCGGAAATTACTATGCCCAAAGTATTGGCGATGGTGGGAGCAATAGCTCAAAGGAAGAGACTACCATCCAAATTCGACCTAAGTTTGGGAATTTTATTACCTTACGGCGAATATGAAGATAGGGTGAACTTAGAAGAACACTTACGAAAATCTTTGTCAAAGTTTAGCTATCGAGAGCAAACGTATCAGGTCAACTTAGAAACATTTAATTGTTTACCTGAAGGAGCAGGAATCCTTCTCAGAGGAAGTAGCAGAACAGTATCGCCAAAAGATAGAAACATTTTAGTGGTAATGATTGGTTATCGTAATATTTCCTATCTACTAATGGAAAGAGGTCTTTTAACCAGAGGAGAAACGGAGGTATTGGGATTTTCTTGGTTGACCAATAGAGTCGTAATGGCCACATCAGGACTCAAAGCAACGAACTTAATTGTTCCGATTACGCAAGCGGGGAAAACTTTAAACAAAACACCTCTCAAGGCTTTATTAAAAAGTCAGTCAAGTGAATTCAAAAAAAGAGAATTAGCTCAAATAATCAAGGCGGTAAAATTAGCGAGAACTGAGCATTTAGAAGCTTTGAAAAGTTGGTTGCTTAGTCGAAGATTTCCTGACATATCAGAAATAATCTTCTCAGGAGGAACAGCACACTATTACCAAGAGGAGCTAGAAAAGTTTTTCGGACAAACTAATTATCATTGGTCTCCAAGGCTAGAAAATCAAGTTAAAAGCTTAGTGGGAGAAGCTAGATATCAAGAGGAGTTTACTTATCGATTAACGGATCTTTACGGTTATTACTTTTATTGCCAATATTTGTGGAAACAAATGTCTAAGTTAATCACAGGAGTGTCGAAAAATGTGGGAGTCTAAAAGTTCATCAAAATTTGATTTTGTTTTCAAACATGAGGCTTCATTGTTACCCGAATGGGCTGTGGTTAAATATTATCAATCTCTGCGCCCAGACCAGATCAAAGAAATGCTCTTTGAAGCAGCCTCTACATTTTGGGCAGCGTCAATAGATTATCAGCGCACCAATAATCTGATGTCGGCTAGGTTTAAAGCCATTGAATCAATTGAAGCACTCGAAATAACCATTGAAAATTATCGCTCGGTGTTAGAGATTGATCAACCAATAGAGACTAGACCGGTGCTCAAACTGGGGCATCTAAAAAAAGACCCCATCAAGTTTGAATTTAGATGCCAGGGGAAAGTCAATTCTTTTTTTCACCTAGTCGTTCAATTTTTTGAAAATGAGGAGAGTCCTTTGAGTCGTTATTTAAAGGTGCTTTATCCTTCAACATTGTATTGGGGATGGCTCATTGGTTGGCAATCAAAGATAATTAGTCATGATTTCGTTAAAGAAATGGGAATTTATAGCATCTGGCAGATACATCGCCACATTGAATTCCTTGAACGCCGTTTTATTCGTCTTGAAAACGATTCTTTGGCCAATGCGCCGTCAGTTGTCAGTTTTAATCAGCCTCGTGCGATTCAATTAAACCAAAATGAAGATAATCAATGCACATCAACATCTTCAATGAAGAGCAAGCCGTCTTCACACAGTTCTAATTCAACTGTTGTTACTACGGAAAAAAACTCAGATAACGACGACGACAACGATCTCAGTTGGCTTCTAGAAAAAGGACCATTGGATGATTTTGCACAAAGTCTGGCCAATGGTCCTACTCAATTAAATTAACCATTAAGTGAAAGAGGAATCAAACAATGAATCAACCAAGACAACATCTAACAAAAGATACTCTAATTGACGAACTTGATCTTAATTTTGAGCAGCTTGATTCTTACATTCGTGCGTGCCAATTAAACGTAGAGCAACATGATTACCTACCGGACGACGTTGAGTTGATTAAGAACTATCATTGTTTAATTGGGTTAAAAACTGATGACAAGGAGCAATTAGAACAAATTTATCAAAAAAGTTTAAAAGAGAATAAATCAGTCAAAGAAGCCTTAGAGCAAGTCAAGAAAAAAATTGAGGAAAATGCCTTTTCGGATGCTCTAAAACCTCTCAAGCCTCCCCAAGAAATAATCGAGTTAATTGATGAAACTGTTACTTTGTTCGAGTTACTAAACATAGCTCAAGACTTAACCTCAAAACCCATGACTTTATCCAAGGCAATTGAATTTTTGAAAGCTTGTAATCTCCCAGAACAACCACAATATGAGCCAGGTGATGCTAATCGTTTTCTTGATGCTGTCGAGCGTGTAATCAATCGAGGTGAAAGCATCCGTGAAGTAGCAGTTCGTAACGGAGTAACTAATAACAATCCCTTTGATTGGCTCAGTGGGGCCTCGACTAATCAAGTCAATCAAATTAATTCAGGGTTGGGAGCTAGAGTCGAAATTCTTGACTCGAAAATTAAGGGAAGCTACGAACAAATGTATCTCAAAAAATTAGAAGAATCTTTCTTTAATGGAGACTTTCAGCGCACCTATGACCAAGCTTATAACCAATCAAGGCGTGAACGAGAACAACGCGAAAAAAGTCCTTTCGACCAATTCATTGAACAACTTGATGAAGGCATGGCTAATCTCGGATTAAGTGGAGGTAGTGCCTATACAATCGAAGCGACTCCTACCTATGAAGCCTTGCCCTCTTCTGACAATGAATCCTCAGAAGACAATGACGGGCAATAGGCAATAGGGAATAGGCAATTGTTCGACGTGTACTCCCCCCGTGAGGCGCATAAGCTAAAACGCATTTTAAATGCGTTTTAGAAGGCAAAAGGCAAAAGGCAAAAAGAAAGCGGATTATAGCGTTTTTCCTCAATCTAGCTAATAAGTCGTTTAAATGCTTAACAGCTTACAACCCTCTTGGTTTTTATTCCCTTTCATGGGTTCGCCTTGGGCGCACAATACAAAGTTTAGTAATCCTCCCTAGTGAAAATCTTAACTATTGCCCATTGCCTGTTGCCCATTGCCTTTCCCGACTCTAAATCCAAGTAAATAGTAAAGTAATAAAAATATGACCTCACCTCACATAAGCTTACCAGAACTATTAACAGATGCCCAAAAACAGTTAAACCAATCGATTCCCATGGTGGCATTCTATAAAATCCTCGCAGCGTTGGGATTAGAAAACGAAGAAAAATACACCCCATCTCAAGTCAAAGTCTTTATATCGGCTTGCACTTTGGTCATCAAAGAAGGGGTGAAACTCGACGAATTGCGTAGAACCATGGGGAACAAAGCTATTGTTGAGCAGATGGAGGTATCTGTTGAAAAAAAGCTTTTCAATCTGACAGCAGCTCTCGGCACGGACATGGCAATACTAGAACAACAGATGGTGGCGAAAGTCCCACTGGTCATGCAACAGACCCTCGAACAGTGGCTCAACACGGGGCTGGTGGAGGCCATAGCACGTCAAGCAAGGAGTCGAATCCTCGAAGCCGAGGCATCTGGGAAGCCACTAGACAAAGATTTCGCCGATTGGTGCGCCGCGATGTCGATTCTACTACCCAAGCTAGAAAACCAAACCCTACACGGTCAAAATCAGTCAAAGTCCGACCCTTAAAGGACTCATCCATCCAAAGTTGGGTTAAAACCTACCTCTGGCATCAATTGTACCAAGTAGTTCTATCAGAGGCTAACTACCTTGAAGTAGGACGACAACAACTAGCTCTAGAAAAGCAACGAGATGACCACCGAATGCGGGTTCAACGACAATGGGCTACTTTCCTCAATGTCTATTTTGTAGCAGGAGCGATCGCTCTTGGCTCCTTATCTTTGGGTTTAGTAATCGGAGTTAATCTCCCATCGGGAATTCTCTGCCGTTCAGAGCATACTCCTTGCTATCATCTTCGTTTTAGACCACATAAAAAAATTATGTAACCAATGCGAGTTCGGGGTTAGGAGTTCGGGGTTAGGAGTATTTATCCGAATTTATGGAAATTATGAGGAATAATCAAGTTATTCAACAAATAACTTTCGCTCTTTGCCGTATCAGAATTCTGGTAACTATCACGAAAAAAGTCAAGGAAAAACACCGAACACCTTCCTCAGGTAACCAATTTAAAACTATGAACAAAGAACAACTTTTTCAGAACCAAGAAGCACAAAGAATAGCTCAAAATGCCAACCAATTAAACAATGACTTTGACGGTGATGGTTTGACCACAGGAGAAGAGTTACAAATGGGTCTTAATCCCTACGAAGCTGACACCGATGGAGATAGAAAGCTAGATGGTGAAGAAATTATTTCTCGTGGAGAACCTGGACGATTTGAGTTTTCTAGAAGTAGCCAAAATTTCTCAAAAAAAGAACAATTAAGACAAGAATATTATACCATAGCTTCAGGTATGTTTGACTCAAATCAAATTCAAAACTGGCCAGAGCTTTGTCAGAATATAAAAGGAAATAAAACCATTGGTCAGAGCCTTGATTATATGGTATTTCGTCAAAGTATTGCTCATGGAAAGTCCATAGAACAAGCAGCCTACCTACTAGCCCAGAGTCCTTTTCTTCAGTGGCATTATCAGCAAGGACACATTGATTTTACTCAAATGGCTGACTATACTAATGCCATTATTTATGAGTATTATCATCCTCTAAAAAAAATAATTAGAGAAAATTTAGATGAACAACTAATTGATTAGACCCCGTCGTTAACGACGAGGTTTGATCAATTTTTTCAAAATTCAAAAAAATGAAGACAAAAAAATTGAATGATAGACACCAAGATTTACTTCAGTGAGTGGCAATTAGAGAATATAGAAGAAATTAAAAGTTCTTGTCTAGAAATACAAGTGATTACCCGTCTTGAGCCTTTTTTATTTATCGTAAAAACAGGACTACAAATAACTGGAACTCTTCTGATATTTATGCTAGTTATTACTTTTTTTGGACGATATTTATCAGAAAATTAAGCACAAACTAATCCAACTTTCACTAGGAAGAGCAACGATTTCTTCCTAGTAAATTCTTTGAGTATCACTGCCAAAAAGACTCAGGAATCCAAGGAAATTCCTTAGACATTGCTCTGAGTAAATTCTCTTTGCCTAGACGAGAAATAGGAATCAAGGGGCTATATTTTGTGAACCATTCAGCTTTTAAATCCTTGTAAATGCTAGTAATAAGTTGCATTCGCCCAACAGAAGAGGGGGACTCATTGTTATCAGGATGCCATTTTAGAACTAATTGACGATAATTACGGACTAGCTCCTCAAAATAAATCGGTTCTCCTAGGATCTGATAAGCAGGTGCTTTTTCTAGCCCATTAGTCTTTGGTACAGGTGGTAAAAGTGCTATGGCTTGACAAAGAATTTTGCTGACTTGTACTTCTTTGACAGGACTTTCAGACGGCGAGACCACCGGTGAGGGGGTAGGGGGTAAACAGTGGGTCGATAGCTCTTTAGCTGCATAGAGAGCGCATTTGAGCTTACCTTCGGTGCTTCGGCAATCAAGCTCATACTTTGCTTTGTGTTCTTTTAAGGATTGAGATGTCCATTCTTGTGTAATCCACTTGTAAAATTTGATAAGAGTGTCAACATGAACCTTAAACTTAAAAGCGGTTTCAGGAAGTGAGGCGATTTCGAGAATTTGTTGTTGAGTAAACATGGTTTTAGTATTAGTAGTGCAGAGATAGGTTAAAGTGAGGGGAGAGAATAGGCAATAGGCAATAGGCAATAGAAAGTCTTTATTCCAACTTTCTGATAAGAGCAATAATCATTCGAGTTTCTGATTGAAGTTCTTCTATTAAAGATGCTATATCTTTCTGACTACACAATCCGACAGATTTAGCTAAAAGTAAATGCGTTTGCAGCTCGTTTATTGAGCCTTGTGCAATATTTAAAAAACGCTTATAATCTCCTGATGATCTTCTACCATAGCCTTCGGAAATATGGCTCCGAATAGATGTAGCCGCTCTTCTAATTTGCTGCACCATTCCATATAATTCATCTTTGGGAAATTGTTTTGTAAGAAAATAGCATTCTTTAGCTATCTTCATTCCTTTTTGCCAAATTATTAAGTCTCTAAAGTCTTTAATGTCTGACATATTTCCTCCAATAAAATCAATAAAAAAACTATTGCCTATTGCCTATTGCCTATTTCTTTAAAATCCGACAGATGAATCAGCGTTTGTCTCGATGGCAATTGCTCCTGCTTCGTCGCCAATCCGAGATACTTCAGGGAGCAGATCCGTGTCAAAATCTTCGATTTCGGCGAGATCTAAGTTATCTTGTAACGATGCTAGTCGATGATTGTGCTGTGTTTCTACCAAGTTTTGTGCTAAGCGATTCTTGGAAGTTACTAAAAACTTTTTGGCATAGTTTTTAGTCCTTTGTGCATGAATATTTAGTGTTTCTTGAACGGCTTGATTAAGCTTAGCTTCAAGAATGGTTTCAAAGTTTTCTTCAAGTGCTTGGTCTAACATAGAAGCTGACTTGGAAGCTATCGCATCAGCTATTTGGTGATTCGCACTTTGTCCTACGGTTAAGCCCTCGATTACGTAGCGTTGTTCGTTGTTATTAGTCATTGTTAATTTCCTAGGTTGGTGTTGAATTATGTGGCGATTAGTTACTCAGTTCTTGTAGTGCAACTGATATAATTATCATAACCCCTATTCTTGAAAAAATCAAGGTTAAAACTATTATTTTAGTTAATTATTTGTTATTAATAATTGCTGCATTTATTGAAAAACCTGATCGTTGGCAAATAGAACTTTACTAACAAGAATGGAACTAAAAACTTTTAATAATATTGTTGGCAATATCTGTTTTAAATTAATTTTCTTGGATAATTATTGGCTTGATTATTATTGATTAATGTTTTAAAGTTAAAATGTTTAAGCAGTTAGTTTTGAGTTTTAAAATAAGAATCTAAAAACCAGAGGAGATAAGTTTGAAAACAGATAGCATTTTTTATAAAATATTTCTCGAATTTCCAAGTAGTTTCTTCGATCTGATCGGTGAACCATCTATCAAGGAAAGTAACTATAAGTTTGCTTCGCAAGAAATCAAACAACTTTCATTTCGACTCGATGGTCTATTTTTACCCAAAGTAGAAGACCCTAACTTACCCTTGTTTCTTGTTGAAGTTCAATTTCAACCTGATGAGGATTTGTATTATCGATTGTTCGGCGAATTTATGTTGTACCTTAAGCAATACAAACCGCAAAATCCCTGGCAAATTGTTGTTATTTATCCGACTCGAAAAATTGAAAGAGAACAACCTCTTAACTTCAGAAATATGCTAAACCTTCCCGAATTAACTCGTATCTATTTAGACGAGTTAGGAGAAGCGGCTGATAATTCCCTCGGAGTCGGGATGATACAATTAGTTGTACAATCAGAACAGAAAGCTGTTCCCCAAGCTAAGGAGTTAATTGAAAAAACTAAAACTCAAGTAACTGACCAAAAAATTCAAGAGCAATTGATTGATTTGATCCAGAAGATAATTGTTTATAAACTACCCCAGAAAAGTAGGGAGGAAATCGAAGCGATGTTTGAACTCAGCGATTTAAAACAAACCAAAGTATACCAAGAAGCACTTTCTGAAGGAAGACAACAAGAAGGAGCTAACTTAGTTTTACTCATTCTTAACTCCCGTTTCCCAGAACTCCCCTCGTCTATCACCGAACAAATTCGAGGACTGTCCGTCGAGCAACTAGAAAATCTCGGAAAAGCCTTGTTAAATTTCGGAAGTGAAGAGGATTTAAGGCAGTGGTTAGAGGAAAATGTTTAAGCTACTCTAAATACGACAAAGTTAGTGAAGTAAACTGCTTGGTCATCTGACATGAATAACAGTTGTCTTTATTTGAATAATTAAAATAAAAATGGATTCCGAAGAACTAATTAAGCGGGCAAAAGAACCAAAGTATATTTCTGGTATTTACAATTATTGTGATAGATGGTGTGAACGATGCTCTCTTACTTCTCATTGTTTGAGTTATTCAATAGAAAAAGAGCAAAATAGCAAAAGAAAAGAAATGGATGAAGCCAATGAAAGATTTTGGGATAAGATAAAAGAGTCTTTTAAATTAGCACTTAACTTAATTGAAGATTTAGCGAAAGAACAAGGAGTCAGTCTTGAATCAATTGAAATTGAGCAAGATAGTGTAATCGATAAGAAAGTAAATATACTAACTCATCTAGCCATGAATTACACTAAGCTAGTTGATGAATGGTTTAAAAATAATCAGCCTTTAATAGACAATGCTTTTCTAACGTCTAAAAAAACATCGTATTTAAAATTGGTCTACTCGAATTCTACTGAGAGCCCTATCTCTCTTAAAGAAATTGTGGAGGTTATCAGTTATTATAAATATGCTATAACAGTTAAATTATCAAGAGCCATAAAAAGTCGAGATCATGAAGCTAACATTGGATTAGAAAAAATGCCAAAGGACTCGGACGGCTCGGCCAAAATCGCTTTGATTGAAATTGAGCGTTCAATTAACGTATGGAGTGAGTTATTAAAATACTATGATGCTGAAAAAAAAGATATATTAAAAATTATAAATTATCTTAAACGAATTCAAGAGACTACAGAAAAAGAATTTCCTAATGCTAGATCATTTATTAGGCCAGGTTTTGATGAAATAGCTTAGAACAAACAACGAACAACATAGACGGTCTTACTATGACTCTTGGCTGTATCCATCTGCAACCGGCTATGTTCTTCGCCGAGTGTTGTAAGCTGATAATAAAATTAAAGAAGCTAATCGTAATAATATTTTTAGCCATTGTCGTTTATGTGGATGGGAATGGGTTGATTCTACGTTTGATGCTAAATCTCGATGTGGTAGTCTAAATGTCGAAAAAATTTCTTGTTGGCAATTCCCCGATGGTTAAATAACTCATTTTTGGGGATTCAATAAACACCAACTTGTTGGGATTATTGGGGAATAATTATATCAATAACTTCTTTTTTATTTTTTCGATAAATGTAGAAGTCACTATCTATGGTTAAAATAGAACTGCCAAGAATCAACTCAGTCATTCTTACTAAACAAGCATCGGCAAAAGACATAGGAACTGATTGATAAATTTTCATTAAGTTTCGGATTAGTTTGATTTCTCTATTGAGATTGAAGTTGATTTCAATTGTTCCTCTCTCTACCAAAGCCATAATGGCATCTTCTCCACCATAAACATCTTGAAGAATAAAGCATGATTCACTAATTACTGCTTCACAAGTCCACAAGGGTTTTTCTATATTTTCCCATTGTTTAATTGACCAATTGTGATACTGATCACTTTGATCTAAAATAGCTACTAAAACTCCTGTATCTAAGATTATATTTCGGAGCATTTTACTTCAAAGACTTTCTTTTAAATTCTTGTTTTTTCAAAGACAAATTGCCTTGTCCGCTATTAATACATCCTACTAAATCTGAGGCTGATTCTAAAACAGAAATGGCTTTTTCTTGTTCTGTATTAGTCCCCGCTGGTGTTTTCTGAGACTGTAAAAAATCAATAAAATTGATAACTTGTTGTTGTTGTTTAGGCTTAAGATTTTTGAGTTTGTCTAAGATAAGTTTTTCATTAATTGTTGTTGTTTCCATTGAATTAACTTCTCCGCTTTGTGTTGAATTACGATAGCTAACTACTTTTTTTGTAAGGTGTGTCCTTAAGTTCATTCTACAAGCAATACACTGAAGACAAAAATAGAGTCTTTGTGTTTGCTGCAAAAAAGAAGCTAATGGGACTTTGATAAAAAATGATGGCAAAAAGGGGTGAAAGCCTTATGTATCAATAGTTTAACCTCGAATGACCCTAAACCCTGAATTCATCTAGGTTTGAGTGGGATTTACCTCGTGCGAGGTAAATCCCGCGTCTGACAAGGCTTTTACCCCTTTTTTAGCCTGTAAAAATGTCAAAGTCCCACTAATTAACTGCCAGAAAATTCAGCCATTGTAGAGTCAGTCTCCAACACCACCGTCGAAAAAGGTATTAACTTAGCTCCCTCAGTGCTGAGTAACCGTTCTCACGCTCTGCGTTGCTCGTTCCAAGAAAAGCCCCAGTCTTTGGCAATTTGACGGTCATGGTAGCTGACCATAGCTCTAAATAATTGACGAGGTTCGGTAACAGTAATAATTGGAAAATCGAAGCTTTTTTTCTTATCTTTCTTGAACCAACCTTGCTGGTCGTAGTCCCATTTGAAACCCTTAATCGTAGGAGATTTATCAATTTTAGGACACATAGCTTCAACCATTGGCAATTGAGCAATTCTAAACTGTTCAGCCAAGTTAGGAACTCGATTAAAGACTTCAGCTAAAAGTAGACAGTCATTAATAGCTCGATGGCTAATACTGATACCAATACCATAATATTGAGCCAAAGAAATTAAATCTCGTTTCCCTGGGTAAGCTTCACAAAAAAGCTCAAAATCTTGATAGGTACATAGCCAGGGTTTCTCCCAATTTTTAGCCCAAGGTAAACCCAAAACTAGAGGCTGGTCAAAGTTCTTATTGTGAGCAATAATCACATCGGCTTCTTCGTAAGCGGCTTGTATCCACTGCTCGAAAAATCCCTGTTGCTTCACAGCAACTCTTGTGGCTTCAATTGGAATTCGGTTGATTAATTCGGCTTGATTGAAAATGTCGTCTGAAACAACATTTAATCCAGAACCACACGAGAGCATGGTTTGATGTTTGACTGAGTAAAGAACTGCTCCAATTTCGAGGACTGTTTGAGCTTCTTGGTCGCCGTTGGTTTCAGTGTTGATGATTAAACAATTATTGACTTCTAACATAATAGAAAAAAAATGAATGTGATAGAATAATCAAGAGAAACTACCAAGAATTAGAGTGAGTTAGAATTTCTATTAAATAGAATGATAACTAACTCTAATTATCCAAAAAAATTAAAGGTTAAGCCACTTCGGACTCTTGAGTTTGATGGTGGAACTGCTCGAGTCGGGCGATCGCCTCCGTGTAGCATTCCCCCCATAAGTCTCCAGGCATAGGCAAAACCTGAAACTGAGCCTTGGTTAATACCACCACCCAGATTTCAGAAATGGGCATTTGGTGATAATCGGCTAAGATTTTGTAGAAGCTACTTTGCAACCAAGCACGTTTGAGATAGGGGCTAACCCAGTCCCAACTCAACAGACGGGGTGTCGTTTCATCTTCGGCAGCTTTTCTGAACCAAGGCCAGTAAGGAGAATAGCTACGGGCTTTTGTTTGGGGGTCATAACTCCAACTACCTTGAGTCGATTTCATTTCCACCAAAACCGAAGTATCGCTCCAAGATAAGATCAAGTCGTGAGTCCCGCCGTACCTTAACTGGTCATGAATTAGGGGCTTTTCTGAGGATGTAATAGTGGCCTCACTTCTTAGCACTTCCGAGACAAAGCCTCGAATCGATTGCTGCCAAGGGTGAATAATCTCAGGCATTCCGCTCAGGCTTCCGGTTAGGGAGTCAGCGATCGCCTCATGAACTAAACGTCCACGCTCAAAAGCTTGTTCGCGTTTTTTAACCTGAGAAGGGGTCAGGGGCTTGGTTGATTTGTTTTCTGCCGTCGCGTCTAAAATTTCGTTGACAGAGGGTAGAATAGAGCCGTCTGAGTGAATATATTGGTCGGGTCGCATGGTTGCTATTCTCGTCAAATTAACAAAAGAAAAAGGGGAACTGAGTGGCTCAATTCCCCCGTGTTGGCGTACAGCCGACATACGTGCAAAATAGGACACGATGTAAAGTAATGTAACAAACACCCCCTCAAACACCCAGAGCCACCATTTCATCCAAAGCCTTGGGGAAAATATCCATATCAAGCCAATAGTCGCCAAATCTTTTGATATGTTCGGTTAGATAGGGACTTATAGCCTTAATATCTTCTGGGTCAATTAAATATCCTTCTCGCTTCAATTGCCGCAATATTTCAGTTAAATCCACTGTGTTCTGAAAAATAACTGCATTGGTCACCAGGGTATTGTACTTGATGATTTTCTCCTGCTCTTCTGGGTCATTATTGGCAATAAGGCCCTCTCCACCAAAACAAAACCATTTAGAAAAGCCATTGTAAGTCTCGACTTTATTGGTAGCTGCCTGGATTTGTTTTCTTAATTTAGCATCAGAAATATATTCCAAGAGAAAAACCGTTCTCACCACCCGACCCAATTCTCGAAAAGCTTTATACAAGCGATTCTTTCGACTGTAATTTCCTAATTTTCTTAACAAAACCGAAGAAGAAATTTTACCAGTCGAAATTGATAGAACTACCCGAAATAAGTCTTGCCAATGGGTTTTAATTAATTTCCAATTAATCAAATCCGAGAAGAGGGAATCGATATGCTGATAAGTTGTGTTCTTGTCAGGACGATAGAAAGTTAAGTCTTTCCAATTACGAATTCTCGGCATTAATTTAATACCCAATAAATGAGAGAGAGCAAATACTGGGGTTGATTGCCCCTGAGTATCAGCATGAAGAGTCTTGGGCTGAATTAGAGAGGAATTTTTCAACAAACCGTCAATGATATAAACTGCCTCCCAAGTACCACAGGGAATAAAATGGGAAAACAATGCGATGTAGCTATCAGCGACGTGATGATAGGCGATTCCCCCATAACCCCCATAGCGAATATGATATTCCGACAGTAGATTTTGCTCGTAAAGGTCGTATTTTGTCCCATCGGCAGCAGCCGATGTCCCCTTACCCCAAAAGGTGGGTAATTCCAGAATATGATACCGATTGAGAATATCCACTAGAGCAGAATTGAGCTTACTTAAGTTGATATGTCTGCGATTGATAAAAGACAATTCGTGGGCAGTCGCAAGACCTCTCATGTGACGGGCTGCTTGGTATGGACCAAGATTACAGCCATAGGTAAACAGGGTTAATAAATAGCGTTCGGTTGCTCTGTGTAATTTAGGATCTGAACCCGACAGTGGCCCAAAGTGGCGCGTGAAATTTGTCCAGTAATCAACGTTTTTGAGAATATCAATCAGATTTTGCTCTGGCATTTTCTCTTCAATCAAGGACTCCAAAGCTTTGAGACTGGCATTGTCTGCTTTTTTCTTGAGACGTTTTAAGACTGGTTCTCCTTCTTCGCTAATGGGACTTTAGCTAGAATCTGAGCTAAATCTTGCGCTAATATAGACAGGATGCGTTGTTTAGGTTGATAGCAATCACCAATTTTTCATGAGAGAAACAATTTCAACGGCCATGCCTCCTTGTTTCGACAGATGGTGTAAACGTTTTGACGATATTTTCAAAACTAAAGCCCAAAGAAAGGAGTTTAGACACTATTTGGGAGGATTATTGGGAGAAAGTGAGAGAAAAAATCTTGCTCAAATAGCAGAGGATACCGTAGATATTTCTTACCACAGTTTACGCCATTTCTTAGTAAGAGCCTCTTGGGGGGAACTCGAAATCAACAATCGCCGTTTAGAGGTGATGAAAAGCTGTCGTCAAACTAAACCAGCAACAGGATTTTCTTTAATTATTGATGATTCTGGACATAGGAAAAGTGGGTGCTTGCTCCGTCCTATACGCTGAGGGAACCTCAGCGCGGGCGGTGCGCAATTTTACAGACGGGGTGGGACGACAGTACATTGGAGAAATTGGGAAAACTGATAATGGAATAGTCGTGGTAACAAGTCATTTATATGATGGGACAAAAAGCCTACCATTAGATATAGAATTATATCAACACGCTAATTCATTACCAGAGGGGAAGAAAGACTCAGACTTTCTTAAAAAACCAGAGATAGCTTTAAACTTAATAGACAAAACTTTAAAGAGAAAGTATCGACCAGGAATTGTTATTATTGATTCAGGCTATGGAAACAACACATCATTTTTAAAAGAGTTAGAAAGTAAAA
>NEED01000047.1 GCA_002110465.1 unicellular cyanobacterium SU2 | reverse complement strand
ATACCCGCTAAATGCTAATCCAACATTCTTGAACAGTAGTTCTCTTTTTGAAATAGAGAACTTATTAATAATACAAGCATCTTTTTGAGATTTCTTTAATACTACATTTTGAAGTGCGGAATGTGGGTTGGAATTCATTCCGAGTTTTTGGAACGTTTTCCGATTCCTCGGACTGTTTTCCGAAATTTTGGAAATTCGTTATTTTGTCGATTCCTGCCAGATTTCGGAACTTAAAGCCCCTGTCCTGAAAATCGAACAGTCCTAAATCTTGGAATTTGGCGATCGCTGTATAGAAAGTTGATTTTTTAACGTCGCATTCCGACAAAATGGTTAAAGTGTTAGGTAATTCTTGATATTTATCTCCCCAAGGGTCAAAACTTATTAAATAGCTCCAGATTCGCCATTGTGCTGCGGTTAGTTTGGCTTGTCTTAGGCTTTGCGTGTAGCTTGGGGTTAGTGGATAGAATCGGCCTTGTATTTTTTGGGTTGTCTGTGTCATTATTTAGTTAGCGTGCTTGTGTCTGCACGTTATATAGAGATGTCTAAAGCCCCTGCCGTCCAAGCCTTGGGGCTGCGTCTTTTTTTGGGTAAGGAAAAAGGCCACAGTGGTAGATGTGGCTTGTGGAGTGCATTATTATGGCGGCCTTGGATAAGGCCACTGATGCAAGAAGTTTTTTAAATTTATGTAGATATAGCCCATTTTTTTAGGTTTCCATTGCTAGAAATTGACCTAATGAGCTAACCTTATAGCAAGCCCGGTGATTTGAATCACAGCTACGAGGGGTGCCGGCAAGCTAATCCTCGTAGCTTTTCAAATTTCTCTAATCTTACAGATATATTCATCAATCTATCAAGTTTTTGGGCGTTGCATCATTACGGGATGATCTGCTATTTTTAACTAGGTTTTTTTGGAATTTAATTTGAGCGATCCCGCTTGCGGGAGCCTTCGGCTGCGCCTAATAGTAAAATAACAATATCTAATTCTTAATTAGGGAAGAAATATCTTTATTTTTTAAGGAATAAATAAGTAGTTTGAGCGATAAAAATAGCATTTCTTTTGACTTGGAATAACAGAATGTTTTGCGATGCAGTCTAGCTAAATAATGACGTAAACGACTATTTTCTCCCTCTATTCTTGTCATAGAGGTTTTGCTGGTTTATCATAACAAATTTAGATCATGCTAGTGAAGTTATTAAATATTATAAAATGAGAGGAGGGATTGAAGCGATGTTCCGAGACTATAAGAGTGGTGGATATAATCTTGAAGGTAGCAAAGCTAACATTCATAGGCTTACTAACCTGATTTTATTGATAGCAATTGCTTATACAGCCTCAGCTTTAAAAGGTAAGTTGATAAAAAATAAAGGCTATCAAAAATATATTTCTAGGTTAACCGAACCGAAAAGACAGGTGAGAAGACATAGCGACTTCTGGGTAGGACTCTATGGACAGAGTTGGATTTTAGCTTGGGATTTTTGTTCTGGGATGACCGAAGAATTGATGAAATTAAATTGACACAAAATTAATGAATATAAACAAGGATTAAAAGCTTTAATTGCTATTAGTTAATCTCTGAATTACTGCCTTAATTATATACTATAAAAAGCGATTAATCAAGACTGATTGATATTTTTTTATGTCTAAATTTTAAGGGTGACAACCTGATAGAAATGAAGTCGATAGTTTTTACGCTCATTATATCAACTTGGATTATCATAAATGGCTTAACCATCATCACCACTTATTTAAAAGGTTGATTTTTTAGTCAACTCAGATTCTGAAACCTTTATTTGAGCCGTTTTTTCCAATTCTTGTCACCCCGTCAAGTAATCGCCATATTTCAACAGCTTTGACTTTAGATAACCACTTTCTTCAGGCTGGGTTTCAACGCTTACCTTAACCTTTTTGTTATCTGATTAATCAAGGGAGACTATGCCCCCATCACTTATTACTTAATCATCAAACTGTATTCTTGATTATCAGAAAAGAAAGCCCAGTCAATCTGTTTTTTACTTTTCAAAGCTTTCTTGATTTCTGTTAGGTTTGGTTCAACTTTCACCCGTTGGAATTCAATAGGTAACTCTTCAGGTTCAACATTTAAACATACACGGGGTTGTTTCTTCCTCATTGAAAGTTTACAGCTTATCCCTTCTATTTTTCGCTTATTGACTCGTTGCATTTCTCTTAGTAATGGGACTTTAGCTAATTTCAAGTCCAAATATAGCCAAAACTAGCTTTATACCTAGCAAATACGTCAGCATTATTCTTTAACCAGTTATGAAAACGGTAAGAGATAGCTGTACGGACTGCGAAGCAGCGTCGAAGACTAATGCTTCTAATGCTTCAGGAAAAGTATTCAAAGGTTTATTCCCCCATCGTCGTCTTAATCCTCCAGTTAGCTTATGCCAAACTAGTTTAGGTGTTTTGGGTATCGAGTTTTTTGTTGTGGGTGTTAAAATTAATTGATTCATGGTTAAAATTTACCATAAATAATTCTAATACTGGTTTAACTTTATAATAAAAGAAATGAGCAGGACAATTACAATCTGATGACCCAAACTTTTGAATAGGAATGCTTGACTGTTCATCTTTGAGTAATAACGCAGCCCATTGACACTCCAGTTTAATGGGATCAGTTGAATACCAGATTTCAACAGGCGTTAAATGAGGTCTAAGATAATCAAGATGCCAATGATGACGTTTATTAATCTGTAAATGTCTGTTAATTCTAGATTTGAGTCCCCCTCGTCCAAAAGCACTACCAATATAACAATAATAACCAGGGTTGATTTGATGAGTTCCTAGTTTTCCAATGATAACTTGTGATAAAGTTGAGCAGTGAAAAAGTAGACAATAAGTTCCTGGTTGAGAAGGTAAACCAAGTGGCATTGTTGAGAATTAAAAATCATTGAATTTCCTTGACAACTTTGAAAAAAATCATTATTTTATCTTAGTAACCTAGCAAATTGAGGGTATTCAAAATTTCAATCACCCCTCGCGCATCCTCCCTTGCATTTGAATTAACTGGTTTGTAAAGCTCTTTGAATAAACAGTTTTCAGCCAT
>NEED01000046.1 GCA_002110465.1 unicellular cyanobacterium SU2 | reverse complement strand
TGTTGGTTGTGCATCTCTAGCTAAATGTTTGAGAATTTGTAATTCTACATCCATTGCTCCCTCTGCTTTCTAGCCGTTTTTCGCCCTCTTTATTTTACTTGAATTTTCGGAGAGTGACAGAAGAGGGTTAATCAAGGATGTTATGAATGCGATCTTAACCGTTGGACTTGAACCAGCTTTAGGATTTTATCATCAACCTCGTACTCAAGCTCCCCCCTTAGCACTTGATTTAATGGAGATTTTTCGAGTTCCTTTAGTTGACATGATTGTGGTGACTTCCATTAATCGTCAACAATGGGATACAGAAGCAGATTTTGATGTGCGAGGTCAACAAGTTTGGTTAAGTGACAGTGGACGACGAAAATTCATTAATCTTTATGAACAACGTAAAGCAGAATCTTGGAAACACCCAGTTATAGGTTATTCCTTAACTTATCGTCGTTTATTAGAGTTAGAAGTCCGCTTACTTGAAAAAGAATGGTATGGGGAAGGTGGTTTATTTGGTCAGTTAATTGTACGGTGAGGTGAAATATGGCAGAACTAAAAAACTGGTACCTCATCTGTTACGATATTCGCTGTCCTAAACGGTGGCGTAAAGCCTATAAACTTTTAGAAGGTTATGGTGAACGTCTACAATACTCCATTTTTCGCTGTTGGCTCAGTCAACGAATGCGCGAAAAATTACGTTGGGAATTGGAGAAAATTCTCACCACTGATGATGACCTTATCCTCATTCGTCTTTCCCAACAATGTGTTAGAGATTTGCCAAAGTACAATCGTCCTAATACTTGGTTATTGGATGAAAAGGGGTTTCGCGTTGTCTAACAAAATGCAAGCACCTCTGATTGTTTCTTCAACAAAGACCCCTCAAATGATTGTAAGCTTGATTCAATCAGGGTTACAGGAGCGGTCAATTAGTTATAGGTGCTTGCAAAATTCTAAAATCCTTGCTGTGTCTGACTTTTAGGTCATGTAGAAATCTAATTTTCTCAGATTTTCTTGAAGCTCTAGCTATTTACCCAGAGGTGCTTGTAAAATTGACTCAGAGGATACAGGAGCTAAGCTTTTCAGCCGTCGCTCTGTCTCAACCTTTGATGCCGTAAGGCGTTGATCACAGTTAACAAAGGCCGGTCTGACCACAAGGATTCTACACTGTCTCAACCTTTGATGCCGTAAGGCGTTGATCACCTGATCAAAGGACAAGTTGATTGGTCAACTTCTAAACTGTCTCAACCTTTGATGCCGTAAGGCGTTGATCACATTTAATAATTTTTCAGGATTATCTAAGTAAAAGTAACTGTCTCAACCTTTGATGCCGTAAGGCGTTGATCACCCAGACTTTTTTGAAGATGCTGTTCAATGGGGAACTGTCTCAACCTTTGATGCCGTAAGGCGTTGATCACATAATGATGAAAGTCAGATCGAAAACTGTGTAATCTGTCTCAACCTTTGATGCCGTAAGGCGTTGATCACATAGTGGTTTTATTTCTCCCCCTGCTTTGATTGATTCTGTCTCAACCTTTGATGCCGTAAGGCGTTGATCACATCTTTTTTATTAGGTACAAGCCAACTCCATTTTGCTCTGTCTCAACCTTTGATGCCGTAAGGCGTTGATCACCCAAATATCGCTACTGTCCTCGTTTTCTATTTTTCTGTCTCAACCTTTGATGCCGTAAGGCGTTGATCACATAATCAAGGATTTAGAAGAATTTAAACCTAAATGGTCTGTCTCAACCTTTGATGCCGTAAGGCGTTGATCACAGCGATAAATTATTAAGGAGCTTATCGAGCCACTTTCTGTCTCAACCTTTGATGCCGTAAGGCGTTGATCACAGCGATAAATTATTAAGGAGCTTATCGAGCCACTTTCTGTCTCAACCTTTGATGCCGTAAGGCGTTGATCACGGGTTTCTTATGGGTGGAATCCGATGGAAGCGAGGTTTTCTGTCTCAACCTTTGATGCCGTAAGGCGTTGATCACCAGGACAGCAACTTAGGTTCGCCGATGGCAGTACAGCCTGTCTCAACCTTTGATGCCGTAAGGCGTTGATCACTGGTGAACTCTTAGAGGCTTCAGACGTTGAGAAGATTTGCTGTCTCAACCTTTGATGCCGTAAGGCGTTGATCACAGTAATAGCTGGTAGCGGATCAGCATAACTAGAATCAGTCTGTCTCAACCTTTGATGCCGTAAGGCGTTGATCACTAATTAACTTTATTAGAAGACTTTAGCAATTTTTCACTGTCTCAACCTTTGATGCCGTAAGGCGTTGATCACATTCCAACCCAAGTCTAGATCCAGCATAGGAAGTCGCACTGTCTCAACCTTTGATGCCGTAAGGCGTTGATCACGAGCGGTACATATTTTCCCTGTTCCAACTAGAACTACTGCTGTCTCAACCTTTGATGCCGTAAGGCGTTGATCACATCTATTTGATTGTGATCTAGATCAATCGACTGTTACTGTCTCAACCTTTGATGCCGTAAGGCGTTGATCACAGTTAGACTCTCGGAATTGGAAGAACTCAGCCCGCCTGTCTCAACCTTTGATGCCGTAAGGCGTTGATCACATAGTTGAAATTGATTAAAATTCCCACACCTTGGGCAGCCTGTCTCAACCTTTGATGCCGTAAGGCGTTGATCACGATAAAAAAACAATAACAATCATCATTCCTGTAAATCTGTCTCAACCTTTGATGCCGTAAGGCGTTGATCACTCTTCCCACTGATGATAATTAAATTTAGTTAAGTATTCTGTCTCAACCTTTGATGCCGTAAGGCGTTGATCACTCATTGACGATTTAATCGACCGTGATTTAAGAGAACTGTCTCAACCTTTGATGCCGTAAGGCGTTGATCACAGTCGCTGGCCAACAGAAAAGTGGGAAGTTCAAAACTGTCTCAACCTTTGATGCCGTAAGGCGTTGATCACGAAAGCTGACACAGCTTGTATTAAAGCAAGCGTAAATCTGTCTCAACCTTTGATGCCGTAAGGCGTTGATCACGGAACTCTCAAGGTCTGGCTCTCATAGGGTGCTTTGCTGTCCTGGGGGGGGCGACACTGAGGTTTTAAAGCATTATACTTTTCGGGGTGACAAGAATTGGAAGAAGCTCACCATGCGGACTTTAGAGATCAGCGATCGCTAAAAAGAATCGATTTAGTCCCTAGAAAAAACAGTACAAATAGTCTATTCCGCCTTTGTATAGTAATGGGGAGTGCGACTCGTTTAGTACAAAACCAGTATATTTTACTGGGTGGTACTAGCCTGGTTCACACAAAACTTATCACCCGATGAGTACAAATTACGGGGAGAGCCGAGATACGTGTAAAATAGTGCAAGATAGCCCTAAAACCCTTGTCCTGTATGGGTTGACCTTTACAGTAAAAATTAACTATCAAGCCTCAAAATCATGACTAGATATCTCCATAATT
>NEED01000045.1 GCA_002110465.1 unicellular cyanobacterium SU2 | reverse complement strand
TCGAAACAAGGAGGCATGGCCGTTGAAATTGTTTCTCTCATGAAAAATTGGTGATTGCTATCAACCTAAACAACGCATCCTGTCTATATTAGCGCAAGATTTAGCTCAGATTCTAGCTAAAGTCCCACTAACCAACATGACTGATTTGACACCGTTTTCATAGTGCTTATAAATTTCTCTGATTACCTGTTTTTGATAGTCCCTTAGTTCTAGTTTAGGTGTTTTGGGTATCGAGTTTTTTGTTGTGGGTGTTAAAATTAATTGATTCATGGTTAAAATTTACCATAAATAATTCTAATACTGGTTTAACTTTATAATAAAAGAAATGAGCAGGACAATCACAATCTGATGAGCCAAACTTCTTGATAGGAATATTAGATTGTTCATCTTTGAGTAATAACGCAGCCCATTGACACTCTAGTTTAATGGGATCAGTTGAATAATAAATTTCAACAGGCGTTAAATAAGGTCTAAGATAATCAAGATGCCAATGATGACGTTTATTAATCTGTAAATGTCTGTTAATTCTAGATTTGAGTCCCCCTCGTCCAAAAGCACTACCAATGTAACAATAATAACCAGGGTTAATTTGATGATTTCCTAGTTTTCCTATGATAACTTGTGATAAAGTTGAGCAGTGAAACAGTAGACAATAAGTTCCTGGTTGAGAAGGTAAATCAATAGTCACTTTAAAAACATTAATTTATTAATTAAGAACTAGGGTCAATTACTTCTATTTCAGAACACCAGAGAAAATCTGACCCATTAAATGTATAAACCGTTTTAATTCCATGACTTAGCATAATCGCCACATGAAGAAGATCAAAAATCTGTCCATTGGTGACGGGATTTTCTATTACTAAATCCATCCATTTTTCAAATAAATTAGGTGGCGTAGATAACAAATAAACATGAGACATTTGACAAATACGTTTAATACGGTCTACAGAAGCTTTTGAACTTAAAGGGTCAGCTAATATAGAAGGATTGGTTAAATAAGAGTAAAATTCAGCCATGACTTGAGATGAGACACAAAGCTGTTCTTTTGCACTAGGTCTAAATATTTCTAATGCGACTCTATGCTGAGGAGCTTTCTTATTAGCTACATAAGCAAGGACGTTAGTATCAAGATAAATTTGTTTAAATTCTCTTTCCATAAAGCATAGCCCGATTAAAAGGTTGAATGATATCACTTTCAAAAAAGATGTCATCCATAAGCTGAGATTGATTAATCTCGTCCCCTTGATTCTTCTTAACCGCAAGTTCGTTTTGCTGTTTAAAGCTTGTAATTATTATTTTGATTTGTTCTATTTGTTCTTCTGTTAGACCATCTATATTAATCCTGGGTTTTGATTTTTTCATGATTATTTCTAGTTCCTCCGTATTAATTATATCACAAACAAATTAATTTCTTACTCTAGTCATGATCAATAACTCATTAAAAGTCATCTTCGTATAATTGGACTACCATGATGATGAACTAAGTACCATTTCTGTGCCATCTTCCTAAAACTATTTGTCGCCATTGATTGAGCTTCTAATTTTCTTCCTCTATTAACTTGTGTCACTTTTTCAAGAAGAACAATATTAGCAATTTCTTGACCCATATCAATGTTAATAATTTCCGTGTCAATTTCTAAATAATCAGTATTTTTAAAGATAGTTTCCCAAGACGAACGAATTATATCCCAACCTTTAAGAACATTGCCCCCAGGATGAATACAGGTACTACTTGAACCTTGCCACCATAGTTGACTAATAGCTTTGATATCTCTTTTCTCAAACCCTCGGTAAAAAGAATCGTTAATGGCAATTAGTTGGGATTTATCATCGGTTGTCATAGACTTAATTAAGTATTGTTTAGTGTTTGGCTGAGTCCTGATTGTGGTTTAATGATAACAAATGACCAGATAATAGTTGGATTGGGAACGAGACTTGATTTACAAGTATAGAAGTCCGTTTAATAGACATCTCCAAAATATAAACTAAGAGCCTAAAGAGTTGTTAGGATTGAGTTTTAGCCTAAAAAATTTTGATTTAAAAACCTTATCTTTTTTTCTGAAATTTCATTAGAAGACATTTTGAACGAAAAATTAGGATTTCAGGGTTTGGCGATCGCAAAGCCAATATCACCCAAAAGGCTTTATATTAAAAGCTTACAAATTTTTGGAGATGTCTAATAAAGAATCTTGGCAGTGGTTGGGTCAACCCTTTGGTAAGGAGTGGAAATAAATAAGAAAATATAGTCAAATTCTAGTATTTTGAAGATGAAATTAACACAATTGTCAGAAACCACTATTTCTAAAATCAAAACCGTCCGTTGGGATCGAATCATCGAGAAGCATGAAGGACCCGAAGATTGGGAGTCAGTATTTCGGTACTCGTCCCCTGAGTTTATGGAGATTGAAGGACGTTGGCTCTTGCTTCCTGTAGAGAGTTCAAGCCATGCTAACATCACCATTTTACGGACGATTTGGAGCGAAGATGGTAACTCAGTAACGCTTTTTCTTAAAGATACCACCTATGATGATGATCCCTTCTTTTCTGGTTTCTTAGCTGTGTGTGACCGGTTGGTGGGAGAAGACTTTTATGTAGCGGTTGTTTACCATGAATGGTTCATTCTTGATAACAGATTAACAACCGTTTGAAATTATTAACCCAAAGGAACATCAGTAAGAGGAATGTCTAAGAAAGTTCCCTCTCCTGGTGGTGGATAAATACGAATGTGAGCCGTCTTAAGCCATTTGTATAATACCGTAGCTAAGGGCATTAATTGTTTTAAAATCAACCAATTAGTGAATTGATCATTACAAGTGACAACTAAAGTTGGCTCTTCAAAAAAGCTAGACAAATACCACCCACAACGAGAAAGAATCTGCTGTGTGGCGTGATCGCAGTCTTGATAAAAATATTGGCTAGCAACATCATCGAGTTCTCGTCCTAATTCCCAATCCATAGACACTGGAGGAGGAGAGTCATCGAAAAGAAACGATTGATTATATCTCATTTTTCTATCCTTAAAACTATCACCCTACTTTCTATTTTACCTGATTTTAAAAGTAGGGAATATCGGGAATCCTTACTTAGTGAGATCAAGTCAAGTTACGTACACTTCCTCATTAAAAATAGCTCAATTTCAATTCTAGGAGAAGATTCTTGAAGAAGGAATCAGAATACAGAAGTCTCCGAGTCAAGAGGAGCGATAATAAAGATAGGGAAGTGAGTAGGAAGAGAATAAAGATGAACACCATGTTAACGAATAAAGCTTCTCCTGTTCATTTTTGGAGGAAATCAGAGCATCAACAAGAAGTAAACGTCATTATTCGTCAAGCTACCCTTGATGATCTTCAACAAATTTATCAACTATATAAAATTGTCGCTCAGAATAGTCCAGGCAATTTAACTCAAGATGACTCAGAAATTACTTTGTCTTATGTCTTAGCAGAAGTTAACAAAGGATTAACAAGAGGACTCATTTTAGTCTTAGAAAATCAAGGGACAATTATTGGTTATCTCAAAGCATTTACTTCTGAGTTTCGTTGTCAAGCCCATGTGTTAACTCATGCAACAATGATGATACATCCTTCTTGGCAAAATCAAGGGTATGGGGAAAAACTCATGGAAACTTATCTCAAAGAAATCAAACAAAATATGCCCCATATTCTCCGCTTTGAATTACTGCCACATCAAAGTAATCAAAGAGCAATTCGCTTCTATCAAAGATGTGGATTTTTAATTGAAAGTTTAGCTCATCAAAAAATTAGAAACTGGAGAGGGAATTTTGAAAATGAAGTAATAATGGTCTGGTTTAATCCTAATTTTTTAGAAAATTGACTCATCGAGAAAAATACCGCCATTCCCAAGGCGCAACGGCGGTTTTATCTTTCCATAGTCCTCGCTTACTTGCCTGCGCTTGTTGTTGTGCAGTAGCGACGCGATTCCAACTCGGACAGTCTGATTTATATTTTTCATAGCCCCAAACCATGCCATCTTGTACTTGTTGAAGCTGCACTAAGTTCCCTGATGGTGTGTACAACTCAGCAACAGTACGCTTATATCTATCTGAACTTCCCCCATACAAATCTACTATAAAACCCTAAAAGCCTTATTTATCAAGAGATACAGGGTTTAGCACTCGACACTGTACCCATGTAAATTGTAATATTTATTAATGGAAAGCTATAAG
>NEED01000044.1 GCA_002110465.1 unicellular cyanobacterium SU2 | reverse complement strand
ACATCGGTTAATCCGAAGGGGTTCGTCGTAGCCGTTAAAAAGTTGGGATTTCCTTCAACTATATCCGTCAGATTGATGGTGAAACTTTGACTATCTGTCAAATTTCCATCCGATACTTCTACGGTTAGTTCATAACTGGTAATTCCTGATTCAAAGTCAATAACATCAGCCCCAGCATTTGTTAGGGTGATCCGTCCATTGCTGCTATCAATCGCCAATAATGGGTTATTATTGCTATCTGTCGGGGCATTTACGAAGGAATAGGTTAGAGTATCTCCATCAATGTCACTGGCTTGGGCGATGGTAATAAGGCTATTTGGTAGGGCGTTTTCTGCTAGGTTGACATCGGCTAGATCTAAGACTGGCGCTTGATTATTCTCAAAATACAGGGTATTTCCATCCTCGTTACCCACAAAAGCATCTTCGTCTCCATCCCCATCTATATCGACCAAACTGGGAGTCCCATAAAATCCCACATTATCTAAGCCAAAGGGGTTGGTAATACGAGCAGCAAACTGGGGATTAGTTGCATTCCCTGTATTCTCAAAATACAGGGTATTTCCCTGACGGTTGCCCACAAAAGCATCGAGATCTCCATCCCCATCTATATCGACAAAACTGGGAGTTCCATAAGAGCCCACATCGGTTAAACCAAAGGGGTTGGTAATACGAGCAGCAAACTGGGGATTAGTTGCATTCCCTGTATTCTCAAAATACAGGGTATTTCCATAATATTCACCCACAAAAGCATCGAGGTCTCCATCCCCATCTATATCGACAAAACTGGGACTGGCACTAATTCCCACATCGGTTAAACCAAAGGGGTTGGTATTAGGGGAAGCAAACTGGGGATTAGTTGCATTCCCTGTATTCTCAAAATACAGGGTATTTCCCTGACTGTTGCCCACAAAAGCATCGAGGTCTCCATCCCCATCTATATCGACCAAACTGGGACTGGCACTATTTCCCACATCGGTTAAACCAAAGGGGTTGGTAATACGAGCAGCAAACTGGGGATTAGTTGCATTCCCTGTATTCTCAAAATACAGGGTATTTCCCTGACTGTTGCCCACAAAAGCATCTTCGTCTCCATCCCCATCTATATCGACCAAACTGGGAGTCCCATAAAATCCCACATCGGTTAAACCAAAGGGGTTGGTAATACGAGCAGCAAACTGGGGATTAGTTGCATTCCCTGTATTCTCAAAATACAGGGTATTTCCACTTCTGTTAGCCACAAAAGCATCGAGATCTCCATCCCCATCTATATCGACAAAACTGGGTCTGGCACTAATTCCCACATCGGTTAAACCAAAGGGGTTGGTATTAGGGGAAGCAAACTGGGGATTAGTTGCATTCCCTGTATTCTCAAAATAGACGATATTGCCATTACTGTTGCCCACAAAAGCATCTTCGTCTCCATCCCCATCTATATCGACAAAACTGGGAGTCCCATAAAATCCCACATTGGTTAAACCAAAGGGGTTGGTACTTGCTGTTAAAAAGTTAGGATTTTCTTCAACTATATCCGTCAGATTGATGGTGAAACTTTGAGTATCACTCAAATTTCCATCCGATACTTCTACGGTTAGTTCATAACTGGTAATTCCTGATTCAAAGTCAATCACCTCAGCCCCAGCATTTGTTAGGGTTATCCGTCCATTGCTGCTATCAATCGCCAATAATGGGTTATTATTGCTATCTGTCGGGGCATTTACGAAGGAATAGATTAGAGTATCTCCATCACTGTCACTGGCTTGGGCGATGGTAATAAGGCTATTTGGTAGGGCGTTTTCTGCTAGGTTGACATCGGCTAGATCTAAGACTGGCGCAAAATTATTCTCAAAATACAGGGTATTTCCCTGACTGTTACCCACAAAAGCATCGAGATCTCCATCCCCATCTATATCGACCAAACTGGGACTGGCACTAAATCCCACATCGGTTAAACCAAAGGGGTTGGTATTAGGGGAAGCAAACTGGGGATTAGTTGCATTCCCTGTATTCTCAAAATACAGGGTATTTCCATCTCTGTTACCCACAAAAGCATCTTCGTCTCCATCCCCATCTATATCGACAAAACTGGGACTGGCACTAAATCCCACATCGGTTAAACCAAAGGGGTTGGTAATACGAGCAGCAAACTGGGGATTAGTTGCATTCCCTGTATTCTCAAAATACAGGGTATTTCCCTGACTGTTACCCACAAAAGCATCTTCGTCTCCATCCCCATCTATATCGACAAAACTGGGAGTCCCATAAGAGCCCACATCGTTTAAACCAAAGGGGTTGGTACTTGCTGTTAAAAAGTTGGGGGTATTTGACATGGTCTTATGGTTTTTGTCTATCTAAAATTTTTTTATGTAATGTAATGATGTTTTTTAGTAAGCCAGGAAAGTATATAGCAATCAGTTGTGGGCAAAGTATCTTAGAAGGGTATTGTCAACTTAACAAAAGCGAAATCTGCCTAGATACTATTTTTCTAGGTTAATTAACTTTTTCTCTCTAGATAGCCACAAGAATCCCTGTAATTTCCTTCCAATCTTTGATTCTCTTTTTCATGATTTTTCGGTAAAGATTATTACTCATGTCTCAGGATTATACCACTTTCGCCTTTGTCTAGCTGAACTTCCCCCCCCCATACGCATCTACTATATATCCTTAAAACCCTTATATATCAAGGGATATAAAGATTGAAGTAATTGCTCACCGCAATAAAGAATCTCTCTTGACAACATAGAGGTAAAATCGGACATTTTTATGTATAGTGGGGTTTATGACCACAAATGCCACCATTAATTCAGAGCGGGAGCATCCCATTTTTGTATAAACAGGGCTTTATTCGCGGAAATCAATCGCGAAATAAATTTTTGGTAGTGATTCCCATGTAGTGAAAGAATTTTGGATAGTTTATTTGTATTAACTGGAAGCGGAGAGGGGAGAGGATTAGTTAGATTCAGTTATAATAAGCTTATATCTCATCATAATTGTCATTTTTCTCTTTTGTTATTAATGTTGAATTTGTTAAATACTCTTTTCTTTTTATTCATAGTATTTCCTTTGAAGAAGCTTGAAAATTCTTGTCCTAATTGTGGTTCAAATCGGTTGAAGAAAAATGGAAGTATTCATAACAAAAAGCCTAAATATAGCTGTCAAGATTGTGGTCATCAGTTTGTCAAGAACTCAACTAAAATATGGGTGACTCAGGAACAAAAAGATTTGATTGATAAGTTGCTTCGACTCGAGAATTTCCTTAAGAGGCATTGCTAGAGTGGTAGGAGTATCATGGCGATGGTTGCAAGCCCTATGTTAACAATAAATTTGAGCAAGTCCCTCGTCAAGTCAAGGTTTCAGATAAGCCTAAAGGAAAATTGATAATTGAATGTGATGAATTATGGTCATTCGTTGATCGCAGAAACAATAAATATTGGGTCTGGCTTGCCATTGATAGAAAAACCAGAGAAATAGTTGGCTGTTTTATTGGCGATCCGCTTGCGGAGCTGGCGGAGCCAGCGCGCTCACGTTCTTCAGCAAAAAAACTCTGGTCTTCATTACCTCCAGTTTATCGTCAATGCGCCGTAGCTTATACCGATTTCTGGGATGCTTATGATACAGTTATTCCTGCTCAAAGACACCGACCAGTTTATAAAGATAGTGGTGAGACTAATCATATTGAACGGTTCAATAATACCCTCCGTCAGCGAATATCTCGCTTAGTCCGAGAAACCTTATCTTTCTCCAAGAAAGTGGAAAATCATATTGGAGCTATTTGGTATTTTATCCACCATTATAATGCTCAGGTTGCTAACAATTTATAAAATTTCCACTACATGGGAATCACTACCGATGATTTGAGCTTTTATTAATATTTAGCACCTTATTACAGGCTCTCTCACCTACACGAAATATTCAGTTGTCATGGTTCAGATACTCATAATGGAGTCTTATCCAAGCTAGTCATACCAAGGGTTTTACTCCTTGTTTCGACTAAACGAGTCGCACGAAAATATAGGGTTCGTGCAACCAGGAGCCATCAGTGGCTAAAATCCTCGCTATCCAACAGTTTCAGCGATTAGGGGTAGCCCTAGCGAGAGCCATACCCCTTGCACTACATCCTTAACTCATCTCCATTTTGTTAAGGTCTAGACCGAACTTCGTCACTCCTGGAAATTCCAGATTGAATTGATCTCTGAAGTAATCCTCATGAAACGTTTGATAG
>NEED01000043.1 GCA_002110465.1 unicellular cyanobacterium SU2 | reverse complement strand
GGAGCAAGAAGAAAATATCGAGAGATGGGAGAACAAGAACCTTGGTACTTACTAACGAATTTACCCAATTTAGCGGAGGCAGTTAAAGCATATAAAAAGCGAGTAGGGATTGAAGCTATGTTTAAAGATTGTAAGACAGGAGGATATAATTTAGAAGGGTCAAAAGCATCAATTGATAGCGGTTTTCAATTGGATAGATTAAAATAGAAGGATTAAAAAAAATATTAGTTTAATCAGGAATGAAACCATACTCAATAGACATTCGTACCAAAATTATAGAAGCTAGAAATAATACCAATGAATCAACGAGACAATTAGCTGATCGTTTTCGAGTAAGCTATAGTTTTGTTAATCGTCTTCTCAGACGTTATGATGCTACAAATAGTATAGAGCCGTTACCTCATGGTGGCGGAAAAACACCTTTAATTGATTCAGAACAGCTTAATATTGTTAATAAATTAGTTGAAGAAGATAATGATGCTACTCTCCAGGAATTAAGCGATCGCTTACAACAGAAGCTCGGAATTAAGGTTAGTATTCCTACTATGTGTCGTCTCCTTCAAAAATTAAATTCAACTCGAAAAAAAAACGCTTCATGCCTCGGAAGCTTACACAGATAGGGTTCAAAATTTGAGAAGGGAATATTGGACTACAATTGGAGAAGTGAAACTTGCTGATTTAGTTTTCATTGATGAAACAGGAGTAAATCTAGCTATGACTCGTCACTTTGCTAGAGCGACAAAAGGAAAGCGAGCTTATGGAAAATGTCCTTATAATCGAGGGAAAAATGTTACTTTGATTGGGGCGATCGCTACATCAGGTTTTCTCGCACCTTTTACCTTTGAAGGCTGGACAAATCAAATAAAGAGGCTTTTCTGGTTTATCTTAAAGAGGTACTATTACCAGAACTCTGGCCAGGTGCTTGTGTGGTTATGGATAATTTATCGGCTCACAAAGCGACAAAAGTCAAAGAACTGATTGAATCTGTAGGGGCTAGAGTAGTCTTTTTATCTCCTTATTCTGAGGACAAGACTGACGAGGTTCCCTCGTCAGCTTGATATGTCCGTCCTGATTTTAATCCCATTGAAAATTGCTGGTCAAAAATTAAAGAATATTTACGAAGTCAGGAATCACGTAATAAGAACGACCTCAATCAAGCTATTAGTGAAGCAATTGATTTACTCACTGATGAAGACATCATTGGCTGGTTTACCCACTGCGGCTACTATGAGCTACCCAATTGAAAACCGCTATCAAACGATTTTCTTGTGTCAGCATCTCGACTCGGAAGCTGTGCGCCGAGAGATTAATGAGGGGTTGAATGTGGTAGAGAGGTGGAATGGGGTTAATGAATTTATCTTCTACGGCAAGGGTGGTGAGTTTGCATCCAATCGCCTTGAGAGTCAGGAATTATCGGTATTGTCTTTGCACCTGTTACAGATTTGTTTGGTGTATGTAAACACCTTAATGATTCAGAGTGTCTTGACGCAGAAGCATTGGCATAAAAGATTGACGGCGAGGGATTTACAAGCGATTACTCCTTTGATTTTCAGTCATGTGAATCCCTATGGGTTGTTTAAGTTGGATATGAAGGAGAGAATCTCTAGGTTATCGCAACCATTAGTGGCTTAGAAAATGAAGGGAGCAACTTCGTATGTAAATTATCAGATTAGATAAGATAAAAGCATTTTATCTCTATCAAAATTCATTAAATGCCATACATTATTCGCTCAATTGAGGTAACTGACGAACCTTTTTTGTGGGAAATGCTTTATCAGGCATTGTTTATCCCTCCAAATGCTACTCCTTTACCGAAAGAGATAATATTTCAGCCCGAATTAGCAAAATATGTCCAAAATTGGGGATTTGATGAGGATCGAGGTTTAATTGCAGTTTTAGAAGATGGACAGACTTTAGTCGGAGCAGTATGGCTACGTATGTTTACAAGTAATAATCCAGGTTACGGATATATTAACGACTCTATACCTGAGTTATCAATTGCTATTCTACCAACATATCGTGGTCGAGGTATTGGCACTAAATTGCTAACTAAATTACTCTCACAAGTAAAAAATCAATACTCCGCAGTTTCATTAAGTGTGTCGCCAAAAAATCCAGCGTTTCGGTTATATCATCGTTTTGGATTTAAAGTTGTCACTCAACAGAACAATTCTCTAATAATGAAAAAAGACCTTTAAACTGTACTCTTCTCAACCCAAGCACTTCTGAAAATATTAATTAATCCATCCAAAAGGTTTCAAATCTTTGAGGTGACATCTGAGTATAACGAACTGTGTGATGAATGTTTTTATGCCCTAAATAATCTTGAATCGCTCTCGTATCATGTCCTTGAGCAGCTAAATAGTATCCACAAGCATGGCGCAGTTGATGGGGATGAACCTGGAAGGGAATACCAGCTAATTCTCCCGCCCTAGCTATAATGTGGCGAATTGAACGAGTTGATAGAGGGGCTTTTCGTTCGGAGACAAAAACATAGCTCGTATCGGCATAGTCTCTCTGAATTTGGCGTAAAGCTCTGAGTTCGGGAGAACGCAGAGGATGAATACTGTCATGACCGTGCTTGACTCGATGGACTTCGATGTAACTAACCATCTGCTAAATCTATCTGCGTCCATTTGAGAGCTACTAATTCGGCAGTTCTCAGTCCATGACGGAACATCAGTAAAATAATTCCACTATCCCTGATACCATGACGACCTGCTTTTTTGACTGCTCGAATCATTGCTTTGACCTCTGGCGATACCCTAGTTGTAAAACTTCAACCTACGCCAGAGCAAAAACAATTGCTAGACAATACTGCTCAGGCGTTTGCTGATGCTTGTAACTACATCAATAAGACTGTTAACCCTAATTGGTATGTACATATTCAACTAAAATCCGATGCTCCGAAGCCTATCAAATCAGATAAGGTGATTGGGGTTGATTTTGGTAGAAGAGACATAGCAGTTACCTCAACTAATAAATCATGGTCAGGAAAGGAGATTCAAGAAAAACGAGATAAATTTAATCGTGTCAGAGCTTCTTTGCAACAAAAAGCATCCCAAGGCACAAGATCAACAAGGCGTAGGTGTCGTCAGATTTTGAAACGGCTATCAGGGAAAGAAAGAAGATATCAGGCATGGTTAAACCATAATATATCTAAAGCAATCATCAACGAAGCTAAACAAACTCAATCCTTTGTATCTATTGGGATTTTAGCTAGAATCTGAACTCAATCTTACGCTAATATAGACAGTATCAGTTGTTTAGGTTGATAGAGATCGCCAACTTCCCATGAGAGAAACAATTTCAACGGCCATGCCTCCTTGTTTCGACAGATGGTGTAAACGTTTTGATAATATTTTCAAGACAAAAGCCCAAAGAAAGGAGTTTAGACACTATTTAGGAGGATTATTGGGAGAAAGTGAGAAAAAAATCTCTCTCAAATAGCATAAGACTCTGTAGATGTGTCTTACCATAGTTTACGTCATTTCTTGGTTAGAGCATCTTGGGGTGAACAGGAAATTAACGAGTGCCGTTTAGAGGTAATGAAAAGCTGTCGCCAGACAAAACCGTCCACTGGATTTTCTTTAATTATTGATGATTCAGGACATAGAAAAAGTGGGAACTTTACCGACGGTGTGGGACGACAGTATATAGGAGAAATTGGGAAAACTGATAATGGAATAGTGGTCGTAACAAGTCATTTATATGATGGAGTAAAAAGCTTACCCTTAGATATAGAATTATATCAACACGCCAATTCATTACCAGAGGGAAAGAAAGACCAAGGTTTTCTAAAAAAACCAGAGATAGCTTTAAACTTAATAGACAAAACTTTAAAGAGAAAGTATCGACCAGGAATAGTTATTATTGATTCAGGCTATGGTAACAACACATCATTTTTAAAAGAGCTAGAAAGTAGAAAATTGAAGTATTTAGGAGGAATAGCCAAAAACAGAAAAGTTACTCCAGAAAAAGAAGAAATCACCACACCTATCCGCATAGATGAACTAGCTAAAAGCTTACCCAAAGAAGCTTTGACAGAAGTCAATTTAGTTTTAGATAAGCCAAAAAAAGTCTGGGTATCAATATTAGAAGTAGAAATATCACGCCTAAAAGGAATAAGAAGTGTTGCTATCGTGATGAATGCAGACACTTTTGAATCCGCTACAGATATAGACTATTTTATCACAAATGTTGACCCAATTAAAGTGACTCCACAGTGGGTAGTAGAAACTTATTCTCAAAGAAATTGGGTAGAAGTTTTTTACAGGGAAGCCAAGGGCTGGTTAGGATTAAAAGAATACCAAGTTAGGCATAAAAGGAGTTTACTAAGGCATTTTATCTTAGTATTCTGTGCTTACACTTTTATTATTTGGCACAAGTTAACTGGGGTTTTAAGACGACGATGGGGCAATAAACCTTTGAACACTTTTTCTGAAGCGTTGGAAGCATTAGTCTTCGACGCTGCTTCGCAGTCCGTACAGCTATCTCTTACCGTTTTCACAACTGGTTAACGAATAATGCTGACGTATTTGCTAGATATAAAGCGAGTTTCGGCTATATTTGGACTTGAAATTAGCTAAAGTCCCAATATTAAGAAAATCAATCAAGCCGCAAAATCTTCGTCTGTATAGCTTTTGGCTATTTTGCCATTATTACACGGTCCCTAGCCATACCCCTTGCACTACATCCTTAACTCATCTCCATTTTGTTAAGGTCTAGACCGAACTTCGTCACTCCTGGAAATTCCAAATTGAATTGATCTCTGAAGTAATCCTCATGAAACGTTTGATAG
>NEED01000042.1 GCA_002110465.1 unicellular cyanobacterium SU2 | reverse complement strand
TTCAAGCACTGACTGATCTACTGTCAGCACAATCTGATCAAATGAATTCATTGTTCTTAATCTCCTTGTAGCGTGGGGAAAATATTTTGTGATTGTCAGGGGAAGTAAAAATCTCCCCCGACTACGGCACGGAAATCTTAGCCGTATTGTTTAAAATTCGTCGTTATAACGGTAAAAAGGTTGTGGTGATGATAAAACCTTCAAACCGACTCCTTTCCAATTTGATAGCCAGCTATCCCAGTCTTTTTTTGTGGGTGGGTGGGAAAAGGTGGCGACTACGGTATGAGTGTTGCTGACGACTGGGTGACAGGTTCCGTCATCTTCGTAGATTTCTTCTAGAATCCCGTCCCATAGGGTTAGGACGAACTCGTAAACAGGTGTGACTGTTACAGATGTTGATCTTGTTTGGTTTACTTGTGTCATGATTGAAATAAGTTATATGTGAAAAAGGGAGAGCAGCCAGACTGTTTCTCCCTGTTTTGTTGGGCAATGTTGACAAAGCCTACGAAATAGATAGATACAGCATTTGAAGCTGTTTTGACAAAGATTTAACGACACTTCCCTGAGTCCTTGCTCCTCGTTCTGCGGTTCTCACCTGACACGCTAGTTTCGGAAAACAGGGGATTATTAAGTTTTCTAGGTGTTTTAAGTAGTTAGGAACAGTGTTGAATCTGTATAGCTTTTCAAACCTGGATTTTTGTTTCTTGGTGAGGCGATTTGCTTCCTCATCCATATTTTTATTATATAACATATGTGTGTATATGGTTAAGTGTGTAAGTGTGTGTATAATGAAAAAAGACAATAATGTATATGAGGATATGTGTATATGAGTGGAATAGCGATGTTAAAAGATTACCGTGTTGACGCGGGGTCATGGGGAGAGTCAAAACGAAGAGTTAATTTAATGCTAACTCCGACGGCAATTGAAAAAGTTGACCATATTGCCGAGAAAATGCGTTTAACTCGCTCTGAGATAATCGAGCGTTTAATTCGGACAGATTGTTTATCTCTCGATTTATTAAGCCAAATTTCTGGCGATTTATCTGAAGAAGACAATTCGTAAAAAAAAGCTGGTAGCCTCCTGTGCCGTCGAAAAAAGTAAGAACACAAGAGGTAAAACCAGATAAAACATACTATTTCCAATTGTACCTATCCTTTTTTTTTGCGTGACACATAAGGTTCCTCCAGCATTGCAACCATAAACCTGGAGCTACCATTAATGACCGCCACAACAAGCAGTGGTACAGATTTTGCTGTAATGCAACCATCCGAGACCGCCTTGCTGAGTAAAACACAGCAATTTTCTCCTTGGCTGCTCCACCACACTTGGAACCTATTGCTAATAGCACAGTATCAATTTGCCTTAACAAAAACAGCGATCTCTCTCTGTGCTGCCCACGAACTAACGACGATAGGGGATGAGGAATGAACAAACTCACCCCGACAAACCGCCTGAACCCCTGTCCCTTGTGTGGAGATCGCTCTAGAGACTGCCGAACATCCAACGACAACCTTATCTTATGCCACGGTTACATTGAGCAAGATTCTCCTATATCTGGTTGGAAATGGACAAAAACGAGCAGGAATGGAGTTTGGGGCGTTCATATTCTTGATGACGGGAAAACCTTTGACCGTGAGCAATGGGAACAAGATCAACTACTCAGGGAGCAACAAAAACTAGATCGCCTAAATTTCCTGTCCAAAAATGCCCTACCTGCTTTTGAGAGAGATATTTACTACCGTAAATTATCGAAGTACCTGGGACTAGAAGACCATCACCGTAAAGACTTGGAAAAACGGGGGCTATCGAAGGATAGCATCGACAGCATCCCGTACTTTTCGGTGAATCAGTTTTCTTCGATTTCCATTGACATTCCTCATAATTTACCAGGAATTGGAACTGATTACAGCACTGGGACTCCAAAACTTTGTGTCAGGGAATCAGGATATTTCTGTCCTAGCTTTGACATTAACGGTCATGTAAATGGTGGTCAGGTTAGGTATAAGGGGGATAAGAACAAATATCGGTGGCTTAAAGGTGTATTTTCGTCCCATTTGCCTAACGGTGAGTTACCGATAACGCTTGTTAGAGGCAATAGGGAACAGGCAATAGGCAATAGCGAAGCAAGGGAAAAAACTATTGCCCATTGCCCATTGCCCGTTGCCTTCAAAACATTGCCCGTTGCCTCCAAAACAAGTACCATTTATCTCACTGAGGGTATTATCCAAGCCCCTAATCGCAGCCCTTCGATTAGGCATTAACGTCTGTGGTGCTGCCGGAGGTCATTTCCTTGGTTCCCAATCGCAATTCAAAGAAATTATCAGCCATTACACTACGGTTATCATAGCTGTAGACGCGGGGGACGTGGTTAATCCTCATGTCATGAAACGATGGGAAAAACTAATCAATTTCCTTCGTTCATTGGGAATAGAGCCTCAAATCTTATGGTGGAACCAAACGACTAAGCAAGCTCCAGATATTGATGAGTTAACCTTTGAGGAGTTTGAACGAGCTAATTGTCTGAGTGTTGCCCAATTCTACCAATTATCAGGTTTTAAGCCTAATCAACCCTCTGGTAATCGTAAAGTTAATCGATTTCGCAAAGTTTTAACCCGTCAAGTCAAACGACTCCAAAAACGGTTAAATAAATTTGTTACCAGTATTGAAGCCCTAGAATTTGATGGAAACCGAGAAAAACTCTGGCTACATAAAATCAAAGAAGGCAAAGTAGTCCTTGACGCTTCCTTCATGGGCGATGGAAAGTCCCACGCCGTAGCCAACCTCGAAAATTCTCAAGGCAAGATCTGGTACGTCAGTCAGTCTCATCGTAACCCCACCGTGGAAGCGATCGTTGATCAATTCACGGATCTTATGCCGCGATCGCAGTATGGATTTCACCGAACAGATAACGGGGAGCTAAAGGAAGCAGATGACGAAACCCCAAAAGAACTGCTTGAAGTTCAGCCTAATTGTATTAGGGCTAATTTGTTCAATAATCTCTCAAATTTAGGCTACAATCCCAATGAGAAAGGCTATGGCTCCGAAGACGAGGGGCTAAATCCGATTTGTGGAACTTGTCCTCTAGCTAAGTCTTGTGCTTTCACAGAAGGACTGTATCGTTACGAACGAAGACAAACCTTGAGCCAACCTAAGATACGCTGTGATATTCGGTCAATGCCCAGAGACTACGACTACTCAAATGACATTATCATTGTTGATGAACCGTCACAGTCTATCAAACCCACTAAGCAAGTTACTACAAATTGGGGCAAATTACTTTTAGAGTTAGATAGAGTTAGAGAAGTATTACCAAAGCCATATTATGAGGTAATTGATAAATTGTTGCAATTAATCAAACCTTTATGGTATAATAAGGAGTATTATGGGCTAAAGCACCAGTCTATTCTGGATTCAGTTCCATTCTTGCCTGTGAATTTGCTTTCTATCATTGAGCAATTAGAGCAGAACCCTTTGGATCTTAAAGATGTATTCTCTGAAGCTGACCAAATCGAGAAAAATCAGTTTACTCCCCAAGAATGGGCTAAGTATCGTGAGGCGGTTAGACTAGCGAACAAGTACGAGAATGCGGCTGCTTATTCCGAATCCCTCGACAATTTAGCCAAGGTTCCTCCCAATGCTTTGATTCATCTACTCAAGGGCTTGGCGGGTGAACAAGGAGTCTCATTGAGAATAACCAAGGGGAATCTTCAAATTATTCTTGATACTCGTAATGACTTCGCTTTTCTTAACGATGCTAAAGGGCTAAATTTTCTTGATGGTACACTCGATAGTGAGCGGCTAAAATACTTAACGGGAATTGAACGTCCCATTGAGGTTGTTAAGAAGAAAATCAACCAGCCTTTACAAAATTTAACTGTTTATGTGATTAAAACCGAGGGCATTGGCTCAAAGCAAGTCTCTGATACCGCTATCAACCGAATACGGGCGTTGAGTCAAACTTTGGTGAACCAATTCGGAGATATGCCCACCATCGCCCATAAATCGATGCTTGAACGCTTGGATCTCGATGGTTACTGGTTTCGAGATAACAGAGGTTCTAATGAATTCGAGGGGAATCCTAATTTAATGGCTATTGGACTACCTTATCCTAATGTAGGGGCGTTAGAAGATGAATATCTCGCTTTAACTGGTAATCTAGAAGATTTTGAGGGGTTCTACCAGCAACGGGTTAACGATGAGGTTCTTCAACTTGGTGGTCGCCAAAGGGTAAATCGTTATCCTGACTCTCAGTTTAATCTGTTCATGCTCGTTCCCCCTGATGCTGATCTACGATGGCTAGGTTCTTTCGGAGCATCTGTCATCGAGGTTAACGCCGTTGAGATTTGCGAGTCGGCGGGTGATAGGTTTCAAACGGCGATCCTCAATATGGCTAGGGCTGTTGTGGAAACGGGAGAGAGTACCATCTCAGGATTAGCCCGTGCTATGGGGATTAGCCGTCAAGCCATCCACAAGCTGCTTAACGAACATGGCTTAACCTTCCAACAAATACTAGAAAGAGTGAGTGAATATACCTGTAAACCGAGCCTAAATAACCCTAATAAGGGTGGGTTGACACCTAATGGTTTCGTTAATGAGTTTAAGGATCTTCTCAACTTAGATTTGGTTACTTTGGCTAAAGAGGTGATCAATGCCATCTCCGTATTGGGTTGGGATGATTTTCTACGATATTTATTCGATGGCTGGTCAGAGCCGTTGCAGTGCAGGGTCTTGGGGCTTCTCTGGGGAGTCTTGGATAGGGATGAGGAGGGATCGGAGATTGGTTCGAGCTAAGACTAAAAAACGTCCGGTCTTGCACATAGTATTTATAATATTGTGTATTGTGTACATCACTAATCATTATGAAAACTAACATCGATTTAGATGAGCAACTCGTTAAACAAGGTTTCTCTATCACTGGATTGAGAACTAAAAAA
>NEED01000041.1 GCA_002110465.1 unicellular cyanobacterium SU2 | reverse complement strand
AACTCTCAAACCCTTTACTGAAGGGACATTCAAGGAAAGTCAAAAAAAAGTTTTAAAAAAGGGTTGACATTACTGGGGAGATTGGGTACATTAGTAAATGCGCGGTTGAGAGCGACACGCCCCCGACGCGCACCGAACCTTGAAAAATTTATAGTTTGAAAGCTAACAGCAATTAGCCCCTTGTTATTTAGAGGAAATTATACACCTTATTGTTCCCTCTGTCTAGTCGATAGAGAAAGAACATAAGGTCAAGTAAAAAACAGCCGAAGAACCAAGTTAATTGGGAAGCATCGGCACAAGCCAAATCAAACACTATGGAGAGTTTGATCCTGGCTCAGGATGAACGCTGGCGGTATGCCTAACACATGCAAGTCGAACGGGCTTTTCGGAGCTAGTGGCGGACGGGTGAGTAACGCGTGAGAATCTACCTCTTGGTTGGGGACAACAGTTGGAAACGACTGCTAATACCCAATGTGCCGTAAGGTGAAAGATTTATTGCCAGGAGAGGAGCTCGCGTCTGATTAGCTAGTTGGTGGGGTAAAGGCCTACCAAGGCATCGATCAGTAGCTGGTCTGAGAGGATGAGCAGCCACACTGGGACTGAGACACGGCCCAGACTCCTACGGGAGGCAGCAGTGGGGAATTTTCCGCAATGGGCGAAAGCCTGACGGAGCAATACCGCGTGAGGGAGGAAGGCTCTTGGGTTGTAAACCTCTTTTCTCAGGGAAGAAGATCTGACGGTACCTGAGGAATAAGCATCGGCTAACTCCGTGCCAGCAGCCGCGGTAATACGGAGGGTGCAAGCGTTATCCGGAATTATTGGGCGTAAAGCGTCCGCAGGTGGTCTTTCAAGTCTGCTGTCAAAGACCGTGGCTTAACCACGGAAAGGCAGTGGAAACTGGGAGACTAGAGTCCGGTAGGGGTAGCGGGAATTCCCAGTGTAGCGGTGAAATGCGTAGATATTGGGAAGAACATCAGTGGCGAAGGCGCGCTACTGGGCCGGAACTGACACTCAGGGACGAAAGCTAGGGGAGCGAAAGGGATTAGATACCCCTGTAGTCCTAGCTGTAAACGATGGAAACTAGGTGTGGCTTGTATCGACCCGAGCCGTGCCGAAGCTAACGCGTTAAGTTTCCCGCCTGGGGAGTACGCACGCAAGTGTGAAACTCAAAGGAATTGACGGGGGCCCGCACAAGCGGTGGAGTATGTGGTTTAATTCGATGCAACGCGAAGAACCTTACCAGGGCTTGACATGTCGCGAATCTTGATGAAAGTTGAGAGTGCCTTCGGGAGCGCGAACACAGGTGGTGCATGGCTGTCGTCAGCTCGTGTCGTGAGATGTTGGGTTAAGTCCCGCAACGAGCGCAACCCTCGTCCTTAGTTGCCATCATTAAGTTGGGAACTCTAGGGAGACTGCCGGTGACAAACCGGAGGAAGGTGAGGATGACGTCAAGTCAGCATGCCCCTTACGCCCTGGGCGACACACGTACTACAATGGTTGGGACAAAGGGCAGCGACCCCGCGAGGGAGAGCGAATCTCATCAAACCCAGCCTCAGTTCAGATTGCAGGCTGCAACTCGCCTGCATGAAGGAGGAATCGCTAGTAATCGCAGGTCAGCATACTGCGGTGAATTCGTTCCCGGGCCTTGTACACACCGCCCGTCACACCATGGAAGCTGGTCACGCCCGAAGTAGTTACCCTAACCTTTTGGAGGGGGACTCCTAAGGCAGGGCTAGTGACTGGGGTGAAGTCGTAACAAGGTAGCCGTACCGGAAGGTGTGGCTGGATCACCTCCTTATAGGGAGACCTCAATGAAGTCAGAAGTTAGAAGTCGGAAGTCAGAAATTGACCGAAGATTAAAGTAATCGCTTCGGCTATCATTAATCCCAAGGTCGGGCAAGGGAAACTGCAAAATTAGCTTTCAAACTAGAATCAGGTTCGGAACAAGGGCTATTAGCTCAGGTGGTTAGAGCGCACCCCTGATAAGGGTGAGGTCCCTGGTTCAAGTCCAGGATGGCCCACCTGATCTGTTTAGTCAACATCAGACATCAGTCAAGTTCAGCACCGAGTCTTACCAATGAAGTTGAGTAGGGCAGACTGCTGGGCGAGTTAAGTCCAGTCAAGTACCTTGAAAACTGCATAAAAACGAGAAAGTCATAGAAAGTCCAAGTAATGATCATGTCAGAAATGGTCAAGCTACAAAGGGCTAACGGTGGATACCTAGGCACACAGAGGCGATGAAGGACGTAGTTACCGACGATACGCTCCGGGGAGCTGGAAACAAGCATTGAGCCGGAGGTCTCCGAATAGGGCAACCTTAAACACGGTCACCTGAATCTATAGGGTGATGCGAGCCAACCGGGCCAACTGAAACATCTTAGTAACCCGAGGAAAAGAAAGCAAAAGCGATTCCCCTAGTAGCGGCGAGCGAACAGGGACAAGCCTAAACCATCAGCTTCGGCCGATGGGGTTGTGGGACAGCAACGTGGACTGTAGCGGTTAGACGAAGCAGCTGAATACTGCACCAAAGAAGGTGAAAGTCCTGTAGTCAAAAACTCAAACAGCCTAGCTGGATCCCGAGTAGCACGGGGCACGTGGAATCCCGTGTGAATCAGCGAAGACCACTTCGTAAGGCTAAATACTCCTGTGTGACCGATAGCGAAACAGTACCGCGAGGGAAAGGTGAAAAGAACCCCAGTAAGGGGAGTGAAATAGAACATGAAACCGTTAGCCTACAAGCAATGGGAGGACGATTCAACGTCTGACCGTGTGCCTGTTGAAGAATGAGCCGGCGACTTACAGGTTGTGGCAGGTTAAGGGGAAATACCCGAAGCCAAAGCGAAAGCGAGTCCGAATAGGGCATTAGTCACAATTTGTAGACCCGAACCCGGGTGATCTAACCATGGCCAGGATGAAGCTTGGGTAATACCAAGTGGAGGTCCGAACCGACCAACGTTGAAAAGTTGGCGGATGAGCTGTGGTTAGGGGTGAAATGCCAATCGAACCCGGAGCTAGCTGGTTCTCCCCGAAATGCGTTTAGGCGCAGCGGTTGTGTACCATGACGGGGGGTAAAGCACTATTTCGCTGCGGGCTGCGAGAGCGGTACCAAAGTGAGATAAACTCAGAATACCCGTTATGCATCAACCAGTGAGACGGTGGGGGATAAGCTTCATCGTCGAAAGGGAAACAGCCCAGACCACCAGCTAAGGTCCCCAAATGAACACTAAGTGATAAAGGAGGTGGGAGTGCATAGACAACCAGGAGGTTTGCCTAGAAGCAGCAACCCTTAAAAGAGTGCGTAATAGCTCACTGGTCAAGCGCTCCTGCGCCGAAAATGAACGGGGCTAAGTGTTCTACCGAAGCTGTGGACAGGAAACTGTGGTAGGGGAGCGTTCTATGTAGGGTGAAGCACTAGCGGCAAGCAGGTGTGGACAGCATAGAAGTGAGAATGTCGGCTTGAGTAGCGAAAATATATGTGAGAATCATATACCCCGAAACCCTAAGGGTTCCTCCGGAAGGCTCGTCCGCGGAGGGTTAGTCAGGACCTAAGGCGAGGCTGAAAAGCGTAGTCGATGGACAACGGGTTAACATTCCCGTACTGGTTAGAAATTGTGGCGGGGGACGGAGAAGGCAGTCGTCAGCCGGATGATGGTTACCGGTGCAAGCGTACGAGGTGTTGAAGAACGGCGAAAACGTTCCGAGCTAAGTTGTGAGTCCGACTCTCTACGGAGAGGAAGTGACTGATGTCAGGCTTCCCAGAAAAGCCCGAACCACGTTAATTTCTAATTACCTGTACCCGAAACCGACACAGGTAGGGAGGTTGAGAATACTAAGGGGCGCGAGATAACTCTCTCTAAGGAACTCGGCAAAATGACCCCGTAACTTTGGGAGAAGGGGTGCCACCGAGAGGTGGTCGCAGTGAAGAGGCCCAGGCGACTGTTTACCAAAAACACAGGTCTCCGCTAAGTCGCAAGACGCAGTATGGGGGCTGACGCCTGCCCAGTGCCGGAAGGTTAAGGAAGTTGGTTAGGGTAACCGAAGCTAGCGACCGAAGCCCCGGTGAACGGCGGCCGTAACTATAACGGTCCTAAGGTAGCGAAATTCCTTGTCGGGTAAGTTCCGACCCGCACGAAAGGCGTAACGATCTGGGCACTGTCTCGGAGAGAGACTCGGCGAAATAGGATTGTCTGTGAAGATACGGACTACCTGCACTTGGACAGAAAGACCCTATGAAGCTTTACTGTAGCCTGGAATTGGGTTCGGGCTTCTCTTGCGCAGGATAGGTGGGAGGCTATGAAATCTGGCTTGTGGGTCAGATGGAGCCAACGGTGAGATACCACTCTAGAGAGGCTAGAATTCTAACTTTAACCCGTTAACCGGGGAAAGAACAGTTTCAGGTGGGCAGTTTGACTGGGGCGGTCGCCTCCTAAAAGATAACGGAGGCGCGCAAAGGTTCCCTCAGGCTGGTTGGAAATCAGCCGTAGAGTGCAAAGGCATAAGGGAGCTTGACTGCGAGACCTACAAGTCGAGCAGGGTGGAAACACGGCCTTAGTGATCCGACGGCACCGCGTGGAAGGGCCGTCGCTCAACGGATAAAAGTTACTCTAGGGATAACAGGCTGATCTCCCCCAAGAGTTCACATCGACGGGGAGGTTTGGCACCTCGATGTCGGCTCATCGCAACCTGGGGCGGAAGTACGTCCCAAGGGTTGGGCTGTTCGCCCATTAAAGCGGTACGTGAGCTGGGTTCAGAACGTCGTGAGACAGTTCGGTCCATATCCGGTGTAGGCGTAAGAGCATTGAGAGGAGCCTTCCTTAGTACGAGAGGACCGGGAAGGACGCACCGCTGGTGTACCTGTTATCGTGCCAACGGTAGACGCAGGGTAGCCAAGTGCGGAGCGGATAACCGCTGAAAGCATCTAAGTGGGAAGCCCACCTCAAGATGAGTGCTCTCACTAGGTTAACTAGGTAAGGTCACGGGAAGACGACCCGTTAATAGGTGCTAGGTAGACCTTCAGCAATGAATGAAGCCGAGGCATACTAATAGACCGAGGGCTTGACCTTCTATGTCATTCGTGACTTTCTTTTTCTCGTTTTGTGCAGTCTTGAAGGTGTTTGTTCAACAAAGCAATACTTCCTGGTGTCTTTAGCACCGTGGCACCACTGCGATCCCATCCCGAACTCGCTTGTGAAACGCGGCAGCGGCCAAGATACTTGTGGGGTAGCCCACTGGGACAATAGTTCGATGCCAGGATTAGTTTTCAGCATAAAAGAGGTGACCTAGATTAAGGTTCCCTCTTTTTGTTTGTT
>NEED01000040.1 GCA_002110465.1 unicellular cyanobacterium SU2 | reverse complement strand
AAAGCCCTGGAGTCACGTTCGGTTAATGGGAATGGGCATACTAATGGTAACGGTAACGGATTGCGTCCAGGAATGGCTAACAATAGTTTACCCGCCACAGCATAATTCGATTAGACATTAACGCCAACACGGCGTACAGCCGACATACGTGCAAAATAGGACACGATGTAAAGTAATGTAAATAACACCATCCGTTCAATCCATCCAAAACTCCTGAAAACGCTTTGGTGACAACTCTGTATAGCGAACAGTATGCTGAATGTTGCGATGACCAAGATACGCTTGAATTGCCCTGGTATCATGTCCTCGACTCGCCAAATAAAAGCCACAAGCGTGCCTCAACATATGGGGATGGACGCTCAAAGATAATCCTGCCATCTTCCCTGCACGTTCGATAATCCCTCTCGCTGTCGCAGCAGCCATCACCGCACCTCTCTCAGAAACAAAGAGATAATTCGTATCAGGATACTCTCTGTGTAATTGTCGTAAAGCTCTAAGTTCAATACCGCGAAGAGGATGAGTAGAACTAACACCATTCTTGAGCCGATTCACGTAAATCGTACCAGCAGTAAAATCAATCTGTTCCCACCTTAAAGCTACCAACTCCGATACTCTCAAGCCATGACGATACGCCATCAAAATCAGAGTTGAATCTCTCAAGGGATGTCTGCCTACTTTTTTGGCAGCAGAAACCATCGCTGTCACTTCCTGGGGAAACAGATGCTCGCGAGAACGTTTATCTTGATTGGGAATTTTCGGAGGAGGAGCAGTGCGGGACATTTTCACTAACTTGCCCATAAATGATAGTTGAGCATTACTGAATTAGGTACGGAAAATCAACTCCTCACACCTTCAATGATAGAAAACATCCCCATAAATGGTTGTTTTTGGTTAATAAAAATTAGATATTTTGCTCCTCTGCCCATTGCTTCAACTCCTCTAAAAAAGAAAGTGTCGTTCTGCCAAAATCAGTAATCTCGTAAGTTACGGCGAAAGGTTTGGTACTAATGACTTCACGCTTAACCAAACTATCATTTTCCATCTCTCTTAATCTTTGAGTTACCATCTTTTTACTTGCTCCGCCGAGTTGACGAGCCAGATCGCTAAAACGAACAGGGTCATCCTTGAGATGCCAAAGAATAGAGCCTTTCCATTTTCCGCCGATAAGTCTCATTCCTCGTTCGATTGGACAGGGTTCAAGACAAGGTTCGATTGCCCGCTTGCGCCCTAGACTGTCGGTTTCTATTTTAATTTTGTCACTCATCTTGCACCTGGTTACTAAAAGTATACTAGTTGACTATAGTAACTTTATTTTATATCTTTCAATTATGGCAGTGAACAATACCTAATCAATCGGGGCAACTAATGAACACTCTGCTTTTAATTTTAGGCAAAGAAACTAACGAATTTGCAAAAGGTGCATATAATCAAGGTCTTTTTGAAACTGCAGTAGCAACTTTAAGCGATCGTTATAAAATTTTGACTACCACTGTTGAAGATGACTATGAAGTTCAAGAAGAGATCGCTAAATTTAAGCAAGCCGACGCAGTAATCTTTCAATATCCAGTGTACTGGTTCATGATGCCACCATCATTAAAGCAATACATAGATAATGTTTATGCTTATGGTGAGTTTTTTGCATTTACTCCTGGTGAATATGGCTCTGGGGGACTGATGAAAGGGAAAAAGTTCATGCTTTCTACTACCTGGAATGCACCCACCGAAGTTTTTAATAATGAGAATCCCAATAGCTTTTTTGGAGGGCGATCGCAAGAAGACGTATTACTACCAATGCGTAAATCACAAGAATACTGTGGTTTAGAGGAGTTAACTCATTTTTCTTGCCACAATGTTATTAAAAATCCCCAATTTGAGTCGGATAAAGAGCGTTATATTCATCACCTAACCAAAGTTTTTCTCGATTTCAATTCTTCTCAAAATGCAGATGTTCCCCAAAGTATCATCTCAAGTCATTAATTCTGACTATGTTTAATTACTCCTCAAAGAACACTGATTAATATAGAAGCGAGAAAGTATTGTGACTAAACAACCAGACATTCATCTTTATACAGCTTCCACTATGAACGGCTGGAAGCCAGTAATTTTTCTCGAAGAAGCCGAAGTTGAGTATGAGATGACCTATATTGACTTTTCTAAAAAGGAACAAAAGTCCGATTGGTATATGAAACTCAACCCGAACGGGCGTATTCCAACGATTGTAGATCAGGGTAATAACGATTTCGCTGTGTTTGAGTCGGGTGCAATTCTCTGGTATTTAGCGGAAAAATATCAAATGTTTCTCCCTCAAAACCAAAAAGCTCGCTCTCAAACCCTGCAATGGTTAATGTTTCAAATGGGTGGCATTGGGCCAATGATGGGACAGGCGATGTACTTTCAAAGAATTGCCGAACCCCAAGGACATCGAGACGATTTCGCTATCGAGCGATATGTAAAAGAGTCGCGCAGGTTACTCGAAGTATTGGACAAACAGCTAGAGGGTAAAGCCTTTTTGGTAGGAGATGAATTCACCATCGCCGACATTGCTACTTATCCTTGGGCGAGAGCTTACTATTGGGCAAAGGTTTCTGTCGATGGCCTTAAGCACCTTCAGGCTTGGTTTGACCGTATTGACGAACGACCTGCTACCCAAAGAGCTTTAGAAAAACCCAAACCCGTACCTGCATTTTTTGGTCGGGGTGATATTGAGACTACCCTAGCTTCTAATGCAGACCGATTTAAAAACAATTAATACACCCGACTTCAATCGTAGTGACGAATAAAAATTACAAGATAAAAAAGCAAATACTATGAGCGAAAAAATATACACTGTTGCCGTATTAAAGGCTCAAACAGGTAAGTTTGACGAGCTAGTTAAGGTTTTAGAAGAGTTAGCACAACAGACTCGCCAAGAATCAGGAGCCTTGCAATATGGATTTTATCGAGACCAAAAAGACCCCAATACCATACTCTCTTTTGAAGAATGGCAAGATGCGGATGTTGAATCTGCACACTGGAAAACACCTCATCTTACCTCGGCGATTGCTAAATTCAGGGACATTTTAGATGGCGAACCAGTGGTCTATAAAAGTCATCAAATTATCTAAGTTTGCTTCATAAATCAAAGTATTTCCCAAGAAAGGAGATTTCTCATGAGTAAGACAATTTTAATGACAGGTGCGGGTTCGGGATTTGGGAAAGGTACGGTGCTGGGGTTGGCAAAAAAAGGTCATAAAGTAATTGCGACCTGTGAAAACTGGCCTCAAGTTACTCAACTTAAAGCAGCAGCAGCACAAGAAGGGGTAGAACTTGAAGTTGCTAAACTAGATTTATTGAATAAAGAGGAACGGGAATTTATCTTTGAAAAATATGGCGATAAAATCGATATTCTAGCTCCCAACGCAGCTACTGGCGAAACGGGACCCATAGCTGAAATTGCTGTAGATCGAGTACGTCGTGTATTTGAGGTGAATGTTTTTTGCACGCTAGAATTTGTCCAGCCCTTCGCCCGTCATTTTGTCAAAAAAGGTAAGGGAAAAATTATCATTACTTCTTCCATAGCAGGTTTTTCCACCTTCCCATTTCTCGCACCTTATTGTGCCTCCAAACACGCCCTCGAAGCTATCGTACAGTTGTTGCGGGAGGAAATGGAAGGTACTGGAGTACAGATTGCCACTATCAACCCTGGGCCATTCCGCACTGGCTTTAATGATCGTATGTACGATACCCTCGACCAGTGGTACGACCCCGACCAGAACTTCACCCCTGAGAAGCCAATTCGCGATGTACAGCAACTATTTGCGGGTGACGATTTGCAACTCGACCCGCAAGGAATGATTGACTTTATGATCGAAACTATTCCTCAAGACCATCATAAATTTCGCAATGTCTACCCCCCGCGTTTTATTGAGAATGTGAAGGAGTATCAGGACAGCTTGTGGGATATTAAAGTTTAACTTAAGTTTGGGATTACCGATATAGAAAGAGCATGAAATTGAAAACAATAAATAGGCTCAATTCCTTATTACTAAAACAATTCATGCTCTTACTGACAACAAATTTATTTTTGCTTTGGTTATATTACTGTAAATTATTCCTTGTTTTTCACCCCTTGTGGCTTCTATTGAAAGAACGGCTTATCCCCGTTTTAAGCGTTACTACACTCTTGCCCAACTTCAAAAAACCTATACTCCCACTTCAACAGAAATAGCTTTTGCCTTAATCCCTCAAAAATTCAACACTGGGCAGCCGAAGCTAAATCTCTCGATGCTTCGGAAATCAAGAAAATCACCCAACCCAAACGAGCAACTTTATTACTCTGCTTAATCTATACCAATGGGGTCAATACAAGAGATTACCTGGTGACGATGTTCCTCAAGCAGATGAAGAAGATTCATAACAAGGCTAAAGAAAAACTAGAATTAATTCGCCAACAACTCCAAGAGAGAGTGGAAACTGTGGTCGGGGTATTTGCCAATGTTCTACCGTTTTTTGCTGATGAATCTCCCGAAGAAGAATGGTCACAGGTCAAACAGATTTTACAAGCAGGGGGTGGAGTAGACCATTTGCTATCAGAATGTGATGCGATTAATGCCTATCGGGGTAACAACCACTGTCCTTTGCTATGGCAATTTTATAAAAGTCATCGCAGTGCTTTTTTTCGTTTAATTAATGCTCTCCAACTAGAGTCTACAAGTACCGATTTGACTTTAATTGAAGCGATTCAATTCTTGAAAGATAACTCTCATCGGCGTGGTAATTGGCTTAGTGGGGACGTTGACCTTTCTTTTGCTTCGGTTGAATGGCAAAAGTTTGTGATGTCGGGTCAGAAAAATAAAATATCCCGCCGACATTTTGAGGTCTGTGTCTTTTCCTATCTAGCTTCTGAACTAAAGTCAGGAGATATTTGTGTGGCAGGCAGTCAAGATTATGCCGACTACCGAGAGCAATTATTGTCTTGGTCGGATTGCTTACCTCTCCTGGATGAATACTGCGATAATTTGGGCTTACCCAATAACAGTAATGATTTTGTCGAGTATTTAAAATCTTGGCTAGGTGAGACTGCCAAACAAGTTGATGATGGATATCCAAATAATAGTCAGATAGTCATTAGTGGGACTTTAGCTGATTTCAAGCCCAAACATAGCCGAAACTAGCTTTATACCTAGCGAATACGTCAGAATGATTCTTTAACCAGTCATAAAAACGATAAGAGATAGCTGTACGGACTGCGAAGCAGCGTCGAAGACTAATGCTTCTAAGGCTTCAGGAAAAGTATTCAAAGGTTTGTTCCCCCATCGCCTTCTTAATCCTCCAGTTAACTTATGCCAAAGAATAAAAGTATAAGCACAAAATACTAAGATAAAATGTCTTAGCAAACTGCGTTTATGCCTAACTTGATATTCTTTAAGTCCTAATGGGACTTTAGCTAGAAACTAAACTCAACATTGCGCTAATATAGCTAGGATAGGCGTTTTAGGTTGATAGCGATTGTACTTGTTCCCATGAGAGAAACAATTTCAACAGCGATGCCTCCTTGCT
>NEED01000039.1 GCA_002110465.1 unicellular cyanobacterium SU2 | reverse complement strand
TTTTTTAGTTCTCAATCCAGTGATAGAGAAACCTTGTTTAACGAGTTGCTCATCTAAATCGATGTTAGTTTTCATAATGATTAGTGATGTACACAATACACAATATTATAAATACTATGTGCAAGACGGGACGTTTTTTAGTCTTAGCTCGAACCAATCTCCGATCCCTCCTCATCCCTATCCAAGACTCCCCAGAGAAGCCCTAAGACCCTGCACTGCAAAGGCTCTGACCAGCCATCGAATAAATATCGTAGAAAATCATCCCAACCCAATACGGAGATGGCATTGATCACCTCTTTAGCCAAAGTAACCAAATCTAGATTGAGAAGATCTCCAAACTCACTAACCAAACCATTGGGTGTCAACTGACCCTTATTAGGGTTATTTATGCTCGGTTTACAGGTATATTTACTCACTCTTTCTAGTATTTGTTGGAAGGTTAAGCCATGTTCGTTAAGCAGCTTGTGGATGGCTTGACGGCTAATCCCCATAGCACGGGCTAATCCTGAGATGGTACTTTCTCCGGTTTCCACAACAGCCCTAGCCATATTGAGGATCGCCGTTTGAAACCTATCACCCGCCGACTCGCAAATTTCAACAGCGTTAATTTCAACGACGGATGCCCCGAAAGAACCTAGCCATCGTAGATCTGCGTCGGGGGGAACGAGCATGAACAGGTTAAACTGAGAGTCAGGATAACGATTTACCCTTTGGCGACCACCAAGTTGAAGAACCTCATCGTTAACCCTTTGCTGGTAGAACCCCTCAAAATCTTCTAGACTACCAGTTAAAGCGAGATATTCATCCTCTAACGCCCCTACATTAGGATAAGGTAGTCCAATAGCCATTAAATTAGGATTCCCCTCGAATTCATTAGAACCTCTGTTATCTCGAAACCAGTAACCATCGAGATCCAAGCGTTCAAGCATCGATTTATGGGCGATGGTGGGCAGATCTCCGAATTGGTTCACCAAAGTTTGACTCAACGCCCGTATTCGGTTGATAGCGGTATCAGAGACTTGCTTTGAGCCAATGCCCTCGGTTTTAATCACATAAACAGTTAAATTTTGTAAAGGCTGGTTGATTTTCTTCTTAACAACCTCAATGGGACGTTTAATCCCCGTTAAGTATTTTAAGCGATCGCTATCCAAAGTACCATCAAGGAAGATTAAGCCCTTAGCATCGTTAAGAAAAGCGAAGTCATTACGAGTATCAAGGATAATTTGAAGATTACCTTTGGTTATTCTCAACGAGACTCCTTGTTCTCCAGCCAAACCCTTGAGTATATGAATCAAAGCATTGGGAGGAACCTTGGCTAAATTGTCGAGGGATTCGGAATAAGCAGCCGCATTCTCATACTTGTTCGCTAGTCTAACCGCCTCACGATATTTAGCCCATTCTTTGGGAGTAAACTGGTTTTTCTCTATTCGGTCAGCTTCAGAGAAGACATCTTTGAGATCCAGAGGATGGTTCTCTAATTGCTCAATAATAGAAAGCAAGTTCACAGGCAAGAATGGAACTGAATCCAGAATAGACTGGTGCTTTAGCCCATAATACTCCTTATTGTACCATAAAGGTTTGATTAATTGCAATAATTCATCAATTACCTCATAATCTGGCTTGGGTAATACTTCTCTGACCCTATCTAACTCTAAAAGCAATTTACCCCAGTCCGTGGTAATTTGTTTAGTCGGCTTGATAGACTGCGAAGGTTCATCAATAACAATAATATCCTTTGAGTAGTCATAGTCCCTTGGCATTGATTGAATATCACAGCGTATCTTCGGCTTACTCAGTGTTTGTCGCCTTTCATGACGATACATACCTTGAGTGAAAGGACACATCTTTTTAGCAGGACAAGTACCACAAATCGGATTAAGGTCAGTTTGACAGTCACCAGTCACACGCTTGCGCTCAGTCACCAGTGTTTTTGACGGGTAAGGTTTCAAATCCTGACTGACTTGCGTTAAATCATAACTGGTGACTGATTCATGGGGATTATAGCCTAGATTTGAAAGATTATTGAACAAATTAGCTCTAATACAGTTAGGCTGAATTTCGAGCAATTCTTGGGGGGTTTCCTCGTTAGCTTCTCTGAGATCCCCATCCTCTGTTCGGTAGAATCCATATTGAGAGCGCGGTGCTAAATCGACAAAATTATTGGCGATCGCGTCCACGGTGGGGTTACGATGAGACTGGCTGACGTACCAGATCTTACCATTGGTATTTTCCAGGTTAGCGACGGCGTGGGACTTGCCAGATCCCATGAAGGAAGCGTCAAGGACTACTTTGCCTTCTCGAATTTTATGTAGCCAGAGTTTTTCTCGGTTTCCATCAAATTCTAAAGCTTCAATACTCGAAACAAACTTAGTTAACCGTTTTTGGAGTCGTTTGACTTGACGGGTTAACGTTTTTCGGAACCGATTGATGTTATTTTCACCAGAGGGTTTATTAGGCTCAAAATGCGCTATTTGATAAAATTGGGCAACTCTCAGACAAGTAGCTCGGTTAAACTCTTCAAAGGTTAACTCATCAATATCTGGAGCTTGTTTAGTTTTTTGCTCCCACCATAAGATTTTAGGCTCTATCCCTAATGAACGAAGAAAATTAATCAGTTTTACCCATCGTTTCATGACATGGGGGTTAATAATATCCCCCGCGTCTACAGCTATGATAACCGTAGTGTAATGGCTGAGAATTTCTTTGAATTGTTGAGGAGAACCTAGGAAATATCCACCAGCAGCACCACAGACATTGATTCCTAGACGAAGGGCTGCGATTAGGGGCTTAGAGATCCCCTCAGTGAGATAAATGGTACTTGTTTTGGAGGCAACGGGCAATAGGCAATGGGCAATAGTTTTTTTCCTTGCTTCACTTGTTGCTGAGCTTGTCGAAGCATTGCCTATTGCGGAGTCCCTATTGCCTTTAATAAGGGTTATTGGAAGTTCTCCGTTCGGCAAATGGGACGAAAATACCCCTTTTAGCCATCGGTATTTGTTCTTCTCTCCCTGATACCTAACCTGACCACCATTTACATTACCATTGAGATCAAAACTAGGGCAGAAATATCCTGATTCCCTCACACAAAGTTTTGGAGTCCCAGTGCTGTAATCAGTGCCAATTCCTGGTAAATTATGAGGAATGTCAATGGAAATCGAAGAAAACTGATTCACCGAAAAGTACGGGATGCTGTCGATGCTATCCTTCGATAGCCCCCGTTTTTCCAAGTCTTTACGGTGATGGTCTTCTAGTCCCAGGTACTTCGATAATTTACGGTAGTAAATATCTCTCTCAAAAGCAGGTAGGGCATTTTTGGACAGGAAATTTAGGCGATCTAGTTTTTGTTGCTCCCTGAGTAGTCGATCTTGTTCCCATTGCTCACGGTCAAAGGTTTTTCCGTCATCAAGAATATGAACGCCCCAGACTCCGTTACTGCTGGTTTTTGTCCATTTCCAACCCGATATTGGGGAATCTTGCTCAATGTAACCGTGGCATAAGATAAGGTTGTCGTTGGATGTTCGGCAGTCTCTAGAGCGATCTCCACAGAGGGGGCAAAGGTTATGACGATTCGTCGGGGTGAGTTTGTTCATGGCTCACCCTCTAGTTGATTATTTTTAGCTGTTAATGGTTTGAGGACACAGCCAAACGGAACCTTGATTCGGATTGCTTTAAGTTGATTAAAAACGACAGGCGATGAGTCCCAAACTCTGTTAATTAGTCTTAGATGATTTAGCTGTGTTTCAACTGAGTAGAGAAGTTTGGATGGTTGCCTTGTTAGTTTAACTGCAACAGTTAGATTCGAGTTTGTATGAGTGAAGGTATTCGAGTAACAGTAATGTAATATGTCCAGTACCATTGTTGACTCCATTGCACATATAGCCTGGCTGAAGTCCCCAACTGTTACAGCATTAGTAAATTAGACTGCCAGTGTACAATAGAGTTAAGAAGTATTAAACAAAGGTATGGGAGCCTCTGGTTCAGACAGTAATACTTAGCAGCTAGGGGATTCCAGCTTTTTTTTGCATCAAAAATATTTGATCGAGTTTGCTGAGAGATTACCTCCAAAACGAACATGACTATCGCAAAGCAAATAGACAACTGCTTGGCATTCGATTGTTAGACAAACTTAACTTTTTAAAATTTGTCTTTTCCATTATTATATTAATCGATTCGGTTAATATAATAAAGTATAACTACTAATCTGTTATTGGATATTGCTAACTGGTTAGCTTATAAAGTTAAAATTTCCCATTTTTAAAGGAGGTAAAGTGGAATATGCTTAAACTTTTGAATAAATCTATGGCTATCAAATGGAGGCTAGCAGTGATAATGGCAGATCGAGAAATCGATTACAAAGAGTTAGCAGATCTAACTGGTTTGCACAAAGTTACGGTAAGTAAACACAAAAATCTGAAAATTATGCCGTCTCGCTTGGATAGTGAAACGTTAGAGAAGTATTGCAAGGTTCTTAATTGTCAGCCAGGAGATCTTTTAAGGTATATTCCCGATCAATCTGAATCGCTCTCTAAATAGTAATCCTCAATTACTCAATAGTTCCAGAAATTTATTTTTTTAGATCTTTGCATAAAGCCATTTACGCCTCCGAAAAACTCTCCAGGTTGGGGAGTTTTTCGTTAGCCGTATCGACAAATATATTAGTGATAATGCTTGACAATTGTTAGTCGAATCGATTAATATAGAAATATGGATGAGGAAGCAAGCCGCCTCACCAAGAAGTAAAAATCCAGGTTTGAAAGCTATTCGATATGTAATACCATCACAACCTTTTACAGTACCTTTAAAACTGAATAATCCCCTGTTTTCCGAAACTAGCGTGTCAGGTGAATTACCGCAGAACGAGGAGCCAGGACTCAGGGAAGACTCAAAAATCAATTTCTTCGACCTAAAACGATGACTCAAATCCCAACCAAAATTACGACCCAAGAAATCGTAGCAGCTATTCAAAAACAAGCACGAATTCTTGAAACTCTTGAAAGGCATCTCAAGAACGAGTATCGCTACTTTGGGACTTCTTTGGACGAGTTGAAACCGTCTACTACTGACCCTGAGTTCCTAGTTTTGCTCGGAGCTTTTCTGGCTTTAGAAAATGTCTTAGGTTTCGACAAAACTTGTTTTTTTGAACGTTATTGTCTCAATAACGAAATTCCCGAAGCTTTATCAAAGCTTTTGACTAAGCACTTTGGCAGTTCAGATCTCCAAAGCTGAATTGTCTTAGCTTTGCCCAATTTCAACGAAAACAGGGAGAAACAGTCTGACTGCATTTCGGCAAGCTCAATGACCGATCTCCCCCATTAACAAATCTAATTCTTATCATGACACAAGTGAACCAAACAAGATCAACATCTGTAACAGTTAACCCTGTTTACGAATACGTACTAACCCTATGGGACGGGATTCTAGAAGAAATCTATGAACCCGATGGCACTTGTCACCCAGTCGTCAGCAACACTCATACCGTAGTCGCCACCTTTTCCCACCCACCCACAAAAAAAGACTGGGATAGCTGGCTATCGACCTGGAAAGGAGTCGGTTTGAAGGTTTTATCATCACCACAACCTTTTTACCGCGATGAAGACGAATTTTAAAGAACACGGCTAAGATTTCCGTACCGTAGTCGGGGGAGATTTTTACTTCCCCTGACAATCACAAAATATTTTCCCCACGCTACAAGGAGATTAAGAACAATGAATTCATTTGATCAGATTGTGCTGACAGTAGATCAGTCAGTGCTTGAA
>NEED01000038.1 GCA_002110465.1 unicellular cyanobacterium SU2 | reverse complement strand
TCAATTGGTCGGGAGTTAAATAGGATACGATGATATTACGATACAATTGTCAAAGCATTTTTCTTTCTCGGTCGGATTCACGTAAACTGACCGAATCTTTTTTACCATAAATTCGTCCCATTCCTGATACAGCTTGGCTTTTAACGTGGTCGTCACCCCGTGAGCCCTATATTACCCCTGTTGAAACTTCTACTCAGCCGAACAAACTTAGGTTATTCAGACAACAACTTAGACAAACTTATTTAGAAGTTAAGCAACAAGTGGAGGCTACTACATCTGACAATAATTATGATGAATATCAAATTGACTTGCAGATTGCACACACCCTCTTTGAACAAATAGGGAATTACCACAAAGTCGCTGCTTTTTTAGCACATAGCAATACTTCTTATTTTTGGAAAGATACTTTAGACCAAGATGAGTATTTAGAAAACATCACCAAATATGCTAATCAAATTTTAGAACAGGTCTATAAATCTCAGGTGAAAATCAGTGAGAAAAATCGTCTTGTTTTCGACAAAGCCGAAAACAAGACGATTTAGAACTAGGTTCGGGCTAAATTTGAGATGATTGTTTTTGACTGCTTAATTGTTGCTTGTTAAGAACAGTATGAACATAACTATTTGACTCAAACAGCTCCCCCAATAAGCGTAGAATTTTTGGGGTTCGATTACCCGCGCCTTTTTTCTCAACTAGAGGCTAATGATCTCCCACGCTGCTAGGGCGATGGCAATGACACCAATCCCTAATAATCCTGCCCCCGTCAGCGTAATGACTTTCCCCGTCCAACGAACCCAGGCTGGATAAGGAGGCTGCTGCCATGCCCAACGATAAATAGGTTTGAGAGGAAGGAAATAGCCTATTGTCTCCAATTGGGTGCGGTAGTCTGCTCCATACCGAGGCATACGGGCGAAGGGTAACTCTCCAAGGGTTTGGCTTGGCAAAATCCGCCGTCGTTGGTAAGGAACTATATTATCGCCAAAGTTACGAAAATACTCTTCACTTTTGAGCAGGTCGTCAACAAATCCTCGTAACCCTTTCGTGGCTACGACAATAGACCAAGCCATCTTTTCGCGCTCGCTGTAAACCTTCCGTCCCAAAACCCGTTTGACGCACATCTCCACGAACCGATAGTTGTTATTCGGTTGATAATTGCGCGTCATAAAGGACTCAGAAAGTAACAACCCACGAATAAAATCCCGTACTGTGATTTGGCCTAATCTCAGTTGAGATTCTAAGACTTTTTGGCGGTTGCATTCTAGCATTTGCTGCTCGTTGAAAATCTGTCGATACGCTGCGAGGATTAAATTATCCATCTGAGCTGGCGTTGACAGAGTTTCAGTATTGTAGAGTCTCGGTTGTTCATCGCCAAAGATTTCATAGCCAGCCACGCGCTGGTTTTGACTCGTAGGTGAATAGCTAAGTAGAGGAATCGTCATATTCGTGTATCAGTTATAGGATTTTGTCTTAAGCCATTAACTAAGTAACTTGACTCAATTTTTGTTTGTCTTGAGCTTATTGGATCAAGGGTGTCCTCAGTCTAGTTTGCTTAAAAAACTTAATATTTGATTAATTGTTGTCCAACCCCTAGACCAAGACGACTTCTAGTAGAAAAAATTACCAAATATGCTAATCAAATTCTCTCCTACAAAGGCGATTATCCTGTTGATTTTTGCTATTGATATGAAAACCGCTATCAACAGGAGAAAGGAGAGATGAGAGAGAGGTAGGGGTTGTCTGTTTTCTTTCTTGGGTTCCCTCGTCCTTGGTTGGCTTGGTGCTTTGCCTTTCGTGGGTGTTGTTGCGTTGTCGTTTTGCTCCCTCGTCGGGCGGAGGTAAAACAAGGCAAAAGGCAAAAATAAAAAGGCAAAAATAATTAATTGCTTTTATTTTGCTGAATATAGGAAATTAGTCGTTAATATTATCACTTTTGACTTTTGCCTTCTACCTTTTGCCTTCCCGAAGGGTTGCCTCTCCTCGATCGCGTGGCGGTGGGGTGTGGGGGCTGTGGTTGGCTCTGGGTCTGGCTTTTAGTCTTTATTTTTCCCTGTTTACGTGCTATAATTCTATCATAACAGATTTTTTGAGGATTTTCGATGATTTTCGATGATTCCTGATTGTATTTTAGAGTTAGTAGCTTCTAGTCCTATTGTTGGTTTCTCTGGGTCGCGTGTAGCTGCTCCTGGGGCGAAAAAGCAGATCTCAGAGGTTTCTCGCTTCGTGCCTAGTTCCTCGGTGGTGGCGGTGGGCTGCGCTAGGGGCGTAGATGCGATTGCCCGCGAGATTTTCTTAGAGGCGAGAGTTTTTCGTGTGGCGAGTGGCGACTATGGCCGAGGTCGTGCAGCTTTCGCCAGAAGATCAATAGCTTGTGTAGAGAGTTGTCAGGGCGGATTGTGGTTGTCATTCCCCGCTTCGAGTTGTCCTCCTGGGCTAATGCCCAAAAAATCAGCTTTCAATGGCTCAGGGTCTGGTTCTTGGGCTAGTCTAGCCTATGCGATCGCCATAGGAGTCAGATCAGTTCTATGGTTGCCCCCTTCTGTGTTCCCCCCTGCGGGGTGGGGTTTTTCCTCCTGCGGTAGTGGTTAGTTCGTGTCGGCTCCAGTTCCTCTTCAGTTGTCTTTGTTGTAGTTCTTTTGTTCTCCTCTTCGGGGGAGTTTTCCCTTATTGATGAAAATTCAACAGTAGCAAAGTTCACGGCACAAACATCACATTGATCCTGAGTAACGATATGAGTGGGTTGAAGTTTTTGGAGGGTTTGAAGCTCAATATTATAAATACTCAGAGCTTGTAGTAGTAGGTTTTGAACATCTTGATCTATTTGACTACTACTACGGGTACTATCGAGTCTGGCGGTGGTGCAAACGGGTAAATCACGAACTAGGGAAGGATAATCGCACTCGTGAGAGCGTCCCACAAGGGCATCCGTTAAACCCAAACAGTCAATGATCTCTGTAGCCGAAGGCAGCAGAGAAACAATTTTAAAAGAAACTTGAGTAGTCATGGATTAAAGCCGAGAGTTTTCTCTATATTTTTATGAACTATCCGTGTCGGGTAGTTGATTTTTTAAAACCAGTACACCAGCAAAAACAATCAAGATAGCCCCTAGATAAAATTTTGGTTCTAATAGCTCTTGCCAAAACAACCAACCTAAAAAGGTACCAAAGGGGACGGAAGTGTAGGTAAAAATTCCCACACTAGATGCAGGGGCGTTTTTATAACCGCGAGTTAATAGTAGTTGACCAATGGTGGTGGTTAATCCGACTCCCAGTAACATAACGCATTGTCCCAAAGTGGGCGTTTGCCAAGTCCAAGTTAGGGGAATAGCAGAGATGCTAAGACCAACAATGGCAAAATAGGCCACAATTCGCAATGGTGGTTCGGTAGAAGAAAGTTGGCGAACCGTGACAAAAGCTAAAGCAGCCATCAAACTACTACCCAAGGCGACTAAACTTACCCAGTTGGTGTTGTTTCCATCTGGTTTTAAGATTAGAAAAACGCCAAAAAATCCTAATAAACCTGCCACAATTATACGCCTAGAAAGAGTTTCTTTAAGCCAAGCTAAGGAGATAAAAGGGATAATCAGGGGAATCGTTGATTTGATTAGCATCGAATCAGCTAAGGGAAGACGAGCTAAAGAGTAGAAAAAGCAATACATGGCTCCCATGCCAATTCCTGAACGAAAAAGATGTAGATGTAAGCAGTTTGTTTGTAAGATTTGATGACCAGCCTTAGATAACAAAGGAATTAGAATAAATAACCCAAACAAATTGCGAAAAAAAACAATGGATTCATTAGGTAATGAACCTGATACCAACTTAATAAGGGCTGCACTCAGAGCAAAACTTAATTCAGCAGTAACAATAAAAAAGGCTCCACGTTGAATACTCTGAGGATTAGTCATACAAATAAATGGCGAAAATTATCAAGAGCGTTCAGTCTCAACCGGCTTAGTCCGATGAAAAAAGGATAAATCAATATAACGATGACCATCGGGAGTATGATAGATAACATCTTGAAATTGATGATCCCAAAGAATATCTCGAAAGCCATAGGAAGAACGAGCATACATAGTTTGGGTAATGGATTCATCAATGCCAGACAAGGAAGTTAAGAGCATGGCTTTTTTTCTTTTTAAGGTGTCGAGATTTACCTCAAATAAAGGGCTGTTTTCATCAATGGGGTGCATAACTGTCCAAGTCATAGCTAAAGTCGGGCTGTAGTCTCTAAGTAATTTCAATTCATGAACTCGACGAAAAAAATTCCCTTCTTTACTAACTTCATCCCACATAAGATATAAACGAATTTTGGCTTCAAGAATATAATTTTTGCGTTGATTAGAGACTCTAAGCATCAGAGTCGGAACATTATTATAAGGAAGAACCACCACAACATTAGAGAATAAAATCTTAGCATTAGATTGAGAAAAACGAGCAAAGGCTAATCCCGTGATTAAGGCAATACCTAAAAGGCTAACAAAAGCTTCTACGGTAACGAGAATATGTGTGTAGAGACTGGTGGGATACATATTCCCATAACCAATAGTGGAGAAGGTATGAACACTAAAAAAGAAAGCATCACGAAAAGAACCCTCAACAGCGTTTTCTATCCCATCTATCCCCAAAAAATAAGCTAAAGCAAAGCCCCCATTGAGAACAAGATAAAAAATGGACATCAAAATAATAAAATATTTCCAAGGAATATTTAAGAGTAAATGATAAGGTTCTCGCCAGTGATGATACCAAGCATCTAAACCTTCAATATTAAACTTAATCCAAAATTTGTTAGAGGAATAAGCAGAAGGGGGATTTTTACGAGAATATTTCCGTCTAGGAAAAGGTCGAAGGGGAAGCATTAATAATAACCTACAAAGAGAACAATGATGTCAAGTTAAAAAAGTTTTTATTAAGGACTGAGTTTTAGAATATGGTAGCTCAATTATGTTTTTTTGTCTGGTGGCATCAATAGACTGTGAACAAGCTATCGATGCGGATAACTAATTCAATGATGGGACAGTTGAAACTGGAGTTTAGACTAAACTCAACTCCCCCACAATTGTCAAACTGTACAGTCTCGTCTAATTATTAAGAGAAAATTTAGTAGAAGACCATACTCCATCTATCGATTAATTCTGTTCATTCCTAACAATTGGAATTTTCTCAATCTAAATAGACTATTTGTACTGTTTTTTCTAGGGACTAAATCGATTCTTTTTAGCGATCGCTGATCTCTAAAGTCCGCATGGTGAGCTTCTTCCAATTCTTGTCACCCCGAAAACTTTGGGACACGGTTATAGCACGTTAGCTTGGATACCAGAAAGTCAAAGGATTGCAGATTGCAGATTGCAGATTGTAGATTGTACCCACGACTGAAGTACGTGGGCTTGGGAGGGTTGATTGTAGATTTAAGACGGGCGGCTTAAAGGTCGGAAATAATTCCGACCCCGCGCCCTCATTTATTGTTGATTGTTGAGGGAAGATTTTAGATTTACCAATGCCGAAATAAATGGCTTGTTCTCATTCAATCTGCAATCTGCAATCTACATTCTCCAATCTTTCTGTCAAATAACTTCCTAATCCCTGATTTCGCCATCGTCTTGCTACTACCACACTACCCAATTCTTGACCCTCACCAAAATTTCGTAACTGACCACAAGCAATAATTTTGCCCTTTAACTCAATCACCCAAAACTGTTCTGCTTTTAATTGAGTAGGGTCAAGAAATGCTCCTAAAACTAACCTCCGTATCCCCCAAATATCTTGAGTTGTAGCTTGACGTAAACAACATTGCTTGATCAATTCAACCATAAGCTTGCTCTAACACTTTCAGCATTTCTTCCTCTAACGGAGTCAAATAAGGACGCTCAATTTTCCCGAGTAGTCCCAAGATTCCCTTAGCGGTTGCTTCTAACTCCTTCGACTGTTGCAATCGCTCAATCCGCCCCTGAAGCTTTCGG
>NEED01000037.1 GCA_002110465.1 unicellular cyanobacterium SU2 | reverse complement strand
CTACAGGCTCACGAATACCGTCGATATCAACGGGAGGAGCCGCGATGAAAGCGATGATGAAGCAGGTGGTAGCAGTTAAGAGAGTGGGGATCATTAAGACACCGAACCAACCTACATAGAGGCGGTTGTTGGTGCTGGTGATCCACTGACAAAACTGTTCCCATAGAGAAACGCTTTCGCGTTGCTGTAAGGTAGTAGTCATAGTGGTATAATTCCTATTTCGTTTTCGAGGTACGAATTATTTGGTATGTATGTCACTATCTTAACGAATTTGTAACAGCTTGTAAAGGATTTTTATAAAAGTATTACTTTTATTATTCATAAGCCCTGCTTATGAATAAAATGGAGTGAAGAAATAAAGTTAATTTTGATTAATTCAAAGAATAAATTGGATATAAACCGACTTTTACTCTCTTTTAATCTAATTTATTACCTTCTTCTGATACAGAATGGTCTTTTTTAGACCCCAAAACCGCCATGATTATCCCAATTAACAACATGATTCCTCCTCCTAAGACAATGAAAGGAGGAACTTCCCCAAAAAATACAAATCCCAGAAAACTCGACCCTACGGGTTCAAATAAAATAGTTAAAGTCACTAAAGTAGGTGATATCCATCTTAAAGCCCAATTGAAGATTGTATGGCCAACTAACTGAGAGAAAATAGCCATTAATCCTACATATAAATAAACTTGTTGGGGATATCCCAGATAGCCATTTTCCATCAACAACGGGAAAGGAAAAAGCACCAAAGCTGCTGTTGTATAAGCAATAGCGATATAATTTCCAACTCTAAAGCCATGTTCTTGCGCCTTCCGACCCCAAATAAGATACAAACTCGCCATCCATGCTCCCACAAGGGCTAACCCATTTCCTAACATGGAATTACTGACAAATTGGGTTGATGTATTCCCTCCCACAGCAATGATGATTCCTCCTGTTAAGGCAATCATAATCCCCAAAATTGTTTGTTTTGTCAGTTTCTCTTGAAACCAAATCCAAGAAATCAAAGAAACCCACACAGGAGTTGTCGTTACGAGGGTTGTTGAGGCTGTAATGGAGGTAAAAGACAGGGAGGTTATCCAAGTAGCAAAGTGGCAAGCAAGAGCAACTCCGGCCCCCATTGCATAATAATAAGCACAAAGAAGACCTGATTTTTTCGGGAAATTACGCCAAGTTGGAATTAATAACCCAGAGGCGATCATAAGACGGGAAGCTGCTAAAAATAAACTAAATTCTACCCCTGATGTATTAGCCGCATTAATGGACAGACGAATAAAAATAGCTGCCATCGAAACAGCCAAGACACCAATAGTCAAAATTAAGCTGACTTGCCAAGGAGAAGGTGATTTCATCCCACCATTACTTGACTTAGTTTTTGGGACTGCTCTGGTGTTGGATAGATTGGGACTTTGATGGCTCTATACAAAGTTTTTAGGTCAACTATGATTGACAGTAAATATTCTACTACAAGATTTTGGATTTGAGTCAAAAACCCTAACCGTGCAATTTATCCCACGATTTTCGTCCCTCAATCGGGGATTTCCCGTGCGGATATGTTAAATGCAATTGATTCTTCTCTAATTCAAACTTATCTTAGCTACCCTGCGGGAAGCCAAGCACCTACTGGATCGGGGTCGAGTAGTTCACGATGGTCACGACAAGCGATCGCTAATGGAATTCTCGAATATTTACGGTGAGGATAGAAGAACTATCGGGCAAATCACTTAAATATCTTGTTTAATCTTGACGTTTGTAATTTTTTAGCTTATGGTATCTTACTTGTAACTTTAACATTATCTGGAAATAAAAGGTTTCTTTAAGGTGTTTCGGTTGTAAATTGGAAGAATAGGGGACTATAACGCCAGTTCGTCCCATAAACATTCCCAAATTGAAAGAGGAAGTCCCAAACGAAAAGCAGTTTGGCGATGTTCTGCTGCTATTTTATGGTTTTTTATTTTTGCATAATCGTTTAGAATAATGACCTTTACTGCCAACTCAACCCCAGACCTAAACTCCGTTTCCCCCGATTTTGATCCCCATATCTTCAATGAAGTCTTGTCCCAAGCTTGGCGACAAGTTAGATTAGAACTGCGATCTTTTGCTAATTTGCCCGAATCTGAGGCACTAGAAAAGCTACGTTTGGCTTTTGGTAGTAGTTTCAGCGAAGAAAATGCTCTAAATATCATCCACAATTGGCGTAATGATAATTGGGAAGATTTACCCTCAGTAGAATTTTTGTCTTCTAATGAGTTCAATGGGGCTTTTTCGAGAGAGGCAGGGAAGATCTATCTATCTGAAGGTTTGCTCACAGGAGTAGTCTCTCAATTTGAGTCTTTAGCAGAAATTAAGGCTGATAATCAATATTTTCAGGAATTGGTAACCGTTTGGTTAGTGGGACTTTGATAAAAAATGATGGCAAAAAGGGGTGAAAGCCTTATGTATCAATAGTTTAACCTCGAATGACCCTAAACCCTGAATTCATCTAGGTTTGAGTGGGATTTACCTCGTGCGAGGTAAATCCCGCGTCTGACAAGGCTTTTACCCCTTTTTTAGCCTGTAAAAATGTCAAAGTCCCATTAGAAGAAATTGGCCATGGAATAGAAGCGCAGTTAAATGAGGTTGAAATAGTAGGGGATGAAGGAGCAATTTTTGCTCAGTTGGTACAGGGGAAAACTATATCTGATGCTGAGTTAGCAGTGTTACAAGCAGAAGATGATCAACGCAATATTAAGGTTAATAATGAGGTTATAGGGGTTGAAATGGCTAATTTTATTGGAGATGGGGGAAATAATAATCTTACGGGAACCAATGAGAATGACTTAATTCAAGGGTTGGGAGGAAATGATAACCTTTTTGGCCGTGAAGGAAATGACACCATTGAAGGAGGTACAGGAAATGATAATTTAAGAGGAGAAGAGGGGGATGATTATTTAGACGGAGGAGAAGGGAATGATTATTTTGTGGAAAATGCCGCAGCAGACACGATAATTGGAGGTGCAGGAAGCGATCGCCTGGATCTCTACGCAGGGGAAACGGGTTTAACGGTTGATTACAGTGACTTTAATAACGGTACAACCTCAGCAGGAGGAAGTATCAAAGAAATAGAAGATTTTCGTTTTCGAGGAGGAGTCGGAGATGATAATGTCACGGCAACCGCAGCATCCTATTTTGATGTCAGGGGAGGAGAAGGAAACGATACTTTTGTCGGAGGTGTAGGCAATGATTATATCGAGGGAGATGGCGGAAATGACAGTATTGTGGGCAATGCAGGGAATGATAACCTGCGGGGAGAAGAGGGAGATGATTATTTAGATGGTGGAGAAGGGAATGATTTCTTTAGTGAAGTGCGACTCGTTTGTGCATAAATACTCACTACTGGGTATGAATGTACAGTTAGATTGTAGAAAGTTAATAAAAATTAACAATCCAAAGTTCGGAAATTCAATATTCATTCTTTGACAAGAAATACGGATTACCGAACAAAACCGAACCTATACAATCTAATAACTTTTCTTTCTGTGGGCTTGATGGAAGCCCTGCTCAGAATCAAAGGGGAAACCCTAAGAGCAACGACATCCTTGATGATTCAGGAATTAGTAACCCCTGGATGAGCGCAATTAAGGAAATGTGAGGTAATACTGAAACACACAGTAAATCCCTTGCTAGTCAATTGGATATGGTTAAGCTTCGGCTGAACTCTTGTCTGAACCCTCTCTAAGTACAAGGCAGCGAAAGTGTTCGATACGCTGCGTCCAAAAGGACACGATTCCAGGTAACGTTCTTTCGCGATGCGTTACACAGATTCTCAAAGGAATCAGGGGGACAGGGAGCGTCCAGAGTAATCAAAGACGATAAGGAGAAATCCTAAAACCTACAGTCCAAGAAATACCCAGAAAGAAAGGAACGAGGAAACCCCATGTAACCTCTCATCAAAAAAAAGGTCGAAAGGATGAGTAGCCACAAACTTGAAGCGCACGGTACATGGGAATGAGATGAGTTAAGAAGCCAACGCCCGTTTGTAATGAACGTGGATATGCTGACGTAACTCGATGTTAATCAAATGAAATGGAAACTATTAGTAATGAATACGTCGAAAACGAGTTTAATGACTACGGTTGAATGGAACACTATCAATTGGGCAAAAGTCCAACGGAAAGTGTTTAAGTTACAAACGAAGATATTTCATGCGGTGAAATCGGGTGACAAAGTAAAGGCACGCAAACTCCAGAAGCTCCTAGAAAAATCATACTATGCCAAGCTATTAGCTGTCAGGAAAGTAACTCAAGAAAATATGGGCAAAAAGACAGCAGGTGTGGATAAAGTTAAGTCTCTAGACTATAAACAACGTCTTGCACTTGCTAACTCCTTAACAATAAAAGGTTATAAAACCAAGCCCCTCTCTAGGGTTTGGATTCCTAAACCTGGAAAGGAAGAAAAACGCCCCTTGGGAATACCAACCATCAAAGACAGAGCGATGCAATGCCTAGTCAAACTCTGTATGGAACCATATTGGGAAGCCCAATTCGAGGGTAAATCATACGGTTTCAGACCAGGAAGGTCTTGTCACGACGCAATAGAAGCCATCTTTAGCGTAATCAGGCTTAAACCAAAATACGTTCTAGACGCTGACATCGCAAAATGTTTCGACAAAATAGACCATAACTACTTGCTAAACAAACTAGAAAACCCTCACTTCAGACCAATAATCAAACAATGGTTAAAGGCAGGAGTAATGGACGAAAACAACTTTAGCGATACTGAAAGCGGTACACCACAAGGAGGCGTAATCAGCCCCCTACTGGCAAATATCGCACTACACGGAATGATTGACTACATTGAACAGTCTTTCCCCAAAGCCAAAAGAAGGCCAGGGATAGACCGTAACACCGGACGTATAGCCAATCCCAAAGTAATCAGATACGCTGATGACTTCGTAATAGTCCACGAGGAACTAGAAACAATCCAGCATTGCAAATTCTTGGTCAATAAATGGTTAAAAATGGCCGGACTAGAACTCAGACCAGAGAAAACCCGAATCTGTCATACACTATCAGACACGGTAATCAACGGAAAAGAGCAGAAAGCTGGCTTCGACTTCCTTGGGTTTAACATCAGACAATACCCAGTTGGCAAATACCAATCTGGAAAAGGTGCTGGTGGCATTGAAACTCTGGGATATAAGACCCTAATAAAACCAAGCACTAAAGCAATAAAAGCTCACCATCAAGCCATGAGAGAGGTAATTGACCGAAACAGCCACTCCCCACAAGGAGTGCTGATAAGGGAACTAAAACCTGTTATCAACGGTTGGGCAAAATACTACTCGACAGTTTGCAGTAAAGCAACTTTCTGCAAAGAGAATCACATCGTATGGGAAATGCTTAGAGCTTGGATACTAAACAGAAGCAAAAAAAGGCAAAAATCAGCATTCGCAAAATACTATTCTCCTGGTGAGAACGGACAATGGACGTTTCAAACCAGAGGAGAAAATCAGATAGTATTACCATTACACTCATCAACTGAGATTAGAAGACACATCTTGGTAAAAGCTGAAGCATCACCTTATGACGGAAACTGGACTTACTGGAGTAAAAGAAGAGGACAGTACCCATTAACGCCCAAGAGAGTATCACTACTTCTCAAAAAGCAAAAAGGTATCTGTAATCACTGTAGCCAACACTTTACACCCGAAGACTTGATAGAAATAGACCACATCATCCCTAAATACCAAGGGGGTGAAGACAAATTTAACAACTATCAAGCTCTACATAAACACTGCCATCACAGGAAACACGCTAAAAAGAGAGCATCCTGACGGACTTAACAGTGCTGTAATCCATAGACACTGTTGGGAAACGCCTATGCCGTACTAATAGAAGTTTCCAAGAAGGTATAACAATGTATGAACCGTTCTCTGCTGATAGATTGATTAACTGGGAGCCGTATGAAGCGAAAGTCTCATGTACGGTTCTGACGAGAGTTCAGACAAGCGATTGTCTGTTCGACTCGGCTGGAGCAGCAGCAGATACGATAATTGGGGGTGTAGGATATGATCGCCTTGACCTTTACGCAGGGGACACAGGTTTAACCATTAACTTTACCGATACAACGGTAGAAACCAGTAACGGTGCGGGGGGAACCTTTAAAGAAATAGAAGATTTTCGTTT
>NEED01000036.1 GCA_002110465.1 unicellular cyanobacterium SU2 | reverse complement strand
ATACCCGCTAAATGCTAATCCAACATTCTTGAACAGTAGTTCTCTTTTTGAAATAGAGAACTTATTAATAATACAAGCATCTTTTTGAGATTTCTTTAATACTACATTTTGAAGTGCGGAATGTGGGTTCTATGTCCTGAATCATCAATAATTAAAGAAAATCCAGTGGACGGTTTTGTCTGGCGACAGCTTTTCATTACCTCTAAACGGCACTCGTTAATTTCCTGTTCACCCCAAGATGCTCTAACCAAGAAATGACGTAAACTATGGTAAGACACATCTACAGAGTCTTATGCTATTTGAGAGAGATTTTTTCTCACTTTCTCCCAATAATCCTCCTAAATAGTGTCTAAACTCCTTCTATATTAGCGTAAGATTGAGTTCAGATTATAGCTAAAGTCCCATTAGGCACAGGAGCAATTAATCCTATGGTATTGTTACCTTGATTAGTTGGGTTCAATTCTAGATTAAGCTGACCAACTTCTTCGGTTCAGGCTATAAACAAAGCAGTCATCGGAGCCAAACCGTCGCTCTTCGATAAATTGGAACCCAAAACGTTGATAAAAGCGATGAGCGCGAGTATTACTCGCAAGAGGGTCAATAAGAATTGCTGTCACTTTAGGGTCGGCGAAACATCGGGCAATGGCAAGTTGCATCATTTGAGTTCCATAGCCTTTCCCTAAATCCGTTTCTTGCCCAATCCAAATATCAATAGCGCGGAGGTTATCGGCGATATCTCCCCAATAGTGGCTATCTTCGCGGGCTGGATCAATTATCTGGATAAATCCAATGGCGCGACCTCCAATTTCTGCGATTAATTGCTCGCGCCAATCAGGGTTACGGTTAAGTTCTATCTCCCAACCCCAGTCATCATTTGGCTCTGAGGCTTTGATGTGGGGTTGCTCATCCCAGTATCGTAACAAATCCAAATCATCAGAAGTGGCTGAGCGTAGATTAATCACCTCTGCTCCCCTTTGCTGCGAGATATCAATCCTCATGTTACCGAAAAATAACCGCCCTGGTTTGAGCGGTGATGTTGTGAGGAGTGTTGACAATGTGAGGAATAGAGTGATTAATTAAACATCATAAATGCGGCATTCATCAGCTTCAGGGTGTTCTTGACAATATTGTTGAAAGTTAGTATTTTCTTGTTGTTGATGAGAAGATTCGGCAAACAGTTCTTCGACTTCATCCCATGCGGCGGCTGCTTTGGGGTTGTGTTCTTGGGATAGTTGACGTGCTTCGGTAAGAGCGTTGGTTATTCTTTCTTGTAGTGCGGTGATCATGGTTGTTTCTCCTGTTCACACCTGATGTTTATATTTCTACTGTAATTCAGGACTCTCCGTTAGCCCTCGGTTAATTGGGTCATTCGATGGGGTGATTAAAATGGGATCTTGTTATTAGTCAGTTATTACTATTCAAGCGGTACAACACATGACGTTTAAGACGATGACCTGATGGCAATACAGGATGGTCAAAGTTATCGGCCGCGTTATAAGTCATGCCAAGTCGTTTCATAACAGCAATTGATCGTGAGTTTAACTCGGATGTAAATGAAACAATCTCGGACAAACCAATTACTTCAAAACCATAACTGATAACTGTCCTGGCTCCCTCTGTTGCATATCCTTGCCCCCAAAAAGGTCTGGCCAACCGCCATCCAACTTCCACAGTTGGAGTAAAATGAGCCTGAAAAGATAGTACATTTAAACCAATAAATCCGATAAATGCTAATGTTTCTCTTTTTTCTACCGCCCATAAACCAAACTCATGGATTTGATGATGATCTTCGAGCCGCTCCATAAGCTCCTTTGATTCTTGGCGTGTGAGGACACGGGGCAAATATTTCATGACCTCAGCATCAGCATTCATTTGAGCAAATGGTTCTAGATCAGACGATTGCCATCTTCTCAAAATTAGACGTTGGGTTTGGAGCATATCTTCTGTGTTCACTGGTTATTCAATTTTACGGCTTTTAATAAATTTCATTTCTCCTTTAAAATCTCCTTCCAATTCAACCCCAACCCGAATCCAGCCCAGATGTAGATAGAAACCATAGGCTCTTAAATTAGGGTCGTTGCCTGTGACTAACCAAATCTCTTCAATTCCCTTTGACCAAAACCAGTTTTCGGCTACTTGCATTAAAGCTCGTCCTGCCCCCTGGCCTTCAAAAGCAGGGCGAACAAATATGCCAAATATGGTTTTTTGTGTGGCACTGGCAATTGAAAAACCGATTGGGTGCTCAGCTTCGCTGCGCCTCCGGCGACCGCTAATAGAGGCAATCCAGGCGCAGCAGTCTGTTTCTAGCATTGTGGCAACTGATTGGGGTGTAATCCCCAGTTCGGCAATCTCCTCACGCGATTGATGATTTTCTTCGACGCTGGTTCTAATTTCAAACAAAGTTTCGATATCTTTCTTCTGAGCGACTCTAATCTTTATCTTTTCCATTTTCCTTTCTAAAACAACGATAATTGACCTGGACTAATATTACCCCGTTTTCCATGATGGTAACTCAGATGACAAGGCGAAGATGGTAACTCAGATGACAGGGGGAACACAGAGGAATTAGGTTATTCGGGTCTGAATTAGCGGGATTATCGCTTCGCTCGAAGTCAGAAGTAGGAAGTCAGAAGTCAGAAGTTTTTTTCTTTGATAATTTTCAGTTAAAACTTTCTACTTCTAGACGTAGAAATTGGGTTTAAGACCCCCTTAATGAAGTCAGAAGTGTGAAGTGTGAAATCAGAAGTAATGAAGAATTAGTGACGGACATAAACTGGAACCTTTGAGACAAATTTGCCCTTTTTAACTTCTAACTTCTAACTTCTGACTTCTGACTTCTAACTTCTAACTTCCTATCACCCCCGCTACAAATTTATTTTAGCGGTAAAAAATTAGTGGTGAGTCGCAATCTCCCACTAATTTTAACTTCTGACTTCACACTTCTGACTTCTGACTTCTTGAAAGTCACTATGATGGACTTGTAACGTCCTGGCTTTCCTTTCTTTAAGCGTAAGCTTTGAGATATCCTCCCCTGGTTTAATACACTGTATCCCACACTTAGCACATTTCCACCCCGCAGCTTCCTTGATGGTGTGGGCTATGGTTTTCCAGTCTTTAGGATATCGGCTCATAGGATTTGGGAACAATACTCAAGGATTTTCACTCTTTTTGATGGGACTGTATGGTTTGGTTTTGTGTTGTGTGGTATGGTATCATACCGTATTGTATCATCTAACCTGATATGGGGAAAAAGTGATGATTATCCTTGTTGGTGGAGAGAAAGGAGGGACTGGCAAAACTACGCTAGTGACTAATTTCGCGGCGATGCGTCGTAACCAAGATAGTGATGTGTTGGTGGTTGATACGGATAAACAAGGCAGTGCTAGTTATTGGGCGGCCACCAGAGAAGGAAATGAACAGATGCGTCGTGTTCCTTCTATTCAGAAATTTGGGAAGGCGATCGCCTCGGAGATTCGAGATTTAGCCTCTCGTTACCAGGACATCATTATTGATGCAGGGGGAAGAGATAGTCTTGAACTTCGGGCAGCAATGACGGTGGTTGAAAAGTTGATTATTCCGATTCAAGCTTCTCAGTTTGATGTTTGGACATTGGGGGCAATGAGTGAGCTAGTTAATCAAGCGATCGCCTTTAATGAAAGCTTGCAAACTTTCGTTGTTTTAAATCGTGCTTCGACTAACCCCTCGGTTAGTGAGACAGCAGAAGCCAAGGAAGTGTTGGAAGATTTTGAGAATTTGGTGTTACTAAACACCGTAATTCATGACCGCATTGCTTACCGTAAAGCCGCCAAAAGTGGCCTGTCTGTGGTGGAACTTCAACCAAAAGAAGTGAAAGCAGCTAAAGAAATGACCAGTTTATATCAGGAGGTATTTTCATGAATAAAAAACCCCGTTTGAGTGCTAAACCACCAATTCAGTCAGAACAGGATTTTATTGAGGCCGCAGAAAAACCAAAATCGTCCTCACTTTCGGTTGAGAAGGTTGAGTCTTCTTCACCTCTACCTTGGGAAGAGGATAACGTTCGAGAGGATGTGATTAAGTCTATTAATTTAAGGTTGTCCGAACCTTATATTGTTAAGTTACAGTTTCTTTCTGAAAAAACTAACAAGAGCCAACAACGCATTATTAGAGAGGTATTATGTCCAGCCTTAGATCAGGAAATTGAAAAACTATTAGAAGAAAAATAGTTAGGGAATTTTCGTCTTTTTTAAAGCTATACCATCCTATATCGTATCATAAGGTTAAGTATGGTGTGAGTATGAGTGATACCATACCATACTGTTCCATATCATTTCGTCTGATACGGTAATGTTCTGCATTGTAAAATACGGTCAAGTAACGCGAATTCAATCCAGTTTCTATTTAGGAATAACAAAAGAAATACCGAAGACTAACCGACGACCGTCCAACTCGTCAACCCATTTGCATACGCTCAAGGTTGCTTTGCCATATTGGGAGTTATCAACTTGTTCTTGGATGAAACTCGGCTTCCCGCTCGCTAATACTTCCTTATCATTTTTAACCAGTGTTTCGGCATTCGCTTTCCAGATCAGCTCGTTGTCTTTTTTGCCGACAACGTCCTCACCAGCAAGCTCACAGATCGCTCGATTACCCCAAAGGTAACACCATTCCTCGTCCTTGACCCAGCATAGAAACGGTACATTTTGAAAAGCTTCTAAGTCTTTGATTTGCATGGGAAAGTAGCTTATTCAGATTTTATCTTTTAACTTAGTCCTTTACCTAATGGTATACCTAATCGTGGATTCCAACTAAAGATTTAAAGCTAAATATGTTATCTGCTCTTGCAATGATGGAAGATGAGACAATTGCCGGGCAATTAGAAGATCTATTTACGCCGTTTAGTAGAACCTCCAATTAACTGGGGATTCTTAAAGGCGTGTTAACAATGCACCGATGGAAATATAGTGAAACTCATAGCGTTCGGGATTAATTGTCAGTCGCTGTTCGATTCGTTCATAAATGTGGTTTAGCATAACTGGCTTGTCTAAGTTTTCTGGCAAGGCTGAGTCCAGAATGGCTTCTGTAAACGCTCTAAGAAACCCAGTATAACTTTTGGACCAACTGGCAACATCGCCGTTTTCTTCGAGTGCTTGATTGAACGGGACAGGGATTTCCTCACTGATGGTTTGTTCTATGCGAAAAACCTGCCCCAGTTGAGATTCGTTCTCTATGGGAGCTACCAATTCTTCAATGGTGCGAAAATAAATCGGAAAAATCAGGTTTTCAAACACCTGGCGAGGCAGCTGACCGTCTTCAACAAAATCAAGCACAGCATCATTCAATACATCATAGATTCCGAAACTGGTGGAATATTGTTTGTTACGGCCAAAAACCTGTACCAGCAGTTGGCCACCGGAAACCACTTCTTCAGCGCGGGCTGCGTAGAACTGATAAAGATCTTTCTGGGCTTGCTTGCGAAAAGGCTCCCGTTCCTCATTAGTGACGGCTACTCCAGATCTTGGAGCGGCGGAGCCTGGCCCCATGGGTAAAACGTAATTGGGTAATGGTGCATCCGGTTTTTGCTCAAGAAACGCAATGGCATTAAAGGTAGTTGCCATGTGAATTGTTTGGGGCGGGACTAAACGCCCAAATCCACTACCGCCAATGACTCCAGGAAAAACATCTGCTCCTAGCAGAGCCTGCCCTTCAGTCGGAAACAAATTTTTAAAGAGCTGGTTGAAATCGTTGGTTGGTAAGTCATTAAACCAAGCCCAAATAGGTGTTTTCAAACGTCTACGCAACACCTGAATCAATTGGTTCATCGCGTAGATAGCATTAGCCCCCTCTGAAGAACCAATATCCAAAATCCCGAAATATGGTTCGTCAAGCCAGGCGTTGGGTAGCTCAGTTATTGCTGCTTCAAGCTTTGTTAGAGCGGATTCAAGAGCGACTCGTTGAGGTGCGGAGTGGGCATTGTAGAATCCATCTCCCTTCATTCCAGTAGTGGTAGGCATACTAAGACCTTATGTAGATTAAATGTACTGTAGCAGCATAATTATAGTGTAACTATCTTATCCATCCTGATATTCCCCATCATTTATCTAGAATCAACCGTAATCGTTCAGGAGGCAAAGAAGCGATCGCCCGCCCAATAAATTGAAGCTGCTCATCACTGAAGTTCTCCAAGTTACTAGAAAAAGCGATCAATATGTCATCAGTGTTGACTTCAATTTTTGTATCTATTTGGTCTGCGACATTTACCGCTTCTGTCACGTCTTCATCATGGGGGTTTTCGGGTTGAATATTAACTAGGGTTAAAATTTCGGTCATGGGGGTAGAGGTTTCGGATTGAACTAAATGTCGCAGTTGAATTAATTCTCGTTCACCATTATCGAACACCACAATCGCTTGACGGGGATTGGGGACTTGAGTAATTATCCCCGACTGACCACCAAGGTGATGCTTACCCTTAACGGTGACGCGGTTTTCTTTCATGGGCTTTTCTTGTATCTGCGACTTTCCGATGTTAGACGTATTGACGGTGTATTCCGTCCCTCCCCTTTTCACTTTCCGTTCATTGTTAAGTTTTGTATCTGCGTCATTGTCGCAGATAGAATGTCGCAGTCGGTTAACAGTGCGATCGCTTACTTTACATCCCACATTCCGCACATCTTTCGTGGCATAAAAATTTATGGCTTGTCACCTCGTAGCCGAAAATATCTGTACAAACATATGTACTATAAAGCAACCAACATAATATCAAGCTGAGTTGATTAAACTTTCAAGAAGTGATTGTAGACAATTAGGAGTAAAAAAGGGATAATTAAAATCAATTATTTAGACCTATTGCTAATGTTAT
>NEED01000035.1 GCA_002110465.1 unicellular cyanobacterium SU2 | reverse complement strand
GAACATCATGAGAAAAGCAGTCCCAAATGCCTTTAGCTATGGGATAGAGGGTGTTGTAGTTCACCCAGTCAGGGTAATACCGCCAAAATAAAGATATGTCATATTTGTCTATATTTTTATGAACTATGTACTAAATCATTGTACAAAGTATTTAGCTAGAACTAATACAGATGATCGACATAACTATCTAGATAGATTACATCCCAATAATCTTAGGGCTAGGATATCTGAAAATTGGCGATTTCCTATTATTGACAGTTATAGAAATCCAGACAGTAATAACTCAGAAAAAGATTATGGTTTTAATCAAGTAACTTTTGTTTATGCTGCTCTTGGAGAGAGTAAACCTGAGTCAGTAGAATTAGTTGGTACTTTTGCTAATTTATATGAACCTATTTCTTTAGAACCTATTATGTTTCTTGAAGAAAAGACTGGTTACTATAGTAAAACATTTTTAATTCCTAAAGGAGAAAAGCACCTTTATAAATTTCTTGTTGATGGACAATGGCAACTCGACCAGATTAATCCCCAGCAAGAAACTTTAGAAAATGGAATAACTTGGTCGAGATTTTTTACTCAATATTGCACTGAAACCTTGGTTTTTGAACCTTGGGAAGTGCAAATTCTCACCAGACTCACCAATCATATTCTTCCATTTCGCACTCAGGAAGCAGAGCGTTTTTTGCAGTTTTACTATAACTCTTTAGATCGCCAAGCAAGAGAAACTCAATACAGACAAGCATATTTGTTTGATGATTCTGTTGGAGTAGTCAACTTCATTGATAAGTTGCTGGCAAAAGAAGAAAATCATCATTTACTAGATTACAAGATTTGTTTGGAGATTATCGACGGAATATTGCGATCGCGGAATCCTTTTATCGAACCAGAGTTAATGTCGAAGGAAATGTACGTCGAACTCTACGATGAAATGGCTAATGACAATGTTATTGGTTGGAATAAAGAAATTTATGGCAGTCCGAGATATTTCTTGCAACTATTACGCCGTCACAGCTTTACGGGTGCATTTGCCCATCCAAAATACGGAGGAAATGCAGGAGCGAGTGCTTGGGCGTATTTAGCAGAAAAATATCCCGATAAATTTAATTGGCGACAAGCTGTAGAGCCTCCTTTGGGAAGTAGCCCAGATTATTTGGGATAAGGTCGTAAAATTCTCGATTTTAATAAATCAATAATAGGAATAATACTAATGGAAACAGATTTTGATGTCATCATCATTGGTAGTGGTGCAGGTGGCGCACCCATAGCCAATCGTTTGGTCAAAGCTGGCAAATCAGTTTTAATTTTAGAAAAAGGACCTTTGTTTCTTCCTCAATATCAAACCAACAATGGTTTGAGTGATTTCAAAAGAGACGAATTATTTGCTACAGGTGCGGAAAAGCAAATACGAATTCCCAATATGGATAATAATGGCGACTCTTATTATTCCAGTCACGTTGAACCCGATCTTAATGACGAACCTCATGTCTATCGAGATTTTAGAAAAAATAGTAATAATGAGTTTGAAATAGATGAAAATGGAAATCGCATTCCCTTCGATAAAGCTACCATTGAAGGCTATACCGCTCAAGTAGTTGGTGGCGGTACGCAACTTTATGGCGCGGTTCATTTGCGCTTTACTCCCTTAGATTTTAAGCTTCAAACCTTTAATGCGGGACGTACCGATCTCATAGACGACCCCAACGGAGACGTACAAAGAGAGGTTAGAGATTGGGCTATTAGTTATGACGATTTAGAACCTTATTATGTTGAAGTAGAAGAGTTGGTAGGGTTAAACGGAACGAGTCCCAATCAACTAAAACCTTTTAGCCAGGATTTTTTGCAAAAACCAGTAGAACCGAATCCGATTAGTGGTTTTGCCAAAACAGGTATGGAGGAATTAGGCAAAATATTAACTAATAACGGACAACCAGTCGAACCCTATAGAACTCCATTAGCAGTTATCACTGAAGACCACGCTCCTAGCGGCAGAAAAGTACCTCAAGATCGCGAAACCATTAAATCTGGTTACTACAATCGTTATGGCGATCCCCTTGGTTTGAAGTCTAGTACTTGGGTGTCCTTACTCAGCCCAATTCAAAATTTTGATAATTTCCAACTTTGGACGAATTGTGTTGTTACTAACTTAGATTGCCAAGGAAGTAGAGTCGATCGCATTATCTTTCGCGATCCTGCGGGTAAAGAAAGAATTCTTCAGGTTAAATCTGGCGCGATCATCATCGTAGCTTGTTCGACAATAGAATCGGTAAGATTATTAAAGTTATCTGCTGAAGCTAGCGCAGAATTTGATCGCAGGATTAATCAAAACGATCTTTTAGGCAAATATTTTCTAACTCATTGCTTTGGTGGTGCGGAAACCATCGTCAGAGACTTAGATAGAGAAGATCGACGACCTTTACGATTTGATAAGTCGATTTCCTTAGACAGCGATTGGGCGACCGACTGTTGCGCGACAGAAGATTTTCTGAAAAGTAATGGTTTATGGGCTGGTGGAGCTATATACAACAATACTTCCGACCAAGCTTTACCTATTACTTTAGGGCGAACTCACGGCAGTCAAGATTTAGACACTATTTGGAATGTTTTTAATAGCGATACTCGTTTGACGGGGCAGGGTATGGTTGATTTTTTTGATGAAAACTTCGGTACGCGGTTATCCGTAAGTTTTATGGCAAATCAAGTAGCCCTAAAAACTAATCGGATCGAACTCCATCCTACAGTTAAGGATAAGTGGGGTAGGAAGAGTGCGTATATTGTCAAGGATTGGCATCCCCATGATATTCATTTGATGAAAACTTTTGCAGAACAATGCGAAGAAATTTTGCTATTGGGTCGAGCCAATGATAATCGCCAAGAAATTGAAGAAGGAGGTATTTATCTAGCTGGTAATGCTTTAGCTCGTATTGCCAACCACATTCTAGGCGGTGCTAGGTTTGGTACAGACCCCAAAGATTCCGTATTAGATATCAATTGCCGCGCTTGGGAATTTGAAAATCTTTATGTAACTGATGGTTCTTTTATGCCCACTTCGGGAGGAGCAAATCCAACTCATACCATTGAAGCTAATGCTTTTCGTATTGCCGACCATTTATTAAGTGTATTGGGGGGAATTTAGATGGACCCGCGTTTTAATGAGATTTTTACTAAGCCAGAGAATGAGATATTTAAGGTAGTTTTCTTTCCCGATCGCATTTACCACGCTCAATATCTCAATGCCACCAGAAGCGATCGCTATCGCTATAACGTACAAGAGGTTAGAGGAAAAGAGGGAATCAACGTACTGAAAGGAGAAGTATATCTAGACGGTCAATTTCTCAGCAATTTCTTGAGAATTGAATATCGCTCCAGTCGTTTAGTAGAGGTAGCCAGAGAACAGGGAAGGTTCTTAAAAGATCGATTACTGGCATACATCAAAGTAATCCCAGAAAACGGAGACAATATCGCCGACTCTATAGTTAAAATGTCCTATTGTCCTTGGATTGATGCCTATCAAGTGGAGCTTTGGGAGACTTTAGAAGCCCCAAACAATAACTACCACGATTACAAAGTCTTAGATTTGATGGGCTACCAAAAATCAATTACTCGCATTCCCACTTTTAACCCCGCTTTGGCAGATATCAAATCTCTCAAACAACTGGAATTAGCTTTTAGAGAAAACGATCGCGATCTCCCCTTTGGCTATACCATCAATGACCCCGTTTGGGATAATAACTACGGACGTAATTATCAAGCTCCAAATAGTCCCGAAGCAAGTCCCAATCCAGATGTAAATACGGTTAAAGTTGACAACTATTTCATCGATTTTCAGCGTGGATGGTTCATTCAATCTGAAAATATTCAGCCAGTCAGATATCTTAATGCCCTAATCGATCGAGGTACTACCGATTTTGACGAGACAGGACAAAACATCATCGAAATGCGTTGGCTGCTGCAACGAGAATTTGGTAGTTCGGTAGTATTTTTTCACGAAGTAATCATTCCCCCAGGAAAAACCGAAGGCACTCATCGTCATATTGGTTCGGAAGAATTGTATTACATTGTCGAAGGAGAAGGACTGGCTTACATGGGAGTGGGAGACGATCCTAACACCGACAATCTTCCTACCGTTACTAGAGATATTTACGGTATCGGTCAAAAGGAATGTAAAGAATTACCAGTCAAATCAGGGAGTGTAATTTATACCAAGAGTGGAGGGATTCACGGCATTCGCAATCCCAATGACAAATCTCTAAAATTCGTGGCTTTTCTTTATCAAAGTAGTTAACTACTACTAATAGCTAATAGACAAAACATTACTAGAAACCGACAGTTAAGAATTATCTCAAAATTACCAATGTTTATTCCCAAGGACGATCTCGTAATTAGAGTAGAGCCAGATACTCAAACTAATTACAACAGCGATAATAGCTTAATCAAATTAATCGGCTTGATGCAAAAAACGCAATTAGGTGCAGAAAGAGAACATTACCTAACCGATTCTCTACAATTTCTCTTTGCCTATGACTATTTAGAAATTTATGGTCCTGCCAAACCAGATACAGATATTCTCGATCCGACTCTACAAGATAATAAAAACGATTTTCAAAAACAGAACATCAAAGACTTTCGCACTACAGACACCCACCTAATTCGCGGTTTAGTAACAGCAGGAGATTGGACTGGACCTTTCTTACGTTTATCTTATCGAGGAGGACCTGATTCTAAATTATCTCAACGGGCAAACCATCAATTAGGAGCAACCATTAAACTATGGTTGAAAGTAGGAGAAGGAACACCCGCCATTATTAACGTCCCCTATAACGAACAAAGCGATCGCTATGAAATTGAAATTTGGGGCTATCCCAGTGCCAATCTGCGGGAACTATTGGACTTCAGCCCTAAAGCCAAAAAAGCATGGGATAAAGGAGAAATTATTGCCCGTAATGACTTGATAAAAGGTTCGCCCGCTAACTTTAGTCGCGATGTAGTTTCCGACCTCGATATGCGTAAGGTCGATCCCGATAACACCATGCACCCGATTTTACCCCTACATCTAGAAGTAGCTTGGGCGGATATGACCGAACAATTTTGGGATTCTCAGGATGGTAATAACTATCATTATGAGTTCAACATGATTGTTAGGGGTTGGGATAACTATCTCAAAGTCGGTATCAGTTCCAACCCTCATGGCGGAATCGGATTTTTAGAATATCGCAATCTACTTTCTAATTATTTTGAATTTGCCAATAGTGGTGAATTGGGCAGACAGTTAGAATCTTGGAATTTAGACGCTTTTAGCAATAAAGTTCTAGATCGGGCTGGAGAAAGAGAACCCTTTTTTGCCGTCGATTATATGGATTTGCACATCATGCGCCCCGAATGCGGCATCGGTTTGCACCGCCATCGCGACAATCAAGAAATTTTCTTTATGGTAGACGGTCAAGGCTTAATGGTAGTGGGAGATTGGGCTAATTTCGATAATCGCGAGCGTTGCTTTGAAATTAGAACCCTGCGCTCTGGTCATTTTGCCATGCTCAAAGGAGGAAATCTTCACGGTCTAATGAACGTTACTGATGAAAATTCTTCTTTATTTATGCTCGGTGGATACGATTAAAAAATTATTCAATCAAATTGGAATTAATCATGAAATATGACATTATGCTCCAGGGATTTCATTGGCAGTCCCACGAACAAAATTGGTATCAAATCATTCAGGAAAATGCCCAAAGAATAAAAGATTCGGGATTTACTTTAGTTTGGTTTCCTCCTCCATCAGATACTGCGGATTTTGAAGGATATTTACCCAGGGAGTTATATAAACTCGATACTAGGTATGGGTCTGCCACAGAATTGAAAGCTGCTATTGAGGCAATCAGACCAGAAGTTAGGGCAATCGCCGATATAGTAATCAACCATCGCGTTGGTACTAGCAGAGATGAGGATTTTACCAATCCGACTTGGAGTACCTTCACCATTGTTAGTAATGATGAGTATCAAGGGCTTAAATCTTTTAATTGGGATACTGGCGAACCGTTCCACGCAGGAAGAGACCTCGATCATCGAAATTCTGAAGTATCCAATAGCCTGATCGATTGGATGAATTATCTCAAAAATCCCGATAATGCTGGTTTTGTCGGCTGGAGATACGATCTGGTTAAAGGCTACGCAGGCTGGGCTACAGAACTATACAACAGAAACACCAGTCCCGAATTTACCGTAGGGGAATTTTTTGATGGTGACGTACAAAAAGTCATTGGTTGGATCGATTCGACTCATCCAGAGCCTGCATTTCGCTCCGCAGCCTTTGATTTTCCTTTGAGAAATGCTTTATACGAAGCAGTAGCTTGGAAAAATTATCATTATCTTAAATGCCAATATTCAATCATTAATTCTTCTGCCAGTTTTTGTGATTATTTCTTTGGCTCAATCCAAGGCTTTGTAACTTGAAACAACGTGAGTTCGACGGAGGTAAAAAACCGCTTTTGTTCTCTCAAAAGAAAATCAAGCCATGAGGATAGAGAGCGATCGCAAACTATAAGCGATCGCTGAAAACAAAAAACTCACATCTTGCACCTGACGAGACAAAGTTCTAAACCATGTTCATAAAACCAGGGATTTAGTAACTTTAACCTTCTGAGAAGAGACAAGAGTAAAATGTGAGGGAGTAGTAAAATTAAGGCTTGTTGGGCTGAATCGTACCAATCTAAATCATCAAAATGACCATTGTGCAAATAGACCCAGTAAGCTAACATATAAGAAAGAAAAGAAAGAATTAACCAACGATAAACCCCTAAGAAAGTTTTTTGTCCAAAACGGTGAAGACTAAACTGATGTTTAGCGGTTTTAAAGAAACCCTCTATTTGCCATCTACATTTTCCCCATCGGGTGATAGTTTTTCCCTTCATGGGTTTCGTTGAAATGACAAATCGTTTAACTCGTTTCCCATTACGTTTTAGCCACACCCATGATACAAATACTGGAAAATCTAAGCCATGTAGATATACCTGTTGTCCACGAGTTTTCAAATCAGATACTTTACGTCCATCCGTTAACTTTCTTCTATTAGGAATTCCCAAAATGCTATGATGATTAAACTCTTTACTACGGATTTTTTCAATAAATTGAATTGTGCCAAAAGCTGTATCTCCCTTTAAACATAGCTTCAATCCCTACTCGCTTTTTATATGCTTTAACTGCCTCCGCTAAATTGGGTAAATTCGTTAGTAAGTACCAAGGTTCTTGTTCTCCCATCTCTCGATATTTTCTTCTTGCTCC
>NEED01000034.1 GCA_002110465.1 unicellular cyanobacterium SU2 | reverse complement strand
AATAAGGACTCAAATCTTCGGCCGTCCTTAAATCAACTTTTCGCTGAAAAAGCTCCGATAATTCTTGTTCCATTCCCCCCAAACGAATTAACCCTGGTATATGTTTAGGATCAAACTCAACCAAAATGTCAATATCACTCTTACGAGTAAAGTCATCCCGTAAAACAGAGCCAAAAAAAGCTAATTTTTGAATATGATAACGCTGACAAAAATGCTTGATTTCCTCGGTTGGAATAGTGATGTTTTTTATAATAGTAGATGCAGTAACCATTGATTAATTCTCCACTTTTTTTTGAGAACGAGGTTTAGATTTTTTAGCAGGTACAGGAGCTTTAATTTCAGTCCAACAATTCTGATTAAATTCATCAAAATTACTTAATGTAAATCTCTGAAATGTTCCCCTAGTTGTTTTACGATCAATCCAAATAGGTAAGCCTATCAAACCTCGATTATCTTTGACTAACCATTGAATTTTACCATCATCTAATCGGTATGGTCGAATTCCATTAATTAAAGACCAAGATTCTCCTAGAGATAGTCCTCCAAAACGAGTAATTTGTTCAGGGGAAGATAGAGCGATCTCAACTCGTTCATCTAATTTAACTGTAGCTGATTCATTACTTGAATCTAGTTTAATGAAGATTTTCAAATCAGTTAAAAGTTCCTGAAAATTAGGTTTAGAAAACTGACTAGGGGGATAAATTCCTTCCCCATATTTCTTCACTCTTTTTTTGTGATCGGCTCCTCCATTATCAAATTTATGATGTCGTTGTTTTCTGACAATACGAGAAATCGGTGGAGAATTTCCAATAATACCAATCGCTAATTTAACTCCTAAATGAGCAGTTAAATCTTCTTCTCCTACTAATGAGAGTAAAAAACCATAAATAGTAGAAGGGGGAGGATAAAGATAGGTTTCCTTATAATCCCGTGCAAAACTACGAGGAAAGCTAGTACAAGGACATTCTAAATATAAAGTGTTCATCCTAATTTAATTCAGTTAATGTTAACAAAATTGACGAAGTTACCAAATGACGGGTAAATATCCCCATTTTTGGATTTTTTCATCTTTAGAAATCAGTGGAACTTGATGGAGTAAACTACTAGCAACAATTAATCTATCAGCAGGATCTCCATGAAATTCTCCAGGTAATCGAGTAGATAAAACAGCAATTTCTGGAGTAAGAGGTAAGAGTTTAACTTTAGGATTTTGAAAAGCTAAACTCATCCAAATTTGTACATCCATTGATAATCCAATGCGATTTTTGGCAACTAACATAGACAATTCCCAACAGCTAATAGCAGGAATTCCAATAAGCGTATTATTGTTAATCGCTTTCGTTGCTTTTAGAGAAAGCTTCGGGGATTCTGTTAGCCACCATATCCAAGCATGAGTGTCTAAAATAATCATAAATCAACATCCCACTCTTCATCAATCGGGCTAATAATATCCTTTTCATAAAGAACACTATTTTTGAGTGGATTATTAACTAACCAATTTGTTTCATGCTCAGAAATTGGTTCAGAAATTGTTACATTCTGTTTAAGTGCCATTATGACATGGTGCAAAATATTAAGGGTTGCATCATCGATAGAATCCAATTCTTTTTTGATTTGTTCACGGTTAATCATAAGACAGATTGAAGATTGAGCTAATAAACATTTTAAGCAGGAAGAGAAGCTTTTGATAATTGTTTTTTAGCTTCTGTAATTGCTTCTTTAATGCCTCGTTTAACTTGAACTCCTAAACTTTTAAGTTGTTCACCATAAGGAGTGTCAGCAATTTCTCCTGCTACAATTAATTCTGATGCAGGAATATCTTTAACCTCAACTAAACGAACTAAGCGAGAACATCCCACTGATTCACCTACTCGTTCAAAGCAACCTAAAATCCAAGGACTGGGATCTTCTGTGACTCGAATTACAATAGATTCAGGGCGGAATTCATACAAGAAACGAGCATGATTACCTCCAACGTGCTTGATAGCCGGAATAGCATCTAATAAGAAATTAGCTCTTTCAGGGTCTTTCAAACTACTAGGGGTTAAAGCCATAGTATACTGATAAGCTGTACAGTGAACTTCCGTATTATGAATAGAGGTTTTTCCCTTTTCTCCTCCTTTAGAACCGAAAACAATATCACCCCAATAAGGATCTAAACTAATAGCACGACTTACTTCTAATGCACCTCGTCTCTTTGTAGTAGCATTCTCGTTATTTTTATCTTTCTTAGCATCCATAAAACCAAAAAGATCGTCATCAATGTAAGTTTCAGCATTGTATTTTTCATCTTTGATGTTATATTTATCAGCTTCAGCATCAAAGGTACGATTAACATTATCTGGTTGAGAGTTTTGGAGACATTCTCGATATCCCCACCGAATTGCATCAGCACTTACGGTCGTATATTGATCGTTTCTAAGAGTGATTTTTTGTAAAGTAGATAAGGTACTACCGTCTCCTTCTCCTCGGTTATTAGCAGCAACAGCAGTGGGGGTAACGACGGTAACAAAAATGTGTTGAGACATGGTTGATAACTCCTTAATAATTGTTGATTGACATTAATTAACAGACATTTCTAAGTATTCTTCAGAATCTAAGACTTCATCAGATTCATCAAGTGCTTGTTCAGGAATTTCTGGGGTTCCATCTTTTCCTTTACCTGTGTAACTAGCAATAGCTAATAAAGCTAAGTCTCTCGCTTGTTTCCAGTTATTATCTTTGTGAAGCCATTGATAAATTTCTGCACCAACACCTCTGGTGGCTTTACTACGATGACGACTTAAAAAGTCCACCATTGCTTTAGCAAAGTCTTGTTGGGTACTTGGTCTTAGTAAACGATTAATAACTTTATCAGTTGCTTGTTTATAATCAAGGGGACGACCTTGTTTTTGAGCTTGTATAATTTGCTCTCGTAAGAAACTACTAAAAGCTCCTTGTACAGCATCAAAAAAGGTTTGCTCTAAAGCATCAAGATATTGGGACATACTAATTAATCCTTTTCGTTCATAAAGTTCATTTTGTTTGTAAAAGTTGTAGAAACCTGAATACCAGCGTTTACCAGTAATCAGATTGTCGCAAAGCCAAGGTAAAACTTTTGAAATAGCTAACCATGTTTCTCCTTGATCATTGGTGCGAACTTGTGGTTTAAAAAACTGAAAGGCTGAATCATATAAAGCCAAAACTTCATCATTCACTTTGACTCTATAAACAGCTTGTTTCAAATAACTTTGACTCCCATCCCATTGCTGTTTACCTAATTGATAAACCTCACAATAATCAACACGAAAATCTTGGTTATCTTCGAGTAGTTTGTCTTGTAATAAAAACCGTAAAGCTGATTCACCAGAACTACTAGACCTAAAATCTCGGTAACTGCTTCCAGTATTTTTCTTACGGCGTTTAACCCATGCTTTGAGGTTTTTAATTTCAGGAACAACAACGGCTGACCTATAACCAGGTAATTGATAATAGTTACAAGCTAATGGTAGAAAAACAAGAGCTAAAAAACCTTCTGGGGATTCTTGATAAGCTCCATGAGCAAAACATTCAACTAATCCTGGTAAGTGATGACCTTTGATGGGAATTTTAGGTTTAAATGCTCCTTTTGTGTTAAATGCTTCTTTAAAATCCCTGGTATAGTAACAATCTTCAACAGGTCGAAAACTACGAGTAATTTGTGGTTGACCTTCATCAACGGTGAAATTTAATGAAATAGGATTTTTTTGTTGTTTTCGTTGCTTTCCGTGTTGAAGAAATGTAGTTGTTACCCCTTCCGTAAAAGTGTACTTTTCTTGTTGCCCTAAATTAAGTGCAGGAACATCTAAATAACCATCTTCAAGATGATAAGTGTGTTTTAGTAAACTTAAAATAGCTTCTCGATCACTACAGTCCCAGGAAAGTTTGACTTCATCTTCAGTCACTTCTGACGAAAAAGGAACTTCAGAGGGATTAATGGCATCTAACGCTAATGCTAAACCGGCAATTCCTGCACGGTGCGGTAATAGGGTGTTGGGGTCAAAAATAGATAAAGTAAGTTCAGTCATTGCTATTTTCTCGTCTCATTTTTAATTTCACAAGCTCCTAATTCAGAGGAGTAAGTCCACTGATTATTAGGGGCAATAGGATAAAATTTATGCTTATCCCATTGTTTAATTGTTTTAGGATCGGCAGGAATAGGAACAGTAAAACGAGGAATTTCCTTGGATGGTAACGACTTAATTGTTTTCAAATCTTGTTCAAGTAATACTGTCACATTAAAGCCAGCTTCTCGTAAAGATGTCTGATAAGTTTGCCAACTTTTATCTAATAAGACTGATTGTTTATCGGGTTTACCTTCTTGGTCAGAACTTTCTAACCATTGAGCTAAATCTGCTTGACAAACTTCACCAGTAAATGACTTAATTAGACTTAATCCATTTTCTAAGTCCTGCTGACTGTATGGATAACCAACTTTGTCATCATCATAAAATAAAGCATCTTTGGCATGACCACAATAACGACGGTTTAATCGTCCTAAACGCTGAATTAATCCGGCTGGATCTGCGATTTGTGAAACTAACAAAGTGGCAGAAAGATCCAGTGACATTTCAGCAACTTGGGTGGCGATCGCTAAAACAGGCTCGTTATTTTCTGCTTTAAAAGCATCAACTACATCACGGTGATGTTGTACCCGATCTTCATACCTAAAGCGACTATGATAGATTAAAGCATTTAACCCTTTTGTTTTTGCTTCTTTATACACAGAAATTGCCGTATTTACCTGATTAGAAATCCATAAAACTTTACCCCCATTTTTCAGTTCTTGTTCAACCCTGCCCCAATTTGGCTTTTCAGAATAGTTGAAACGATAACGAGGTTGTTTCTCTAACTCAACTGGTCCACGAATAATCTCAATAGGTTCCCCCACGGCTTTTTTAATCGCTTCTAATTGCCAAGGTAAAAACGATGCAGACATCAATAATATGGGTGCTTTGACGACTTTGAGGAAACGCAATAATGCACCAAATAAGCGATTATCGTAACAATGAACTTCGTCAAAGACAAAGGCAGCTTGTGCGATCGCAGGGAAACAATAAATAGGTCTACGATTACATTGAAGTAGTCCGAGAACAGTATCTACAGTACAAACAAGGGACTCTCTTCCCCATGCTTTGAAAGATTCTAGTTTGAGCGCACCTTCATTGTTAATTCCCTCTCCTGCGTCATCTTCCTCTCCAGTGGTAGCCATTTCTAAATCTACATCTGCACGAGAATGAAGCAAAACCGAATCAATTTGATTATGAACGTAGTCGAGAAACCCCTCAGTGCTAGTCCCTGTTGTTGGATAACAAAAAATTAACTTTCGGCCTAATGCCTTAGATTTTGCCCAATTATAAGCCCCCAAGGTTTTTCCTGTACCACATCCTGCCCGTGCCAAGGTTACTCGTGCTGTACTCTGTGCTAAGTTGATTTGAAAGGGTCTTAATTGATTCCCATTTAATCGAGTGTCAATTACTTTTTGAAGTTTTTCCTCATTCAGTGTTTTTGTGACTTCAGATTCAATCCATTTTTTGATAGATGTTCGATTTTCATTTTTAACTAATTCATTGGCATTGGGAATGGCTGAACCGATTGCATCACCAGCAATTAATAGGGCTTTGACAACAGCCAAAAAAACGGGATCTGGTTCCCATTCATTGGAAAGAAAGTCTTTGATATTTTGTCTCTTATTTTTGATTTCTCTAATCGACCAAATGAGAGATGATTGTTTAAGAAGTTGCTTCTTAAAGTCTTTAGAAAATCTAATATTTTCAGGTAAATTAAGTGCTTTTACTCCATATTTTAAGAGTTGATGAAAATGTCGATTAAATTGAGGCTTACCATTAACTTTATCAATAACGTAGAAATGTAACTTATCATCGCCACTTTGACGAATTTCTCCTAATTTATCCGTGCATTTTCCGGCTCGACCGCCTAATTTTAGATGATGTCCTCCTGCGGCGGCTAAAGCGATTAAGAAATCTCCCTCCCCTTGTTCTAACCATTCCTTAAAGTCCCAAGCTAATAGCACCGAAAACACTTCATGACGCATGAGTTGAGGATTTTCTGGAAGAAATCGTTTAGGAGAGGCTTTTCTCATTTTAGCTCTGACAACCCCTTGAAAATGCTCATTAGCTTTTCCCCAATCATGAATATATGCACTCTTGCGGGCTGTGGCTTTTAATTCAGATAAAGTACATTGAAGTCCAAATTGTTCAATTAAGCGATCGCCTAAAACATCCACTAAAGTTGTAATAGCATTAACTACATCTGCTGTATGTCCGACCAATCCATAAGACCCTTTCCAATGACCTAAATCAAAGGACTTAGCAAGTAAAACATCAGGATCTAGTTTAGAATTATGCAGCATCGATTTCCTCCTTCGCAGGATAAAACCATCCACAACCAAAATGTTTACGGCCTCCTAATCCTAGTCCTTGAAGTTTGAGAGAATCGTCTTCATTTAATCCTTCAACAACAACCCCATAACCTAAGACATTTTTCTCTCTAATTTTGATAGCGCGTAAAGCTAAATCCCCCTGGTAATTACTATCAATAAAAGCTTGACCATTCACCTCAATTCTTTCTAAAGCTTTCTGACAAGATTCTAAAAAGTGAAAAGGAGCTTCTTGACTGTTCCATTTTTCTAACCGAAATGTTACTAATCTTGCTTTAAGAACATTGCTAGTTTCAGGTAAAGTCAAACGAGGTTGAATTAATCGAATTAAATGACCTCTAATATCTAACACTTGATTTTGAAGAAAACGATACCATTGAGTTGCTTGCTCTGCTGGACATCTAAACCGAAAACGAGACTTATTATTAAGATAAATTAGTCCATCTTTATCAGGAATTCCAGGAATACTTGATAGTAATATTTCTGACGATAAATTGTTATTATCTAGTAACAATGGTTGCTGTTCTTTGCAGATATGTTTAATAGCAGAGTACAGTGCATAACCATGATCGGCAGGTAAAGTTTTGCCCCTCAAGGAACATTGAATCTCAAGAAAATTCACAGTTAACCTCTTTATTAATTGGTAGAAATTTGATAATGTTGACTCATCCCTTCAACTTCAGCCTTAACCAAGTTGACTAACTCGACTGGTTCTTTTACGACCGCCCCCTTGCCATAACCCAACACCCACCGTTTAAGGTCATTGAGTCCCCCACTGACTAAATGTAAGGTTAAAGAACCATCCTCATGTTCGGTAATCTCTTGGGTAACGTGCCAACGCCGTTCACGAATAAACGGAGCATTCGCAGCATCAAACCAGATAGAAACAGGAACAGGTTTTCCCCCTACCTCCGCTTGAAAAATTTGGTCAAGATAAGTTTGAGCATCAAAGTTAGGATCACGTTCAAAGGTTTCATCAAGGA
>NEED01000033.1 GCA_002110465.1 unicellular cyanobacterium SU2 | reverse complement strand
AATAAGGACTCAAATCTTCGGCCGTCCTTAAATCAACTTTTCGCTGAAAAAGCTCCGATAATTCTTGTTCCATTCCCCCCAAACGAATTAACCCTGGTATATGTTTAGGATCAAACTCAACCAAAATATCAATATCACTCTTAGGAGTAAAGTCAGAACGCAAAACCGAGCCAAAAAAAGCTAATTTTTGAATACGATGTCGTTGGCAAAAATCCTTAATCTCCTCCGTTGGAATAGTAATGTTTTTAATGATAGTTGATGCAGTACCCATTGATTAATTCTCCGTTTTTCTAAAAATAACTAATGGACAAATTTTTCTCAATTGTAACGCCTTACAGCATCAGAGGAATAAACTCAATTTTAAGTGTTTGATGGCGGTAAATTTAGCCAAGCATTCTCAGGAGGAGAATTACAAAAAACAGGAGCGAAAACTTGAATGTTTGTCTTAGTATTATCGGCACGATCAATCCAAGTAGTAAGACGACAAATTCCACGACTAGGACGAGTATTATTTTCGAGAGGATAGTACCATTTGGCAAAGGGAATCTCTTTGTTAGAGATTACTTTAATCTCATCAAACAAAAAGTTATTATCTCCTGCAAAGGGGAGTCCATAACGAGATTCATCTAATTCTCCATTCAGTCCTTTAATAATGCGATCACATAATTCTTGATCAGCTTTTACTCCTACAATAATACAAAGCTCAACTAATACTTCCCGACGTACAGGTGCAATCCAGTATTTATTACCATAGGTCTTTTTAGCTAGTTCTTTTCCTGATGCACCAACGGGATAATTATGAAGCTGTTGGGATAAAACACTGGTTTCTGATTGAGAACCATTAGGAATACCTATGGCAATCTCCATTTTAGGCAAGTCATCCCGAATAAGGGTTATAGGTTGATCAGTCGCTGTTCTTTGTTCAATTCCTGCTAAATTGAGTAAGATCCCATAAACCGTTGATGGAGAAGGAACAGGAGTAGTTGAGCGATATGAACCCGACTGAAAAGGACGAAAAGAAGCAAAAGGAGCTTTAAGCAGCAGAAACACTCTTCGCACCTCCTAAAAATTGATCAGCGATCGCATCAAATAACTGTTCAGGATTTTTGAATAAATGAACTCCAGCATCAGTTAAGCGAGATAATTCCTGCTCTTCCATTTGACGCACAATCTCACCACCAATCCAAAATTCATCTCCTGGTAAATCACAATCTTTATCATCTCGTTTACCTAAACGATATAGTTTAGGATCACTTCCATCTACTTCAGGAAAACTACCGTCTTCTTCAAATCCATAGGTTTTATAACCTGCGACTAATTTAGGGGTTAAACGGGCAACCACAGAACGAGGGGCAAATTCATAATAAGCCCTGGCGTGTCCTCCGGCTACTCCATTTAATTGTGCGATCGCCTGTAACAAAGCTCTCACCCATTCGGGTTTTTCTAAGCAATCTCGTTGTGATAAAGCAAAAGGATATTGAAATGCTGTATGTGTCACTTCTCGATGTAACAAAGCTGAGGTACTAGCATTTTTCCAATAAGTTTTCTCATTATTTTTGGTTTTAGCATTGAGAGGAGATTGATGAAAAACAGCGTCATATTTATAGGGACTCAATGCAACAGCTAAATTACAGCGAAAAATACTATCTCTTTTGGGTGGTAAATTTAACTTACGCATGGCTTTTACATCATTGGTTTGTGCAACCATATAGCCAAACAAAAAGTCATCAGCGTACTTTTCAGAATTAGGATATTCTTTGAACTCTACTGCTAGTTGATCTTCATCGTGTATTCGGGTACGGTTATTCGGTTGATTGAGTAAAATTAGGGTTTCTCGTAGAGCATTCCGCATTGATTCAGGACTAATTACAGCATACTTTTGTCCTTGTTTAATAATCTTTTGTAGAACGGTTCTATTTTCTTCAGACTCACCTCGATAATTACCTGAAGGTGCAGGGTAAGTAAGAACAGTACAAAAAAGATTAAGCTTAGTTTGAGATTCAGTCATGATTAATTTATTCCTTATTTATGTGAACAATAATTGCACCTTATGGCATCAAAGGGAAAGAAAAGTTAAGCAGATTCAGATAGATTGTTATTTTCTACTGCTGTTTCTTTGAAAGGACGCTGACTCGAAAGAGCTAATAACGTTAACGCTCGAATTTCTTCAGTATTCTGATAGAGTTTATTCGCAAAGTCAGCAAATTCATCTTTACTCACAAAGGGGTATAAGCTTTCAACAAAATAATTAATAAAATCCTGCTTTTCGGTTCGAGAACGAACAGATAGAAAAGCTCCCATTGCAATTTTTTCAATTTTTTCTTCTGCCTCTTTTTTACTAACTGGTTCACCTGAATCTTTTTTGTAAGTATCTTTATCAACTTTGACAATTTGATATTTACTTTTGAGCTTGTTAGTTACATAAAAAAAACAAATATCTCTAACAATAATTTCATGAGAACGATATTTTTTGTGCATTTTTTTGTCTCCTTGAGTAGAAATTTCATGAATAAATAATTGACGAGTATCATGACTAAAATAACGATGTTCTAGCCATTTACGAGGAATACGACTGAGAAGTCCATCAAAACCAGTCCAAGCAGGAATTTCAGATAGTTTTCCATCAGAATCAATTGGTGAATTGACTAAGTTAAGTAACCTTTGTTTACGAAACCAAGGACAATAGTAATTCTTATAAATGTCCGCATATCGATCAACCTGCTCGGTAATAGGTTCAATATAACTAATTGAGTGAAACTTAACATTATTTCCTGCTTTTTCGGCGTGAATAACCTCTGCACCTAAGATTAAATCTTCGAGAGTTTGAGAACCTGTTTTTTGACCGATTCTTTCCTGTATTAATCTTAAGATATCTAATGCACCTTCTTGGGGAAGATCAATTAAAGCCTCACGGGGACGATAACCAAAAGCTGTGCTACTTCTGTCTTGTAAAACCTGTGGAAATTCATCACAAAAATCGATTAAATTAGCTACATCTGGAACAATCACTGCATAACTTTTTTTTGTATTATCTCGTTTCCCCTCTTTATCTAAGATAGAAGGACAATAAACTTGAAAAACAAAAGGCGCAAAATGCAGTAAAAACTGATAGCGAATAATGTCTTTCTGTGGTATATTTTCAGCCGTTGATGCTGCTGCACCTAAGTAATAAGTTCCTGATTGTTTTGTATCCTTATTCTGCTTTTGTAATGATTGCCAAACTTTTGATGTATCTTGACAATAATTATGATCTTCAGCAACTCTCTCATTAAATGGACTACGGGATGCAGGTTTATCTCTAATAATATTCCACATTAATTCTCGCCATAGTTTTATCCATAAACCATTATTTTCATAATCATCAGAATTATCCCAATAGGGTAAAAATGCACCTTGAGGAACTATCACAGAGTAATGATACCATTTTCTAATTCTTTCTTGACCATTCTCCGTGATTATTTCTTCTTCAATCCTGTCATAGTTACTAATTCTATTCGCTGTTCTTCGATGTTCATTAAAAGCCTTATAAGTTAGATCAAATAAAGCTTTTAAACCTTCTAAATTTAACTCTAAAATTAAACCATATTCATCAGGTTCAGAGAAAAATTCAAGGAGAGCATTTTCATAGCTGTCTAATAATTCTTGATGATGGACTTCTCGAACCATTAAGACTAAACCTGCTAACCCGGCACGGTGTTGAGCCGACGGTAATTCAGTTAATTGATAAGATAATTGGATGGTTTTCATTTTCCAAATCCTCGCTTTGGACGATAAAATTCACTCTTAGCAATTGCTAAATATTTAGGTAACTTATCTGGACGATCTTCAGAGTCAAAATAAGCATATTGTCTAGGAACGGTAATAATATATCCTTCAGCTTTAGAATCCTTAGCTTCCCATAACTCAAGAAATTCCTCTAAATATTCGCCATCTAAAACTGCACTAACTGAATACTTATCATCTTCTCGGAAAAGTTGAGAGATAGCCCAATATCCGCCACTAACAAAGTCACTTTTTTTATCAGCATAGCGTTCTTTTTTAGCGTGTTCTTGAAGTCTATCAGCTAAATAATATTGACTAACTTCTCCTAACACTTCAGTTAAGAATTTTTGTGCGCTGATAAAGTCTTTTTCATCATAGGGTTTGTAGGCAATTTTCTCAGGATGTTTCTCATCATGAGGTTCATAAACCCATATATATCCACGTTCTTCAGGTTTGCGACGAGAAGAACGATTACACCGTCCAAATCGCTGAACTAAAGAAGAAATTGGCGCAATTTCCGTAATTAAGACATCTGCATCTAAATCTAGGGACATTTCGCACACTTGAGTGGTGACAGCAATAACCGCTTTTTTCTCTCCTTGAAAAGCTTCAACTGTCTCTTTATGTCTTTCTTTACGATCTTTCAGCAAAAAACGACTATGATAAGTAAAAACTTCAATGTTTTGTTTAGTATCCTGATTTAATTCAGTTTCTAGTTTATTAGCAGTTTCTTGACAACGATTAACCGTATTAACCACCCAGAGAACTTTTTTACCTTCATTGAAAGAAGCGATCGCCTGAGCATAAGCGGTATCATAATCACTCTTATGGATAATATACCTTGGTTTTTCCTCAGTCTTTTTCAAGTCCTCAAGTTCATGACGATCTTTTTCTGTTGGATAAACAAATAATCGTTGATTTTCTGAGAGTTTTTTGACAATTTCTTTCTGTCGAGACGGGGGTAAAGTTGCTGTCATACACAGAACTGGAATATCAAAATGTTCTAAAAAACTAATGAGATTATCAAACATTTTTCGGGAAAAGCTGTGTATTTCATCAATAACTAGAACAGAATCCGCTAAAATTGGTAACAAACAAACACTACTATAACTATGAGTTAAAAAAGAAAGAAATTGATCTACCGTTGCGGAGAAAAAACGCTTACCCCAAAAACCCAAAGCATAAAATCGTTCTTCAGTAGTGAAATCTTTCTCTTTAATAGATTCTGAGGGATTTTCCTGCATATCCTGAAGCTCATAAGCTGCGGTTCCTGTTAATAAACTACCTTCAGCTTCAGGGGCCCATGAAACATAATCTTTAAACCCTTCGGTAGCTGTTCCCCGTGTCGGATAAAGAAAAATAACCCGACCGACTTTGTGCTGATTAACAACCCCTTGTTGCCATTTATAAGCAAAAATAGTCTTACCTGAACCACAACCACTCAGTAATAGTAGTCTTGAAGGTAATAAGATTGCTTTTTTCTGAAAATCTCTTAAATCATTCTCACTAATGTCAATCTGATCATAACGAGGGCTTAAGATTTTATCTTTAATCTCCTCACTTGTAATAGCAGATTGATGTAGGGTTTTATTAACCCATTCTTGAATTAACCTTTGATTTTCACTGTGCCAATTTTCAGCATTTTCTAGGTCTTTTGTGCGAAAGATAGTTGATGCAACTGAATCAGCAGCAATTAATCCTGCTTTGACTGCTAATAGTAAGCTAAGACGGTTTTCATTACCTTTTCGCCTTACCTCACGGGAAAACTTCTTACCCACACCATTAGCATTCTTCCGAATATTTGACCAAAACTGATCATCTTTTATCCATTGCTGAGATTCTTGAGGAAATTCTGGAAGCCCGTCAATTTCAGCTAATTCGGCTATCTTAGTCAAGATTCTAATAACTTCTGGGTGATCTAAATGAAAATAAACTTTTTTCTCCTTAGAACCTGTTCTATCAGTTCCCCATGCTCTTTCTTTGTCAGTATCACCATAGGAAGCTTTCAAATGATGACACAAGACAGCAGCAGTAATAACTTCTACATCTAAATCAAGTTTGCTCTTATGCAACCATTCACGAACTGTAGGAAGATGAAGGATTAAAGCACTAATCCACTCATGACGTAATGCTTGCTTAAACTTTTTTCCTTCAACTAAAGACATAAATTCAGTATTTGCTTTACCAATATCATGAAATAAAGCTGCTATCCGAAGATTTAGTAGAAATAAGGCTTCATCTTTGACTTTAAAAAAGCGACACCAATTCTTTAGAATTCGACCTTTAAAAATTGCCTTTACAGCTTCTTCTGTGTCAATCAAATGCTGTTCTAGGGTCAATTCTCCATATTTTCTATCCTTAGCTAATAGTTTCCGTTGCATGAAACTTTCCTCCTTCATAGTCTTTTTTAACTCGAATATTCGGATAGAAAACACCACATCCAAGGCGACGTTTGCCCCCTAATCCATGAATTTGTAATTTAATAGAATCTTCTTCACTTAAATCAGAAACGACAACACTAAAACCCACAATGGTATAACTTCTATTGGGTTTATTTATTTTCAGTGTTAACCGTTTTGGATTTCCTTCATTATTAGCAGGAATACCGATATTAGCTTTAATCTCTAATGCCTGTAATTGTCGATAAGCAGCTTCTAAAAAAGTAGCTGGTTCAGTATAACCTTTAATGGTAACTAATCTTGCTTTTAAAGATTCAACGCCTTTAATGGTCTGTAATTCAGGATTACCTAATTTAATTTGATACTCACCAATAGTTAAAGTTTGTCCAGCTAAGGGATAAACTAAGGCGATCGCTTCTACAGGTAATCTTAAATAAAGTCGAGAATTAGCAGTCAAAGAGATTTTTCCTGGTTTATCAGGAATCCCAGAAATTGTATTAATAGCTAACCCATTAAAGGAATGTATTTGAGGTATTTTCTGAGAAAGACTGCCCAATAGTCTATGATTATGATCAGCATAAAGTGTGTGTCCCTTGACTGGAAAGACAAGATTTATCATGTTGTTCATGACAGACTCCTTCAAAGTAAATTAATTGATAATTGGGAGCATCCAATTGTTTAAAAAGCATTGCTCAAAGTAATGATAATCCAGTGATTAACTCCCATGTTACAAAGAGCTAATGCTCACATCTTAGATACTCCTTGATAATTCAGAATTAGACTTCAATAATGTGCCAGTGATTGCGTCCTTTGTGCAATACAATATAGTTATCTAATTCCCAAAATTTCCCTATTTGACATTTTTGACGTAGTTCATTAGTAGGAATTTTTAGAAGTTCACCTACTCGTGTTGTTGTTAATTTATCCTCTGAATGTTTCACACAATCGAAAATAGAAGGTTGATAAATTTGTTCAATCGGACATTTTCCGTTGAATTCAACAGACTTTTTATTCATAATGAAAGGGTGAAAAAAATTTTTATTTTGGTAGTTGCCTTGTCACGAAGACAGGAGCAACTTTTTTGTATCATAGCATAGCTATTCTAAGTTGAGTAAGTTCATCAATTTTATCGGCTCCTAAAAAACCTAAATGGGCTAAACGCCTTACGGCATCAGAGGTTGCTTGCCATTTAGGGAAGGAAGTATCTAACTTGAGAAAGTTATGATCAACACTAGCCAACACTGCATAAAGATTAGTCAATACCATGCAATGTTGCTGTATCAAAGGTTTCTGTAATCTCATACTAACTTCTTTTCCTAGCATTTCCTCAAGCTCCCAATAAATTGTAATGTTGACTCATCCCTTCAACTTCGGCCTTAACCAAGTTGACCAACTCAGCAGGTTCTTTGACAACTGCTCCTTTGCCATAACCCAACACCCACCGTTTAAGGTCATTGAGTCCCCCACTGACTAAATGTAAGGTTAAAGAACCATCCTCATGTTCGGTAATCTCTTGGGTAACGTGCCAACGCCGTTCACGAATAAACGGAGCATTCGCAGCATCAAACCAGATAGAAACAGGAACAGGTTTTCCCCCTACCTCCGCTTGAAAAATTTGGTCAAGATAAGTTTGAGCATCAAAGTTAGGATCACGTTCAAAGGTTTCATCAAGGACTTTTATTTGTTGAATTCGGTCAATCCTAAACCAGCGCATTTGTTGTCGTTTATGACAAAAACCAATCACATAAGGATTAGTAGCACGATAAACATGAAGTAAATAAGGTTCAACAACTCTT
>NEED01000032.1 GCA_002110465.1 unicellular cyanobacterium SU2 | reverse complement strand
GTGAATTCAATCTTTTGTATAAACCATGGAGTATTAATCCCCAATGCCATCGCGAATAGTTCCTTATTCTTCATCCACCAAATTTACTCGCTTTTTGGCTATTACCCACACGATTTAGCATAGAGCCAAGAATATCAGGCACATCACAGTCGTCCGTCCGAAGTGGTCGATTATTATCTGTTATAGCTCGATATAGAGATGGTCCAAACAGTAATAAAAAGAGAACCAGTAGAGCTGACAGAATTATTATTATTTGTTTGGTATTCATACTAAACTTATTTTTGTTATCGCAATATAATAACAATGTCTCGTTTTTTTATATTAGTCTGGAGGCAATGATACTTTGTAATTAAAAGGGGGTAAATTCATCAAGTTAGCGCCCCTTTTTCTGTTTGAAACTTTGACTGATATACAAAAACCATCTTCGCAACTACAATACCATGTTTTCTTGATCCAATGCACAGCACGCAAAGAAATAAATTAGCTAATGTCAGAAGCAGCCGCCAAATACAAAACCAAAGCACCGCTCGCCCGCCTGGCCCTCACTCCCCAATTCATCACCCAGACCTACCACATGCCCAGGCATGTGCAAAGAGGGCTGGAGAAGTTTTACAAGGAATTCCCAAAAGACACCAAAGCAGAGACCTGGCATGTGGAGCCGATCAAAACCTTTAAGGACCAAAACCTGCGCACTGCAAGGGTCAACATCCAATACCGGATGATCCTGCGGGTACCTTTTGACGGCGACAATACCTGGTACCTGATCTGGATTGACAACCACGATGAGGCGATGGACTGGGCGGCTAACCGGGTGGTGGACTGGAACGCTGAGCTTCAGGCCGTTCAGGTTTATGATGCGATTGAAGCAGAGGCTCAGTTGGTGGAGGAGGCTAAGGCTGAGTATTCCAGTCAGCCTGCGCATCCGCTGGAGGGCATCACAGATGATCAACTGATAAAAATCGGGGTGCCGGAAGTGCTGCTGCCGTCGGTCCGGAAGATTAAGGACTTCTTTGATGTAGACCGCATCCAAAATTTCATCCCGGATGCCCTGTACGATAATTTGCTGCACCTTTTTGCCGGTGACGATATTGACAACCTCATACGGGACGTAGAGGAAGGTCGTATAGACACGGCCGACTTTCAGGCACAGAAGCAATCGCCCAACAACCGAAGGGGCATACTGGAGCTGTCCGGTGATGAGGCACTGGATGATGCCCTGCTTGGGGACTTTGCCGCCTGGCGGGTCTTCCTACACCCCTCTCAGCGGATTTTGGCGGAAGGCAGCTTTTCCGGTCCGGTAAAAGTCACAGGTGGAGCAGGTACCGGCAAAACCGTTGCGGCACTGCACCGGGCACGGCACCTGAGCCATCATGGGGACGGGCTCATTCTGTTTACGACCTTCACCAAGTCGCTGACCGAGGCACTGGAACAGGATTTGCGCGACCTCGGCACCAATATGAGTCAGGTGCGCATAGACAATCTTGATGCGCTGGCTAATAAGCTATCGCGCCAGTTTGGGCTGGTAGATGGCCGCCTCGGGCTGGTAGAATTTACCCGCAAGGAGGAAATGGCGCTCGGGCTTTTGGAAAACAAAATCTACGAAGCCGGCCTGCAGGACGCTTTCAGCCCGGAAGCCCTGATGAAGGAATACCGGGATGTCATTTTGGAATACGATTGTCAGTCGGAGGCCGACTACCGGCATGTGCAGCGTGCCGGGCAGGGCTACCGTCTGGGCAAACAGCAGCGGGCACAGATTTGGGCAGTGGTAGAAGCCTACGAGGCAGAACTGCACGGTATGGGGTACAAGCACCTCGGCAAATTCTACAACGAGCTGGTGCACTACTTGCGCGCCAATTCGGACCAAGTCCCCTTCCGTCATATCGTGGCCGATGAGATACAAGACCTCGGGCTGATCAAGCTTCGGATGCTGCGTGCCCTCGCCCCGGAAGCCCCCGATGACCTCTTCCTGGCCGGCGACCCGCTGCAAAAAATATACTCCGGGCATACGATATTCAACAAAGCCCGCATAGAAGTGCGCGGCAAGCGCAGCCGTAAGCTGAAGATCAACTACCGCACTACGGAGCAGATCCGCCGCTACGCCCTGCAGCCCATTGCTCATCTCGACTTTGAAGATTTCGATGGCGAGCAGGCGCGCAAGGACGGCTATATTTCCCTGCGGTCCGGTGCGGAGCCAGCGTACAACCTCTTCGGCACCACGGAAGAAGAAATGGAATGGCTCCTGGATAAAATACGAGCCTATACCGATGCCGATGCTACGGATACCGTACTACACGCTGAGATTGTGGTGGCTGTACCCAAGTCCAAGCAACTGAACGGGCTGGCCAGCATTTTCCATCAGTCCGGAGTGCCCTATCTGAAATTCAGCGGCAGCAAAACCACCGGCGACCGCAGTGGCGTCGTGCTCAGCACCATGCACAACCTCAAAGGGCACGAGTACAAAATCGTTTTTCTCACCGGCCTGAGCGCCGACACCTACCCCGGCCGCCCTTCCGACTCTGTGAACTGGACGGAGAAGGAAGTTGCGGCGTACAATAAGCAGCGGGCGGCTTTGCTTTATGTGGCTTGCAGCCGGGCGGTTTGGCGGTTGCATTTGAGTGGGGTTGGGGAAGGGTGTGGGATGGTGGAATAATACCTTCCCAAGTCTATATCAACCGTTCTGACTTTGGTATTTTTACGCAAATTTACAGGCTAACCGGATGGTAAAATCACAGCCTCTTCTATCATCAACATAAGCGAAATAAAAAAACAATGCTAGGTCAAATCAAAGAAGTTTCTTTAAGGAGAATCTGGAAAAATGAAGCCTACGACTTCACTCCGTGGCTATCTGAAAACCTGGAAGAGATCGGTCAGGCTATCGGCTTAGAACTGGAGTTTGAGGACGCAGAAGTTTCAGTAGGCCCCTATTCTGCAGACATTCTGGCGAAGGATGCCGGAACCGGAGACTACGTTGTGATCGAGAACCAACTGGAAAAAACCAATCATGACCACCTTGGTAAGTGCCTGACCTACGCTTCCGTACTTGATGCAACCACTGTCATCTGGATCGCCTCCAAGTTTACTGAAGAACATAAAAAAGCGCTGGATTGGCTCAATGACCATACTTCCGAAGAAATTGGCTTTTATGGCGTAAAAGTAGAGCTTTGGCAAATTGATGATTCTCAGCCTGCTGTGAAATTCAATGTCATCAGCGCGCCCAATGAAATTGTGAAACAGGCTACGATGCGTAAAGAGCAGGGCGAACTGACTGAAACCCGGAAAACCCAGCTTGATTTTTGGACGGCCTTTAAGGATAAACTCTCTGAGACAGGAAAAATCAGATCATTACAAACCCCAAGGCCGCAATATTGGTTTGATGTGGCCCTTGGCAAGTCTGGAGTACATTTATCCAATACCTTCAATACCGATAGGAGTGAAATCGGAGTCAGGGTATATATCAACAACAAAAAGGTGGCGGAATGGCTCCCGTACTTTGAAAGCAGGAAAGAGGAAATAGAATCTGAGATTGGCAGCACGTTGGTTTGGAATCCCAACCCGGAAAACCGGGATAAAGTGATCGTCCTGACAAAGCATTTTAATCTGGATCAAAAAGAAAACTGGAAGGAAGCCATCACATGGCTGGTTGGGCAAACCATTAAATTCAGAGTTGTATTCGCCAGGATGATTAAGGAAAAATAGCACGACCTTCGCTTCTGCACCTTTTTTCTAAAGCAGGCATCTGCGTATCAGCCTACCCCGGAACCTGGAATCTGCCGCCGGGCAATTCACCCGCCCGCCAAAGGCAGCCTGCCCTTTTTGCCGGTGGGGACGGAGGTGCAGGCATGGCAGCGGGCGGTTTCTGAGTGGGTGGGGGTCTGGTAATTACAGAAAAACCTTTGAAAAACTACTATCCGTTACGAATCAGGCGGTAACTTTACGGATAGCGATTTGCCCCAAGCGTTTAAACTTCTGTAGAAGCCAGGAAAAAGATTTTGACATTTTTTACAATGCCTATGCTAAGTACTGGATCGAACACTCTTACAGGAACCCCCTTTTACCCGCAATTATGCGTTGCACCACACTGGCAAGTACTGGACTTAGAAGGATCATAAATAAGACAAACCAATTCATTCTTTTTCCCTTCAGCAAAAAATTGGAGTGGCGTGCCATTTGAGCTTCAGGTGCGGGTTGGGATGCTGAAATCTCCTCTCTCTTCTTAACAGGGATTTCATGCCCCAATCTTTGTTCTTGATTTGCCTTCAGTCTGTGAATCATCTGATTGAAGTGCGTTTCGGAGCGCATAGTACTTTCGTGAATGGCCTGCTCGACTTTTGCCGCGCATTTTTCAAGGGCTCTGACTTCTCCTTCCTGAAAAGCTATTCGTTCGGCTACAGCAATCTGTCGATTACAAATGCGCTTTTGCTCTGCTTCACAATGAGCTATCGCTTGAGCAATCTTTTGCTGAAACTTCCGCTCTTGTTTTTGAAGCTTATATTCTAAGTCATCCCTGGCTTTTAGAGTTTGTCGCAATTCTGCCCGAAGGTAAAGACAGCCTAAAGCAAGTGCTAAAAATATAGCGAAAAGAAAACCAAATAACCCTTTCATAATCTTTTGTTTTAACTTCAGGAATTAGTCCATCAACTCTGATTCAATCTTTCTATACACATCCTCGCTCAGGCCTTTAAGTTTTCTATTGGCTTTACATCCCAGATAATCCAACCGATACCTCCATACTGTCTCTATTTCTTCCCTCGAAAGCTGAGGATAGAACTCCTTGTATAAGTCCTGACTGTAAAGCTCGAAAATGGCATCCATCGTTCGGGCTTTAGCCCTTTCCAGATTATTACAGTGCGCTACAGTGTAGTCAACAAGCTCACCAAATGACTGGAGGTATGCTTCTTTGGTCATGGACTTACTGAGGTCGCAATCCAGGGAGGAACAAGCAATAATGAGACATATGAACAAAGTGCTTAGCGCAAGAAATCCGATAGTAATTCTTCTCATGTGTGTCATTTTTTGTTACTTTTAGTAGATTTGAAAATGCCTTCCAATTTTCGTGATTGCACTTTCCATGACACCAAGTATCGAATAAAATCTATTGTATTTCCAGTACCGGAATCAGGCTTGAAAACAATTTTCTTTTTTGGATTTCAATTGATACAAGCCATTGATTATCAACACCAATAATTAAAAAAACCCACAAAAAAGACATGAGAAAAAACAACACTGTAAATTCGTTAGACAACACAGAAACAAAAAACCTTTATCACAATACTATTCAATTCATCATTAGGGAGTACAGTACAGAATTGAACCGGAGCTACCATCAAAAAGATATTGCCAAAACGATTGGCGTAGATGCATCAATGCTTTCGAAATTCAATAAAATGGAGGTCAACGCGAACATGAGCGAGAGTTCTTTGAAGCAGATGCAAAATTTAATTGAGAGAATGATCGAAAGGTATGGGCTAAAGATCATCTTCTCAATAGAAGTTGGAAACAATCAATCCTTTAAAGTCCCTGCCGGAAAAGAAAGGGATTACCTTGAGAGGCTGAGGGATCCGGAACTCGCTGTACTTCTTTCTTCTTTTATTGAATACATCATTGATAAAAATACAAAAAAAGGTCAGCGAAGGCACACCCAAAATGAAATTGCCAAAGTGCTAGCCACCAACTCAACAGAGCTAAGCCGATTGAAAAATGAGGAAAAGGGATATACTAAAGCGCAAAGATTAAACTGTATTGGTATAATCGAAAAGATAAAACGTAAATACAAAGAAGTTGAAATCTATTGTACAATTACCGTGGCCAACTGTCCGCTTCAGGAAAACAGAAGCCTTCATAAACTGGCACATAAGCTGGCATTAAATCTAATTGATGTTTCCACCCCATTTGAAGAACAAGTAAATCCGCACAAAGAGATTATTCAGGAAAAAGAATCTTTTGGAATACCAATCGCTGAAGACCGGGAAAAGGAACGGTTTATATTAGTGGCAGGGGCAGGAGCAAGCCATGCTGCTACCAAAAAATACATCCCTCTGGGCATGGAGGCTGCTGAGGAAATTCGAAAGCGTATTGTTAAGCGTATACCGGGAGCTCTAATTGAAGCGGAAATAGACCGCCTAAGATATAGCTATCGGTTACCACCTGATGAATTTGAGACTAAAATCCTGGCATACAGTAAATACGGCCGAAAAGAGGTAATTGAAGCCCTTCGCGAAATATGTGGCTACGCATACATTCCAAGTTTGTCTTATGAAATCATAGCACATATGTTTAAGCATAGGTTTATCGACAGCATCATTAATTTCAATTACGATGAAGTTTTAGATGTAGCTGTGAAGGAGGAATTACAGCAAGGTGATTTCAAATTTATCTATTCTGATGCCGATTGCCCAGGTGATTACAAGGAATTGCTAATTAACGATAGGCTTAGGCAACCCGTCTATATTAAACCACATGGAACTATAAGCCATCGAAGCTCGCTCCGGTTCACCAGGGAAGATTTCTTCTCCATTCCGCCTGAAATCCGAGCTACAATGAAAGACCTGCTTGATGCATCAGTAATTGAACAAAACAAACAGCAACCATACCTGAAGCTTAATTTAATTTTGGTGGGTTACAGCCTGACTAATTTTGAATTTATCAGATTGATTCAGGAGTATCTGGAAAAGCGAAAAAAGGCAAGGCTAACAATCTGGGTATTTGATACTCATCTGCAACTTGATGAGATAAAAAAAGAGTTTGAAAAAAAAGATTTGGACCGGATTGAGATTGTCTTTTTTGATTTGCTAATGAAGCACAGCCTGGAAGATTACTTACTAACCCTTTGGCGGCTAGTCGAGGGCAATTTCAAAGATCATTATAAGCCACGAGGGATTGAACGCCATGAATTAGTCAATCATATTTTCAACTTCGATAAAGAAGAGTTGAAAACATTAGGCCGAGGAGAAAAATTGCAAAAAAAAGCACATCAGCGCAATTATTTTTTGGGACGGTTTTATGTAGAGCTGATCATTGCCTACCTCCAATCAGATGGAATACTCAATGCCAAGCAAATACTTGAAGACCGTGCAGGCGACTACTTTCATCTTTATCTTGAATCAGGAGGTGTGGAGAGTTCATTGAGGGACCACTGCGGCCGCCTTGGATTGAAAGTCTATAAAGACTTCATTTGGGATACTTATATTTTGGAAAAGCCACCCTTGTTTTATGAAAAAGAGGAGTTGTATGACTTTCTCCTGGAAAGATTAAAAAATTGTATCCCACGTAACTTTGTTACCAGCCTTAGAGGTATAGAAAACCAAAAGCGGTTCCAATTTTTATGCCAAAAGATCAGGGTACGTAATATTGCGAAAATAACGCCAAACTTTGTTTTTCCTCACAATCACCTTTTTTCCAAAATAAAAAAAGAGGATATACTCAATACAGCTATCGCATGGATTTATCGCTTTCAGGAGGCGATACACAAAAGCGATAAATGGGATGTGATGCTAAGCATATCAGAGAAAGGAAGGTTCCTAAAAAAGCTAAAAAAAGGATTGATAGCAGACAAGAAGATAGAACTTGTCCTCGCCTCTTTTGATACGAATGAATTGGATGACCTTAAAAAAAATGATTTTGACCATCAAAAGTATGGGCTGACAGGGAAGCTCAACTTCCTACCCTGGTGGCTTCATAATCAACACTTGGTACTTTTGATGAAACGCACAAACAAAAACACAGGAGATTGGACCAAAGACTGGCAAATGTTTGAAGGGTTTTATTATGAAAGCCGTCTTTTATCAAGGCGGGTTAACCCTATCCATATTAAAGATAGTCAAGATGACCTGCAAATACTATTGTACATATTTGCCAACTATTGGTACCGTGCCAAGAGCTACACCGAATCCAAGGATACTGATGCCAATCCTGCGGTGCCCATTATTCCTAATAAAAATAGCATAGAAAGAATTATTAAGGAGCTACTGTCCAAGTACGACGAAAGTGACCCAAAAAACAATGACATAAAAAATTAAAATGAGCAACCGAAGTAAAGATTAGCGAAAAAAGCAAGTCTATAATAGATTTTAATAAAGTTAAAATGTTAGACGCGCGCGCACCCGCTGCGCGCCGCGTGCATACGCGGAGCTCCGAAAGCGGACCCGCAGGTTGTGCAGGCCACAGCCAATGACGAAAATTTGGTGGCGTATATCTTGCTTCCAGTACCGCATTGGGCGAGAGAG
>NEED01000031.1 GCA_002110465.1 unicellular cyanobacterium SU2 | reverse complement strand
CAAATCTCGTGCCGTTGATGATGAAAAATGGAATGTAAGAAGTACCGCGATCGAACAATTAGGACAACAGTTTAAAGAAGATCCCGATACGGTAAAAATCCTCAAATCTCGTGCCGTTGATGATGAAAAATGGAATGTAAGAAGTACCGCGATCGAACAATTAGGACAACAGTTTAAAGAAGATCCCGATACGGTAAAAATCCTCAAATCTCGTGCCGTTGATGATGAAGATAATGATGTAAGAAGTACCGCGATCGTACAATTAGTCCAAGAGTTTAAAGAAGACCCCGACACAGTAAAAATCCTCAAATCTCGTGCCGTTGATGATGAAAATGAGTATGCAAGAAGTACCGCGATCGTACAATTAGTCCAAGAGTTTAAAGAAGACCCCGAGACGGTAAAAATTCTCAAATCTCGTGCCGTTGATGATGAAGGTTATCGTGTAAGAAGAACCGCGATATTAATATTAAGAGAAGAGTTTGCAAATAATTCTGAGGTTCAAGAATTTCTTGATAATTTATAGTTAAAAATATCAGTAAAATAAGTTATAATGACAGTATTTAATTAAAAGATAACGAAAATGACTCACTCTCTTACACTAAATATTCCCGATAATTTATATTCCCCATTACTAGAAATAGCAGACAAAACGGGAAAGAAACCAGAAGACTTAATGATTGAATATTTACAAACCATGATCAAAGAAACAGAAAATGATCCCCTAGAAGAATTTATTGGTGCTTTTAATAGTAATATTCCTGACTGGACAGAAAAGCATGATCTTTATCTTGGACAATCTTTAACAGAATAAAAATGAGTTTGCGTGAAATATTTGTTGATACTTCTGGATGGAGAAATTTAGTTGATAAAAGTCAACCGTATCATTCTTTAATGGTTAAATTATATCGTTCTGCTAAGCAACAAAACAGAAAATTAATTACCAGTAATTATATTATTACTGAAGTGATCGCTTTATTTACCAGTCCTTTAAAAATTCCTCGTTATCAAAGCATTAAATTTGTCAATGGAATTAAAGAATCTTCCTATGTAGACATTATTCATATTGATCAAAAAATAGATAATATAGCATGGAAATTATTACAAAGTCGAGAGGACAAAAAATGAAGTTTAGTAGACTGTTCAAGTTTTATTATTATGCAAGAAAGAGCGATTTTAGAAGCATTAACTAATGATGTACATTTTGAACAAGCAGGATTTATTCGTTTACTAAAATAAACAATGCTATGATACAGTAAAAATCCTCAAATCTCGTGCCGTTGATGATGAAAGTGAGTATGTAAGAAGAACCGCGATATATATATTAGAAGAAGAGTTTAGAAAAAATTCTGAGGTTCAAGAACTTCTTGATAAATCATAAACTTTTTCTTTATTTTTTAGATCTAAAAGTATTAATTAATCATGCTTTCTCAATTTCCCCTGCTAACTCTAGAATTTTATCATATAAAAGAGGCGAAATTCTAAAAGTAGAATCTTCAATCAACTTATCCATTAAAGGTTTAACTTCAACAACAAAACCTTTTGCTTTTCCTTCTAATAAAATTCCCAATAACCCTGTGATTCTAATCCCTAGACGTTTTGCAACAGAGCGACTATGACGTTCATCTATTAATAATAAATCCGTCTTTAACTCCAATGCTAAGATAATAGCTTCTGATTCCCCGTCATCTAACTTAACTTCTTGTTGTAACTGATATACCTTATTTTGATCAGTTACACTTTTAAACTGTATCATGGAAAAATTTTCTTGTTGCAAATAATCTAAAATTTGAGAATAAAATCTGGAAAATTCGTTATAAACAGCTTGAGGAATAATTATTTGTTTATAAAGTCTTTTCAGCAGAAATAAATGATCAATACTAATTAGATTTGAAATCGCAGAAGTGTCACTAATAATCACAATCTTTTTAACTCCTGTAAATTTTTTAAATCAATTTCAAAATCTTCTAAATCATATTGATATAATGGAATTTTACGAGATTTTAGCAACTCTCGAAAATCTTCAAACTCCATTTGTGCCATTTTTGCTGCATAACCTAAAGTTAATCGTCCCGACTCAAATAAATATAAAGCAATTTCTTGTAAAAATTCTCCTTGAGTTAACTGTGACGCTTCTAAAAATTCATCTGAAATAATTAAAGACATTACCAAAACCTACTTATTGTATATTGTAATTTTAATCATGATGAGACTTAATCATTAATGCTCGTAATAATTATACAAATGGAGAAACTAACAGACAAATTTTAACTGTCGTCTATACCTATCGAGGTAACGCAATTAGATTAATTAGTGCGCGTAAAGCAACCAAATATGAACAAACCCTCTATTACTCGTATAAACCTTAAATCTGCTAAAAAATTAGAAGATTTAACGGATTGGGAACGGATTAATTCCTTCAGTGAATCAGAAATTGAAGCTAATGCGTTGTCTGATCCTGAAAATTTACCATTATCTCCTGATAGTTTGAAAAAGATTCGGAGAAAGAAAAAAGTAGATCATGAAAAAACTAACAAATCAACAAATTTAAAATAAAATTGATCAAGCGATCGCTAACCAACCCAAAATAGATGAAATAGAACCTAAAGCAAACAAAGTATTATTTGATCAAGCAACAATTACAATTTACTTTACAAACGGATCTCTCTTTTCATTTTCACCCAAATTAGTAGACGCGATCGCCAACTTATCCCCAGAAATATTAGTGACTGTTGAATTAACCCCACCAGGAAAAGGATTGAGATGGGATAAAGTAGACATTAATCTAAGTATTCAAAGGTTGTTACTAAGGAAATTTGACAGTAAAAAATTAAACCCCTACAGATAATTGTAGGGGGATCAATAATACTATTATCGAAATGAGTTTGGGTAGTTAAATTTAGCCTTCAGGAGTTTTTGCTGCTTCAGCCATCTGCATCGAACGCATCAAATTTGCTAAAGCATATTCTAAATGTAGTCCCGCATCAACAGCCACCCAACCTTGGTCAGTTAAATGCAGCCATTCAAAGTGTAAATGAGGGCCCGTAGAATACCCTGTACTTCCTACTCGTCCAATAACCGTTCCCTGGTCAACCCATTCCCCAGGTTGAACATAAATATCTGATAAGTGAGCATAACGAGACTCTTGGGTTCCCTCAAGATGGCGCAGAATCACCGTTAAACCATAGCCTCCAAGCCAGTCGGCCTGGGAAACTTCCCCCTCATAGGCGGCTAAAACAGGAGTTCCCATCGGTGCACCAATATCCGTTCCGTTATGTTGACGACCGGTTCCCGAAATAGGATGAGTACGCCAGCCAAAAGCAGACGTAATAGTAGCAACCACAGGTAGAGGATACATTAAGTCTGTCTGGCGTTGTTCAGGAGCGATAGAATTCAGACGACTATAGAGACTTGCGGCTCGATTATATTTAGGAACAGGTTCTAAGGAAATTGAGAATCCTTTTCTAGCAATGGGTTTGAGGCTGACCACTTGTTGGGGACTAACCGGACGACCCTTAAAGCGGACAGGTTGCACTTGGGGACTATAACGGGAACGACTAGCAACCCTAGAGGGAGCTTTTCTTTGACGATTAGCCAGATTAACGCGACGGTTGGCTAAAGTCGGTTTAGTTTGGGGTGTGGGCTGTTGTTTAGCCACGGAAGCGCAACTTCCTTTAAGCAATTGGCCGTTTTGGGAAACAGTTTGGCATCCTGTTGACCGTTCGGTAAGAATGACGGAGCTGGGGGGAACCACTTGTTGCTTAGGGGTTGTGCCATAGTTGGTGGAATCGATATAGCTATTCTTACCCTGGGTAGCCACTGAAGGGGCGATTTTAATTTTTTTTGCCTGAATAGGGGCTGGAGGCTGACTGACAGGAGTTGTAGGAGCCGTTTTAGAGGTTGGGGGTAAAACTTTGGGGGCTGATAATTGTACCTTGGGAGCAGCAGTCGTTCTATTTTGGTTGGATACCGAAGGTTTGGGAGCTATTTTTGGGTTGCTGGGTTTAATGGAGGGAGGACTTAAGACAGGTTTGGTAGCCGCAGGACGGTTAGGAGCCACACGGGGAGAAGATTTCGGAATTTTTTGGAGAGACGGCTCAACTGCCCCAGGTTTGCCTGATGATGTCGTGGTATCGGGAATAATTAAGGTATTGGTGGAGGCATTAACTGGAGCTAGGAATAGCTGACTACCGACGACACTAAGTCCACTGATTAGACTAATACCCTGTTGTAAGAGATTCTGTCTCTTGGTCTGTTTGGGCGGATTTGCTGCTTGATAAGAGGATTGATTCATGTCCGTTGCACTTCTCACAATTCACTACTTATTAAGGCATGATAACGGATTACGAATAAATCTTGCTTTTCGTTTCGCCTTTTTAAGAGACTTAACGACTGTAATCATAGTTGAAGCCAACCAAAAATGGTCTAAAAATGCACCTCTTTTGATGATTTCTGTAGCCAAGCTTTACTTTGAGCGTAATAACAAACCGAATCGCCATGCCTTTCATGATGTTGGTTTAGCCCTAGGAAATTTAACCTTACAGGCACAATCTTTAGGGTTATTTGTTCACCAAATGGGAGGATTTGAGGTAGAAAAAACCCAAGCAATTTATCATATTCCTGATAACTTTGAACCTGTTGCCGCGATCGCTATTGGTTATCAAGGGGATGTTAATCAACTTGATGCAGATTTGCAAAAAAGACAATTATCTTCAAGAAGCCGTAAATCTTTAGAAGATTTTGTGTTTACTAATGATTGGGGCCATTCATATTTTTAGAAGGGAAGTAAGTAGTCGGACAAATTTAAAGTTAACTGTGAGGTTTGGGAACAGGCAACGGGGAACAGGTAGGGGTTTTAGCGTTGTTAACAGTTCTTAATACAGAGTCGTTTTTTTATGTCCGACTACTTAGGCAAAAATAATTGATAATTTCTCGTCGGCTGAAACGCGCATTCTTTCCTATCTTTTTGCTCTACTGACCTTGAGACAACGGATTTCTCGATACCCGATAGGTTACTGAGCTTTTTAATTATCATATAAATAAATAAATGGTATCTCCTAACAGATTGACTATGATCTATACTGATATTTAGACTCAAAACCTCTCAGGTCGTCTCTTTATTCTTAATATTTCGACAAACACTTTACCCAATTTAAACAGTGGGACAAGCAGTTTGATTGAGGGGCGGGCGCACACTCGCAACTTCTAGTCGTGAGAGGTTCAATCAACTACTCAATGACAAAGTAATCCTAAATCAATCGAGAAGACTTTTCTAATTAATTGGAGGGAAGGATGTCAGTTAACTTGCAATCCCATTCTGACACTGACGAGCAACTTTACTCTTATCATCAACTTTCCGAAAGAGAAGTTATTGAATGCTTCAGTAGCGATGCGGAAAAAGGCTTATCGCCAGAAGAAGTTGCCAGTCGCTATGAAAAGTATGGCTGGAATGAACTGCAATTTAAGCCAGGTAAACCAGCATGGCTGAGATTTCTGTTGCAATTTCATCAACCGTTGCTCTATATTCTGTTACTGGCAGGGGCGATTAAAGCCATCTTAGGTTCGTGGACAAATGCTGCGGTAATCTGGGGCGTTACGGTAATCAACGCGACCATTGGCTATGTACAGGAGTCACAAGCAGAAGGTGCGATCGCTTCTTTGGTTAAAACCGTAACCACAGAAGTAAACGTGCTGCGAGAGAGGCAAACCCTACGGATTCCCTCCCAGGATTTAGTACCAGGAGATATAGTATTGCTGGCATCGGGGGATAAAGTTCCCGCCGACTTAAGACTACTGAAGGTTCGTAATTTACAAGTAGATGAGTCTGCCCTGACAGGAGAATCAGTACCAGTCAATAAATCAATACAACTTTTATCGCCAGATACTCCCCTCGCAGAAAGAACTAACATGGCTTATGCGGGAAGTTTTATCACCTTTGGGCAGGGTAAAGGGATTGTGGTCGCCACAGCCAATGAGACTGAAGTCGGACAGATCTCCCAAGCGATGGAAAATCGAGTCAATCTCAGTACACCCTTGACTCGGAAATTTGCTAAATTTAGCCGTACTCTACTCTATGCCGTTTTGACCCTGGCAACTCTGACTTTTACCATTGGGTTAGGACAGGGTGAATCTTGGCTCTATATGTTTGAAGCTACCGTAGCTTTAGCAGTTAGTGCCATTCCCGAAGGTCTACCAGCAGTTGTCACCATTACCTTAGCCATTGGAGTCAATCGCATGGCGCGTCGTCATGCCATCATTCGTAAATTACCAGCCGTTGAAGCCTTGGGGAGTGCTACCGTCATTTGTTCCGACAAAACGGGAACCCTAACGGAAAATCAAATGACAGTACAGAAGATTTATGCGGGAGAAGAATATTATGAGGTTACTGGTAGTGGCTATAGTCCCAAAGGAGAAGTTAGTCTGATAACCAACGGTCAGCCTGGAAGTCCTTTTGAGGATGGACTACCAGCAGCTTTGGAAGAATGTCTGGTGGCGGGAATACTTTGTAACGATTCTCAATTAAAACAAACAGGAGAAGATTGGTCAGTTGTGGGAGACCCCACGGAAGGGGCATTGATCGCAGCAGCAGCTAAAGCCAGCCTCAGTCAATCTAGTCTAGCAACATTAAAACCGCGATTGGATTCCATTCCCTTTGAATCCCAATATCAATACATGGCAACTCTGCACGATATGGCTTCTCCTGTAATTTTCGTTAAAGGATCGGTGGAGTCACTAATCAGTCGTTGTTCTCAGATGGTAGATTGCCACGGTCGGATAACTGCGCTTCAGCCCCAACAGATCGAGCAAGCAGTTGAAACAATGGCAGAACAGGGATTACGGGTACTAGCCTTTGCCACAAAAGAACCCCTCGCCCATCAACATTCTCTAGAACATGAGGATATCGAAACAGGCTTGGTTTTTCTGGGATTGCAGGGGATGATCGACCCGCCGCGACCAGAAGCGATCGCTGCTGTCCATGCTTGTCAAGCTGCGGGGATCGACGTAAAAATGATCACCGGCGATCATATCAGTACCGCACGGGCGATCGCCAAACGGATGGGCATTCAAAGATCGGGACAAGTTTTAGCCTTTGAAGGGCAACAATTAAAACAAATGGGCGATCGCGATCTAGCTCAAGTGATCGAAGATGGCGTTGTTTTCGCCAGAGTTGCCCCCGCCCAAAAACTCCAATTAGTTGAAGCACTCCAGTCTAGGGGGGAAATCGTTGCCATGACTGGAGATGGAGTCAATGATGCCCCTGCCCTCAAGCAAGCGGATATCGGGATTGCGATGGGGAAAGGGGGGACGGAAGTGGCACGAGAATCGGCGGATATGCTCTTAACAGATGATAACTTTGCTTCCATTGAAGCTGCGGTAGAAGAAGGGCGCACCGTTTATCAAAATCTGCGTAAAGCGATCGCTTTTCTGTTACCCGTCAACGGGGGGGAATCCATGACTATTTTAATTAGTGCTTTATTTGCCAGGGATTTACCGATTCTTTCTTTACAAGTACTTTGGCTCAACATGATCAATTCCATCACTATGACTGTTCCCCTCGCTTTTGAACCCAAATCTCAGGGGATTATGCAACAGCCACCGAACAATTCCCACGAACCCTTGCTCAACCGCAAATTATTAACCCGCATTTTAGCCGTGTCAATCTTCAACTGGATTTTGATTTTTGGGGTGTTTGAGTGGACTAAATCCACCACGGGAGATATTACAGTTGCTCGTACAATGGCAATTCAAGCTCTAGTGGCAGCAAGGATTATCTACTTGCTAAGTATTAGCCAATTGGGAATAAGTCTGGCTGCTTGTCTACGTCGTAGAGCAACATCCATCATTAAAGCACCGATTCTGATTATCGGGATTTTGGCTGCTGTTATTCTACAAATTGTTTTTAGTCAGTGGGGAGTTATGAACACTCTCTTTGAAACCGCACCCCTAACTTTAAATCAGTGGTTTGTCTGTTTACTGCCGATGCTTCCCATGATACCAATGGCAATTTTGGCACACTTGATCGATCCACCTCAAGCAAAAACCGTAGCTAATTGACAATTGGCTCATTAATTATAACGACCTGCAAACATAATCAGTGACGTACTCCAGTCGTTCGTTGCTTAGGCAACAGAACGCTGGCTTCTCCCCTTCTTATTATTAGAAGATTTGCGTTTTATAGTGAGGCGAACGCCCAACCCCACTTTTTTAATTAATATCCCCGAATTAATATCTCTTGGCATTGATGCACCACAATCACAAGAATGCCAACGATCT
>NEED01000030.1 GCA_002110465.1 unicellular cyanobacterium SU2 | reverse complement strand
AACGGCTTCATACTGCTCAACTATTGGTTGAGTCTTTACTCACTCACTACCGAAGCGATATAGTCCCTACACAACACTGACGGTAACTAATCAAAATCAGGATTTTGGACATTCCGTGGAGAGAGGGCGAAAACTATCGCTGCTCGTATTTGAGGGTACATAAAGAATAATTATCCTTGGGGTAATTTACTATAAACAGCCTTTTAATCGTGAAAAACCTCGGAAATTAACCGAGGTGGGGAGAAATCCATTTTTTTTCTAGCCATACGCCAATTTATCAATCAACTCAGGCAGAGCAGTTCGGTCACAGAGGTTAAACTGAATGGTATTACCAATCATCTGAGAAACCCCCAGGGTTTGTACATTTAACCCTGCCTCAAACCCAAATTTCTTACTTAACTCTTTAAAAAGACGCGCTTTATCCGTTGCCGTCATACCATCTAAATTGACGGAATCAAGTTGTTTTAAAATTTTGTCAATAGTAGTGGGCATCACCTCTCCTACTCGAATCAGATCCTTGTCTCTCTCCATAAAAGTCTGCAACTTTAAAAAACATCATTAATTTAGGTTAAGAGAGAGTTAACAAATGTTGCTACTAAATAATGATTTCTACAAATAATTTAACTATGTAATTTCACTGAATTTTTTGAAAGATTATTAAGAAACTTTAACTGGCAACTGTCTCAGGTTCCCGCTCACTCACCAAAGAATCAACAATTTCCATTACCAACTGCTTCTTAGATTGCACCGATAACTTAGCAATTTGCTCAGAAATCGGCGGTAACTGGGTGGTATCTAAAGAACTCCCTAATACCAACGAAAAAAAATAAGACCTTGCATCATAGGACAAATGACTCAGCAAAATATTCAGGTTATCTGTCGTCATCGGGCTGTGTCCTTTTCTAAAGCGACTAATTGACTGTTGCGATATTCCAGAACGCTCCGCTAACCACTTAGCAGTGATGCCAAACTCCTTCAGGGTACTGTCAAAGGCAATGTTCCAGCTTAAACTCATAGGTTTTAACTATGTTAATTAATGTAAACTTGAATCCACACAGTCAATTCATGTGTGCTTTAATTATCATACCTAGATAACTTCATCTTAACCTAGTCATGAGATTTCAGCAAGCAAAAGACACCTATCCGCATCAACATAATTTGTTCGACGACGATCTTAATCAATAGCCAGTTATCAGTTATTACCTGGAGTTGACTCATGGCTGTAAAAATTCCCCTAAAAAAAATCACGCCCCTGACCAGCAAGAAAGGGGCATTCGAGTCGAACCCGATGTGTTCTATTTAGTTAAATCAATGATGCCACAAAAACAAAAAAAGATCCAAGGCAAGTTTTATCCACTAACACCCGAAATGGGGCAAAGACCTAAAGAAGCCAAACCAAGCTTAACAATTGCTCCCCTGAACATATGGGCTTACATGAACCCTGACGACCGAAAAAGGATTCATTTATTCGCGGAAAATCTGAATAAATTGTCTGACATTGAATCAGCTTGCTTACCCTTCAATATAAACGTTACAGGCGAGGAAGTGTAGCGATGAAACGCAACATTAAGCAACCTGTAGGCTTTGACGGAAAAGAACTGCAAGGCTATTTCATGATTTCAAACAAAGATGCAGCCACAGCCATCTTAAATAAGCTTACAGGCTCTCAGCTTCGACTTTGGCTTTATTTGATGATGATTGACACCTCCGCTGACTTTACTAGCGATGGAGAAACCATCTATCACCCTATCCCCAGTCCCGACGAAATTGGGATCAAGCTTGGGATAGCTTCTGACACAGTTCAAAAAGACATGAGGCAGCTGAAAAAGTTGGGCTTATACGATTACCGGATCACTGAATGGCAAGGCCATAACTCAACATCCAATCACGCTAAGCAAGAATCCCTAAAACTTAAACAAAAGAAACCTCTCCAGTCAGGAGAAAAGCAAAACTCAAATAACCCCTCACCTCAATCAAAGACCTCTCAAACCCAGTCAGCAGAAAGCGAGGGACTAAATAGTCCCCGTGACAGACTAAATAGTCCGTCTCAACCGCCGAATCGCGCACCACAAGCGACTCCTGACGCGCCTCAGACTATTCAGACTTATTCAGACTTTATCAATACTCTCTCAGAAGGCGAGAGAGAGAAATTTTTTGAATTTGTCAAGAACAAAATTAAGAACTTTCCCCATCCCATCAATGATCTTGAAGCTTGGTTAGCTAAACCAAACAACATAGGTCGAAATCGATGGGAAGTTTATTATCAACTGTTTAGAGAATCCCAAACCACCACCATATCCCCAAAACAACATCGACCTTTACGCGATGAAATTGAGCAACGCCGCCGTGAAATGTTGGAATTATGGGAAAAAGAGTATGGGGGCAATACACAGGGGAATGGAGGATAGCTCTATGATGAATAACTTGCCTCCGCAGAATCTTGAAGCAGAAGAGTCCATTTTAGGCGGGATTCTCTTAGATAAAGATGCAATAGGGCGTATTGTTGATTTAATTACCCCAGATGCTTTTTATGTTCAAACTCATCAAGAAATTTATCAAGCAGCTTTGAAGCTTCACATCCAAGGAACACCCGTTGATTTATTAACGGTAAAAAGTTACCTGGAGGATCATCAACTTCTTGAAAAAGTAGGGGGGATTGATAAATTAACCCAATTATTAGACCGTACTGTATCGGCGGTGAACATTGATCGTTATGCGATGTTGGTGATGGACAAATACCTACGGCGTGAATTAATTGCTGTGGGGTATGACATTGCTGAAAAAGGGTTTGAAACCACCCAAGAACTTGATGCCCTGTTTTACCAATCAGAAAAACGGCTATTTCAGGTATCTCAACAACGCATTCGTGGCTCAACCCAACCCAACAGCGAAGTAGCAATCGAAGCATACCAAACCCTCGAAACTGATAGTCCCATTTATCCCACCGGACTTTACGACTTAGATGACCTCATTATTGGGTGGGAAGGTGGAACCCTAACTTTATTGGCAGGCCGGCCTTCAATGGGCAAGTCCTTCTGTGCTATGTACTTAGCGATGATGATGATGGAGCAATACAACCGCTCTGTGGTCTTTTTCTCCCTGGAAATGACCAAAAAGCAGCTTGAATATCGTTTGTGGAGCTTATTAAGTGTCTTACCCCACTACAGTCAATTAAATATTATTCCCATCAGTGGCGATCGCGTGCGCCGTCACCGTGCTGGCTTGGAGCGATTAAAACCTTTTGAAATGGCTACCATTACCCAATTAATGAGATTAGCAGCCGAAATGCCCCTCTATTTCAATGATGACCGCAGTATTACTGTTTCATCCATGGCCTCAGAATGTCGTCGTCTCATCAGCGAAAAAAAGCCCATTGGGTTAGTGGTTGTTGATTACCTGCAAATGATGGCTGCCGACAGCCCATTCGGTAATCGTAGCTATGAACTGGGGGATGTGGCACGGGAGTTATACAAATTAGCCGGAGATCTAAACGTTCCGGTGTTGGCCTTGAGTCAAATCAGTAGAGCAGTCGAAAGCCGCAACAATAAACGCCCCATGATGTCGGATTTATCTCAATCGGGAATTTTGGAAATGGTGGCAGATAACATCATCTTGGCCTATCGGGATGATTACTACAATCGAGAATCCCCAGAATCAGAAGTCTTGGAGTTAATCGTCGCCAAAGCCAGACACGGAACCACTGGAACCGCCAAGTTTTTCTTTGACCGAGCTTACGGATTGATTAAAAACAGGAGTGGACAATGATAGCTAATGCAAAGATAACCGACCCCTGGCATCATTCCCAATCGTGGCAAGCTTATGGGCATCAGTGGAAGTTTACTTATTCCTCTTTGACCGCCAACTATACCATCAAGAATGATGATAGCTCCCTAGTCTTGAAAATCCCTATCGTAGAAACTAACCATTTCCTATGTCCCCAAGCGTGGTTAGACCATTGGGCAAAGTCAAAAGAAGGTCGGTCAAAGTTAAAGCCAAAGTCACAACCAGAACAACCTTCCTTATTCTCTGAACAAGGGAAAAATAACCAAGCCCAAAAAGAACCTATCACGGTTGAAGTGGTAGACAACCAACCTACTGAAACCGAAGAACTCACTGATGATGAAGTACGCGCAGCCGAAGGCTCTGCTTACGCAGATCGCTTATTCTTAGAGCGTAAAGTTGAACGCGCATTCTATGAAGCAGGAAAAGCACTTAAAGAAATCCGCGATCGCCATCTTTACAGGAGTACCCACAAAACCTTTGAGGAATATTGCGCTGACAGGTTTGCTTTTACCCGCCGTCGTCCTTATCAATTAATCGATGCTTCTATTATTGTCGATAATATTCTGAGTGAGGTAGATAGAATGTGTACGAACCGTACACAAAATGATGGCAATGATAAAATCCAAATGTGTACGAACCGTACACAAATCCTCCCTACGTCAGAATGGCAGGTCAGACCTTTAACCAAACTTGAGCCAGAACAACAAGCCGAAGCCTGGACACAAGCGGTTGAAAACGCAGGGGGTAAAGTGCCTAGTCATCGCATCGTCAAAAGCATTGTAGACCAAATTAGAGAACGCACGAAAATCCCTAACCCCTGGCGTGTTAATGAAGTTGCCATCATCATTGTCAAAGATAATCCCGAATTACGAAGGAAAGGTGGTTGTTGGGCAATCATCAGTGAAGTCCATGACTTTAGTTGTACCGTCAGGTTATGGGATGGGGACTATCAAGTTAAACCCGAACATCTCAAAGCTTTACCCTATGCCATGACTAGCAAAGAGCAAAACTTTTTTCTGGAATTAAGTGATCGCCTCTATAAAATTTCCCTTGATGAAGTGGAAAAACCGGTGCGGGATTTCCTAGCGGGTTTAGGGAAAATAGATCGCCCTTGGTTGACAGAGTTAGAGGAAAGGGTGTTAAGGGTTGTTGAGGAAAAATAAGTGTATGGTTGAGCAGGTCAATTAAAATTAGAATTAGGAATTTAACTGAGTTGGAGTGCTTAATGAATCTATTAGCAAAAACCATCCCCACCCAAATCGGAAAACATCCACAATTAGAAGAAATTCTCTCCAAAGTCAAGCAAAACTTTCAACAAATTTATTCAGATAACTTAACTCAGTTAATTCTTTTTGGTTCACAAGCAAGAGGCGAAGCTACCTCAGAATCAGACATTGATATTTTAGTCGTCTTAAAGAATCAAGAAAATCAACACAATAATCATTCAAAAATTATCAACTTAATTTCTGATTGGTGTATAGAATACGGAGTTTTAGTCAGTTGTGTTTATATTAGTGAATCAAGCTTTAAACAAGAAAAAAGCCCCTTATTACTGAACATCCATCAAGAAGGGATTATTTTATGAAAATTGAACAACAACAATTATTACAAAAAGCAAGAGAAAGTTTACAAGCGGCTCAACTTTTGGTAGACAATAATTTATCAGCCTTGGCTGCAGCCAGAGCTTATTACGTTATGTTTTATATTGCCGAAGCTTTTTTATTAGGAGAAGAATTAACTTTTTCGAGTCATGCGGCTGTCATTGCTGCCTTTGGTCGAGTGTTTGCCAAAACAAAACGTTTACCTGTTGATTATCATCGCTCATTAATTAATGCTCAAGAAAAACGCATAGAAGCTGATTACAATCTTAATCCTAGTATTACCACAGAAGAAGCTAAAGTGATTATTAATGAAGCTCAAATTATGCTGGATTTTGCTCAGAATAATATTGATTCAATTTAATAGTAATCTCCTTATCTAAGATAAATCATGAGTGACCCCGACATCAAAATAAGCCATCATACCTACGATGAATTAATCGCCCATCTACAAGTTCATGCCCCTACAGACTCTTGGGCAAAATCTTTACTTAAACAATTACAAACCGAAGCTAAACCTTGTTATTTGCTTGAGAGTGGTTCTTATTTGTTAGATGGTCGTATCGATGCCGAATATCGGGTTAATTAACTTTCTTATCAGTTAAATAAAAAAAGATTAACAATGTTTCAGTTTGAGAATTGCTCTATAATCAGCTTGACTCTTTAATTTTTGACCCTGACAAAATGACTAACTTACCTCAAATAGGAGAACCAGCACCCCAGTTTACTGCGAAAGATCAAGAGGGAAATTTAGTCAATCTTCAAGATTTTCGCCGGAAGTGGTTGGTTCTTTACTTTTATCCCAAAGATAACACCCCTGGTTGTACCACTGAAGCTTCTGATTTTACCAGTTATGCTCCTCAGTTTAAGGAATTAGGAGCAACAATTATTGGTGTTAGTCCTGACTCTCCAAAAACTCATTGTAAGTTTATTGAAAAACATAATCTATCCCTACAACTTCTCAGTGATCCTGAGCATAAGATAGCTGAAGCTTATGGTGCATGGGGTCTAAAGAAATTTATGGGCAAAGAATATATGGGGATTATTCGCTCAACCTTTCTCATTACTCCTTATGGAAACATGGCTCATGTTTGGTCAAAAGTCAGAGTTAAAAATCATGCGGCAAATGTTTTGAAAACGCTCCAAGAATTCTTGTCCGATAAGTAATCTAACAAATAAAATATTAATCATCAGCCCCCAATTTTCACAAGGAATAATTTTGAAATGATAAGGAATAAGTTGAATCAGAGAAAATCGGGGATTAAAGCTTAATTAAAAATAACAACAAGGAATACTTTTAACTAACAAAGGTTCCTCTAAATTACTCCCATAGCCCTCAACTTCAATGGTAGAATTTTCCTCATCAGGAATAATTACCACTTGCCATTTATCAGTGGCTTTATTTAAAGTAAAAGGAATGGTAACAGGTTTAAGTTTTGCTTCTCGATATTGTTCCTCTTCCCCAGGAACTAACACTTGAGACGCATTCAAAGAATTAACCGCTTGTTCTGCTGCTGTGGTAGGAGTCCATTGCACATATCCCGAATCTCCCATAGCACTTAAAGTCATTTCTACCGAAGCAACCGCTTTTTCTAAATATAACTTTTTGGGGGAAAATGTTTGAGAGGGCGTTGATGAATCTCCACAAGCAACACACAAAGATAAGGAGAAGAGGGTTAAGGGAAGGGAAAACGATAAGGACTTAATCATCACTCTAAAATTCACTAAGGGTTTCCATAATTAACGTACCCACAATAGTCAAGAAAATTGTGGTGACAAGGAAATGACATAGTAGTAACACGAAAACGACATAACGTTCAATTAAAGTTAAAGAAGAAAGAGAAAAAAGAGTGATCAAGAAATGCTCATACAAAACAGACAATCTCTCTGGAATCAAATCATCAATCGTTGTCAAAGTTGGCTAAATAATGGTTCAAAGATTCGATTAGAACAGGAGTTATTAACCCTGGTGCATGGCAATACAGCTACCGCTAACAGATTAGTCAATGGAGAAAAAAGACGGCATCCCAACCAAACACAACAATGGTATTTAGAAAAAGTTATTTATGACTTACAACGAGGCCGTTAAGAGTCGAATAGCTCAGCTTTAAGGGGGTCAAACAATTGCAGATTGCAGAGGGTAGATTGCAGATTGACCCGGAGCTTAAAAGACAGGGGCTTGGGATTTAAGATTGTAGATTTTAGATTTACCAATGCTTGAAAGCAAAGGCTTGTATTTACTCAATCTCCAATCTGCAATCTCCATTCTACAATCTTCGGTCATAAGTAATAAGTGTTAAGTAAAAAGTCAATTGAAATTAGAGGACAAAGCAATGACAATAAATGTATTGAATCAAGGATTAAGCAATTCTCCCCAAAAGCGTCAGGGTTTTCCACTTTTAGAGCTATCCCTAAAAGCTAAAGTCATTTGTGTCTCCGAACAGAGTGGACAGTTGACTCATGTAATAGTCAATCCCACCACCTTACAAGTGAGCCACATAGTTGTGAAACGTCCGAGCTTATTTGGTTACCAGAAACATTTAGTCCCAATCGACTATATTAGCTCAACGACTCCCCAATTGATTAATCTTAATTGTACACAAGAGGAGTTGGCGAGAATGCCACTGTTTTGTGAAACTCACTACATTGAAACTGAACCTTGGGAGCGCGAATGTTTCCCGTGGGACGAGATTCACTATGCAAGTGACACCTTAATGTCCTGGTCTTACCCTTTCTATGAGCGAACAATGTCTTACATGGTTGTGGAAAAAGAAAATCTTCCATTAGGAGAATTAGCAGTAAGCTGTGAAGTTCAAGTGCAAGCATTGGACAGATGGATAGGGAAACTTGATGTGTTGTTGGTCGAAAGAAATACTCGCGTTCTCAGTGGTTTAGTGGTGCGAAGCGGAAATTTCTTTGACCCAAAAGAAAGATTGTTACCGACAAGGCTCATAGAGCGGTTTGAGGATACAAGAGTCTACTTGAAATCAGAAAAAAAAGCTCTTGAATCTTTTCCCTCAATTCCCAGGAGACGCTACGTGAGTCAGACCCGTCATGATTATCTCAAAAACGCCCTCACACTAATCTGAGCCACTGATAAGTCTCATTGATGGATACTATAAAAAATAATCTGTCAAGTCATCTTTACAAAAGTAAATATATTTGTTACATTAATTTACATAGAGAGCCAAAGGAGGCACAAGGTATGTACACCACCACCCAACTCGACAACGGTATTCTCAACAACTACGCAGTGGAACCCCAACCCTACTACGCTGAAGTTCCTGCTCCTTACCAACAACGTCGCTACTTAATCCAAGGAGCCATCGCTGCATTATTCGTCACCAGCTTAGTTATTGTTTCTGCTGTGATTAGCTAACAAATTTCCTCTTGCTAGAAAAAAAATGGATTTCTCCCCACCTCGGTTAATTTCCGAGGTTTTTCACGATTAAAAGGCTGTTTATCTGAACTTCCCCTTTGACAAAATCCCATAACGTATGCTGCATAAGGGATAGCCCGAATAAGCAGGGGGTCATTACTGGGGACAAATGGAAGAAATCCCTAACAAATTTAAAGCTTTTTGTTGTAGTTCAGTAGGTCGAGTTATCTTGTCAAAAACATATTTTCCACTTTCTAACGAACACTCAACTGT
>NEED01000029.1 GCA_002110465.1 unicellular cyanobacterium SU2 | reverse complement strand
CCGAAAGCTTCAGGGGCGGATTGAGCGATTGCAACAGTCGAAGGAGTTAGAAGCAACCGCTAAGGGAATCTTGGGACTACTCGGGAAAATTGAGCGTCCTTATTTGACTCCGTTAGAGGAAGAAATGTTACGAGTTCTCGAAAAAGCTTATGAATGAATTGATTGAGCACTGCTGTTTACGCCAAGCTACAACCCAAGATATTTGGGGGATACGGAGGTTAGTTTTAGGAGCATTTCTTGACCCTACTCAATTAAAAGCAGAACAGTTTTGGGTGATTAAGTCAAAGGGCAAAATTATTGCTTGTGGTCAGTTACGAAATTTTGGTGAGGGTCAAGAATTGGGTAGTGTGGTAGTAGCAAGACGATGGCGAAATCAGGGATTAGGAAGTTATTTGACCAAACATCTCATAGCTCAAAGAAGTTTACCGCTATATTTGGAATGTTTGGGCGAAAAATTACGGAAGTTTTATGAACGCTTGGGATTTGTTGAAGTGAACTTATCACAGTTGCCGCCTTTGATGCAAAAGAAGTTTACATTAACAAGCCGTATAGCCAAATGGTTAAGATTGCCCCTACACATTATGGCTTTGAGATGAATAATCCCATCGAGACAGCATTATCAGTTACTGGAGTTACCCAATATATTCAATCCTTGCTTGAAGATGATCCACAATTGATTCAGTTGTGGGTTACAGGAGAAGTTTCAAGTTTCAAGTCTTAAGGTTCATCGAGTGGGATTGTTTTTCACCTTGAGTGATAGCCAAGGGCAAGCTGCCATTAAATGTGTGGTCTGGAATTCACAAAAAGACAAGTTACTTGAATTACCGCAACAAGGTTCACAGATTTTAGTCAATGGTAACGTGAGACTATATCCCAAGAGGGGGGAATATCAACTCACAGTTTTTCAAGTATTAGCGGTAGGAGACGGACTACAATCACTTCGTTATCAGCAGTTACGCTCACGGCTCGAAGCGGAGGGATTATTTGATACAGCCATTAAGAGATCGCTTCCGACCTATCCACAAACTATTGCTATTGTTACCAGTTCAACCGCCGCAGCTTGGGGAGATATTCAACGTACCTTAGCACAACGAAATCCAGGGATTCATGTTTTATTTTCACCAGCCACCGTTCAAGGAAAAGAAGCTCCAAATTCGATTGTTTCAGCGATTGAACGAGTTAAGAGTGATGGACGGGCTGAGTTATTAATCTTGGCCAGGGGAGGAGGAGCCGTCGAAGATTTATTCTGTTTTAATGATGAAAGAGTAGTCAGAGCGATCTCACAAAGTTCGATTCCTGTGATTACGGGGATCGGACATCAACGAGATGAAACCCTAGCTGACTTAGTAGCCGATGTTAATGCTCATACCCCGACGGCGGCAGCAGAAATCGCCGTTCCGTCAATTACTGTTTTAGTAACAGAACACCAGCAACGAAAAGCTCGTTTAATTGCCAATCTTCAACGAAGATTGAGGCAAGAAGCCGAATCATTAGCTCAAGTAAAAAAACGACTGAAGAATCTTCCGGTTTATTCGGCTTCGGTACGGGCAGCTACGGTTAAAGTTCATCTACTACAGCAAAAATTGCAAGCTTTAGATCCCAAGGCTGTCCTCAAACGAGGTTTTGCCCTTGTCCGAAAAACAAATGGAGAGGTGGTTACAAATTCAGTCATGTTGGACACGGAGCAAGAATTAGTGGTACAACTACCACAGGGGGCGATTAAAGTAAAAGTCACTGAAATTTTGTCAGAGTAATTTTAACTTATCCGATTTACGATGAATTCTCCTAACCAACCTTCTGAGGTGTGGAATTATGAAGAAACGGTAGCTGAAGTTGAAGAAGTAATTGCGAGTCTTGAATCAGGAGAGCTACCGTTAGAAACTGTTTTTTCTCAATTTGAACAAGCAGTCGAACAGATTCATCAATGCGAGCAATTCCTAACTCAAGGAAAAGAACGGATGGATTTGTTGATTGAAACTTTAGAAGATGATGTTGAGTTTTAAATCTAACTCACATCTTACACCAGAACATAAATACTTAACAATTAGAGGCAAGAGGGAAGAAAAAAGTCAGAAATAAGATTACCAAGCTAAAAAATTCCTAATTGTCAATATCTTTGAAATAGCTATATGAGTTGTTAATTTGCTTAACTTGAACTTTCTTGACTCATAATTTCTGTTTCGTCCTCAAGGGAATCAAGAAGCTCTTCAATGTATTTCAATCGTGTTTTGATTTTTTTCCAAACTTCTTTCTTTTCCCAAAGTTTAGCTTTTTTAATGCGTCGGTTTAAATCATCTAGTTGTCGAGGGGGAGTCGGTTGATAGCGTTTTTTTTCTGCAGTTTTAGCTAATATCTCTTTAACTTTTTCAGCTATTTCTCGTTGACTCCATTGCTGTGCGATCGCTTCAGATAAAATTGCCTGTCTTTCATCTAAGTTTTTTAATTTAGCAATTGTTTTGACTTTGGTATAAGCTATTTGTCCCTCTCGCAAAGCTGTTAGAAGATCATCGGGCAAATTTAATAACTGCAACCGATTACAAGTAAATGAATACCAATTTTGTCCTAATTTATTAAAAATTTGTAAAATGGTCGATTCAACTTCATTACGGATAACGTTATCCGTAACTTTATTTTCTTTCTTATTCTTCAGGTAATGAAGGTCAGAAATCACTTGCTCAACCGACTTATTAAGTCCCAAACTTAGTAACTGTAAAATTCCTTCAACTTCTTCAACTGGATTTAAGTCTTCTCTGTGCAAGTTTTCAATTAAGGCTAACCGCTGAGCTTGCTGATCACTAAGTTCTTTAACGATAATTGGAACTTGGGTTAATTCAGCTTTTTTAGCTCCTCGATAACGGCGTTCTCCAAAGACTAATTCATAATATCCGGTTTTGAGCGGATGTAAGCGAACCACTAAAGGTTGGAGAATACCATCAACTCGAATTGAGTCGGTTAGTTGCGCCATTTTTTGAGGGTCGAAATAGCGACGAGGTTGAGATGGAGGAAGTAAAATTAACTCAATCGGGACATAATGGGGTGTTATGTCAGTTTCTTGTCCTAACTCTTCTTCTCCAAATAAAGCATTAATCCCTAATGGTTGAAAGGGTTTATTTTTTTTAGACATAGTTGCCTCTAATCTTAGATAATAGGACGGATGATTTACAAGTGATCGACGCAGTAATTAGCGATTTGTCTTAATGGTTTAATGGCTGGATGTCTAGATTGATATAAAGCCAATGGTAAATGTTCCTCAACTGAATCAGCAAACGCCGTTGAGCGAGGAATAGGTTGAAAAATGTGTCCGACTTGTCCCAAATACTCGGTGATAGCCTTTAAAGCTCTAACATCCTGAGAATTGGTTTTAGCATATAAAATTGGCACAAATCCAGCCAATTTTAGTTGTTTATTTGCCCGAGATTGAACTCTTTTGACCATTCTTAGTAGCAATTCCGTTCCCATCCACGCTTTATATTGAGTCGCAATCGGAACTAGAATATGAGTGGCAGCCACTAAGCTGATATAACTTAAAATGCCTAACGATGGGGGACAGTCTATCAAAATAAAATCATAATGATTTTTAATTAACTCTAAGTTATCACGTAGTCGGAAGTCTCGTAAATCAACATTAACTAACTCAATCTCGGCCCCCGATAGATTAATATTAGAAGGAATTAAATCAAATCCTATCGGCTCCATTGAATGTATTGGTAATGGTTGGTCAAGGAGTAAGGACTCGTAAATGGTTGATTTTAAATCAAAGGGTTCAAGTCCGCAAAACAGGGTTAAAGAAGCTTGTGGATCGAGATCGACTAGAGCAACACTTTGGTTTAATTTCTGTAGATGATAACCTAGGTTCATTGCCAGAGTGCTTTTGGCCACTCCCCCTGCTTGATTAAAAATTGCTATAATTTTGCTCATGCCTGTATTGATGATTTCCCTGGTGTTTAAGTAAGAAGTCCCACAGTTTCTAATCGCGTATCGCTAAAGTCATCAACAACTAATTTAGCACCATAAGAAGATAACACCTCATTTGAATGAGTGGTAGAAATCCCCACAGTGAAAAGAATTTGTTAGGCCATGCTGATCCTAGAACTACTGCTTGGGTCAGCCCATGTGGCTGACTGGTGACGTGAGTTCGGTGTTAGGAGTGCGACTACGTCGTGCTACGCAGCGGGGTTCGGAGTTATTATTTGTTCAACGATAGAATCAGGTTTTCAGACTCCTCCGTTGTTGCAAGTTGTCCATAGATTTCCTTACGTCGAACTCAGGTTTCTATGAAACCCTATCCCTATCTCCCTTTGCAACCCCTATTTCATTTTTTGTCCCGTACTCAGAGTGAGTACATAAAATTAATTGCACATCAAGCTAGACTTAAAAGCTGATTATATAAGCATTATAGAAAATTAAAGTGTGCAATTAATTAAGTTTAGGTACTTATTTTCTAAATATCGTTCCCTGATTTAATTATATTTTTAGTTGATCTTGTGGTGGTTGATCCTGATTTTTTGGGTCAAAAATATCTGACTTTTTCCCATTGTTAGATGAAAGTGTATAGAACAAAATAAATAGTAGCCTTTAGAGGAGTATCAATGGTAAAACTCAGAAACTTAGAAGAAACTATTAATTTGAAGGAAACAAATGATACGGAATTAATCACCGAGATTCAAGCTAATTTGGTAAGAACTGGATATCTATTAGGTTCTCAAGAAATAGACGGAATTGTCGGCGACAGAACCCTTAATGCTTTCGCCAAATTCAAGAAAGATAATTTCATGACAGATCCCTATTTAGTAGGGAAAGGAAGCGCAAAAGTTCTCTTAGAATTACCAGAAGTCAAACAAGGTTCAGGAATGCCAACTAACGGAATCGGTTGGATTTCTTCTCGCTTTGGACCAAGAGGTAGTGGACAACATAGAGGAGTAGATATTGCCGCTAATTGTGGAACCCCTGTTTATGCAGTTGCTAACGGTAAAGTTCAAAATATTGTTACGGGTTGCACTGTTGGAGATCATAGCTGTGGAGGAGGTTATGGTAATGTTATTTATCTGAGCCATTCAGGACAATCATACAATGAGACAAGGTATGCTCATTTGACAAGTGTTTCAGTAACATCTGGACAGACTGTGACTAAAGGCCAGCCAATTGGAACTGTCGGTAATACCGGACATTCTACGGGTTGTCATCTACATTTTGAAACAAGAATTTCCGGAACTGCTGTTAATCCTTTAAATCATATTAATCCAATTGTGTGATTTTTATGAACTAGGGCTATTCTGTGAATAGTTTCAATAGAATTTTTTCTTGATTATTCAAGATTAATCAGTTCTTTGAATATCTTAAATTCATTCATTAGGATGAATCATGTCTAGGGAAAATACAACTAATTTCTATTGCGTGCATGGACAAAAAGTTGTATTTTTTCTTTTTTAAACTATGAGGAATATCGTAATTATGACTATATCAAATGTACTGTCGTCCCACTCCATCTGTAAAATTGCCACTTTTCCTGTGTCCAGAATCATCAATAATCAAAGAAAATCCTGTTGATGGTTTAGTTTGGCGACAACTTTTCATCATCTCTAAACGTCGGTCATTCATCCTCTGTTCTGGCCAAGATGCTCTAACCAAGAAATGGCGTAAACTATGGTAAGACACATCTACGGGATCTTCGGCTATCTGAGATAAATTATTTCTGTCACTTTACCCTAATAATCCTCCCAGATAGTGCCTAAACTCTTTTTTTTGAGCTTTAGTTTTGAAAATATCATCAAAACGTTTACACCATCTGTCGAAGCAAGGAGGCATGGCCGTTGAAATCGTTTCTCTCATGGGAACTTGGCTATAGCTATCAACCTAAACAACTCATCGTGTCTATCTTAGCGTAAAGTTTAGTTCAGATTCTAGCTAAAGTCCCACTATGCTGATTTTCAGAAATGCCAAGGAGATAAATGATCAAACAAAATTGGGATACAGAAGAACTCATAGAAAATTGGACGCTATTACCCCAAGAGTTAGAACTGGCAAAGAAAAAAGTAGGTGGTAATCAAATAGGCTTTGCGCTTTTACTCAAGCATTTTCAACTGTTCGCCTATTTTCCTGAAGATAAATCCTCTGTTTCTCAAGTTGTTGTTTCCTACATCGCTTCGCAGGTAAATCTCCCAGAAAGTTCCTACTCCGATTACGATTGGCAAGGGCGTTCGGCAAAAGTCTATCGAGTTGAAATTCGCCGTCTATTCAATTTTAGAGTAGCCTCAGTCCAAGATTCAGAGGAGATGGTAACTTGGCTCATTAACGAAATATTACCCGACGAGCAAAAAAATGAAGCCATTACAGAATTTGTCTATCAAAGGTTTAAGGAATTAAAGTTAGAACCACCAACGAAACCCCAAGTAGAACGCTTAATCAAAAGGGCAACCGCTAAATATGAAGCTGATTTTGCCGAGCAGATTCTCAATAAACTTACTCCAGAGATGACCGAACAGATTGATGTTCTCCTCTCCACTGAGGAAACGGAAAGCGATGAGTCTGCCGAGCAGTCAGGTAAAAAGATCAAAATGTCAGACTTGGCTTTTCTCAAAACCGACCCTGGAGCAATAGGATTGGGCAGTTTCTTGACTGAAATAGAAAAGCTCAAACGTATTCGTGCTGTTGGGAAAGCCAACTGACTTATTTGAGGGAAGCTCCCCCAAACTGGTCAAAACCTATCGTCATCGAGCAGCGACAGAAACTCCCTATCTCCTCAGACAGCATCCCCCCACTATTCGCTACACTTTAATGGCAGCCTTTTGTATTCAACGTAGTCAGGAGATTACAGATAGTCTGATTGAGATACTAACGACTATTATCAAACGCATTGATAACCGAGCCGAAAAGCGTATTAATCAAGAATTAATTGACGAGTTCAAAAAGGTGTCAGGCAAAACAGGCTTACTGTATCGGATTGCTGAAGTATCCATTGCCGAACCCTCTGGGATTATCGAACAGGTAATTTTCCCTGTGGTGTCGCTCAAGACTCTCAAAGACTTGGTTGCTGAGTATAAAGCCACGGGTTTGGCTTATAAGCGCAGAGTCCACAATGTCATGCGAGCCTACGAGTGCCAATCATTACCGTCGCCTGATTCCTCAATTGTTAGAGGTGTTGGAATTTCGGTCTAATAACGACCTACATCGTCCTGTGATTGAGGCATTAGAGCTATTGAACAAATATGCCCACAGCAAAGCTAGATATTATGACTCAACGGAAGAAATACCCATTGATGGAGTATTAAAGGCTGGTGCGAAAGAAATCTTGATGGAAACTGATAGTGATGGAAATGAGCGTATTAACCGCATAAATTATGAAATCTGCGTCCTTAAAGCCCTAAGAGAAAGACTTTGTTGTAAAGAAATCTGGGTAGTTGGGGCTAATCGCTATCGCAATCCCGATGATGATTTACCCACTGATTTTGAAACCAAGCGTCAGATTTACTATCAGGCTCTAACTCTCCCTGAAGATGTAGAAACTTTTATCAGTAGTTTACAGCAGCAGATGGAAAAAGGATTAGAGAAATTAGACAAGGGAATGCCTAGAAATAAGGGTGTGACTATCGGGGGTAAGGGGAATAAAGGCTTAATCAGACTCAGCCCCTTCGATGCTGTACCCGAACCCGTCAATATCAAACAACTCAAGGGAGAAATTAATCGTCTCTGGCACAAAACCAGTCTGTTAGACATTCTCAAAGAGACTGACTTGAGAGTAGATTTTACCCGTAAGTTTAAGAGTATGGGAACTAGGGAAATACTAGACAGAGAAACCCTGCAAAAGCGATTACTGCTCTGTCTGTTTGGCATGGGGACAAATACAGGATTAAAGAGAATCAACACGGGAATAAATGGAGAGAATTATCAAGATTTAATTTATGTCCGCCGTCGCTATATTCATAAAGACCAGTTACGCAGTGCCATAGCTGAGGTGGTTAATGCCACCTTTGAGATTCGCTTGCCTCATATCTGGGGCGAAGTAACTACTACTTGTGCTAGTGACAGCAAACATTTTGGTGCTTGGGAGCAGAATTTAATTACTCAGTATCATCTCCGCTACGGCGGTAGGGGAGTAATGATTTATTGGCACGTTGAGAAGAATTCTACCTGTATCTATTCTCAGCTAAAAACCTGTTCTAGTAGTGAAGTGTCGGCGATGATTAATGGGGTTTTGAAGCACTGTACCAGTATGGAGGTGAAGAAAAATTATGTAGACAGTCACGGTCAAAGCGAGGTGGCTTTTGCCTTGACTCACCTGTTGGGTTTCCAGTTAATGCCCAGGCTCAAAAGAATTAAGGTACAAAAGCTCTATCGCCCTCATGCAGGTTTTGCCGATGCTTATCCCAATCTAGAACCTGTCATGACTCGTCCGATAAACTGGGATTTGATTCGGCAGCAGTACGACCAGATGGTGAAGTATGCCACTGCTTTGAGGTTAGGTACTGCTGAAACCGAGGCTATCCTGAAACGATTTAGCAAAAATCCTTTTAAACATCCTACCTATCTGGCTTTGATGGAATTGGGTAGGGTCATTAAAACCATTTTCTTGTGTCAGTATCTCGATTCGGAAGCTGTGCGTAGAGAGATTAATGAGGGTTTGAATGTGGTAGAGAGATGGAATGGGGTTAATGAATTTATCTTCTATGGTAAGGGTGGTGAGTTTGCTTCAAATCGCTTGGAAAGTCAGGAATTATCGGTGCTATCTTTGCACCTGTTACAGATTTGTCTGGTGTATGTGAATACCTTGATGATTCAGAGCGTTCTGGCGCAGAAACATTGGCAGAAGAGGCTTACTGCGAGAGATTTACAGGCGATTACGCCTTTGATTTTCAGTCATGTCAATCCTTATGGATTGTTTAAGCTGGATATGAAGGAGAGGATAGAGAGGTTATCGCAACCATTGGTAGCTTAGAAGTTCAGGAGAGTTGTTATTTATTGGGGACATCAGTACGAATGCTACCATTTTTTTTCTTCAATTTAATCCATCCAGAAATTCTCAAATCTTTGGGGTGACATCTGAGTATAGCGAACCGTGTGATGGATGTTTTTGTGACCCAAATAATCTTGAATCGCTCTCGTATCATGACCTTTCGCTGCTAAATAGTATCCGCACGCATGGCGTAGTTGATGAGGGTGAACTTGAAAGGGAAGACCCGCTAATTCTCCCGCCCTAGCTATAATGTAGCGGATTGAGCGAGTTGAAAGAGGAGCTTTGCGTTCGGAGACGAAAACATAGCTGGTATCTGAATAATCTTTTTGAATTTGGCGTAAGGCTCTGATTTCGGGAGAACGTAATGGATGAATGCTATCGCGACCGTGTTTGACCCGATGGACTTCTATATAACCACCAGCTAAATCTATCTGCGTCCATTTGAGAGCGACTAATTCAGCCGTTCTCAATCCATGACGGAACATCAATAAAATAATTGCTCCATCCCTAATGCCATGACGACCTACTTTTTTAGCTGCGCGAATCATGGCATCGATTTCTGAGCTACGCAGATATTCTCTGTCTCTAGTAGATGGTTTTTTAGGTGGAGGTGAAAATAACTTTGCCGAAAACGGAAGCTGGGCAGTGATTTGTAGCATGGGTCAAATCCTCATGCTGGTGTTTATGTCTTCATGATACATTGCCTAGTTCGTATCCTTCTAGGCAATGTGCGTTATTTGTATTTCTTATCAATCAGACCCAAAAACGGTATAAAAAATCACTTTTTTTTTGAGGTTGCACTTCGTTACACGAACCTTCTATTTCCGCCTTCTTGGTCAATTAATTCTTGTTTACGTTCATAAGTAAATCCTGAATCTGTGATATCTAAATTATAGTATTTGTTAATTTTATACTTGTTTAAGACCTTTCCCACTCTTAAAGCTATTTTATCCGCT
>NEED01000028.1 GCA_002110465.1 unicellular cyanobacterium SU2 | reverse complement strand
ACTTTAGCCCCTTTTAAGACCAGTTTCATATTATTAACAACTTCATCTGGCAATGTTGATAGATTTGCCAGGGTTCTTTTTTTGACTTGATCTCCTTCTCTATAAGATTCACGAAGAAGAACAGCCGCAGGAGAATTTCTATTAGGAACTCGCTCTATATACATGGCTACGATTCTAGCTTAGTTCCCTTATAGCTTTCCATTAATAAATATTACAATTTACATGGGTACAGTGTCGAGTGCTAAACCCTGTATCTCTTGATAAATAAGGCTTTTAGGGTTTTATAGTAGATTTGTATGGGGGAAGTTCAGATATAACTACCCTCAAATTAAATTAAATTAAACTGAAAGACTTTCTTTTTATTTTCTATCTATAATGTCATGTGGCAATAATTCAGTTAAATTGGTCAAATTAGCTAAGGGGCTTATATCTTTTATTTTTCTATCCACTAGAAATAAACTGTTTACAGTTTTCAAGTAATCATTTGCCTTTTGACAATTAGTGGTACTTGCCTCTTCGAGTAATACGTTAATTGTATGTTTTTGTTGTGGTGATAAAGAATTTTTCCGTTGACATAATTCTAAAAAAGAAGAGAATGCTTGAGAAGTTTGAGCATTTGTTAAATGAGGCTTGAAGGCGGTTGACCTGACAATTAATATTAAGATCAGTAACAAAGATTTATTAGTAAACATGGTTTTTAAAATAGGTATATATATTTTTTTTGCATTACCGCCCTAACTGTATTTGAACTTCTTGAAATGCCTTACGATAATCTCTATGCTTGGGACTTATTTCAAGAGCTTGTCTGAAATAAGAGGCGGCAGTTTCTAAATCACCCCTCATCTCCATAGCCAAACCTAATTGATAATAAGCATCGTTAATTTTGGGATTGAGACTTATCGATTTTTCCCTTGCTTGAATAGCTTCTTCTACTCTATCTTGTTGTAGCAAGGCATTACCTAGAAGGTACCATGCGTGAGAAAATAATGGAGCCATCACAATAATCTTTTAGAGCATTTCCTACCTCAACATAATCACCAGATTCTTCAGCATTAGCAGCTTCTTCAAGAGTTTTAACAAATAGTGGATAGCCTTCATCTCCCAAGCAATTAATAACAGATTGAGATTGGAGTGAACCAGCAGCTGCCCATATTTCAGGTGGTAGTAAGCAGACTGATAAACTTGGTCTACCAACAGAAATATCTATACTGTGATGTTTTTGGCAGAATGTTGCAAGATCATCCTTTTGAAAAGTTCTATCTTTTTTAGATAATGCATCCGCAAGGTTATTTCGTGCTAGATTAAAGTTAGGATCTAGACTTATCGTAAGACTTAAACAAAAGTATTTTGTATTCATTTTTGTATTTTTTTCGATCTTTTAGTAACTTAGTGACTTATTTTTATCGAATCAGACAAAAATCGTCATTTTACTGTAGATTACAGAAAGTAGTCATCTATAGGACTACTTCTTCTTTAGAATTACTTCTTTTCTCAAAAAAGTAAATATAGCAATTCCCATACTTGTGAGGTACAAAGTTTTCTAGTTTTCGGGAACGGGGAACAGGGAATAAATTAAGGTGTACCTCATGAGTTCAGGAAACGCTATACATATTATTCATCTCATTGGGTTCCTTTGTCTCTATGAGTTGTAATCCGAGAGAAAACCTTTGTCAGAATTATCCCTCTTCTGTCACTCTCAGAGTTTAAAAAACAAGAAATAAAACAATAAATATTCATTTTTATGAAAATTATTAAAGCAAATATAAAACTTTCGTTAAATAGGTTTAGTGAAAATCAGAGAAATTTAGGAAAAAATACGGTTAACCACAGTTCCTCATCAACGTTACATTCGTTAATATGAAAATGTATAGGTTTTGAGCAATCAAATTTTATGAATCAAACTCTAGGGAATTAGAATTCTAATAATTGCGATCGCCAACATATACAAATTTAAGACCAACCTCTATAATTGGTTAACTATAGATAAAATTATTGCTAAGCTTAGGTTAAAAAGCTGTTAAAATCTGTTTTTGATCCCCACTGAATCTAGTTTCACCGAATACTTCAAAACCGCCTCTTTCAGGAGCGAAACCCCACCCATGACTGCTAACGACCAGATTCTCGATGCTCAAAAGCGACCGACTGCAAGCGTTAACGTTCTTGAACCCCCCCTCGATAAACCCGAAGAAGCCTGTGGGGTGTTTGGCATTTATGCCCCCGAAAAATTAGTTGCTAAGTTGGCTTATTTTGGACTATACGCCTTACAACACCGAGGGCAAGAATCAGCCGGAATTGCTACCTTAGAAGGAGATAGTATTTGTTGTCATAAGGATATGGGATTAGTCTCCCAAGTCTTTAAAGAATCTATACTAAATGAATTAATCGGTGACTTAGCCGTTGGACACACCCGCTACTCCACAACAGGTTCTAGTCATAAAGCCAACGCTCAACCAGCCGTCATCAAAACTCGCTTAGGTCATTTAGCATTAGCACATAACGGTAATCTTGTCAATACTATAGAATTACGTCAAACCTTAGAACAACGAGGCGGTAACTTTAATACAACCACCGATTCAGAAATGATAGCCGTGGCGATCGCTCAAGAGGTTGATGGGGGGAAAAATTGGCTAGATGGGGCTATTAGTGCTTTTCAACTATGTTCTGGAGCCTATAGCTTAGTCATTGGAACCCCTGAAGGATTAATGGGAGTGCGAGACCCCCAAGGTATCCGACCGTTAGTTATCGGTATTTTAGAAGGAAACCCTGTTCGATACGTCCTAGCCTCTGAAACCTGTGCCTTAGACATTATTGGGGCAGAATACTTACGAGATGTAGAACCTGGGGAATTAGTTTGGATTACCGAAAGTGGTTTATCTTCTTTCCATTGGGTCGTGAAACCCCAACGGAAATTATGTATTTTTGAAATGATTTATTTTGCCCGTCCTGATAGCATAATGCACGACGAAAGTTTATATAGTTATCGGGTTCGTTTAGGGCAACAATTGGCGCGAGAATCGATTGTTAAAGCCGATTTAGTAATGGGAGTTCCCGACTCTGGGATTCCAGCAGCGATTGGGTTTTCCCAAGTCTCAGGGATTCCCTATGGAGAAGGATTAATTAAAAACCGTTATGTAGGGCGAACCTTTATTCAACCGACTCAACATATGCGAGAATCGGGAATCAAAATGAAGTTAAATCCCCTCAAGGATGTCCTCGCCGATAAAAGGGTAATTATGGTAGATGATTCTATTGTGCGAGGAACAACAAGCCGCAAGATTGTTAAAGCGTTACGGGATGCTGGTGCAAAGGAAGTACACATGAGAATTTCTTCTCCTCCTGTCACTCATCCGTGTTTTTATGGTATCGATACCGACAATCAAAGTCAGTTAGTAGCTGCTACTAAGTCTATAGCTGAGATTGCGGGGCAAATTGGAGTAGATTCCTTGGCTTATTTAAGTTGGGAAGGAATGTTAAAGGTAACAGGAGAAAACCCCAATAGTTTTTGTTCAGCTTGTTTTACCGGAGATTATCCCATTACTATTCCTGAACAAGTTAAGCGATCTAAATTAATTCTAGAAGAGGCTAACGTATAACTCGTTTTCAGTTATCAATCAAGGATAAGGGTCAAACAATGTTGACCGAGAAAAACGGAGAGCGCAAGCCCCTAGTTTTTGACTATGGGGATAAGCTCGACAGGGAATTTATTCCCGTCTTAGCAAAATTCATGCTAGAAGATATTGACGCCAAAGATTCTAGCGTCAGATGATAGTGTACGAGTTCAAAGTCAAAGGGAAAAAGCACCAATATCTAGCCATCGACGAAGCAATTAAAACGGCTCAATTCGTCCGTAATAAATGCTTACGCTATTGGATGGACGGTGAAAATGTTAACCGTGCCTAACTTTATCGGTACAACACTAAACTGCGTTCTAAATTTCCCTTTGTCAAAGACTTAAACTCTCATGCAACTATGGAAATTAGTGACCAGCTTTTTTCAAGGCCATTTCCATAAAAATTTTGTGGGTACTTTTTTCGCGCCCATTCTCTCCAGGATGTCTTTGAACGTAACTACCATCAGATTTTAATTCCCAAGCTTGGCGATTATCAGCTAACATAATCCCCAAGATTTCTTGTAACTCCTGCATGATGGATTTATCTTCAATGGGAGTAACCGCTTCAACCCGACGAGAGAGGTTGCGAGTCATCCAGTCTGCACTACCAATATAGATTTCTTCTTCCCCACCATTGTGAAAATAAAAAATCCGTGAATGTTCTAAAAAGCGACCCACAATACTAATTACATTAATATGGTTACTCACCCCTTCAATGCCTGGACGTAAACAACAAATTCCCCGTACAATCAAATCAATTTTAACTCCTGCTTGGGACGCTTCATAGAGGGTTTCAATCATTTGCGGATCAACTAGAGCATTCATTTTAGCTACGATGCGGCCACTTCCTCCGTTTTTACAATGTTCGGCTTCACGACGAATCATCTCTATCATGCGATCGCGCATATTAACCGGAGCAACTAACAGTTTTCGATAAGATTTTTGACGAGAATATCCTGTGAGGAAATTAAATAAATCTGTTAAATCAGCCCCCAATTCTTCCCGACAACTTAATAAGCCTAAATCAGTATACAATTTAGCCGTTTTCGGGTTATAGTTTCCAGTCCCAATATGAACATAACGACGAATTTTATTATCTTCTTGACGGACGACTAAAACCACTTTTGTATGAGTTTTAAGTCCTACCAAACCATAGACAACATGAACTCCTGATTGTTCTAAGCGTCGCGCCCAAAGAATATTATTTTCTTCATCAAATCGCGCCTTTAATTCCACCAACGCTGCTACTTGTTTGCCATTTTCTGCCGCGGCAATCAAAGAATTGACAATGGGAGAATCCCCAGAGGTACGATAGAGGGTCATCTTAATGGTTAAGACATCAGGATCATAAGCCGCTTGGGTTATAAATTGTTGAACCGAAGCACTAAAAGAATCGTAGGGATGATGAACTAACAAATCAGAGTGACGAATCAGAGAAAAAATATCTTCTCCATCTTGTTGAATTTTGCCATCTCCATTGCCATTGACGACTTCTTTAATGCGTTGTAAATGGCTAGGAATAACGGCACTCCAGGGTTCGTCTTTGAGGTCAGGGCGAGGAATAGACATAAAATAAAACAGGTCTTTAAGTCCTAATAACCCCTCGATATCATAAACATCAATCTCATCTAACACTAAATCTTCCTTTAGTCGTTCTCGAATGTTACTGGGGGTAGAAGCGTGAATTTCCAAACGAACTGCCGATTTACCCACATGACGTTTACGAAGTTCTTGTTCAATGGCTAACAAGAGATCATCAGCTTCATCCTCTTCCACCGATAAATCCGCATTGCGAGTTAAGCGAAAAGGGTGACATTCTTGTACAATCATCCCTGGAAACAACGCTTCCAAATTATGGGCGATCACTTGTTCAAGGGGAACTCCTGTCCAGATAGCCGTTTGATCATCTTCTTGATGGCGTAATTCCTTGGGTAAGGCCACAAAACGGGGAAGCACTTGAGGAACTTTAACTCTGGCAAAGTGTTCTTTTTCGGTGTCGGGTTCACGAACCACAACCGCCAAATTGAGGCTCAGATTAGAAATGTAAGGGAAAGGGTGGCTGGGATCAACGGCTAAGGGGGTTAGTACCGGAAAGATGTAATCATCAAAATATTGATGGAGGTAGGTTCTTTGTTCTTGGTCAAGATCGACGTAGTTAATTAAATAAATTCCTTGAGCAATTAAAAGATTTCTCAGGGTGTATTCAAATAGGTGATCTTGTTGTTTAACTAGAGGCCGAAGGCGATCGCTAATATCTGTTAATTGTTGAGAGGGAGTACGACCATCAGGGGTTAATTTACTGACATTAGCTGCTACTTGTTGTTTCAACCCTGCTACCCTTACCATAAAAAATTCATCGAGGTTAGAGCTAAAAATAGCAGCAAATTTGAGGCGTTCTAGTAGTGGAGTTCGTTCATCTAATGCTTCGTGTAAGACCCGATAGTTGAATTCTAACCAGCTTAATTCCCGATTGAAATAATATTCAGGAGCTTTTAGATTGATGGCATCGGTGGCTATTTTCGCTTGTGACATAATTTTTTAAGGCAGACAACCTAGGGTTTACTATAGACTTTATCGCCCTAAATTTTAGCCTGAACTTGCTTCTGACAAAGTTATCTCTACGTTAAGAAATAGAAAGGCTATCAGTCGATTAACATAGTTGCCACCAATACAATTTGGTGGATTCTCATCATAAAAAGGTGAAATACTTAGGGCTTAATAAAGTTAAGCCCCTAGGGATTATTTTTTCAGGTTTTCTAATCCAGAAACGACTTTAGCTGAATCAATGCGATCTCCCTGTTTAATACTATCGACCGTATCCATTCCTTGGGTAACATAGCCAAATACCGCATAGTCCCCATCAAGAAAAGCTAGATCTGACAGGGCAAAATAGAATTGCGACGAAGCAGAATCAGGCATTTGAGAACGAGCCATAGCCACCGCGCCACGGGAATGGGGTAGAACAACCGACTTATCCACAGAAGCCCCTTGACGACCTAAAGCTTTACCATAGGTCGGATTTTTCTCTCCTTCTAGCTTAATTTCGAGGGGAACATAACGGGCTTTTTTTGTTTCAGGGTCAACAAAATTCCCAGTTCCAGTTCCTTGGGGGTCTCCTCCTTGAGCGACAAAAGGTTGAGGGTCTTTGACGACCCGATGAAAGGTTAATCCATTGTAAAAACCGCGCTCAACGAGATCTACAAAATTTCCTGCAGTTATGGGAGCATCTTCTCCGTTGACTTCAATGATCACGGGAGAACCATTGATCGTCATTTCGACTGTTGCATTGCCATCAAGTCTCGGCACATAATTTTCCATATTTGATTGATTTCCTTGAGCAGTTAGGGTTGATTGGGTTGAGTTTTCGCTAGTATTGGCATCAGAAGAAGTTGCCGATGGACTAGAACATCCTGTTAAGAGTAAACCGCTGATTAAAACCAGACAAACCAAAGCGGTTGACCAACGCTGTACTAATTTTTCCATATCTATTCTCCAATGCTTAGGGTTGGAAATTGTTACAAACCTTCGAGGGGAACTCCCAAAAAACGGGCTAATTCGGCTCCTTGATTTTCTAATTCCGACAGGGAAATTGGTCGTCCAACACGAGTTAGAGGGATTTCTCTACGCTGCTTTAGCTGTATGTAGAGTTTTCGTTTAGTATTTAGTCCTTCTTTGATGTCAGCCCGTATTGCTTGCACATCTTTTATGGGATAGGTAAATTCAATGCGACGGTTTTTCCCAGGAAACCCCCAGCGAAAGATGGTTAGTTTCCCTGTTTCTTTGTTGAATTCGTTATAGCCGCCCCCAATATTCAAAATGATGGTAAACCAGAGGTATAGTCCGTAAGCTGAACCCGCGATCCCATAGAATAGAAGGGCTATCCCTTGGGGAATAAATTGTAGTTCGCTGGTATCACTAACAATGAGGAGGTTAACCTTGAGATAGCTTGATAGTCCCGCTAAAAGAAAGCCAATTCCTCCCATTGAGGCTACTATCCCCCACCAAATATTGCTGAAGCGGCGAGAGCCTAAAACTTCTTGACGAAAGACGAGGCGATCGCTTGTCATAGCCGGTGCATTCATCGAGTAATTATCTAAAATATGACTTAGTGCATTTTACTAGAAAAAGCTGTGGGAAGGTTAATTTGATTTTTCTAAAAGCCGAGGAAGTTCTTCCGAGATAATTTCTTGAACAATGTTGATCATTTTAGGCATCATCATTGTATTCGTAGCTTGGTAAATTTCAGTCATCATTTGTGGAGTCACCTCAATAGTTTTTTGACCAAGGGGTGTACGATAAAAAGCAACAAGTTCTTTTAATTCTTCCTCAGAATAATATTTGTCATAAATAGGATAGTAAATTTGCTCTTTTATCTCATCAAAAGTGATACTTTCCTGAAATTTCACGAACATTCTTTTCATGAGTTTAGATACTTCTACTTGTAAGAGTTCCAATTCTTTTTGTGAGAGAGAAGAAAATTGCTCAGAGGAATAAATCTCAGCTAAGATTTGAGGGAAATCTTGTTCAAACTGAGAAAACCCAATTTCAATATTTTGTTCCCAAAGTGAACGCAACTGAGTTATTTCTATCAATTCTGTAATCAATTCTTTTTTAGAAGATGAGGATTGAGAAATAACTTGAGTCGATAAAAATGGAAGAAAACTTTTATTTGCTTTTGAAGGCATTTCCCAAATTAAAATAAGTGAAAAAGTTAATCCTAAAAGGTAGGGATTTTTTAACATAATTTTAAAGAGATTGAAGTTAAATTAGTAACAATTGCTAAAATAGCGACAAAAACAGAATTTATCTCTATTTTTTGCTTTTTTTATGACTTTCATGACTGAAAACTATAGATAGTTTGCATTGCTAAATCAGTTAAATATTGAGAGGGTTTTTGATAAAGGGGGAAAGTATGACGATCTAATTGAACTTGTAAAGCCAACATAGGATCATCCCCTGAAGAAATGAGAAATTCTAGACGTTTGATACTTGTCCAACCAGAAAGTTCATCAAGGATATCAGCGATCGCTTGTAAATAAGGATGTTTTGAATTTTGATACCAATGGGGATCGACCATTTTTCCTTGTTCAAACCCTAGATGAAAAATCAAGGAAGGACTGCCAAATAAAGCGATCGCTACCGGTCTAACTTCTTCTTGTAATAATAATTGAACCGAGCGTCCTAGCTTTCGTACTTTCTCTAATTTAGCGTAACGTTCTTTGACTGATTGGGCTTCTTTTTCCCAATCAATCGCCACGGTAATCAAATAAGTATGTAATAGTAAATGTCCTAACTTTTCGGCTTTAGTCGCTAAATAACTAGAATTATAGTTATTAGATTCAATTAACAAAGGAACCCGATCAACTACTTCTAACCCATACCCTTTTAATCCCGCGATTTTTCGGGGATTATTGGTAATCAAACGAATCTGTTTAATTCCCAAATCGTTTAACATTTGCGCCCCCATCCCATAATCACGTAAATCAGCAGGAAAACCTAATCTTTCATTAGCTTCGACTGTATCGAGTCCCATATCTTGCAAGGAATAGGCTTTTAATTTATTAACTAACCCAATACCTCGACCTTCCTGGCGCAAGTAAACGACGACCCCTAACCCGGCCTCTTCAATCATTTTCAAGGCGGTTTGCAGTTGCATCCGACAGTCACAGCGCATTGATCCCAAGGCATCCCCTGTCAAACATTCTGAGTGCATTCGGACCATAACGGGTTGGGCTGTAAACTCTTGAGGGTCTCCTTTAACAATAGCAATATGTTCGGTTCCATCGAGAACATTACGATAAGCATACACTTGAAAGGTGCCGAATTGACTGGGAAATTGACAGACGGTTTCTCGGTAAACAAAGCGATCGTGTTGGAGGCGATAGCTAATTAAATCAGCGATGCTAATTAATTTTAAATCGTGTTTGCGGGCATATTCAAAGAGTTGAGGGAGTCTGGCCATTGAGCCATCGGGGTTTTGTATTTCGCAGATCACGCCGGCTGGATAAAGTCCAGCTAACCGAGATAAATCAACGGCGGCTTCTGTATGACCAGCTCGTTTCAGGACTCCTCCTGCTTTAGCACGAATCGGGAAAATATGCCCTGGACGGGTTAAGTCTTCGGGATGAGTCTGGGGGTTAATAGCAACTTGAATTGTACGGGCGCGATCATCGGCAGAAATTCCCGTGGTTACGCCTAAATGGGGCGCGGCATCGATACTTACCGTGAAGGCAGTTTGATTACTATCGGTATTTTTGGTGACCATCAGGGGTAAATCTAAGGCATCAAGGCGTTCCCCCATCATGGCTAAACAAATTAACCCCCGTGCTTCTACCGCCATAAAATTGATCATATTCGGGGTAGCAAATTGGGCAGCACAGATTAGATCTCCTTCATTTTCCCGATTTTCGTCATCTACTACCACTACGGCACGACCTGCTTTAATATCAGCTAAAGCAGCATCAATCGAGTCAAATTTGGCTATTAGGTTGGGTGAAGCGTCCACAGGCAGTTTAGGTATCTATCTAGTTTTTAGTTCCTATTTTCTATTTTGACACTTAGACCGGTGAACGACTTAGACCTATTGTTTGATAGAGTCTAACCAGCTTTAGAGATCTTCGTCTGAAAGAGGATTACGCTTTTCAATCAAAGAAATTGCCCGAGTGACACTTTCAGGGAAAATAACGACTAATCCTCCTTTATCCACCCGATCTAATCCTGTTTCAATAGCTTCGGTTTCATCTAAAATTGCCTCGTATTGAGCCTCAGAATTTTCTTGAAGAATTCCTTTAATAATTAGATCGGCGACTTCACCGCGATCGCGTCCCCGTTTATCGTCATCTTCTTTGACAATAATTCGGTTAAACACTTGGGCAGCTATTTGTCCTAATAGGATCAAATCTTCATCACGGCGATCGCCAGGTCCTCCAACGACACCTAGTCGTTCTCCTTTCCAGTTACGAACAAAGCCCCCTACAGCCTCATATCCAGCCGGGTTATGGGCATAGTCTACTAAGGCGTGATAATCTCCTAAATTAAAGAGATTCATACGTCCTGGGGTTTGCTGAGCCGACGCTTTAAACGTCCTCACTCCTTGGCGAATATCTTCAATATCCACCCCTTGAGCAAAGGCTGCTAAACAAGCTGCTAAGGCATTAGCAATCATAAAGGGCGCCATCCCTGCCATGGTCATGGGAACATTCACTGCTTCTTCAATACGCAAGGTCCATTGACCTTCTAGGATTGAAAGATAGCCATTTTCATAAACTGCTGCTAAGCCCCCACGACGAAGATGATTTTCAATAATGGGGTTGTCTGGGTTCATAGAAAAGTAGGCTACTTTCCCTTTAACTCGTTCGGCCATGCCCGCAACTAAGGGATCATCGGCGTTAAGAATCGCGTGGCCATCAGCACTCACCACCTCAGCGACGACACTTTTCACCTTAGCCATTTGTTCGATTGTGTTAATATCTCCTAATCCTAGATGATCAGCAGCGACATTCAAAACAATTCCCACGTCACAGGTATCAAATGCCAATCCCGAGCGCAAAATACCCCCCCTGGCTGTTTCTAAGACGGCGACTTCCACCGTCGGATCTTTCAAAATCACATTGGCACTGTACGGACCGGTGTTGTCTCCTCGTTCCACTAAATAGTTGCCGATGTAAATCCCGTCTGTGGTCGTGTAGCCTACCACTTTTCCGGTTTGACGATAGATATGGGCAGTTAAACGGGTGGTAGTGGTTTTCCCATTAGTTCCTGTGATGGTAACGATAGGGATACGGCTTGGGGTTCCTAGGGGAAATAGCATATCTAAGACGGGAGCCGCCACATTGCGCGATAATCCTCGACTTGGGGAAACGTGCATCCGAAATCCTGGGGCGGCATTCACTTCTACGATCACCCCATCTACTTCCCGTAGGGGTTTGGTAATATCGGGAGTTACTACATCAATTCCGGTAATATCTAATCCGATCACTTTGGCTACTCGTTCGGCGATCCAGACATTTTCGGGGTGAATATCGTCAGTGCGATCAATGGCGATTCCCCCTGTACTTAGGTTAGCCGTTGCTCTGAGGTAAGCAATTTCTCCGCGATCTAAAATCGTTTCTAGGCGATATCCTTGACGTTCTAGAACTCCTAAGACGGTTTTATCAATGGTAATTCTTGTTAATACGTTATCGTGGCCATCTCCTCGGTTGGGATCTCGATTAGTAATCTCTATCAGTTCTTCGATGGTATGTTTGTCGTCTCCAACCACATGGGCGGGAATTCGCTCGGATACAGCGACTAATTTGCCGTTAATCACCAATACTCGATGGTCACTGCCTTTATAATAACGTTCGACTATGACACTGCGGGTTTTCGACTCTTTGCTGGCCAAATCATAGGCTTCTTCCGCATCTTGCCAACTGTTAATATCGATGGTAATGCCCCGTCCGTGGTTGCCATCGAGGGGCTTAATGACAATAGGAAATCCTCCTACGTCTTCGATTGCTTTTTCGAGATCTTCAAAAAATTGAATGGTCGTTCCTTGAGGAACGGGAATTCCCGCATCTTTAAGAATGGTTTTCGTTCCTTCCTTATCACAGGCTAATTCTACTCCTAGAATCCCTGAATAATCACTTAAGGTTGCTTGAATCCGTTTTTGGTGAACTCCATACCCCAGTTGTACCATCGCTCTCGCGCTGAGAACCATCCAGGGGATATTACGAGCTTCAGCTTCTGTGACAATGGTTTCTGTACTCGGTCCTAGGGCTGAATTAGCACGGAGCTCTTGTAAGTCTGTGAGATCTTGTTCTAATTCTTCGGCGGGATAGGTTCCTCGGTCTGCGATCGCTTGACATAACCGAACGGCTGCTCGTCCTGCGTATCGTCCGGCCTGTTCATCGACGTATTCAAAGACAACGTTATATACTCCTGGGGTACTGGTTTCTCTGGTTCGCCCAAATCCGACGGGCATTCCCGTGAGTTCTTGTAACTCCAGGGCGACGTGTTCGATTATATGCCCCATATAGGTTCCTTTTTTGACCCGTTCGAGGAAGCCTCCTCGATAGCCTGGGGAACAAAAATGCTCGATTAAGCTCGGCATTACCTCTACCAAGCCTTCGTAAAAGCCAGGAATCTCATTAGATGGCTTCTCTGCTAGCTCTTCTAGGTCAAGGCGCATAACAACCAATTTATTGCGCCGAATACTCCAGTAATTCGGTCCGCGTAGGGTCAGGGTTCGTAGAATTTTCATTTTTACCGTTTCTGAGATCCGCACTCGGAAGCACAAAGAAGCCTTACTTTATTGATTTTGTCGTTTTTAATGACTAAATAACTGTTCACTGTGAACAGTTTTCTGTTACTTATTGATATCACGGTAAGGCACTGGTCACTTTAGCAACAGGTTGATATTGATGGAGATGATAACAATCTCCGTGGGATAGGATATGAATCCGTAAGTTGTGTAAACTTAGAGGATCAGTTGCTCCTACTTGGTCTTGGTTGGTATAAGACATTTCTCGTCCATCGACGATAGTCACTGTTCCTCGTCCGACGATTCTAATTAATCCATCTCGTTCAAACATAGCACAGGTATCTTCATCAATGCCGATTCCTAAGCGTTCAGGGTGGTTCGACAAAGCACTTAATAGACGAGCCATGCGGTTACGATTATGAAAATGCTGGTCAACGATCATTTCAGGAATAATTCCTAATCCCATCGCCATATCTACTAAGGCTCGGTTAGGAGATTCGCCGCTACTTCCTCCTGCAATCATATGATGACCCATCACGGCTGCACCAGCACTGGTTCCTGCTAAGCTAATTTCCCCTAGTTGTACCCGTTGACGAATTCTTTCCATTAGGGGAGTATCGGCCAGCAAGCCACATAGACGGAGTTGATCTCCGCCTGTCATGAAGACTCCCGTACATTCTTCGATATATTGTTGAAAATAGGAATCTTCTCCTTGAGCGCGATCGCGAATATCTAAGACTTTGACATATTTCGCTCCCATTTCTTCAAAAATTTGTTGGTAGCGATCACCAATCAGGGTTGGTTCTCTTGATGCTGACGGGATAATCGCTATAGTCGCGTCTGTTCCCCCTGATCGGAACCAAAAGGTCTGTAGGATTTCTCGTCCGTGTACTTTATCTTCTGCGCCGCCAATCACTAAAATGGCGGTTGTTGTCGATGGGGCCATGGGACTTTCTTGGGATTGAGTCTCTAAATGCAACATGATATCGTCTTTAAGCAAAATAAAATTTTTTATTTTTTGGCCGATAGTAATCTTTATACAATGAACTTTATCCCTGCCTTGTCAATTTCTACTCTTTCTTAACCTTGAATGACTTATTCTAACAGGACACTCTATCTCAGTTTTCTCTGGGGTATTTACCAAGGAACCAGACGGCTATTCCTATATCTGTGTTGAGGAAAGGTTCCGCTTATGGGTCGGTGACTATTACAAGTTAAGCTAATTGTTGGCATTTGTTAGTGGTTCGTTTCTCAATCAATAGGTTACGCTTTACATTGTTTGTCCCACAGAAATGGGACGAGTCTTGAAATCACTTTCAAGTTTTTGTTCTTTCAATCATCAACCTCAAATCAACTATCCATGACTGGCAATTTTCCAACCCCTTCACTGTTCAATCAAAGTTAATGAAGCAGGTTAATTTAGCTGACTCTAGAGGATGGCCAGATCTCCAGAAACTAGGCTATTCAACCTAGGGTTAACTTGCGTCTTAAGGCACCTTGAAACTATATTGAAAAGGGTTAGCTTTTCTTATTTTTCGCTACTTCGTTAGGGTCGCTGTTTTTTTAGTCTCTTTGGTATTGACTACCCCAATTGTTTAGCCTAGGGTCTCCCTGGAATCGCATCTTCCCTCTATACCGCACTTTAACGGTTTAACCTCAAGTTTGATGTTGTATGAGACTGCCTTATTGTACAACAACTCGAGTTATTGATACACATTTCCTTGGATTATTCATTCAGTTTACAAATACAAAGGTTTAATCGAGTTGTTTGAACACAGGCAACCTTTGCTCAGAACATGGCGCGGCAAAACCCCGCTGTCAAACAGGCACAGATGAACCGTTCGCCTTACTTCTGCTTTTTTCTGTGCTATCATTGCCCTGCGGCTACAGCTATCAATTCTCTTCTCTATTTGAAGCTAAACTGGCAATAGTCTATTCAAAACAAAATTTTACTGATTTATCGCCATTATTTATTGTGCAAATCGATGTTATCACCCTATTCCCTGATTTTTTTACTTCCTCTCTCCAGTCAGGACTTTTGGGGAAAGCGTTAGCCAAACAGATTGCTAAGGTTAATCTCGTCAATCCTCGTGAGTTTACCTTAGATAAGCACCATCGCGTGGATGATGAACCCTATGGAGGAGGGGTGGGAATGCTACTGAAACCTGAGCCAATTTGTGCGGCTTTGGAATCTTTATCGGTTCTAACTAGAAGAAATATTATTTTAGTCACACCTCAAGGACAGCCGCTTAATCAACCGCTACTCCAAGAATTAGCCACTGGTTACGATCAATTGGTTCTAATTTGTGGTCATTATGAAGGAGTGGATGAGCGGGTTCGTTATTTGGTAGATCAAGAAATCTCTTTGGGGGATTTTGTATTAACCTGTGGGGAAATTCCTGCCCTAGCTTTAATTAATGGGGTCGTTCGTTTATTACCAGGGACAGTAGGTAAGGCCGAATCTCTGAAAGCTGAAAGTTTTGAAGTAGGTTTACTTGATTACCCCCAATACACTCGTCCTCCCATTTTTCGAGGTTGGGAAGTTCCTGACGTGTTACGCTCAGGAAATCATCAAGCTATTGCGCAATGGCGATATCAACAACAATGCCAAAGAACCCAAGAACGCCGACCTGATTTATGGGAAAAATGGCTCAAGCAACAAGAAAATAAATAACAAGGAGTGCCTCTAATTCCCGACCCCATCTCGAATGAATGTCCCCTCAACCCGTAAGATAGTCTTTGACAATATACAATCGGAGGGATTGATTATGGCAGATTGTCAAGTGGCTATCGTTACAGGAGCATCGCGGGGAATTGGTCGAGCGATCGCTTTGGCGTTAGGAGCTAGTGGGTTAACCGTAGTGGTGAATTATGCCCGTTCTAGCACAGCAGCCGAAGAAGTGGTAAAAAATATTATTGATGGAGGAGGAGAGGCGATCGCACTTCAAGGTGATGTTTCTAAAAGCGAAGAGGTTGATACCTTGATTAAAACGACTGTAGATAAATTTGGGCGTATTGATGTTTTGGTGAATAATGCTGGAATTACCCGCGATACTCTCCTGATGCGGATGAAACTTGAACAGTGGCAAGAGGTTATTGATCTCAATTTAACGGGGGTATTTCTGTGTACCAAAGCGGTCACTAAACCGATGTTAAAACAAAAACGGGGACGGATTATCAATATTGCTTCAGTTTCTGGAGAAATGGGTAATCCAGGTCAAGCTAATTATAGCGCGGCCAAAGCTGGCGTAATTGGCTTGACAAAAACGGTTGCTAAAGAATTAGCTAGTCGTGGGGTGACGGTTAATGCGGTTGCACCAGGGTTTATTACGACAGATATGACTAAAGAGGTTAATGCTGAAGAAATCCTTAAATTTATCCCTCTCGGCCGTTATGGAATGCCTGAAGAAGTTGCTGGAATGGTGCGTTTTTTAGCAACTGATCCTGCTGCTTCCTATATTACGGGACAGGTGTTTAATGTTGATGGTGGTATGGTAATGGCTTAAATAGTTAATAGTTAATAGTGACCAGTTATCAGTAACTCGGTGGCTGGTTACTTTATTTAGCATGATAGATAGTTAATATGTTAGTTATTCATAACGAAAAGCTCTTAGACTTTATAAAAAGTCAATATGACTTGTCAGATATTAGAGTTATAAGGGATTTTCTAGACGCTCAAAATACCTTTCATTTTCCTTGTTTAAAAACAGGACTATTTTCAGCAGCTCTTGTTAAAGAAGAGACGAAATATACAGGTTACACAAGTGTTTGGGTGAGAGATAATATTCATGTTGCCCACGCTCATTATGTTGTAGGTAAATTCGGTGTTGCCATTAATACGATTCAATCGTTAATGGTATATTTCCATCAGCACAGACATCGGTTTCAAAAAATAATTGATACTGCAACGGTTCCTAAAGATGTTATGGAACGCCCCCATATTCGCTTTGATGGCGTTAATTTACAAGAGATTGAGCAAAAATGGTCACACGCTCAAAATGATGCTCTAGGATACTTTTTATGGTTTTATTGTAAGCTAGTTAAAGAAGGATTTATGGTTCCAAGAATCTAAAGATTTAGAAACTTTGGCACTATTTCCTTTATATTTACAAACTATTGCTTATTGGCAAGATGAAGATAGTGGTCACTGGGAAGAAATTCGCAAAATTTCTGCTTCTAGTATCGGAGTCGTTGTTGCTGGTTTAACTTCCCTAAAAGTAATGCTAATACAACAACCTAATTTGTCTAAAAATATTAACTACAAAGCTCAACATATAACCATTGATTTTCTAGAAAAATTAATTAATAAAGGAAGCAAAGAATTAACAAAAATCCTACCATTTGAATGTATAAAATCTGGAGAAAAAAGACGAGAATGTGATGGAGCTTTACTATTTTTATAGTTGTTTCAAATAAGAATGAGACGAGAGAACCTTTACTATTCCGGTGTTCGAGGCTAAAAAAGTGTCTCACTTTAAATTGAAATGACTATAATCTATCCTCTAAGGATTATTAATGATCATCAATCAGCACAAATAATCAAAAATACTACTAATTATTTACATAGTTTAAAAAAACTTTAATCATAACATTATAAGGTGGGTATTACCCACCCTACAAATTAAACGGTTAACATCTCAGAGGGTAAACGTTTAAAGGTGAGTCGTTCATCTTCTACATCTACAAAAATGGTGTCTCCTGCTTTAAATTCTCCTCGTAGAATTGATTTAGCGATCGTGGTTTCTATGTATTTCTGAATAGCCCGTTTTAAGGGTCTTGCTCCATACACAGGATCATAGCCAATTTCTGCTAAATAGTCCAGAGCAGTTTCTGATAGTTTCAGAACTATTTTTTGGTCTTCTAGACGACTTTCCAGCAAGCTAATTTGTAACTTAATAATCTCCCGTAATTGAGATTTTTGTAATCCGTGGAAAATAATAATTTCATCGATACGGTTAAGAAATTCGGGACGGAAACTATTACGCATTGCATCCATAACACGGGAACGCATTTCCTCATAACGAGAATCATCACCAGCCACGTCTAAAATGTATTGTGACCCGATATTACTGGTCATGATAATAATGGTATTTTTGAAGTCTACTACATGACCTTGAGCATCTGTTAACCGCCCATCATCTAGAATTTGTAACATCACATTAAAGACATCACTATGGGCTTTCTCAATTTCATCAAAGAGAATAACGGAGTAGGGACGACGGCGAATTGCTTCGGTTAATTGTCCCCCTTCATCATAGCCCACATACCCTGGAGGCGCGCCCATTAAACGAGATACGCTATGTTTCTCCATATACTCAGACATATCAATACGAACTAAGGCTTCTTCGGTATCAAAAAGATTCTTAGCTAATGCCTTAGCTAATTCGGTTTTACCCACCCCTGTAGGCCCTAGAAAAATAAAGCTTGCCGTGGGACGGTTGGGATCAGAAAGGCCAGCACGAGAGCGCTGAATTGCTTCTGATACAGCAGTTACAGCCTCTTCTTGTCCAATAACTAGCTCATGCAATTCGTCTTCTAAATGAAGTAGTTTTTCTTTTTCTGATTCGACTAATTTACTAATAGGAATCCCTGTCCATTTAGAGATAATCTCAGCAATATCTGATTCTAGAACTTCTTCCCGTAATAGAGTTTTACCAGAAGTCTGACGTTCCTCAATTTTGCTCTCAAGTTCTTTGACTTGTCTCTGTAAATCTGTTAGTTTTCCATAGCGTAATTCTGCCGCTTTATTGAGGTCGTAATCTCGTTCAGCTTGTTGAATTTCTAGATTGATATGATCAATATTTTCTTTGACTGTACGAATCTGATCAATCACCTCTTTTTCTGATTGCCATTGAGCATTGAGTTGGGATTGTTCTTCTTTGAGATCAGCGAGTTCTTTTTCTAATTTTTCTAACCGTTCACGGGAAGCTTGATCTTCTTCTTTTTGGAGGGATAGTTTTTCCATTTCTAACTGAAGAATTTTGCGATCCACTTCGTCTAATTCTTCGGGTTTGGAGGTGATTTCCATTTTTAATTTAGCTGCCGCTTCATCAACTAAGTCAATGGCTTTATCTGGTAAAAAGCGATCGCTAATATAACGGTTCGATAACATGGCTGCAGCTACTAAAGCAGTATCGGCAATTTTGACCCCGTGGTGGACTTCGTACCGTTCTTTTAGTCCCCGTAAAATCGAAATAGTATCAACCACATTGGGTTCATTAACCATAACCTCTTGAAAACGCCGTTCTAGGGCTGCATCTTTTTCGATATACTTCCGATATTCATCGAGGGTTGTTGCCCCAATACAGCGCAATTCTCCCCGCGCTAACATTGGTTTTAAGAGGTTTCCTGCATCCATTGCCCCTTGGGTTGCCCCTGCGCCAACGACGGTATGAATTTCGTCGATGAACATGATAATATTCCCCTGGGAATCGGTTACTTCTTTGAGAACTGCTTTAAGACGTTCTTCAAATTCTCCGCGATATTTTGCCCCGGCAATTAATGCCCCCATATCCAAAGCAATTAATTTTCTATCTCGCAAAGATTCGGGAACGTCACGGTTAATAATTCGTTGTGCCAACCCTTCTACAATTGCCGTTTTACCAACCCCAGGTTCCCCAATTAAAACAGGATTATTTTTGGTACGACGAGAAAGAATTTGAATGGTACGACGAATTTCATCATCTCGTCCAATTACAGGATCAAGTTTACCTTCTCTAGCTAATTGAGTTAAATCTCGACCATATTTTTCTAGGGCTTCATATTTTCCTTCTGGGTTTTGGTCGGTCACTTTTTGAGTTCCTCGCACTTGTTTAATAATCTCTTTTAGTTTAGTTTCATTCAGACTAAATTCTTGGAATAAAGCTTTGCCAAAACGGTCATCTTTGGCGTATGCTAACAGTAAATGTTCAACAGAAATATAATCATCACCAAAGTCTTTCCGAAACTGTTCAGCTCTATCAAAAAGACTATCTAAACTGCGTCCTAAATAAACAGACTCTCCAGGGTTAGAGACTTTAGGCTGACGACGGATAAAGTCTTCTGTTTTATCTCGCAGACGTTGAACACTAATATCTGCTTTATTAAAGATGCTAATAGCCAACCCCTCCTGTTCAAGTAGAGAGGCCATGAGATGTTCACTTTCAATTTGTTGATGACTATGTTGTTTGGCAATATCGGGAGTTCGGACAATAGCTTCCCAGGCTTTTTCAGTAAATTGATTCGGGTTAGTTGGTTGCATCGTTGTTGTAGAATACTGTGAGTTCTCGAGATAGATATAGCTCAATAATTGTTATCTACAGGATCTTTTTTGTTCCCTTGTTTCTAGAATTGATCATATTTGATTGTGAGGGATATTTTTATGAACTATATAAGAGTATAGAAAATATTATAATTTGTGTTAGTTTGTTGTTTGAGACGGTTAACCCTACTATCGATGGTTGGGTTTTCCAGTAGAACAAGATTGTATCTGTCTCTAATACAGAAGCATATGGAATAAATGTAAGTTAAGGAGGGAGAATTAAACGTAAAATATAAAAGTTCGTCTTAGGAATTGAGCATCGATCCATTCAAGATTCTAAACTCGATCATGACTTACGGCAAACTGGTGTTTATTGTTGCCTACCTACTTACTTAACAGAATCTAACTTTGAAAAATCAGAAGACTCTTCTTAAACTTGAAGGAAAATGCCTAAGATAAACAACACAAGATTTTGAGAAAGTTGTGTTAGCCCTTAAAATTTCATGTTCAGTATGAAAACTGCTATAGTAATATATGCTTATAGTATCAATTTATAGGTTGCGTCAAACAGTCGTAGTTATTCAATGGTCATAACACAATCGAGAACCCCTTCTGACTCTCCTCTTTTTTCCACCTCTCCTGTTGTCAAGACGTCTCAACCTCCAGTAATTGTGGTTGGACTTCCTAGGAGTGGTTCCTCTTTCTTGGCTCATGTTTTATCAACATTAGAAGATTGGTATGTTTATGATGATCTTTATATTTATCAAAGAGTCCAGGGTTTAAATATCAAAGGAAAATTAACCCCTCAACAACTTGAGCAATTAGTTAATGATTTGGCTTGGTCTGTACGAGGACGGATTAAAAATCAAAAGAATTTTTTAAAACCTAAATGTACCTTTGAAGATGTAGACAAAATGAAAGCATCAGTCATAGAAACATTTAGCAATTGTGATGTCTACTGGTATGAACTTTTAGAAGAATGGATGATGCGCCTTGCACTGCATCACGGGTGTAATCGTTGGGGCTATAAGACTCCCCAGGATTTTATGCACATGGACGAGTTGTTAAAGCTTTTTCCAGGAACTCGTTTCATTTTTATTATGCGTGATCCCAGAAATATGATGGCTTCTAAAAAATATGTGAATACCCAAGATGGTCATCCCCATGACTATCATCCTCTTGCTTATGCTCTTTACTGGAACATGGCTTGTGAAAAAGCAAAGGAATTTGCCGCCAAACAAGTTGCTCCTCTAATGATTGTTCAGTTTGAAAAACTTATTGCTAATCCTGATGAAGTTGCTTCCAATATAGCTAACTTTTTAGAAACTAGCTTATCAGAACCGATTACTAATCAAGGTAGCAATAGTTCATTTAATTCTAAAAAGCGAAATACTATAACCTCAACAGAATCTTGGCTTTGTGAGACAATTACGAGAAGCTATATGAAAGAATTTGGCTATGATTTGAAGGGAGCGAAGCCAAAAATTCAAGATATTCCCGATCTACTAATGACTTCTTTCAACTTCACTGTATATAAAACTAAGAGGATCATTACAAGAGCAGATAAACGTAGTTCAGTAGTAGCCTACTTGAAGACTTTAATAGGTAGGAAGAAGTCTCAATAAAGTTGAGCAATTGTGGGATAACTGCTCAATTTTCCTGATTTTACTGTCAATTCCCCCAACTGTCTCCAGGTGATCTAATCTAGTTGGGGGTTATAGCATTAGTAATTTTTTTTCTCGGTCTATCTTTATTTGAAATCATCTTTGACTCTTTTACCACGAACGCCGCTAACCCACCTGAAATTAACATAAATACTGGATTATATTGATTATTGAGAGTGCAGTCCAACATATATAAAACTATCACTACTGCTAAAACTGCAACAGGAGCTAGTTTGGGATGACTCCATAAACGAGCTGGATATTTTATCCTTGACCAGACAAACACTAAGGATGGTAACAAGGATACAGAGAAAATACTAATTAACCCAACTAACCCATTAACCCCAAAAGAAATAATCCATAAACTATCAGTCACAGTAATATCGACCAACTCTCCTGTCCAATTATACTCAAAGACTCGGTTTCGCCCCCATCCACCCCAACCTAAAATAGGTCTTTCAAGTGCCTTGTCAATCAATATATCCTCATTATTAAATCGATATGCCAAAGAGTCCAATCTATCTTCAGGAAATATCTGAGATAAAAATTCTAGAACCTGATTAGCAATTTCATCTGAAAAATTCCCACTTGCAGCTAAAAATATATAGAGATAGATAGAAATTATCAACAATAATAGAGGAAAACTCGTTTTAAACCATTTCACAGAAAAGAAGACAAATAGGCCATAAGCGAAATAGGCGTAGGCTGCTGTTGATTTAATCAATAAGAATGTTACTAGCAGTCCAGCCACTAGCCAAACCATAGGTATATTCCACAATTTTTTTAAGGTACCTGATCGCCATAACCAAAACCCGATAAGTGTAGCCGCCATCATCCACATCCCGACACTAAGTCCATGGAATAGGAAAACAGTCGGCCGATAGCCACCTAAACGGATTGATTGAGAGAACTGACGTTGTCCCATAAAACCATAAACCATCCGATGTAGCTGTGGACTCATTCTCACCTCATATAAACATAGAGGGGCATATATCAATCCACTGACGAAAATAGAGATAGCTAATTGCTTCATCCCTAACAAATTGCCCAAATAAAGGCGACCTAAAAAATACGGGAATCCATAACGAACTGTACTAGTCAAGACTGAAGATAAACCATCGTAAACTCCAAGACCATTAGACAGCGACGAGAACAAAGGACAGATACTTAGAACAATAATTGGTAAATCGATTAAGCTAAATTTATAGCTTTTAAATCGCTGAAAATCAAAAACTAGAGTAGCAATAAAGATGCTGTAACAAGTCGCTGACATTCGATCATAGTCAGGAAGGCCGATAAAATTGAAACTCGTCTTTTGAGGCAAAAATAGCCAAGCCACTATAAAAGAGATAATAACCGCTTTCTGGCTTGGAAAACGAGTAAACAGGAAATAAATAGCTATCGGCCACAGCAGCATTACTAATTGCGCTTGGGGACTCATAATAGGCAATTATACAAACACGTCAATATTCTAACAATTCAAGAAAGCTTCTTAAGCTTTTTAGCTATTGATTCCTAGAAACTCGACGGTATAAATCAAAAACAATGGGAGGTAACAGTTGACTAGCGATACTTTTCTTTTTCTTGGAACCAGAATTAATGTTTAAATTATCCCCTGGACGTTCTTTAAATAAAGTAGAGTGCTTATTTGAAGTTTCTTCAGCCGGTCGTCCATTACTATAATAGTAAAGTGCTAATGATTTGCGTGTCATTCCCTCTGGACAATTTAGGGGGTCTGGATGTCCATGGTATGAAAAATCTGAGGTGCTAAAAATAACGCAACGGTTGAAAATGGGAAGAATTTTATTCTTGCAAGCACTTACATCTCGATTCCATAATTCAAAGTGTCCACCGTATTCTTCTTTCCAATCTTTATTAAGGTAAATGAGGAGATTTAAACGGCGATCTACCTTCATTCTTGTGTGCTTATTGAAATCCACATGAATCTTTAGAAATCCTCCTCGTTCAATCTGATGAATTCCTCCTCCCAAGAAATAGGGATCAGGAATAATACCAGGTATTCCAGTTAGTTTTTCTAAAAACTCCATAAAAACTGATGAGTTAAGCTGATACAGAAGAAAACGAGTCATTTCTCCCATCTTCAACTCGGGAAAAGAATCTAACTTTTTCTCGGTTTTTAGCTCAAAATTTCGCCAGCCTTCCGCCGTTGTTGTGGGAAATTCCTCTAAAACTTTTTCCAAGATAGTTTCAGGTAAAAAATTGTCGATCACAATATGAGGAAATGGATCGGCGTTAATATACTGGTCATGATACTTATTAGCTAAGTCATTTAAGTAATCGGCGTCCAGACAAAATGTTAATTCGGCTGTTTTCATGGCAAAGCTCCTTTGTAAATTCTCTAAATAGTAGATGCTACAAGCAATTATTGGTTCCAGTGAGATAAGTCGCGGTTAAGAAATTGAGCAAGCTTTTGATTAGGCTCTCGAAATTTATCTATGAGACTCTGGCGAGTTTCAGGTAACATTTTAGGAGGAACATAGAGCTTAGTTTTCTCATTGTTGTTTCTCAGTTGTCCAAGGATTTCATAGATACTCTTTTTGAAATGTTTTGGAAAAAGTTTAGTAGCATATTTGACTAAAGGGATAGATTTAATAGATTGTCTTAACTGTCTCTGATGAAATTTTTTAGATTTATCACCTGCTTGATTAGCAATTATAGCTCCTTTTGGCATAAGATCAACATTGTCATCAACGCCAAGAAACTGGCAGATTTTAATGAGTACATTAGTGGGCTCATTAATCAAATCTTCCATTAAAAGAAATAGAAAAGACTCTGGCGGAAAAAAAGGTAAATATTTTTCAATTTGTTCCCAGTAGTAACTGCTATCTATAAACTCACTTTGTTGAATGATCGCCTCCTCAAAAGTTTCGGCTGTTATCAACTCATTTCTAGCGGATGCTAATTCTGGGTTCAATTGACTTCCTCCCAATCGATGCACATAAAATGAATAAGCACGATCAACAGGATGGCGCATAATATATATTAATTTGACATGGGGAAGATGATTCGCAATTCGTTCGACTGCCAAGGGATGTTGATGCCATCGTGAGTAAGTAGTTGATGCTTCTCCACAAATTTGATGAGGTTTAGCCTCATCAAACAAAGACTCGTACCATTCTATCCCTTTAGTATAGTTACTATCAAGAGAAAAAAAATCAGGCTCTTTTGGCGTACTCATATAGATTTGAGGATGACGGCACAAATACTGATAAAGAGTTGTTGTCCCTGATTTCGCAGCCCCAATAATAATAAAGTCTGGTTTAGTCACTCATCAACTCCTTAAACCTTTTATAACTTAACCATAAGATTAGTTTCTTCACAGTCAACTATCATAGCATTTATAGTTTACATTACTATTTAAAAGTATCGTTTGACTATCTTCTCGATTTGAGTATTTGGACTTCAACCTGTCTTTTCAGATTAAACCATAAGAATTTTCGTAGATCATCAAAGTTCCCTTCTGATTAAATCTAAAAAATTTGCTTATCTTCAGATCCGATTTAGAAAAGCTGATGACTAATCCTCTCTTTTATTAATAGGTTTTTTTGTCTAGCTATTTAATTTACTAATTGACTTAAATCAATTGGTAATTGGTCGATAGATGACCCTAACCCTAAAGTTAAACGAATTCCTGTTCCCGTAATTATCAAAGCAATGAGTAAACCAGTTGCTTTTATATCGCAAGAGATATCAAATAATTTTTCTTTCCAAAGTCCGTAATTAACTGCCAAATAGTAAGGGATATCATTAAGAACAATCACAAATATTACTCCTATAATCCCCATACTCGTAAAAGCGAATGGTATCCCTATAAGCATATAGACTAACTTCAAACAATTGCCTAAAGCTGGATAAATGGGTTTTCCCAAAGCATAGAGAGATTTATCTATAGATATGGCTAAAATCATTGGCCATAGACCTAAAGATAACAGAGGAAGCATCCAGGCAGCATCTTTATATCTTTCATCATAAAGAGTCGAAATAATATAATCTCCTCCACAGAATAGCACGCTAATCATAATAGCCAGTGCAACCAATAATAACCAGCGTTTTTTGGAAATTTTATTTCTCAGAACTTTCCTGGGGAGATCAATATATTTAGAAAAAACTGGCATCATCACTTTCTGACTAACTTGCCGAAAAGCTTTTCTAGGGATATCAGCAAACGTCACAGCAATAATATACACTCCAAGGATTTCTAAAGGGAAAAGTCTACCTAACATTAGCTTATCGGCTTGAGTCGAACCAAAAGCCATAACTGTGGTTAAAAATATCCAACGACCAAAAGAGAGGAGTTCTTTAAGAGAGTCTTGATCCCAAACAAAACGATTGGATACTTCTGGATCTAATCGGTGGCTGACAAACATTTTCATGCTGTTAGAAACTAAACTTCCAGCCACTAAAGCCCAAATTGATCGGTGAAAATAAGCCCAAACAATGGTTACAGTTAAAGCAGTTATTTGTACGCTAAACTGTAATAGTGTAATCTTAGCAAGCTCCATTTTTCGATTAAGGGTTGCTAGGGAAGTGGAGTCAAACCCATGTATGACTGTGGTAAGACCAACAAGGGGGAGTAACCATAAAAGTTCTGGCCTTTGGTAAAATTGAGAAACTGGCCAGCTCATTACACAACAAACCACCCATAAGCCAAACCCTCTAATAACCTGTAACGTCCAAGCTGTATTAATAAAAGTTGGGTCTTCCCCTCGTGGACTACGAATAATACTAGGAGTAATCCCTACATCTGAGAACATTTGAAGACCTAAAATAAAAGTATTAATTAACGCCATCAAGCCGAATAAATCAGGAACTAGCAAGCGAGTTAGGATGATATTACTACCAAGCCGTAGGACTTGACTTCCGCCATAACCAGCAATTGTCCAGAGGGTACCTTTAATAGCTAGCTTTTTCATAGATGGTATTGACCATAAAAATTGAGCATTTTCGATACAAAGAAATTGAGTTATTGTATGGCGGTTTTAGATACAAGGACAGATTTTTTACTTCAGGATGTATGATACAAAGTTTAAAATATTTTGTCTAGGATTTGTTTCCCTAATTTTTTCCGATTTAAGTAACTGTGTCAACCTATTCTCTTACCTTGAATTTAATAGGAAAAAGTCACTTTTGTGGCAATCAGGGAACTCTTTATTGGAAATAGCTACATTTTACTCGGTTGTGATGAGTTGCTTCACTACTCAGCCTACACTCAGTAGTATGGTAAGGCTATGATTAGACAGGTTTTACTATACTTTTACCAGTGATGAACCCATCTCTTATTCCTATTCCCTCAAAAATTTTACAAATTCCTGACTTTTACCCTCCTGAAAGCATTAATATAGGTCATTGTCCCAAATTATCTCTCATTTTACCCACCTATAACGAAGCGGGCAATATTAAGGATATTGTTGAAGTTTTGAGTGAATTACTAGATGATTATATTCCAGGCAATTATGAACTAATCGTGGTCGATGATAATAGCCCCGATTATACCTGGAAATTAGCCCTAGAATTAACTGCTAACTATCCCCAACTGCGGGTAATGCGCCGTACTGAAGAAAAAGGCTTATCAACGGCGGTGATTCGAGGATGGCAAGTGGCACAAGGAGAAATTTTAGGGGTCATTGATGCGGACTTACAACATCCCCCAGAAATCCTAGCAAAACTGTTACAAGAAATGGAAAGGGGAGCCGATTTAGCGGTGGCAAGTCGTCATATTGAAGGCGGGGGAGTCAGTGAATGGAGTATTATTCGTCGGTTTCTTTCCCGTGGGGCGCAAATGTTGGGGTTACTTATTCTCCCAGAAGTAATTAGTCGTCTTTCAGACCCCATGAGTGGCTATTTTATGGTGCGCCGTCGTGCGATCGCTCAGAAGACCTTAAGTCCGGTGGGATATAAAATTCTGATTGAGGTGGCTGCACGGGGTCGCATTCGTTGGATTGCTGAGGTGGGTTATGTGTTTAGAGAACGTCAGGACGGAGAAAGTAAGGTCACTTGGAAGCAATATGTAGAATATATCCAGCATTTATTGCGGTTACGGTTGTCAATTTCAGCGCGATTTATCCAATTTTGTTTAGTAGGATTAAGTGGGGTGGTTGTTGATATGGGCTTTCTGTATTTATTGAGTGATGAAACTACCCTAGGATTACCCCTAACCCGCAGTAAAATTATCGCGGCTGAGTTGGCAATTATTAATAATTTCCTCTGGAATGACTATTGGACGTTTCGGGATATTTCCTGTCGGCAGCCAGGAAAAAGACAACGATTAAAACGATTAATTAAATTTAATTTAATTTGTTTAGCCGGATTAGTTCTTAATGTTTTATTTTTGAATCTCTTTTTTAATGTTTTTAACTTAAATCGATATTTAGCAAATTTTTTGGCGATCGCCTTAGTAACCCTTTGGAACTTTTGGTTTAATCTCAAGTTGAGTTGGCGGGTTACAGAAGTAGATCAATAGGTTAGAAAAAATCTACAAAAAAGGTGGGCAATACCCACCCGATGAATAATTAATACTTCCTCTCTTTGGGTTCAAACATATTAATGACTACAGGCATATATTGAACATCAATTCCCGCCGGAGAATAATAAGCTAAAGTATGTTTGAGAAAATTGGGATCATCTCGTTTGGTATAATCTTCCCGTGAATGCGCTCCCCGACTTTCTTGACGGTTTAAGGCAGAAGTCAAAATAATTTCTCCCACCGCCATAATACTTTGTAATTCCATCGCTTCAATTAATTCTGTATTCCAACAATTATCTTTATCATCGAGATAAACTTGCTCATATTGTTGTTTTAATTGCTGGATTTTTTCTAGTCCCTCTTCCATTGCGGTCTCTGTCCGAAATACGCCACAATGTTCGCTCATACAATCTTGAAATTCCTGGCGCAATGCCCCTAAACGTACCGTTCCTTTTTTATTTAAAAGAGTTTGAATCCGTTGTTTAGCTCCGTCTAAATAAGCTTGAGAATCAAACTCAGAAAACTTACGACCTTGAACATATTCAGCTATATTTCGCCCTGTAATTCGCCCATAAACCACACATTCTAGTAAGGAATTACTACCTAAACGATTCGCCCCATGAACCGACACACAAGCGCATTCACCGGCAGCAAAAAACGCTTCAGTTAACTGGGTTCCACTCAAGCGAACGCGACCTTGGGTATTCACAGGAATCCCTCCCATGCAATAATGGGCGGTAGGACGAACTGGCATCGGTTCATAAACCGCATCTACCCCTACAAGTCGGTGTGCCTCTTCCCAACAAAAAGGAACTCGACTCATAATCATTTCTTTACCCATGTGACGCAAGTCCAAATAAACACAGGGACCTCCTGGCCGGCCATCAGGATAAACCCCTCGTCCAGCACGAATTTCACGGGTAATGGCGCGAGACGTAATATCACGGGGGGCTAATTCCATGCGAGAGGGGGCATAATCTTCCATAAACCGCCGTCCTTCGCTATTAATCAAATAGGCTCCTTCTCCTCGTACCGCCTCAGAAATTAAGACACCAACAGGATATAATCCAGTGGGATGAAATTGGACAAACTCCATATCTTCGAGGGGAATACCCGCCATAGCTGACATGGCTAACCCATCCCCTGTCCCGGCAAAATCGTTAGAAGTCGTATTGAAGACTCGTCCATAGCCTCCAGTAGCGAACATTACCACTTTGCTTTGAACAATTTCGAGTCTGCCATCTTCAATGTGATACATAACAATTCCTTTGGCTTCTTCTTCTTCAAGGATCAACTGCATCACATACCATTCATCATAGATGGTGACTCCATTGCGACGGAGGTTATTGACTAATTCATGAAGCATAGCATGGCCGGTTTTATCAGCCGCGTAGCAGGTGCGGTTGTGGGTATGGCCACCGAAAGCCCGTTGAGCAATTCTACCATCCTCTAAACGGGAAAATAATACCCCCATGTGTTCTAGATCGATGATGACATCGGGGGCTTCTTGAGTGAGTAGGGCGACTGCATCTTGATCGGCTAAATAGTCTGAACCTTTTACTGTGTCAAAGGCGTGAGACTCCCAGCTATCTTCGGGATCAACATTTTTTAAACTAGCAGCGATCCCTCCTTGGGCGGCGACGGAATGTGATCGAATCGGGTGGGTTTTGGCCACAACAGCCACATCTACAGTTGGGGTAAGGCGTTTAATTTCTAAGGCGGCGCGACATCCGGCTAACCCACCGCCAATAATGATGACATCGTGTTGTAACATCTTGCATTAGATTATAATGGCTTTCTTCTATAGTGACTTAAAATTGGGCTGGTAGGGCAAAAATTAAATTATTAATCTAGAAATTAATTTTTAACCTAATTAGCTGGTTTTTAATTTTAGGAGTCATCACTGATAGACTTATATTCATTCTTGATGGTGATTTTATACTAAATAAAATACGATGTTAAAGGGACGGGATAATTTACGCTCAAATAAAATATGAGTACAACTCAAGGGATATGGGATATAAGAGAGAATCAGTTTATGTCACAAAAATACATTGTTAAAATAGTTCGTTCTGCGTTTAAAGAAATTCAGAAACTTTCCCATGGATATTCTGAAGATTTAGCTGGGATAATTAGAGGTGTTGGTGAGGGTAACTTAGGAGATAATAGAAAACTTCAAGGCTATAAAGATTTATGGAGAACGAGAAAAAATGATGTCAGAATTATCTGAACATATCTAATTCAGAACACTTATTTAGAGATATTGATGCAATTTATAACTTAATTGATGAGGGAATAAAGGCTCAACCAATACAAATATATTGGGATATTTATGCAGCGTTGAGATTGACACAAGTTGATGAGACTCGAATTGCTAAAATTGAGGAAGAAATCATCCATGAACTAAAAACTAAAACTCCTCAGATTCTTAATCAAGAATTATCTCAAACAAAAAGAATTTCTAGCATGATAGATCGAGTTCCATTAAGGTGTTTAATATTGAGAAGTTTAGGGAGATCATGGCAAGCAATTAATGAAGCATCTCAGATACAGAACTTGAATCCTCAAGAGTATCAGCACCTATTAAAAGTGATTGCTAATGATCTGAAAACTAAGGGACTACTGTACGAAGCAGCACGAGTAGAAAGTAAGATTAAAATACCCTTTCCAACACACTATCCTTTCAGTGATTCCTTTAAAAATTAAACAGGTTCACTGGTATCAATACTATGTAAGTCAGCTATTGATAAAATTCTAGAATAGGTTAGACTTACAAGGTAAATGAAGTACAATCAATAAAGGAAAATCAGAAAATACAAAAAGTTTTAATATCTAATTTTTACATTTTTTATTGTTTCCAAAGTCAACTTGATTTTAAATGAGCTACTTATGACAAACAACAAGCGTACTGACTTAGATATTGCCAAAGATCTCGAACAGCTATCTTCTATTGTTAATGAATCCATAGAACGAGCAGATAATGTTCTAAAAAAAGCTCAAGAGATTGATGAAGTTAAGGCACTGATTCAGGAAATATACGCTGCTCGTAAATCTCTTGAATCTAATCAAAATATGATTCAGGAACTTGAAAAATCTGTCAGTGATAAATTAATAAAATCACAAATTATTTTGAATCAGTTAACTGCTACTTTAGAAAAAACTGGAGAAATAGATGAAATTCAACAACTTTTGATAGAAATCAGATCTGCTCGTGTTCAGTTGAAGGAGTCAACACAAGAGATCATTAATGTTCGGAGTCTTGAAAATTATTTACAAGAATTTAAAAAAAATCGTAATCATAAACAATTTCGCCAGTGGTTATGGCAAGAGTTGGGTATTATTGGAATATTAATTTATTTTCTTAGTTTAATTACTCCAAAAAATAGTCAAAGAAGTCGGTAAGTATTTGTAGAAATTTAGGAAGTTATCATTGTAACAAAATAGAAATTATATTGATAATTTAACTTAATCAAAAATTATAAAAAATAAAATAAACTTTTTCTATATTGCGTTAATAGTGAACTTAAGATAATAGTCTTAGGAAGTCTGATTTTTTTTTATTGACGTGAAAAATGTGAAACATCTTGTCATAATAATATTTGACCTCACACTCATAATAATCTTTACCCTATGACTATTTCCCCCTTAAGCTGGAAAGAATTAGAAACTCTAACCGATTTTGAACCCGATACCATTAATGGAGTTACCAACTCTCAAGCCTGTTTACGCTTATTTGGTGGGAAAGAATCTGATATTAGAGTGATTTTATACCGCGATAATCATGCCTGGTGTCCCTATTGTCAGAAAATTTGGCTATGGCTAGAAGAAAAACAAATCCCTTATCGTGTCAAAAAAGTCACTATGTTCTGTTATGGGAAGAAAGAAAGTTGGTATAAGCAAAAAGTACCATCAGGGATGTTACCTGCGATCGAATTAGATGGAAAAATCATTACAGAAAGCGATGATATTTTAATGGCTTTAGAACGGGTTTTTGGTCCTTTAGTTCAAAGCATGAAAGACCCTACCGTCATCCCTCTAAGGCAACTAGAACGGTTATTATTTCGCGCGTGGTGTTCCTGGCTTTGTTATCCTTCTCGTTCACGACAGCAAGAACAACGCAACCGAGAACAATTCGTTAAAGTAGTGGGTATGGTAGAGGATGCCCTTGCGAGAACTCCCAGCCCTTATTTTCTAGAAGAGTTCGGTACTGTTGATGTGATTTTTACTCCCTACGTTGAGCGGATGAATGCCAGTCTTTACTACTATAAAGGCTATTCCTTACGAGAAGACAATTCTCGTTTAGCAGCTTGGTTTGATGCCATGGAAACTCGGCCAACCTATCGGGGGACTCAGAGTGATTTTCATACCCATGTTCATGACTTGCCACCCCAAATGGGAGGATGTTATGAAAACGGTGAGCCTCAGATGTTAGTTAATAAGGCACGAGTGAATAATGGTCCCTGGTTTGGACTACCAGATGTAGGATACCCAGAACCTGAAAACTCCCGTAATGAAGCCCTTCAACGAGTTATTAAACACCGTGTCAATATTATCGGCGTTAATCGTGCTGATCACCAGTTATTTGATGAAGCCCTCCGTTGTGCTTTAACCAAGATGATGACAGGTCAAGTTTGTCCCCCACCCCAGGGATCTGATATGGCCTTACGATATTTACGGGATAGGATTAATGTACCGAGGGATATGTCGATTTATGCCGCCAAACAGTTACGGGAAGCCCTCGAAGCAACGGCTGCTCTTGTGGGTGATCGCCAGGGTTTACCTATTCCTCGGAATCATCGGCGAGATCAAGATCCGGCTAATTTTAACTAGATATTTTCAAAAGAACAAGATTATGTAGATTTTTAAGAAGCTTTTAAGCCGATGAGCGGATTTGAGCCCTATGCCTAGCCTAATTCTACTCATTTAAGGGGTCTCTCAAGAAAATTATGGTTGGACATTAGAACGAGGAGCTATTAGAAGAGAAGTAGAAGCGATCACTTCGGAGGCTGAGTCTTATGTCGAAAAACGCTTGTTGGCTCTTGGAACCAAGTATAACAACTTAGTTCCTCCTAAAAGACGAAGTGGTTGGAACCGTGTGTTAGTAGAATTAGATGATTGTCAGATCCGTACAGGAATCTTACTTGCTAGTGACACTGAAGAATTAACCCTTTTACGTCCCCTGAAAAAACGAAAACGTAAAACCGATTGGTGCGAAGTGAGGGTGGGATTGGCACGGCCTGTACAAAATAAAGAATCATGAACTTTTGTTGGTGAAATTGTGCAATATCCCGAATTACTCCCACAACTTCATAGCGCAGCCGTTGACCAAGGGTTATCTATCTATACGTTAGTTTTTGGAGTAGCTGATGGAGGAAATCGTGTAAAACTATTCTCTTTCTCTTATCGCATCATATTGCTGTAAAGTTTGACGAGACGGGCTGTAGTCTAATTTTTAGTTTGCCGTTGCCGAAGGCACTCGCTCCCGCGAGACCGCTGTTGAAGGGAACCAACGACATTTGACCACACCCGTCTGTTAATTTAGGATATGTAATTATATAGGTTTGCTATGATGGGATGAAATTAGGTCGGAACTAGATTCTGTACAAGCTCGTCCCTTTCTAAGGTAGAGATGAAAATGAAGTATATAAAAAGACTGTTGAATCTCAATTATTTAAAAGGGCAAAGCTACTATAAATAAATAGACTGATAAAAGATTTAGCTTCTGACTTCTACCAAAAAACTCAGTTAATTTCTGATAATCATAAGTATAAATAAGTCAATCGCGAAATTTGAGGTTAACTTCTATGAAATCATTCATCCGTTGGAGTATCACCCTAGGATTAGTTGGAAGTTCTATTTTGACTTCTTGGTTAGGCTCTACCCTAGATGTTCTGGCATTAACCCCAGAGCAAATTGTACAAAAGCTAAATCGAATCCCTGTATATACTATCGGCAACAGTAAAGAAATACTATTATCAGACAACAATAATAAAAAAGTTTTTGTGACCTATCTAAGTCATCAGGATGCCAAGCAAGTTGTTGATGAAATTATAGAAAAAGATCCTGAACGTCAAGTTGAGGTGATTACTCTTCCATTGGGCAAGGTTTATGAATTGCTCAAAGAAAAAGAAAAGAGTCAATCTCAAGAGCCCCCTGATCTATTCACTTTTATTCCTATAAAAGATCAGCTTCCATCAGCCCTTTCAATTCTGAAACAGGAAAATCCTAAGGTTGAAGAATTTCCGGGAATACCTTTGTTTTATGGGATGGTAACAGTTAATAACCAGCAGACTTTTCTGTCTGTAAAAGAAGGGAAGAATAGTCTAACTCCCTTTTATTTCGAGAAAGAATCCCTACAACAGTTAATAGAAAATATTAAAAAACAACAACCTGAACTCGCTTCCTCCATAGAAGTTAAAGTAACTCCCTTAGGCGGAATTGTTTCAGCATTTGAAAGTGATGATCAAAAACAAGAAGACTTTGTTGAAAGTGTTGTTCTTGTTCCTTCTCAAGAGTCAGCCAAGAGGCTTATGCAAATTATGCAAAGTCAGGAACAAGTTAATCAAGGACAATCAGACAAGTAATGTTCTGACCTTTCTTAACTTAATAAAAAAATATTCATGCCAAGATGCTCAAGTTTAAATTAAGGTGATTTTTCTAAATATCTCAGAAAATGTATCTTGGCTAAAAATTACCTAGATTTAGAACGTTCTACAAACTTTAGCTCATTGAAAAACAAGATGAAAACTTTAATTCGTTGGAGTGCCACCCTAGGATTAGTCGTTAGTACACTCTTACCTCCGAGTTTGATCCAACCACGTCCAGCTTTGGCCTTACCCCAAGAAGAAATTTTCCAGTTACTTCGGGGAATTCCTGTGTTTGTATTGGTGGATGATAAAAATGTTCCGTTGGGGGGACAGGTAGATGAAAAAACAGTGTTCACCAATATATTTATGAGCAAACAGAATGCTGAAGAATTTTTAATACAATTTCAAAAAGAAAAGCCAGAAATTGGGGATAAGTATAAGGTAGAGCTTATCTCCTTAGGGGCAATCTATCAAGTGGCTCAGAAAAATTCCAATGAGTCTCAACGGTTGGCACTTCAATACATTCCGACTAAAGCTGAAGTTGAAGCCGCGAAACCGATTTTAAGTAGGGAAGGGAAAGAATATAAAGGAGGTGTTCCTTTATATCTAGCCAAAGGAGGACCCGAACAAAATTATTTAACAATTGAACAAAACGGAGAAACAATTGTTCCTATCTTTTTTGAGAAAAAGACAATTCAACAAATCATTAATAACTTAAAACAAGAGCAACCTGATCAAGCTAGTGATGTCAAAATAGAAGTTGTTCTGTTGAGCAATTTAATTGGAACGTTAGAAGAAAAAGATGACGAGTTCTTAAAAAATATTCGGTTATGGCCATCCGAAGAAATGATGGAAATCATTCGAGCTAATCAACAAAATCAGCAAAATTAACCCCAACAGTAGGAGCGTTTATCAAAGAAATTTATCAGACTAAGATATCAGGATTAGACCTAGCAAACTGGCGGAATTGGGCGAAAACGGCAGCCGTTTCTGCTGATATCTCCCCCCAAGAAGTAGACTGGTTACTTCAAGAAGTAGCAAGTTTAGATGCACTGTCACTGAAGTTAGAGTCTTTTCAAGAGCGATCGCCAATTTCGTTGAAACTTTCCCTATCTCAATTAACCCAATTATGGCAACGTCGCTTAACAGATAGGGTTCCTGTTCAATATTTAGTCGGTGTTACCCCTTGGCGTAACTTTTCTCTAAAAGTAGCCTCTGGGGTTCTGATTCCCCGTCCTGAAACGGAGTTAATCATTGATTTTGCCGTTGAAGCTGTTCAAAAAAGTCCTGTCCCCAACCTAGGATCAGGACATTGGGTCGATTTAGGCACCGGAAGTGGGGCGATCGCTATTGGGTTAGCTACAGTATTTCCTGAAGCAAAAATCCACGCTGTAGACTATAGCGGCGATGCGTTGACTATTGCCCAAGAAAATGTTACAAACCTAGGACTTTTTTCGAGAATACATTTCTATCAAGGATATTGGTGGACTCCCCTAGAAAGGTTAAAGGATCAAATTAGCGGCTTAGTCTCTAACCCTCCTTATATTCCCACGGGGAGGTTATCTCAACTACAACCAGAAGTAAGAGATCATGAACCCTCTTTAGCCTTAGATGGGGGTGAGGATGGTTTAGAGGCAATTCGCTATTTAGTGGAGACTACTCCTAATTATCTCCAATCTGGGGGAATTTGGTTAATTGAAATGATGGCAGGACAGGGAGAAAAAGTTGCTCAATTGTTAGAAGATTCTTGCCATTATCACCAGATAAAAATACTGCCAGATTTAGCGGGAATTGAACGCTTTGCCCTGGCTTATCGGCGTTAATGAGATGATTTAATTAATGGTTCTTTCTCTACTATATTTTGTGTTTGTATCCGAATTAATTGATAAGCGACACCTTCACCGATAACTTGATAATCAGATGGTTTTAAGGCTAATTTTTCAAAATATTTAGGCTTAGCCATGATCAAGATAGTAGATAGACTTTTGGGACTATTAGCTTGTTCCTTAAAATATTCAATTGCTCTCCCGCTATAAATATCGGTTTCCGTAATAGAATCGACAGTTTGTTGAGCGTAATAAACCACCGTTGGACGCATAAAACCAATAAAAACTAACTTTTCCCCTGGCTTTTGTTCTTGTTTGACTAAAGTTGAAAGTTGTCTTAAAGGCAGTTGTCTTTGACTATCAACAATAGGAGCAATAGGAAGCACGATCCAACTTAAAAAAGCCATAAATCCTAGCAAATTTGCTGCCCAAATCCAGCGTCGATGGTGTTTCCAAAATAGTAAAGTTAAAACGCCTAAAGTAGAAAATGACCAAATTATTCCGCTTCGTATTGGTAAACCCGATTCCTCTAATAACTCAGTAAATTGGGGCATCATGGGATCATAACCAATCAGTTTAGGACTGATGAAACTAGCAATAGCTAACCCTCCCAAAATCCCGATATTTGCTAAGCTACTAAGCCAAAACAAGATTATCCAAATTCCTGATAAATTCTCCTCTTTTTTTGCCATTTGCTCACTCCAAAATAGGGCAACCATAATGGCAGCGGCTGGCATTAAAGGAAGGACATAACCGGCTAATTTAGTGACTGAACTTGAGAAAAATACAAAAATAACAACAAACCAAACTAAAGCAAATAAACCTAGGTGATTTGAACGAGGAGAAGAAACCCAAAGTTTGCGCTTCCAAAACCGTAAACGAGCGATCGCTAATGGTAAGAAAATTGACCAAGGAATTAAGCCAACTAAGACCACAGGAAAATAATAATACCACGCCCCAGGATGACGACTAACAACACTGGTAAATCTTTGGACATTATGGAGTCCAAAAAAAGTATTAATATACTCTTGACCATGTTCTAGTGTAACCAAAATAAACCAAGGAACAGCAATAGCAATAAAGCTACCAATTCCGAGTAACCAAGGCGTTTCTTTAACGACTTCAACAAAGCGACCAACAAATAAAAGAAAGGCAATAACAGTAATTCCTGGAAGGACGATTGCCACAGGACCTTTAGCCAAAACGCCTAAGGCCATAAAGACCCAATATCCCACATACCACCAATTTTTAACAGACAATCCTAACGGCTTGTTAGAATCATTTTTAGGTTGAGCATAACCAATAAAAAATGACAGTAATGCCAACCCGATATTGCTAGATAAGAACATATCAGAAACCCCTGTTCTTCCCCAAGCAACCCAGAAAGGATTAAGGGCAACAATTGCTGCTCCTAGGCTGGCTGAAAACCATAATTTATCTGGATTAGACTGTGTCTTTTCTCCTGTCGAACTTTTGGGAGAATTAAGGTTAAGAGAGCCAAAACTAAGTAACGTATAAAAACTCAGAACAACTAAAGCGATCGCAAATAAAGCAGAGGGAAAACGAGCCGCCCATTCATTTACCCCAAAGAGCTTAAAGGATAAAGAAATTAGCCAATAACTCAAGGGAGGTTTATCAAAGCGAGTTTCCCCGTTCCAATAGGGAGTAATCCAATCACCTGTTAGGTACATTTGACGGGATGCTTCAACAAACATGGGTTCAGTTTTGTCAACTAATCCAATGGCTCCCAAGTTCCATAAAAAGGCTATCCAACTAATTAGTATTAACCATAAAATAGAAAAAATCCAGAGCACTTTAGGAGATTTTTTTAAAAATTTATATTTATTTATAATTTGTTGTTGCACGTCTATTTTATTCATAAAGTATCCAAAATAAACATTTTCAGTTATTTCAATAATTAAAAGTTACGATATTTTTTGTCAATGGTTTTTAAGAGAACAATAGATACTGTAAAAGCCAAATAGCCCACCCCAAAACCAGCAATAATATCCGTTGCCCAATGAACGTGCAAATAAAGACTAGCCCAGCCCATTAAAAAAGCTGAAATCGTTGAAATTATATAAAGATAAATTGCTAGTTTAGGAAACCGAAAGGCAATTAAATAGGAAATGTATAAGTACAGCATAAAATTACCAGAAACGTGACCACTAGGGTAACTTTTCCCATGAACATCAATCAACCCTGGTGCCGGGCGAACTCGAGCAAACAAGGGTTTTAGAATTTGATCAATTAATATTAAAATTCCTAAAGCAGAAACTGCTAAAACTTGAGCTTCTTTCCAGTAACGTTTCCAGCATAAAAAACCTAATCCGCCTAAAACAATAAAGACAACAACTTCAGCTTCTCCCAAAAAATAATAGACTCGTGCAAATTGAAATAAACCAGGTTGATGAAAGTGACGAACCCATTGCAAAAAAGTTTCATCCCAAGCATCAAGATTTCCTTGAACAACTTCTTGATTTAGCCATAGCAATAGTAATAAGACCAACGCAAATGATGCTAAAGTCTTATTTTTTATCGCTTCGCCAACCCTCTCCACCACACTTTTTCTTAGCTTTAGCTTCATGTCTAATTAGAGGTTAAAATTTGAGTAAGTATCACCATATAATAACACTCTGATTTAGAAACGGCTTCACCTTGACTTAACCTGAGATCATTATGATCCTCTTTGAGAGCGAACTCAAAATAACGCTATCAAAACAAGTTATTTTAAAAATAAGTCAAAAGGATGAAACACCTAACTCATCGGACGAAAATTGTCGCTACCATTGGACCTGCGAGTAGTTCCCCAGAAATTCTCAAGCAAATGGTTAATGCTGGGATGAATGTGGCAAGATTGAACTTTTCCCACGGAAGCTATGAAGATCACGCTCGTATGGTATCTCTACTGCGGGATGTGTCTGAAGAATTAGAAACCCCCATTACTTTACTACAAGATCTCCAAGGTCCCAAAATTCGGGTGGGACAATTACCCGATGGAGAAATTCCTCTCACCCACGGAGAGTTATTAACCCTTATTCCCATCAATGAATACAGTAACCAACCGAATACTGCTTCAATTGATTATCCTTTTTTAGCAGAAGAAGCTGAACCTGGGGCGCAAATTTTATTAGATGATGGGTTATTAGAGTTAAGAATTGAAGAAATCAAGGGACAGTCGGTTATCTGCAAAGTCGTTGAAGGGGGTATCCTCAAAAGTCGCAAAGGGGTTAATCTACCAAGTCTTGATTTACGTCTTCCTTCCATGACGGAAAAAGACAAAAAAGATCTCGAATTTGGTTTATCTCAAGGAATTGACTGGGTATCTTTAAGTTTTGTCCGTAAAGCTGATGATATCCGCACATTAAAAAGTTTATTGGTTCAACACAATCAAGCTGATGTCCCCGTTATTGCCAAAATTGAAAAACCCCAAGCAATAGATAATTTGGAAGAGATTGTAGAAGTTTGTGATGGAATTATGGTAGCAAGGGGCGATTTAGGAGTAGAAATGAGTCCTGAACGGGTTCCTATGCTACAAAAACGCATGATTCAATTATGTAATTTTAAAGGTAAACCGGTCATTACCGCTACCCAGATGCTAGATAGCATGATTCGCAACCCCCGCCCTACTCGAGCTGAAGCCAGTGATGTTGCTAATGCTATTATTGATGGAACCGATGCGGTAATGTTGTCAGGTGAATCGGCTGTTGGAGACTTTCCCATTAAAGCGGTGGAAATGTTGGCTAAAATTGCCCAAGATGTGGAAAAAGATATTGAATTTCCTAACGCACCGCCGGCTGAAACGAATGAAACCCAAGCCTTAAGTGAAGCTCTCAATGTTATTGATCATATCTTAGATTTACAGTATATCGTAACCTTTACAACGTCCGGTTATACCTCTTTATTAGCTTCTAAAGAACGTCCTTCTGTTCCTGTAATTGCTATCACTCCCCATGAAAAAATTTATCATCGTCTTAATTTAATTTGGGGTGTAATTCCTGTTTTAATTGATGACGAAGTAGATTCTTTTGAAGACTTAGTCAAACAGGCTGAAACTTGTTTGATTCAACGCAATTTAGCATTACCTGGAGAACAAATTTTGATTATGGCAGGAATTCCTACGAAAAAACCCTATGGAACTAACTTTTTAAAAATTCATAAAATTAGTCAATAAGTAGATCAAGTTAGAGAAACTAATCATGAGCAAATTAATTTTAGTCCGTCATGGACAGAGCCTCTGGAATGCCGCTAATAAATTTACCGGTTGGGTTGATGTCCCCCTCAGTGAAAGGGGACGGGCTGAAGCGACAATTGCTGCTTGTAAATTAAAAGATAAGAACTACAAAATAGATATTTGTTTTACAAGTTTACTAATTCGCGCTATTGAAACCTCAATTGTTTGTTTAACTGAATGCGATGAAATTCGCGGGGGAAAAATACCGATTATTCAACATGACAGTGATGATCCAAATTGGCATGGGTGGGATAAGTATGCAGGAGGAGAATTTAATGAATTACCAATTTTTACTTCTTCGGCATTAGATGAGCGTTACTATGGCAATTTACAAGGGTTGAATAAAGCAGAAACTGCCGAAAAATTTGGGGAAGATCAAGTCATGGAGTGGCGGCGTTCCTATTCTACTAAACCCCCTGGAGGAGAAAGTTTAGAAGATACTAAAAATCGGGTTTATCCCTACTTTTACAATCGAATTCTACCTTATTTAAAACAAGATAAAACCGTTCTGGTTGCCGCTCACGGAAATTCCTTGCGGGCAATGATTATGGAATTAGAAAATCTCAATCCCGAAGATGTTCCAGGGTTAGAATTAGCAACAGGCGTTCCTATTGTTTATGATATTGATTCTGAAGGTAAAATAATCCATAAAGAAATTTTAACCTAAACAATTCAGGTTTTATTGAGTCATTAGCTGTGGTATAATTTTAGAGTTCATGGCTAATGACTTATCTTATTAGTCAAGTAAATATTAACCTTATTGAGGAAATTATGACTGAATTAATTGTCGTTGGATTTGAAGAAAAAAATAAAGCTGATCTGGTAATGTTAGAATTACTGGAGTTAGAGCAAGAGCATTTAGTAGATTTAGAAGATGCAGTTGTTGTAACTAAAAATGCAACAGGAAAAATACGAGTTAAACCCTATTATGATTTAGTTGCTGCTGTTAGAGGACTCCGTAGCACTTTTTGGGGCAACTTGATTATCAGTATTTTTGATGATCATGACTCCGAAGCCTTTAAAAAAATTGGAGTGGATAAAGAATTTTGTGATAAACTTGAAGAAGCAATGCAGCCTAGCACATCAGCTATTTTTGTCTTGGCAAAAAAAGTAGATCCCAAAATGATTATAGAAGGTTTAAATAAGTATCACGGAAAAATTATAAGAACTACAGTATCTCCAGATGTCCAAGACAAAATAAATAATCTTTAACGAGGCATAATAGTTCTACTATTTATTTATGGAAAACTAACAATTATTCAACAATGGATAATGGATAATAGATAATTAGTGATGGATAAGTAATTATTATATCTTCATAAAACAAATTTTTTTGTCTTAAAATGAGAAGTATTGAACCTAAATTAATTATTGATTTTCAATTATTAATTATCCATTGATCAAAAATGAATCACAAACGATTAATAAAGATCAGTCGATTTTTAAGTTATCATTTACGTCATGCTCCTGAAAAATTAGAATTAGAGTTAGAAGCAGGAGGTTGGGTTTCTGTTGTTAAATTTTTAAAAGCGTCTCATACTCATAAGTTTCCCATAACTCTAACTGAATTAGAAGAAGTTGTAAAAACTAATGATAAACAACGATTTTCTTTTGATGAAACTCGAACAAAAATTCGTGCTAACCAAGGTCATAGTGTCAACATTGATTTACAATTAATCCCACTGACTCCCCCTGAAATTTTATATCATGGAACTCATCAAAAAGTTGTTAATAAAATCCTTAAAGAAGGATTAAAAAAAATGTCTCGTCATCATGTCCACTTATCGAAGGATAGGGAGACACCATTAAAAGTAGGCTCTCGCAGAGGGAAACCTATTATTTTTCAGGTAAATGCACAACAGATGTCTGAGGATGGTTTTGTGTTTTATTGTTCTGATAATGGAGTGTGGTTAGTAGATTTTGTTGCTCCAAAATATTTAAAATAATTATGATAGAATTACGATAAGTTAGAAGTAAGCTAAATGAATCAAGCAACCAGTGACATACTTATTCTAGAAGAAGGACAAGAATTACCGAAAGAAATAAAATATCCTCCAAGAAAACCAAAATGGTATGATACCTTCAAGTACATAGCTAACCCTGAACAGTTTTGTCGTCAAAATTTAGACAACTACGGACCGATTTTTAATACTGGTGTTTTTGGGGGAGAAACTATCTTTGTCGGGACAGCAAAAGCTATTAAAATGGTCTTTAATGGCGACTCAAACTATACCGAAATTGCCTTACCAGAAACCACCATGGAAATGTTTGGCGAATATAGTTTGTTTCAACGACCTGATTTACATAGAGATCGTAAAAATGCCCTAGCCATTGGATTAACAGGCCGCGCGCTAGAAGGATACATACCAAATATTAATACAATTATTTTAGCAGGACTCGAACACTGGTCAAAAATTGAGACATTACCTCTGTATTCTTCCGTTGAAGAAATTTGCTTTAATGTTCTAACTCCTCTGCTTTTAGGAATTAAATTAGATGATAATGATACGGCAATATTTTCAGGATTACCACTCTCGACAAAACGAGAATTAAAAGAGGTTTACCAGACTTATTTTAATGGTTTTTATGGTTTATTGAAATGGAAATCACCCTTAACTGCTTATGGTCGAGGACTAGCTGCGCGGTCTAAACTAATAAAGTTTATGGAAGCAGTGATTAACAAGCGCAGACAAGAGAAAAATATTGATCCGACCAGAGACTTCCTTTCTATGATGTTAGTCAGTCAACAAGAAAACCCTAATGGAGTTTTTAGTGATTCCTTAATTGCGAATCAATGTTTATTACAATTATGGGCATCTCTTTATGAAATTTCTAGTTTAGTTGCTTCGGTTATCTACCAATTAGGAAAATATCAAGAAATTCGGGAAAAGTTACGCTTAGAACAGACAAAAATCATCGGGAAATATAATCATCATCATCAGTTTTTACCAGAACATTTAAGGAAAATGAGCTTATTAGAAGCAACCATTAAAGAGACATTGCGGACGCTTCCTCCGAGTTCTACTGCAAACCGTCGTCTAACTAAATCAGTCGTAGTAGATGGTGTTCTCTATCCCAAAGGTTCTACGATGATTGCTGAACCAAGGTTAGCTCATATTATGCCAGAATATTTTGAGCAACCAGAAATATTTGCTCCAGAACGGTTTTTGCCTCCTCGCAACGAAGATCAAAGCTATCAATTTATTCCGTTTGGTGGAGGAGTCCACGCTTGTTTAGGAGCGCAGATGGCCATGACAGTTACCAAAATCTTTATCTCTCATGTTCTCTCTAAATTTGATTGGCAACTGATAGGAAAACCTAGTTTTGTTCAGTTTCCTCTCAAGAAAATTAAGGATAATTACCGAATTAAATTAGTTCACCAAAGATGACGTTAACCCATGTGAGTTTGTAGCTCCATAAAATACCTGGAATAAGCGTAAATCTCGGCTGTTAGTGATGAAGTCGAAACTTCTCTTTTTTCTGGTTCAGGAGGAATATCTATAGACGGTATTCGAGAGTGTTTCAAGATTGCTCCGGTTAAATCAGCCTCCTCTAAATCTGCATCCTCTAAATTCGCCCCTAATAAGTTAGCTCCCCGTAAATTAGTATCTCGTAAACTTGCTCTTTGAAGGTTAGCATTTTTTAAGTTTGCCCCTTCAAGATTGCTTCCCCCTAATCGCGCTTCACTCAGGTTAACCCCTTCTAAATTGACTTCACTTAAATCAACTTCCTTAAGAAAAGTCCGACTTAAATTGGTGCCAACAAAAGACGCTCCCGTTAAATTTGCACAACTCAAACGAGCTTCTTCTAGATTAGCCCAAGCGAGATTAACGCCACTGAGATTCCCTTGACGGAGGTTAACCCGATAGAGGTTAGCTCCACACAGATTAGCATGGGATAAATCCGCCCCCCGCAGATTAGCATGGGATAAATCCGCCCCACTGAGTTTGGCGTTAACCAGACTCGCTTTAACCATAAAAGCCCCCGTTAGATTAGCTTTGGTCAAATCAGCTTGATGTAACTGAACCTCACTCATTTTGGCATAGGTTAGATTAGCCCAATTGAGACTTATCTTATTAAGGATTGATTTAGTCAAAAACCCTCGGCTTAAATTAATCCCCATTAAATTAGCTCCTGTCAAATTGACGGAGATAAGCATCGACCTCGATAAATTTTCGCCCCTGAGATCGATAGCAGTAAATTCTCGTATTCCTTGTTCATAAAGATTGAGTAAACGACTCACTTTCATAAAAGGTATATACTCCTAACAATTGGAACTAAAATTAATGATATTTCACGAGATTAGATTAGATTAAATTCAATCATACGCATATTGATGTAAAGTGTATTAGTTATCCTTGAACCTGAATCAGAATTGCGCTATAGAGTCTTAATAAGCTACTTGTCCATTTCTAAAATTTTACTCACAAAAAAACTCTCTGTAACTAATAACAACTCTGTGTTTAAAAAACTTATATATTTTATAGATTAGTTAAAGAAAATCATTCGCTTTGCGAGGATATCGCGGTGAAGATCCAGTATAAATTTGTAGCTGTTTGAATTTTGCTCAGAGGTTCTCCCAAAAATTACCGAAAAACGATTTCTCTTACTCACTGGTGTGATCTCGTTCAGTTAATTTTGAAAGTAATAGATAAAACTTCTATAGTAAATTTACTAAAACAATTGAGTTGACTAATTGACTAAACAAATATCCATAATCGCTTAATTTTCAAAACCAGATGCTAAGGAATAAATTTGGCCATCCATCAGCAAACGAGTAATCCCTTTGGCGTATAAATGGGGACAAGTCTTGTACAGAAGACGACCATCAGGAACCTTAATAACTCGTTGAGAACGGTTAGAAAAGCGACGCGCCCCTTGATGATTGTCAAATACAGGTAAGGTTTTTTGTTGAACTTCTTCGGCTGGAATTTGACCTAAATGGGCGAATTCTTTCAGAGGTCGAGCAATTAATTCGGCCGAGCGATCAATCACTAAATAACAAATTTTAGGAAAAATAGCAGACGATAACGGTAATACTTGAACATCCCCATTTTTGGCTAAAGATTGCTCATAGCCTTCTTCATCTCCTTCCTCCCAGTCTTCATCTTCTAAGTCTTCATCATCATCAATTCCATCTGATAAATCTTCTCCGATCATCTCTCCAAGGGCGATAACATCAACTACTTCAAGCTCATCATCTTCTTCCTCTTCATCTGACGGTTGAACATACTTTGATGGTTTATCTCTGGCTAAAATTGGGGCTGGTTTAGCCTCAGTTTCTTTCGGTTGAGACTCTGGGGAAGTTTCTGACTCCACCAACACGGGTTTAGGTTCAGTTTCTTTCGGTTGAGACTCTGGGGGAGTTTCTGATTTCACCAACACGGGTTTAGATTCGGTTTCTTTCGGTTGAGACTCTGACTTAGTCGTCCTTGCTAAACGTTTTTGTTGAATTAACTCCTCATACTCGGACTCTGAGAGATAACTTTTGAGAAAACGGCTGATAGTAGAGCTACTGACCCCATAACGATCAGCTAAAGTAGATGTGGTCTCTGGCGTTTGGCGATAAAGCTTAAGAATTTCTTGTTTATCGTCGTCATTTAATTTCTTGGGACTCATAGGATTCTAGCTACCTTTGTAGCAGTTTGACTTTACCCTAACACCCTCAGTTGCATCTGGTAAGATTGTCAATTGTAACCTAGGGGCGAGTGTATCTCAACAGATGGTCAGACAGTCAGGCGTTAATAGATTGCCTGATCTAGTCTATCGCTCACCGTTGGGTTTCATCTATTTTCAGTATCAAAAACTTAACGATTATGGCAATAGCAAAGGCGACACCAGCCCTATTAATGTTAGCGGACGGAACTTCTTTTGAGGGGTGGTCATTTGGAGCGAAGGGAACCACCTTAGGAGAAGTCGTTTTTAATACGGGAATGACTGGATATCAAGAGGTTTTAACCGATCCGAGTTACTGCGGTCAAATTGTCACCTTTACTTACCCTGAGTTGGGGAATACAGGAGTGAACCCTGATGATGAGGAATCCTCTCATCCCCAGGTTAAAGGAGTTATTGCTCGTAATATAACCTATCGTCCGAGTAACTGGCGATCTACTGAATCTCTCCCTGATTATTTAAGTCGTCACAAAATTATTGGAATTTATGGCATTGATACCCGTGCTTTAACCCGTAAAATTCGCTCAGTAGGGGCTATAAATGGGGCAATTTCTACAGAAATCCTCGAACCGACAGAATTACTGCGTCAGGTTCAATTAGCCCCCAGTATGGCAGGGTTGAATTTAGTTAAGGAAGTAACCACCAAAGAGGTTTATGAGTGGTCTACTCCGACTGATTCGATTTGGGAGTTTCAACCGAGTAATAAAGAAGGTGCAGGAAGTTCTTTAACAGTAGTAGCGATTGATTTTGGGGTTAAACGGAATATTCTGCGCCGCTTGGCTAGTTATGGGTGTCGGGTGATTGTAGTTCCGGCTAATACGTCTCCTGAAGAGATTTTAAAGTACAATCCTGATGGAATTTTCTTGTCGAATGGCCCTGGTGATCCATCGGCGGTTCAAGAAGGCATTGAAGTTACCAAAGCATTAATTCAAGCAGGAAAACCTACTTTTGGAATTTGTATGGGACACCAAATTTTAGGATTATCTTTAGGGGCAGAAACCTTTAAATTAAAGTTTGGTCATCGCGGATTAAATCAACCTTGTGGATTAAATCAACAGGTAGAAATTACCAGTCAAAACCATGGTTTTGCGGTGACAGAAAAGTCTTTAGATGCTGATGTGGAAATTACTCATCTTAATTTGAATGACCGAACTGTAGCAGGTTTATCCCATAAAACGTTACCCTTTTTCTCAGTTCAATACCATCCTGAAGCGAGTCCAGGTCCTCACGATGCGGATTATTTATTCGAGAAGTTTGTTAAGTTAATGCGCGACAATCAGAACTAAGAATTTAGATTTAGTTATTAGTAGGGGTCAACAACCGTTGACCCTTAATTAGCTTAGGGATAAATCTGTTATTTACTATTAACTTTTCAAGTGAGTTTTTTTTACCAAACTAGAGAAATGACTACTCATTCTTTAAATCATAAGATTATACTAAGATAATGATTATTTTCACGAAAAATCAGAGTTTATGAGTCCTAAAGCGTTTGTTGATAATGGTTATTCATCTGGTCAAGAATTTTGTCGGTATTATTTATCTAGTCCTGAGTTTACTGTCCGAACCCTGAGAAGTTTATTGTCATCAACACCAAGCGGTGCTAAGAAAATTGTGGTTTAGGAATATTGTTTACTTTAGAAGGAGCGGCTGGATTTCCCAAGCGAAATTCTACCAGACAAAGAGCAATTCAAGATTGTAGATTACGTCAAGTTTTATATCATGCTAAAACAGGAAAATATATTATTGTTTTAGACAAAGAGGATATTCTTAGTTTAGGTCAAAATGGCACTTTAATGACTCTATTGATTAGGAAAATAAGAGACTTAAATGAATTGACTGGATTACCTACAGTAACAGTTAAACAGTTTCAAGAAATAGATTTACCACAACATTTAAAAGAGATCAATAATTAATTCAAGATTAGGTTTATTTTAATAAAACTTTTATTGAAAATTAACTATTTTTCAGATAAAGGTGGGATTTGTTCAGCCGTTACAGTGACCACTTTGCCATCTTTGAGAATACTAATGGATTCTCCTAATTTTCGGTGTCTCTCAATGGCTTCTGCGATCGCTGCTTTGACTCCTGCATCAATTTTTTGATGGATTTCTGTTAGTTGTGATTCATTCATCGGAATTAGCTGTAATTTGTTGAAAGGTTTGGGGGTCATTAATGATCAGTTGTTGATTAATTCCCAAAGCAGCAACTAATCGAGGATTATCCTCAGAATTATCATAGATAATCCAAGTATCGCACAAAGGTAAATATAACTAGACATCTCCAAAATATAAACTAAGAGCCTAAAGAGTTGTTAGGATTGAGTTTTAGCCTAAAAAATTTTGATTTAAAAACCTTATCTTTTTTTCTGAAATTGCATTAGAAGACATTTTGAACGAAAAATTAGGATTTCAGGGTTTGGCGATCGCAAAGCCAATATCACCCAAAAGGCTTTATATTAAAAGCTTACAAATTTTTGGAGATGTCTACTGATTTAGGTTTCTTTTTCCTCTTTCATAGCAACGACGAATGACTTCAATGGGGATATTATGTCCTCCGCTTTCTACCCGTCTTTGAACTCGTTCTATAGCTAATTCAGGCGTTTGTAACCAGAAATAAATAAGGTTAATAGTATAGCCATAATCTTTACAGCTTCTCAAAAAACGAGCAAAATTTCGAGCAGCCAGAGTGGTTTCAAAAGCAAAATCGGTTCTTTCTTTAACTAGGGTATTCAAACGCTCTAACATTAACCGTCCTGCTTGCATAGCTACAGATTCAGGGTTAAAGGGAGACAGTCCAGCAGCAATTTCATCCGCATTGACATATTCAAAAACATCAAGAAAATAGGGTAATAATCTCCTAGCAACGGTAGTTTTCCCTGACCCATTCGCCCCACCAATTACATAGACATTAGGCATCAGTTTTGATAATTGTTTATTTAATTGAGCTCTGAGACAGTTTAACAACGGTTAATGTCTTTTTTTTTTCTAAGTATCCCTCAACAAAAAAAATAGGGTAAGCCTTGCTCACCCTAAAAGTCTAACTAAAGTAATGAGTAATTACTAAGGAGCTAAAGCGTGACCCCGTAGCAAACTACCGAGAGTTTTAGCGGTAATTTTCATCTGAACTAAAGGATTAGCAGGAACGACAGTTTTGTAGAGATAACTATCAAACGTCATGCGCTGAACATCCTTATCAGCACACATTTCTACAAACGCCTCACGCGAAGCATCCGAACGGTAGAAGACCCGTTGTAGAATATCGAGAACCAGGTAGGTCATGCCATACTTCTTATCCCACCGTTTGAGATAGATTTTTAACTCATCTTCGGTAGGAATACGTTGACCTGCATTGCTCATTTCTACGATGGTTTCAGCACACATACGAGCAGATTTAGCGGCAAAATAGATGCCTTCTCCAGAAGACTTGGTAACAGTTCCCGCAGCATCGCCAACTAAAGCTACACGACCCACAACCCGACGAGGACGGGGATGTTCAGGGATGGGGTGGGCTTCCACTTTGATGATTTCCCCCCCTTCTAAGCGACGAGAAGCACGCTGACGAATGCCGGCTTGTAAATCCTTAATGAGAGATTTATTGACCTTCATCGTCCCTGTACCCACCGCTACGTGGTCATATTTGGGGAAGACCCAAGCGTAAAAGTCGGGGGAGACATCGTTACCCACATACATCTCCGCGAGATCTTCGTAGTAAGTCATTTTGTCTTCGGGGAGACGAATGCGTTCTTGAAAGGCGATCGCATAATTATAATCTCCTGCATCAATGGCTTTAGCAATGCGGGAGTTAGCCCCATCAGCCCCAATCACTAAGTCAACCTGAAGGGTTTTCTTATCCCCTTGGGGATTACCGTTGGAGTGGTCGGCATAATGGAGCGTGTAAGGATCGGTGTTATTGGTAGGAATATCGAGTTGATACACCGTCCCGTTAATCAGATTTGCCCCTGATGAGGCAGCGCGGTTGCGTAGGAACCCGTCGAGAACTTCCCGACGACACATCCCAATATATTCATCGTCCCGTTCAATATTGATATCGACAGTGACATTAGACGGGGAGATCATTTTCATTTTTCTCACCCGACGGTCAATAATTTCTGGCGGTAGGTCGAACTCATCTACCATACAGAGGGGAATCGCTCCACCGCAGGGTTTAGCGTTGTCTAATTTACGCTCAAATAAATAAGTTTCAATACCAGCTTTTGCTAATGTTTCGGCTGCGGAAGACCCAGCCGGTCCTGACCCAACAACAGCGACCCTTAAAACCAAGGTTGTTCTCCTAAATTTCCACAAGCGTTACGAATGGCATCCTATCATGGACTTTTGCTTTCAAGGGGGCGATCGGTCTATTTTGCCCAAACTTGAAATAGAGCTTCACAATTCTTGTTACAGAAGTTAATAATTATGAGAGTGGATAGTTATTAATCAATAGTTATTAGTGAATGATTAGACTGGTCTAGGGTTTATCCTTTCAGCTTCCCAAATTAATCCTAATTATCTTTGCCGGAATTCATTGAGTCGAGACATGGCTATACTGAGAGATGAAGATGTTGCTTGAGTTGTAAGGACAAAAATTTAAGTCATGGCTGATCTTAGCAATTTGGTTCAAAAAGCGTTTTATCTGGGAATAGGTCTAGCATCTTATGCCAATGAGAAAGCTCGCATGGGTTTCTCTGAGTTAGAGGAACAAGCCCAGAAAGTAGCCGATGAAATGGTGGCGCGAGGGAAAATAACCGCCGAAGAAGCTCGTAAATACGTTGATGAGTTAGTAAAACAAGCTCAGGAAACAACCGAAGACTCATCGACCTCTTCCTCTGACCAAGAGCCTCGTTTAATTGAAATTATCGTGGAGGATGAACAAACAACTGAAACCTCTAAGCCAGAAGATGTTGATAAACTTCGACAACAAGTAGAATCCTTGCGAGAAGAATTACAGCGTTTGAAACGTAATTAAACTGTATTATATGAGAAAACATTTTTTACTTTTAAAACTTCTATCTAATGACTTCGATTCGATAACAATATCTCAATATTTTCTATGGAAGACTGGCAAAAAGAGTTAATAGATTGGTCTGAAACAATAACATCAGCTTTTGATGATTTCTTTGATGGAGTTGGTCAAGCGGTTGAAGAAATTGCTCAAGAAGTTCATAGTGATTTTGTCGGGGATATAGAACAATTCTTACAAGAGATCTTTGAACAGGTGATAGAAATTCCTTCAGAGGATCACGAAACAGTTTCCTCCTCATTTTGGGAAGATACAGAGTTGATGATATCCCCCAAAATTAATCCGACCTCGAACGTTCATCCGGCTTGTCAGGGTTGTCACCACTATCATGGACGAGTTTATGGGCAAAACCTTTTGGTCTGTGCCATGCATCCTTATGGATGGGATGATCCCCATTGCCCCGACTGGGAAGGTGATTAGCTGTAGTTTGCTGTTAAGTGTTAGGAGTTAGCAAGTCTTAAACTCCAGAATAAGCAATACTGACATCTTCGAGCAGTATAAGAAAACTTCAATGACTAAAAGCCAGACAGTCAATTCGTAGGTAGTTAGACTCAAAAAAAATCCTGTTGCCTTCCCCCCTTCTCAAAGGGGGTTAGGGGCGATCGGGAGATTCACTAGCTAGTTTGATCGAAGGCCCAAAGTATGAGAATTGGGACTGGTCATTAGACGTTAGCTACAGTAATCACTCAATTAACCTTACCCAGGTCATCAGGCCTGGTTTTTTCGTATGGGTTAAATTGACTCTCCCTAAGATATTCGTTAGGATAAATCGTATGCCCCCTAGGGGGATATAGCCTGAGAATAATTTTTGCGATAAGTTAAGTTAAGTGAAGAAAGTTCTCACAATTGTAATTGTATTTAGGTTAACAAGACATTGATTTCATCCCCTTCCGATCTGCCTCCTGACTATCTTGGTGACTCACACCAACAGTCCTTCAGTCTAATTCCCAGGAATTCACAAGCATTCCTAGGATGGCCAATATTTTTGGCTGCCGGATTTTTAGTCTGTGTTCCAGTCTTTATCCAAGCTCCTTTAGTTCGTTTGTGTCCTGAACTGAGCGTATTAATGACCGGGGGATGGCTTGGGTTAGGATTTTACCTGATGAAACATCAACGGACTTATCATTGGGGAGATTTATTGTGGGGGTTCAGCTGGAGTTGGTTGGCAGGTTCTGTGTATTGGGGTTGGTTGCGTTGGGAACCCTTAATTCATCTTCCTATTGAATCCATTGGGGTTCCAGTGGCAATTTGGGGACTCTGGCGTGGTTGGGGTAAGATAGGGAACTTTTTCTATTTAGGATCGTTGTTAGGAACCGGAATTACAGATTTTTATTTTTACATGACGGGATTAATTCCCCATTGGCGACAACTGATGCAAGTCGAACCCACCTTAGCCACCCCCATTTTTCAAGCGGCTCTTGATCAAGTACAAACCCCCTGGGGAATGAGTTGGGCGGTCGTTCTAGTCAATATTCTCTTAGGCGTTGGCTTGTGGGCAATGCAAAAACCTCATCCCCATTGGTGGGCAATGGCAGGTGCAGTATTGAGTACAATCTTAGTAGATAGTCTATTTTGGCTAGCGGCTTCTTTTAGTTAAGAGGGTCAAGTTGAAATGGATATTCGGCTTATAAGATTATCGTTATGCTGTCCCCTCTTAGACACCTGTGCAAGATCTAACCCATACACCTCATCTACTTGTATTAACCAAAAAAGGTAAACGTTACTTTCCATTAGTCGGGAGGAGTTATTGGACTATTGGACGGGGTAAGGATAACGATTGTGTCATTGGAGATCATTGTATTTCTCGTCACCACGCCATTTTACAATTGACCGAGACAGGGGGATTCTTTCTCATTGATTTAGGGAGTCGTAATGGGACGTTTGTCAATGAGCGTCGTGTGAGTATTCCTGTCACCCTTCACAGTGGGGATCATATTATTTTCGGTAAGACAAAAGTTGAATTTTTGTGTCCTTTAGTCAATCAGGTCATTGAGGCGGATAAAGAAACCTTAGAACGAGATACAATGCTTCTACATGAACGCCGTCTCATGTCAGTGATGGTGGTAGATATGAGGAATTTTACAACCCTAGCAAGGCAACTCGATGATAATCTACTGTCTTATTTGATTGGAAATTGGTTCCGCCAAGCAGGGGAGATTATTCGTAACTCAGGAAGTTGGGTTGATAAATACATTGGAGATGCAGTGATGGCCATTTGGTTCCATGGACACCAAGAGGTTAATCAAGCTCAGATTATTCAAATTTTTCAAGCTGTGAGCAATCTTAACCAGATGACTAAAGAATTAAGCCATCAATACCCTGTTCCTTTTGAATTATCCATTGGTGGAGGGATTAACACAGGATATGCCATGGTGGGAAATACAGGAAGCGGAGATCACCCTGATTATACGGCGATCGGAGATACAGTGAATGCTGCTTTTCGCTTAGAGTCAGCCACCAAAGAATTAGGGTTAGATATTGCCATCGGCGAACAAACTTATACTTACTTTAGAGATTTACCACAGAGTCACAATCTTTTTGACCAATATACTGTTAATCTTAAGGGCTATGAAACACCAAAGTTGACTTATGGGGTGACTTTTGATGAGCTAGAAAAATTTTTAGCTGAAGTAGCAATGATGAATTCACAAAAATTAGAAACTTAATGGGACTTTAGCGTAAGCTGAGATCTTGCACCTTGTTTAAATTAGCTAGTAAGGATAGGCAACAGGTAACAGGCAACAGTTCATAAATTTGACGCTTACCTAACTGTATTTGACGATGACTCGCGCCCTTGAAAACCAATAATCCCCATACCCCACACCCTGTCTCAACTCTAAAATTGGTTGGTGCAAGATCTGAGTTAAATAGTTGCGTTGATTAATTAAGAGGGTTCCATATTCTATTGTAGAATCTATCAGTTCTTGAGAAGATTATATATTGATTAATTATGTCATTTAAAACACCAGTGACTAATTTTCATAATAGAATAAAGACTCTTCTAAAGAATAGGGTCTAAGTAAAGTTTTCGCTTGATAAACATGAAATACATTAACCACCACTCCCCCTAAGCGAATGGGAACAGTTGCAATTTCTTTAAACTCTTCAAAGTAACTACTAAAATCATTCTTTAAATGGGGCATTTTATGGAAGTGTTCTAAGGTAATATAAAGACCATCTTTTCCGATCCATTGGTTAGGATCATACCAGAAAGGAAATCCCCGCATATCATAACTAAAACAAGTAACAGGAATTGATTTTAGAGGTCGTAAAGCTAAATCAATTAATCCAGCCAAATAATAGGCATTACTAAAGATAAAAGTTGTCTCATCTAAAGCATCCATAAGTTCTGGAGATTGAGCAAAACCTGTTCGTAATTGTTCAATATCAATTAATTCCTTAGCGGGATCATTTTGAGGAGTAAAAAATCCACCAAAAATAGAATATTGACTAGATTTATGAAAGGTTCCTGTGGTTGTATGGAGTAGTAATAACAGTAAAATAGTAGCGGTAACTATCCCTGTTCCTTTGATCCACCATCGTATTAAATTAGGCGATCGCTGTTGCCATTGAACACTATAAAAACCTAATAATAAAGTAGCACTCCAAAACCCTGGAATTGGCCAAGTAACCAGAATTTGCTGTTTACCACCAAGCAAGGTAAACCCTAACATTAAAGGAAGTGAAACCCACAGAATAAATAATTGTTTTTGATCACAATTATACTCATATAATGTCTGGTTTGATTTTTCTAAAAACCTAGCTAATTTCTTATTAAAGATTCTGAACAATTGATATAAACTTGACTTAAAAACAACCCACCACAAAGGAAATCCAATAGTAGGGAATAGTAAGCCAATTCCTGTTAAAAAAACGAAAAATACATTTAAAAAATTGTATGATGACGATACTTCTCCTTCTGGGGGAGGTTCAAAACGATTTAATAATTGAAACCGAAACGAAACCCAATCATGGTTTAAATTCCAAAACCAAAGGGGAAATAAAGTTAAAATAAATAAAAATAGTCCTAATCCTGTCCAAGGGGATCGAAAGACACGACGATGGGGAGGACTGCTTAAACAAAATCCAATCAATCCTAACCCTAATATAAATCCATGATACTTACCTAAACAAGTTAATCCCACAAGAATTCCTAAAATAGAGAGGCGATAAGTCGGACGATAATTGTGATTAGAATTGGAAAAGAATTCAATAGCTGCACAATATAAAGTTGCTGTCCAAAAAAAGATTAAAGGACTATCAGGAAGCGTAACCACTCCAAACCCAACATTAAAAATAGGAACGACTGAGGCGATCGCTAGGGTTAGAATAGCCGTTTTTCGGTTGAACAACTGACTACTGGTTAAATACAATAACCAGAGACTCCCTGTATATAAAATTAGTGTTCCTAAACGTAAGGTAAACGGAGACGTAATACCAGTTATCCAAGGACCAAAACCTGTCGTCAGGGCAACTAATACCGGATGATCAAAATAACTCCAATCTAAGTAACGAGTGTAGAGATAATAATACCCTTCATCATAACCAGGTAATAGCCAAAATGCAATAATGAAACGCAATAGAAATCCTGCTAATAATAACCGAATCACTGATTGTTGACAAGGGAATGACTGAAATTTTTTCCTGATGATGGAGATGTTATGGGAAATACAGTTAAAAGTGATTTTGTCCAAGGCTATCCATAGGGGGGTTAAGATTTATTTAGTATGGCATTATCTATTAAAATTCTCAAGAAAGCAATAATTTAATACTCCTGTCAAAAAATATAGACCAAAAACTATCAACTTATATTAATCAATTTTTATTTTTTAAAATCCAATTAATACTTAAAAACAACAATAATACTAAGAGCCAAATTTGAATTTTTCCAGCGTCAGACATATAGTCTTGAAATAATGCTTGAGATTGTTCTTTTTGGGGTTTTGTAATGTTCGTGGAATTAGATTGATAATAAGTAACAGAAAAAGAAGGCTGTGGTTGTCTATCATTAGTAAAAAGATGAAAGCTGATCACAGATATAATGACTAAACAAACTATAAATTTAGCCTTAAACTTTATCATAATGACTCCGATGTCTGACTTAAATAATAAATTTCCTATCAAAAGAAAGAGGAGAATATTATTATTCATGCACAACAAAGTCAAAAAATGGACAAGACTGTCCCATTTGGTTGGATGATGATTTTGATAATCTTAACTCAACAAAAGCTTATACTTGCCAAATCATTACTAATTTTTGGCTTGTATGATACCAGTGATCGCCGATAATAAAAACCACCCTAACAGATTGACCCGTATATCAAAAATAGTGACATCCAAGACATTAAATAAAATACAACTGCCAAATGTCAGCAAATAAGTAAAGAGGAGTAAATGTTCGTGACTTTTTTCGGGTTTATTAGACCACTTCATTAAATTTTGCACTCCTCCAAACATCACATTCCCGACAATGCCAGCAAAAAGTAAGGTTCCGAGGATACCAATTTCAGCCAGTAACATCAAAAATAAATTATGGGGATGTCCCATCCACACATTCATCTGCGTTTCATAAACTGGGGTAAAATTACGCAGTCCCCATCCCAACCAAGGTCGCTGTAACATCATCTCCCAAGCGACTTTCCATTGAGTGGTTCGTAAGGCAGTGACGTAGCGATCATCATATAATTCATCGGTCAGTCTTTTCCAAAAATAAGCAGGAACCACTTGACGTATCGTTTCTTGTCCCCAAGGAATCCAGGCTGCCCAAATAATCATACTAACGGCGATCGCAGCTAAGGCAATGACCCAATACCACCGTAAATAAACAGCAAACGCCATCACTCCTAACAAGGCTAATGCCCAGACACTTCGAGAATTGGTTAAAATCAGTCCCAGTCCATCTCCTATGACTGCAATACTCAAAATAACGAGTTTCCAAATCCTTTGTGGTCTGTTTTTCTCTTGCCATTGACGGTAAGTATCAATCCATAATCCCAAAGCTAATAAAAAGGCAATCAGAAGATAAACAGCCAAAATATTGGCATACATCAATAAAGACGACATACGGCCATCAGGATTGCCATAGGCTAGTAATTTAATTCCAATACTCCTAAAAAATAGAGGACTTTCCCACCCCCATCCTAGTTGCATAAATCCTAACCCAGCCAAGGGAATAGAGGTTAAAACCAACCACCAAGCTAACTGATATAGCCGAGAAAAAGTAGTAAAAAAAAAGGGAAAGGCGGTTAATAAAAGAATTCCTACCAAGAAATTTGGAAGTCCTTGTAAGGCGAGAATCGGCTGAAAGGCAAAAATGATTGTAAAGACTAGCCAAAGACCGAATAATCCTAAGACCCAAGTAAACTGATTAGTAATAATTTGATAGAAACGTTTTTGCCACAGACTAAACAGGGCAATCACTAAACCCACAGCCCCAATATCCGCAGAAAAGGGGAAGAGAAAGATGCCAAACTTGAGGGAATTTTCCACCCATTGCAGATCATTTGATTTAGAATGGGGACTTGACAAAGAAGAGACAAAAGACTTCACAGTATTAATTTAACAGTATTAATTTAATAGTTAACAATATTCAGAGAATAACTGATAACTATTCACTATTCACTATATTTTTCAGATTTTTAAGCAGGTTCCCAACAGTCTGTACGGGTAAGGCGAATTTGGGCTAAGGCAAAAATTACTGGAATAATGCGACCGTAATTAGTCGCGATCGCCCGCCATCCTAAATCAGCCAGAAACCAACCCCATAACACTGGACCGACAAAAGCAAACACCCCACGGACTGCCCCATAACGGGCTGCTGTCGTTACCATTCCTCGTCTAGCACTATTGAGGGCAATTTGATTGGCCGCCGCTGCCCCACCTCTAACCAAAGTCTGTTTAGCGACTTGATAGCGAGTGAAATGGAGGGCAAATTGTTGGGCAATGTGTTTGAGTAACCAAGGTTTAAGCAAAGAGTTGACGGCGATCGCGCTACTCCCTTTTAATAAAAGATTGAGGCGATTGTGTTGAAATTCAGCCGGGATAGGTTCAGCTAAATTAGCGTTGGTCAGCGATCGTTCTATTTCTTTGGTCAGGGTCTTTTGTTCGGAGGGGGGAAGTTTTTTCCATGCTTTACTGACTAAATAAAGGAAGATGTCTGCTTCTATCTCAGTCGTAGTCATTTGGTTAGAATAAGGAATCTTTAAATATTGACAGACACGAATTAAAATTTGTCGGTAACTAACTTGATTACTCTTTCTTCGTAGGACTGTCATTCCATCAGCCCCCAAATAACGAAACCGTTTTTCTACCGCGTCTATCCAACTTCCCCAGTCTTGACTTTCAACCTCGATCGGGTCGGGAGTTTGCCAATAATCGAGGGGATTAAATTTACGACAGAAAAGAATTTGGGTCAAATGACGTAGATCTTCTTCTGTAGCTAGTTCCAGCACTGAGCGTAGTTCATCCAATGTCGGGCCCTCCACCAAGGGAATTTGAGACTTATTTATCTTATCTATTTTAGAGTTCGCTGTGGGTTAGTATACCAGAACGCAGAATTTAGAATTGAGATAAACAACCTTATCGTGAGTGAGTTCGAGGGATTTAAGTTTTTCTTAGTGTGTAGTGTGATGTCAAGAAAATTATCAAAAAAAGTGGGCATTGCCCACCCTAATATTAATCATTTAACAATTAAGGATTAAGTTTTCCCATTGTTGTTTACTTCCAAAACTCGCTCCTTAAGTTTACCTGGAACCTCTTGTAAATGGTCATATTCCCAGGTAAAGGTGCCGACTCCCATCGTTAGCGATCGCAGTTCAATAATAAAGTTTTGCATTTCTGCTTGGGGTAAATAAGCTGTTACGTGATCCCATCCTTTCCAGTCGGAACGGGGTTCATAACCGAGAATTTGCCCTCGTCGTCCACTCACTAACTGCAAGACTTTAGACGTACATTCGGCAGGAGCAGACACCGCAACGGATAAAATAGGTTCTAATAACACAGGATTACATTGAGCCATCCCTTCTGTCATGGCAATACGCGCCGCTTGTTTAAAGGCCTGTTCGGAACTATCTACTGAATGGTAAGATCCATCAGTTAGAGTAACATCTACATCCACTACTGGAAATCCCAAAGGACCATGATCTAAGTATTCCCGAACCCCCATTTCTACTCCAGGAATATACTGTTTCGGAACCACTCCCCCCACAATGGTTTGATGGAAGTGAAAGCCTTCTCCTCGCGCCACTGGTTTAATATCGAGGTAAACATCCCCAAATGCACCATGTCCTCCGGTTTGATGCTTATAGCGTCCGTGGACATGGGTAGATTGACGAATGGTTTCTTTATAAGGAACTTGGGGTAATTGAGTCGTCATGGGTAAGTTATAGGTGCGACGTAACCGGTCTAAAGCAACTTGAAGATGTATTTCTCCTTGTCCCCATAAAATCACTTCTTTGGTATCCCCATGTTGTTCCCAATACAAAGACGGATCTTCTTCGACTAATTTACTCAACGCCCCACTAAGTTTGACTTCATCCTTGCGGTGTTCGGGGGTAATAGCTAAAGCATAAACTGGTTCTAGGATATCGGCTTTAGGTAACGTTTTTGAGGGTTGGGGTTCACTTGAGAGGGTGGTTCCTGTAGCAATACCTTCTAACCGTCCAATGGCAACAATATCCCCCACAGAAGCTGATCCCACAGACTTTTGTTGTTGTCCCATCATGCGGTAAACACCTCCTGCACGAATCCCATTTAACGCCATCCCATCGGTGAGGTGTCCTTGCCAAACCCGAACTAAAGAAAGTTGTCCTCCTTGTTGGGTAAAGTAGGTTTTGAGGACTTGAACTAAGGTTTCTCCACTCTCGGTCGGGGTTAGTCCACGACGTTCTCCAGTAACGGTCGGCGAAGGGGCTTCTTTAATCAAGGCATCTAGAAGAGGTCTGACTCCATAATCTTGTTCTGCGATGCCAAAAAAGACCGGAACGATTAAGTCTGCGCTTAAATCTTGCTTTAAATCTTTAAGAATTTCTTCTTGAGGCGGTTCAATATCTTCTACGAGTTCTTCTAACAAATGATCATCAAAGTCTGCAAGGACTTCTAGCATTTCGTGACGAGCAATGTGTTCTTCGGTTTTTAGGGTTTCAGGTAAAGGGATCGGATCAGCCGAACTTCCAGAGTGATAATGATAAGCTTGTTCGGTGACTAAATCAATATAACCAATTAATTCTTGATGTTGACGAATGGGATATTGTTGAGGCACAACTGGACGGCTAGATACTTCTTTGAGAGCATGAAGCACATCCATAAAGCCGTTTTTCGCCCGATCCATTTTATTAATAAAAACGAGATGGGGAATTTCCCATTGATCTAGGAATTTAAACAAAGGCGCAAGGGTTAAAAGACGTTCAATTTCTGGTTCACAAACAATAATTGCTGCTCCTGCACCGACTAACGCATTATAAGCTTCTTGAGCAAATTCAATTGACCCTGGACAGTCAAGAAAGGTTAAGTCAAACTGTTGATACGTGGTACTAACGGCCGACACCTCAACACTCATTTTTCTTTCCCTGGCTTCTGGGGAACTGTCACTAATGGTGTTACCATCTTTGATGGTTCCTTTGCGGGTTGTGGCTCCTGTGATCAATAAAATACTTTCAAGTAATGTGGTTTTTCCCCCCGAATAAGGGCCAACAATGGCAATATTACGGGCATTTTCCAAGACTTTGTGGTTCATAGAATCCTCCTTTTGCGCGGAGTATTTGACGGTTGATCAGCATTTGTGGGTTCTTCTGAATTATTTTTTGATTTTTTAACCATTGACACTAATCGTTGGTCAAAGATAGATCGCGCTAACTATTTTGTAGCTGTTTATAGTAGTGAGGATAACTTATCTGACGTATCTAAAAACAGCTTTTGCAATGTCTTGTAAAGCAAGAGGGATAATTGGGTAAAGAAAAAAAAATTAATATTAATTAATGCGAATTAGCGCAAATACCTTTGACTTTATGTTAAAAATTTTTTGAAAATTTATCGTCAGTTCATGGAAAATTTTCGTTACTATAATTGGTATTTTCCACACTCTAACAAAATTTTTAGGCAATCGTTATCAAAAATCCTGAGCGATTACCTAAAACTGACATCTTGCACCAGTACAACAAAACTTGAGAAACAACGGGAGCAAAATCAATTCTGATCAAGAAATCATCAATTTTTTTTACTATTGCCTCTTGCCTCCCCTCCCTAGCTAATTTTAAACAAGGTGCAAGATTTGAGTAAAACCCTAAACCGATGCAGTAAAATCAGCTAAAGCTTGATCAATAACTGATTGAGGGGCAATTGTTGGTCCGTAGTTAGCTAGGAATTGTCTGCCAAAAATTTCAGCATTGGCTCCCCGATATGCTTCTCGTTCGGCAAAGGTGTCAATGGAACCCGAAAAACGCCTGGCACTCTCTATTTTATTACGAAGAGCAATAACATCCTGGTTTTGCGCCCCTAAAGCAATTTTTAAGGCAAACTCAGCTAGAGTTACTCGTCCGTCATTTAATCGGGGAACCCAGTAGTCAAGTCCTCCTTGTTCGGCATCACGACCAAATGCGTTATTGTAGACCAGATTAACTCTTTGGGCATTAGTCAGTCCACCAAACAGACGATTGGCCTCATCGGAGTTGCCAAAATTATTAATAATTCTGTCATAGACAACCTCCTCTTGTCCTGTTAAAGGATCACCACCACGAGGAGAATAACTCACATTACTCCGTCTGAGGACACCATCCCAAAAGTTTTCTGCCCCGACATCAGCATCAGCCGGTCTTCCATAATAAGCAACATAGGCCATTTGGGCTGTTCCTGCCGTTAGGGTTAATGGAGCAGTGGTATTGGTTGAAGTTTGATTTCCAAAGTTATTATTTGTATTTCTAGAGAAATCTTCAGGAGAGAAAGGATCTCGATTCCGTAACAAGTCTCTACCCCCATCGGCATTGGAAGCAAAGTTACCTAGAGCAGCATTTTCAGCCCGAGAAATAGTTGATTCATCAAATCCTCGTAATGCTAGATTATCTCGTCCTTGCTCTATAAAACGCTGAGATGAACTTCGCCCAGTTTGTGCAATTGTTTCTCTTAGGTTTGAGAAGGTTGAGGATACTTGATTTCTGAGGGAGTCCAATAAACTACTCATATTTGATGCAATAACTTAAAGTTTGAGATTACGGCCTAATAATAACTGAAGTTTAGACTAAATAATCAAGAATAACACTATAATTTTAGTCTAAACTCGCAATTCTAAACCGATGCAACAAAATCAGCTAGAGATGAATCGATAATTGGTTGAGCAGCTATTGTCGGTCCGTAGTTACTGAGAAATGCTCTGCCAAAAATTTCAGCATTTGCTCCTACATAAGCGTTGCGTTCAGCAACAGTGTCAATTGATCCTGAAAAGCGAATAGCACTCTCTACTTTATTGCGAAGAGCAATAATATCTTGATTTTGCGCCCCTAAAGCAATACTCAAGGCAAATTCTGGTAAAGTTACTCGTCCATCATTTAACCGTGGAACCCAGTAGTCGAGTCCTCCTTGTTCCGCATCCCGACCGAAGGCATGATTATAAACCAGATTGACTCTTTGGGCATTAGTCAGTCCACCAAACAGACGATTGGCCTCATCGGAGTTGCCGAAATTATTAACAATACGTTCATAGGTAGCTTCTTCGTTTCCCGTTAAAAGATCGCCACCACGAGGAGAATAACTCACATTGTTTTCTCTGAGGACACCATCCCAGAAGTTTTCTGACCCAACATCAGCATCAGCAGGTCTTCCATAGAAAGCAACATAGGCAATTTGAGCGGTTCCTGCTGTGAGGGTAATTGGTCCTAGATCATTACTTGTTTCTCCCCCAAATACCCTAGCATAAGGCTCAAAGGCATTAGTAAGATTATCATCAGCCGCAATCATCATCAGGTTATTATCACTAATGGCGATCGCTGGATTATCTTCAAAATTGGAGACAACATCATAGTTTTGTGAATCACCAAGAGGAGCCCCAGCACTATCAAATTCACGAAATTTGACACTTTCATCCGTGTCATCTTCGTAGGCGATCACAAAATGACCGTTGGGAGAAATCGCAATAACTGGTTCATCTTGATCTCCTATAGAATTAGTGACAATAATTTCTCTTGCATCGATAGGAGTACCATCACCATTAAAGCGACGAAAGTCAATATCATCATCGTTGACAGCAAATTCATGAGTCCAGGCGATCGCAAAGTTGCCATCAGGATCAATCGTAATTGCAGATTCTCGTTGATTTAGTGGCTGATTTGCCCCTGATACGGCACTAACTTCAGCTCCTAAAGAAGTCCCATTTCGATTAAATCGTTCAAAAAAGATATCTGTTGGACCTCCATCAGCCGTCTCTTCTGTCCAACTGACAACAGTGGAAAAATTACCAGGGTTATCAGTTTGGCGAATCATGGCAACCGAGGCATCAGATTCGTCTATATTCCCACCTGTTGTGGCAATACTGACTCTTGTCGTTACGGGAACTCCATTGGCATCAAACCATTTTCCATGAATATCTAAATCTGTTGCACTAAACTCATGAGTCCAGACAACAACAAAATTCCCATCAGCATCAATAGCAATATCAGGGTCAAATTGTCGTTCAAGTTGATCCCCTGGGTCTATAACTGGGATTTCTCCACCCAATTGGGTGCCATCTGCTGCGAAACGTCGGACAAAAATATCATCATTTCGTCGATAAGCAACCACAAACCGACCATCAGGCGCAACAGCAACGGCAGATTCGGTTTCAGGGAGTACGTTAGCACTGACAATGCCATCCGTCGGATCTAGCGGTAAGATGGTTAATTGAGCATTGTTATTAAATCCAAGCTCAAACCGACGGAATTTGATGTCGGAATTACCAGCACCAGGATCTTGCCAAACAACAACAAATTGACCATTAGCAGAAACCCCAACATCAGGGTTGGTAATTGTAGGTACAGTAATATCAATAGCATTAACCTGAAATTCATTGTTGGGGAGATTTCCAGGAATAACTAGGGGCAAAGGTTCAAACAATTGCATAATTTTTTTCTTTAAAAGTAAATTACGGGAGTATCTTGTAGATACTCAATTTCAAGTATAGAAATTGACTCAATTTCTGACTGACATCCCTTATAAATTCTTAATATTGCTCAAATGTCTAATTTTGTTCCAGTTTAATCGAAATATGTCGTTTTTACTTCTAGTAAGTGGGCATTATTAAAAATAAAATATAGATGAGTATTATATTAATCTGGAAAACATAGCACAATCTCTAAAATTTGCCAGACTTTACAATCATTTTATGTTGTACTTTTCTAAAAGGTTGCGATAAATTTTTATTCCTTCCTCGTAAAGTTTTTGATCAAGAGCAATTCTTCTTTTAGCGATAGGGTTTTCCTGAAAGATAGCGTTAGCTTTTTCAGACCGAGGTCTCTTATAGTTTACATTAATTGGTTGCTGTCTAATCTCATCGTCTATAGAAAACATTTTCTTAAACAATGATAAAGAATTTTTAAAATCTTCCACAATTCCAATAAAGTCTATACTATGCAGATTTCTTAAGGCTAAGTTAATCAAGGCTGTAGCTTCTGCTTCAGATTGAGGGATAGCATCCCCGGTATTGCTTGCAATATAACGAGTTTGCAAATTGTAAAAACCGTTCTCAATTTCGAGTGTATCGAGACAAACAAATTCTTCAAAAGAATATTTACGACTTAATTCAACAATTTTTTTATCATAATCTCTCATATTTTCAATGGCATGGTCAGGCTGTATTTGATAAAAGTAATAGTGAGATTTTAAACGGTCAATAGGGTTGCGTAAAAAAGTAAGTGTAATCGGTTTTTCTGAAAAGTTTTCGAGAACTTCATAAAAAAAATGACCAGGAAAAACTTGGTAGGCTGACTCATTTGACGCAAAACTCTTAAGCAATACGAGAGGATCAATATGGGGAAAGATTTGCTCTTTATCAAAGAGTTGTTTCAGCACTGCTGTAAAAGTCATTCCACCTGTTTTAGGTATATGCAAAAATACTATTTTTTTTTCAGCTAAGGCACTTTTTTGACCGATAGTTATAATTTTTTCTTTAACTGTTGGCTTTAAATAAAAATGAATCACTTGAGAAACATTAGTTAAACCAAAATTTAATTGGTTATCTTGATTCCATAAACGCATAGCTTTTCCAACACTTTTAGTGAAATTATCAAGTAAGGAACGATACTTAAACTTCTCAACGATATCAGACAATTCCATGATTGCTTTTGAGCATTGTTGACTACTATGATACTTGGCTAGAATTTCTCGTCCGTTTTGTCCCATTTTTAAATAAGACTGTCGATTATCTAAAAATTGTTGCAAATGTCGATGAATATCTTCAATCTCGTAATAAGGACGCACAAAAGCCACGGAATCTTGAGATAATTCTTGATACCAGCCAATCTGAGTCACCAAACTAGGTAAACTATAACCCCAAATCCGCAGTTGAGTAGCTGATGCTTCTCCCATAGTTGGATATCGTAAGTTAATGGCTAAATCAGCATTTGATAAGGCTGTATTTAAAGTTTTTTCGGGAACAAACCCATGAATAGTTACAATATCTTCTATTTCTAATTGATTTATTTCCTCGATTACTTCAATTTTTTGGGATATTTGACCATAAATATCAAGTCTAAACTGTAATTTTTGGGGAAAACTAGCTAAAGCTTGTAAAACTACATTTAAACAGCGATTGGTTCCTAGGTAGCCAAAAATAATCAATCGATAAGGAGGTTGACCAGATTTAGGAATTGAAGAGTTTTTATCGAGAGGACTATCGTAAGGTAAAGGAGTAAAGGCGGTTATCCATTGGTTTTCTTGTCTTAGTTGCTCATAAGCAAACTGATTATGAGTCATCACCCCTACGGCATTGTCTAAAGCTAGGGGAGTCAGAGGATAATTATCGGCCAGGAATTCTATGGAAATACGGTTTTGAAGGAATAATTGTGCCATTTTCCTCCCTTCAATTCCATAATAACGTTCCATTTCTATTAAGTAATCATCATAGTTATGTTGATAAATACTAGAAAAAAAGTGTTGTAACTTATAATCGTGAAGAATTACCAAACCAGAACATTTACGGCTAATTTGCCATATATTCTTGTGAAATTGAGCATCGTTGCCAATATTATAAATATTCAAATCTCCCTGATGAATTTTCATCCAAGGAATTTGATCACCAGAATAGGTACAGACTTCTCCGTATTCTTCAATTTCTGAATCCCAGGTAGATTGAGTTGTCCAAAGCAATATCTCTGCTTGCTTGGCTAAACTTGGCAATAATCTCAATGTGTAATTGGCGATGTCTGTGAAAGCCGGTGGTAGGGGAGAAAACCAGTTAATTTTCATATAGCATTACAAAAATTAGTTAGGACATATAGACTTTTGTGAAAGGCAACAGGCAACAGGCAACAGGCAACAGAAAAACGTCCTAACCTTAATGCGTAGTGCTATAAAAGCAGTTTTTCAACAACGTTTGACCAAGTAATGTTAAGACTGTCATAGTATGCTTGCGCTGCACCACCTAATTGTGCTGCTTTACTTCGATTATTCCACAATTGTTCCATGGCCGATGCTAAGGATTCTGGTGTCGGTTCAGCTACAAGTCCTGTTTCTTGATGACGAATAAATTCTAATGGACCCCCTGAATCAGTACAGGTAATAATGGGTTTAGCCGCTAACATTCCTTCTAACGTGACGTATCCATAATCTTCATCGAACGGGGGAAAAATCACCCCTGTCGCTTCTGCATAATATTTGATTTTCTCTTCTTCACTAATTCTTCCGAGAAAGATTGCCCTGTCTGATATTCCTAATTGTTCAGCACGATTCATCAAGAATTGACCGTAAGCATCATCTCCAGCTTCTCCAGCAAAGACCACTCGAAGGGACGAATTCGTTAAGGCGATCGCCTGTAGAACCATCTCTTGACGTTTTGTCGGATTTAAACGACTGGGAAAAAAGAGATAATCTTGGTCGTTTTCACAATAAAAATTCTCAGCATTTTTCGGGGGATGATACAAAGGAATTCCCTTAACCTGATTAAATTTTTGCAATCTTTTAGCGACATTTTGAGAGTTAGTATAAATAGCTTTATATTCCTTAAATACGTTATTGTCTGCGTTAATGATTGCTTGACGCACCTGAGAACCATTGGGGGAGTGAACCAGTCCGCAAAATGGCGTTTCCCATAAATCATAGGCATCTCTATATTGATGCAATAGCCAGAGAACTTTATGCGGATGGGCAATCAGATAAGCTGGAAATTTTAAAGCAATAACTAGATCAATTTTTTTGCCATTCGATTCAGTAACATCCAATAAACGGGATGCTAACATCGCGTCTAGTATTTTGTCACTGGGATACCATTTAAAGGGAATAGCGACCATTTCAGCTGAATGACCGGCTAATTGAAGTGCCTTAAGTAAAGACTCTGCATGGACTTCTGCCCCCCCAGAAACAAAAGGAACTTGTGCGGTAGCTACCACAATTCTCATGCTTTATATCCTATAATTGCGTAATCTTGCGCGCTATAAAAATATTGATTGAAACGTTCTGCTAAGTCCGATCCATGCAATTTTTGATTGTCGGGAATTGGGTTAAGATTCAAAATTTTTACGGCTTGCAAACCTTGATATTCTGCTACAAATTTTACCATCTGACTAGGCAACGGATTTCGATGGGTGGGATCAAAATAAAATGTGTGACTACCAACCCAGACATTAGCGGGGTTTGGCGTTTCAAAAATCAGACAACCACCTGGTTGAAGTACCCGCACCGCTTCATCGAATAACTGAAGCAAAATGGGAAAGGATAAATGTTCAATAATGTGAAATCCGGTAATAACATTAATACTGGCATCGGATAAGGACTGTAGGTATGAAATAACATCCGTTTCAACCACATCTAAGCCGCGATCGCAACATTGCTCTACCATTAATTTATTGATATCGATTCCTTTGGCTGTATAGCCTTCTCTTTTGAGTAGTTCTAACCATTCTCCCCGACCACAACCTACATCTAGAATTACAGAATTCTCTTTATTTATTTTGGCGTCTGCTAAGATTGAAAAGTAATTCTGTTGAAGTTTCTGAATATCTTGACGCTCTCCCCGAAATTTGTCTTCAAAGGCTAGATAAAATCCATCGAGTAGACCAAATTCTTCATTAACTAATGTTTGTTTTTTCTTTTTTTCCAAAGAGTCTAATGTTTGATTCCTTGAATTTTCGAGGAACATAGTAATTAATCTTTTTTGTTGATTGAGATCATATCTTAGATAATGGGTTTGCTGCCAATAATTCTCGTATTGCTGTTGACTAGCATTTAATTGTTTTGTTAAATTTTCGATATTTTGTTGACTAGTATTTAATTGTTTTGTTAAATTTTCGATATTTTGTTGACTAGCATTTAATTGTTGCTGTAACTGCTCTGATTTTTTCTCTAATTTATCTGACTTCACAATTAAATGATTTATCAAAACATCGTTGTTTTCAATTTTTTGCTGATTAATTTTATTTTTTTGAACAATATATGACTGTAAAAAATCAATTTTATCTAAAAAATTTCTATTAAAATTAAGATGGTTTTTTAACCCTTCTAAAATATTAAAGTTTACTTCTCGTTGATCTTTAAATAAAAATTGAAGTCCTTTCAGAAATAAAAGTCCCAGGGGTTTAAAGATAACTAAAGGCAAAGAATTAAAAGATTGGGGCAATGTTTCTCTTACTTTGGCTCTTGATTCTGCTGTTTCAATAAATCCTTCAATATAATCAATCTGTTGTTTAAAAACGGGAATATCAAACTTATCAACAACTTGCGCTTGATCATTTGACAAATCTTTCCCAGAAAAACTTCTTAATTGATTTTGCATCTTGTATTTGATTTGATCAATATTTATTTTAGGATAACTGACTTCAAACATAGTTTTTTACATCGAAGCTCATTAAGCGTTTAAGAGATTCATTTTGGTGAATACAGTTAGACAAGTATAATTTTTATCCTGAACTATATCAAGGAATTTACTGCTCTTGTATTCCCAATTAATATACTAAATTTGTTGATTTGAGGCAATATTTGACCGTAATCCGTCAATTTAAAGAAAAATAGTAGGTAGTCGGCTCTAAATAAACAGCACTTTATTAGGAAATATTAACAACGCTGAAATCCCTACCTATCCTGGAGTTTCGCGTTTTGGAGTTTTTTTCCTAACCGTTAACTTTAAATATGTCCGACTCCTTAAAAGAGGTGTGTCGTTGATTTTGACGATTTTGAACAGCTAAAAAAGAGTCGGTCGATAATTTTCCTTGACATTCTTCATTCTTTCTTCTGCTCAATAGCCAAATCCATCTATGTCTATAGTTTCTGTTGCTTCTCCTTCACTATCATTGAATAATGTTAGGCTTTGGCGAAAGTAATAGAATTTGATCTTGGCTCAAAGTATCCCTACAAAATGTAACGGACCATGTCCACTAATTATTTCAATCAAAAGAGCAATAAATCCCACCATAGCCAGTCTACCATTCCACACCTCAGCAGCGGTTGTCATGCCCCATTGCCAACGTTCTTGAGGATACATCTTCATATTTTTCTTGGGGTGAGTAACCGTATTAAAAGTACAAGGCGTTTCTTGCAACGATTTAGTCACTAATTGAGCTAAAGAATCAATAAAAATGGGATGGGTATTTAAGGCAGGAACGCGATAAAAATTCTCAATTCCAGCTTCTTCAGCTACTTCTCGATATTCAATATCAATTTCTTGAAGGGTTTCAATATGTTCGGAAACAAAACTAATAGGAACCACCAGTAACTCTTTTACCCCTTGCTCCCCTAATTCCTTGAGAGCATCTTCAGTATAGGGTTTTAGCCACTCCACTGGACCGACTCGACTTTGATAGGCTAGGGTGTAATCATTGGGGCGGTTTAAGGTTTTCATGATTAAGCGAGTACAGGCTTCAATTTCGGCTTGGTAGGGATCGCCCGCTTCATCAACGTAACTTTGAGGAACACCGTGCGCGCTAAAAAAGAGGTGGACACGGTTAGGATCTTGGCATTTATCTAATTCTTGAGCAATTAAATCGGCCATGGCTGTTAAATAACCAGGATGGTCATACCAAGAAGGGATCAAAGTGTAATTAATCTCCCTAAGCGTGGCATCCGCTTCCCACATTTCTTCAAGAACACGAAAACTAGAGCCACTGGTACTGATAGAAAATTGGGGATATAGAGGAAAAATAACGAGATTTTGAATACCATCCCGTTTGATACGAGTGATCGCTTCCTCAGTAAAAGGATGCCAATAACGCATCCCGATATAAATTTGAGCTTCTTGACCAATTTCTGCTAATCTGTGTTCTAGAGCTTCTCCCTGAGCTTCAGTAATCTTTCTTAAAGGTGAGCCTCCGCCGATTTGTTTATAATTTTCTTGGGATTTTTCACTTCTTAAGCTAGAAATTAGCCAAGCCAGGGGCTTTTGTAGCCAGGGGAAAGGTAAGCGAATAATTTCTGGATCAGAAAATAGATTAAATAGAAAAGGGCGAACATCTTCTAATTGTTCTGGTCCCCCTAGATTGAGTAATAAGACCCCAACGCGATCCATAGTTTTAACAGATAAATAATATTTTCAGATTCTTTACCAAGTTTAACAATATATGGGTTCACTCTTGGAGCTAGTAACAGAATACACATAATTGATGGAGGTAAAAAATTGGCCACTATTTTAAGAACTTGGAGTTATCAGTACCCCTGGTTGTATAACACTATCTCTTGGTTAGCGTCGTTAAGTGTGGGAGGAGAGAAGCGATTTCGTCATCTGGCTTTACAAGGAATTAAGATTACGTCAGATACTGAAATTTTAGATTTATGCTGTGGGGGAGGACAAACCACTCGCTTTTTAGTAGAACAGTCCCAACGAGTTATCGGACTTGATGCTTCTTCAGTTGCCCTAGATCGTGCGGTTCAAGCAGTTCCCCAAGCTGAGTATGTAGAAGGGTTGGCCGAAAATATCCCCTTGTCTGAGGGAAAATTTGATCTAGTTCATACGAGCGTTGCTCTCCACGAAATGGAAACGGAGCAACTTGAACAAATTATCGAAGAAGTGTATCGTGTTCTTAAGCCTGGGGGAGTTTTTACTTTAATTGATCTACATAAGCCTACTAATGGTTTATTTTGGCCATCTTTAGCCGTTTTTATCTGGCTTTTTGAAACAAAGACCGCCTGGAAATTATTAGAAACAGATTTAGTTGAGAAGTTAACCTCAGTCGGGTTTCAAGATTGTCAACAAAAACTTTATGCTGGGGGAAGTTTGCAAGTCATTCAGGCTAAGAAATAATATTAACAGTAGGTTCCCCATTATCTGAATAATTGAAATCTAATGTCCAAGACAAAACTCTTACAGCCTGATTTAGTTTTGGGCGATACCATTCTTGGTTTAACGCCGGCAATTCTCTCCCATCACCAGATTAAAGGATTAGTCTTGGATGTAGACGAAACCTTAGTTCCCCTCAAAAAAAGTGAAGTCTCTGAAGATCTTCAGCAGTGGGTAGACACAATTCGACAAGTGACCCCCATTTGGTTGGTCAGTAATAATGTCAGTGAAAGTCGCATTGGGAGCATTGCTAATACTTTAACCTTGCCCTATCTCTTGGGAGCAGTAAAGCCTTCTCGACGAAAGCTACGGCAAGCTGTCCAGGCAATGGAACTTCCCGTAAGTGATGTGGCTATGGTAGGCGATCGCCTGTTTACTGATGTTCTAGCAGGTAATCGTCTAGGAATGTTTACAATCCTGGTTGAGCCGATGGTAGATGCTGCGGTGGCGGCTCGCTCCTATCCTATCCATAACTTTGAGGTTTGGCTGTCTCAAATACTCGGAGTATCTTTGATGACATCGCCACATAAGTCTGCTCAAAATGATAAACCTTTGAGAAGCTAACCGGTGGCATTCTCCAACGTGAGGTCGGAGGTCGGAGTTATCCATAAATTCTCTTTCGTCAAACTCACGTTTATCCCGATACAGTCTTATTTTCCTGATGTTATTGTTACAATTTAGCACGTCTCATTATTGCCGCAAAGCTCGATTAGCCTTGGGATACAAAAGAATTCCCTATCAGGTGGAAAATCTTACGCCAGGGTTACATATTTTGAAACTAAAACCCCTGACCGGATTAACCACAGTTCCGGTTTTGTTACCTCAAAAAGAAGGGGAACCCGAAGCGATCGCCGATTCTACCCGCATTTTTAACTATCTTGAAACCTATCAAAATGATCCCCCGTTATTGTTACCGGATAGAACCCAACAAACCCAAGCTTGGTTATTAGAAGATTGGTTGGATGAAAGCATTGGGACGGCTACCCGTTTTGTTTACTATCATTTTCGTGCAGGGGAAGGAAAATCAATTGATCCTTCATTTTCTAGTCAATTAGTGATTAATATTGTACGCCGTCAATATGGAATTAATTCAGCTACCGTGGCTTTAGCTTCAGAACGCTTAAAAAATGCGATGGATATCTTATCTTGTTGGCAAAATAAACCCTATTTAGTCGGCGATCGCTTAAGTGTTGCTGATTTAGCCGCAGCAGCATTACTCAGTCCTTTAAGTTTAATTCCTGAATATCGTCAGCATTATCCCTGGTTATTTGAAAAAATTGTTACAATTCATAAAATCTGTGGGGAAAAATTGCCTCCAGGGTTACAGTAATTGAAGAAGTTCCCATGAATTTTTCTCGATTAAAATGGTCAATCTCTATTAATTTGGTGGGATTAGTGTTAGGAACAAACTTAGGGGTTACTTTACCGCCTCCTGAAGATATTCCTGAAGAAGTTTTGCGGACAGAAATTATTACTGAGGGGCGATCGCCTATCAATGGAGAACCCCTAACTGCTGAAGAATATGCTCAAGTTAAGGCAGAATTAGCAGAAAGTCCCTACCCCCCCGAACTCAACTCTCAATTACAACACATCATCTTTTTATTGAAGGTCAGAAAAATGTTAAAAACTTTTGTTCCCTTAGTCCCTTAGAAGCTTTTTGTTCACTAAATCTTAAGACAATTTGTGGATTAATTCTACATAACCGCTTTCTAGTTCGTTATCTTCGAGGCTACCAACACTAAAGTTGTTAAGCCTCATTTATTTTCCCCCTATTCTGTCGAAGATTACTATGATTATTCCCTAAAAAAACAAAAAAGTAACAAGGGAATGACAGAAAGATTGGAGAATGTAGATTGCAGATTTCAGATTGAATGAGAACAAGCCATTTATTTCGGCATTGGTAAATCTAAAATCTTCCCTCAACAATCAACAATAAATGAGGGCGCGGGGTCGGAATTATTTCCGATCTTTAAGCCGCCCGTCTTAAATCTACAATCAACCCTCCCAAGCCCAGGTACTTCAGTCGTGGGTACAATCTACAATCTACAATCTACAATCGGCAATCTGCAATCCTTTGACTTAACCACTACACCAATTCTCTAACATCAACGTTTCTTTGGCTTCTGGATATTCTTCAAGATATTCTTCTAAGGCTGTTTTATCAGGCTTTTCTCCTGTTTGATGTGCTGCTTCTGCCTGAATTTCTTCGACCAGTTTCCAAGCATTTTTGCAAGGCTGGGAATCATAGCCAAGTTCTTCACAAATACTCCGAGCTTCAGTCACATATCGCTCAATTTCTTGAGAAAAAAACTCTTGTTGTGGATGGTGAATAAAATCACCTTTATTTAAAATATCTGTGGATGAAACAATCCCAATTAGTTCACCTTTAATGACAGGAGCGCAACGAATGCCACTATTACTAAACAACTTGGCTACATATTCTATTCCTAAGTCTGGATTAACCACAATACAAGGTTTGGTCATTATCTCATAAACTCGAACCTTTTTAGGATCTTTCCCAAAAGCAACAACTTTATTGATAATATCGGTTTCAGTAATTATCCCGTAGGCATCTTGGGGATGACGACGATTTACAATTAAGGTAAGTAGTCCTTGTTCTTGCATTAATTTAACTGCTTGGGAGACAGTCGCAAAACTATTAATTGTAATTACATCAGTCGTCATTATATCAGAGACTTTCATCATAATAATTTAAATTATAAACCACCAGTTTCAACTTTAGCCCTCAAGGACTGCTCGAAAAAATCAACCACCGAACGCCCTTGACGACCTTCTTTTTTTTCAATGCATTATTGTCGAGGTTGCATAACTATCGGTATATTCATTTGACCTAATAAATCAGACAGTTGAGTTAAATTCTCAGCACTTGGTTCAACTTGTCCAAGATTAGCGACTAAACTACTTAATTGATTTACTTGATTCTCTTCAGAAAAACTATCAATAGGATTAGTAATTGTTAAAAAATAGCCTTGAACTACTCGCCTTGCTACTCCTTGGAATGGAAGAGGAATCGGACTTCTTGGAGCAATTGGCTTAACTAACAATTCAAATGTTGATACATTGATAGCCATTGTTGTATTTCCTTAGATTTTTTCAGATTTTCAACAAGCAGTCTCAGTATAACTCCCTCAACCCAATAATTCAAGAGAATTTTAGAAATCTAAAATAAGATTTTAAGAGATTGAATTGTAGATAATCCATATTTCCGATTATTGAATATGAAGCAATGGGAATTCCTGAATATTGGATTGTTTATTTTCGAGCTTTAGGTGCTGTTCGTTATCCTGGTAAACCCAAACAAATTACTATTACTATATGTCAAATGGTTGATGATGAGTATCAACTATAATGATTTGTTACGGGACAGTCTATAGAGTCAAAAGTTTTTCCTGATCTTGTATTGACAACTGATGCAATTTTTTAATCAGCTAATTTATAATTGAGGTTTACCAAGAAACGGGAATGGGAATTCCATCTTCTGCATAGGGATAAGGTTCGGCTGTTTCAGTTGGTTCAGAAGTTACTGGAGAGGCTGTATTTTCTCTTGGTTTATAAGGTTTAAATGTGTCAAGAGAGCTATCATTTGCAAGGGGTGCAGTCGGTTCAAAACTACTATTAGGAGTATCGTTTTCTCTCGGTGTATTGGTTTTGAAGGTGTCTATAGAAGGGGAATTTTCAATCGGTTTGGTAGGTTCAGAAGGTTCAAAAAATTCTCCAGGACGAGAAGTTTCTATCGGTTCATTGAGGTCAAATTGCTCTATAGGAATTAGATTTTCTATCGTTGTTTCAGTGGGTTCAAACTTTTCTTCAGAGGGACTATTTTCCATTAAGTCCATTGGTTCAGGTTGATTTTCTGGGATGATCTTTTCTGGGACTTTAGGACTTTCTAACTCTCGTTCTGCTCGATAGGGAAAAAGGGCGAGAAATTTTGCCTGTCTTTCTGAAACAGATTCAGGAGCATAATTCCAAAGACTATCATAAAAAAAGAAGGAAACTCCTAGTCCGTATTTCTTAGCTGCTAAGACTTTTTCTTCAATAAATTCTATCTCAATCTGCCGATTTCTTAATCCTGTTAAGATACCAACTCCCGTAGGAATTTTTTGTCGTACTTTTTGAATTTCTGGACGTTTCAATTGACTAATAAAACTTTCTAAGGTGGGTCGATATACTTGGACAATTACTTCATCAATTAAATCTTTTTCAACCCAAGTTAACCAATCTTGTAAATGACCCATATAAGCTGTATCATAGGGGTTAGGAGAGACAGAAAATATAGCATTACTTTTTTTTGATTTAATCGCTTGACTTAGTTTAGCAACATAGGCAGTTAATTTATCAGCCCGCCATTTTAACCAGTCTTTGTCCTGATGATTGACTGGGGGTTCCTTGCCAGTTTCCTGCTTATATAAATTAATAGTATAAGCATCATATCCTAATTCACTGGGTAAACTTAAATGGTCATCAAATTGAATACCATCTACATCATATAGGTCCATTACTTCCAAAACTAAAGAAGTAATAAATTGTTGAACTTCAGGGCGGAAAGGGTTTAACCAAACTACCTGTCCGGCTGCACTAATTGTTGTTTGGCTTCCATCTCTTTTTTGGGTAATCCATTGAGGATGTTTAAGGGCTAATTCTGAGGTAGGTGGTGCCATAAACCCAAATTCAAACCAAGGAAGTACCAATAGTTCTTGACTATGGGCTTTACTAATTAAGTCTGTCAAGGGATCTTGTCCTTGTAACCCTTTGGGGACAAACGGTTGAATTTCTGCTTTTTTGGCGATCTGACTAGGATATAGGGCGTAACCAGAATTCCAGACTACAGGATAAAGGGTATTAAAATTGAGGCGGGACAGTTGGGCGATCGCCGCTTCTAATTTGGGTTGATCAAGCATGGTGTTGGTGTCATTGGTGGTTAACCAAACCCCTCTAATTTCTGGTTTAGGGTAGTAAAAAGCCAATATTGGATGATTAATTAATATAATACTGAACAATGCTGCTAAAAAAAGTTTGATAAATCTATATCTACAAAAATGTTGCCACTTTTTCCTAAAAATAAGCCATTTCATAACTAAATACTAATAACAACTCACCGAGTAAGAGAAAGTCTTTTTATAGTGTAGCGAGGCTTAGAATAAGATGCTAACTCCCTAAAACCTGAGTTAGGAGTTATTCTTTTTTTAAGGATATAATAGGGGTTTGAGACTTCAAACTTTTTGTCAGTTATCCGTAAATTTCCTTTGATAGGACTCACGTCCCTAAAGATACTTAAAGTTAGCTGTAATAACCAGAAAAAATTTTTTGATTATTAATTAACTAACCCTCCCTTAGTTACCATTTAACTTGAACATTTCAGACAATGTTACTGTTTGATATCCTCTGCGTTTTATTTCAGGTAGAATAAAATTTAAAGTTGAGTTTGTGCGTTCTCCCCATTCTCCTGATTGTCCATTTCTAGAACTATCATGAAGAACAATAATAGCCCCAGGACGTAAATTGAATAAAATTTGGCTAGCGGCGAACTTAGAGGAAGAAATATGAGTATCATAGGGAAAAATTGACCCTAATGCTATTTGATATTGGTGTTCTTTAACAACATTGATCATCTGGGAATTGTACCAACCCCCCCCAGGACGAAACCAGTTAATTCGATTAAATTTATTATTTATCGATTGCTGATTATTATTTTCTAGTAACTTGGTAAGGGTTGAATGAGCCTCTAAAAATTGTTTTTCAAATTTATTTATTTCCAGGTTAATACTTTTTTCATCTCTGACCATATGATTGCCAATTTCATGACCATTTTGAATAAGTCTCGAAATGATTGCTTCATTTCCTTGAGTTCGTTCACTAATTACAAAAAAAGTAGCGTAAGCGTGATGTTTCGCTAAGGTGTCGAGAATTTTGGGAGTAGTTGTAGCATCAAGTCCATCATCAATGGTAATTGCAACCAAGGGTTGATCTGTTTGAGCAAAATAGTGAACGCCTGGGGCAATTTTTAAGATTAGCTTGAATAACCATCGAGGTTGAGTAAAAGCGATGATTCCGACTATCAATAAGGTAATTGTTAAAATTAGAATTATTAAACTTAATTTACTCCAACTAAATCTTAGTAAATCCATAAGAATTGTCTCTTTTCAGTCAAAAACAAAAGCGATCGCCATAACTAAATAGCGATCACCTTTTAACGTTGAGCCAAATTACCAGAAATCTCAGAATTACATTCCTGGAAGATTCAAACCACTGGTAAGTTCTTCCATTTTTGTCCGCATTGTCTCAGTGGACTTAGCATAAGCATCTTTCATGGCGGCTGAGACTAATTCAGAAAGACCTTCGGCTCCTTTTTCCATGGCATTTGGTGAAATTTCAACCCTTAGAGGTTCTTGGTTACCACTCATGACCACTTTAACCAAGTCTCCTTCACAAGCACCCTCAATCTCCATTTGCTCTAATTGCTGTTGAAGTTCTTGGGCTCCGGCTTGAACTTGTTGCGCTTTTTGGAAGGCTTCTTGTAATTCTTTAATTTTGCCTAACCCAAATCCAAATCCTTGTCCTTTTTCTTTTGCCATATCTTTTAACAGTATTGATTCTTAATGATAATGAATAGAGGCTGCCATTGCCTTTGGTCAGTAAAGCTCACTTATCAGTCGAGCGAGGGGCTTCTCACACAGAAGCTAGAGAGGAATTCTCTTTGTTAACAAAATCAACCCCTAGTTAATCTTAGTATTCCTTTGGCGTTTCTGACAGCCTCATTGCCAATTTGTTGGCAAAAGCTGACGGGATGACAAGGGGGTTAAAGTACACCCTGCCTCGCAAGCCAAACTATAACAGTAACCGTTTACATCCACTTTTGTTGTATCCACCGACGAAATTGTTGTGCATCAGACACAGAAGAGTTAACAGCAAAAGAGCTATTAGACCAAGTTTGCCACAAGTTAAGCATCAGAGGAATTCCTAATCCTAAACCTTCCATTAATTGTTGCTGGTTAAAAACGTTATCGGGTGTGCCTTCCACTTGTAATTGACCATTATCCATAACAAATAGCCAATCTGCCCAAAGATAGACAAAGTCTAGATCATGGGTGGCAATGAAGACGGTTGTTCCCTTAGCTTGAATATGATTAAGGGTATTGATCAAATGACGAGTTTGATAAGGATCGAGGTAAGCGGTGGGTTCATCGAGTAGTAATAGTTTGGGCTGAAGGATCATGACATCAGCAATTGAAAGACGTTTTTTTTGTCCTAAACTAAGATAATTTACAGGGGTATGAGCTAAGTCAGTTAACTCAAATTCCGTCAAGGTTTGCTGAATACGATCGCTAATTTCTCTAGGTTGAAGTCCTAAATTACATAAACCATAAGATAAATCTTCTTCTACTGTGGTTCCTACTAATTGTTGTTCGGGATCTTGAAATACCAAACCCACTTGTTGCCTGAGTTTATTTAGGGCAGTATTATTATATTTTAAAGGTTTTTCTTGCCAGCGAATCGTGCCTTTTTGGGGACGATATAAACCATTAGCAAGACGAAATAGGGTTGTTTTTCCACAACCATTGCGCCCGATAATTGCATAGCGTTTCCATTGCCCAATTTGTAGAGAAAGGCAATTTATCGTGGGTTTTTGAGCGCAAGCATAGGTATATTTAATCTCTTCAAATTGCATTAACATAGATAATAGCATCCTAAAGAAATTGATAAGAATAAAGATCCTGCGATCGCTTCTAAGCTATACCTTAAACTAGGACGATGACGGGTGGAATGCCAAAATTGTAATTGCCCTTGAAAGCCTCTAGAAGCTAATCCCAAGGAAATTTGTCGATAATTGTCTAAAGTTCGGTGTAAAAGCTGACTAATGACTAAAGCAAGACTTCTCATGGAGGCTTTCCAGTTAATATAACCTAAACGGGATTTTTGAGCGTCTAAAAGTTCTAATACCGTATCGGTTAAGAGAAAGATAAAGCGATACATCAAGATGAGTAATTCTAAGATCAGGGGAGGAAAGCCGATTTTCCTTAAGAGTTGCAAGGTTTCAGCTAAAGGAATGGTTAATAAGATAAAATATAAACTAGACGTTAATGCGATCGCTCTCGTTAGAAGGGTTATTCCCTGTCTAATGCCTTCTTTACTTAAATAAAAATAAAAATTTCCGACTGGCAATCCCCACTGCACATCTGCGCTAACATTCATTAAATTGCTCTGTAAAACGATTCCCAGACTTAAAGCGGGTAAACTCATTAACCAAAAACCCAAGGGAATTCCTAACAATTGGAAATAGGTTTGATAAGGAATACCCGCATAAATTATAATCCAAATTCCCAACCAAATTGTAATAATTATTTGCCAGGGAGGAGGGGCAAGATAACCCAACATAAATAAAAAAATGGCAAAGATAAATTTATGATGAGGCGGTAAAAAACGTAGTTTATTTTGATAAGCTAGGGAATCAATTTGATGGTGCATTCTAGAGATTTGAGAGCCAGAAACTATCTATCTGTTTTATCTTGATCCCCTTCTTTTCGTCCTTTATAAAGCCCGATAACATAACCGATGATTCCTGCCCCAACTGATCCTTGAACCACAAATAAAAGACTTTCAATTTCTCCACTGGCGGGTTCTAAAAGAGGATTAAACCAAGGTTCATAAGTGGGATGAATTTCACCGATCGCTTCTCCTGCTTCTCCATCTGCCCCACCAAACTCTCCCTTGACGAAAAAGAGGGGAAAAATGGCTAAAATAATCACGGCGAGTACCAGTAACCAGTTATTTGTCTTGTTTGTTTGCATTCTTTTGACTATGCTAATTTTTATTTATTTTTGTGTCGATAATCATTCATTATCGCTTCCCTGGAAATCAGAAGTAGGAACTTCACACTTCTGACTTCTGACTTCTGACTTCATGAATTACCCTTGAGGTTGTAGGCTTTTAAGGGTATCCAATTCGGCCGAAGCGTAGGATTGTAGCCAATTCCAAACCAATACAGTTAATAATCCTTCACTAATGGCCAAAGGAATTTGCGTTAAGGCAAAAATTCCCGCAAATTTGAGAAAGGAAGCCATAATTCCCCCATTAGCAGCCGGAAAAGCTAAGGCTAATTGAAGGGAAGTCACCAGATAAGTCAGCAAATTCCCTAAGGCCGCCGCCGAGAAAACCCCCATTTTTGGCTGTCCTTGTTTGAGGAAAAAGCGGTAGGTTGAATAGGCAACCCACGGACCAACAATTGCCATCGAAAAGGCATTTGCTCCCAAGGTGGTTAAACCGCCATGAGCTAACAGAATGGCTTGGAATAACAAGACTAAACTACCTAAGACTGTCATAGCACTAGGTTTAAACAAAATCGCCCCTAATCCCGTCCCTGTGGGGTGAGAACAACTGCCTGTTACCGAAGGAATTTTTAAAGCAGACAGAACAAAGCTAAAGGCCCCTGCTAAGGCAAGAAGTAATTTTAAGTCAGGATGTTCACGGGTAAGATGAGAGAGCGATCGCAGTCCTATCACTAAAAAAGGTAAGGTCAGTACCCACCAGAAAACAGCCCAACCCAGGGGCAGAAATCCCTCCATAATGTGCATTGCAGAGGCAGAAGAAGTCTGAGCGATTACGATCAAGAAACTCAGACCAGCCATTCCAGCTAGACTCAATTTGCGTTGAATTTTTGTCATCCTAGCTATCTCCCAAACGTAGTGAGTTCCCAAAGGGGTTAGGAGACGCTAGGATACTACAACTGAAAACAGAGTAATAACGAGTATTTGGCATCTGTACCTCGCAGATGTTAACTAAACTGAGTGAAGTTCTTGGCGGGCATCCTGACTTACCGATTTCAAACTTTTTGATTTTGTTTAGTCTAAAATCAGATTTACAGTTGCGGGACAGCGACGGATTTACACCATACTTTCCCCGTTACCTTCAAAGGCTGATCCCCTTTGAAACCAAGTCAACGTTTACGGTAGCACAATTTGATGATAGCGATCGCCAATTGTTAATTAAAGTTAGCAATCCCTCGAATCGAATGAGAAATGTCTTCTATTTGGCTTAACTAAGCGGTCAGGGTTGGGAGGATGTCACAGGGGAGAAAACTCCCCTAAGATTTTGACTTCTGGTTCTAATAATAAAGACCAACGGGTTTCTACTTGTTCTTGAGCGTGACGAATTAAGCGAAAAATGTCTTCAGCCTTAGCTTGCCCACAGTTAAGGATAAAATTGGCGTGACGATGAGAAATTTCTGCATTACCGATACGATAGCCTTTTAATCCCAATTGTTCAATTAACCAGCCAGCTGCATGAGGAGAGGGATTCCGAAACACACTCCCACAACTGGGTTTATCGTAGGGTTGGGAACTTTTACGCTGTTGAAGATTTTGTTGAGTCGTAGCCATTACTTCTTGACGACTGAAACCGGTTTCTAGTTGAAAGGTGGCTTCTAGTACCAGTTTTTGCTGCCCTTGTAAGGAAGAGGTGCGATAACTATAGTTAAGGTCTTCAGGGGTTAGGGTTTCCACTGTCCCATCAGGAGATACCACAACGGCACTCAGTAAACAATCTGCGGCACATTGATGATGCGCCCCGGCATTCATTACCACTGCTCCCCCAACGGTTCCTGGGATACCCACAGCCCATTCTAAGCCACACCAACCTCGTTTAGCAGCTTGCCAAGCAATTTTAGCGATAGGATCGCCAGCAGCCACCGTAATCCGTCCTGTTTCAGGATCAAAGTTACGGTAACGTAAATAACGGGTACTTAACACTAAACCATCAACGCCGCGATCGCTAATTAATAAATTGGAACCAGCCCCTAAAAGCATCAGAGGGATGTCTTGTTTCTCAAACCATTCAAAGGTAGCTTGTAGGTCTTCCCAACTGCGAGGGGCAGCATACCATTGGGCTTGACCGCCAACACGATAGGAGGTTTGGTCAGCTAGGGGAAAATTAGGGAAAATTTGACAGTCACTGGCTGGCAGTTGAATTGGGGAAGACATAGCAGAATCTGAAGTAGTTATCATGGGCTTACTGACTCAATAAGGGATTAACTAATAGGGAGGAAGGCGCGATTATCTATACTTTTCTCCAGGGCGATCGCCTGGAAATTGGGTTAAACCTAACGCATTAACAGAAGTTTTTGAGTATCTTCTTCAAAAACTGGCAATTACTTGGGGAATAATTTGATTAAGATTACCTGCTCCCAAGAAAAGGGCTAGATCTCCAGCTTTAAGCCAATCTCTCAGAGACGCTGTTAAAGTAGACAATGAAGGTTCATAGATCACTTGGGAATGGTGGCGTTTAATCCCGTTCGCTAAATCCTGGCCGGTAATATTAGAAAGATTGACTTCCCCTGCACTGTAAATATCTGTCAAAATAACGAGATCAGCATCCTGAAAAGCTCTAGTAAATTCTTCTAAAAAAGTAGCGGTTCGACTATAACGATGGGGTTGAAAAATCGCTACGACACGGGAATTTTGACTTACTTTAGAACGAGCAGCTGAAAGGGTGGCTTGAATTTCGCTAGGGTGATGAGCATAGTCATCAATAAAAGTAATCCCATTGGTTTGACCTCGCAATTCAAACCGCCGTTTTGCTCCGCCAAAAGTAGTCAAACCTTCAGCAATTACCTCAAAATCTAGACCGAGCTTTCGTCCCACGGCTACCGTAGCTAGGGCATTACTAATGTTATGTTTCCCTGGAATGGTGAGGTGCATCTTTCCTAAAAACGTTCCTCGTTCCCAAACTTCTGCTGTTGTCCCATCGAGGCTGTAGGTAATTTCTTTAACCGTGTAGTCTGCATTTTTATGGGGATCGAGGCTGTAGGTAATCGTGGGGTTTAACTGAGTTCTTACCGTCTCACAGTCAATACACCCGACTAACATTTCACATTGGGATTCAAAAATCTGGAAAGTTTTAACCACATCGTCTAGGGTCTGATAGTGATCAGGATGATCCAGTTCAATATTAGTCACAATCCCAATCGTAGGGGAGTGTTTGACCAAAGAACCATCAGACTCATCGGCTTCAGCCACTAAGTATTTACTAGAACCAAGGTGGGCATTGCCTTCCCACGCATCTACTTCTCCCCCAATAATGATTGTCGGATCAAGTCCAGCTTTGAGTAGGACATAACCTAAAAGGCTGCTGGTGGTAGTTTTGCCGTGGGTTCCTGCGACTGCAATACTTTTGTAATCTTTAATGAGGGCGGCTAAGACATCAGAACGGTGAAAAATTGGACATCCTTTTTCTTGGGCAGCAAGATATTCCGAATTATTTTTAGCGATCGCTGTTGAACAAATGACTTGAGGTAAATTCTCAGTTAACGTTCCTAGGGCCACAGATCCTTGGTTATTATTACCATTTTGACTCACCAAAGGTGTGGTTTCCTTATTTACTAAAATGGGGACAGGTTTATTGACCTGCCCGTTACCATCCTCAAAAACTTCTAGGTTGGTGGCTTCTTGACGACTAAAAATATGCGCCCCAACTTCTTGCAATCTTTCTGTAATATGACTTGATCGTAAATCGGAACCCGACACGGGAATTTGACGCTTAGCTATGATATAAGCTAACGCTGACATTCCAATCCCGCCGATTCCGATGAAATGGAAAGGCCGTCCACTAAAATCAACCGTTTTCACCGTTACATCTCCTGACACACCGCACGATTACTGCAAAACATCTTTGCTTATTAATTACGGGTTATGATATCAAAAACTGACCCCCTGGTCATTGATTGTGTTTCCATCAATTTGATTTTTGAGGATAAATTTCCCCACATCGGAACCATCGAAAATAGGCTTTAAAGCTGATGATATCTTTATTTTAACTCCCTTCTTTAAGGGAGCCATCTGTAATGACTAAATTTGTCTATCTAAAAAAAATTTGTAATTTGGGGATCGAATTGCTCAGCCTTTACGGTATGATTGGGGTCATTAATAAATATTTAATGTATTGACTGAAGAACAGAGGGAAAGACGCAGTGATTAGAGTAGCGATCAACGGGTTCGGACGTATTGGACGTAACTTTTTACGATGCTGGTTAGGACGAGAAAACAGCCAGCTAGAAGTAGTTGGGATCAACGACACCTCTGATCCTAAAACCAATGCTCACCTACTCAAATATGATTCGATGTTGGGTAAGTTAGACGCGGATATTCAGTCCGATGGAAATTCCCTCATCGTTAACGGAAAGACAATCAAATGCGTTTCTGATCGCAACCCCCTCAATCTACCTTGGACTGAGTGGGGAATTGATTTAGTCATCGAATCTACTGGGGTTTTTGTTACTGAAGAAGGAGCTTCTAAACACTTACTAGCTGGAGCGAAAAAAGCTCTGATCACGGCTCCTGGTAAAGGGGGTAACGTTGGAACCTATGTAGTTGGGGTTAACCATTACGAGTATGATCATGATAAGCATAATGTGATCAGTAACGCTAGTTGTACCACCAACTGTTTGGCTCCTGTGGTTAAGGTTATTAATGATAATTTTGGCATCATTAAAGGAACCATGACTACCACCCACAGTTACACTGGAGACCAACGCATCCTTGATGCAAGTCACCGTGATTTACGTCGGGCGCGGGCTGCCGCCGTTAATATTGTTCCGACATCGACAGGGGCGGCTAAGGCGGTTGCTTTGGTAATTCCTGAAATGAAAGGAAAGCTCAATGGAATTGCTATGCGAGTTCCTACCCCTAATGTTTCTGTAGTAGATCTCGTCGTCCAGGTAGAGAAAGAAACCATCGCTGAACAGGTTAACGATGTCCTCAAAGAAGCCTCTGAAGGTTCAATGAAGGGCATTATTATGTACAATGACCTCCCCTTAGTTTCCTGTGACTATCGTGGAACTGATGATTCTTCTATCGTTGATGCTAGTTTAACCATGGTAATGGGTGGCGATATGGTTAAGGTGGTTGCTTGGTATGACAACGAGTGGGGTTATTCTCAACGGGTTGTTGATTTAGCTGAAATCGTTGCTCAAAACTGGAAAGGTTAATTCTAGTTAGAGAAAAACTCAAAAAGATCGTTATTCAACTAGGCGATCGCTCTAAGGGAGGCTAGAAATAGCTTCCCTTTGTTTCTTTATCGATAAAAATATAAAAGTTCGTAGTTAGGGCTTTAGCCCTCTTCTTTTAATTAAAAATTTTAAGAAGAGGTATTATCTTTCATTGGAGCCAAGAGACTTGACGAGCTTTTTTATCTGCTCATAACCGACTACCAACTTTTGTCCATTTACCTAAACTTCAGAAGGATTGACGGGAAAATAAAATTCGATGCCCTGATCTATCAGATGTTGATTATTAGCTAAAATTTCTTTTTTAAAGTTCCAGGCTAGAACATAGTAAATATCAGGAAGTTCCGTCAGTTCTTTTTCAATAATAATAGGAATGTGCATTCCTGGTGAATAAAGTCCCCGCCGTAGTTCATTTTTTTCTACTAAATAATCAAGATGTTGGGTTCCAATTCCAAAGTAGTTTAAGAGGGTATTTCCTTTAACGGGTGCGCCAAATCCCCAAACTTTCTTGTCATCTTTTTTGGCTTTTTCGAGATAAGCTAGATTATCTATTTTCATCTGTTCAATACGCTTAGCAAACTCTAAATACGTTGATAATTTATTACTTTTTTGATCGATTTCTGCTTGACGCATTTTGAGAAGGCGATCGCTAGTTTCTTTAGTTCCTTGATGGGTAACAAAGCCAATAATTGAACCGCCGTGAATGGGAGATAAATAAGCATCAAACATTGACAGTCCATGACGATTTAGTAACACTTCAATGGTGTTGAGATTATAGTAAAGTAAATGTTCGTGATAAATTTGATCAAAAGCGAGGTTATCAACAATACGCTTCATGTAAAGAAATTGCACCACAAAAACACCATCTTTATCTAATGCTTCTCGAATTCCTTCCGTGACTGAATGAAGTTCCTCAAGATGGAAAAACACCCCGGCTGCATTGATAGCATGAAATTTGCGATTAAGGCGTTTAACAACTTCTAAATTAAAGAAATCGTTGAGGGTAGGAACTCCAGCCTCGTTAGCAATTTTAGCAGTCGTTTTCGATGATTCTACTCCTAAAACATCATAACCAAGATCTTGGAAATGTTTTAATTGTGTCCCATCATTAGAACCGATATCTAACACGGATTTATTCGGAGTATTTTTAAAAAAACGTTCATCAATTTCAACCGCTACATTTTTAAAATGTTGACTTAAAGATTTTGTCACCCCTGATAAATAAGTATGATCTCCAAACATAATTTCTTTTTTAACTGTGTAATCAAGTTGAACGGTTCCACAGTCATGACAGTAAAGAACTCGCAAGGGATAAAAAGGTTCTTTCCCTACTTCTTCAGGTTTGAGAAAGTGATTACACCAAGGTTGATTTCCTAAGTCAATAGTTAATTCTAAATTATCAGAGTCACAGACACGACAGATAGTATTCAAGTTAGTTTTCTCTCCTAAGTTAATCAGTCATTAAAATCTTTGCTAACTATTTTCCATATGAGTGAACCACAAAGAACCTCCTCCCAACCAAACACTTTGATCTTCTTTCCAGTCTTTTAAAATCGAAGAAAATGCTGTTTCTAATTCAGTCCGAAAAGACATATATCTAGCTGGCATCAAGATTTTAATGCGATTGGCGGCGGCTAATAAATAGACTCCTAATATATATTGTTCGTTCCAATACCAATGTTTAAACTCGTCGGGATAATCATAAGGCAGTACAATATCATGAACTCCAACAATTACGCCAGGCTTTAGCATTGGTAAAACATCCATCATAAAAACAGTAACATCAGAGTTCATAAAAGATCGATGACTACCATCTAAAAAAAGAATGTCCCCTGATTCTAGTTGGGAAAAAATAGATAAATCGCAAGTTTCTAACCCAGCACGAATAACTTGGTTACAAACAGCATCAACTTCAGCACGAGGAGCAGGATCAATGGAAATAATTGAGGTTTTTAAATGATTATCTTTAATTGCTCTAGCTGTAAATAAGGTACTAACACCTGATCCTATTTCTAGATATACTTTTGGGTTTAAATCCGCAACAAAGTAATAAATTAAAGCAGCATCAAAAGCGTTCAGAGGGGTTTTTAACCAAGCAGGTTCTCCTGGTTTTTCATGATCAAATTCGAGATTTATATTATTAAAAAAAGGCTTGAATTTTGCTAATCTTTCGAGAATTTTACAATAATCATCAAAATTTTGATGGAACAGCTGGCTTAACCCTGGATGGGGTGGATGAGTATAACCCCAGCGAGGTTGATAATCCCTAGAGGGGGGATATTCTAACGCCATATAATGTTTACCGGTATAAGCATTTAGTTTGGGAATTAGTTGTTCTGGAGAGGATAAAAGCGTTAAAGATTTCTGGATATCAACAATCTCATTTCTCTGTCGTAAAATATAGTCTTTTAATTGATTGATTGAATGTTGAAGTTGATTATTATCTTGCTGAAGTTGATTGTTTGATTGTTGAACAGTATTGATTAAATTGTGAGTATAAGCATTTTTTTCATTGATCATTTTTTCTATTTCTAACAATCCAAAAATTTTTCTTCGCCAATTTTTTATAAACTCGTTTATATTGCTCATTATTTTTTTAATACTTAATGTATAATTTTACTCAATATAACTAATAGAGAATAATACAAATTATTTAAACTCAGCTAATTCTGATTAGTAAGACTATTTCGCTATAAGTTTAAATTTATCTAATTTAATTCTAAGCTCTTCATGCTATTTTGTCTAGATCGTTATAAAAATCCTCGAAAAATTTTTTTAGTCTTTGCGGATCTTCACGACTTACATCGGGAACTTTGATCACGGTGGTTTTTTCTTGATCAAGATTTAAGTAGTTTTTGTATTGTTTCTCATTGACTTTTTTCATAATTACTTTTTTATCACCTAAAGACAATACAATTTCATTTTTTCGGTCATAATATTGGATTTGATATCCTTCTAGTTCAAGGTAAAAAGTCGTGAATGTTCTAATCCAAACTTCTGAAGAAATACTATTAGCTTTGTCTAAATAAATAACAGTAACATTATTGTTGATTTTTTGGATTACTTCTGCCATTTTTCGACTAAACTTTATCGGTGGATGAGGACTTATAGTTTGTGCTTTTCTCACTTGATTATATCCTTTTAAATAGGCTCCAGAAACCCTCATTCCATCATGAGTATTTGTCTGACTAGGTGTTGCTGTTACTTCAATAAAGGGAATTTTCATAACCCATTGTATCGTAACAAGTTGAAGGAAAAAAGTTAAAATAATAAACCCTAAAGTCAATGTTTTAAATTTAAGTGTTTCGAGAGTAGATTTTATCCTCAAAGTAATAGTAGCTAAAACAAAGGGAAGAAAAATAATTCCAGGTATTAAATATTTAGGACTGGTTAAACTGGGGAGAGGATATAACAAAATCAATATACACAAAAAGAGTAAAATAAATCGCCAGTTTTTCTTTTTAATATTTGTTACAGTAAAATAAATTAAACTTGTAATTAAAATTATCCAGACAACTAAATTAGTAACACTAAATAAATTAGCTAAGGATTGTTGAATTGTCCACGTATTAGCTCCTTGTTCATGACTATTGGTAATATAGATAATTTGTTGTAAATTAAAAATATCGGTAATTGAGAAAATTACCAGCAACATAAAGCTGGTTAAAATATAAATAAAATAAGGAATTAATCGGTTTTTAAATCTGTGGCTTAACGATGTATCGAATAACATTAAATACCACAATAGAGGGAGAGAAAGTAAAAAATCTAATCGAAAAAATACAGCCAAAGTTGAAGTAAAGCCAATGACAAAGTAACGAAAATTGTTCCATAAATTCACTTTTTTAATCGAACTTTTTGACCAAAACAAAAATAGAATAGTAATGGTCATAGGAAACATTGCAAAAACGGTTGAATTATAGTACAAACTAGAAAAAATAATTTCAGGGAAAATAATCAAAAAGCAGAAACATAAAATTAAATTGAGTCGTTTTTCAGCAAAAATATAAACAGCTAGAAACAATAGGCAAATATTAGCCGCCCCAATTATTTGAGGAATAATAAAAAGAAATTTAGGACGATTTAGCCAAGCATGAATCCATATATTTAACTCATAGGTTAAGGGTTGCCAATAGTAGCGATAAATTAAGTTTTTACCTTTATAGCTAAAGTTAATAATTCCCTCAAGTTGATCAATATCATCTCCTTCCCAACCGACGCGATCGCCAAAAAATAACAAGAATCCTAGAACTATAATATAAAAAATAATCATTCCTGAGACAGTATAAATAGTCGATAGCCATTGCTGACTTTTAAACAATTTATTGATTAAAAAATACTGAGGGAATAATCTTTCTAAAGATTGGATACTCTGAACTAATAATAAACTTATAAAATATCCACCTGCTGCAATCATAAAAAATCGGATTGTTCTAAGTACAGAAGGATTTACTTCAATGATTTCTCCAATTATTCCTAACATTAAACCTAGAGAAATACAGCTAAAACTAAGTAGAAAAAATTTATCTTTTTTGAGGTTGAAAATTATGGGGATATTGCTAAAAATAGAATGACCTTGGTAAGCTAAAATAGTTAAACTCAATATTATGATTCCAAGAATTAAACTAATTAAGGGAACTGACATGATTTATAAAAATAATAAAAACAGTTAATCAATAGTTACTTATCTGGCTTCACAAATTGTATTTGAGATGCGACCAAATCTCCAATAGAACGCCCTTCACGAATAGCATAATTTGTTCCTCTATCTTCCGGATAAATTTGAGACATCGTGGAAATATATAAACCAGTTAAGGGAGTTTTTCTACTAGGAATTAATTGGCTATAGTGTTTACATACAATCGGTTGAGAGTATCTTGCTTTCCAAAAGTGATAGTCAACAACCCAGTCATGACTAAACTCAGGAAACATTATTTTTAAATAAGGAATTGAATAATTTAAAGCTTCTTCCCTACTCATTTTATAAAGTTCTTCTGTCTCTGGTAAATATTTAGATAAATAAATTATATGCCGTCCGCCATAGGTTTCTTTTGATTCAAAATTAGTATGTTCAATGACTCCAACAAAAGGAAAACTAGAATCATTAACATTAAGCCAATAGGTCTTAGATAAACTGCGATTTAATTCCAATACTAAACAGACGTTAGCCAAATATTTAACTTGTCGAAGTTGGTCAACATATTCAGAATTAATATAAGGATCAACCAGATCAGCAATAATTGGTAAAGCAGGAGTAGCAATTACTGCATCTACATTAATGATTTCCTGAGATGTTTTAACACCCATCACGCGATCGCCTTCTACCATTAATTGCTTAACACTTGTATTCGTCTTTATTTGACCGCCATAAAAAGAAATTTCTGAGGCTAAACGGTCAGCTAAAGCAGCAAAACCGCCGCGATAATAAGCCAACATTTCTTCCCCATTTTTACCACGACTTCCTCCACGCAACTTGACTTTATTCCAAAACCAAACGGCAGATATTTGGTCAGCAAAACCTCCAAACTTTCCTCGCAATAAGGGTTCCCAAACGACTTGATAAACTTGTTTCCCACAAACTTTTAATAACCATTCTTTTGCCGTTAAAGATTCTAATTTTTGCCAGTTTTTGATACGACGAACCCAGAGAATAAAAATTCCCAAGCGAATTCGATTAAACCAGTGTAAAGGTTTAAATGTTAATAAATCTAGGGGAGAACTCAATTTAAAAAAATTGTTGGCGTAGTACATTCCAGTGCGAGTAGGTCGATAGATAACCTGATCTTCAACGTCGAGTTCTTTTACCAATTCCATAACATATTTATCATTAGTAAACCAATGATGGTAAAATTTTTCTAGTTTTTCCCCATTAACTTGAAAGCTTCCGGCTAATCCTCCTACTTCTTCATCCTTTTCTAGAATAGTAACTTTATATCCTTGACGAGTTAATTGATAAGCCGCAGTTAACCCAGTAAATCCACCGCCAATGATGGCAATATGGGGGGATTTTTTGTTCTGATTCCCATTAGTTAGGGAATTGTTAAAAGTGAGAAATGGATTAGCTGACATAAAAGAAATTATAGATGGTGTTTATAGTTTAAATGTTAACAGTAACACAAGTTTTGAAACTGTCACAACCATTTAGGGATTTGATATAACTAGATAGGCTTCAGCCGTGAGATCAGCCGAACGGTGTAATTAACAATAAAATATAAAAGTTTGTACTCAGGACTTTAGACCTCTTTGTGACAAGATTTCTTGATATTCAATTCAATTTATCAATTTTACTGATTAAAAATAATTTCCGTTAGAACTTTTGATTATCTCATAGTTTTCTTTTTCAAAGCCTAATCTTTCTCGAACTAAATATAAAGGACGTTGTTTATTTTCTCGATAAATGCGACCAATATATTCCCCGATCACTCCCAAAAATACTAATTGAATTCCCCCGATGAACAAAACAGAAATAAAGAGTAATGTCCACCCAGGAACCCAAATTTTGGTAAACAGACGAAGGACTAAAGCATAAATAATACCAATTAGAGAGAGTCCAAAGGTAAAAATACCTGCCCAAATCGCCATTCTTAAGGGAATTAAAGAAAAAGACAAAATACCATCAGCAGCAAAGCGAATCATTTTCCATAAAGGATATTTACTAATACCAGCTAAACGCGGGGCCCGTTGGTAAGGAATCGCAATTTGTTGAAAACCAACCCAACTCACCATCCCCCTTAAAAAGCGATCGCGTTCTGGCATCAATTTCAACGCTTCAACCACTTGACGATCCATCAAGCGAAAATCTCCTGTATCTAGGGGAATTTGAACGTCAGACAGACGATTAATGAGGCGATAAAAGGCTTTAGCTGTCCAGCGTTTAAACGCAGTTTCCCCTGTTCTTTCGGTACGCACTCCATAGGCGACATGATACCCTTGACTCCATTGATAGACCATTTCTTCGATGACTTCTGGGGGATCTTGTAAATCAGCATCAATTAGAACAATTGCATTGCCAACAGCATAGTCTAACCCCGCAGTTACCGCCATCTGATGTCCAAAATTGCGAGACAATAAAATGGCGCGAACTCGTTTATCAGCTTGTTGTAATTGACGCAATAAATTAGAAGTCTGATCCTGGCTACCATCATCAACATAAATTAATTCAAATTGGGGCGTAATGCGTTCAATAACACTTATTAATCGATGATTAGTTTCCTTGATAACTTCCTCTTCGTTGTAGCAGGGAATGATAACTGAAATTAACAAATTAAGTTCCTCCTTAAGGTAATAAGCTGTTGACGTGAGTTCGGTGTTCGGTGTTTTCCCTTGACTTTCTTCTATTTTGAATAATAATATCGATTTCTTGCCTAAGAAATTTAAAGTTAAAAAGATCCTAAACAAAAGGTTAATAGCATTAACCATTAACCTTTGACAAAGGAGTGTTCTTCAGTGGGTTTCTTCACTGTTTTTTTAACAACTTATTGGGCGACTTTTCTCCTCTATTTATCGTTTTAAGAAGATTGCTTAATTATTGATCAAACCCTTTACCTCGATTATTAGAGGGAAGAGAAAGACAGTTTTCTATTTGTTCGTATAGGGTTTTACTGTCAAGGTTTTGACCAATTAAGACAATTTGGTTTTTAGGATCTCCTTTCCACTCATCATCTTCGAGGGTAAACCGCTTTCCACTAAGATGAAAGATATGACGCTTCGGACTTTCATTAAACCAGAGAATTCCTTTCGCGCGGAACACATTTTCTGGTAATTGATTGTCTAGAAAATACTGAAATTTGCGAATTGAAAAAGGTTTATCACTTTCAAAGGAAATAGACAAAAACCCATCATCTTCTAAATGGTTAGAATGGTGATGATGGTCATGATCATGGTGATGATGGTCATGATCATGATGGTGATGGTCATGATCATGATGATGTTTTGCTTCTTCAGAATCAAAATATTTGCTAGACTCAAACAATCCCACACTCAAAATTAACGGTAAAGGAACTTGAGACTTTTGTGTTCGTAAAATTCTCGCTCCTTCTTTTATATCTCGAACCCGAATTTCTAGCGCGTCTACATCTCCTTCATCCACTAAATCTGTCTTGTTGAGAACAATAACATCTCCATAAGCAATTTGACTATAAGCCGCTTGGGAATTAAATAGATCGAGGCTAAAATTAGCACAGTCTACCATGGTAATAATAGAATCCAATCGGGTCATATCCCGTAATTCTGTCCCTAAAAATGTTAAAGCAACGGGTAAAGGATCAGCAACTCCCGTCGTTTCAACCACTAAATAATCCACTTTCTCAGGACGTTCAAGAACTTTATAAACTGCTTGCACTAAATCTTCATTAATCGTACAGCAGACACAGCCATTACTTAATTCCACCATGTTATCTTCACTGGTAACAATGAGTTCATTATCAATGCCAATTTCGCCAAATTCATTGACAAGAACCGCCGTTTTAAGTCCTTCTTGGTTTGTGAGAATGTGGTTAAGAAGGGTTGTTTTTCCACTACCAAGAAATCCTGTAATAATCGTAACAGGTAAGCCATGTTTGGCTGTATCCATACCTGCGGGAGTTCCTGACTGTTTATCAACTGTCTGCATAATCTTATCCGTTTGCGAAACTTTAGCTTAAAGTAAACAAATGCTCACTTTGTTAATTATTGTTACTAGGGGTGAAAATTATCACCCATTTCAGTTTAACGCCGTCTGCAAAACTTGATCGATAGTTTCTTATTGCCAAAATGGGTTAGTTTCATCTTTAGTACAAGTCATCCCCTGTTGATTTTCTAACTTATTCATCCAAGTTGTCATTTGTTCTTTTCCTTCTGTTCCTTTTAACCAAACGACCGTTAAAATTCCGATAGTTTCTTCTGGTTCACAGGAAAACTGGCGATCGCCACTGGGAATAATCGATAATTCTTCTTGACATTGCCATCCTTCTTTTTCAATCATTTCTTGCCATCCCTTGATATCTTTCGCTTCGACGGCGATCGCTTGATCTTCTTGAGTACAACGCCAGGTGGTTAATTGTTGGGGATCATTAGGAAGATTATCAATATTATTGGATGGGTTGGGAATGGTGTCTTGGGCTACAACTACTACGGGAAAAGTCGTTAATAACGTTATCAAAGGGGCGATCGCAACCTTAGAGCTAAATTTTCGATGACTCATTACCAAATTATCCTTTTCCACTGAAGACAGATCAATATTATTGTGCCTTATTTCATTACTATCTGCTATTAAAAACCTAAATATTCAAATATATTTTATGATTATTCAAAAAATTTTAAATACCTGTTTTTTCCTCAATTTTGTCCATACGATTTTCTAAATCCATTACCCTTTCTTTCAATTCAATGACCAAAATAGAAAGACGTTCAAACATGGGGTCACTCAGTCCAATGATTTCCCCATCCACAACTTGTCCTCCAGTTCTAGGGGATAATTCAGGTGCAGTAGGATTAGAACGATTTTGTCTTTGAGAAACGCGACGGACTTCTCTTTCTAAATAACCAATACGAGTTCTTAGATTGTTGATATCGCTTCTTAAAGCACTTTCAGAACTGGCGTATAGGGGATTGCTAGTAATTAATAAATTAATAACTAATACTGCCAAGAAGATTATACAGAAGATAATAAGATTATGATTTGATCGGCGATCGCTCATGATATCTCCTAAAACAGAAAATTTTGTTGTCAGGACTTTAGCCTTTATTTAGTGGGACTTTAGCTTATTTCAAGCCCAAATATAGCCGAGACTAGCTTTATACCTAGCAAATACGTCAGCATTATTTTTTAACCAATTATGAAAACGGTAAGAGATGGCTGTACGAAATGCCTCTAAAG
>NEED01000027.1 GCA_002110465.1 unicellular cyanobacterium SU2 | reverse complement strand
CAGCTAACCGTTTCTGGTCACAGATTTTCGGAATTGCTTTCTCCAACAAGCGTTGGTTACACTTCTTCATGCTATTTGTCCCCGTAACTGGACTCTGGATGAGTTCTGTGGGGATTGTCGGTCTAGCCTTAAACCTACGGGCTTATGACTTTGTCTCTCAAGAATTACGGGCAGCAGAAGACCCCGAATTTGAGACATTCTATACCAAGAACATTTTGTTAAACGAAGGTCTACGGGCTTGGATGGCTCCCCAAGACCAACCCCACCAAAACTTTGTATTCCCTGAGGAGGTACTTCCCCGTGGTAACGCTCTCTAATGCACCCGTTGCCAGTGGACGTGACCTAGAATCTACCGGTTTCGCATGGTGGTCAGGCAATGCTCGCTTGATCAACCTCTCCGGTAAGCTTCTCGGTGCGCACGTCGCTCACGCTGGTCTGATCGTTTTCTGGGCTGGGGCTATGACCCTGTTTGAAACTGCCCACTTTATTCCTGAAAAGCCCATGTATGAACAGGGCTTAATTCTCCTCCCCCACATTGCTACCCTCGGTTGGGGTGTGGGACCTGGAGGTGAAGTCATTGACACTTTCCCCTTCTTTGTTGCTGGTGTTTTACACCTAATCTCCTCAGCCGTTCTCGGTTTTGGAGGAATTTACCATGCCCTTCGTGGTCCTGAAACCTTAGAAGAGTATTCTAGCTTCTTTGGTTATGACTGGAAGGACAAAAACCAGATGACCAACATCATCGGTTATCACCTCATTCTTCTCGGATGTGGTGCGCTATTGTTGGTATTCAAAGCCATGTTCTTTGGCGGTGTTTATGACACCTGGGCCCCTGGTGGTGGTGACGTTCGTGTTATCACTAATCCCACTTTGAACCCTGCTGTGATCTTTGGCTACTTGTTCAAAGCTCCCTTTGGTGGTGAAGGTTGGATCATCAGTGTTGATAACATGGAAGACCTCATCGGTGGTCACATTTGGGTGGGTCTGATCTGTATTTTTGGCGGTATCTGGCACATCTTAACCAAGCCTTTCGGTTGGGCTCGTCGTGCTTTCATCTGGTCTGGTGAAGCTTACCTTTCCTACAGCTTAGGCGCATTGTCCTTAATGGGCTTCATCGCTTCTGTAATGGTTTGGTACAACAACACCGCTTATCCTAGTGAATTCTACGGTCCTACTGGAATGGAAGCATCCCAGTCTCAAGCGTTCACCTTCTTAGTTCGTGACCAACGCTTAGGTGCTAATATTGGATCTGCTCAAGGTCCTACCGGTCTTGGTAAATACTTAATGCGTTCTCCCACTGGTGAAATCATCTTCGGTGGTGAAACCATGCGTTTTTGGGACTTCCGTGGTCCTTGGTTAGAGCCTCTTCGTGGTCCTAACGGTTTAGATTTAGATAAGTTAAGAAATGACGTTCAGCCTTGGCAAATCCGCCGTGCGGCTGAATATATGACCCACGCTCCCCTCGGTTCTTTGAACTCTGTGGGTGGGGTTATCACTGACGTTAACTCTTTTAACTACGTTTCTCCCCGTGCGTGGTTAGCGACTTCTCACTTTACCCTCGGTTTCTTCTTCCTCATCGGTCACTTGTGGCACGCTGGACGTGCGCGGGCGGCTGCTGCTGGATTTGAGAAAGGGATTGATCGTGAGACTGAACCCGTACTCGCTATGCCTGATCTTGACTAAGATTTAGGTTCGCTAATCTTAAAACTCCTGCTATTTAAGCAGGAGTTTTTTGTTTAATTCACGTTTTGGGCAGTGTCACAAAGATATCTAAGCATATCAATATTACTCCAATCATTAAATCGTGCTTTTAAGAAACAGATTGTAGCAACTTTAAATCAATTAACATAGAGTCATGAGAGGGTCATCAAAGCAATCAAGACCCATCCACTTATTGTTAAGCTACTGTTAACATTGATTTTCTTTATTCTCGGTTTTTTATTGGGGATGGTATTTTGGGGGTGGAGCTACTACCACTTCAAATTTCAATTAAAAAAAATATTGACGGCTTCCCCTGATATCGAGGATCTAGTCCCCACGTTGTCCCCAACTTCTCTAGTGCGGCGAGAAATTCTCTACCTTCAAGAACAATGTCAACAGCAAGCTGAAGAATTGCAAAAACAACAGCATATACTCGATTTAGCTCCGGTGGGTTATCTACATATTGATGGCGATAATCACCTACTATGGTGTAATCAACAAGCACAACAATTACTCCATATTGATCGTTGGAAACCTGGTCAAGTACGTCTGTTGTTAGAGTTAGTTCGTTCCTACGAACTCGATCAATTGATTGAACAAACACGAGAGACCCAAACCCCTCAAGTCAAAGAGTGGGTACTTTATCAAACAGCCTATGTCAATCACAGTTTCATTAACAATCGTGCGATTACCCTCAAAGGGTTAAGTTATCCCCTTCCCCAAAAAGCGGTGGGGGTTTTTTTAGAAAATCAACAACCATTAGTGGAACTATCGCGATCGCGTGAGCAGGCTTTTTCTGATTTAACCCACGAACTCAGAACCCCTTTAACTGCTATTTCCTTGGTAGCAGAAACTTTACAGACTCGTCTACAAAACCCTGAACGTCGTTGGGTTGAACAACTATTGACAGAAACTGATCGCCTTATTCATTTAGTAGAAAATTGGCTCGATCTTAGTCAACTTGAAAACAACCCCCATCAAAACCTCTCCTATGAATCGTTAGAACTCAGAGAATTAATCTTATCAGCTTGGAAAACGTTGGAGCCTCTAGCCCAGAACAAACAAGTCACTCTCGATGATAGTGGTCTCTCAGAAATTCAGTTTTCGGGGGATCGCTCTCGTCTATACCAGGTGTTTCTCAATTTATTTGATAATAGCCTTAAATATAGTCCTCCTCAATCTATCATTACCGTGACTCTTGGGTTAACCGACAATGACCAAGCCATTCAAATTGATATTATTGACCAAGGTTCAGGGTTTTCACAAGGAGATTTACCTTATATTTTTGAGCGTTTATATCGCGGGGAATCGTCCCGTACGCGCACCGGAACCGATAGTCAATCTCGTCGTCAAGGAAGCGGTTTAGGGTTGGCGATCGCCCAGGAGATTGTTCATGCTCATGGTGGCTCAATTGTGGCTCAAAATCATCCTGACTTACAGGGTGCTTGGATAAAATTAACCTTTCCTCTCTAACAGATCCACGATAAATCAACTCTGTTAATAATCTTGGCTTAATGTTCACAACACTTGATTTTGTGAAGAACTTATAAGGATAATGGTTCACAAATCATCTATACGAATAAATTTAAGAAACTATAATTAACCTGACCTAGTATCCTTGAAACCCATTTCAATGGAAAGACCTGATTATGTATTTTTGAAGATCGGAGAAAACGAATGTCCAATCCTGAACAAATTCTGTTAGTAGACGATGAACCTGGAATCCGTGAATCGGTACAAGCTTACCTAGAATATAGTGGTGATTTTGAAGTTAAAGTTGCCAGTAACGCTAATCAGGCCTGGGAAATCATTGAAAAAAATATTCCCGATTTAGTCATTTCTGATATTATGATGCCTCAAGTAGATGGCTATCAATTTTTACAAAAACTGCGAGAAGATCCCCGATACCAATCCCTTCCCGTTGTTTTTTTAACGGCTAGAGGAATGACTTCTGATCGTATTCAAGGATATCAGTCCGGTTGTGATGCCTATTTATCGAAACCGTTTGATCCCGAAGAATTAGAAGCAATTGTTAAAAATTTACTTGAACGCCGACAGATTAATATTCAGTCGAGTAGTGAAGCCACAAAACTAGAAGAAATTGCTCAAGAAATTCGGGAACTTAAGGCACAAATTGGCCAACAACCCCATTTAGTTACTACTCCTCCCCCAATCAAAATTGAATTAACCCCACGGGAACAAAGTGTTTTAGATTTAGTAGCAGAAGGCCTGATGAATAAGGAAATTGCTGCCCGCTTAGATACCAGTGTACGCAATGTGGAAAAATATGTCAGTCGTTTGTTTAGTAAAACTGGAACCAATAGTCGTACAGAATTAGTCCGCTTTTCCCTCAAACATGGTTTAACTGATTAAAACTTTATTCTGTTATTTAGTTTTGAATGTTACTGATGATTTCTTTGGTTTTTTCTAATGCCTGTATATTACCTTGGTTAGAAAAAAGTTGTTCCGCTTTTTTTAGATCTTTTATGGCCTCTTTTTTATTTCCTAATTCTACATAAGAAGAAGCGCGGTTAAAATAAACTTGAGGAAGATTAGGGTCATTTTGTATTACTTTATTGTAATCTTCGATTGCCCCTTGATTATCTCCCAAGATTGAACGAACAACTGCCCTATTCATATAAGCTGGTAAATATTCAGGATTTAAACTTAAGCTTTTATTAAAATCTTGAACTGCCAAATCGGTCTTTCCTAGTCTCTGATAGGCAAAACCTCTATTATAATATGCCCTCGGTAGTTTAGGATCTAATTTGATAGCCTGATTATAATTTTTGATAGCTTCTTCTGGATTATTTAAAAGAAAATAAGTATTGCCTCGGCCATTATAAGCTTGAGCATATTGAGGATTAGCTTCTAAAGCTTTATTATAATCTTCTATAGCTAATTTTAAGTTACCTTTTTTGACTTTTTCTAAGGCTTCTTGAGATAAAATTTCTGCTTGTTTTGTGTTAGTAGAGTTTAAGTTTGACGGAGAACTACAAGCTGTTATTCCTAGAATAATTATGGTAATTCCGCAATCAGATAGTTTTTGTTTGATTCCTTTTAGTTTGATTTGTTTCATGTTTAAGTTTATTAAAAGATAAAAATCAATGGTTTAAAATAAAGAATATTAAGATTATTAATTATAATTAATAATTAGTTTTTGTTAAAGAAAATTAAAAATTTTTGTCACCACTCCATATAGTAGGATTAATAAAGGCAACAGCAATAAAAAAACAAGCCATTCCTAATGGCCCGGTTGGGGGGACATGAGCTAAACCAAACAAGAAACCAGAGGTGATTAGTAGCACGATTGAAAAATAAGGAGCACCTGAACGCTTCAAAGCAATTGCGGCTCCAATAACACCAATTAACCAGCCTCCGCCTCCTAAAATAGAAATCAACGAAAACGTACTACCGCCGATAATGGGGTCAAATAAAAGTATATTAAATTGCTTAGCTGCGAAAATTTGCACATTGCTTGATAAGTCTTTTGCACCACGAATAAGTACCCCACCCGCAATACCCATAATAGAATCTAGAGCAGTATAAAAAATCAGAAAAAAGGCTATTCCCATCCGACTAATAGTGGCTGGCAATCCTTTAAGATGATTGACTAATAAAATTACAGCTAGTCCTAATAGTCCAAATAAGGGGAGTTGTAATAAATGCAGGGTAATCCACCAATTTACTTTAGGGGCAATAGACTCAAAGGGAGTTCTATTAGCTAATCCGATGGGATGGAATATTTCTAATATACCAAGCACCAACGGAGTTCCTAAAATAATTAATTGTTGTTTAAGGATAGATTTATTTGATAAATTTATATTTTTCATCGTTAATTAAACTAACAAATAAAATATTTGATTTTAACTGTTCACCCCTTTTGTTTATCCTTTGAATATTTAACAGAAGAAGTGAACAGCTATTATCTTATTTACTAAACACTGGTTTGATCTTTTTTCTGTTTTTTATTAAGTTTACTCTTGAAAAATGAACCAAAACCGAGTGCTGTACCTGCACCTAAAATAGTAAGAGGTTCAGGAATCCCCTTAGAGTCCGACGGGTTCAAAAAAGGAGCCGTAACACTAGCCCCAACTTCCATAAAAAACTGCGGCCCACCATCATATTGGGGGCTTCCAAAGTCTCGTTCATTATGTGTAAATCCTGTATTACCCAACCCAGGAAAAGTAGGACGGAGACCATTGAAATCATCTTGATCATCGGCTCGTGCAATATTAACAACTCCAAAACCAAAGTCATTCCCTCTGCCATCAGCAACTCCTACTGGTTTACCATCCTTGGTTAGAACCCAGTTAAAAGAGAGAACTTCTCCAGACTGAAAATTGTCTGCTTCAAAAATAAAGCCTCCTAGCACATTACGTCCATTATCAAAGGTTTCTGGATCATTAGGGTTAAAATCTTTGTTGGGAAAATTAAGAAAAGTGTTAATATCAGCTAACGCGCCTGCTTTAGCTATAGCAGGATCAGGATTTTCATTGTCTTGAGCAATTCCAAGTAGATCAACAGAGGGAATTTCAGTTCCTCCATCCCAATGGATTGACGTTAAACTATTTTTAGTTGAATCAACTGCCCAATCATTCGTAATAACCTGATTACCACCATTAGCAGACCAAGGTAAGGTAGAGGGTTGATTGACAGTACCTGATCCCTCAACAAACCCAAGATCTGTTTTTTTTGTCAAAGCAATAGCGACATCATTAACAGGGGTATCAGTCCAATTCAAAACTTCAAATTCAAAGCGAAATCGATCCTGACCTGTTACTTCGATATCCATCATTCGGAAACAAAATACAGGGGGGATATATTGTTGTGGGCGCGTAACTGGAGGATCTGCTAAAGCTGGAGTCGCCATTGCTCCCACCATTGTAGTAGCTACTGCTGTTTTTAAAATGGAGGGACTCAAACGATTTAAAGAGAACCCTAAAAAAGTTTTGGGCGATGAATTAAAGTCTGACATTCTAGTAAGATGGAAAAAGTATATGTTTAAGAAGCCAGGCCATTGGACAAAAATTATTGTTCAATGGTCTTTTCTGGTCTTTGTTTTGGAAGCTTAACATAGTTTTTATAACTTGGTGCAATTTTTGCATAATTTGTTTCTTTTTTTACATTTATTAACATTTGCCGAAAAGTACAAGCCCTGCTTTGTTGTTAACTATTCGCTATTATTTAATTTTGCCCAAACGAATGGGAAAATAAGGCTCAGCTAAAGACCCCTTTTCATGATAAAGTTGCAAGTCTTCACCTAAACGAAACTCCATGATTAGAGGATGTTGAGAATCGCTTTTACTGTTCCCTTCAACCCGTAAAATTTCTCCATCAAAAGTCCATTTTCCCTGCCAAAAATCATCTTCAACAGTTTTTTCCCCTTCATAAAGACGATGTCTAGCTAAGAACGTGCCATTGGCTCGAAATTGGTAACCATAATAAAGCGTCATTTCTTCCCTGTTATGGAAACCGCGCCAAAAACCAATAATTAACCCTGGATAAGAATTTAATCTAGGGTTAGACTCTGGTGCTAGAGTTTCTCGATCTGAGGCAATATTCTTCAAAATTTTTGGCTCTTTTTGACTCAATGTAGGACAAATATATCCTAACCATCCCAGGAAAAAGCACAGTAACCAAGAAAAACAATAAGCATTCATTCACGATCATCCAAAATGCCAAAAATATTTTTGTTGAGTAAATCCTCTATCTCCATCGATAATAGAGTTTAGGTGACACAAATGACTGGGGAAATTGCCCAGCAAAACATGAGGAATCATTGTGCGATTATCCAAAGGACTTGAAATTGAAATATATACAGGGACAGCTGAAGGGCAAATTGTGGGACTGTCTGACCGCATTGTCAAAGACTTAGAGGGATTTGTTCGAGAACCAGATTCGCGCAATGTAGAATACACTACAGCCCCATTATGCTGTTATGATCGCCTCTTGTGTGCCATCTTGCGACCTCGACAAAACTTGAGAACCTATCTAAAAAGCATGGGACACTATACTTTAATTCCAGGAAGTACCCTCTCGTTAGGTAATAGCGATCGCTTTTATCGTTCTGATCCTCAAAACCCTTACCATAGCTATATTGAACAAACCTACGGCACGGATGTTGTCACCGCTAGTGTTCATATTAATATTGGAATTAATGACCCAGAAACTTTAATGCGAGCTTGCCGTCTGATTAGGTTGGAAGCCCCTCTTTATCTCGCCTTAAGCTCGTCTTCTCCTTTCCTTGACGGAAAATTGACAGGCTACCATTCTACTCGTTGGCATTTATTTCCCCAAACCCCGACTCATGTTCCTTTATTTGAAAGTCACGATCACTTCGTTCATTGGACAGAGGAACAGTTAGCTCTGCAAACAATGCAAAATGTCCGTCATCTGTGGGTATCAGTCCGCCCCAATGGAGATAACCGCCCTTATAATCTTAATCGCTTAGAATTAAGAATCTGTGACCTGATCGTAGAACCAATCGCTTTGTTGTCAGTAGTTGCTTTATTAGAAGCTCGTTTAATCCAACTTATTAATGATCCAACCCTTGACCCCCTTTCTCAAAGTCAATTATCCCCAGAAGATTTATTAATCATTACTGATAAGAATGAACAGGCTGTCGCTAAAGATAGTTTAGATGCCCAATTAATTCACTGGCAAGATGGCCAAAAGCTCCTGGCACGCGATTGGATTAAGCAATTATATCAAGAAGTGTTGCCAAGGGCGAAACAGGGAGGATTTAGCTGTTTTCTGAGTCCAGTTAATCGAATTTTGCGTGATGGAAACCTAGCACAACAATGGTTGGGAAAATATCAAAGGGGTTGTCCCATTTCATCTATTCTGGCTGAAGAAATTGCTGCTGTTGCCCAACTTGAACAGGGATTAGAAGATAAATTGTGTGAGTCCCTACTCGTGGCTTAAAAATAAGTTTTAGATATAAAAAGTGATTTTTAGTTAATAAAAACTAATATATTTTGGGATGTCCCGTGAAATATAAAGAAAAACTATAGATTATTATGCCAAGAATTGTTTTAGTTTACCCCCAAATCCCCCCTAATACTGGGAATATCGCCCGAACTTGTGCAGCAACAAACACAGAATTACATTTGGTTGGTCCATTGGGATTTGAATTGAGCGATCGCTATTTGAAACGGGCGGGGTTAGATTACTGGCCTCATGTCAATCTCCATTACCACAATAGTCTAGAAGAATTTTTGCGATGGCATCAGCAACAAGGAGGACGCTTACTAGGGTTTAGTGTTCGGGGTCGCTGTCCTTATCTCAAATGGACGTTTCAAGACAGTGACTGGCTATTATTTGGCAGTGAAACTGAGGGATTACCCAAATATCTTCTTGCTGATTGTCATGAGACCCTATATATCCCGATGACTCATCCTCAAGTGCGTAGTTTAAACCTATCGGTGAGTGTAACGATTGGTCTATTTGAAGCACGACGACAACTAAATCTGGGTTAAGCGTTTAATAAGGAATTTGTATCATTGCCCGAAGATGTCAAAGAACCTCAATGTGACGGAATTAATTGAGGCAAAAGTGACAGTATCTCTCTCATTAAGCCAGACACCCCTTGAACTCAGCCCTTGAACATCGAGCAATCTTTCATAAAATCAGGAAACCTTCGATTAATTCCCATCGTCTACAGACTCGCATTCAGACAAAATCATTAGGAGTAATAAGCCCTCAGTGAATCTGAATCAGACTATACTTATCTAGAAATCAGCAAAGTAATGTTATGTTAAGTTGTCCTAAAATAATGCTGACTAAGTATATTGACTTATCAATCTATGTCGATTAACATTTTTCCCTGTAAAAACAAAAATTTATACCATTACCATAAACCCACCCAATCTATAGACTTTTAGTAATCTCTCATTCACACACCTAGGAGGTTTTTTTGAAAGACACCATTAAACACCAAGTAACTCCGATGCCCTCGTGCCTGGCTGACTATACTGACCTATCCGTTAACTCCCTGGCCGAGGTCACATCAAGTAGTTTGACCACCAATGAAAATTGTGGTCAAGTACGTCGCTCAGCAGCCATGATTGGACTAGCCATTTCCATGGGAGCAACGGGATTGTTATTAGCTTCAAATAAGGCGGCAGTGGCAGCCAACTCTCTAACCGCTAAAGCAGCCCTTTCAAGTCTTCCTGCCTCGTTTAACCCCGTAGATACGACTGATTCACCAAAAAGCCAATTGGCTCCCCTAACCCGTAAGCACAAAGTTAAGCTGGGAGAATCTATCGGGCAACTCGCCCAAGATTATCAAGTTGAAGCAGTGGCGATCGCCACCCTAAATCAACTCTCTGTTGAAACTGACCTAGTGCCTGGACAAGTTATAAAAATTCCTACCCTAGAAGAATCTCAAACCAAATCAAAGAAAGTTAGGCAAGAAGTCCCCCATTCCCAAAAAGAAGTCTCCAAATCTGTTAATACGTCTCTTGATCACCTTAGAGAAACCCGTAAACGTTTACAAGATAGTTTGGCAGAACTCAAGACGGAGAAATCCAACCTGAAACCTGAGACAAGTTCCTTGCTTGCTAATGTTTCTGATGTGAGTCAACCCTTAAGAAGGGCTGCCAATGAACCCCAGGCGAATGAGTCTCTTAGAGAAACTGCCCTTCAAATTATTAACTCTCAGGAGACTGAATCAGTTGTAGCTTCAGGTTCAACCACTCTCTTAGACCCTACCTTTGCTGTGTCTTCTCCCTCAACGAAAAAGGTAGACATCCCAGAACTTAAACCGACAGCTATGGTAGAAACCACCCCTCAATCAAAGGAGGATGTTTCTTCTATACCCATCTATAGACAAGAAGCAACCAGTCAAAATTCTGCTTCGGCCTTGTCTTCCTTAACGAAATTGCCTTCTGTTCCCCCTGCCAAAATCGAACAAGAAGAGATTCCTCAATTTAATGAGCCTGTTCCCATTCGGATTACTACCTCAGAAAATGCTCCAAGCTCAACTCCTAACGAATCAAGACCGGAGTTATTTAACGCTGAAAGTCCCCAAGAATTAATCCCAACCCAGCAAGCAAGAGTTGTTCCTAAACCACAGGTAACTTTAACGCAAAACAAGAAATCCTATCGGGTTAAACCCGGAGACACCCTCAATAGTATTGCTCGTCGTCACGGGATAACTGTCTCAACGTTAATTCAAGCGAATGGTATTACCAACCCTAATTTAATTAAAATCCATCAGAGTCTAGTGATTCCTCAATCCCAGACGATGGCACAATCTCGTGATCAACCTCAGCATCTGCTCAAGATTTCCCAATCTCAGAATTTAGTTGCTTCCTCTCCCAGTCGCTTCCCTGATTCTCCTCTTCCGATTCCTGTGACTGCCCTATCCTCTAGGTTGTCTACTGAGGTGAAGGAATCGGAGAAAAAGTCATCTCACAATGATGATCCAGAAATGATCGAGATTTCTGTGACCCCTAGTTCAGATGCTTATACCGAACAACTTAAAGCAGATATTGCTAACCTTGAGCGGGAGTACGCGGTTAGGACTGAACCTGGGACGATTGAAATGCAGCCTGAAACCCCTCAGCAGTCTACAACCCCCGTGGTAGGAGAAACTCTCAATCCTGAGTGGGCGAGCGATCGCCGTAATTCCTCTTCTTCTCAACAGCAAGTTGCTCAACAGCTACCGCAATTCCGTTCTCGATTAGTGGGAGCGGCTCCCAACGATACCGAACAATATAATGATGCCTTCCGCATCCCTGTAGGAACGAATGTGGGTCCTGAATTACCCCCTTTATCTGTTCCCGATAATTATCTTCCTGATGCGCCTATGCAGTTTACTGGCTATATTTGGCCAAGTAAAGGTGTGTTGACTTCTGGCTATGGCCCACGCTGGGGAAGAATGCATCGGGGAATCGATATTGCCGCGCCTATTGGTACTCCCATTGTGGCCGCCGCCCCTGGTGAGGTAATCACGGCTGGATGGAATTCGGGAGGCTACGGAAAGTTAGTTAAGGTACGCCATCCTGACGGCAGTATGACGCTCTATGCCCACAATAGCCGCCTGTTAGTCCGCCGTGGACAAAAGGTTGAGCAAGGACAGCAAATTGCTGAGATGGGTAGTACAGGATACAGCACTGGACCCCATCTGCATTTTGAAGTTCACCCGAATGGTAGAGGAGCCGTTAATCCTATGGCGTTGTTACCTAAGAACAGAAAGTAATCAATAAATTTTTTCAGTCCAATGCTCTCTCAGGGGAAGGTTAGACTTCCTCTGAATTTTTTTTAATTATCCTGGTCAATAGCATTGTTTTGTGCTATATTAAACATAATGGAAGAGGTGCGGCTCGGTAGCTCAGTTGGTTAGAGCAGGGGACTCATAAGCCCAAGGTCGGCAGTTCAAATCTGCCCCGAGCCATTTACAAACTGTACAGTCTTTAATCAATGTTATCGTAACTAATTATTTGTCTTTATAGTATTAATCAAAATTGGTTTGAAGGATAACTAAGATGGAAATATGATTTAACTAGCTTCATTTTGTTCTAAATACAAACATCCTTGAAAATTAATAAACACTTCTCGAATTTGTCTAACGTCTCCTAATTCATTGATGGCATCATTAATACTGTGATATTTTAGCTCTAGGAGTTGAGGTAATTTATCTCGAGCAAGCTCCCTTACTCCTTCACGGATGTATTGATCTAAGACAAAATCTAAAAATTCTTGTTGTTTTTCGGTGTAGTGTGAAAAAATCAGACTTTTATGAGCAATGACACGCTCTCGACGGCTTAGGGGAGGTTTAGCATAGGCAATAAAAGCCAAAACATCAAATACGTCGCTATTCTCTGCATCCGCAATTTTCTGAACTGCGGCCAGTTGTTCTTCTCCATAACCTTTCTCTGCTAACCCTTCTAATAAAGTTTGACGAGTATCGGGACGACTCCACAAGTGACGTAATTCTGTTTCGTTTTGAAATAAGTCAGGCAGTTCACCGTAAAGGCGTTCTACAAACTCAGTTGCAGATAGAGGTTTACCGTCTGGACTCCAATAAGTGGTTTGAACGTTATGTTGTAAAGTTCGTTCTTTCCCATCTGCTAGTTGAATAACGATTTTTTCAGAAGATTGACGGGTTTCGGCTTCTCTTGGTTCTTCAGGTACAGAGCGATCGCACTCAGGTCGAGATCGGGGAGTAATGCCTGTTGGTGGTTCTTGGGGTGGCCCGTCCCATTCGGGATCGTTAAACTTTTCGTGGGCCCGAACAAAGTCGTAAATAGTAAAGTAGTCTTTCCCTTCAAAAATGCGTGTTCCTCTACCAATAATCTGTTTAAACTCAATCATTGAATTGATAGGACGCATCAGCACAATATTACGAATATTTCTCGCATCGACCCCTGTAGAAAGCTTTTGAGAGGTGGTGAGAATGGTGGGGATAGTCTTTTCGTTGTCTTGGAAAGTGCGTAAGTTTTGTTCTCCTAATGCACCATCATTGGCTGTTACACGGACGCAATAGTTAGGATCATTACTGATCTTCATTTGGTTGATCAAGTCCCTTACCATCAAGGCATGATCTTGGGTGGCACAAAATACCAGGGTTTTTTTGTTCTGGTTTATGGCTTCCATGAACACTTTAACCCGATGTGCCTCACGAGGTTGCATTTCAATAATACGGTTAAAGTCTTTTTCGGTATAAACTCGATCCTCTTCTATGTTTCCAGCAATGATAAAATCTTCTTCACTGTAAACATATTCATCAAGATTCGTTTGAATTTGATGGACTTTGAAAGGGGTTAGATAGCCGTCTTCTATCCCTTGTGCAAGGGAATATTCGTATAGAGGTTCCCCAAAATAATTGTATGTATCGGCATTGACATCACGGCGAGGGGTAGCGGTTAAACCCAGTTGCACCGCAGGGGAAAAATAGTCCAAAATACCACGCCAAGTGCTTTCGTTTCTCGCACCTCCTCGATGACATTCATCAATAATAATGAGGTCGAAAAAGTCGGGGGGATATTCTCCAAAGTTGGGGGTAGCTTCTTCGTCTCCTTTGGTTTCTGTCATGAATGTTTGGAAGATCGTAAAGAAGACGTTGCCATTTTTGGGGACTTTCCCTTTTTTAGCGATCGCTTCTGGGTCTATTCGTACTAAAGCATCGGCCTGAAATGCTGAAAAGGCTCTGAATGCTTGGTTAGCGAGGGTGTTACGATCTGCTAGAAAGAGAATACGCGGGCGACGAGTAGGTTGATAGGTTAAATTCCAGCGACTATGAAACAGTTTCCAGGCTATTTGAAAAGCAATGCAGGTTTTTCCTGTTCCTGTAGCGAGGGTAAGCAACATTCTACCTTGCTTATTGGCAATAGCTTCTAATACTTTGGTAATGGCATTATGTTGATAGTAACGAGCTTCCCAGGTTCCGCTTTTGTCTTCAAAGGGGATGACTGCAAAGCGATCGCGCCATTGGTTATCCTTACTAAAGGTTATGTTCCAGAGTTCATCTGGTGTGGGGTAACGTTCTATATCTTGCTCTTTTCCTGTCAGTCTATCTATTTGATAGATTTTTCGTCCATTGGTGGCGTAGCTGTAACGAATTTGTAGGCGATCGCTGTATTCTTTTGCTTGTTGGACTCCTTCGGTGTAGGGTAAGTTTTCGGCTTTGGCTTCGATAATGGCTAGTTTTTGATTACGATAAATGAGGACATAATCAGCATATTTTGGTTTAGCTCGTTTTCCTCCCCCAATGAGGCGGCCAGGGGCTATTACTTCTCTACGAATACGACTTTCTTCTACAACACCCCAACCCAGAGCATGGAGGGCAGGATCTATTAATTCGGCTCTAGTATCAGCTTCATTTCTCATGAATTTTTAGCTATTTATTTCTAACCAGTTTGATAAGTCGTCTTCTGTTTTAAAGTCTAATAAAGCTTCTCCTAAGTCTTCTAGGGTATTTAATGGTAATTGACGGATTTTTTGTTCTAACTCTTCAGAAATTACACCTATTCTACGGTTAAGAAGACGTAAAATTAAGGATATTCCTTCTTGTTGTCTTCCTTTTTCTATTCCTTCTTGTCTAATTTCTTGGTAAATTACGGATTCTTTCATGATGTCATTCCTTAATTTGTTTCTAACCAATTTAATAAGTCCGCTTCTGTTTTAAAGTCTAATAAAGCTTCTCCTAAGTCTTCTAGGGTATTTAATGGTAATTGACGAATTTTTTGCTCTAACTCTCCAGAAATAACACCTATTCGACGATTTAGAAGACGTAAAACAAAGGATATTCCTTCTTCTCGTTTTCCTTCTTGTCTTCCTTCTTGTCTTCCTTCTCGTTTGCCTTCATCTCTAATTTCTTGGTAAATTACAGATTCTTTCATGATATCGTTCCTTAATAGTCGTTGAATAAGGGTCTTATCTAATAATAACCCAGCGAGAATGGCGGTTGATGCTGCAATGTTACTTTGTGTGGTTAAGTTGTCTATTGTTTCTATTTTTTCTCCTATTTGTTGTAATGTTTTTTCTCGGTTATTCTCTTGACTTAAAACAGCAAAGGGATATAACCCAGGGGTTTCTAATAGGGTTTCTGTTGGGGTTTCCCATAAACGAATTACGTTAAATTTATGATAGGTATTTCTTAGGTTTAGTTCTTCTTGTCTCACTAAAGATGATGAACTTTCTAACAGATAAATGACTACTTGATGAATGTCTAAGTTAGGATATTTTCTGTGTAATCTTACGGCATAATCTAACATCCTAAAGGGTATTTCTTCTGATGGCTTGGTCTGGAATTCTAGGTGTAAAATTATTTCATCTGAACCTAAAAAGATGACACTATCTGCTCTTATGGGTTCTAAGGATAGTTCTGATGGTTTAATTTCTGTTAAAGAGATGGCTTTTCCTATTAACCATTTGGCTATATCTTCTGAATAGTTGGCTGCGATAAATTTACAGGTTGAATCATACATTTTTAGTTAATAGTTTATAGAGGATAGTTAACAGTTAAATTCTATTGTTTTAGATAATATAAATTAAAAAGGAATCCAATCAGTTATATTAACCCATTCTTCTGCTTCACTACTTTCCCAAATAAAAACTAATTCTTCTGCTAATTTTCCTATTTTTGTGTCGGGACGTACCCAAAATAGTCCAAAAAATGATTGATGGGTTTGCCAATATTCTTGTAAATGTTCAGGCATACTGGTACGATTATCTGTTACTAATAGTCTTTGAGATTGACCTAAATAGATTAAAACATCAGGATCTAATGTTCCTAATGGGGGAGTTTTTGGATCTCCAATACGCAGAATATCTATATCAAGATTTAACCTTAAAACAGCAATTTTTAGTCGAGGGGATAGGTTTTCATCAAGCAGATATTTGATTTTCATAAGCTTAGATAATTTTCTCTTTGCTGCTTGATATTTCTCATTTTTTCTCGCTGTGGTGAGGGAGTTTTTAAGGATTCTTGATAACGGGTTTCTTTCCAGGTTTTTATTCTGTTTAAGTAAGCGTCTATTTCTGTTTTGTTATGGAGATAATAGAGGATGGTGGCGTGGATTTTTTCTAAGGTTAAGTCAGGGTAAACTGCTTTTATTTCTTCTGGTGTATAACCTTCTAAGTAATAAAATAAGACATTATCAATGCCAATTCTATGACCTTTGATTCTGATATCATCTTCTGATAGAAATGTAAAATAATCTTCGAGTTTCATGATATTTTCTCCTAGTTTATAAGTTAGTGAATTAGAGTTATGGGTCAATTTGCCAGAGTTTGGTGATAGCATAAGCATCAAAGGCAGAATCTTTACTAATAATTGTTAGATTTTCTACTAAACTTTGAGCAATAATTAATCTATCAAAGGGATCTCTATGATATAAAGGCAAAGTCGAAATTAAGTTTAAATGCTCTAAGGAAATCGGCAAAATCTCGATGTCATTTAGTTTCATTTGTTCACTAATAAAATTCATATATGGTTTCGGTAAAGTTAATTTACCAATATTAACTTTAATGGCTATTTCCCAAAGACTTGCAATACTTAATAGTAAATCAACATCAGATTCAAGTAAGTTAAAAAGTTCTTCTGGTATTTCGTCACTATCGTTAACAAACCAGAGGAAAGTATGAGTATCCAATAAATATTTCATTACATATATTCGGCAAATTCGGGTAAGGGTTCATCAAAATCGCTACTCATGGTGATTAAACCTTTAGCAGTGCCACGATGACGGCGTTTTGGAGTTGGTTGATTGATTCTGGTTAGTTTATACATCGGTTGAGCATTTTTGGTAATAATTATTTCTTGGTTTTCTTGGGCTAAGTTTTCTAAGATGTCGGGATTTTCTTGTATTTGCTTTAGTTCTATTTTCATGGTTTTTTGATTATTTGTCTAAAGTTTCTAGGGTGATCAGGCAGCCTCCTTGTTAACAGTGGGGTTGGTGAGTTCTCCTGTAAATGCTTTTTGTAATATTGATTGTTTTAGTTCTTGTAAGGCTTCTATTTTTCGTTTGTAAATGTTTTCTAGTCGTTGGGTTTCTGCACTTAAATTATCTAAAAGACTAACTAGATATTTTTGCTCTTCTAGTTTTTTAGGAAAAGCTATTGTGTTAATAAGTATCCTCTTAGGTGCTGTATGACGAACCATAGTTCCTGTTGCAGTTGCCTTTATGTTTTCAGAAAAAAGTTTAGTTCTAAAAAAGAAGAACAAAAATCTAGATTCAATTGAAGTATCTTTAAAAAGGATTCGACCAATTCGTTGATTGTGTAAAATATTATCAGAATTGATAAATGCTGGTTTACCCAAAATTTTCATTTTTGAAGATAGATCAGTCATGACTATTGTTAAGTCTCCTACATCAAAAAGATATCCTTCTGGGGGTTCACCTGTTAATCTCTTGGTATTTTTTTCTGTAAAATGTAGTGTTCCTTGCTCTGTATAATTACCTGGAGTCAGCACCATTAACTTGTTGGGATCATCACTTTTAGAAAAGTTAGCACTCTTAAATGAGTATCCATGAGAAATATTAATTATCTCCCCTAACTTCTTCTCAACCCAATCATCACCCTTATTAATAAAAATAGAATTTAAGTAACTTTCAAATATTTCACGGGCGTTGGCGAGGTTTTTCTCTGTATTTTGAATCGCTTTATCTATTCCTTCAAATGCTTCATCAAGTATTGCTACAATTTGTTTTTGTTCTTCGAGTGGGGGAAGAGGAATTTTTAATTGTAATTGTCGTGTTATACCAATGTAAGCACGGGTTGAGCCTATTTTTGCAATATTTATTATTTGTTCTTGAAATTTTGGAGATTGGAATGAATAATATAAAAATTTATTATTTAACAAGGAAGGATTTAAGATTCTATAGTAAGTAACTTGTGGCGTTAGAACAATATATTCATGCAATGTTTTTAAAATTGCTACTCTTCCTATTGTTCCTTTATGAGAAAGTAAAACATCTTCATTTTTTGCAAAGCCTTTTCTTAAAGAATTAGCTTGTTTTTGTGAGATAAACTTACAATTTTCTTGATCAACTAAACCGTTAATTAGATTCGCTGCCATTACAAATGGTATTCCCGAATCTGTAAAGTCTGATTTTTTGGGATGAATTTCACCATGATTTCCATCTAAAGGTTTAGCTAATATTTTCTCATCAACAAGTTGTTTAACTGTTTTTTCTGTCCATCCTTTCATCACAACATCCCCTCAATAGCTTCTAAAATCTCTGCACTTTCAGCATCTAACGCCGAAATTTCTGATACAGTTTTCCTAAGTTTCCTTAACAGTATAAAGATTATCATTAGTTAAATCTAAACATCCTCCATTGAATTAGAAATAACCTCAAATTTAACCTCCATACCTGCCTTACTCAACATCAACAATAACTTATCCACACTAAAACGCTTAATATCCCCATTCATCAAACAACTAATCCTCGGTTGAGTCTCATCAAAAAACTTTGCTGCATCCTTTTGCGTCCAACCCTTAGCTTTAATAAATGAACGCAACTCTAACATCAAATCAGCCCGAATTTTCAAATTAACCGCCTCATCCTCAGAGAAACCTAAATCCGCAAAAATATTATCCTGAGCTAAAGTAACATTAATGCTTTGAGAAGATTGAGAAATCACCATATTAACTCCTATAAATTTTCCCTAAATTTCATCATTTGCTGGTAACGTTGCTTACCTAAATCAATATCCTGCCGAGACGTTTTTTGTGATTTCTTATTAAAAGCATGGAGAACATAAACCGCCTCCAAAAATTTAGCCACATAAAAAATACGATAAGTCTCCCCTGTCCAAATCCGAATTTCTTTCACTCCCTTACCAATGGTTGGCATAGACTTAAAATCATTCGGTTGTTCTCCCCTTTGAATAGCCCGAAGCTGAAAACCCGCTTTTTTCCTTACATCTTCAGGAAAACTACAAATATCGTCCTTAGAAGAGCCAATCCAGTAGATTGGTTTATCTGGCATTATATTAGTCAAACTATCAGATTATACCTAATTTAGTATATCTTAATTCTACTGTCAACTGTCCACTATCCACTGTCAACTATCAACTGTCCACTATCAACTGTCATCACAACATCCCCCCAATACTTTCTAGAATCTCAGCACTTTCACCATCTAAAGCTGAAATTTCCGCTAAAATCTCCCAAGGTTCCCTTAAGGGGTCTTCTTCTGGTGCATTAGGGTTCTTTACCGAGAGATCAAACGTCTCCCTATCAATATCCTTCACCTCTACCAACCAAGACTTATCCGACTCCTTAAACGTCTCCTGAAACCCTACAAACTCCCCTAAGTCATCATCATTGAGAGGGTTTGTCTTCCCTAAACTTCTGCCAGGATCTAACTGATAATACCAAATACGTTCCGTGGCCATGGGAAACATACTTAACTGTCCATTTCCCTGCTGAGTTTGACTCACATCTAAAGATAGATCCTGCTTCTCAAAGAATAACACCACCGTCTTCACCCCTGCACCAATAAACGTCCCCCCAGGACAATCTAAAATAGTGTGCAGGTTACAACTGGTCAAAAGTTCTTCCCGTAACCCTTTGGACGCATTATCCGCATTGGAGAGAAAGGTATTTTTAATGACGATCGCTGCCCTTCCCCCAGGTTTCAACATCTTGATAAAATGCTGTAAAAAGAGAAATGCTGTCTCTCCTGTCTTAATAGGGAACGTTTCCTTAATTTCCTTACGTTCACTGCCCCCAAAGGGCGGATTAGCTAAAATAACATCAAACCTATCTTTAGGCTGAATATCATTAACATTTTCCGTCAAGGTATTGGTATGAATAATATTCGGTGCATCGATACCATGCAAAATCATATTCATGATCCCGATAACATAGGCTAAACTTTTCTTCTCCTTCCCGTATAACGTCTCTTTCTGTAAGCTTTCCAGTTGCTTTGTGGTTAACTTCTGTTGTCGTAAATACTCATAAGACTCACAGAGAAACCCTGCCGATCCACAAGCCCCATCATAGATCCGTTCCCCTATTTGTGGCTTAATCACTTGGATCATAGCCCGAATTAAAGGACGTGGGGTGTAATATTCTCCCCCATTACGCCCTGCATTACCCATATTCTTGATTTTTGCTTCATACAGATGGGAAAGTTCGTGTTTTTCATCCTGAGACTGAAACCGTAACTCATCGATCTCATCCAACGCATCACGCAAGTTATAACCACTTTGAAACTTATTCTTGATTTCCCCAAAAATTTCACCTATCTTGTATTCGATGGTGTCTGCACTCTCTGCATTCTGCTTAAACTTCTGGAGATAAGGAAACAACTGATCATTAACAAAATCTCTTAGATCATCCCCTGTTAAAGCTACATTATGGTCAATCTTCCCATTTTCGTCCTTCGGTGCAGCCCAAACCGACCACCGATAAGGCTCATCAATAATGAAAGTGTAGGGTTTTCCAGTCAATTCTGCAATCTGCGGGCTTGCTGTAAGCAAGTGCCTTTGGCATCGCTCTTGTTCCAAATCATCCAAATACTTGAGAAACAATAACCATGAACTCTGTTCCGTGTAGTCTAGTTCAGTGGTGCAACCTGCTTCCCGTCTTAAGGTATCATCGAGATTCTTAAACGCTTGCTCGAACATGAAACGCCCAATATATGCCTAAGATATCGTATCATAAGCCCTAGACTTGCTTTTGTCCCTCAACCATCTCCAAGCTCTCTTTTTGAGGGAGATAACTTTTGACACTACAAGCATCTTTATTGATATTTCTTTCATACTACACTTTGAAGTGCGGAATGTGGGTTAAGAAACCCTAGGGAAAAGCTTATTCGCAAGAACTTAACTTAAATATATAGTTAGCTTACATTGTCAACCTACAAAGTAAATTGAAAATCATTGACTAACATTCCTGGGACTAAACAACCTCCTAAGCTACGTTTTCCATAGGTATTAGTTTCTGGAATAAACTCTTGAAAGTTAGTTAAAGCTTCTAAATTTTCTCCCCAAAAGCGATAGAGACTTTCATCAAATCTTAGGTCTTTGATCGGCGCAACTATCTCTCCATTTTCCACCCAAAAACAAGCATAGCGAGTCATTCCTGTAATTCTTCCGCCCGTGCGATCGCTCCAATTCAAGTAATGGAGATTGGATAAATATAATCCGGTGTCTAATGTCTCAAGTATCTCATTACTTGATAAGGTTCCTGCTGCTAATTCAGGAGAGCGCAAAGATTCGGAAAGATTTGCCCCATTCGCTTTAATATTATATTCAGCAGCCGTTCGAGAATTAATCAAAGTATTAACTAAATTTCCTTTTGTAATAATTGGGAGAATATCGGGTGCAATTTCACCATATTCATTAAATCTCGGAACGGTTCCCTGACTAAAATTTTCCTGTAAGCTAAGTTTAGATGAAAGAGTTTGCCCTTCTTTTAACTTTCTTAAAGCACTTCCCCCTTGACGCAAAGAAGATTCACTAATAGCCCCCCAAGACAGCATACCTAGTAAATCAGCCGTAGCTGCAGGAGCCAAATAGGTGCGATATTCTCCCGGTTTAATTTGTTTAGGAGGTGTATTTAAAGCTAATAGTTGGTTTTTAGAATTTTTTAGTTGGTTCTCATATTTTTCATTATCCCATTTTTGACCCGAAAAAATCCCCTTAACTGCTTTTTCTGTCGGTGTAATTAAAGAGTAATCTAAACAGAAAGAATCTGTAGCGAACCAATGACTTTGTCCCGTGGAATTAGCATTTCCTCGAATCACCTGACCAGATGTATATAGTCCCGTCATATCAACATCTTTTGCCCCAGGAAGAATGGTTTCTACTACTGTTGCTGGATCTAATAATTTGCCTAGATAAACTTCTCTCGTTGTTCCTTTATTTTCTGGCAAAATAATGTAGGGATCTTCAGGAAGTTGGGAGATTTCTTTTCGTAGATATTCAAGACTTTCTAAGGCATTTTCTTGATCGATGTTGAGATCTCCAGTAAAGGGAAAAGTGATAAAAGCCGTTCGTTGATGAGCAATCAAACTAAGTTTAACATTCCCATCAGCCACTAAACCTGTTTGGCGAACTTTTGCCCTATTAAACCTGACAAATTGAGTTTTTTCACTACTTAATTCAATGGAGAGATATTCCCCATTCCCTAACTTATTAATCAGAAATTCACCCAATTTATTAAAGGTAGATTCTAACTTTTCTAAACGCTCTAAATTCATGCAACACCTCCAAAAACTTCAATATTATCAAAGACACAAATCGGAGAAGCATGGCCAACCCGAATCGCTTGATTTGGTTCTCCTTTTCCACAGAAGGGAGTCCCATATATTTCCACTGTTTCGACCTTGCCAACTTGAGATAATCCTCCCCAAAACTGATTCGTAATTCCCCGATAGTTTGGATTTTTCAACGTCTTAGTTAGTTGACCATTTTCGATGAGTTTGGCATATTCACAACCAAACTGAAATTTATTGCGATAATCATCAATAGACCAAGAGCGATTAGATTCCATATAAACGCCATATTCAATCGAAGAAATCATCTCATCAAAGGTAGAATTTCCAGGTTCAAGATTAATATTAGCCATGCGATCAATCGGCGCACGATTCCAAGAAGAAGCGCGAAAGTTAGCCACTCCGGGAATATTTGCCCTTGTTTGACTTTCTAAACTTCCTAATCCTCGTAATAATATTCCATCTTTAATCAAATATTCACGGGTAGCCTCTAAACCGGCATCATCAAAGGCATAACTCGCAAACTGTCCTGATACTGAAGGGTCAAAAGTTACATTCATCAATGATGAACCATACACCAAATTACCGAAGTCAGAAAGTTTAACAAAACTCGATCCGGCGTAGTTACGTTCATCCCCTAAAATGCGATCAATTTCTAATGGATGCCCAATACTTTCATGGATTTGTAACATCATTTGATCAGGAGCTAAAACTAGCTGAGTTGTTGTTGTTGGACAATCAGGGGCGGCTAATAATTCAACGGCTTGCTCTCCAATATTTTTCGCTCTATCTAAAGTGTTTTCTACATCAAATAATTCGGCTCCGCCTTGATAACAACGGGCCATCATCCCGTTATCGGTTCGGGTTTGAATAACATTTCCTTCTTGGGCAACTGCTGCATAATTACTGGTTATCCAGAAGAATTTTTGATAAATATCAGACCCATTACTACTAACAAATTGAACTTCGGTTTCAGTGATTTGTGCTGAGGCACTGGCTTTAACAATTTTGTCAGAAACTTTTAGGGTTTCACAAACTTTAAACAACAGATCATTAATATCTTGAGTGCTTAATCGGTCTAAGGGAGTCACATAAGGGGAATGATAATGACCAACCGCTTTAGGTCTTTGGTCAATGGTAAAGGGATGAATTGCCCACTTAGAGGCACTGAGAGCCTGTTGATAGGCACTTTTAGCGGCTTGCTGAATACTTTCTGGGGTCAGATAATTGGTAGCACTATAGCCAAATTGTCCCTTAGCGAGGACTTCCACCATAATTCCTTTAGTGCGACTCCTGCCATTGGTTTGAGGTTTGCCATCTCTAACAGAGCGGATATTTGTCGTTTCTGTGACGTGGCGTAATCCAATCCAATCAGCGTCTATATTAATTGTATTGAGGAGTTTTTCGAGATTTATTTGCATTCTTTACCTAATTATAATGATTTTATGGTATTTAATTCCTTGAGTGAGTTTAGGTGGCAATATTATTGATTTTAATGGTTCTGAGAAATTTAGCAATGAAAGTTAGATCAGCTATTTTCTAGGGGGTGTGCATAAATTTTTGAACTCCAACCTATTGAGTAAACAGAACAACACCAATGGAGATCAAATTCATGAAAATGCTCAACCTCAAAACAATCTCTACCGTTTTAGCCATGATAGGTACATTAACCAGTGCGGTTCCCGCATTAGCTCAAGGGGAATATCGATTTGATAAGCACGTGGGTGATGTCTATGTCGGAAAAGTAAATGTTTGGCATTCTACCAGTGGGAAAACAGTAGCAGAAGCCTATATGGCCATGCCTGGTTGTCCGGCTGATTATAGTTTACAAGGGTCTGTGAAACTTAAATATAAAAGTCCTAAAGGTGGCTATTTCACTGACACCATTAATCCCAAAGAAGATGATAAAGGATGGTATCAATTCAGCAATAGTGGCGGCGAAATTGCAACTAAAGGAGGTCGAGTTTTCGTAACTGATAATACAACTTGTGTTTTTAGTGGTAATCAATCAAGAGAAAACGTGAACAAAACCCTAAAACACTGGGGAGGAATGTTAGGTTTTTAGAGGCTATCCTCTTAGGGGTAAGGTACAAATCGAAGACAATGATTGTTAACTTCTAGTATCACAAGACTTTGTACTTTGCGGTGTTATCAGTATATCCTCGATTTCAACCAAACCCTACTTTAATGTAAAAAATGTCGGGTTCCGGTTAACACCATCACTAACCCCAACTCATTAGCCGCCGCAATGGAATCTTTATCTCTTACTGATCCCCCAGGCTGTACAATAGCCTCAATTCCTGCCGTTGCTGCGGTCCGTACGGAGTCATCAAAGGGGAAGAAACCATCACTCGCAAGGAATCCCCCTTTGGCTTTATTTCCGGCTTCTTCTAGGGCAATTTTGACCGCACCTACCCGATTCATTTGACCAGCCCCAATGCCCAAAGTTGTTCGATTTTTCGTCACCACAATGGCATTGGATTTAACGTGCTTGGCCACTTTCCAAGCAAACCATAATTCGGCTAATTGTTCGGGTGTTGGTTGCTTCTCAGTTACAATTTCCCAACCTTCAGGGCTATCCATCCGATCATCAGAAGCTTGTACTAATAACCCCCCTGCGATCGCTTTAACCGTCTGTTTCGGTCCACTGATTAAATCAGGTAATAACAAAACTCGAACCTTAGATTTAGCCGTTAAAACTGCCTTCGCTTCCTCATCGCATCCTGGGGCAACCACACATTCTAAAAAGGTTTTCGTTAATTGGCTTGCTGTCTCTTTATCTAACGGTTGATTAACCGCTACAATACCCCCAAACGCTGAAATTGAATCCGCATTAAACGCTTTTTCGTAAGCATCAGTTAAGGTTTTTCCGACCGCCATGCCACAGGGATTCGTATGTTTAAGAATAGCGACAGCTGGCTCTTTGGGGTCAAACTCACTAATAATCCGCCGTGCTGCTTCTAAATCCACTAAATTATTATAACTGAGTTCTTTTCCTTGCAATTTAGTCGCGGCTGCCCATCCTGACGGTTGGGTTCCTGTTTGATACCAAACCGCATTTTGATGGGGATTTTCTCCATAACGAAGGGATTGAAATTGAGTACCAGAAACAGTAAAGCGACTGGGTAAAGAAGACTCTGTTTCTGAACCAAGAGTCATGAAATAATTAGCGATCGCCCCATCATAACTATTCGTCAAAGCAAAGGTTTCTCCTGCCATTTTTTGCCGAAAAGCAAGAGAAACTTCCCCGTTATTTTGCGTTAATTCCTGTAAATAACCCTCATAATATTTGGGGTTAGATAATACCGTAACATGGGCATAATTTTTAGCGGCTGCCCTTAATAAAGTCGGTCCACCAATATCAATTTTTTCAATAGCTTGTTCGACGGTAACATTCGGCTGAGCAATGGTTTGTTCAAAAGGATATAAATTGACTACCACTAAATCAATGGGACGAATGTCATTGGTTTCCATGTCTTGGCCATCTTGGGGGAAATCCCGTCGTCCCAAAATGCCTCCATGAATGCGAGGATGTAGGGTTTTAACTCGTCCCCCTAAAATTTCTGGTGAGCCAGTATAATCACTGACTTTCGTGACCTTCAGTCCTGCGTCTTGTAAGGTTTTTGCCGTTCCCCCACTACTGATTAACTCAAAGTCAAACTTGTTAACTAACTGTTGAGCCAGATCGATAATCCCGATTTTGTCTGATACACTCAGTAGTGCTAAACGTCCCATTAATATCTCATCTCCCGATGTTAACCATTACTGGCAGTATTATGACATTCCTCAACGAACCCTAGGGTTTGACTTTAGAATAAAATTAGAATTCCTGAAATCTTACATTTAGTTAAAATACTGACTTGTCAAGATAGGAAGCAGCCAAACAAGATCCAAGATTGACCCTTAATCTAATGAAAAAGTTTCATAGCCTAATGATAAATTAGCAAATATTTACTCGCATCCATTCGGTACTTTCTGCCTAAAATTAAGTGTTATCGGGAGAGATATATAGAATGTCTAACAGAAATAATAGTGGTATCTTTGTAGCCGGAATGGTCATCGGTGGCGTACTAGGAACAGTGACAGGAATTTTAATAGCCCCGCGATCAGGTACAGAGACAAGACGTATTCTCAAAAAATCAGCCGATGCGTTGCCAGAAATGGCCGAAGATCTATCGACGACAGTGCAGTTACAAGCTGATCGTTTATCAGAATCGGCCATCGAGAACTGGAATGATACCCTAACCCGACTCAAAGAAGCGATCGCTGCCGGACTCGAAGCCAGTCAAGGAGATTTTGAGATCTCTCAAACTTCTTCGTCACAGACGACCATGAATTCTGCATCCTCTGCCAAACCCTCTTCAGGTAACTAAGCGTGAGTGATCCCCTTTTTTGGCTTGGACTTTCTTTGCTCTTGGTAGCTGTCAGTTTGACGGCAGTATTAATCGTAGCCATACCCGCTTGTACAGAATTAGTCAGGGCGGCTCGCAGTGTGGAAAGACTCTGTGATACTCTCAATCGAGAATTTCCCCCTACCCTCGAATCTATTCGTCTGACAGGGTTAGAAATTACTGAATTAACAGAAGATCTCAATGATGGAGTAAAAAGTGCTTCTGAGGTAGTCAAACAAGTGGATAAAACCTTAAGTACCACCCAAAAACAAGTAAATCTGCTTCAAAAGGGAACCCGTCGAGTTGCTGTTGGGATAAAAGTAGCTTGGGAGAAGTGGCAGCGTTATCCAGCGCGAAAAAGACTAGCTATCGAAAAAATGACAAATGAAAAGTCAAGAGGATGATCTAAAGACCTAGTTCACCTGAATCTAGGTCTTTTCCTTGATTTGTTTACTTAGAGCCTAATTAAGCTCAGATTAATACAATTCTTTTGGATAATTTTTGAGAATCATCATCCTTGTTACAGAAGTTGCTCGATATCTTAAAAATCGATATCTTAAGATAAAGTAAACAAGTGTTAAGAAATATAATATTGTTTAATAACATTCCAGAAAAATTACCGATGGAAAAACGTTATCTCAAGTATCTCCTGATGGGTCTGATGATCTGTGTGTTCAGCATAGGAAGCTTCATCTTCTGTCCTGACCCTGCCTGGGCTGTCAACAACCCAGAACTTCTCCCCGATGCCACAACCCCAGTAGTGGACTTAGCAGATTTTTTCCCGGAATCTCAAGAATCATCTCTAATTGAAGAAATTGCCGATTTTGAAGAAGACACCGGCTGGAAACTGAGAGTGTTAACTCAATATGATCGTTCTCCTGGCCGGGCTGTCATCAATTTCTGGGGGCTTGATGATCAAAGTATTTTATTAGTGGCCGATTCTCGTGGCGGTAATCTTTTAGCCTTTAGTATTGGGGACGCTGTTTATAATCTGTTACCCCGAACCTTTTGGATTGAGCTACAAGCACGTTTTGGAAATCTCTACTATATTCGAGATAATGGAGAAAATAAGGCAATTGTTGATGCTTTAGATACAGTCAAAGGTTGTCTTGTCCAGGGAGGATGTGCCGTTGTCCCTGGTCTACCACGGGAACAATGGATTTTAACCCTAGTCACTTCTATCGTCGGTGGTCTAGTGTTTGGATTTGCCGGAATTCCGCGTAAAAAAGATCAAGCTTTTGCGTGGCAATGGGTTTTGATTATTTCTCCTTTGTGGGGTATTTTATTCATCGCCTTTGGGATTGGACCAGTTGTAACCCGTACCTCTGATTGGTTACCGTTGTTTCGTAATGTGATGGGATTTTTCTTAGGGATATTGGTCGCTTATCTCTCTCCGATGCTCAGCCAACCAACTCCTTCTAATACTGAAACTTAAATCCCCTGGCTAAATTATGGAATGGCATTTAACTGATGTTCAGAGTCTGACCCTAATTGATCATGAAATCTCTGATTATCCATGTTCTCCAGCCGAATATGAAATTATCCGTCGGGTAATTTATCAAACGGCTGATTTTGACTATTTTTCGTTAATCCGCTTCTCTGAACACTCATTATCGTCGGGAGCAGCCGCCTTAGCCGCCCGCAGCACCATTGTGGTTGATGTTCCCATGGTACAAGTGGGCATTGTGCCTAATCTACAATTAAGCTTTGCCAATCCGGTTTATTGCAGTACCCAAACCATCACCCGCCCCCAAAAATCGAAAACCCAAGCAGCATGGGGAATTCAAACCCTCGCTAAACGCTATCCTGAAGCTATCTTCGTCATTGGACAATCTCAAACTGCCTTGACAGGGTTAGTTGAATTAATTGAAGAAGAGGAAATTAAACCTGCTTTAGTTATTGGAACCCCCGCCGGATTTATTGGGGCAGATGTGGCTAAAGAGCGACTTTTTGATACTCAAATCCCTCATATTACTGTTGATGGCCGCAAGGGGAGCGCGGTGGTGGCTGTGGCTATTGTGGATGCTTTGGTGGATCTAGCTTGGCAAGTTTATGGACAAACTGAAACTGGGAGAGTGTAATGAAATGGGGGTGAAAACCTTTCACCCCTAGAATTAAAATTTTAAGATCTACTCAAATAAGCAAATCTTTTCATCGAAAAATTGGGTCTGAAACCCCGTCCTTTCAGGACGGCTTGAGTGTTTTAGTTTACATAATCACAAAAGATGTGTTAAAGTGTGAGTATGATAGAACGTGCCTATCTTTACCGTTTTTACCCAACCACCGAGCAAGAAAACCTCTTGCGACGGACAATGGGCTGTGTACGTTTAGTGTATAACAAAGCGTTAGTGGTACGTACAAAAGGTTGGTATGAAAAACAAAAACGAATAGGTTACTCGCAAACATCCAGCCTGTTAACTGAGTGGAAAAAGGAAGAGGATTTAGATTTTTTGAATGAAGTTAGTTGTGTTCCATTACAACAGTGTTTAAGACACCTTCAGACAGCTTTTACTAACTTTTGGGCAAAACGAGCCAAATATCCTAACTTTAAGAAAAAGAGAAATGGAGGGAGTGCAGAATTTACCAAGTCGGCTTTTAAATGGAAAGATGGCAAGCTATTTTTAGCTAAGTGTAAGGAGCCTCTAAATATAGTCTGGAGTCGCTTTTTACCTCAAGATAGTAACCCATCTACAGTGACAATTAAGCTTGACCCATCAGGACGTTGGTTTGTCTCAATTTTAGTTAAAGACTCCATTATCAAACCACTACCAAAAACAGGGAAAAAGATAGGTATTGATGTAGGAATTACTAGCTTAATCACCACCAGTAAGGGAGATAAAGTAGCTAATCCCAAACAATTTAACCGCTTGTACAAAAAGCTCAGAAGAAAGCAGAAGGCATTGAGTCGGAAAACCAAAGACTCAAATAACCGATATAAAGCTTGCCTAGAAGTAGCTAAAGTACACGCTCAACTTAAAGATGCTCGTACCGACTTTCTTCACAAGTTAACCACTAAACTTGTGCGAGACAACGACTTAATTGCTATAGAAGACTTAGCTATTAGGAATATGGTCAAGAACCATAAGTTAACTAGGTCAATTAGTGATGCTAGTTGGGGGGAATTTAATCGCCAGCTAGAATATAAATGTGAATGGTATGGGAAGAAATTAGTCAAGATTGACCGCTATTTTCCTAGTAGTAAACGCTGCGGAAATTGTGGTTACATTGTAGAGAAAATGCCGTTAGATATTAGGGAATGGGAATGCCCTGAATGTGGGACTAAACATGACCGTGACATTAACGCATCTCAAAATATTTTGGCCGCAGGGCTTGCGGTGTCAGTCTGTGGAGCGAGTGTAAGACCTGAAGAGAGTAAGTCTCGGAAGGCAACTGCATTGAAGCAGAAACCTAGATCGTGAGATTTAGGAATCACCGCACTTTTAGGGCGGTGAGGATGTCAAACTGTATCTTGAAGTGTGGACTCTAGGTCTAAGACCCTGCTACGTACTTGATGTGGGTCAAGCAGTTAGCTTTTTTTCTTTTTAGCACACTGTCGCTTAAAGAAGGCTCCGAAGCTTAATGCCGTAGCTGAACCTAAGATAGTAAGTGGTTCTGGTACTGGAGTAGCACTTGATGAAATTGATTTATTCTTACTAATTATAACTGTATCTTTAGGATCAATGTTAAATGTCCATTGCCATGCAGATGTTACATCACCAGAGAGAGTTTTCCCAAAAGAAGGTCTATTACGAAGATTGTTAGTTGAACCATTCTCTAGACGATCAATAATAAGTGGAAAATCATTAGCTTCATAACGGGTTTTCGACGCATCTATCGCAATTTGACTCATTAACACAGTTGTCTCATCATCAAATTGACGATACACATTTATGTTTTCAAAAACACCAATATCATCACCTATCGTATCACTTAAATCGAAATCATCGTACTCAAAAAGATGAAATTTTAAGTCTTGGTTGCGGCGTTTATTAGTAATGGATACTTGTTCATTTATAGCTGAGACTCCACTTCCACGTCTTCCTCCTGATAAAGACCACTTAATTTCGATGTTAAACCTGTTTCTGTTATCCGTCCACACACCAGTTAAAGTATCTAGTCCGCGACGACCATTAGAATTAGACACATTTAAAGAATCAAGATTTAAAGTCCATAAGCTTCTTTCTCGTCCGTTATTGCCAATACGATAAAAATATGATGAGTTAGCCAGATGATCAACTCCGTCTACATACCAATCTTCCAAGGATGGACCTTCGGTGTACACTATTGAATTGCGATCTCTCAGTAAAAAACAAAAATCATCTTCACAAGAAGCTAAAGCAGAAGTTGCATTACCAAAAATACCTACTGTGCAACTAAGAACAACAGAACTAAAAGTTACAAAATTGGTGAACCGTATACTATTAGATTTTTTGAGCATGGATTTAGAGTTAGTGTTTGAGTCAAGTAGCTTTAAACTTTACTTTAAAGTTACATTACACAACTTTGTATCATTAATCGTTACAAATGTCTACAAAAAGCTCTAATTCCAAATTCGGTTCTTAAACCCATCTTACAAAAGTAGTGATAATACCAAATCCGCATCTCAAAACCCACTTATAGATTTCTCTCTCCCTGCTCCGGATCTCCCCGCTTCCTGCTTTCATAAAAGAGAGGTTTGGCAACCGAATTTAGTATTACAGGTTTTAGAACTACGGAAGAATCGATCAACTTCAACGTAAGTTTTCTCTTCCCATTTGGTTAATTGATGTCAACCGTTAAAAGTCCCTCTAAAAGGGGGAGGTTTAAAACCCAATTTTTCGATAATCGAGTCTTAATCTTTAGGCTCTAACAATTGACCTAAAAATCCAGACACAAGAGACAAAATAATTGAACCAAATAAGGCATCCCAAAAAGTATTAATACTAAATCCTGGGGTAAAATAACCTACTAAAGAAAAAGCAATAGCATTAACCACAAATAAGAATAACCCTAGACTCAAAAAAGTTAAAGGGAGTGTAAATAAAATCAGAATAGGTCGAACAATAGCATTAATTATTCCCATCACAATAGCAGCAATGGCAGCAGCAATAAAGGATTTAATGATAATTCCTGGAATAAGATAAGCTGTAATCAATAGTGAAATAGCAGTAATCAGCCAAGTTAGTACAAATTGCATGATTATATAACTCCTAATTTTAATACAAAATGAATGAATATTGTGGGGCATAACAACATTATGCCCCTTAAAATGATTCCCCTAATGATTATTAGCTGACATTAGTAAGGCCATTTCCAGTTAGTAATCTCTGGCTTATCAATGCCATTTTCGTAAGCATAAGCTCGGTGTTCGATAATAGCATTCTTCATGCGTTCATGAACATAAGCGGCGGCTGACCCTAATTTGGGGACACGGTGAATGACATCAATCACTAAATTAAAGCGATCAATTTGATTATTCATCGCTAATTCAAGGGGAGTATTAATATTACCCTTTTCCTTGTAACCTCGAACATGAAGGTTAGCATGATTAGTGCGACGATAGGTCAACTTATGAATTAACCAAGGATAGCCGTGGAAGTTAAAAATAATGGGCTTATCTTTGGTAAACAAGTTATCAAAATCCCACGCTGAAAGTCCGTGAGGATGTTCCTCTTCCGGTTGCAATTTAAACAAGTCAACCACATTAATAAACCGCACTTTTAACTCAGGAAATTCTTCCCGCAAAATAGCAGTAGCAGCTAAAGCTTCTTTAGTAGCAACGTCACCACAACAGGCCATAACAACATCAGGCATATCAGGTTCTGTGCCACAATCATCATTACTAGCCCAATCCCAAATACCAATCCCCTTGGTACAATGTTTAACGGCTTCCTCCATGGTTAAATATTGAAGGTGTTTCTGTTTATCGGAAACGATAACGTTAACGTAGTCCTTACTCCGCAAACAATGATCCCCAACAGACAGTAAACAGTTAGCATCGGGGGGGAAATACACCCGAACTACATCTGCACTCTTGTTGGTAACAAGATCAACATACCCTGGATCTTGGTGACTAAACCCGTTATGATCTTGCCGCCAAACGGTGGAAGATAGCATAATATTTAGGGAAGAAATCGATGCCCGCCAAGAAACTTCATTTTTGCAGATATCAAGCCATTTAGCGTGTTGGTTAAACATGGAGTCAACCACATGAGCAAACGCTTCATAGGTGTGGAAAAATCCGTGACGACCCGTTAATAAATAGCCTTCTAACCATCCTTGTAGGGTATGTTCGCTCAGCATTTCCATTACCCGTCCATCGGTAGTAATTTCAGTTCCATCGGCATCTTCGGGGAGAATATCAGCCATCCAGACTTTTTTACTTGCTTCGTAAATAGCACTGAGACGGTTAGACGCGGTTTCATCAGGACCAAAAACACGGAAGCTGGTCATGTTATTCGCCATCACATCCCGTAGGAAGTTTCCTAACAGGGCAGTATTTCCCACTTCTGTTGTTCCAGGTTTGGTTACCTCAACCCCATAGTTACGGAAGTCAGGCATTTCCAGGTCTTTACGGAGTAACCCTCCATTGGCGTGAGGGTTGGCACTGATGCGACGGTGCCCGGTGGGGGCAAGTTCTTGTAATTCGGGAATTAAGGTTCCGTTTTCATCAAAAAGTTCTTCGGGTTTGTAACTCCGCATCCAGTCTTCAAGAACCTTCAGGTGAGCCGCATTATTGTGCATTCCTGATAAGGGGACTTGGTGCGATCGCCAGAAGTCTTCAGTCTTTTTGCCGTCTACTTCTTTAGGCCCTGTCCATCCTTTCGGAGAGCGTAACACAATCATTGGCCACATAGGACGTTTAGCCACCCCACTGTTACGCGCTTCTTGTTGAATTTGTTTAATTTCCGCGATCGCTGTTTCTAAGGTCGCGGCCATTTTCTGGTGCATTACTTGGGGGTCGGACCCTTCGACAAAGTAGGGTTTATAGCCATACCCTTTAAAGAGAAATTCTAATTCTTCGTGACTAATCCGCGCCAAAATGCTAGGGTTAGCAATTTTATAGCCATTGAGGTGTAAAGTAGGCAGCACCGCACCATCACGGATGGGGTTAAGGAATTTGTTAGAATGCCAAGCAGTGGCTAAGGGGCCGGTTTCTGCTTCTCCATCCCCTACTACAGCAGTCACAATGAGATCGGGGTTATCTAAGGCCGCACCGTAAGCATGGGAGAGACAGTAGCCTAATTCTCCTCCTTCATGAATTGAGCCAGGGGTTTCTGGAGTACAATGACTACCGATACCGCCTGGGAAGGAAAACTGCTTAAAGAACTTTTTCATCCCCTCTTCATCTTGGCTTTTATCGGGGTAAGTTTCAGAATAAGTCCCTTCAAGATAAACAGGTCCTAGTATTCCTGGCGCACCGTGACCCGGACCTGCCATATAAACCACATCTAAATCATATTTTTTAATCAGTCGGTTGAGATGGATATAAATGAAGCTTAAGCCAGGACTTGATCCCCAATGTCCTAATAAACGATTTTTGATGTGTTCTTCTTTTAAAGGTTCTTTGAGTAAGGGGTTATCTCGTAAATAAATCATCCCTACAGCAAGGTAATTACAAGCTCGCCAATAAGCATTAATTTTCTGTAATTCGTCGCTAGAAAGGGGCGTTTGTTCGACTGTAAGTCTTTCGGGTGTGGCTACCATTGGTTATTACTCCAAATTACACCTTGAGTTGATATTTTTCCGATCAGTTATCAGTCATCAAAGTTATTTTTCAAGTTATCTATTCCTTGGCAAAGGAGCAGACACTTACGATGATCACTGCCTACTAATTTAAAAAGTTTAGCCGATTAAGAGAAACAATACAATTCAGGATAATTTTTTTTAATTGAGTGATAAATCAAAAACAAAAATAGGTTAATTTTTACTAAACCTTAACTTATACTTAACCGAAAATAGTCTTTTTGAAAGTTTTTTTCTAAGAAAAATAAACTTTATAAATATTTAATTTTATAGTCTTAATTATTATTGTAAAATATTTCTTTTTGAAAAATCATCATAAGAAAACTTTGAATAAATAAAAATCAGCCAAAAACTCATAGGATGTTGACAATTAAGCTTTACTCAAGATGAAAGTTACAGGGGATACAGTAAGGTAGAAGCAAATAGTCTTTTTTGATTGCTTTCAAAATAAAGATTGCACATTTGAGTTTAGGAGTTTGTCCTATGGCAACTGTCAAAGTTGGTATTAACGGTTTTGGCCGAATTGGAAGATTAGTATTTCGGGCAGGTATCCACAACCCTGACTTTGAATTCTTAGGCATTAATGACTTAGTTCCTCCGGCTAATATCGCCTACCTACTAAAATATGACTCTACCCATGGGCGTTTTAAGGGGACGGTGGAAGCCAAAGAAGATGGCATTGTCGTTAATGGTAAATTTATCCCCTGTTTTTCTGTCAGAGATCCTGAACAATTACCCTGGGGAGAAAAAGGCATAGATTATGTGGTAGAGTCTACAGGATTATTTACCACCCATGACGCGGCTAGCAAACACATCAAAGCCGGGGCCAAACGGGTAGTGATTTCAGCCCCCACCAAAGATCCTGAAAAAGTTCGCACTATCGTCATGGGAGTTAATGATAGCGAATATGATCCCACCACAGATCATGTCGTTTCCAATGCCAGTTGTACCACCAATTGTTTAGCCCCCATTGCTAAAGTGATTAATGATAACTTTGGCTTAGCTGAAGGGTTGATGACTACTGTACACGCCATGACAGCTACTCAGCCCACCGTAGACGGTCCTAGCAAAAAAGATTTACGAGGAGGACGGGGGGCAGCCCAAAATATTATTCCAGCTTCCACTGGGGCAGCTAAAGCTGTTACCTTGGTTATTCCAGACTTAAAAGGAAAATTGACAGGAATGGCGTTACGAGTCCCCACTCCTGATGTTTCTGTGGTTGATCTAACCTTTAAGACGACCAAAGGCACTAGCTATCAAGATATCTGTGCGGCGATGAAAGGGGCCGCAGAAGGACCATTGAAAGGTGTTTTGAGCTACACTGACGAAGATGTGGTATCTATGGACTTTAATGGAGATCACCATTCGAGTATTTTTGATGCCAAAGCCGGCATTGAACTAAACTCTAATTTCTTTAAAGTTGTGTCTTGGTATGACAATGAATGGGGTTATTCTTCTCGAATGTTAGATCTCATGAAAATGATGGCCGCTAAGGAAACCGAAGCAATGGCAACTGCTTAATTTATTGGAACCCCTAATTGATTTTCAAGCAAAGGAATAAATTAGGGGTTTTGCTGCTTAATAAATAAGTTTCTCCTGAATGTGATGACAAAGGTGACGAGTTGCGCTATCATCTACCCTTAAAACTTGATCAATTAACGGTCAAGTTTTATTAGGTGTTTGAGGAGATTTTGATGAAACTATCGATTGTTATTCCTGTTTACAATGAAATTCATACCATAGACAGTGCTTTGACCAAAGTAGCACAGGCACTACCAGGGGTTCCTAAAGAAATTATTCTGGTTGATGATGGGTCTACTGATGGAACCAGAGAATGGCTAGTTCAAACTTTTGGAGAGGCTAATAGTCAGGGGATAAACGTTCGACTCGGTAGTGATCAGCAATTAATGGTTCAAAATGGACTCGAATACCAAACCCCTTATCCAAGATCAGAAGTGGCAATTTCTGATCCTTGTGCCTTAGCAATTCAAGTGATCTTCCACAAACATAATCAAGGCAAAGGGGCAGCCCTACGAACTGGGTTTAACGCTGCTACGGGGGAAGTTATCGTTATTCAGGACGCTGACTTAGAATATGACCCCCAAGACTGGACAAGGATGTGGCGGCTAATTGAAGAAGGGTGGGCTGATGTGGTCTATGGATCTCGTTTTTATGGCGAACCTCATCGGGTATTGTATTTTTATCATCTCTTGGGAAATAAGGTTATTTCTAACTTTATTAATTTAGTTTGCAACACCACTTTAACCGATATTGAAGTTTGCACTAAAATGTTCCGACGGGAAGTTTTAGATGAGATGCAATTGATTTGTAATGACTTTGGTTTTGAAGTAGAATTCACAGTTAAAGTTGCTCGATCTCGTCGTCGTTGGCGTTTATATGAAGCGGGCGTTTCCTATTATGGAAGATCCTATGCTGAAGGTAAAAAAATTAATTGGAAAGATGGTGTTAAAGCCCTCTGGTATATTTTTAAGTTTCGTTTTCTTGCTTAAATTATCAATTTTTAGATACAACTAAGTGAATCTCACATAAAGGTCTTGATGATGAGCAATGATGAGCAAACTTTTTGGTTAGAAAATCTCAAGGTAGCCGACAACTATAATGATTGGATTTTTTCTCAAATTTTTCCTTACCTGGGAGCAGAGGTTTTAGAAGTTGGTTGCGGCAATGGTAATTTTACAATCAGATTAGCTTGTTGTTGTAAAAAAGTTGTTGCCCTTGACCTTAATAAAGAATATGTTAAAACCACTAAAGCTAGACTTCAAGGAAAAAAAACTGTCGAAATTATTCAAGCAGATGCCTCAAATATACAATGGAAACACTCTTTTGATACCATCGTTATGCTTGATGTTCTTGAACATATTGAAGACGATATTAATATGTTAAGAAATCTTTCCTCTTACTTAAAACCTGATGGTAAATTAGTGATCAAAGTACCAGCCTTAAATTTTTTATATAGTCGGATGGATCAAGCAGTTGGACACTATCGAAGATATAACAAAAATGCTTTGAAATGTATCTTTGAACAAGCAAATTTTGCTGAACCACTAATCTGGTATTTTAATGCAACTGGCATTTTTGGATGGTGGTTAAATGGAAAAATCTTTTGTCGGACTAAACCGATGACTCAGCAAGTGAGTCTTTTTAATAAACTTGTTCCTATGTTTAAAAATATAGAAAATATAGTACAAGTTCCTATTGGACTGTCTTTATTTGCCGTAGGAACACCGAAAAAAAGTTTTTCATCCTTGCCTAAATCTTCTTTTCCTCTTAATCTTAGTAAACAAAATAAATCAACCTTAATAACCGGCAATACTTGATTGGATGAGATTAATAACGAGTATTTTTGCTATTTCTGAAATCCTTTTATTTTGTTTAGGAGGTATTAGTTTTATTTATCGACCTAAAATGAATGTCTGTGAAGCATTATCTTCTGGAATAGTTTTAGTATTTATCTTTATTTCCTGTATTTTTCAAGTAGCATTTTTAGTGGGTCAACCCAATTTATCTTTTTTTTTAGAAGCATTTGCTTTGATTATTTTATATTGTTTTTTTCAAAAAAAGCAATGTTTAATAAAGGAATTTAGTCGAAAAATTCAAAAAAGTTTTGGGACTTTTTGGGTTAAAAACAGAATAATTAGTTTAGTTTTACTTTTTTCTTGGGCTTATTTAGGTTTACAAGCAATTTTACTTCCTCCTGCTAATTGGGACAGCATGACCTATAATTTAGCAAGAGTCTTATTATTTCAGCAAGAAAATTCTTTCTATCTCAAAAGTTTTACTACCTTAAGACAAGCAATATTCCCAGTAGGTTCTGATATATTACATCATGTTTTTTTACGCTTTTACAATGACTATGGTATTGGCTTGTTTAGTTTTCTTGCTTATCTTGCAGTCATCCTAGGAACCTATGCTTTATCTCGAAAGTATACTTCCTCGGAAATTGCTTTAATGTCTACTTTGGTAATTGGTAGCTTACCTGAATTGGTTTATCAATCTACTTCAACTAAAAATGATATTATGATGGTTGCAGTAGCTATTTTTTGCTTTTTGACAATTAAGCGACTGTTAGAAAATTTGAATGGGTTTGATATTTGTCTTTTACTTTTAGGACTCTGCTTTGGAATTTCTGTTAAAACAAATTTTATAGCTTTTGCTATTCCCTTTGCCTTATTTTTTAGTATTTTACTTTTTATAAAATACCCGGCAAGAGATTTTCTAAGACTTTTTGATGCTAATAAATTAGTTTTTCTTATCTTCTTACCACCTGTTTTAATTTTATCACAAATTTGGCTTTTTATTCAGAATTATAATAGGTGGAATAATTGGGCCGGTCCTGAGGAATATTTAGAAGTATTTCAACAAAACCATGGATTAAAAGGGGCTGTTGCTAATTTAATTCGATACCTTTTTGAGAGTATTCATCTATTACCTCTAGAAAATATTATATTGCAAGAAATTTTTAAATTTTCCCTAAAAGATAGTTTGCAACGAACTTATGATCTATTATTCAGTCCTGTAATAGGGTCAGTCGGAATACATAATAATTATTCATTTAGGATAGATTGGATAGCAAATGAAGACTTTTCTTGGTTTGGATTGTGGGGATGGCTATTAATAATACCAGGAATTATTTACTGTGCAGTATTTGCTAGGAAATTTGTTCGAGCGGTAAGTTTTACTTTATTATCTTATCTGTTCATTGTGTCTTATAAAATCGTCTGGATGCCTTGGAATAATAGATTTATGTCACTGTTTTTTGCAAGTTCTGGAATTTGTATCGCTTATTTTATAAAATCTTTGAAGGTTAAAAAAGAGTTCATCATAAAGATTATAAATTATAGTTGTTGTTTGAGCCTTGTAATTGCTTTGATACTCAACAACAATAAGCAGTTAATAAATTCTCCTAATCAGTTATCTGATCTGATACCGATTAACTGGGGTCAGAATATTCTTGAAAATAGCATTTGGTCAGAAACAAATTTAGGAAAAGATAGACTATTTTATGCTAAAAATCAATATGGAGATGAGCGAGTTGACCAATTTACTAAATTAGTTCCTCCAGGAGCAAAAGTTGGCTTAATTGCAGGAGACGATTCTTGGATTTATCACTATTTATTATTTAATCCTAAAAACAAATTTACTCCCCTTCGCTTATCATCACTGAATGATCAAGAGCCAAAATTTGATTATTTGCTGTGTCTGGATATTGCATGTGATTTGAATCAAACGGGTTTAACTAAAGCCAAAATTGTATGGTCTTCACAAAAATCAGCTAAAGAAGGTAAATTAATTGAAATCAATTAAATAGAAAAAAGATTGGCTCAAGCTTAAAATAATCAATTAAACAAAACCTCACAAAACCAACTATCAAAGCTAAAATGGCTAAATAAAAATAATAAATCTTTTTTGATTAAGTAGATAACTTGCTATACTATTGTTGAACCAAATCGTTAAACGTATTAATAGAGGGATTCGTTGAGCCAATAATGCAGCCAACTGATTCAAGCAAATTTACAGACCAAGCCTGGGATGCGATCGTTAAGTCGCAAGATATAGCCCGACGTTTTAGAAATCAAACCTTAGAAGTAGAACACGTTGTTTTAGCCCTCTTAGAACAGGAAAAGGGCTTAACTATTCGTATTTTAGAACGAGCTAACCTAGATATTCCTCGCTTACAACAGCAGTTAGAAGTTTTTAGCAACCGTCAATCTAAATTAATGGCTGTTGATCAACTCTACTTAGGACAGGGTTTAGACTTGATGCTTGATCGCGCAGAGGCTTCCCGTGAAAGTTGGCAAGATAAATATATCTCCGTTGAACATCTGTTGATGGGGTTTGCAGAAGACGAACGAATCGGACGACGTTGCTTAAGAAGTTTTCAACTCGATCCCCAAGACTTAGAAAAAGAAATAAAAGCGGTTCGCGGATCACAAAAAGTGACCGAACCCAACCAAGAAGACAATTATGAAGCCCTGGTAAAATATGGGCGCGATCTCACCGAACAAGCCAAAGAAGGGAAACTCGACCCCGTCATTGGACGAGATGAAGAAATTCGCCGTGTGATTCAAGTTCTCTCCCGTCGGTCAAAAAATAACCCCGTCTTAATTGGGGAACCAGGAGTCGGAAAAACCGCGATCGCCGAAGGGTTAGCCCAACGGATCATCAACGGGGACGTACCTGAGTCCCTCAAAGGTCGCCAATTAATCTCCCTAGACATGGGAAGTCTGATCGCCGGGGCAAAATATCGTGGGGAATTTGAAGAACGTCTGCGAACCGTCATGCGGGAAGTTACCCAGTCTGGGGGACAAATTATTCTGTTTATTGATGAACTCCATACCGTCGTCGGGGCAGGTTCACGCGAAGGAGGGGGAATGGATGCAGGGAACCTCCTCAAACCCATGTTAGCCCGGGGAGAATTGCGCTGTATCGGGGCAACTACCCTTGATGAGTACCGCAAGCATATTGAAAAAGATCCCGCCCTAGAACGACGTTTTCAGCAAGTCTACGTCAAACAACCCAGTGTCGAAGATACCATCTCCATTCTGCGGGGACTCAAAGAACGCTACGAAGTCCACCACGGGGTTAAAATTACTGACTCAGCCTTAGTCGCTGCAGCTACCCTTTCCCATCGTTACATCAGCGATCGCTTTTTACCCGACAAAGCCATTGATTTAGTGGATGAAGCGGCTGCTAAATTGAAAATGGAGATCACCTCCAAACCCGTCGAATTAGAAGATGTTGATCGCCGTTTGATGCAATTACAAATGGAAAAACTGTCCCTAGAAGGGGAAGAACAACGGGGAATGTTAGTCATTGATCGCGCCTCCAAAGAACGCCTCGAACGCATTCAACAGGAAATTAAAACCTTAGAAGCGACCCACGAACAACTCGCGTCCCAATGGCAGTCAGAAAAGCAGATGCTTGATGATATTAATGCCCTCAAAGAAGAAGAAGAACAACTACGCCTACAGGTTGAACAAGCTGAAAGGGCCTACGAACTCAACAAAGCCGCCCAATTAAAATACGGTAAATTAGAAGTCGTTCAACGACAACGCGAAGCCAAAGAAACCCAACTTCTTGATATTCAAGCCCAAGGGAAAACCCTACTGCGAGAACAAGTTTCTGATTCTGACATTGCTGAAATTGTAGCCGGATGGACCGGTATTCCCATTAACCGTTTGTTAGCCACCGAACGTCAAAAACTCCTCAAACTCGAAGGTCATTTACACGAAAAGGTTATCGGACAAACGGAAGCTGTAGCCGCCGTTGCTGCCGCTATTCGTCGCGCTAGGGCTGGCATGAAAGATCCCGCCCGTCCCATTGGTTCATTCCTGTTTATGGGTCCCACAGGGGTCGGAAAAACGGAATTAGCCAGGGCATTAGCGGCTTTTCTCTTCGATTCAGAAGAGGCAATGGTTCGCATCGATATGTCTGAATATATGGAAAAACACGCCGTCTCTCGCTTAGTGGGCGCGCCTCCTGGATATGTAGGGTACGAAGAAGGGGGACAATTATCCGAAGCTGTCCGTCGCCGTCCCTATTGTGTGGTGTTGTTGGATGAAGTGGAGAAAGCCCATTTAGATGTGTTTAATATCCTCTTGCAAGTCCTCGATGATGGACGTATTACCGATTCCCAAGGACGGGTCGTAGATTTCCGCAATGCTATTATTGTGATGACCAGTAATATTGGAAGCGACCATATTCTGAACTTGGCACAAGATGACGCAGACTATGAAGAAATGCGGAAAAAAGTGTTGCAATCATTGCGTAAACATTTTCGCCCCGAATTTTTGAACCGCATCGATGATCTGATTATTTTCCATACCCTGAAAAAAGCTGAGTTACGACAAATTGTGAAGTTGCAAATTAAACGAATTGAGGGATTACTTGAAGAACAAAAAATCAGTTTAGAATTAACCGATTCAGCCCTTGATTATATCGTCAATTCGGGTTATGATCCCATTTATGGAGCGCGTCCTTTAAAACGAGCTATTCAACGAGAATTAGAAAACCCCATGGCGACAAAGATTTTAGAAAATACCTTAGTTTCGGGGGATCAAGTTATTATTGATTGTCACAATAATCATCTAGAATTTGATAAAAAAGAATCAGAAGAAGAGGAGCTTATTAGTGTTGAAACTGAAGTTATTTCTCCCTAGTATTCTTATTCTCTATTACATTTTTTGAAGACTGTAAATTATATTATTCAGTTTAGTTAGTTATGCTGAACTATCACAAATCATGGACTTGAACTCGGCAAGAGTTAAGCTATACAAACAAAGGTTGCCTACGCAACCTAATTAATATCAAATCGCTAAATATTTGCTACATTGAAATAAAGGTAGTGTATTATAAGTAGTGAAAGTCGAATTTTTGCCTAAGTTTCTATTAGGATAAGAAAAAAATGTGAAAAAGGTTTCCAAATCTGGGATGATTATTGATAGTTTAGAGAGAATTTTTAATGACTCAGTAAAAAATTTAATAATGGATAACGACTATTCCTTAACTTCTCGTCCACCTTGTCCCTCTTGCGGTTCAACCCAAATTTTGAAAAATGGAAGTACATATCATAAAAAACAAAAGTTCTTATGTAAACAATGTGGTCGTCAGTTTATTGAAAAACCACAGAAAAAGCAAATAACTTCAGAACAAAAGCAACGACTACAGAAACTACTTCTTGAAAGAATTTCTCTCCGAGGCATAACTCGTTCTTTAGAAATATCAATGACTTGGTTACCTCTTGATGTCAGGAAATGGACTTGTGAAAACTGCCATATAACCCACGACAGAGATATTAACGCAGCTATTTCTCTCAGAGACGAGGGACTACAAATTTTGACCTGTGGGACACGGGATAAAGCCTATCGCCAGACTGTAAGCCGTAGCAGTAGAGGACGCAAGACATCTACTACTACGCTAGTCTCTGGATAGGAAGCCCGCGCTGTACGCTTGCGTCAGCGTAGGGTAGTTCACTCTCTGTTTGTCCATCGAGTTCGACAGAAAGAACTCAGGTTAAAATAGATTAACGCACTCGTTTTACGTCGTCTAAACTCCTCACACATTTTGGCAATCTAAACCGTTAAAATAACGAGAGCTTAAATCTGCTGTTGCATTTCTTAACAAAAATCACTAACAATGAATCTGTGATGATGATCAATCCCTTACCTAAACTTTGGTTAGCGTTAGCCTTAAGTTGTTTATCCTTATCACCTGTGTCTTCTCAAGACACCATAAATTTGAAGGAAATCCAGTCAGGCGATCGCTCTTTAATTTCTCCAGAAACAGGGGTAGATTATACTTCCCTGCAAAATCGTTTGAAGCAGCAACAATGGCAAGAAGCTAACGAAACTAGCACCCGTTTAATACTTAAGGCGATTAACAGAGAGGAACAAGGGTGGATGTCCCGTGAAGATGTGGCCCAACTGGCTTGTTGGGACTTAAAAACCATTGATAGTTTATGGAAAGAATATTCTCAAGGAAAATTTGGCTTTAGCGTTCAATTTCCTATTTTTATTGATACCGGCAATAAACCAGGACGGTTAGTTGCGAGCGATTCCTATGATGAATTTGGCACTAGGGTCGGATGGCGCCAAGACAATCAATGGATTAGTTTTAAACATAACCTAACCTATAGTCTAGATGCTCCCATTGGTCATCTTCCCAACCCGCGCTCAGAATACCAAATTACTGGAGGAAGGCTGAATTACATGGCCCTCACTCAAAGAATGGTAGAGTGCGGAGTAGTTTCTTATACTTTACCGAAGAGATCAACTTATCAATACCAGGAGTCACCTAATTCTGGAGAATAGCAATAAGCTGAAAATCCACAAAGATTAATGATTTACCACAAATATTATGGTTAAACCCTATACTTAGTATTTTAGGGATAAAAATTTATAACAATGGTTAATAATCTTTTTCGAGTTCCCCAAAAATTCCTTGGAACTGCCTTAATGTTCTCATTATTAACAACAGCTTGTGGCTCTGGAGAACAACAAGCCACAGGTCCGAAGGCTATTCCTGTTAAGTTAGAAACTCTACGACAAGCCACTCTAATTGATAGCAGTGATTATGTAGGAACCCTTGAAGCAAGACGAAGGGTCAATTTAGCTCCCAGTCGGACGAATGGTCGTATCGTCAAAATTTTTGCCCAGGAAGGGGATGTGGTTCGCCAAGGACAAACCCTCGTAGAAATACAACCAATCCAACAAAAAGAAGATGTAAGAGCTGCTATTGGGCGCTTGAACGTTGCTAAAGCAGAGCTAAGATCGGCTGAAGCCGAACTGCGACAACGAGAAGCCGAACGTGATCGCGCCAAAGCTGATGTAGAACAGGCCAGAGCGACATTGGCAAGTTTTGAAGCTGATGTCCAAGAAACTAGAGCCAATCTCATTTTAGCCGAGAAAAATTATCAGCGATCGCAATTTCTTGAAGCCGAAGATGTGGTTACCAAAGAAGACTTAGATGAGAAAACCCGCACCTTAAATGCCACTCAAGCTCAACTCAACTCTAATCTCAAAACCCGTGATGCAGGCCAAGAATCCCTCAATGCGGCTATCCAAAATCTACGGGCTTCTGAAAAACGGGTAGAACAAGCCCTAGCTAATGTAGACAGTCGTCAATCTGCCGTCGTTGAAGCTGAAGGGGAACTAGGCGCGACTAGCCAAACCCTTGCTTACAATTTTCTTTATGCTCCCATTAATGGAATCTTAGGGAGTTTGAATCAAAAGAAAATAGGAGACAATGTAGATATTGGAGAAGTCATCACCACAATTACAGATAACCAAATCTTTAATCTTAATGTTGGTATTCCTACCGAAAACCGTAACCGACTTCGTCCAGGGCTTCCAGTAGAAATTATTAATCCTGATGGGACTGCTGGAGTACGAGGACAAATTACTTATGTTGCTCCTTTAGTAGACCAAAATGCTCAGGCGATTCAAGTTAAAATGACCTTCCGTAATGATGGGAGTTTACGGGATCAACAATATGTGCAGGTAAGGGTTATTTGGGATGAAAAACCTGGGGTTTTGGTTCCTACCACGGCTATTAGTAGCTTAGGAGGACAAAAATTTGTGTTTGTTGCTAAACCAGGAGAATCACAAGAAGGGGAAACGTCCCTAGTCGCTAAACAAATTCCGGTTAAAGTTGGTTCAATTCAAGGTCAATATTATCAAGTGATTTCTGGGGTGCAACCAGGAGACAAAATCGCAGTTAATCGTATTTTGGATCTAAGAGATGGCCGTCCTATTAAAGAAGAATCTATTACCAGTCAAAAGACCATTGAACAAGCCGAAAACTAGGACCCCCTGCTAATTATCGATTTATTGACAACAATGCTAACGGTGATTTGCTACTTGATATTATCAACCAACTCACATCTTGCACCTTCGATCAAACTACCTAGTTTAGAGATATCCTCCCTCTAGCTCCCTCTTATTAAGGGGGAAACTAAAGGGAGGATAGGAACAGGGTGTGTTCATTTTAATCATCCATTTGCCAAGGTTCGAGAATATTATTTTCATCAAGAATTTTCTTGGGACGAACAACAAGAATAATTTGACCTAATAAAGGCATATTGGGTTGGTCTTCAAACCACTTAAAGGTTAATTCTCCTGCTTCTTCAATGAGAAAATAACTCTTACTATCCCAGTTGGTAATTCCTCGATCAACGACGACTAAAACCTCTTCTGGTTTTCCCGGAAGGGACTTAGGAAGGCGATCGCTATAACATAAAATCCCCACAGGTTCATCTGCTTTGAGAATTGCTTGCCAACCAGGAAGGGAAACTAATGATCCTGTTCCCGAATAGGAAACCACATTGAAGGGTTCCACTGCTTCTACTGTCTTCACCTGATCCCAATCATTTTGACTCAAGGGGAGGCTTCCAGCCACAGGAATGATGCGAGACATATCGGTCTGTTCTTCCAAGCGATACAGGGGCAATAAAGGCGCGCTACGGGTCGGAACCACCGTAAAATCACTTAAGAGTTTTTCGATCGCCTCCCTAGCGGTGAGGGAATAGGCAAACTTCAACCCCTTGGCGATCAAACGGGTGCGATCTTGAAGATCTTTTTTTTGTCTGGCTTGTTTCCAACATTGATAGGCCATCGCATCCCCAGGATTGTTAGTAAACTTATCAGGGAGTTGGGATAAACGGCAAAAATTCTGATAGGTTTTGGCTACTTCCTTGGCTTCACTAGCCATTAGAGTTTTTTCTTGGGATAATTGGGCAACTACGACCCGTTGATCTTGGTTAAGGATGCGTAATTCGTAGAGAACATCACTTTTGGGTCCGAGGTAATAATTCAAGAGTGTCTCAGATACCTCTGCATTAGCCAAACTTTCATAAACCTGCGCTGCCACAATAATCAAATTTTGTTGACTCGCCTGAAACCCGGTCTGTTCAAAAATTGTCTGTCCATCATATCCTGATTGTTGTAACTGATAACAGGCTTTTCCCCAGTTTACCCAAGTCCCTTGTTTTTCTAAGAGCGATCGCAATAATTGCTCGGCTTCTTCTTGAGACAGTGGGGTTGATTTCGGTTGGGGCAAGTCATTCATAAATTTAGATTCAGTTCTAAGCAAATTTAATATTACTAAAATTTATCTAATAGTTCAGCTATCTTCAACATTGATTAATAAGAACGCGATACACTAGATCATATTGAAGCAATCTATACAATCTATAGGCTATGTTCTGGGGAAAATTGATTTTAAATGACTAGAATAGCAGTTTCAAACCAACGAAGAACCTCGCAACAACACATGGAACCTTCTCGCCTCCCTAGCGATAGTGCCTTGGGTCTTATCTCTACCCACAGTTTTCCGGCTATTGTCGGCACAGCAGATATGATGTTGAAGTCGGCTGATGTCACCTTAGTGGGCTATGAAAAAATTGGGAGTGGCCATTGTACGGCGGTAGTACGGGGGAAAGTGGCTAATGTTCGCTTAGCAGTCGAAGAAGGGGCGAAAACAGCCCAACAATTCGGCCAATTAATTTCTAAGTTAGTAATTCCTCGCCCCATGCCTAACTTAGAAGCGGTTTTTCCCATTGGAAGCCATTTAGTGGAATTAGCCCAGCAAAAACAAGGTTATAGCCGCCTCAGTAACCGATCTATTGGACTTCTCGAAACGAGAGGATTTCCGGCGATGGTAGGGGCAGCCGATGCCATGTTAAAGTCGGCTGATGTACAACTAGCCTCCTATGAAATTATTGGAGATGGGTTGTGTACTGCGATTGTTCGCGGTTCCGTGGCTAATGTGGCCGTGGCGATCGAAGCGGGAATTCAAGAGGCGGAGAAAATCGGTGAACTCCATGCGGTGATGATTATTCCTCGACTCCTAGAAGACCTCGAACATACTCTCCCTGTGGCTAATTGTTGGATTGAACAGCCCGAACCTTTACCCATGTTAATGCCTAACACAGTGAAGGAAAGACAACGGGAATTAGTGGCTTTGCCAGAATTAGAAAAAAAACCCCTAGTCTTCAACAAACCCGCAGAAATTGAAGAGCTAGTGGACATTGAAACACAAAACCCCGACCTTAATCATCAACCCTTAGAAAATGACCCAGAATAGCCTTGAAGGGATCATGCGGCTTGTCGGTGATAGTCAGGATTAACCCAACAACGGGGTAAGGGTTCTCCTGATGGAAAGATCATGTCAGATTTAGGGAAAGATTCGGGATCTTGCATTTCTTCACCGCAGTGGAACCGTCCCATAATGTTACTTTGACAGGGATCGTAAAGATTGTCTACCGTCAGAATTTCAACGAGGTCTCCACTAGCTCTGTGTTGTAAAAACATAGTTTGTTCTCCGTTACTATTTCCTGACAATTCTGGTATAACACAGATACTGAAACAGCCAGGAAGAACCGTATAAAATGTTGCAAAACAAGGCTTAAACTGTTAAGAATTAAGAAGTAGTTTCCTTAAACCTATTGGCGTGTCATCCCACTTTCGTGCAACCTTTCGCATTTCTTCTGTGATCCGTATCACTTTAATTAGTCTCTATTTTTCCCTCACCCTTCCCCTACCCTTCCTGGCGGAGGTTACATCGGCACCTGTTCCTCCTTTTGTCTTATGGATAGGAATTATCATAGGCTTCATAGCGTTAGTGGGGGCGTTAAGTGAACAGGTAATTGTAGATGAAGACACCATAAAAGTAACTTATCCGAGGTGGGTTCCCTCTTTTTTTCGTCAAGGATGGTCTTTGTCTTGGTCGGAGATTGAAGATTTAAAATTACGCACCACGGGCCAAGGGGGACTGGTTTACTATTTTGTGTCTCGTAATGCTGAAACAGCTTATTTATTACCCATGCGAATCGCTGGATTTGCCCGTTTGGTTAATATTGTTACCGAAAAAACAGGGATTGATACTACTGATATTCGTCCTTTATCCCAACCTTGGATGTATCTCATTCTATTAGTATTAACTTTATTTTTGTTATTGGTAGATGGCTGGACAATTACTACCGCAATACAAACAATGGGGTAAGGATTTACCATTTGAGAGCCAACATCGATACTGAATTTAATTCCAATTTTTAATGAAACTGAGGGAGAAGTAACCGAGAAAATTTGAGCAAAAATAGATTAGTGATAAAACTGCTACTGCAATAAAAATTATCAGTTAAAGAGGCAGCATTTTTTGACAACTTTGTCAAAGAAATTTAAGTAAAGAAATAATAGAAAATTTAGCTATTTGCTAAAAAAGAGATCAAAAAAATCCGAAAGTATGATGAGATGATAGATAGACCACCATAGCAGTTGGAGTCATTGAGACTTATGACAGCCTTTTATCATCAAGTCGATCCGCACTCAGAGATTCTCAGAGATCTTGAAAATCGCCTACACCTAGAAAATTTACTCAAGTCAAATTGTTATCCTAAAATCGATGAGGGTAAGGATATTATTGAAGGACTTTCTTCCTCTAATAAATCAATTCCTTCTCGTTATTTTTATGATGATAAAGGCTCTATTTTGTTTGAAAAAATTTGCGAGTTGCCTGAATATTATCCTACTCGAACTGAAGGGAAAATTTTACAACAATATGCCTTAGAAATTGCTCAGATGATTGGGTCTTGTGAATTGGTAGAATTAGGCAGTGGAAGTTCTACCAAAACTCGTCTTTTATTTGATGCTTATCAACAATTAGATTATCCTTTGTGTTACGTTCCTGTAGATGTCAGTGGGTCGATTCTAGAAACCAGTGCAAAAAAGTTATTAGTTGATTATCCTTTTCTAGAAGTATCGGGGTTAGTGAGTACCTACGATTTAGCCTTACAAAAGTTAGAAAAAACCTCATTTTCTGCGCGAACTATTGCATTTTTAGGGAGTACCTTGGGGAATTTTAGCCCCCAACAATGCGATCGCTTTCTTCAACAAGTGACCTCAGCCTTAAACCCTGCGGATTATTTTTTATTAGGGGTTGATCTCCAAAAACCGATTGAGGTGCTTGAAGCCGCTTATAATGATGCCCAAGGAGTAACAGCAGCGTTTAATTTAAACAGTCTCAATCATCTTAATTGGCGTTTTGATGGGAACTTTGAGGTTAGTTTGTTTGAACACCGCGCCATTTATAATCGTGAGTTGAATCGCATTGAAATGCGTTTATTTTGTCAGCGATCGCATCAAGTTCGCTTAGAAAAACTGAATCTCACCGTAAACTTCACCGATGGAGAAAGCATTCTCACTGAAATTTCTCGTAAATTTGACCTGAGCGAAATTCAGAATACCCTAATGAAACAAGGGATTAACCTGCTTGAGGTCTGGACTGACAGCCAACAATGGTTTGGGCTTTTCTTAGGTCAAATGCAGTAGAGAAATCATAATTAATTGGAAAAACCGTAGGGTGGGCATTGCCCACCTCCTCATTAGCTTAAACTCAATCTAAATAGGTCGATAATAGTCATTTTCACCAACAGAACCAATCGCTTCTTGATCTTGGTTGATACAGTCTGGTTTTTGAACATAATTACAAACCCTTGCCCAAAGACGGGCGCGGGTCCCCACTGGACCAGAAGAAAAAATCACCTTATCTTCTCCTTCAATCTTGACTCCGCAGACTGGACAGGTTTGTATGTTGCAATTTGCCATAAGTATTTATTACTAAAACTTTACAGAATTTAACACAGGATAACGATTTCATTCGGGAGAAACAGTTGTGTTTGTTACAGTTGCGGTTCTCATTTTTCAAACATGATGACGATTACCATAGAAATAAATCGAACTAAAATTGAAAAATTATTGTCTTTAGTCTATGATGAATAAAGTGACTATAATTCAACAAGCTCGAAACACTATTGTAAGGGGGAAGTCCCTGTGATTCACGCAACTCTGCATCAGTTAAAAGTTTTTGAAGCGACGGCTCGTCATGGGAGCTTTACCCGTGCAGCAGAAGAGTTATTCATAACGCAACCGACGGTATCAAGTCAAATCAAACAACTCACAAAAGCCATAGGATTACCCTTGTTTGAACAAATTGGTAAACGTCTTTACTTAACCGAAGCAGGAAAAGAGTTACTCCAAACCTGTCAGGAGATCTTTGAACGGTTAGAGAACTTTGAGATGAAAGTAGCGGATTTAAAAGGAACCAGACAGGGACAATTGAAATTAGCGGTAATTACCACAGCAAAATACTTTATTCCTCGCATTTTAGGCTCATTTTGTCAACAATATCCAGGAATTGATGTGTCTTTAAAGGTCACCAATCATCAACAAATCCAGCGACGGATGATGGAAAATCAAGATGATTTGTATGTCCTGAGTCACCCCCCTGACAGCATGGATTTATCAACCCAACCGTTTCTTGATAATCCTTTAGTCGTGATTGCGCCTAGAAACCATCCCTTAGCGGGGAAAAAAAAGATTCCTATCGCCAATCTTGATGGAGAAGCTTTTATTATGCGTGAACCAGGATCAGGAACGCGCCAAGCAGTACAAAATCTCTTCTATAAACATGGTGTGTCTGTTGAGGTACGCTTAGAATTAGGAAGCAATGAGGCGATTAAACACGCGATCGCAGGTGGGCTAGGGATTTCTATCCTTTCTCAACATACCCTGATTTCAGAAGGAAAAGATAGCGAACTGACTGTACTTGATGTAGAACATTTTCCCATTAAACGTCGTTGGTATGTGGCTTATTTGGGAGGGAAAAAACTATCCGTAGTAGCTCAAGCGTTTTTAGATTATCTCCTCCAAGAAAGTCCCAAATTTTCTGTGCCTCCCGTTAATCTTTTAGCGAAAGTTTGAGATTTAATGCAAACTGCCGAACCCCTTTAGGGTGTCAGTCTGTGGAGCGAGTGTAAGACCTGAAGAGAGTAAATCTCGGAAGGCAACTGCTAAGAAACAGAAACCTAGATTGTGAGGTCTAGGAATCACCCCACTTTTAGGGGGGTGAGGATGTCAATAAACCCTTGTGAAGATTTCCCCATTCTCTAAGCTGTCTTAGCCAAAAGAGAATCTAATTTACTCATAGATTCTAAAGAATATAATTCATCACATCCGCCAATCGGTTGATCATTAATAAAAATTTGAGGAAGACTGCTACGACCATTTGCCCGTTGTGTCATTTTTTCCTTTGCTTCGTAATCTCCATCAATACAGTATTCTGTGTACTCTACCCCTTTTTTATCGAGTAAGGCTTTAGCCCGAATACAGAAAGGACAGGTACTCCAAGTATAAATTTCAACGTTAGCAGCCATTTTTATCCTAAACCCAAATTTTAAGTTTTATCGTTATTGTACCGAAAATCCAGTGTGAAATTTAGTCACGACCAGGTTATTCATTCTAAATTCTGCACTCTTAATTCTGCGTTCTGCTATAGATAGGTTATTCTAAAAGTTAAACAGGTGCGTCGATTAAGTTGGTTAGACTTATGAAAAAGTTATTATTCCTGGGTTTATTCATTCTCGGGCTATGGGTTGCCCTATCGAACTTTAAAGGACTCGCAACCCAAGGGGAGTTTGATTCTGTCGTGATCAATTTCCGTGAAGATGTCCCCACCTCAGTTATTAGTGATCAATTAGGCGCGATCGCTCAACAATATCAGAAAACAGTTAGTCTCAATAGTATTTTTTCGGCTGACGAACATATCTACACTTTATCAGGGGATAAAGCCTTCCTCGACCAGATCAAACAGTCTCCTGTCAAAGACTATATTGAATACTCCGAACCCAATTATATTTATCATGCGTTAGAAGTCCCCAATGATCCCGACTATAGCAAGCAATGGAACCTGCATAGTATTCATATCGAAAAAGCTTGGGAAGAGAGCAAAGGAGAAGGAATTACCGTTGCTGTCATTGATACAGGAGTTAGTAGAGTTCCTGATTTACGACAGACGGAATTTGTCGAGGGTTACGATTTCGTCAATGATCGCACCGATGCTTCTGATGATAATGGTCACGGAACCCATGTTGCTGGAACCATTGCTCAATCGACTAATAATAAGTATGGGGTGGCTGGTATTGCCTATCATGCCAAAATTATGCCCCTCAAAGTTCTTGCTAATGGTGGTGGAGGAACTGTCGCTGATATTGCTGAAGCCATTCGCTTTGCTGCTGATCATGATGCGGATGTGATTAATCTAAGTCTTGGGGGTGGCGGTGAAAGTCAAGTGATGAAAGATGCCATTGACTATGCTTACTCAAAAGGCGTTGTTATTATTGCTGCTGCGGGAAATTCTAACCAAAATGCGGCTTCCTATCCTGCCCGTTATCCTAAAGTGATTAGTGTTTCTGCCCTAGATGCAGCCGGTCAAAAAGCACCCTATTCTAATTATGGGGCTGGGGTTGATATTTCTGCCCCTGGCGGTAGCGAAACAGGAAAAATTCTGCAAGAAACCATTAACCCCCAGACAGGAGAGTCGGTTTTTGTTGGGTTCCAGGGAACCAGTATGGCTGCCCCTCACGTTGCGGGTGTGGCGGCTTTAATTAAAGCGTCTGGTATTGAAGAACCTTCTGAGGTGTTAGCCGTCCTTAAACAGTCTTCTCGCACGGTTCAAGAAGATCCCTTTAACCACTACGGCGCAGGACAATTAGATGCAGGAGAGGCGGTTTCCTTAGCCCTCAAAGGTCAAATTACTTTCCGTGACTTCTTTCGTTGGGTGCGCGATAATGGCTACCTTAATCCCCGTTTTTGGATTGATGGCGGTGTGGTGGCGTTAGTACCTAAATTGTTAATGGTTTTAGGGTCTTATCTATTAGCTTGGTTTTTAAGAGTTTATTTTCCTTTTGCCTGGACTAGCCCTCTGAATTGGGGATTGATTTTAGGAAGTTCAGGGTTATTTTTCCTACAAGGAATCTATATTTTTGATTTGCCTCAATGGCCTTTCCGAGTCATGGGAAGTTCTATTCCAGAGTTAGCTAATTCTATTGAAGGAACTTCTTTACTAAATCCCTTTTTAGCCAGTGTTTTAATTCCTTTTGTTTTGATAGCTTTGTTATTAGGTTATCGTCCAGGAAAATTATTTGCGGTGGGAATTTCTTTAGGGGTGGCTTCGTGTTTAACAGTTCATGCTGTCATGAATCCTGCCGTTTGGGGAATGCCTTCGGTAGATATTTCTCGAATCTTTTTAGGGGTTAATGCTGTACTCTGTTTTGGCTTAGCTTGGTTAGCCACTAAAGGAGACGGTAAAACCGCTTGATTCTAGTTAATAGTTAATAGTTAATAGTTGATAGTTGATAGTTGATAGTTGATAGTTGATAGTTGATATTAAGTTGGGGTTAATCTATATAGATATTTTTATTTAACCCCAACTTATAATTTTAGTTCAATCCGTTTCACGCCAAATAAGTCTGATCTTGTGCGATCGCCGCCTCTAAATAGTCATTAGGCTCAGGAGGATTTTCAATTAGACTAAAAATTCTATCCGCATCCGATGACGATAAGTGGATCACTTGTTCCTGCTTAATCACTTTTCCTTATCTAAATTTATGCAATGTATAAAGTCAAAGGAAATCCTCGAGCATTGCTTCTGGGTATTCATGCACAAAAGCAAACCTAACCCACTATATTATGCGGATTATTCAGGTTGCTTCTGCTAGTTTTTACTTACTCCTTGGGAGTCAGTTATTGAGTAATAGTCTTGAGTTATGTCAAATTTGCTTGTCTGGGTTGGGTCAACCTGCTATTCAGCGGAAAGTTAGTTGCTAGAGGCTCGGCATTCAGCCGCTTCTAACCCCTCACTGTACCGGACGATCGGCAATCACGTACCTGCTTTGTGTTTTAGTGCGATCCGCTAGGCTACGCCGCACTTCGTGTACGCGGAGCCTTCGGCTGCGCCGATCTTGTAGGTTGGGTTGACACCAGGAAATCCAACAACAAAGATTAAATAGGTTAGTATAGAGAGTAGATAAATACTCTAGCAAGAACTTTAATAATATTAATGATTAGCCAAAAATGAGTATTAGTTTAACTGGGAAAATTGAAGAGAAAGGGTTTGGTTTTGGAACTTGGGCGTTAGTAACAGAAGCCGGAGAAACCTATGAATTGAAAGATCCTCCAACTGAATTATGTCAAGCTCATCCCAAGGTTAAAATTAAAGGAAAAATTCGAGATGATGTAATGACTATAGCGATGATTGGCCCAGTGTTAGAAATTCATTCCTTTGAGATAATTAAGGATTAACTTTAGAACCTATTTAGACAAAAAAATGTTAGAAACAACAGTAAAGGTGAGCATCGCCCACCCTCCTAAATTGTTGAGATAATCAATTAGTGAGTGATAGAAGGAACCTTTTCTTGTTCTTCTGGGACTATTGCTGGTTCACTAATTCTTGTTTGTCCTTCACCTGTAATTAGACGCGCCCCACGACCTAATGTAAAGTAATTCCAACCCCATTGCAACATCACAATTAACTTGTTATCAAATTCAATGAGGTAGTAAATGTGCGCCCAAACCCACAACATCCAAGCGAGAACCCCTGAGAATTTGGCAAACCCTAAGTCAACAACCGCTTTATTTTGGCCAATAACGGCTAAGCTACCAAAATCTTTGTAATAGAAAGAGGATGAAGTTTCTCCTTTGATCCGTTTTTGAATTAATTTCGCTACATAGTCCCCCTCTTGCATCGCTACTGGTGCAACCCCAGGTAAAGGACGTTCTCCTTGGTAGGGGAAATTGGCTAAGTCTCCAATGACAAATATATCTCGATACCCTTGAATACTCAGATCCGGCTCGACGATCACCCGTCCAGCGCGATCGAGTTCAACGCCAGTCTGTTCGGCTAACACCTGCCCCATTTTCGATGCTTTAACCCCTGCAGCCCATAAAATGGTACGGGCAGAAATTTGCTTGAGTTGTTCACCTTGGCGAACCGTGACAATATGGTCATTAATATCGGTAACCATTGATTGAGTTTGAACCGTAACCCCTAACTCAGTTAAGTCTTTCTCTGCTTTGGCTGATAATTCGGGGGGATAAGGAGGAAGAACGCGATCGAGTCCTTCAATAAGTAAGATTTTCGCTTCGCTAGTGTCAATGTCTCGGAATTCCCCTTGTAGTGCCTTGTGGGCAATTTCTGCGATCGCCCCAGCTAATTCTACTCCGGTCGGACCTCCCCCAACAATTACAAATGTTAACCAGGCTTGACGTTTAACCGGATCGCTTTCTTTTTCGGCTGCTTCAAAAGCCATATAGATGCGACGACGTATCTCTAGCGCGTCTTCAATGGTTTTTAACCCTGGGGCTAATTCACTCCATTGATCGTTGCCAAAATAATGATGACTGACCCCTGTGGCGACAATTAAAATATCATAGGAAATAGGGTCATGCCCTTTAAGATAGACTTGTTTGGTTTGAGGTGCAATATCAATAACTTCGTCTAACAGAACTTTGGCGTTGTTGTGCTGACTTAATACTAAGCGTAGAGGGGAAGCAATGTCAGCAGGGGAGAGGACTCCTGTCGCTACTTGGTAGAGAAGGGGTTGAAATAGGTGGAAATTTCGCTTATCAACCAGGGTCACTTGTACAGGGGCTTTTTTGAGAGCTTGAGCGGCATATAATCCCCCAAAACCTCCTCCAAGTATCACTACTTTGGGCTGATTTTCAATATGATTATTAGTCATGATTTATGATTGTCCCTTAATTCTCCCAATAGTTCTCAGTGTAAGGGCGATCGCGGTTTGATTAGGTAACTATGGTTACCAGAATTGAATTTTTAACGATTTGATAATTTTCGAGAAATATCTAAGGTGATTTTTGCCTATTGTAAATTTTTTCTGGATAATTTTTAATCACACATATCTTGATTTTCATGTTGATTTAGTTAAGATTTAACTTTTAATCTTAACCCTAAGAATGTAACAATAAAAAAGCAATACTTCCTAATCCTGAAGCTAATAAAAGTTGTGACTTTACAGAATTTTTAAAAGCATTAATACTTAACAATAATAAAAAATAAACATCCATAAAAACTCGTGAATAATCTAAATAATAACCAAGTATTGTCATACTACTCATGATAAACATAGCACTATAAAACAAGGTGCTAATTTGAATTATTCGATTATCTTGACGATGATACTTAGTGATAATCAATATGGCAACAAAGATAGCAATAAGAATCATAAATAAATAGGCTTCAAATAAACTTCTTCCCTGAATTTCTCCCGTCAATAGAGATATGAACTTATTATAAATGCCTTCAAAAGGATAACCAAAATTCGCCTTTACTCTCACCGCACCTGGCAAATCCAAAAAGCTAATATAGATAGTCCATAAAAAGGGAGGAATCCAAGCCCAAAATAAATGTTTTATCTGCTCTTTTTTTTGCTGTAAGATACTTGTTATTAAAAGTGCCAACCAAATCAAGAGTAGTGTTTCTCTTGTTAAACAAGCTAAAGAAATGGCAACAGATGTCCCAATGGGTTTGTTATATCGATAGCAATAAAACGATATTATCAATAATAAGCTACTGAGTAAATCAGCAGTCCCCAACGAAAGAACCATCCAAACACCAGGAATACACAAAGTTAATAACGGTTGCCATTTTTGGTCTAGATTTAATTTAAAATATAGGCTAGTAATTCCAACAATAACGATGATTGATAAATAATTAATGCCAACCATGACATAAGGAATTAACTCCGAATTACCTAATCCTAAAAAATAACCAATTAGAGGATATAAAATTCGACGATAACGATAAATAGGATGATCTAAAGTGGTAATAGTTTCAGGATTTTGTAAGAAAGGATCAAATGCTAAACTCAGAAACTGCTGTCCATCATAGCCAATTTCCCCTTGATAAATTTTCGTCGTTTCAGGGTCAAGAAAGGGAGAAAGAGGTAAAATTGAACCAATGCGAAAAAAACCTGTGATGTTACCCTGAAATTTAACAAAATAAAGATAACAAGTAACTGCTGTGACAACAACAACAGCCATTATTATATTAATAATTGTCGGGGATAACTTGGCTAGAAACTGTTTCATTCGGGGTATACTAAGCCTAGTTGACTACTTCACTCATTCAAAATTAAGTTAACAGAGATAATATTCAGACTTTAAATAATTTTATGATTTGCTTAATGTGCTATAAAAATTGACTAAAATTTTTATATTGTTCTTATATCGTTGACATTTCAAGATAATTGGATATCTATAATTAGATTTGCGTATAAATCAAAATTTATGATAACAGAGATTTAAGGAAGCTAAAACCCTTGGCTCAAAAATTAATATTATCTTAATAGTTATTTAACAAAAAATCTCTTGAACAGACCAAAAATTAGGTTTCGACCAGAAGGCTGACAACGCTACCATTAAAGAAACTTTTGCTTGAAATAGTTCAATAATATTTATGATAGCCGTTTGGGGTTCTTTGTTAATATTGATCTTTTGCCCGATTTTGGGGGGACTACCCCTGATTAATTGGATTAGCTATATTTTTACCCGACGTAAGCTTTCTCAACTCGGGACAGGTAATATTTCCGTCTCAGCCGCTTTTTATCATGGAGGAACCTTAGTAGGGGTTCTCGCTGCTTTATCAGAAGCCTCCAAGGGAATTATAGCGGTTTTGTTAGCTCGTGCTTTTTTTCCGCTAGATCCTATCTGGGAATTGATTGCTCTGATTGCCCTGATTATGGGACGCTATTGGAGGGGAAAAGGAGCCGGAACCACCAATTTATTTTGGGGAATGATGGTTCATGATTGGCAAGCAACCCTGTTAACCGCTTTAATAGGAGGAGGAAGTTTTACGATTTTCCGCGATCGCGCTACAGGTCGATTACTCGCTTTATTTTTGTTAGCCTTTATCTTAACGGTAAGGCATCCCTATGATCCAGGATATATGGCCATGGTCTGGGCTTTATCAGGGTTAGTTGCTTGGATTTTTGCTAAAATTCCTGATGATTTAGACTTACCTGCAACCGGCACCAAAACTTACTCAAACAAAATGTTTCGTTTTTTTAGAGGAGATCAAGCTATTATCTCTTTAAACAACCGACTTAATTCCCAAAAAGTTGGGGGAAAAGCAGCTACTTTAGCTTATTTAAAACGATTAGGTTATCAAGTTCCCGATGGTTGGGTTTTGCTTCCTGGAGATGATCCTCAACCGTTATTAGATTATCTTGAACCATCTATTGAACAACCCTTTGTGGTGCGATCTTCGGCCTTAGAAGAAGACACCGAGACTTCATCGGCTGCCGGACAATACCAAACTATTTTAAATGTTACCAGCACGGAAAAATTACAAGCTGCAATTTTAGATTGTTTAAATTCTTATAATAATGCTAATGCTAGGCAATATCGGCGAGACCGAGGACAAACTGACGAAGGGATGGCCGTCCTTATTCAACCGCAAATTAAAGGCGTATTTTCTGGCGTAGCTTTTAGTCGAGATCCGGTTAATCCGATTAATAATATTGTGGTAGTAGAAGCTTTACCAGGCCAAGCAATCAAGGTAGTATCTGGAAAAATTACGCCTGAACAATATCAAGTTGAAATTTATCGTGATTATGAGACAGAAGCCATTAAAATTATCCCCTTAGATTCATCCGTGCAACTTTCTAGAGATGTTCCAGATTTTATTATTGAAAAAGTAGCGACTTTAGTCAGAGATCTAGAAGACTTATATCATGGGATTCCCCAGGATATAGAATGGAGCTATGATGGAGAAAAAATATGGTTATTACAATCAAGATCTATCACCACCTTACAACCCATTTGGACACGAAAAATTGCGGCCGAAGTCATTCCTGGGGTTATCCATCCTTTAACTTGGTCAATTAACCGACCGCTAACCTGTGGCGTTTGGGGAGAAATTTTCAGCTTAGTTTTAGGAAAACGTGCCAACGGATTAGATTTTAACGAAACAGCAACTTTACACTATCAACAGGCTTATTTTAATGCAACTTTATTAGGGGAAATTTTTCGACGGATGGGACTTCCGCCCGAAAGTTTAGAGTTTTTAACAAGAGGGGCAAAATTTAGTCAACCTCCTTTAACATCAACCCTGAAAAATATTCCTGGTTTATTACGGTTACTAAACAAAGAATTAAGTTTAGAAAAAGATTTCTATAAAGACAATCAAAAACTTTTTCAACCAATCTTAGAACAACTGGTTACTCAATCTCTATCTGATTTATCGGATGCAGAATTATTGGTGAGAATAGAAACCATTTTATCTTTGTTAAAAAGAGCAACTTATTACAGTATTCTTGCTCCTTTAAGTTTGGCTTTAAGACAAGCTATTTTTAAGGTTTCTCCTGAACAACTCGATAATCGTTATACGCCGGAAATTTCTTCTTTAGAAGCGTTAAAAAAATTGGCATCTGAAATAAATACCTTAGTAGATATCACTGAAATTGAAGATAGTGATTCCCTTTTTAATCTGCTTGAGAATAAGCCAGAAGGAAAGGAAATTATTGACCAATTTAATCAAATTTTAGAACAGTATGGCTATCTGAGTAAGGTAGGTACGGATATTGCTGTTCCTTGTTGGAAGGATAATCCAAAATCCGTTCAAGAATTATTGACACAATTAGTCCTAAATCAAGTCAACTCATCATCAAAAACTATTGACTATAAACCTAATAAAAAAACGAATAGAAAAGTTCAGGAAAGATTAAATCTTAAAGGAGAAGTAACCGTTGTTTACTCCCAATTGTTAGCCCAGTTGCGCTGGAGTTTTATAGCCTTGGGAAAACATTGGGTTAAAGAGAATAATATGTCAGAAGTAACTGATGTTTTTTATATTGATTACAGCGAAATTTGCAGTTTAATTGAAGACAGAAATCAAGAATTGCAAAATAAATTACCACAATTAATTAAACAGAGACAAGAAGAATTTTCTAGTCATCAAAAACTAACGAATGTTCCTTACATTGTTTACGGAAATATCACGCCGAATCTAACCTTATTTGACTCCCCATCTTTAATAAATAAACAGCAATTAAAAGGAATTGGGGCAAGTGTTGGTCAGGTTGAAGGAAAAATTAAAATAGTGAGAAATCTAGAATCGTTTCCTACGATTGAACCGAATACAATTCTCGTTGTTCCTTACACTGATTCAGGATGGAGTCCGGTACTCGCTCGTGCTAAAGGGATTATTTCAGAAGTAGGCGGCTCTTTGTCTCACGGAGCAATTGTCGCCAGGGAGTATGGTATCCCGGCAGTTATGGATGTTCCTAATGTTACTCAACTCTTAGAAAATGGACAACGAGTACGCATTGATGGTCAGCGAGGAATTGTAGAAATTTTAGAAAATTGAGCTTTGGAAGTCCCCATGATACAATGCTTATGACTCTAAAACAGCACCAGGTAAGACCAACTGTGGTTCAACTATCCGTATCCTCGTCTTCGTGTGTACCTCAGCCCATCTCCCCCCCACTGCTTGAAGAAAAACAGGCGTTACAAGGCTGGCTTGAGAAATTAGCCGAAAAGATTATCAAGGGCGATCGCATCAACAAATCTGAAGCCCTAGCCCTCACAGAAATTGAAGGTCAAGAAAACATTCTCCTACTATGTGAAGTGGCCGATAGCATTCGACAAGCTTGTTGTGGAACCGTAGTGGATCTATGCAGTATTGTTAACGTAAAATCGGGGAACTGTTCAGAAAATTGTAGCTTTTGTTCCCAGTCCGCCCACCATCAGGGGGAAGATTCTCCAATTTATGGGCTAAAATCCCCCGAAGAGATTCTCGCCCAGGCAAAATCAGCCGCAGCAGCAGGGGCTAAGCGGTTTTGTCTAGTGAGTCAAGGACGCGGGCCTAAATACCAAGGGCCAAACGCCAAAGAATTTAACCAAATTTTAGAAACAGTCAAATTAATTACCACGGAAACAGAGATTAAACCCTGTTGTGCTTTAGGAGAAGTGACCCCCGAACAAGCCCAGTCCCTAAAAGAGGCTGGTGTGACTCGCTACAACCATAATTTAGAAGCCTCGGAAAACTTTTATCCCGAAATTGTGACTAGCCACAGTTGGCGCGATCGCGTCGAAACTGTTAAAAACCTCAAAGCAGTCGGAATACAAGCCTGTACAGGGGGAATTATGGGGATGGGAGAAACCTGGGAAGATCGGGTCGATCTGGCGTTAGCCCTGCGGGAATTAGCAGTAGAATCGGTTCCCATCAACTTACTCAATCCCAGGAAGGGAACCCCCTTGGGGGAACAGTCTCGACTCACTCCCTTTGACGCGCTAAAAGCGATCGCTATTTTCCGCTTTATCCTCCCTGAGCAAATCTTGCGTTATGCTGGAGGACGAGAAGCGATAATGGGAGAATTACAAAGTCTGGGGTTAAAATCAGGAATTAATGCTATGCTGATTGGACATTATCTGACGACCCTGGGACAACCCCCAGAACAAGATATCGCTATGCTTGAATCCTTAGGACTGCAAGGGGGTGAAGCTCCGATTCCTGGTGAATACCAAACGCAATCGTAAGAAATCAAAACTTGTCGTTACTCCACAACAATCACCAACCAAGGTGTCTCCTACTAACGAATTTCTCTGGGCAATAATTGGTCTATTATTAACAGTTTTCAGCACGTTTGTGCAGGCTTTTATGACCAACTCTCCCTGGGCTTGGGAACAACAAGGCCTAGAATCCGTCCCTCTTGGAGTAACCTTTCAAGTGGGTGCTGTGCTATTAACTGGTTGTATGGGAGGAAAAAATGCCGGGATTCTCTCCCAAATTGCGTATGTTTTCCTAGGATTATTTGGCTTACCTGTCTTTGCTCAGGGAGGTGGTCTTAATTATTGGCAAGAACCCAGTTTTGGCTATCTGTTAGGGTTTATCCCAGGAGCTTGGCTTTGTGGTTTCATGGCCTTTCGGATGAGGCGAAAATTGGAATCTTTTGCGTGGAGTGCTGTCTGTGGATTATTGATAATTCATTTATCTGGTTTAGCGTATTTAATCGGATTATCTTTTTTAAATACAACACAAGTTTCTTTCAATACTCTTCCTGAGTTGATGATGAACTACTCACTCACGCCCTTACCTAGTCAATTAGTCATTGTTTGTGCTGTCGCTGTATTAACTTATATTTTGCGTCAACTATTATTTTATTAAAAAACTTGAGGAGAATTAATTAGGGTCTTAAATAATCCCAAACATAGGGAAGACACATGAAAAAAAATCGTTTTTTTTGGCTGGTTGGCCTAGCTGGTTTAATCATTGATCAAATTACTAAATATTGGGTAACTCAATCGTTCACTACGTTAGGACAGACGATTCCAATTTGGTCAGGGGTATTTCATTTTACCTATGTTATCAATACGGGAGCGGCTTTTAGTTTTTTTTCAGGAGGAGCGCGATGGCTTCGCTGGCTTTCTCTGGGAGTAAGTTTAGGATTAATGGCCTTAGCTTGGTGGGGAAATAAACTGAGGCTTACTGAACAGTTAGGGTATGGATTTATTTTAGCAGGAGCATTAGGAAATGGGATAGATCGCTTTTTGTTTGGCTACGTCGTTGATTTTCTCGATTTTCGATTAATCAAATTTCCGGTCTTTAATTTAGCAGATGTTTTTATCAATTTTGGGATTATTTTTCTGTTGATTGCCAGTTTTTCTGAGCCATCTCCTCCCAAAAAGTCAGGGACTTAACTGTCAATAATAATGAGATTTGATGTAGAGGCCAACAGCCGTTGGCCCCTATCAATCACTCAAAAGATTTAATCTTCGTGATCTTCAAAAGGATCACTTAATTGGGCAGCCGGAGGACCAAAAGCGGTATAAACGGCAAACCCTGTAATGATGATGACAATAGCTCCAATGGAGATGCTAAGAACTGTTGCAGGTTCCATAAGTTATGTTGAAATTGATATTGATTCTTCTATCTTATCGGTTGCTAGAGAATTTCTGCTAAATTTTTCCCCCCAAAACATTTCCAACAATCAATTCGATAGCTTGACAAGAAAACGATTAAGGCCACCCCCAGTAAAGCCTCTGCCCAAAACGACAACTTTATAACGAGTGTGTGATACAATAATTCACTATGTTTTGTGGTCTGCTGCCAGGCAGTCAGTGGACGTAAAATAGATGCTTGCGGAGGGGAATCTGGACGGGGTTTCAAGACATAGATAACTTGAAACTAGACAAACCCAGTGAAGCAAGAATCTCTCGTTATAGCCTCAGCTTAACGACGAGAGTGTCAACAAAAAATCTAAATTTAAAGACAACATTTGTTACCTATGGCACAGCGAACTGGATTAGGCGATTTGCTCAGACCACTAAATTCTGAGTACGGAAAAGTAGTTCCTGGTTGGGGAACCACTCCTCTAATGGGAGTTTTTATGGGATTGTTTTTAGTTTTTCTACTAATTATCCTACAAATTTACAACTCTTCTCTCCTTCTCGAAGGATTTACCGTGGATTGGGGCGGTTAGTTCTACTTTATTAGTTATCAGTTATCGATAATCTAAAGCTTCCTAAAGGCTATTATTGGTTAAGGATTAGCGGTATCTGGTAACTTAGTGTTGAGTCTGTGTAATTAAAAATTTAATTTTTATATTTTGGTTTTTCCCCGTTAATCGGGGTTTTTTTAGGTTAAGATTTGAATGATTTCTAGATGAATTAGCCTAAGTTACTAGCCAAGGGACTAATCGCTCATAATAAAATAAGTAATAATCATTGACTAATGTAGAGGAAGTCGCATGAATATTTTTGGTATCGGACTCCCAGAAATGGTTTTAATTTTGGTAATTGCCCTATTAGTCTTCGGTCCGAAAAAATTACCAGAAATTGGACAGAGTTTAGGAAAAGCCCTTCGAGGATTCCAAGAAGCCTCCAAAGAATTTGAAAACGAATTTAAGCGAGAAGCTCAACAACTAGAAAATTCCGTCACAATGAAAGCTCAGTTAGAGGAAGATAAAGCCGTTAAACAATCGTCTTCTAAAGATGCCGATCAGGAGACAATTAACACTAAGCCTACAGAATAGACGATTAAACGATTGTCGTTTAAGTTAATAAGTAGCTTAATTAATATACAAACAATATAAAAGGAGATTTTAGATGAGCCAACAAAGTCCCTATGAAATTCTTGGGATCAGTGATTCAGCTTCATTTGAGGAAATTCAAGAAGCCAAAAATCGATTAAGTCAAGAATATAGTAACAATAGTAAGCTGATTGAAAATATTGAGGCTGCTTATGATGCCATCATTATGGAACGTCTCAGGATGAGACAAGAAGGCAAAATCAAAGTCCCTGATCGCATCCGTTTTCCAGAACGTTCTGTAGATGTTCCTTCAAGTCCTCCTCCCCTATCCCTGAATACTTCTCCCCCTTGGTTGCAAAGGTTGATTGATACACCCTCTTCTAATGAAATTCTTGTCTGTGGGGGAGTTTTTGCTGTCTTAGCTGCCATCACTATTTTTGTCTCGAGTAATCAGATTCCCCTGATCTTAGTGTTAGGCGTTTTCGCTAATGTCTATTTTCTCAACCGTAAAGAACAAAAGTTTGGCCGCGCTCTCTTAATGACAATTCTGGGTTTATTGATTGGCGTAGCTTTAGGAACCGGCCTGATTGGCTTACTCGGAGGTGCTAATCTAACAGTTCCCTTAGAAGCTGATAAGATGGCAAGTGTGGTCACATTGATCATATTCTGGTTAATCAGCAGTTTTCTGCGTTAAAACACGGATACATCAAACATTTAAAAGATTATCGAAGACCATCAATGAATGAGGTTCTGATGGTCATAAATCCACATTAGGGTTGATCTCAGTATCACTAATTTGATAACTCCAAATGCCAAAAGGACATCAAAACAATTTAGAATACTGTTGAGATAATCCCTCAGCACGATCGCCTTTAACCTTGGATTTTGTAACATTAATTAACTAAAAAAATTGTTAACCTAGAAGTAGATCGTTAGAGTTTTATTCGTCCTCACCAACTAAGGCTCTAATCATCACAAGTAGCGATTCATCAGGAGGGGGAAATTATGTTAAACCCCAACCTTAAAACCAGCCCAAAAAGTCTAAGGAACAACCTGATTCAAGATCCTTGGGACTTACCTAATCCCTCGTCTATTGTCTCTCCATCAGCCATTGAGTCAGTTAGGGTTCAAAAACATCGTTTACCGATAATTAGTCCTGCCGGTGATCCAGACGCATTACCCATTGCGCCAGGGAAACCTTACTCAGAACAAATCCTTTTGTGGGATTGGCTTAAGCTAAAAACAACCCAAGCTGAACAATTAAGGTTGCAATTTCAACAAACTTTAGGGTTACTGTATTGGCTTGATCGATTCAATATAAGCTGTTCTTGAGCTAAATTAGTCGTCAATTGAGCAGTATTGAGTAGTTCAGCTACACAATAAAAAGGGATATTGAGTAAACGTTTTTAAAGCCCATTCATAACCATCAAAAAAGGCACAAAGATAAGATTATGACTATTATCTTTCACAATCGCCACGAAGCGGGTCGAATCTTGGGAGCTAAGCTAATTAAGTATACTAACTGTTCCGATGGTCTAATTTTAGCTTTACCCAGAGGAGGAGTTCCAGTTGCCTTTGAAATTTCTCAGAAACTCAACCTTCCTTTAGATATTTGTTTAGTGAGAAAACTAGGTGTCCCTGGGAGACAAGAATTAGCCATGGGGGCGATCGCCTTAGGAGAAGTGAAAATTATTAACCGAGAAATCGTCAATTGGCTACAGATTTCCCCTCAGATAATTGAGCAAGTGGTTGCCAAAGAAAAACAAGAATTAGAACGCCGCGATCGCTCTTATCGAGGACAGCGACCTTTCCCTGTCATCAAAAATAAAACCATTATTCTCGTCGATGATGGTATTGCAACCGGCTCAACCATTAAAGCTGCTATTGCTGCCTTAAAACAACAAAAGCCCAGAAAAATTATTGTAGCGGTTCCTGTAGCTCCTCCCATAGTTTGCCAAGAATTAGCTACCGAAGTAGACCAAATGGTTTGTTTAAGTATGCCCAATTCTCTCCACTCTATTAGTCTCTGGTACGAAGATTTCTCTCAAACTACTGATAGCGAAGTTCGTTTTTTATTAGCTCAAGCCCATCAAAAATTATTCGTTAATAGTTAATAGTTAGATAAGAAAATGAACACTATATCTTCCCATCGAGATCAAGATAATGACGTTTCCATCAACACAGGAACTGTTACTCTTCAAGGAATTTTAGAAATTCCCCACAATGCTTGTGGAATCGTTGTATTTGTTCACGGTAGCGGGAGTAGTCGTCACAGTCTTCGCAACCGTTACGTTGCTGAGGTTTTACAAAAAGCAGGACTGGCTACCTTACTGATGGACTTGTTAACGCCTGCTGAAGAAGCCATAGATCAACATACCAGACACCTCCGATTTAATATTCCTCTGTTAGCACAAAGGGTCATAGGAGCTACCCAATGGTTACAACAGTATGCCCCTACCCAATCTTTAAAAATTGGCTATTTTGGGGCAAGTACAGGGGCAGGAGCGGCTTTAGTGGCTGCGGCTCAATGTCCGAAAGCAGTGAGGGCGATCGTCTCTCGTGGGGGTCGTCCTGATTTAGCCAAAAAGTCTTTGAATCAAGTAAAAACTCCCACCCTATTAATTGTCGGGGGTAGAGATCAGATGGTACTTAATCTTAATCAATGGGCGTTAGAACAACTCCAGGGTCAAAAAGAATTAACGATTGTTCCTGGGGCAACCCATTTGTTTGAAGAATCAGGAGCATTAGAAATGGTAGCAAAATTGGCTTGTGAATGGTTCAAACGTCATTTTAACCTTATTTCCCCAACTAACTCGATATTATCATCTGCCGAAGGAGTGAACTATCATGTCTCCACAGAGCAATCAGTCTGACAAGACCCCTAAACCTAATGGTCTAAGTCCCACAGTCATTATTTTATTACTCTGGCTCTTATTTCTTAACCTGGTGGTGATGGGTGGCGAGCAAGACTCTCTTGTTCCCTATAGCCAATTTCTTAATCAAATAGAAGCGGGAAAGGTAGCTAGAGTGAATATTGGGGCGCAGAAGATTGAATATACCTTAAAATCTGAACTACAAACCCAAGAGCATCCTCATATCTTAACAACAATTCCCATTGCTCAAGATACCAACCTAACCCAACGATTAGAAGCTCATAATGTAGACTTTTCAGCCATCCCGCCAAGTCAAACAGGGTGGATCGCTAATTTATTGAGTTGGATCGTCCCTCCGTTAATTTTCTTTGGTATTTGGATTTGGTTGTTGAGTCGTTCCCAAATGAATGGCCCTGGGGTCTTGACTGTGGGTAAAAGTACCGCTCGCATTTATTCTGAAGGGGATACAGGGGTAACTTTTGATGATGTAGCAGGAGTTGATGAAGCCAAGACAGAACTCCAAGAAATTGTTGATTTTTTAAAAAATGCAGATAAATATACTTATTTAGGAGCTAAAATTCCTAAAGGGGTTTTGTTGGTCGGGCCTCCAGGAACGGGGAAAACCTTATTAGCTAAAGCGATCGCCGGAGAAGCAGGAGTCCCTTTCTTTAGTATTTCAGGGTCAGAATTTATTGAGTTATTCGTCGGTATTGGAGCCTCACGGGTGCGAGATTTGTTTGAACAAGCTAAAACTCAGGCTCCTTGCATCGTGTTTATTGATGAATTAGATGCCCTCGGTAAGTCACGGGGTAATCTAGGCGGAATGATCGGGGGTAATGATGAACGGGAACAAACTCTCAATCAATTATTAGCAGAAATGGATGGATTTGACCCGAATACGGGGGTAATTTTACTCGCCGCCACAAACCGTCCAGAAGTGCTTGATCCGGCTTTATTACGTCCAGGTCGTTTTGATCGTCAAGTTGTGGTAGATCGACCTGATAGATCGGGACGAAAAGCGATTTTAAGGGTACACGCCCATGAAGTTCGGTTAGGGTCTGATGTGGATTTAGACAAGTTAGCCGCCAGGACTCCAGGGTTTGCCGGCGCAGATTTAGCCAATTTAATCAATGAAGCCGCACTATTGGCAGCCCGAAATAATCGCCAGGCTGTGATGATGGAAGATTTTAATGAAGCGATTGAACGCATTTTAACGGGGTTGGAGAAGCGATCGCGGGTTCTCAATGAGTTAGAGAAGACAACCGTCGCTTACCATGAGGTAGGTCATGCTTTGATTGGGGCAATTATGCCAGGAACGAATAAGGTAGAGAAAATTTCTATTGTGCCGCGAGGGGTCGGAGCATTGGGCTATACGTTACAACTACCAGAGGAAGACCGATTTTTGATGTTAGAAGACGAAATTCGCGGACGTATTGCCACGTTATTAGGGGGAAGGGCAGCCGAAGAGTTGATTTTTGGTCGGGTATCTACGGGAGCTAGTGATGATATTCAAAAGGCGACGGATTTGGCCGAACGGTTTGTTACGTTGTATGGGATGAGTGATAAGTTAGGCCCTATTGCCTTTGAAAAAGGACAACAACAATTTTTAGAAGGGTTTACGAATCCTCGTCGTACTGTTAGCCCTAAAGTTTCCGAGGAAATTGATAGTGAAGTTAAAGAATTAGTTGATGGCGCGCATCAAATTGCTTTAAATATTTTAGAAGAAAATAAAGCATTATTAGAAACAACTGCTAAAATGCTTTTAGAACAAGAAATACTAGAAGGTGAAGCTCTCAAAAGTCAACTTAAAAAAGTTGAGAAACCTTCAACAATGGACAATTGGTTATTAACAGGTGAAGTAACTAATTTTTTACCACACAACCCTATAAAGTCTAATGGTAGAATTTGCCTTTAGATTGCGCCATTAATTTATTAAGTTGAGTGGATAAAAGTAATTTTAGGCACTGGCAACTAAGGGGATAGGAAGGGTTTTTCCTGTCTCAATTTTTTCTAAATCTTTTAACGCATTTTTTACTAGAATTTATCTCTTTAGCGATCGCTCTTAAGTTTAAGCTCAAGCTCTATATCCATTGGATAGTAAGGGTTTCAGCAGGAGGCTGCACTTGGTGGCACGAACCTTCTATTTATACCAAATCCGGTTCTCAAACCCATCTTATCTTCTAGAAGAGGCTCCGAGGCAGGGGGCAGAAGGCAGGAGCGTTTTCAAGCTTTAAGCTATCAATTTTAAAAGGGGGTATCTAAATCGGATTTGGTATTACGCCAACTTCGGGCTTCTGCACAGGGGACAAGATTGGCGATCGCTCAATTTTCTCGTCTGAGAGAAACCATCATAAAAATATCTGCCAAAGTAAGTGTTTCTGTGAGAAGAACTCTAGTAGAATTAGCAGCCCCGCCGTCCTTTTCATGATGACATTCTCTTAATGGTACAACGATTATCTTCGAGTCAACAATTAATTGTTTCCTAACATCTATGCCTCATAAGATTGGTGTATCTGTCTAAAATCCTAAGAGTGTTTTTTGGCTTTTTTAGCTAGTTTTTTTGAATTTTATTGGTCATATCACCTACTTCTTGAAATCTATTTAACAGAAAATACCTCTTGATGCCCATTTTTGATTTTTTGGGTTTTGTTTTTTTCTTCATGAATAATGCAGGCTAGTTTTGGTCGGGAATAGGTAATGGTAAGAGAAATTAATGATTTCTTATCACTAACCCCCAAATTCTTAGTGAAGTTTTTCCTCATCCGAGAGTAGCTCTTTAGTGAAGCGTATTTGACCTACTTCACCCGCAGACTTAGTTTCTGTTCTCCAAGAATTAGTTTGGACTGTAACACTTTTAACAAGGCTTGGTTCTGGTGAATTTCGAAAAACTTGTTTGAAGTCTTCGACGAGATTCCTGCGTACAGGTCGCCATTGGTTCTGGTATTCTGTACCACTTTCCACGACTAAATAAGAAAGGTCACGCTTCAAGCCAGGAAACCCTACTTCACGCTCGTGAACAGTTCCTATCGGAGCATTAGTATCCCAAACATAGTCCAGTAGTTTGGGACTACCGTCAGGTAATTGAAAAGTTACTACTACTTGAATGGCTTGATCGTCTGTTTCATCATTACGAAGATCACCTTTCGGTGGCAATTCAATTGCCTTCCAATCCCAGGCAAGATACTTATGTTTGGTCAAGTCAACGTTGACTAGGGTGCTAACTTGAATAGAACCGTTATTAGCTTCTACATAACCAGTATCTTCTTCAGTAACTTTAAAGCTAACTCCATCACCAGGTTTGTAAACTGTGCGTTGCCACAAATTGGGCATACCCGACAACGGATCGGGATTTCCCAGCCAATCAAGCCACGTTCTTGGGGGACGGTTAGCATCAACAAAAAGATCTAAAGCTTTGTTATTTATAGATTGAGCATTCTGCTCATGCTTCTGAGCAGCTAGACCATGTTCTCTTGCTTCTAAGAAATTGAGTTTTAATAAAGCTTCTTCTGCTTTTTGTAGTTTTTCTGCTGATTTATTAGCCTCCAGTGTAGCCCCATTAATATAAGCAATAAGAGCTTGATCTTTGATCTGTTCACTTTTTAAAAGTTCGGCTGCTCTGCGGAAGAGGACAGCAGCTTCAACAAATTGCTCTGAATCTTTTGAATCTATAGCTGATTTTAACTTGTGATTAGCCTGCATCCATTTAATTTCTGCATCTTCTTGGGTATATCCTTCGTATTTTGCAGCTTCCTCATTCGGCGGAAGTTGATTATTATTTAAATAAGCTAACCAATACTCTGCAAGATTTTTGCGAAGTCGTTGCTCTCTTGTTAATGGAGCATCAGGCGAAATTTTTTTGAGTTCAGCTTGTAAATCTGATATCGGTGCAGTTTTTACCAGAGCTTTTAAGTCTTGTGAATTTTCCGAATCAATATTAAACGGACTGGATCGTCTTAAAGCATCCTGAAATATCTCTTTTCTAAGATGGTCGATCCTTTCTATTATTTTTTCTAGATTTTTTTGGTTTCTATAGTTATACTCTTGAAGAACGTTAAACCTTTCCCATCTAACCGCCCCCCAATCGTATAAATCTGGTTCAATTTCCACAGACAAATCATTATGTATTGTAATTGAGTTTTCGAGGTAGTAAGCTAAATCTGCATTAAACATTACATAAGTAATTTTGTATGTTCCTGGCTCAAGAACAGCAAAGTTTGATTCTAATTCACGAATTTTCTCTTCATCTCCAGAATCTATTTGTATTCGTTGATTACCAAGATCTCCCCCGAATGGTCGTACTATCTCAATCTTAACTTTATCGCCTTCGAATAAATGAGATTTAACTGGCTCTCTAGATAAAGCAAGTGCCTTGTTTCGACGAATTCCCAATACGCGCTCAAGATCGTAAGCCATTTGCTCCTGTGTCGTACCAGAAAACTTATTGTCTGGTAAGTATGCACTAGAATTTAGTAACTGAAATTCAGACCCAAGAACCAAACTAAATCCCTTATAGTAACTTCTAAATTCTGTTTCAAAATCAGCTAGATTAGATTTTTTGCCGTTCAGACTTGCAGAAATACCTGCTTTTGTATCTTGCTCAAGATCAGCAATATACATTCGATCAATAAAATAAACCCGATGTTCTTTTTTTTGATTTTTGAATGCTAATTGACTAATAAACTTAGGGTCTCCGAGTTCCATCGAAGCTTCTCTAGTATTTTTGAGTTGAATATTACTCCGCGCTCCAAAGTCTAAATTTATTGTCCCTAATTCACCTAACTTTATTCCTTCTGAAGATATTTTCCCAACGTTGATATTTCTTATCATCACAGAGCCTGTGCCAGTTGTTCGGATGCGTGGGATGAAATTTGGCCAATGTGTTCGGCTGGGTGAAATCGAGTAATAAGGTTTGTTTTGGTATTTATGCTCTTTAAAGTCCAGATCTTCAAAACTTTTTACATATTCACTTATAACAGGACTGTAACGATCCTCGTTTTCTAAAGCTTCTTCATTAGGTACAGCTAGAAAAAATGGTTGATAAATCTGATATCCACTAGGCAATGGTATAGGAGGCCCATCTCCATTTTTAAAAACCCATCGATAAGCTAGAAGTGAGAGACCGGCTAGACTCAAAACAAATAATAAAATAATAACAACCCGTTGTTGAATCTTGTTCTGTTTTGTCATTTTTTAAACCTCTCAATTTATATTTACATTGACTTTTCCATGACAATAAACTTCGCACTAACAGGATTATGATCGGAATTGGCGAAATCCAAATCCTTTGTTTTCACCAGCATATTTTCAACATTCGGCGAAGTTATAAAGCCATCAATTACAGTTACATAATTCTCGTTTGGCACATATTCTTTATGAAGTGTTCTGACAGAAGGAATATTTGAATCTGCCACGATTTTCCACTCAGGCGGAAAAGCTTCATCGGGTAAATCGTGAATCCAAAACAGATATTTCTCTTCTGTTGTATGAGGAAAGTCCGTTTTAGTAAGTCGCAGATTCCAATCTCCACCAATGACAACGAAATTACCACGCTGATATTGTTCTATGGCAAAAGAACGGACTTCCTGCATTTGTTTAGCTCGTACATCAGCATTAGAATCAAATGCTGCCAAGTGCAAATTAATAATTATCCATTCTTTATCCTTAATAGTTGTAGGAATATGATTGACTATCATTTGATAGTTTTTACGAAAAGCTCCTAAACGTCTTGGTTCTAAAGGTAACAATCTGCTTTCTGAGGAAGAAACCAGACCTAATTTTGCAAATACTGATAAACCAGAATCGATACTAAGTGGTGCTGGAATTAGATGAGTCTGAAAATCTGATATATATATATGTTGATATTTCGGAAGAGTGGCAACAACTGAATCCAAAACGTTAACACGGTGATTCATGAAGCTGGGTTTAGCAATCTCTTGAAACAAGAATAAGTCTGGAGTTGTAGATGTCAAAAAATTAATGATTCCAGATACATTTTTCTCAACTACCACTTTTGATTTTGGTCGCCAATCTTTTCCGCCATCAAACACAAAATTAGAATCTTTCCCCAATCCTCCATAACCAAGGTTCCAGGTTATAATTTCTAGCTCATCTTTAGAAATTACTTGCGGTGAAAGCCATTGATGCAATCGAACAGATGTTGGCTTATAGAAAGCATTTGCCAACAAAATAATCAATATTGCCGAAATAAAAATTGTCACCGCATAAATAACCAATTTTCTACTCCAAAGTTTGAGTTTTTTTAGAGGAGTTCGATAGCAATAATTTTTTTTCATATTTATTCATTAGAAAATTTGACCTTTTATCCGTTCTGCATAGGATAGTGCCAAAAATTTTCTTTTATATTTTAATAATACTAATATTTTTTTAGATATTACACAAAAAACAGACTTTTTGAGAAGTTTTAATGCAAAAGATGAAGAAAGATAACTTTATAGAAGTAACGACAAAAACCTGTATATTTTGGCTCTGATAATAGAAAATATGTGTATTGGTCTAGATTATATGGGCTGTTGATGCTTTACTTTGAAATCTTATGGCTGTTCTTCTTTTGCGCACTGCGAAGCAGATCTCTTCGAGATCGAATCTGATAATCATCTTTATCTTTTGTCTCTTTTGTCAATTTTTTTCTTTGGCGATCCGCGTAGCGGAGCCGAAGGGCTGAGCTTCTAAAGAAGACCTGCATATTATGTTTCTTTTATCAATGCGAAACTTCTAACATATGATAAAAATGTAAATAGAAGGGGGTTTTGTAGCCATTAAATTGTAGCCATTAAAAAAGTATAAAAAAGCTTATTTTGTTCATATTTTTTTACTGTTGACTGTCTCGTTGCAACCCTGGTTATTCCTCAAAAACTCCGTCGCCTCTTTTGTAGGCATGGGACGACTAAACCAATATCCTTGAACCTCCTTACAATCTAAATTGTTCAAAATATCCAGTTGCTGTTGAGTTTCTACTCCTTCAGCGACAACCCGAATATTAAACCCTTTCCCAATCGCCAAAGCCGCACTAATAATTCCTAACTCTTCTGATGTTCCTCGAAGATCTCGAATAAATGCCTGGTGAAGTTTCAAAGTACGAAAAGAAAATTGTTTAAGATAACCCAACGAAGAAAATCCCATCCCAAAATCATCTAGAGCAACTCGCACCCCTAAGTTGTGTAAGTCTTGTAGGGTTTTCCGAGCATGAATTAAATGTTGCCGTAGGGTCATTTCTGTAATTTCTAATTCTAACCATTGAGGATCAAGTCCTGTTTTATCAAGCGCTCTAGCGACCACTTCTGCTAAATTAGGCTGTTGAAACTCTCGTTCACAAAGATTCACCGCAATAGGAATTGGTGGTAAACCATCTTTTTGCCAAGTTAAATTCTGTTCACAAGCTGTTTGCAAAACCCATTTACTCAAATGTAGGATTAAATCAGTTTTTTGAGCTAAAGGAATAAATTTCTGGGGAGGAATTATTCCCAACTCAGGATGCTCCCAACGTAATAGAGCTTCCATTGCCACAACCTGACCGGTTTTTATCTCAATTTGAGGCTGATAATATAAAGAAAATTGTTTTTTCTCAATCCCTTGATGAAGCCGTCCTTCAAGTTTTAATAATAGACCAGCTTCGGCCGTTAAATCAGCACTGTAGAATTGATAATGATTCCGTCCTTGTTGTTTGGTTCGATGAAGAGCTGCATCAGCATTTTTAAGCAGTGTTTCTGCATTTTCTCCATCTTGGGGATAGATAGCAATGCCAATACTACATTTTATTTGAAGTTGGTTGTTTTCTATGGTGAAAGGACCATGCAGGGTTTCAAAAATACGCTGAGCTAGTTTAACCGTATCTTCCGTATTTTTAATTTGTGGTAACAGCAGGACAAATTCATCATTTCCCCAACGAGCAACACTATCATCTTTTCTGACAGATGAACTCAGACGTTTTGCAAAGCTTTGTAAAAGTTGATCACCAATTGAGTGTCCTAAAGTATTGTTTATGTGGGTAAATGAATCAATATCCACAAACATCACTGCCATCAAGTGCTGGTAACGTTGAGCATGATCAAGGGCTAAACTTAGTTCTTTATTGAAAGATTCCCGATTTGGTAAATTGGTTAAGGGATCATGAAGAGCTTGATATTCTAGCTTTTCTTCTGCTTGTTTGCGAGCCGTAATATCTGTCACCACACAGCAAAAAATCTCTTGTCCTTGGTAAACCGTTTGCGTTATTTTTCCAGCGACACTAATTAAAGAACCATCTTTATGTCGATGAACAGATTCTTTAAAAATATAAGGAGTCTCTGGCGTTACATTCTGTAATTGTTGATTGATGATTTGTTTGTCTAGAGCAACTAATTGATAAAAACTTAAGCCAATAATCTCAGCACTGGTGTAGCCTAATAACTGACAATATGCTTGATTCGCTTCAATAATATATTGGGTTTCTTTATTAATCAATAAGATGCCTTCAAGTCCTTGCTCAACAAAAAGACGATAGCGATCTTTACTTGCACTGAGTTTTTCTTCTCGTTTTTTATATTTAGTAATCTCAAATAAATAAATTCTAATTGATTGATTATCTTCTAAATAGTGAATATGTTGTTCCCAAAAGCCTTGATCTACTTGTACTTCTCTAACTAATGATGTTTTTTGTGGAGGGGCGGATTGCCCGATTATTCCTTGAAAAAGTGGATGGGTAGCTGGACTTTTATCAATATCTAAAAATTTAACTTTAGCGGGAATATTAAGATAAGTTATTTTTCCTTGAAAATCAATTTCAATAATGGGATTTGGATTTCCTTGGGCAATATCAATGAGATGGCTTTTATTATCCCAGTAATTTTCAGGGACTATGGTTTCAACTAGGCTAGAGTCAATGGTTTCTAAGGGAGATTGATTGAGAATTTGATCTAATTTCCCCGTTGATTTATCTAAGGAAAATTCTTCTGTCTGTTTAGGATCTATCTCCCTTTCATCTTGGTCATCTCCCCCTTTTAAAACACTAAGTTCTGTGGTCTTAGGAAGAAGATAATAATTGGCAGAACATCTCGGTCCAAAACGAATTTGATCACCGGATTTTAAGTCATGAGATAGACAATATTTCCCATTTATAATCAGACCATTGGTACTTTTTTTTCCTTGTAAATTACCATCAATAATTCGGTATGACGGAAAATCAGTTTTATCTTCTTCTATGTGTATGTGCAAGATAGTAGCATGATGCCGGGAAACTTGGCGATCATATAAGAGGATATTCGTATTCGGATCACGACCAATGGTATAAAGACTTTCGGTCAAAGAAACCATCCGTCTTGATTTAGAATCGGAAATCACTAAAATATGGCGAACGTCTGAGGTATTACTCATCACGAGTTAAATGGAGTTATGGACGATAAGACTAGAATTCCCACTAATCAAATAAAAAGAAACATTATCTCTAAACATATTGGATCAATCTATTGTATTAGAATTATCGAACAAATTGTTCAGATAAGTTTTATGGGGCTTTTTGTGGGCGATCGCTATACTTTATACTTTAAATTAAGTTTAAGAGGATAAATAATCAATTGATTTTTTTACCCCAGGAAAATGCCGATACTTTATATAAAATCCTCCTAACATTAATAAAATAATTACGACAGTTCCTATTCCTAAATAACTGGGAACCCAAAAAGAGGCTTCAATCGTGTTGATTTGACCAGGTTTTAAAGCCCAAACAAGTTGATTAATTCCCTGACTAACGGGAGTGTCACTGACAATATTTTTTAACCCGAAAGGAGCTTTTAAAACAAATTCTAAGTCTACTAATGATCCTGGACTAACAATGATATTCCCTTGGTTTGATAAAACTCCTAACGCCCGTAAATCAACCTCTAAATTAAGTTTGTTGCGTTCCAAAAACAACCAATTACTCTGTTGCAATGCCATTTTTGCCTTAAGATTGACTAGATCTAAATCATCATTGTTAATGGATTTATTAAACTTAGCAGTAGGAGGATTAAAGAATTGATTAAACTTTTTAGTTAGTTGTTTTCCATTGCCAAAAGGAATCTTCACCACAATTTCTTGAGGAGATATCCGTTTAGCTTTACCTTGAAGCTTTTCTGCCCGTTGTTCGAGACTGTCTAGCCATTTATTAGCTTCTGTTTGGCTTAGATTTGTTAATTGTTCAGCTAAGCGAATATGTTGAACAATTTCTCCTTGATGTTGTTGAAAAAAATCGATACTTACATCATATTGAACACAGCCCCCTAATAAGCTTAAAAAAGCAACTGCTAGAGGCAGAAAAATAGCCCTAAATAACCCTCTATATGTTGACTTTTTCTTGACTGTAAAATGTGAATTTTGGTTTTGATTATCCATGGTTAACCATCAACTATTAACTATTAACTATCAACGATTCACTCATCTTAGTCATCATCCCAATCATCACTTCTGGCAGCACTTCCGCCCCCAACGGTAACTAAATCGATTTGCTGACGATAATAGTCTACACTTTTTACCTGCACTTCCACTTCATCTCCTAAACGATAAGCAATACGATTTTTTCGTCCAACTAAACAACCATGACGGGCGCGATATTCATACCAATCATCTTTTAGGGAACTCACATGAACAAGTCCTTCTACCAAGAGATCTTCAATTTCTACAAAGAAACCATAGGATTGAACCCCTGTAATTAAACCGTGGAAAACTTCTCCAGTACGTTCCTTCATTTTCTCAGCTTTTTTCAAGCCATCAAGATCTTTTTCCGCGTCTTCAGCTAACTTTTCGCGGTCGTTAAGATGGGAAACTAAGAGGTGAAATTCTTCTTCAAGACTTTCTTGCATCGCAGGGGGTAAAACATTCCAGTTAATATTCCCGTGACAACTACTACTATGAAGATTCACTCCAGTTTTAGATTGTTTTGTCCTGCGATCGCGTCCTTCACTAAACAATAACTTGATCATTCGTTGTACCAACAGATCTCCATAACGTTGTCCAGGAGAGACACAATGGGTATAACAGTCATAATAAGCCAAGCCAAAATGGGGAGCCGAGTGACTGCTATATTTAGCCGATTTTAGGGTGTCTTTCAACAAATAATTCAACACCCGCACCGCCGAACATTGATTAAACCCTTGAGTCAAATGGTAATAATCTTGAGCCGCAATCTCTTCCTCAGAGGATAATTGAATATCTATCCCCAAATTATCGACTAATTTCAGTAGATCTTCTAATTCTTCCCAGTCTGGTTCGGGTTGAGTGCAATAAACCGAGGGAATGCCTAACGCATAGAGATGATCAGCGACTGATTTTCCCGCTAAGATTACCAACTCCATCAATAAAGAGCGCACAGGAACCTTAGACGAGGCAATAATTACCCCTAAACGTCCTTCATCTTGATAGGGCGATCGCGGCTCTAATTGTAGTTCAAACCCTCCCCGTTGCAACCGTTGGGCTTTGACTAAAGGACTGAGGGTAAAAAATAGTTGTGTCAGGCGTTCAACCAATGGTTCTTGCTCAGAAGATATCTCGTCAAGATGGCCTAATAAGGATTGAGCTTGTTGGTAGGTTAATTGTTCATTAACCTTAATTACTGTGGGCTGAATCTCAAATGCAACCATTTGACCATTTTTATCGAGGGTCATTAACACCGAAATGGTTAAACCATCTTTTCCTGGCACTAAACAACAACGCTCCGTTACCCCTTTTGGAAGCATTGGAAGCACTTTTTCTCCTAAATAAATGGTGGTTGCTCGTTTTTTGGCGGCTTTGTCAAGCACTGAATCAGGAGCAATATAATAGGAAACATCAGTAATATGGATACCTAATTGCCAGTGTTGATCAGGGGTTTTTTCGAGAGTAAAGGCCGTTTCAATAAATGGCTGGTGATCTCGTTTTTCATCTTCAATAAAGGTAAAGGTGAACGTTTGACGTAAATCAACCCGCTTTTCAAGTTCAGCCGGCTCAAAGGTTTCTGGTAAAGCTTCTGCTGCTTTTTCGACAGCTTCAGCGAAACTTTGCGGTAAATCGTGTTTACAACAGACAATATCCGTATCAGCAGCTTCTTCTGCATCACTGCCTAAAATACGGGTGACGGTTCCCCAGGGGGGATGTTCTCCGATCGGGTAGCGTAGTACGGAAACATGGACTAAATGGTCTACAGCTTGTTCTAAATTATTGCCATTTTGTTTGAGTAGCAGTTCAAATAATAAGCGATCATCGAGGGGAATTGCCTTGTAGTTTTCATTATCTTTTTTCACTTGGGCAAGTAAGGAAGGATTTGCCCGTTCTAAAATCAGTTTCACTTCTCCTTCTGGGGAGCGACGACGAGTGCCTTCTTTAATCACTCTGACTAGGACGCGATCGCCGTTCCAGGCATTGCTGAGATGGGTTTCTCTAACATAGATGTCATCGGCATCTTCTTCGTCTTGAATGGCAAAACAAAACCCCTTGCTTGAGCAACGTAATTTCGCTTCCACGAGATCATTTTCGGTGACACGGCGATATTTGCCCCTTTCTTTGACTAAAATACCGATTCTTTCTAGGGCATCTAGAATGATTTGAAGTTTTTCGATGTTTTCGTCATCTTCACACCCCAATTTTTTTTCTAGAAATTTAGCTGCAACTAATTTGTCATCTGTAAAATGGGACAACAGTGTAGCGATTGAAAATTCCATTTATCTATAACAGTCCTTACTAAAGGTGATTGGATTATCATGGGTGGCTAAAATAGAAGGGGACTTCCTCTATGGTTCGCAAACTGCTTAGGTCTTCTATGCCTAACGCCATGAAGCAACAAAGGTACTCTGTTTAATGAGAAGATTCTCTAGTTAGTACACAAAGCCTAGCCAGCTAAAGGAGATTATGACTCAGCTTAAGTGGTGGCTCTGTTTTTTCAAGGGTTGAACCCTTAAAATACTTAAGTTGGTTTTCCCTATTGGGCAGTGAAGTTGCTTCTAGGAATCTTTAATTTTGTGGTTTAGAAGTCGTTTCTTAAAAGAACAGAGTGAGAGTTGTATCTAGTGAGAAGGACTACTCTCGTTGGAGGTTAACTCTGCTCAAGGTGAGTGCCAAGGACTAATCCAGCAACACTTTAACCTTTCACAAACTCATCTAAGGTTTAATTTTACCAAGGTAAGTGACACTTGGACGGTTTGTCTTGGATCTAGGTTTAGGATTAACTGTCAACGATTGCATCAACCTTAACAGTATTTTCTCACTTTTATCTCCTAAAATAGTACAAAAAGACTAAATTAAAGACAGTGGCGAGTAATTAAAAAATGATGTTGACTCAATTCCGAATCCGTTATCCTCAAGGCAGTGTGATCAGTGAATTAGTGACGATTGATCATGGTAAGTATATTGTAAGAGTCTCGATCAACGTGGGAACGATCACTTTAGGAACAGGGTTAGGGGGGGCTGATACTATTGAAGCTGCAGAAGATGCCGCTAGAAATCGAGCGTTAGGGTTACTCAACCTCGATACTATTTCTGTGAATTCTCCTAATAACAACGGTTCCCCAGTTTCGGAAACCCCCAACCAAAAGACTACGCCGACAACAGTTGGCACTCCTGAACCATCCTTATCTTCGGAGGTTCCCAACAATTCGATGATAGCTCAGACTGCCACTGAAACATCATTACCACCTCAAAACGTTGGTGTTTCGACTTCTGTGGAGGTCCCCCAAACTCCTACAACCGCTCCCAACTTCTCTAAGCCGTCTGCTTTGGCTCAGAAGCCTATTTCTGAGTTTTCCCAACCATCTTTCTCTTCCTCTAGTATCACTGATACTCAATCTGGTGATAAACCCTCTGTTGATCAAAGGGAACCAATAAATACGGTAAAGCAGATGGGACAAGAGTTGGAGGCGGGAACGGAGCCAATGAAGGATGTTTCCCCAAAACCTTCTCCCATTGAGCCTGAGACTCAGGAGACAGGAACTGAACTCACTGAAGATATTTCTCGAACATCTTCTTTCTCAACACCAGAAACAACCTTGGCAATGCCAGAAATGGAAAACGTTGCCACTTCAACCCCTACCACAAGTCCAGAAGTACCTGAAATGCCTGTATCTGCGGCGGAACCCCTTGAGTTCTCAGAAATTATTGCTCGTTCTGATGTAGAAATGAAGCGTTTAGGCTGGACAAAAGTACAAGGACGTGAATATTTGATCCAAACTTATGGGAAGCGATCGCGTCAAGTTCTCTCTGATGAAGAACTTCTTGAATTTCTTTACTATCTCGAAAGTTTACCTACTCCTTAATATAAGTACCAAGGCAAAATTATTTGTGTATTTTTGGTTCATTTTTTCAAGGTTCGTAGTAAGGACTTTAGTCCTATCACATCAGTCCTAAAGGACTCACTACAAACATACAATTAATTTTGCTTCCCTACTTATTGCTTTCCGCGAAACTCCAGTAAAGTGTGATCGCTTGTAGAGTAAATATAAACATTTTTTTTGAACCCGCAGAAACTTGACAAATAAAGAGGGCGGGTAGAATATAGATGCTTTTTTTATTCTGTTTTTAGTAAGTCCTTGAGGACTATATTAACTTTTTATTGTTGCCGTTTCTTCTACCAAATTTTCTAGCAATAAACCGTATTCAATTCCTTCGACTACCGCCTCATAAGAAGCCTCTAAAATATTAGGAGAAACCCCTACAGTCGTCCAGCGTTCTTTGCCATTACTAGACTCAACTAACACCCTTGTTTTAGAAGAAGTTCCTGCTCCCCCATCTAATATCCTAACCTTATAATCTGTCAGATGAAACTCGGCAATTTCTGGATAAAAATTGACTAATGCTTTCCGTAAAGCACTATCTAATGCCGCTACTGGACCATTTCCTTCTGCAACCTCTAATCTATCTTCTCCATTTACCGCAACTTTAATGGTTGCCAAAGCATTACTATAAGGCATTCCATCTCCTTGCAACATATCACAATGAACTTGAAATCCTTTAAGCTGAAACATGGTTTTTCGTTGTCCTAATGCTTGGCGCATCAACAGTTCAAAACTTGCTTCTGCTGCTTCAAATTGATACCCTTCGTGTTCTAAGGTTTTTATTCTTTCCAGAATTTCCCTGCAGGCATTATCCTCTTTATTCAACTCAATACCAAAGGTTTTTGCTTTAGATAAAACATTACTTAATCCCGATTGATCAGAAATAACAATTCTTCTTTCGTTACCAATTTTTTCCGGTTTAATATGTTCATAAGTTAAAGGATTTTTTTGCACCGCAGAAACATGAATTCCTCCCTTATGAGCAAAGGCTGAACGTCCTACAAACGGGGCGTGATCATCAGGAGCTAAATTGACAATTTCACTGATTAAACGACTGGTTTGGCTTAATTGAGTTAGCTGATTCTCTGTTAAACAATTGTAGCCCATTTTTAACTGTAAATTGGGAATTAGAGTGCATAAATTGGCATTACCGCACCTTTCCCCATACCCATTGATTGTCCCTTGAACCATTCGGACTCCTTCTGTTACGCCTGCTAACCCATTAGCGACAGCCGTTCCTGAGTCATTATGCGTATGAATGCCTAATTTAGGGTAGGCTTCTCCATTGGGGTCTATCCTTAAAGCGTCTACGACTTCTTGAACAATTTTGCTCACTTGCTGGGGTAAAGTTCCCCCATTGGTATCGCATAACACTAACCAAGTTGCCCCGGCATTTTTAGCCGCTTTTAGCGTTTGTAGGGCATAATCAGGATTGGCCTTATAACCATCAAACCAGTGTTCAGCATCGTAAATGACTTGTCTTCTCTGACTACGGAGATATTCAATGGTCTCTCCTATCATCCTTAAATTCTCTTCTAAGCTTGTTTTTAACCCCTGTGTGACGTGAAGATCCCAAGATTTTCCAAAAATAGTTACCCAACGGGTTCCGGCGGCTAGAATCGCCTTTAACATTCGATCTTGATCTGCTGGTGTATTAGGACGACAGGTGGAACAGAACGCTACCACTTCAGCTTGAGTTAGGGGTTCTTCTTGTAACTTCCAAAAAAATTGGACATCCTTGGGGTTAGCTCCTGGCCATCCCCCTTCAATGAAGGGAATCCCTAAACGATCAAGTTGATGAGCAATTTTTAGCTTATCCTCTAAGGATAGGGTGATTCCTTCTCGTTGCGCCCCATCTCTGAGGGTGGTGTCATAAAGCCAAACTTGATTACCCATACCTATACAATTCTTGGTTAGTATCTGTTAATTTTGAGAAAATACAAAAGAAATTAGATTCAAACCACCTATCACAGCCTAAAGAAAAGGTATTATCTGCGATCGCGGTACTAAAACCTATTCTATGTCGTGTTTTTTGTGTCCTAGAACACTTCACCCTCTAATGATAAGGCCAATTTATAAGCGTCGTTACATCTTTGTCTCACAACTAAATGAAGTTAGTATCTTAAGTCTTTAAGTAATCACGCTTAAGTGGTTTAACCCAAGTGGGTGAGCTATTTGGGGGAAGTACGGATAACGATGATTGTCCTACACTAGAAGATAAGAAATGCCTAACGAGCTAAAAAAGCTATGGCACAACTAAAGTCTTTCGTTCTTATTAAGTAGTTTAAGCAGGAGAATCATTATGGAGATAATTTCCCTTTCCCTCATTTTGGCTGGAACCTTTCTAGCAGATTATCTCCTGCATGGTTAACTAGAGGGAGTTAACTCTCATTTGGAGATTAGCTAAATAAAACTGTGGTGAACTAGTAGGACTGTAGGGGTAATTAATGAATTATCCCTACAAACTTTGTATGTACTCTTGAATTATAAGTCCTCTTTAATTTTATAGCGGTTTATAGCAGTTGAGATGATAGACTGGCTAATCTAAGCTTTGAGCTAGTAGAAAAACTTAAGACAGAATAAAATGGTCACCATTAAGTTCACTAGCTTGAATCCCTGTCAAGATAGCAAGCTCTGTCCCCAAGGCTGTCACCCAGGTATTGTTACCGACTTGCGTTCTGCCTATATTTTCAAAGGAGACACCTGAGATTCCAATCCCGATGCGATCGCGGTTAAGCTCGAAGTCCTCAATTTTATGAGCTTTCGTAGGCATTAGATCGTTGTTTGCTAACCAAAACTCATCAGCACCCGATCCCCCTATCAAGAGATTGTTGTTACGACTGGCATATAGTTTATCGTCTCCGGGCCCACCATCAAGAACATCACCTACAAAGGGATGTGTGAGTTGCTCAACCTCCGAAGCACTCAGAGCTCGGTTATAAAGGGAGACATCATCAATTTTCCCAGCAAATCCTAATTCTCCGGCACCTTGACTGACACCATCGTGTAATTTTGTTGAACCCTCCAATCCTCCAAGACCAATCCCATTAGCATGAGACTTTAATTCTCCCGCTTCTCCCTCGGCAAATTCTACACCATCGAGATAAGCTTTCAAAGCTCCTACTTCAGGAGTATCGCTTCCAGGGGTAGCATCGAGTACCAGCGTTACTTGATGCCATTGCCCAGATTGAATCTGGTCAGTGGATAAGTAGGTGTCCCACTGATTTCCGTCCCAACTTCCCACATAGAGAAGACCGTTATCAATATAGATGGCTAGACCCGAGTGATTACCGCCTTCTTCCCACAAGATTTGCTTACGATCTGTCAAGTTGATATCTTCAGCGTTGAACCCCATGGAAATGGTACGCTTGGCATGGCTTTCTAGGTTAATATCAGGAGAACTGGTGATGGCGATATAATCATCAAGGCCGTCAAAGACAGCATATCCGTTAGTTTCATCAATAATGGTTCCGTTTTTTAAAAAACCCTTATTATCACGACCCAAGTTAGAGCTATCTTCGGTGATTCCTCCTGTCTCACTATCGAGATTGAGTTTCATCACTAAATCCTCAGTCTCACGATACCGCACAGCCAGTTGCTCAACCTCCGAAGCACTCAGAGCTCGGTTATAAAGGGAGACATCATCAATTTTCCCAGCAAATCCTAATTCTCCGGCACCTTGACTGACACCATCGTGTAATTTTGTTGAACCCTCCAATCCTCCAAGACCAACCCCATTAGCATGAGGCTTTAATTCTCCCGCTTCTCCCTGGGCAAATTCTACACCATCTAGATAAGCTTTCAAAGCTCCTACTTCAGGAGTATCACTTCCAGGGGTAGCATCGAGTACCAGCGTTACTTGATGCCATTGCCCAGATTGAATCTGGTCAGTAGATAAATAGGTCTCCCACTGATTTCCGTCCCAATTTCCCACATAGAGAAGACCGTTATCAATATAGATGGCTAGACCCGAGTGATTACCACCTTCTTCCCACAAGATTTGCTTACGATCTGTCAAGTTGATATCTTCAGCGTTGAACCCCATGGAAATGGTACGCTTGGCATGGCTTTCTAGGTTAATATCAGGAGAACTGGTGATGGCGATATAGTCATCAAGGCCGTCAAAGACAGCGTATCCGTTAGTTTCATCAATAATGGTTCCGTTTTTTAAAAAACCCTTATTATCACGACCCAAGTTAGAGCTATCTTCGGTGATTCCTCCTGTCTCACTATCGAGATTTAGTTTCATCACTAAATCTTCAGTAGCATGGTTTTCAGCGTAAAGAGTATCGTTTCCAGCTTTCCCCTCTAAGTAGTCTTTTCCCTCGAGACCTTCAATGGTATCGTTATTTGGGGTTCCCTTAAGCAGATCCGAACCCAGAGTCCCTCGATTTTCAATGACTTCAAGAACTTGATTGGCAGCAATATTGGAAATTTCTTGGATTGCGCCAGAGAGCCACTCAATTCTAAGTAGATCAACTGTTTCGTTATCTTTTAAGCCAAAGTGCAGTGTTTTTTCATTTTGCCCGAGTCGGTGCGTCCCACCTGACTGTTCCCTTAACTGAGTTGTTTCTCTAGCAGTGGCAAAGACTTTTGTTCCAATCCCATCTCGATTGGATTGAACCCCCACCAAATTGACCCGCAACCAATTATTATCATTTCCTTGGTTGCGAAATAGTTGAGAAGGAATTCCTAAAGAAAAATTGCGATCAGTTAGGGTTGTTGCTTCATTCAATTGTATGGTTTGGTGACCTGCAAACAGGTCTAAAAAGCCGTCACCATCATAATCGGCAGTAACTATATTAGTCCCGACATTAAAGTGTTCTTCCTTCATATTTATTGCCTGAATCCCTGCACCAGCTGCATCCGGGATTTTTAGAAAAGTTCCGTCACCTTGATTCTGATAGAAGATACTGGGTAAAGAGTAGTAGGCAGTTGAAGATTCTAAATATAAATCTACGTTCTGATCATTGTCAAAGTCACCTGCAACGACGGAACGACTACTAACGGGACTATTTAGACCAGCTTGTTCAGTTCGATCAACATACTCATCTGTCTCAGAATCATAGATTAGTAAAACGGGAGATAGCCCCCCAAGACCCCTTGGACCAGGTTGAGTAAAACCTACGGTATTTAGGTCTCTTAAGGGTTGAGAACTCTCTATATTTAAGCCTAAAGCATTATAAGTAGTATTAAAATTAATAGCCTGCCAAATCTCAGTAGATGGATCGTAACTAATGTACAAGCCTGGAGAAGAACGAGATGAACTGCCAAAGACCGTGGGATCGTCGGATGAGAGGGTAAAGTTCTTAGTGGTAGGATTTTTTCCTTGAGAACCGATAAAAATTTTATTAAGGGGGAGATGAGTAAAATTCTGCCACAGTTGGTTAGTATTAGGGTTAAACGTGACCGAACCAGAAGTTTTCCAGCTAATCCCTGCCTCTTGAGAGTTAGATCTAACGATGAGTCGCCCTCCAGCGCTTGTTTCTCCTTTCCAAATATTAGAATTGCTCCAAATACTCAAAGATTCATCTGCTCGAGTCAAGAAAATGTCTGAAATACCATCTCCGTTAAAGTCAGCAATTGCTGCATCGCGGACTTGAGATATTCTTGGAAAACGTGAACTAATATTATTCCATTGGGAAGGAGTCGTTTCGTAGACGGTAAGCGAGTTGGACTCATCAGAAAAGATAATTAAGTCCTGAGAGCCATTGCCAAAGAGATCTGCTACCTGAGCAGTAATTGCTCCTTTCGTTAACGAAAAATCTACTTGATCATTAGCGTTAATAAAGCCACTAGGAGTCTGTTGGAAGAAAGTAGTAGAAGCTTGACGATCAGGCCTAGCCTCAGTTACTTGTATCAAATCTAACTTCCCATCATAATTCCCATCAAACCAAGTGGCTGAACGGCCTCGACCTAGCCCAAAATCTAGCCCTTGTTGAACAGCTTGCTCTTCAAGTAATCCTTCGTTATTGACAAAAAATAGACTCTTTCCGAATCCTTCTCCTGATCCTCCTCCGACGGCAGCAAAGAGATCCTGATCTCCATCATTGTCGTAATCAGCCCAAGCTGTTCCATGGGTATCTCCAAAAAAACGGGAGGGGAAAACCTCAACAGCAATATCCTCGAAAGTCCCCCCGCCCTGATTAAGATACAGTTGAGGATGGAAAGACTCTGGAAAAGCCCTAATAGCATGGGGGGCAACCCACAAATCAGGCAATCCATCCTGATTCCAATCTACCCACCCAACACTAATGGCATTTCTTTTCCCATCCCAGTCAATCCCAGCAATTTGAGAGACTTCTTGAAAAATTTCATGAGTCATTATATTAACCTTTAAGATTTTAATAAGATTGTCAGCTTAGTAGCGGACTTACTAATCTGATATTTGCGCTATTTAACCTAACATAATAATTAGGAAGTATTGAGGACTTTTAGATTTTATTTTAATATTTAAAAATGGATTTGATTTTATGCCATCAAACTGTAGATTTCGACGCATTAGGAGCGGCTGTCGGACTTTCTTGCCTCAAAATGGGCAGTCGAATTGTGCTTACAGGGGGCGCACATCCAGCGGTTAAAGACTTTTTAGCCCTTCATCGGGACGAATTAGCTTTAATTGAATTGCGTAGCGTTAATCCTAAACAAATTCGCGCTTTAATGGTAGTAGATAATCAACAACGCGATCGCCTGGGAAAAGCATCTCCCTGGTTTGACTTACCTCACATCCAAACCATTGAAGTCTATGATCATCATCTCAACACCACTTCGAACATCCCAGCTACCTTAACCGAAATTGAACCTGTGGGGGCAACCACAACCTTGATGGTGGAAAAAATACAGCAAGAAAGCATTCATCCTAACCCCATCGAAGCAACGGTGATGGCCTTGGGTATTCATGTGGATACAGGTTCTCTTACCTTCCCCCAGTCTACCTCTCGTGATGCCCATGCTCTGGCTTGGTTAATGGAAAGGGGGGCAAATGTGAAAACAATTGCTCAATATTGCGATCCTGGTTTCTCTCCCCAACTCCAACAATTATTAACAGAAGCCTTAGAAAACCTTAAAAAAACTGATCTTAGAGGTTATACTATCGCCTCGGTTTTACTAACAACAGAAATCTTCATTCCTGGGTTATCTAATTTAGCTGAAAGATTAATTGAATTAACGGAAAGTGATGCCTTATTATTGGGTCATTATTATGATAAACGTCGTAATGATAAACCCTACAATCAAGGGCGTTTAACAGTTATTGGTCGGACAAGAATTGAGGGGACGAATCTTAATCAATTATTTGAAGTTTATGGAGGAGGAGGTCACGCCCAGGCGGCTTCTTTAATGTTACGAGACGTAGAACCTCAAACTACTTTAGAAAAGTTATTACAGGAATTTCTTGCCCAAATTCCTCATCCTTTAACCGCGAGAGATTTAATGTCTTCTCCTGTGAGGACAATTCGCCCAGAAACAACTATAGAACAAGCACAACGGGTCTTATTTCGTTATGGACATTCAGGGTTATCAGTGGTGGATGAAAGCGATCGCTTGATGGGCATTATTTCCCGTCGAGATCTTGATTTAGCGTTCCATCATGGGTTTAGTCACGCCCCTGTAAAAGGGTATATGACACGCCATCTTAAAACAATTACGCCTGATACTTTGCTTCCTGAAATTGAATCAATGATGGTGACTTATGATGTGGGAAGATTGCCTGTTATTGAAGATGATAAATTATTAGGAATTGTTACTCGGACTGATTTATTAAGACAAATTCATCAAAACCGAGAGGAAAAACACGATAAAAATGGCAATAAAATTCCGTCTGTTTCTTGTTTATTACCTTCTATTAGTCATCGATTATCTCCTCCTATTTGGAGCTTATTAGAATTCGCTGCCAAAGAAGCTGAAAAAAGAGGCTGGCATTTATATATTGTTGGCGGTGCAGTTCGGGATTTATTATTATCAGAAGAAGAGGAATTTTTATTACTACAGGATATTGATTTAGTCGTAGATGGTTTTCATCGTTCTGCCGATGTGGGGGCAGGAGTTGAATTAGCTTCAACCCTACAAGAAACCTTCCCCAATGCTCGATTATCAGTGCATGGAGAGTTCCAAACGGCTGCTTTATTATGGCATAAAGATCCTCAATTAGGCTCATTATGGGTCGATATTGCCACCTCAAGAACAGAATTTTATCCCTATCCTGCCGCTAACCCCGAAGTTGAAGCAAGTTCTATTCGTCAAGATTTGTATCGCAGGGACTTCACAATTAATGCGTTAGCAGTGAGGTTAACCTCTCCAAGGGAAGGGGAATTATTAGACTTTTTTAGGGGAATGTTAGACTTGCGATCGCGTCAAATTCGGGTACTTCATGCTAATAGTTTTATTGAAGATCCTACCAGAATTTATCGAGCAGTAAGGTTTGCAGTGCGGTTAGGATTTGAAATTGAACCTCAAACAGAAGCTTATATTAATTATGCGATTGAAAGCGGTATTTATGAACGGTTAAGAATCGAAAATCATTCAGCCCCGGCCTTAACAACTCGCCTAAAAGCTGAATTAAAATATATTCTAGAGGCTAATTATTGGAAACCGGCGTTAAAATTATTAGCTGATTTAGATGCGTTACTGTGTTTGCATTCTAAGTTACTTTTAGATGATGTATTGTGGTGGCAAATTCGCTATGTTTCTCGCTGGTTAAGATATCTTGATCCTGAGAATAACTTAGAACATTGGTTACTTCGTTTAGAGGTGTTAATTAGTCAATTAGAGACAGGAGAAAGCAGTAAAATTGCTCTTAATCTTCAATTACCTAAAGATAGTATTCAACGTCTAAAAACGCTATCAGAAATTGAGTTAGAAATCAAGGAAAAATTACCGAAATGTAATAAACTTAGTGAAATTGTTAGGGTCTTCCATTCCTATAAATTACCGAATTTAATCTTAGTAGCGGTTCGTTCTCCTAAAAAAATTCGTCATACTATTTGGCAATACATTACAAAATGGTCAAATATTCAGGCTCCGCTAAATGGCAATGATTTAAAAGCAATGGGATATAAACCGGGTCCTCAATACAAAACAATTTTAGATAGGTTATTAAGTGCAACTTTAGATGGAGAGATTGAAACTAAGGAAGAAGCAGAAGAATTGGTCAAAAAAATGATGAGTAATTAATCAATAATTATCAAGATTAAATCAAAAACTCTTTTGATGCTTTAACACCACCGAATGAGACAGCAATGTTATAGCTATGTGGATACCTTAGAATAGTTGTAAATCAATCGAACTTAATTTTATTTCTTTGAGCAAACTCCTGAATTGCCTCAAAATCTTCTTTCAGCAGTGAGTATATACTGCTATCATCTTGTATCTCTTGTTCACAATTGAGAATTTGTTGATATACTTGCCCAAAATCTTGCTGAGCTTTTATATCAAAGCGTTTAAATATATGCTTTGTCATTAATCCCAAGCATATTACAATATTGATTCTAGCGATAAGAAAATTTGTTCTATTTCGATATATTTCGCTTGAAGGCCAATTAAAAGTGTCAAATTCATCAATAGAACTAGGCAATTCATAAGATGTAAAGTTCCTTAGATCTTCAAGAACAACTTTAAGTTTGCGAAAATATCTTACAAGAACTTCCAAATTGCTAGACTTGAACAATTTTAAAATATAATAAAAGTTATTTTCTAAGAGGTGATATTCTTCAAGGGTAAATTTCTTGCGAGTAACTGTACCCATAATTACTCCGATTTTTGGTAATAGTAATTAATTAAAATTATAAACTTTCTTTACCAGTCTCGGAAAAACATAAAATTATTCTAAAATTAGAAAATCCTGACTTATCTAGATATCAATTATCTTGGTGTTATGATGGAAGCGAAGAAATCAATTAAGTAATAATGGCACAAGCACAACTTGGTAACACGGTAAAAGTTAACTACACCGGAAAACTAGACGACGGCACAATTTTTGATTCTTCAGTTAACCGCGATCCTTTACAATTTTCCCTAGGTGAAGGTAATGTTATTGCAGGATTTGAAGAAGCAGTTGTGGGTATGAGTCCAGGGGAAAGCAAAACTGTTACGATTCCCTCAAATCAAGCCTATGGACCTTATCAAAACGAATTAGTTATTGTGGTTGATCAACAGCAAATGCCTCCCGAATTATCCGTAGAGGTAGGGCAACAATTACAAATTCGTCAAACAGAAGGTCAGGTCGTCCCGGTAATTGTTACTGAGATTGCTGATTCAAAAGTCACTTTAGATGCTAATCATCCCCTAGCTGGTCAAGATTTAACCTTTGATATTGAACTCGTCGAGGTTCAGTAGTTTGCACAAGACCTTCAGAAATTTAACTTGTGTTTATCTAGTGTAAAGGATTTCTTAACGCCACTTGTTAACATCAGGGGCGTTACTTCTTTATTAAACGTTTTTCTGCGCTAATTGAGAACGGTATTAATGGCGGTTTCTAATTCTTGATGACTTAAGTCTGTAACGATAAAGACCTCTTGAACCGTTTTTCCTTGTCTGGCGATCGCTTTATAGCCCCCACGAATGGGAACAGAGACCCGTAACTTTAAGTTAGGACAGTGACCCTTAGAACGACTAATTACTCCAGGGGTAACCGTCGTAATTCCACTATAGGTAATCAGTTTTTCAAGGATAGGAATCAGTCCTTGAAGGTGGGTTGAATGATTCCAAACGAGCCGTCCTTTAGATTGAGCCATGATTTTAAGCTTCCTCCAAAGGAGCCATGGTTAACCCTTCTCGCCGTAATTGCTGGTGATAGAGTTCCGCGGGTTCTTGAGGGCCTACCCAAACAATTGCCTGTCCTTCATAATGAACTTGGTCTGTCAGTTCCCAAGCGTGATCGCTGGTCATGTTAGGAATATATTTCATTAAGCATTGAGCGACATGGTCGAAAGTATTGAAATCGTCATTAAGTACAATGACCTTATAGTTAGGGTATGTCTTGCGGACAACCGAGGTTGACCCTTTGGGAGCGATTGAGGGAGCAGTTGCCATTGGTGTGACTCCTATAGATGGTCTTAGACTCATTGCTCTTAATGCTCAAAGACTCATGGTGTGAAATGATTGAAGTCAGAGCTAGTTTAAATCTTAACAATCTTTTTTGATTTAGAAAAGCGATCACTTAATAGTCCCAAAAAGCGATCGCCCCTAAACATTACTTGCGGTTTCAATCAAGTTAAACAGAAATTTCGCTAAACTCACGGGTCATGTGATCAAAGGGTTCATCGATGAAGGAGGGATCTTCAACTCCAGCATCAGAGACCATAGTCTTGACCATGTCTTTCATAATTTGGATTCCCCTAACTGTCGGACCAATGGGAACACCCAAAGAATTGTAGGTTTCCCGTAATCCTTGCAATACCCGTTCATCGAGGACATTAGGATCACCAGCTACTAAAGCATAACTAGCATAGCGTAGATAATAATCCATGTCCCGCAGACAAGCAGAATAACGACGAGTGGTGTAAGCATTTCCCCCAGGACGAATTAATTCAGGGACTTCTTCAAATAATTGCAGTCCCGCTTGTCTGACAATTTCAGGGGAATTGGCATTAATGACTGCAGCCGCATTGATGCGAGCCATACCAGAGCTAAAATAGTCTTTAAGCCGATCCATCGCGTCTCGATCTAAATAACGTCCGGTCAAATCGTAATTTCTAATCAGATTAGTAACTGCGTCTCGCATTAAAGTTTTCTCCCAACAACAATTTTTTATGGCTTACCGTGAAGTTCGGTGTTTCTTTCCCTATATATAATCTCATAGGGGTGAACCTTCGTTGAAATTGACTGCCTAAGTTTCTCTTTTCTTTAGCAATCTGTTAACTTATTGAGATATTTCTTTACAAAAATTCAGTATCTCCGTTTTGTTCAAAACTTTGTACTATCTACAGATTTGACCAAGGATATCTGTATCATAGAATACAAAATATCCTGTAACCTATCCCTAGGATGGATGATTTGAGGCTAAATAAAATAGGAGTCCATCCATGGCTAAAACCCCTCAAGAAGTCTTGAAAATGGTTCAAGACAACAACATAAAAATTATTGACCTGAAATTCATTGATACTCCAGGGATTTGGCAGCATTGCTCATTCTACTACGATCAAATTGATGAGAGTTCCTTTGTTGACGGGGTTCCCTTCGATGGTTCGAGTATTCGGGGGTGGAAAGCCATCAACGAATCTGATATGGCTATGGTTCCTGATCCTACCACTGCTTGGATCGATCCCTTCTATGAAGAACCAACTCTAAGTATGGTTTGTAGTATTAAAGAACCTCGTACAGGGGAATGGTACAGCCGAGATCCCCGCACCATTGCAGCTAAGGCGGTTGAATTCCTTAAAAGTACAGGAATTGGCGATACTGCCTTTTTTGGACCTGAAGCCGAATTCTTTGTTTTTGATGACGTTCGTTTTGACCAAACTGAGAATAAAGGATATTACTATGTAGACAGTGTAGAAGGACGTTGGAATACTGGAAGAGAAGAAGAAGGCGGAAACCTCGCTTATAAGCCTGGGTACAAACAGGGTTACTTCCCCGTATCCCCAACCGATACCCTACAGGATATGCGGACAGAAATGCTGCTAACTATGGCTAAATGTGGGGTTCCCATTGAGAAACACCACCACGAAGTGGCTACAGGCGGACAAAATGAATTGGGTTTTCGTTTTGCTACCCTCATTGAAGCAGCAGATTATTTGATGACCTACAAATATGTCATCAAAAATGTGGCTAAGAAATATGGTAAAACCGTAACTTTTATGCCCAAACCCGTGTTTAACGATAATGGTTCTGGGATGCACACCCACCAGTCGATCTGGAAAGACGGACAACCTTTGTTTTGGGGTGATGGCTACGCGAATTTGAGCAAGATGGCTTTAAATTACATCGGTGGTATCCTTAAACACGCTCCCGCTTTATTGGCGTTCACCAATCCTACCACCAACTCTTATAAGCGTCTGGTTCCTGGGTTTGAAGCTCCTGTAAACTTAGCGTATTCTCAAGGAAACCGTTCAGCGTCTATTCGTATTCCCTTATCTGGCCCTAACCCCAAAGCTAAGCGGTTAGAGTTCCGGTGTCCTGATGCCACCTGTAATCCTTACCTAGCCTTTGCAGCGATGCTGTGTGCAGGAATTGACGGGATTAAGAATGAAATTGATCCAGGTGACTCTTTAGACGTGGATATCTACGATCTTACCCCTGAAGAGTTAAGCAAGATTCCTTCGACTCCTGGTTCCCTTGAAGCAGCGTTAGAAGCTCTCGAAAAAGACCAGGCATTTTTAACCGATACCGGAGTCTTTACTACAGATTTCATTGAAAATTGGATTGAGTACAAACTCGATAATGAGGTAAACCCTCTGCGGTTACGTCCTCATCCCTATGAGTTTGCTTTGTACTACGATGTCTAAGCTGTGATATATTCCCCACTCAAATCACATCACAGATTATGGGTGGGGATTCTCATAGTATTTTTCGCCTTCTGTAGCAAATATCTCTAGTTCCACGAGACAAGGGATTTTTCGGAGAGCAATTGATCGCCACAAACGGGACAATCATAAAGCCACTGTTGAGAATTAGGATTCGATTTTTGATGAAAGCTATCTTTGAATTTAATTAATGGATGATGAATAGATGATTGACAATGGCTGATTACCCAAAACTCTTGACAATTTTCACAAGAATAGCACTTTCCTGCTCTTTTACAACTGTATATTTTTTCTATCCCTTGATGTCCACAAGAAGGACATAGGGATTCAAAAGAACAGTGATATTGCAAAATCAATCTTAAAATTCTTTTAATTTGTTTTTCTGATGTTTCATTCGGTTGCAGACAAATAGCTCCATATTTATGTCCACAATATCCTTTAGACTGATTTTCTAAAAATCTGCTCGGATTTATTTCAACATTAGATACTAATTCATAAGTCTTATAATTTCCTGTGCTTTTATTTATAGAACCTTTTATCAAATTATTGTCCAGAACATAAGACTTAATTCCCGAAAGTCGAGTTAAAGGTTTTTCTCCCCAATAGTCAAATTTTGGGTCAGTATGAAGTAGAAAACTAGCTTTTGATTGGAGCAAAGAATAATAACTATCTCGTGCTATTCCTAAAACATCATCTATAAAATGTCCAATATCCCAATCGCTATAGTTTTTATATTTTGCATCAAAACAAAATTGTTTGATTTTTTGGTGATTGTGTAATAACTCAATACGAATATCAGGTCTTTTGTAGCCTTGATTTCCATTATGGTTATACGTCACTTTAGCATCATACAAAAAAACAAGGCGATAATCTGTATTATAGTTAAATTCTAAAATATATTTAATATTGGGTATTTTGACTTCATTATTGGTTATCTTAATTTTATCGAATAAAAAAGTATTCTCGGCAGGTTTCATATTAACATAAACAATAAATGCTGTATAAAGCTTGATAAAACACCAAATTTCATAAAGCTCATTAGTTGTTTTGATTCTTCCTTCGTATGTATGCTGTAAAAGATAAATAACTTTCTCAATTGGTTTTAATACACCTCCTAAAGAATTGGAAAATTTGGCAAAAATGCTACCATATCCTGAAGCTCCTTGTAAACGAGATGAAAAATTAGGCAAACTTTTAGGAGTTTGAATACCTTGTAAAAATTTAGACTTTCTTGCTTTTTTTGACCAATTAGCACACTCTATTAGTTGTTTAATAGTTTGATTAATTTCTATTTTTTTGCTTCGACGTTCTTGATTAATTAGAGCAATATTTGTCAGATCCTCTTCCATTCAACTATGATATTCCAATTTGATAAGATGTTCGGTTTTTCTTGTTTTTCTTGTTCTTCAAAGATTGTATCTTGATAGCTGTCAATTTTATCAACGATTGATTGAGTAGAGATAGATTGATTACTCTGACTATCTGAATTTGATTGTTTAGTAAAATTAACTGTCAAATCTGCTGGTGGATAAGTGATAATAAAAGAAGGATCAATTAATTTTGGACTTAAATCATAAGTCGTTTCATCAGAGTTGAGAGTTCCTAATAATACTAGGTTACGGGGAATTGCAAATTTATGTTCAGGATAGTTTTTAAATAGATTTTGAATAATTTTTAATCGTTGTTGGCTTTTAAAATCTTCTTTTCCGTGAAGATATTTACACTCCTCGTCTAGATTTTTCCAAATGTCTTGGGAATATAGTATTAGTCTATCATCTCTATTTTTTCGAGAGTATTCTAGCGGTGAAAGTACATCAGAGGCATAGTTTTCAATCTTCGCTAAGTTTAATTCATCTAAACAAATTAAATGCAATTTGCTGGTGTTTTTATTGGCTTCACTAAGCGAACTTAAGAAAGGCGCAGGAGAAAAATTTCTTGTAAAGGGTCATAAAATCCTAATAAATCAGAAGGATCAAGCCATGCTGGACGTACAGGAATAATATTAGATTTACCTCCTAAAAGAGTTGCTGAGCTGAATGTTTAATAATGCTTGTTTTTCCTACGCCTACTGTTCCGTTAAGTAAAACTAAACGCCCTAAATATAAAGCACTAAAAATTGAGATTAAATAACTATTAGTAATTTGTTTTGTTACATATAAGCCATCATTTTGCAATTGAATTGTCCACTCATCGCCAAAGTTTTTAGGTAAATAAACTAACTGAATTTTATTGATTTCTTCATCTTCTTCTGATTCTGGCAATAGGCTTCGATAAGGTTCTAATTGTTTAGCTTTCTTTTCTAAATCTTCTTTTTGTTTATCTTGCGAAGCTTTGATATCTTCCGCGTTTTATATAAGCGTTTTAGTAGAGAGAAAACTTTTCTGAAAGGTTGACTAAAATCTTGGCACTAGGACAGAAAAACTCAAAGAAAAACTCAACAACAAAAGAAATCAAATCAATTCTTAAGCAGTTACAATCAAAAGAAAATCCTGTTGCCTATTGCCTATTGCCTATCCTCACTAGCTAGTTTTATCGAAGGTGCAAGATGTGAGTTTAAGCGATCGCCAAAGTCAAAATAGGACTGATGATAAGTGGCTAAAACCCTAATTATTCCCTTAACAAAAAAAAGTTCTCCCTCTACTGAGTTTTAGCAATTAAAAATAACAAGGGACTATGAGTCTTGCATTCTAGTAATCAAATACCAATTAGGGAAAACCTCATCTAAGGGATGAACATATTCTAAGGAGAGTTTTTGCCAAGTTTCTAAGGTAATTAGAAGATAGGGATCAGGTAAAGTATGCCAATATCGCAAAAGGGTTTCAGGACTCGTTGGGATAATACGGCGATCGCTATAAAAATTTAACGCCGGATTTTCTTCGGCTAAATCAGCATAAACTAATTGACCATGAGGAACCCTATCTTGTAACGTCTGTGCTAAAAGTTGAATAGAATTCCCCGATGAAATTTCCCCAGTCCAGTAGGGAGAAGTGACTAACAACATCCACGAAACATACATTCCCCAAAACAAGATAGCAATAAACTGAGGATTACGCTGAGATATGAGAATGGCCGCTAGGCTAAAAGTCAAAGCAATCCCAACCAAAACCAGAATTAAGGAAAATTGATGAGATAAATCCCTAAGATCTAGGGGAAAATTCAGCCAAAGACTTAGACAAACCAGACTCACTAACCCTGATAAAATCAATAAAGCTATTCTCCACCATTTAGGATAAGGCTCTTCACTTGGTCTATCAAACACTTCGGCTAACGCGAGTCCTCCTGCTAAAGCCAATGGAGGATAAAGAGACATCAGATAGCTGACCCCAGAGACAGGCAATATAGTAAAAATGACTAAATAAAGGCCTACCCAAACTAAAATTAACTTTGCCCATCCCCAGATTAAAGATTTTCTAGCTAACTGAAGGCCAGAATAGGCAAAAATGAACCAAGGTAAGGACAAGGCGACAAATTTTACTCCGTAGAGTCCCCAAAATCCTTGAAACATTCCTTGAGATGTTTCAAAAGGAACTAGAAAGATGCCCTCGATTGATGAAGGACCATAGGAAACCCATTGACAACCATACCAAGTGATCGCAGGTACTAACCCCAGAATAATCCCCAGCCAAAAATAGCCAGAGGTTAACAGTCGCGGGGTATCCCAGGACAAAAACAAGAGGATAACAAGACTCAAAAATAAGCCCATCACTCCTTGAGTTAGGAGTAAACACGAAAGACTCAAACTCACGCCAACCGACCATCGGAGATCCCGACGCGATCGCAAAACACACCACATTGTCAGGATTTCAAAACAAATTACGGCTCCATCTAACAAAGCCAACCGCCCTTGACGCACCACAGGAAAAAGGGTTAAAAAAATCAAAGCACCAAACAAGGCGGGCATTCGTCTGACGAACGCTTCCCGTCCGAGACCGTACAGTAGAGGAATAGAAAGGGCAGTCAGTATTACCCCTGACAAGCGGGTTGTCTCCTCCCTAACTCCCCCCCAAATATAGGTAAGAGAAATCAAGAAAATGCCCAAAGGGGGATTATGATGATAGGATTCACCCCAAAGGGTCGGAAAAAGCCATTCCCCTGAAAACAGAGAATGGTGAGCCATTTCTTTAGCAACCTGAGCGACCACACTTTCTTGCCCATTCAGCAAGGGAAAGGCTAAATTAAAACTAAACAGGAACAAAGCAGCTAAAAATAAGCCAGTTCCAATCAAAAATTCCTGCCAATTATTTTCTCGGTGTCGTTGATTTTGTGATTGATGCCAAACAAATGTGAGATGATTCATCTTAGAGTGATTAATAAAAAGCACAAAGAACACTGGAGGGATCGAGTGTTCTTGAGAAGCTGAATCTATGACAAAATTTAGGATGTAACACCGATGATCAGTGTATCCTTCAATTTCGTTACTGAGTAAATGACGGCTTCTAGAATCTAAATGTTAGAATACCCAGAGTAACTATCAAACCGTAAATTCCTATTGTTTTAACATTTAAAGGGAATTTTAGGCTGCAATAAGTTATTCATTGAAAACTAGAGGTCATCGATCAATAGTAATCATGCTTTTAAAAATTGCCGGCCACTGAACTAAGCCTATGGAAGGATCGTTTCAACTGACCCTGCAAATCGTTATCGCTGTTCTTGCAGGTATTACTGCCCAAGTAACGGCTGAATTTTTCAAAGTCCCCAGTATTGTTTTTTTGCTTCTGTTTGGGATTTTACTCGGACCTGATGTCCTAAACTTTCTCCATCCTCATCAATTAGGGGTGGGGCTAGAAGTATTGGTGGCCTTATCTGTGGCCATTATTTTGTTTGAAGGGGGATTAAGCCTGGAATTACGGGATCTAGGACGGGTATCAGGCAGCTTACAAAACCTCGTAACCATTGGCATCCTTGTTACCTTAATTGGTGGGGGAATGGCAGCCCATTGGTTAGCAGAATTTCCCTGGTCTATTGCCTTTCTCTACGCAGCGTTGGTGGTGGTTACTGGCCCGACAGTGATTAGTCCCTTACTGAAACAGGTCTCAGTTGATCGTCAAGTAGCAACCCTTCTTGAAAGCGAAGGAGTCCTCATTGATCCGGTGGGAGCTATCCTAGCCGTGGTGGTTTTAGACACAATTCTGAACAGTAATGCCAGTCCAGTAGAAATTTTTAGTGGTGTTCTCTTGCGACTAGGCCTTGGGGCAATTATTGGGGGAATCAGTGGAGCTTTACTGGGCTTTATTCTAAAAAACACGAGTTTTCTCTCAGAAGACTTAAAAAATTTGGTGGTTTTAGCCGGAGTCTGGGGACTGTTTGGGTTAGCTCAACTCACTCGCAGTGAATCGGGATTAATGGCTACTGTTGTCGCGGGGATTGTCGTTAGGGCTTCTTCTATCCCAGAAGAACGTTTATTGAGGCGGTTTAAAGGACAATTAACAGTTTTGTGTGTCTCAGTCCTTTTCATCCTGTTGGCGGCTGATTTGTCAATTGACAGTATTTTTGCCTTGGGATGGGGAAGTGTTTTAACAGTTCTTACTTTAATGTTAGTAATCAGACCCATTAGTGTCGCTTTATGTACACTAAACAGCGATCTCAACTGGCGACAGAAACTGTTTTTAGCTTGGATTGCTCCACGGGGAATTGTTTCAGCTTCTGTAGCTTCCCTATTTGCCATTTTGCTAACCGAAAAAGGAATTAACGGGGGCGAGTCCATTAAAGCCTTAGTGTTTCTAACCATTATGATGACCGTCTTTGTTCAAGGATTATCAGCCCGTTGGATTGCTCAGGCATTAAAAATTAATTCTTTAGAGGCAACAGGGGCGGTAATTGTCGGATGTAACTACCTTGGACGCTTAATCGGACGACTCTTTCAACAACAGGGAGAATCTGTGGTGTTAATTGACACCGATCCAGAAGCTTGTCAGCAAGCTGAGGCTGAAGGATTGTCAGTGTTTCAAAGCAGTGGACTCGACCCAGACGCCTTAGAACAAGCAGGGATTCATTCTATGGGGAATTTTATGGCTCTCACCAGTAATGGAGAGGTAAATCTGGTTCTAGCCCAGCGAGCCGTGGAGGAATTCCAACCTCCGAGGGTATTTGCTGTCTTTCCGAGTAATACCCCTAATAATTCTACGAGTAATAAAACTAAAGTTAATGCGGCCTTTGTCGATCAACAATTAATTAAAACCTGGAATCAATACTTAAGAGAAGAACAAATCAAGTTAGGGAAAACCCAATTTAAAGAACCTGGACTGTCGTTGCAACAAGCCCATTTTCAAGCCCTGATTCGGGCTGGAGAACTGTTACCCCTGTTAATCAAACGACAAGGAAGTTTACAAGTGGTTAAGGCAACTCAAGACTGGCAACAAGATGATGAAATTATTTATCTTCTCCATGACCCTCGTCCTAAACTCCTCAAACGCCTCTCGGGTGGAATTAAATCTTCTAAGGAGTTGATCGTAGAACCCTTACCAGAAGTCGAAGAAGTTCCCATTGCTTCCCCTATCGATGAACCGACGGAGGACTCTTTTCAACAGGTGGTGAACTCTTAATAACCTGAGTTAGGCTTGAGGTGTTGGCAAATTTTTAACCAAGGAATCAAGAATACGGACTGACAATGGTGATGAATTATCTCTAGTTTGGCTTTGGGCGAACTCAGGTCTTAATAAAGTTATCAGGTTTAAGGGCATCAAAAATATCGACAGCTATGGGGTTTATTGTTTACGATTAAAGTGTTAAAGTGAGGAGCAACTCAATTATGGATGTTAAATTAGTTATAGCAATTCTGACCGGTTTATTTATTCTTTCGAGCCTCTTTTTTGGAACCAAAAACGGATTCTACGACTCTGATAACTACGATGGCAATGGGTCGGCTCACTAAAAAGCCTTGGATTGGTTCAAGGGCAAAGACGAATAACTTTTCGATAAAATTGTTACCCTGAACCTTATATCCTTTTTTTTCTCTTGCCACAGCTGACTAAAAGAGTCTATGAGTAGAAGCTCTCTAACTTCTGATCCTTATCCAACCGACCTGTACTGTTTTCCTTATGGAGTTGGTCATTATCGAGAAGGAGTTTGTTTGCAAATTCAAATGGGTCCTTATCGTATTTTGCTTGATTGCGGATTAACCAATATTGACCCTCTACTGACTCAGGCTCAACCTCCGGCTGATGGGGTTTTTTGTAGTCATGCCCATGGAGACCATGCGCGGGGCTTATTAGCGTTACATGAAGCATTTCCTGATCTCCCTATCTATGGAAGTGAAGTCACGCGGCAACTGCTTCCTTTAAATTGGCCAGAACAACCATTAAGTCAGAAGAATTTCTGTCACCCCCTCAAATGGCGATCGCCCGTTGAACTCTTCAAAAATTTAACGGTTGAATTGTTACCAGCCGGTCATTTGCCAGGGGCAGCAGCCACTCTTCTAAGCTATCGAACCCCTCAGCGAACCTATAAAGTCCTCTATACAGGAGATTTTTCCCTATCTAACCTACAACTGGTAGAAGGGTTGTCTGTTGAAGCTTTACGGGGGTTATCTCCTGATATCCTCATTATTGAAGGAAGTTATGGAACGACCCGTCATCCTCACCGCCGTCAGCAAGAAAAACACCTGATGCAGCGTATTTATGAGTCTTTGGCTCAGGGACAAAGTGTGCTACTACCGGTTCCCCCCCTAGGATTAGGTCAAGAAATTTTGAAACTTTTGCGCTCCCATCACCAATTCACGGGACGAGATTTAGATATTTGGGTGGATGGAAATGTCGCTCACGCCTGTGATATCTACCTAGATTTATTACCAGAATTTCCCCTATCAGTACAAAATTTTGCAAAACATCAGCCTCTATTTTGGGATGAGCGGATTTGTCCTCGATTACGTCGTTTAACTCTTCAACAAAGAGGGGTATTAGGACAACCGCCTTGTATTGTTCTGACAGATGATGTAGCGCGTCTCCACCAAGAAGGGTATTTAATGTCGGGGTCTTGGTTGATTTTGTTACCTGAAAAACCTCAATCTACCTTAGAACCTAATTCCCCTGAGATTCTAGAATTAACGCGATCGCCTTCGGTTCATTTAGACACCTATCTTTTGGCCGAGCATAGCGATGGGCGCAATACAACCCAACTGATCCACAATTTGCGACCCCAACACATTATTTTTGTTCATGGTTCCCCCACCTATTTGGCTGATTTAACGAATTTAGAAGAACTCCGTAATCGCTATCAATTACATTCTCCGGCCGTAGGGACTTTAGTCGAACTGCCTATCGGAGAGCAATTTATTCAACCGGCTCCTCCCGCACCAACGGTTTATGAAGGAGAGTTAAACGAATTAGAGACGAACATTACTCTAACGTTACCCAAAGGACTCAATCAAGATCCCCGTTGGCGACAGTTTGCCGATACCGGATTAGTCGAAGCTCGTTGGCAAGGAGAAGAATTGGTCTTACGAGGGATTTCTCAGCGTGAACTCTTGAATCAAAGCAGTCAAAGTCGAACAGTTAGCGACCTCGATTGTTGTCTAACGTGCTTACATTATCGCGGTCAACGGTGCTGGAATTCTCAATCGCCCCTCTATGGATTTAAAGTTACCCCAGAGGGATATTGTCCCGTGTTTGCCCCCTCAGACCAAGAAGACCAATAATGTCCGTGGTCACTTCTGAACAATTGTTGGTGACGACTCATGAGTCCATAATTATTCTTGGAGTTCTGAAACTTCAGGGGAAGATTCGCGAACCATAGGGGGATTGTGGGAAGAAACAGGTAAGGTGCGAGTATTATTCCCCTGGTACATCGAGGAGGGAACTTGCTGGTGAATTTGCCCCATTAAACTCGCCATTTCTAAGGCATTGAGGGCGTAATTCCAGCCCAAATTGCTCTTAATTCCTGCTCTTTCTAAAGCTTGTTGCATGGTGTCAGTGGTTAAAATCCCAAATATAACCGGAACTCCTGTTTGAAAACCTACCGCCGCGATTCCTTTGGCAACTTCTGCGGCTACATAATCAAAGTGGGGAGTATGTCCGCGAATCACTGCCCCCAAGCAAATAATAGCATTGTAACGACCAGATAGGGCGAGTTGACGGGCGACTAAAGACACTTCAAAACTCCCTGGAACCCAGACATAATCAACTTGAGTGCCGTTAGGATCAACATCAATGCCGTGGCGTTTTAAACAATCTTGACAACCAGATAGTAGTTTTTCCGTCACCAGGTCATTAAAACGACCAATGACAATAGCAAAACGGAAGGTTGATGGATCTTGAGTAAAAGTTCCCTCGAACGTTGTCATGAGCTAAATTTCAGTAAGTTTGACAGTTATTTTTTATTGGTAGAGGTCAACAGCTATTGACCCCTGTATTAGTTATCAGTTTATCTATTATTGAGGTTTGTATCCCTACCTTTGAATTTTGCTTTAGGTAGGGACTTGCTTGCATCTAAGAAAAACTAAATGACAAAGAAGTTTAAAACGCCTACAACAATAACGAGAACAGTCCAAATAGCAGACCCAATATAAAGTAGAGGTTTGGACTGATTCCAGTTTTGAGGTGAGGCATAAGCTACAGGAACACCAATCACCATAACAAAGGAAAAGAGGACTAAAGCCGATAAAGCAATTTGGAAGATGATAGACATTGTAAGGTTCTCCTAAAGTTTTCGTAAGTAGGGTAGGCTGATAGCGGACAATACAACTTGAGCTATCAGACTGTTAAAGCTGACCTATTATTTAGTAAGCTATCAAAAATCAGACCTATTATCTCATTAGATGCTGCTTGACGCTAATGGGACTTAAGCAAAATTCCCATCTCAAGTGTGTCATAGGGAATCTCAAACAAGTTTAGCACCCCTAAAAGTCCCATAAATTAAAGACAAAGGTAAACCTGACAATCACACAAAATCTCGACCCATTACTTTGCCTATAGGTATTCTCCATAATTACATATTTTAGAAGTCATGCTAAAACTTTATCATTTGCCTATTTCCTTTAATTCTCGCCGTGTTTGGGTTGCCCTATTGGAAAAAGGACTAGAGTTTGAGTTAATTGAATTAACCCTCGGCGGTGATCAATTGACTCCTGAATTTTTGGCTCTTAATCCTTTCCATCATATTCCAGTTTTGGTTGATGAAGACTTTAGTGTTTTTGAATCGTTGGCTATCTTGGATTATCTTGAAGCTAAATATCCTAACCCTTCTTTGTTACCCACTGAGCCACAAGATTTAGCGATCGTTCGTATGGTGGAATTAGTGACGGTTAATGAATTTCTGCCAGCCACCACTCCCCTTACTCGAAAAGCCTTTGGATTTGGTGAAATTTCTGATGAACAGCAACAGAAATCCGTAGACAAAATTGAAACCGTCCTCACACTTTTTGAGCAATGGTTAGGCGAATCTTCTTATTTTATTGGTGAGACTTTAACCTTAGCTGATATTGTCGCTGGAACTGCTATTCCATTAGCTTCAATGTTGGGAATATCTTTAGATAAATATCCTCGTATCACTGCTTGGATACAACGGTTAATGTCCCGTGAAAGTTGGTCATCAACGGAACCTCAACCAGAACAAATTGAGGAGTTTAAAGCAACCATGAAAAAAATGATGGCTAAGCAATCATAAAATCCAATAAATTGAGAAAAAATAAGGTAGAGATATTTCATAAAACGTCTCTACCTTTCTTTTATTAAACTAAGATTATTCCAGTCTACTTGATCTTATTGTTTTTGTTTAATTAATTGTACTTGTTGTTATACCCAGTGATTAATATCTGTATCATATAAACTCATCAGACTACTTCCTGAAATCAATCCACAGTTATTAATGCTGAAAACATTACAATTAAAAATCTTATATGCTCTTATATTATGGATTAATTAGGTATCCATCAAGAAAAATATTCTATACTATTAGACTATAATTACTTTTGTTTTCATATAGCATAGCTTATGTCTGATTTATATGTTTCTTGGTCACAATATCATCAACATATTGAAACTCTAGCAGTCAAAATCTATCAGTCTCAATGGCAATTTGATCAAATCGTTTGTTTAGCCAAAGGGGGATTAAGAATAGGGGATATTCTTTGTCGTCTATACAATAAGCCTTTAGGAATTCTTTGTACTGCTTCCTATGGAGGAGAAAGTAATCAAACGCGAGGAAAAATTAAAATTTCTGAGCATCTAGCTATGGTAGGGGAATCATTAGGAAATCGAATATTATTAGTCGATGATTTAGTTGATTCTGGTATCAGTCTTCAAGAGGCTACCCAATGGTTAAATAACTATGATCATAATCAAAAAATAATTGAAATTCGCTCGGCAGTTCTTTGGTACAAAAGTTGTTCTAGGATTAAACCCGATTATTATGTAGAGTATTTAGAAAATAATCCTTGGATTCATCAACCTTTTGAATATTATGAACAAATAACCCCAGAAAATATAGCTAAGGGTTTAAAGAATCATCATTTGTACTAGAATAGTAGAGTATCTAGTCTGATGTATATGTTCGTTTGAAAGTTGGAAGTTAGATCATTGGTTCAAAAAACAATTCACGAAACCGCTACGACACAACCTATAAAGTCATCCCCTATTCTAATGAAGGGTGAGAGTCATGATCATCATGGGGGACATCCCCACGTCCATAGCGAAGAGTCTATTAAAAAAATTTCTAATCGTCTTTCTCGCATTGAAGGACATATTAGAGGAGTTAAAACTATGGTAACAGAGAATCGCCCCTGTCCAGAAGTTCTAGTCCAATTAGCAGCAGTTAGAGGAGCAATTGATCGGGTTTCTCGATTAATTTTAGATGAACATTTGAGCCAATGCGTGGCACGTGCTGCAAAAGAAGGTAATATTGATGAAGAAATTGAAGAATTAAAGGCAGCTTTAGATCGTTTTTTACCTTAATCTTCAATATTTTAGTCCTTTGATTGTTTCTCAAAATCAAGAATCATATAGCGAATTAATCCGAGTTTACTAACCAACTCAAGTCCTTGGGTAGAACTCACCATATTTTGACCTCCCTCTTGACACATGAGTCGATTAACTACTGGATAAGTTGGTAAAGTATTACGGTTAATATCCTCTATTTTAGTTAATTTAAACCCCGTATTTTGGGCAATTTCTTTATACTTTGAAATAGGAATAAAATTAATAGGGAAGGTGTTCTTAGTCTTGACTTGACCATAGGTTTTCCCAACAAGAGGATTAATTTTATTTTCAATCCATTTCCAGATTCTAGCAAAGTTTTCAGTCGGCAGAAAATCGCAAATGGTAAGTTTCCCATCTTCTTTCAAAAGACGATAAGCTTCTTGAAAAAATTGCTCACGACTGGGAAAAGAGAAAATACATTCTAAGGCTAAAACGTGATTAAAATCCGATTGGGTTAAAGGAATTTTACAAGCATTAGCTTCAATAAAATTAATGGTATTATTCCCTTGAGGTAAAACGGTTTTTTTAGCTCTAATTAATTGCTGAGTATCAATATTAACCCCAACTAAGTTTAAGTGATTAAAATGATCATTTAACCAAGAAATAGTTCCTCCAAACCCACAACCGATATCGAGAATATTTCTGTTGTTGTCTATGGCAGCTACTTGACAAACTCTTCTTGATAAATTGTCGGCAGCTATAGCAAAATCTTCTAAAGTGCCATCTGCTGTCTTAGCATCTTCCCAATAACCCCAATGAATATGTTTACCAAAAGCCACCAAAGCCTCTTGATTGCCTTCTTCAAATTTTTGGGGGAGATTATCAAAATAGGGTGGGGGAGTTTGGGTCATATTTTTAGTTGAACCGATTAGCATTAAATATATACATATTTGATGCGTTTTGTCAAAGTATTGATCAATGAACCACAGTCTACTCCCCCAATCTCAGTTACCTCTTCATAATAAGCGGGTTCTCATTACTGCACCTCGCAATTATGCCTTTCGCTTAGCTAAAGAAGTTCTTAACTATGGTGGACTTCCTATCATTATGCCAACCATTGAAACCTGTTTATTAAAAAGTTTTGATCAGTTAGATAAATGTTTATCAAACATTAATCAATTTAATTGGATTGCCTTTACCAGTCGTAATGGAATTGATGCTTTTTTTCTGCGTTTAAAACAATTAAACTTACCAATATCTACTATTGAGTTATGTAAGTTATGTGCGATTGGTAAAGATACTGAGAGATTAAATGAACTAGGATTAACGGTGGATTTAATTCCCTTTGAACCTAGTCCCCAAGGAATCATCAAAGAATTAGCCAAATATCCTGATATTAATCAACAAACTATTTTAGTTCCTATTCCTGAAGTTATAGGTATTCCTGAACCTGATATCATTCCTGATTTTATTCAAGGATTACAAAAATTAGGGATTAAGGTTACTCCCATTACTGTTTATAAAACTCAGAGTTTACCTAAATCCCTATATCAACTGGAATTGGAGTTGATAAAAACAGGAAAAATAGATATTATTGCTTTTAGTAGTACAGGAGAAATAGAAGCATTTTTATCAATGGTTCATACGCCAAAAGATTACCAAAAATGTTTGATTGCTTGTTTTGGACCCTATACGGCAAAAAATGCTCAACAGTTGGGATTAAAGGTTTCAATTATAGCTGAAGATTACAGTTCCTTTACTGGATTTATTAAGGCTATAATTGCTTATTTTTCTTAAGTCAAAAGTGTTACTAAAAAGTACGGAAATTTCACCCAAATAAGTAGTTAAAACCGAAATCAATCTTGTTTAACGTGAATTATTCTAGGTAGTGGAGGGAGACCAAAACAGTCAAACTCCAAGGAAAATGAATAATCTCCAAGATAGGAGGTAAAAATATGGCACTTGTACGTTGGGAACCCTTCCGTGAAATGGAAACTTTACAAAGAGAAATGAATCGTCTCTTTGATACGTTTTCACCAACTATGCCTCTTCCAGGCCGTGGTAATGGTCTATCCTTTGTTCCGGCCGCTGAAATGACGGAAACCCCAGAAGAAATTCATCTTAAACTCGAAGTTCCAGGGTTAGAACCCAAGGACTTAGATGTAGAAGTCCAAGCTGATGCTGTTACTATTAAAGGAGAACGGAAATCTACGACTAAAACCGAAGAAGATGGTGTCACTCGTACCGAATTCCGTTATGGTTCATTCCATCGTGTTATTCCCCTACCAACTCACATTGAAAATACTAATGTTAAAGCCGAATATAAAGATGGAATCTTGAATCTGATTCTTCCTAAAGCAGCAGAAGAAAGAAGCAAAGTTGTCAAAGTTAATATTAGCTAACATCCTAGTTTAGGTTTAACTAACAACTTAAACAGTGAAAAAAACAAAATACAAGTCTTCTAGAGGTTAGTGAAAGTTCTAAGTTAGCTGAACTGACCTCTTTTAATTATTGATAATTATGCTCTAAATAAGATAGAACTTCTCAAATCAATAAATCAGAATTGAGCGAAGATTATAAATACCTTAATGATCTATCTTCGGCGTTTGATATTTGGAGTCAGGAATACCTTGATACTAATGGGTTTATTTTAACTAAGATCTCGATTAGCACTTGTTTGAAGGATATTGAGCTAAGGGCGACAGCCCCGCACTGTAACGCTTGCGGTCAGTGTCGGGAAGGATAGCCCGATAACGACGATTTATACCGAGTTTACGAGGTGTATGAGGAGTTATCCATTAGGAGTTTTTTGATTTTCAACATATTCTTTTAGTTGCGATAATGTTACACCTCCGCAACTGGCAATGAAATACGATTCATTCCATAAAACTGATTTTTTATAAACATCAGCTAATTCTGGAAATTCAGACCTCAAACGACGACTAGTTATGGATTTTAAGTTACCTACA
>NEED01000026.1 GCA_002110465.1 unicellular cyanobacterium SU2 | reverse complement strand
AACGAGTGCATGAATGTTCTAACTGCGGTTTTGTAACTGATAGGGACGTTGCGGCTGCGATGATTGTAGAGCAACGTGGACTTGCAGCCCTCGGACTGGGGGTCAAGCTGCCTGTGGAGGAAGAGGTTATCGGGGATGTCCGTAAAAAGACATCTAGAGCCTCCCGTAGAAACAGGAAAACCTCATAGTGATGTGGGGAAGCCCGCGCTGTACCAACTGGATCAGCGTCGTGAGGATGTCACGGAGAATTGTCTGATAGGATAAGAGGCTATTGCGTAAATCCTCTACCGCAAATTCTTTGAGAAAGATGTTTCAACTACCCAAACTTTAAAACTTAGGACTTTTTTACGAATTAGTAAGTAATATAGAACGAAAAATCTAGAAAACTTAAGTAAAGAGCAGCAAAATAGGTTTTTTATTGCTGACTACCGACAAAAGTTTATTTTCTTGAATACTATTAAGATTTTTATGTTTATTATAAGTTATATCAATCAATAAGGAACTGGTATTTCTTATGAGTTCTGTCAATTGCAGATCACAACAGCCGTTGTCAAACTCTAGTTTTCTTTGCGGTTCGGAAATTACCCTGATCTTAAACCTTTTATTATATTTGTTTTCGCGTCATTATGGTGATAGGGTTCTCTAGTTAAGTCTTTAAAACGATTGCCACAATGGTTACTAGATAAGGCTTGAGTCACTCTAATCATCCCCAAAAAGACAGTGAACCTTTTAATAATTGCCATCGTCTAAAGGGATAAGCTAATATAAAGTAAAGTCAAAGTCATATCGACTACGCTTTTATGTTTCCCACTGACAATGTCTGTATTGATTCAACGTTTGGGAAAACTAAGAACAGTCAAAGACTTTGAAGCAGGTTTCAAGGAGTCATAACGTACCAATGCCCACTGCTAATGTCAACCCACAAACAAAACAGCCTATGTATTCAGCAGATATGGTGCGGACTTATCTGCATGAAATTGGGCGTGTACCTCTGTTAACCCATGAACAAGAGATTATTTATGGCAAACAAGTACAAAGAATGATGTCTCTGTTGGAGAAAAAAGAGCAACTCACTCAAGATCAAGAGCAAGAACCCAGTGTCAAAGAATGGGCAAAAGCTGTTAACCTGAGCCAAGCAGATCTCAAAAAAACAATAGATCAAGGAAATCGGGCAAAGCGTAAGATGATTGAAGCCAACTTGCGTTTAGTCGTTGCGATCGCCAAAAAGTACCAGAAGCGCAACATGGAATTTCTTGATCTAATCCAAGAAGGAAGTTTAGGATTAGAAAGAGGAGTTGAGAAATTTGACCCAACCAAAGGCTATAAGTTCTCTACATACGCTTATTGGTGGATTCGTCAAGCGATTACTCGGGCGATCGCTCAACAGGCGCGAACCATTCGTTTACCGATTCATATCACGGAAAAACTTAATAAAATCAAAAAAACTCAACGAGAGTTATCCCAGAAATTAGGCCGTAGTGCTACCCCTGCCGAAATTGGACAAGTCTTAGACCTCGAAGCCTCTCAAATTCGGGAATGCTTGAGCATAGCTCGTCAACCGATTTCCCTAGATGTACGAGTTGGAGATAATCAAGACACAGAACTCTCGGAACTGTTAGAAGATCAAACGGCTTCCCCCGATAATTACATCACTCAAGAGTTGTTACGGCAAGACTTGAGGAACTTGATGGAAGAATTAACCCCACAGCAACAAGTGGTTCTCACCCTACGTTTTGGGTTAGAAGATGGAAAGGAATTATCCTTAGCCAAAATCGGGAAAAGGCTCAATATTAGTCGTGAAAGAGTTCGTCAGTTAGAACATCAAGCCTTAGCTCATCTGCGTAGACGTAAAGCCAATGTTAAAGAGTATTTAGCTGCTAGTTAAATTAGTTTCTGAATCATCAGAGATTCTAGACATCAGCCAACCTTAATTAAAGCGGTAGCCTCCTAATTAGCTATCGCTTTTTTATATAAAGATATATGAAATTTATTTGACAAAAATAATTTGATCGGTTCTATCAATCTTGTCCAATCTACCACGCATTTCTTAAAATTTCAGAAAAAAATAGAACTCAATTGAAAAATTACTGCACAATAGAAAGTGGTAGTGAGGAAACTTTTTTGAACTTATTAACGTCAACCCCAAAAAAAATTAATTTTACAGGGAATTTAGAGTAAGTGCTTTAAAAAAGAAGTAAAAGGAAGTCACTTTAATATTCCTAGCTAATTAGGTAGGGTTTAACTGAAAAGTAGCTAGTTTAGGGTAAATATAAATAGCCAAAATACTAGCTAAAGATTTAAAGTTCATAATTGTTCAATTTTAGGGAAAGATGTCACCCTTTTAGGCGAGGGTTTTGCCTTGTTCTTAAGTTAGGTTGAATAAAGATATTCCCTGTAATTGGTATTGGTTCATATCGTCAGGAAAATCAAATGTCCTTTGTTCAAACGTTCTTATTCTTACTGAAACATCTTCGATCATTATCTATAATACCCCTGACTATTGTGATGAGCTTTGGGATAAATGGAAATTCTTTGGTAAAAGGGGCTGAAGGAGATTTATCTGAAGGGAAAAGAGGTTTATCTCAAGAAATTTCTTTAACCCAAACCACTCCCCTCACTAATGGCGTTTATCTTTATGGGCGATCGCCTGAACCAGAAACCCTAGGCAAAGAATATTTAGTCTTTAAAGTCCAAGAGGGGGAAGTGATGGGGGCATTTTATATGCCGCGATCAGAGTTTAACTGTTTTTCGGGTAGCCTCAATAGTCGTCAAATGAATCTTTCTATTACTGACCCCTATGATGGCACAAAATATAATTATGCGATCGCCTTACGAGTTGTTTCTCCCATAGCAACTAATAATAGACAGTCTTCTGAAGTCACTTTAGAAGGATACCATCGTCTCGACAACCTCAGTGATAATGATCAACGCATTCTGAATACTTGTATAAATAAGTAGGTTTAATTAAAGGTCAAATAGACAAGTTTCTAGTTAGAGCTTTAGAGACCGTTCCTAAACGAAACATTAAGTCGGGTGCATTAGACAAACTTAAAGTTTTTTGGGTAATTTCTCTCCTTTTTTTCGGCCGTAACGCACCAAAATAGTTTTTTAGGTGTATTACGCTACCCTAATACACCCGACAATTCTCTTAAGGACTTACTACAAACTTACGTTAATTTTTGTCCACCACTTATGGTGAAATAAACTAAAATTCAATTCCTGGTTGAGCTTTAACCCCTTGTTCTTTAAAGGGGTGTTTGATTAAGGTCATTTCTGTTACTAAATCGGCTTTTTCTATCAAGAGGGAAGGCGCACCCCTTCCTGTCAAAATGACGTGGGTGGCTGGAGGTTTTTGGGTAAGTCCTTCTAAAACCGTTTCTAGATCAAGATAGCCTAATTTCAAGGCAACATTAATTTCATCAAGTAACACTAATTGATAGTCTTGGTTACGAATAAAAGATAATCCTTTTTCCCAAGCAGCTTCAGCATTTTTAAGATCTCGTTCACGATCCTGAGTTTCCCAGGTAAATCCTTCTCCCATTGCATAAAAGTCGATTTGGTTTTCCCAGCGACCGAGTACAGCCTTTTCGGCTGGTTCCCAAGCTCCTTTAATAAACTGTATGATTCCTACTCGAAAACCGTGGCCAAGCGATCGCAAAACCATTCCCAAGGCCGCTGTCGTTTTTCCTTTTCCATTCCCTGTATTAACAATAATTAGTCCCTTTTCGTTGGATGCTTGAGCTAGACGTTGTTCTTGTATCTCCTTACGTCGCTGCATTTTTTGTCGATATTGTTCAGGGGAAAGAGGTGTTTGATTGGTCATGGTAATGATATTAATTGAATTTGTTATGCTTTGAGTCTATCGTTGATGATAGTTTACGATACCAATCTTATGAGACTTAGGTGACCCATAGCATATAGCAGTTCTCATACTTGTGAAGCTTCAACACATTAATGAAGACTTCTAGGCAAATTCATGATAATTCTATTTAACGTTATCACCTTCAAACGTCTACGCCATTAGCTCTTTTCCCCACGAATGCTCCATCAGACAACCAGCCGTTAGGGAACAAATTTCCAACAAAGGCGACAAACTCTACATAAATTAAAGGTTTGAGCGATCCCAAAGAAGACAAATAAGGCTTAGAATAATGCAGTGAAACATCTAGCCTATGAGGATTTGGGGGATTTACTCAACCTAAAATTTCTCAGATTGGCTCTTTAGAAGAGTTTCCCATGGCATGATGTCACTGGAGAAATTAGCTTAAAAACCATCAAATCAAGCATAAAAGGAGATTATCGCATGAATAAAGGCGAATTAATTGACGCAGTAGCAGACAGAGCCAATGTAACCAAAAAACAGGCCGAAGCAGTCATCTCGGCCACCATTGACACCATTATGGAAGCTGTATCTGGGGATGACAAAGTAACGCTTGTCGGCTTTGGTTCGTTTGAAGCACGCGATCGCAAAGCCCGTGAAGGACGTAACCCGAAAACAAATGAAAAAATGGTAATTCCAGCCACAAGAGTTCCGGCATTTTCGGCAGGAAAGCTATTTAAAGAAAAAGTAGCACCAAAATCATAGGTATTAACCTCATCAGGATGGAACAGCCTATCCACGGAGGTAATTTAACCTGGGCAGCAAAACAAGCTGGCTGTCCAGTTACTTCTATTTTAGATTTTTCGGCCAGCATTAATCCTTTAGGTCCTCCGAATAGTGCGATCGCTGCTATTCAAGAAGGACTCACCACGATTACCCATTATCCCGATCCTGATTATCATCAATTGCGCTCAGTCTTGGGACAATGGCATGAGATTTCCCCTGATTGGATTTTTCCGGGTAATGGGGCAGCCGAATTACTCACCTGGGCAGGTCGGGAATTGGCTGATCTAGAAATCACTTACCTGATTGTCCCTGGGTTTAGAGACTATTGGCGAGCATTACAAGGGTTTGGTGCTAAGCTCAAGTCTTATCCCTTCGACTGGACACAAGAACCTTGTCCCTTAAACTTGACTTCTGTTGACCGGAAATCAATCGGAATAATTATTAATAACCCCCACAACCCAACGGGAAAGCTATTTCATCGAGAGACCTTATTACCATTATTAGAAAAATTTGCCTTAGTAGTAGTTGATGAAGCCTTTATGGACTTTTTACCCCCCTATGAGCAACAAAGCCTAATTCCGCTGGTGGGTGATTATCCCAATTTGGTGATTGTGCGATCGCTAACCAAATTTTATAGTATCCCTGGACTTCGCTTAGGATATGCTATTGCTCATCCTGATCGTCTTCAGCAATGGCAGTTATGGCGCGATCCTTGGTCGATTAATAGCCTAGCGGCTGCAGTGGGAGAAGCGGTAATTAATGATCACGAATTTCAACAACGAACTTGGTCATGGTTGGTTTCTACCCGAGAAACTTTATTTAATGGGTTATCAACCCTCAAAGGATTACAACCGTTTCCTAGTGCGGCTAATTTTTTATTAGTAAAAACTCAAGTACCTAGTTCTCAGCTTCAACGAGAATTGTTAAAAAACCATCAGATTTTAATCCGCGACTGTTTAAGTTTTCCGGAATTAGGCGATCGCTATTTTCGAGTCGCTGTGAGAACTGATCCCGAAAACCAACGACTACTCAAGGCATTAGGGAAAAGGTTGCAGCAAGGTTAAGAGAGTGTTAAATTATTGAAGCCCACTAAAATAACTATTCCCAAAACTAACCACAATAGAAAACAAATTCGGGTCAATTGTAAAGCCTGATCAATTTTTTCTGGAGTAATCCGATGGAGAGAATCACCCAAGAATGGTTTATATTTGATCTGACCTTGATAGGTATTACTACCCCCTAATTGAACCCCCAAAATAGCCGCATAAACACATTCACTCCAACCCGAATTGGGACTTGGATCATGGGGAGCATCCCGACGACAAATAGATAAAACAGATTGAGGTTTTCTCGATACTAAGGCCAAAGTTAATACCGTCAAACGACAAGGAAACCAAGTTAAAACATCTTCAAATTTCGCACTAAACCAGCCTAAATCAGTGAAGGGATCTTTTTGATAACCAATCATTGAATCAAGGGTACTGGCTGCCTTGTAACCCAACGCCAAAGGAACCGCCCCAATTGTTGAAAACAAGGCTCCAACGATCGCATAAAATAAAGGAGATGTTACCCCATCGATAGCGTTTTCTGACACCGTTTCTAGGACGGCTCGCAAAATTTCTTCTTCTGAAAGATCATCCGTATCTCTCCCCACATATTGACTAAGTTTACTTCGCGCCTGTGATATATTTCCTGTGATTAAAGGAGTCATAACATCTTGGGCTGCCAACCGCAAACTTCGGGCAGCAAAACAACTTGCGAGAAGAATACTTTGGACTCCAATTCCCAATCGAGGATCAATACTCTTGGCTAAATGAACAACGATCCACCCACTAATTCCACTGCCAATAATTATCCCTAAACCCAAAAATATTCCTCCCCAGCGACGTTGCCATTTTTTTTGACCAGTAGTGAGGGTCAATTTGCTTAACCTTGAGATAGTCCATCCTATTCCTTGTACAGGATGCCACCATCCCCAAGGATCACCAATTCTATAATCAATTATGGCAGCTATGCCTAAAACAATCCCATCTACATTTGTCTTCACAGTCTGAATTATTTGCTGGATCAAGTGACCTTGTCTCTTAGTTAGTTAGACTCTCGAATTTGATCAACATTTTCTTCCCAATTTGCCCCATCAAACCCTTGAATTTGAAACTTTGATAACATATCTTCATCTAAACAACGAACATTGATATCAATTCCCTGAGGATGAGAACGGGGACGGTAAAAAGAATGAATTCCACAGATTTTACAGAAATAGTGTTGAGCAATATGGGTATTAAATGTATAGGTACTTAGAACTTCTGCTCCTTGTAGTAAAGTAAAGTTTTCTAGGGGTAATAATAGATGAAGAAACCCTTTTTTGCGACAAATTGAGCAGTTACAATCAAGGGCAAGATGTTGATTAACCACGATGCGAAACCTCACTGCGCCGCAATGACAGCCTCCTTCATAGGTACTAGATTGATGATCTATTGTCATAAAATTATTCTTCATACCACAAAACTTGTCGCTTCTCCTTGAGAGGCTTGCCAGCTTCGAGCATCATAATAAAGATCGGCGAGAGTTACCTTATAAAGTGCCTCTTTTACTTTCTCATGAAGCCGCTTCCATAAACTAAATGTTACCCAATCTGACCCTTGATCAACATCAGGCTGATAACCCGATAAAGGTTCAATTGTTTCCTCTACCGCATCTAAAATTTGTCCTAAAGAAATTTGACTTGGTTGACAGGCTAATTGATAGCCTCCTTGGGAACCCCGAATTGACTTAACTAACCCAGAACGTCGCATTTCAATCAGTAATTTTTCTAGGTAAGGGGCAGGTAAATCCTGTCGTTTTGCGATCGCTTTTACTGAAGTTGGACCATAGTTAGGCTGTAAACTAAGATCTAGCAAGGCTTTAACGCTATAGTGACTGCGAGTTGTTAACTTCATTCGGTTAATTTTTTCCTCGACTTTTGACCAGACTATAAGGTACTGTTAGGCAGTCTCTTGTTGATTTTATAACACTTCTTAAGGAGAAAAACCCTGAAACTCAAACATTTGTAAATTCTGGAGATGATTCTTGTTTAAAGATCGAGAGCAATAGATTATTATTGATCTAGTCAGATAGTGGATAAAGTTTACTTATTGTGTGTAAAATAAGAGTAAAGACAGTTAGCAAACCTAGCATTTATTGCTATTGCTCGATGTCATAGTCTATTCCTAATCTGTCAACCCTATTATTCATTTAGTTACTGTTTAAGTTGATGACTCAAAATAAACCCCTAACCGGACAAGCATTAGTTGAAAAAGTCAAAGAGCTAGGGAACCTTAGCAAAGAAGAAAAAGCCAGAGAGTGTGGCTACTATACCCAGACTAAAAATGGGATAGAACGAGTTAACATGATGAAATTCCTTAACGCCTTAATTGATGCAGAAGGAATTGAGTTGGATAGCAGTTCCGAAGGACAAGGAAGAGGCGGTCGCTCAGCTAGTTATAAAATTAGTGTGCAATCTAACGGAAATCTTTTGATTGGTTCTGCCTATACGAAAAAAATGGGTTTACAACCAGGGGATGAATTTGAAATTACCCTAGGGCGTAAGCACATTCATCTCAAACAAATCGGAGAACTCGATGATGATGAGGAATAATGGTCATGGTCAATTTATCAGCCACTTCTGGTCTCAAGCAGACAAAAAAATAGGGTCGTTTAGGAGCTAACTAAACAACGCCTATTACTTCAATCAAGGTAACATATATCAAAACTAGGGCTTGCAGTCTCTCGAGGGACAGCAGCCCTCATGTTTATATTTTATTCGTAAATGAGTCACTTCGTCTCGTTTTGATAGAAAAGATTACTAAGGACCTGAAAAGACGGCTAACTCAAGATCTTGGCGACTCAGGGAATATTTAAAGGCTCGTGTGATTTCCTCGTCTACAGTACCTAATTTAAGGTAACAGACCGTTAATTCCTCGATCTCTAGACTAATCTGTGCTTTCCACGTAGGGCGTTGGACTGTCCAACAGTTTAAGTTGTCTTGATCTTGTTGACAGCCTAAATCCGAAAGCCATTGTTCAATTTCAGGAAGAGGATGGTTATAAAGCGGAGTTTCAGGGGGGGGCAGTGTCATAATAAAGTCAGAAGTTAGAAGACCAAAGAAAGTTCTTAAGGAACTAATATATTATGCCCATAAGGGGGAAAATAAACGAATAAGCTTGGGGTAAAGCTGTAGGAGGAAGAATTTGATCACCTCTAATCATAGCAATGGCGATCGCTAAAATGATACACCCGACAAAAGTGATTCCTAAAATAAACAGGACAAAAATTTCACCGGCTGACAAAGGGCGATCGCTTGCATCAAGATAAGCTGAATTAGACGACGCAGAAGTTACTGAACCCTTTCTTTGGGGAGAATCATGGGGAGTTTGAATCACATTCCAACGAGAGTAGCCAATTTTGAGATCGTAGAGCGATCGCCTCTCAGGATTACTTAAGGTTCCATAGGCTTCATTGATCCTTTGAAATTTCGCTGTAGCCACCTCTGGGGATAAATTGGTGGTATCGGGATGATAACGTTTACTTAACTCTCGATAAGCCCGCCGAATTTCTATGGCCGAAGCGGACGGATAAAGTCCTAAAATAGCATAGTAGCTATTGGCAAACCGCGTCTGGGCGGAAATCTTCCGAGAGGTTGATTGTGCCGTAGTTTGCTGCTGAGTCACAAGATTGCTTAGACTATTTTTGGTGACTTTATTTTAACCAAACTTAAAAGCGAAGGTTTTCAATACCCATGGCGTTCATTAAAATTAATAGAAAATTGGTTCAGCAAACATTCATTAACACTTGTCTCATTGTGATCATTGCGATGGGAGTAATCTTAGGCAATGGGGTCAACGCACCAGCTTGGGCAAGTATCGATGATGATCGTCTCGATGGTAATATTTTTGTCGTCTATGCCGGAAATGGTTCTTTAGTTCCAGCAAAATTAAGCTTAACTGAAAGTTTGAAACGACAAATGCCCACGGTTTTAGTCTTTTATCTTGATGACAGTCGAGACTGTAAACAGTTTGCCATTGTTGTTTCTCGAATCCAAGAATTTTATGGTCGGGCTGCCAATATTTTACCTATTAGTGTCGATTCTATTCTCCCTAAAGATGACTATACGCCCCAAGAACCAGGATTTTATTATCAAGGGGGAATTCCTCAAACAGTGATTCTTGATCAACAAGGAGATATTGTCTTTGATCGTCAAGGACAGGTGGAATATGAAGTGGTTGATGATATCCTACGGGAGGTTTTTGATTTATTGCCTCGTTCGGAGTCAGTAGAATTAAAACGGAGGACTTTTAATGAGTTTAATACGGAATTAGTTGAACAGTAAGTAATAGACATCTCTAAAATATAAACTAAGAGCCTAAAGAGTTGTTAGGATTGAGTTTTAGCCTAAAAAATTTTGATTTAAAAACCTTATCTTTTTTTCTGAAATTGCATTAGAAGACATTTTGAACGAAAAATTAGGATTTCAGGGTTTGGCGATCGCAAAGCCAATATCACCCAAAAGGCTTTATATTAAAAGCTTACAAATTTTTGGAGATGTCTAATGGGAGCATCCTAGTTTTTTTGACGTTCGCCCCTGCCTAAAGGCGAGGGGATTCTTCATTCAACGAGTTTCCTTGAGCCAGCAGGATTTCTCCAACTAACCAAGAGGGAATCTCTCCTGAAGCTTGAGATTTGGTGCGCCCCACCATACTTACTTAATCCCTTTTGCAAAATGTTCAAAGCAGCGTTTCTATCTCGACAATCTTTATACCCACAATGGGGACAAACATGAGTTCGAGTTGATAGAGATTTCTGTACTTTTTGACCACAATTAGAACAATTTTGACTGGTATTGTGAGGTGATACGGCTACAGTTATCTTGCCGTATTTGTCCCCAAAATACTCTAGCCATTGCCTAAAAGTAGACCATCGTGCATCTGTTATTGACTTAGCTAAACCTGAACTTCCCCATAGAAAAATCGCTGAAAGCCTTGCCTAGAGGTAGTTATGGCGATTTTTGAACTACCTGTTACTGGGTACAATCCACTCTGAAGCTTAACTGAAGAGTGTTTTGAGCGATCCGCACCTATGATCTAAATTGTAATGCGATCGCCAGCTTAGAACAACCCCTTACATGGACACAGAACTTATGTACTTTTGTCTGTATTCTTTATCAAATAAGGCTTTCAGCGATTTTTAGTATTCTTGTACGGGGGAAGTTCAACTATAAAGTCAAAATTAAAATATAACCTTATTACTACAAAATGCCTCTAAAATTAAGCTAGTGCTTAAACCAATTTATTTATCTATGTATCATAAACATTCAACAGAAATATAGTCTTATGTAGTCAAACAACAACAAATATACTGAGTTTTTCTGTACTTACTCTTCTCCTCCTTAACAAAAATTAATTACTCGGTTGAGTTATTTAAGGGT
>NEED01000025.1 GCA_002110465.1 unicellular cyanobacterium SU2 | reverse complement strand
ATACTGCTACCGCTATAGCAATTAAGGCTCTTAGAAAAACTTATAAAGATATGATTTTTGTAGGGCTAGAACCAGCTGTAAAACCAGCTGCACTTACTTCTAAAAAGAAACAAATTGGAGTGTTGGCAACAGAAAATACTTTAAAAGGGGAACATTACTTAAATGCTGTTGAAAAATATAAAAGTCATGTTACTATCAATGCTGTTGCTGGAAATGGATTAGTGGAAATGATAGAAGCTGGAAAAACTGAACATGATGAGTTGAACTCACTTTTAAAAAAATATTTGAAAGATTTAGATTATAAGAATATAGATCATCTGGTTTTAGGTTGTACTCATTATCCATTAATGATGAATAGCTTAAAAAAATTTTGTGGTGAACAAATCAATATAATTGATTCATCTGAAGCTGTAGCGAAGCAATGTTTTAACCTTTTAAGAACCAATGGTTTACTAACATATGATGTAAGTAACACATCAAGTATTTACCTCACTACTGGTAAAAAGGACAAGCTACATAGTTTTTTAAAAACCATGCAGCCTTTAAAATATAATTTTCAGATTATAGAAGTAGCATTTAATTAGGATTATCTACCAATTCTTTTGCCCAACGAATGATTATTCCACTTATATCTTCTTGCCATTCGCCTGTTTTTCCTTCAAATGAATTTTTGGGACTTGGATGAACTGTATTCCAATGATCAAGTCCTTTATATCTATATAATTCATGATTTTTATGCCCGTTTCTTTCTAAGACATTAATTATCATATCATTGTCAAAGTCAGACATGATCCAATCGTTAGTGCCTCGCATAATTTTTACTGGTACTTTTATCTCTTCCCAAGCATTTGCTAAGTCGTATTTTTGTAATTGTTGATAATAGCTTAATGGCCTTCCATACATATGTTTTGGACTATGGTAATTATGTTCAGCTAGTAATGGATTTTCTGTAATTATTTCTTCGTAACTTTTTTTCTCAATCAACATTCCATAATACAATGGTATAAAAACTTCATTCATTTTTTGGGCTATAGTACTTTCATCATCACCACTCATTTGTCTTATTCTTCTTTCAATTTCAAGCATATGCTCAAACCAAGTTTTAAAAAATACACCATCTGAAATAATAGCCTTATAATTAAATTCATTGGCAATGAGAGGAGCAAGGGCACTACCCATACTCGCACCATAGATTATTACATTATTAGAATCGACATAGGATAAAGATTTCAACAGAGCTGCTGCTTTTTTATAGCCGTTCAACTCTGTTAAAAAATCTGTTTCACTACAGTTTCCTTCACTATCACCAACGCCGGGTTTTTCTACCCTTAATACCACCATGCCCGTTTTTTCAACAATGTCATTGATAACTCTACTCCAATTGGAACCTCTTTCTGTATACTTTTCTATACTTGAACAGCTTAAGCCCTGTAATAGTAATAAGCCTGGTAATTTATCGCTTGTCTTATTAGGTTTTGTAATGATTACACGTTGTTTTATTCCATAGTCACTTGTAAAATGGGTGTAATAGGTATCTATATTCTCATGGAATTCTCTTTTTAATGGGTTAAGCATCACATCAACTTCCCAAACTTTTTGATTTCTTTTAATCAATAAATTTGTGCGTATATTTCCTCTTAAAGCATATAATTGATCAGACCATTTATCTGGTGAACAAACCAATTCTCCGTTGATCTGTAAAATGATATCGCCCGATTGTATACCTGATTTTAATAAGGGCGAGTCTTTATTGATCTCTTTTATTATTGCACCAGGAATGTTTCCGTCTGGCCATGATATACTTGCCTCAAAACTAGCTCTACGACTAAGTTCTTGAGAAAAAATATTTGACGAGAAAATTAATAACAGGATAAAAATTAATAGTTTCAGTTTCATCATAAATTTTGTTTTTGACAATGATACTGGCCCCAGAAATAACTGTTGTGTATTTTATTTCAACTACTATTAGATTTATGTGAAAATACTGAATTCTATGACTTACAATTTTTGTAAAGAGATAAATATTCCATAAAGCAATGAGAAAGATTTCAATAATTGGTTCTGGAGGTGCTGGAAAGTCGACTCTAGCAAAACAGTTAGCTATCAAACTCAATATCAATCTTTATCACTTAGATGCCATCTTTTGGAAACCAGGGTGGGAAGAAACTGCGAAACCTGAATGGGTTAAAATACAACAAAATTTGTGTAAAGAACCAGAGTGGATCATGGATGGTAATTATGGTGGAACGATACAAATCCGACTTGATGCTAGTGACACTGTTATATTTTTAGATTTTAATCGGTATTTATGTTTATACCGAGCGATAACTCGCTTCATAAAATATTACGGAAAATCAAGACCTGATATGGCTGAAGGTTGTAATGAAAAATTTGACTTTAATTTCATTAAATGGATCTATGAATACCCTAAAGTAAAAAAGCCCATTATTCTTCAAAAGCTTAAAAATTTAAGTAAAGAAACAAAAATTTATGTTTTAAAATCCCCTAAAGAAGTAGAATTGTTTTTAAAAAAAATAAGTGAAAACTAGAATTGTATCAACAATCATAAAAAGTCTATAATATATGTTATGTTAAGTAAAAGAATTTTTATTTAAACCCTTATTTTTTAACGTGTTCTAACATTAACCACTCTACTGCTTGGTTTTTATTATCAAAGTATCTCCTGACAAATTTTTCTCCTAATTCTTCCTCCATAGTTTGCTGTAGACTTACACTTTCAACAAAAGTATTAGGCATTATCAATGCCATTCGTTGTATGATTTCTAAAATTCTGGGGAATATTTCTGAGTTTACCCACGATTGTAATTCAGGCTGAATAATATAGTTCATGTCTGCTAAATCAACTAAATCCCTATTTGGATTATATTTCTCGCATATCTCGGTAAATAATAGCATCTCTTGTTTAAATTGCTCCTCATTCATATCTGAAGTAGCTGGTAAAGCTTTGTGCACTATCATTGATTTTTCTTTATCGAATAAGATTTCGTAATAATCACTTTTGTGCAATGTTTCCATTCTCAATTATTTTTTAAATTAACAACAATAATTTACAGACATATAAAATTTTAACGTTAACGTTACCTCATAATTATCATACTAACCAACTACCTCTCCCCTAAAAGCTTTTCAATATTTAAAAGATTGTCAGCCAAATCTTCACAATTTTCTTTTGTGAAAACAATACTTTCAAATAACTCCCTTGCTTGTTCTAATAATTGTTTTTCAATCTTTTTTAAGGCCTTGTTACCATCTTTATCTACTCTATCGATATATATATTGAGTGCCAAATCGTAGCAGATCTCTGCCTTTAAAAGCTTACCTTTTTCATTTTTTGGTATAATAGTTTGGATTATCTTCTTAGTTTTTTTAAACCTTTTAGTATTTAGATAATTTTTTGCTAATAGTAATCTAAATTCAGTAGATTGCTGTAGATGGATGTTACTTTCAAGTATGGTATTTTCCGATTCTAACCAAGCAGATTTGTCTTGTAAGAATACTATTTTCTCCTTCAAATAAGCTTCTTTTTGACTTTGAATAGTTTCTGCTGCCAAATTCAATAGCCATAAAACATTAGTATCATTTTCAGCATGTTTTTCAATTGTTATTAACCTATCAAATATTTGTGCTCTATAATAACCTGAATGAACTAGGCGGTAATAGTTTTCTTTCAAAGTTTTTAGGTCATTCAACTCATTAGCTGCATTGCCAGCAAATAAGTAAGCATTTAAATCTTCAGGATAGATTTCTTTTGCTTTATCACAAAATTGAATGGTAATTTTAAATTCTCCCCTATCATAATGTATTAATGCTTCTTTAATGCAAGCTTCCCAAATTTTTGCTAAATATTCATTGGCTTGTCGGTAGTGAGTCGATTCTAAAGTATCTAAAAACTTTACCCTTTCAAAACTGTGGATTGCTTTAGAAATGTAGCCCAATTTTTCAAATGATGTTTTACTTCTTTGAAGCATTTTAAAGGTTAATTCACCTTTTCTTAGCCACGCATTTGCAGAGGATTGATAATCTTCGTAAAGTAAGGCAGAATCTAGTGTTAAATCGGCATCTAGTAGGTTGCCATTCAACATTTTTAAGATGGCTCTGTTGTAAATATCATTTTGTGCAAATAGACGTAAGTCACTGTTTATCAATACAATAAAAAGAAGGAAAGAAATTGATTTCATCACACAGGTATTTCATTAAGTGATGAACGAAAAAAGGGCTTACATCTTCTGTAAACCCTTCCTTAAAAAAGTTCAACTAAATGCCTTACCCGTCTAGTGCAGCTACACCAGGTAATGTTTTACCTTCCATGTATTCTAACAATGCTCCACCACCAGTAGAAACGTATGATACTTTATCTCCGTAGCCTAAATTGTTGATCGCTGAGGCAGAATCTCCTCCACCAATTAGAGAAAATCCACCATTTTCAGTTGCGTTTACCACTGCCTCTGCCACTTGGTCTGTTCCTTTGGCAAAATTAGGAAACTCAAAAACACCCATAGGACCGTTCCACAATACAGTTTTAGAGTTAGCAATGGTTTCAGCAAATAGTTTTACAGAATCTGGTCCAATATCTAGCCCCATCCAACCATCTTCAATCTGGTCCTTATTTACCACTTTGCTTGGTGAATCATTATTGAATTCTTGGGCTATTACTGTATCAACTGGTAAAATTAGGTTTACTCCTTTTGCTTTTGCTTTCTCAATTAACTCTAGTGCTAAATCCATTTTGTCTGCTTCTAGCAAAGAGTTACCAATTTTACCACCTTGCGCCTTGGTAAAAGTATAAGACATGCCACCACCAATGATTAGATTATCTACCTTGTCTAATAATTTTTCGATAATCAAAATCTTATCAGAAATTTTAGCTCCACCCATTATGGCTGTAAATGGTCTTACAGGGTTTCCCATCACTTTCTCTGCATTAGCCAACTCCGCTTGCATTACATAACCAGTGGCTTTATCATTAAAAAACTGTGCAATAATTGAAGTAGATGCATGTGCACGGTGCGCAGTACCAAAAGCATCATTTACATAAAAGTCTCCATGTTTAGATAGCTTTTCGGCAAATCCAACATCACCTTTGGTCTCTTCTTTATAAAAGCGAAGGTTATCTAGTAAAAGAGCTTCCCCTTCACCTAAATTTGCCGAAATTCCATAGGCCTCTTCCCCAATACAATCACCTCCAAATTTAACAGCCACTCCCAGCGCTTCCGATAAATCACTCACAATGTGTTTCATTGAAAACTTTTCTTCTGGTCCTGATTTAGGTCTACCAAGGTGAGACATCATGATGACTGCTCCCCCATCGCCCAATATCTTTTTAATAGTAGGAACAGCAGCTTTTATCCTTGTATGGTCAGTTACATCGAAGCTGTCGTTTAGGGGCACATTAAAATCAACCCTGATTAAAACTTTTCTTCCTTTAAAGTTGAAATCATCAATGGTTTTCATAGAAAATATTTTGTTTGAAATGAGTAATTACTTATAAAAAAATTGCTGGGATAAAGGTACAGATAAAGTGAATAAATGTGAAGATTTTACCAAATGTGTATCTATTCTTTTTGAGTCCAGTATAAAAAGACAGTTTTTTTTAACTAAAAATTAGTTCTTTAACTTAAAATTTATTATGGAAACTAGAAGATTTTTTAAACTGACACAAATCGCTTTTTTTGGTTTACTTTTTCCATTGTTTTTTAGCAGCTGTGAAGTGTTTGAAGAAGTATTAAGTCCAGAAAATAATTCATCATTTATTGTAAACACCACAGATGACACCTCTGATATTAATCCGGGTGATGACATATGTGAAGATGTAAATGGAAATTGTTCTTTAAGGGCAGCAGTTCAGGAAACAAACACTAGAAGTCAAGTAACTTACACCATTGAATTACAAGAAGGAAACTATCTACTTGATAGCACCTTAGAATTAAAGAACCCTTTTGGTGTGCTTATAAAAGGTAAAGGACCAGAAAATACAGTGGTTGATGGACAAGATGGCGTAAGAGTATTTCAAATCAACGCTACTGAGACATCAAATATTAGTATTCATGACCTTACTATATCTGGGGGGAATCCAGAATATGAATTTTCAGATTTCAGAGCTACTATTGGTGGTGCAATAAGAGTCGGTTTTCTTAATTTAGACCCAGAATCTCCAGTCGATCCTCCTCTTAGGATTAATCCATTTGTTAACCTCAAGAATGTTATTATTGAAAATAATACTGCTTATGCAGGAGGAGGTATCGCAATCTTACAAGGTAGGTTTAACATGGAATCATGTATTGTAAGAAATAACAGTGCGGTTTCTGTAAATTTTCAGGGTCAAGAAGGTGGTGGATTTGGAGGAGGTATTTATAACAAAAGTCTATTAAACATAAAAAACTCCTCTATTTATCAAAATGAAACCAGAGATACCCCGAGATTCATTGCAACAAATATTGGAGAAGGTGGTGGGATATTTAATGCCATAGATGCAAGAGCGGTCATTACAAATACCACAATCGCTAACAATAATACTGATTTTCGCATAGGATCTGGGATAAGCAGCATAAGTGGTTCAATTGCTAGGATAAGTAACAGTAGTATTATAGATAATAGTCGTTCTGGTATAGAGAACCTTGGAGCAGACAGTATTGTATTAGCAAATACGCTAGTATCGAATAACTCAATAAACGGAAGAATTTATTCTTTAGGTGGCAACTTTATGGATGAAGAAGGTGAGTATATATCATTAGGAACCCCAACTTCTCCTGATCAATTTCCAACATTTGGTATTACAATTCTTCCAATGTTAAGTTCATTTCAAAGAATTGGTGATACTTGGGGATACATGCCTCTAGAAGGTAGCCCACTCATCGATCAAGGAAATACAGCAAATTGCAACGATATAGACCAATCTGGTTTTAGTAGGTCAGGTTTATGCGACATAGGCGCTATTGAATATAGATAATTATAAATTATTGAAAAGTGCAAGAAAACTTATAAGATACTTGCACTTTTCATCATACCTTTTTCAACTGATTTTATCAGCAGTAATCCATTCCATTAGCCACAAACATACCAGAATAACGCTTATTTTTCTCAAGCAAATGATATAGTTCTGCCAATTAAATATAAAAAAATGAAAACTAGAAGATTTTTTGACTTCACTCAAACAGTTTTGTTTAGTCTATTTCTAACATTATTTTTTTGTGGTTGCGAAATTTTAGAAGAAGCGGCTGCCCCAGAAAATAATTCAGTATTTATCGTGAATACTACGGATGACACCTCTGATATTAATCCGGGTGATGACAGATGTGAAGATGTAAATGGAAATTGTTCTTTAAGGGCAGCTATACAGGAAGCAAATTCAAGAAATCAACTCACTTACACCATTGAACTTGATGATGAGACCTATCTATTAGATAGTACCTTGGTATTGAATACTTTCGCCGCACAAATTAGAGGCAAAGGGCAAGAAAGAACAATTATAGATGGAGGTAGAAGAGTTAGGGTATTTGAAATAATAGGAGATGAAAGTACAGTATCAACTGTCACTATCAATAACCTTACAATTACTAATGGAAGAGCTTTAGATTCAGAAGGTAGTAGTGGTGGTGGAATATTAATTTTAGGAACCCCTGGAGTTACACTTGAATCTGTAACCATCTCAAATAATCGCAGTGCCCTTAATGGTGGTGGAATTCATATTTCTTCAGGTTTAGTAACAATGGAATCTTGTTTGATACATGGTAATCTTTCAGAAGTTGGCGGAGGGATATCTAACACAGGACGACTCACTATAATGAACTCAGCTATATTTCAAAATAAAACAAATTCCGATAGGGCGACAACAAATACTGGTGGTGGAATTTATAATAATTCTCCCTTTTCCTTGAAGATGATAAATAGTACCATAAGTAGTAATAATGGGAAAAGAGGTTTAGACATTTATAATACTGGCGGAAAAATAGAAATAACAAGTTGTAGTATTGTCAGCGAACTTGCATTTCAGGCCGAAGGTAGTATGGTTTTTAATGAGGGAGATAGTTTAAAATTAAAAAATACAGTAGTTGCACTTGGCATATTAGAAGGTGATAATATATTCACTTTGGGAGGTAATTTTATAGATTTTATTCCAAATTCTTTTGAATTACTTGGCTCACCAGTCCAACCTGATATCCTTCCTGATTTTCCTGGAAGTAGAATAGCTGTAAAATTAGGCTTACTTGAGCAAATAGATGAAACATGGGGACATAAACCATTAACAGATAGTCCCCTTATTGATGCAGTAAGTGATGGAGAATGTAGCAGTGAAACCGATCAATCAGGATATATAAGAACAGGTTCATGCGACATAGGCGCTATTGAATATAGATAATTATTTTTTTTCTGAATGAGCAAGTGGCTAAGGTCACTTGCTCTTTTTGTATATTAATTTCACTCAAACAATGAGCGCATTTGATTGGGAGGTATAATATTAAGATGCTGAAAAGCCAAAACAGTAGCTTCCCTCCCACGCGAAGTACGTTTAATATAGCCTTCTTTAATAAGGAATGGTTCGTACACTTCTTCTATGGTTTCTGCTTCTTCACCACAGGCGGTAGCTATGGTTGAGATACCCACAGGGCCGCCTTTAAATTTTTCAATAATAGTTTTTAGTATGCGGTTATCCATTTCATCTAAACCGTTATGGTCTACATTTAGAGCATCTAAAGCAAATTTGGCAATTTTTAAATCTATGGTACCATCACCTTTAATTTGGGCAAAATCCCGTGTGCGTCTTAATAAATTATTGGCAATACGCGGTGTCCCCCTACTCCTACGGGCTATTTCAAATGCAGCCGTATCTTGAATGGGCGAACCTAAAATCGCGGCTGATCTTTTTACAATGGTAGAAAGTAATTTGGCATCGTAATATTCTAATCGGGCATTAATCCCGAATCTGGCTCTCAACGGAGAGGTTAACAGACCAGATCTTGTTGTAGCACCAATAAGCGTAAATGGATTGAGCGTAATTTGTATTGTTCTTGCATTAGGACCAGAATCAAGTACAATATCGATCCTATAATCTTCCATAGCTGAATACAGGTATTCTTCAATTACTGGATTTAACCGATGGATTTCATCAATGAACAATACATCGTTTTCATCTAAATTAGTTAAAAGTCCTGCTAAATCGCCAGGTTTTTCTAACACAGGTCCAGAAGTAATTTTTATACTTGCCCCTAACTCATTGGCTATGATGTGTGAAAGCGTAGTTTTACCTAAACCCGGAGGGCCATGTAATAATACATGATCTAGAGATTCTTCTCTTTTAGCTGCTGCTTGAACAAAGATGCGTAGATTTTCAACTATTTTTTCTTGTCCGGTAAAATCACCGAATGATAAAGGCCTTAGTGATTTTTCTAAATCTTTTTCATCATCAGAAAAATTTTCAGCATCTCCACGTAAATAATCTTCGCGCATAATTTAAAAAAGTTCAAGCATTCGGCTTTCTAAAACCACAAATAACGCTATAAAAATATTCAATTATGTTTAAAATAAAAACATTGCTACTAATTGTAGCAAATTGTAAAAGGCGTTTAAAAAATACTATCTCTTAAAAGTGGCATACTTAGACAATGTGAACCTCCCCTAGCCCTAGACAACTCTGCAGATGGTAATAAAATTAATGTATCTTCTAATTTATCTGCTTTCACTTCATCCTTATCTAATTTTTGTATAAGGTCTTCCGCATGAATTACATCAAACCCTTTTCTCTTAAAACCATCTGCAGTTCTATCGTTGCGATCGTAAGCAATCACTACTCCTTCTTTCAAGGCTAATACATTGCATGAATCTGTCCATTGTTCCCTTTGACCAAAAGGAAAAACACCATCACCAGAATAAATAAATTCAGTTTCCTTTTCACTCTTTAAATCTTGTCTGCTAATGTTATCTAACAAATCTTCTAAAAACTCAAACTTAACAGGTTGATCTATATGATCTTTGTGAAATTGGGTAATATCTACCGTAAACAATTCTTTGGGTTCACCTAATGAAGGTATTAAGTCTCTGGTTGCATAATGAATGTGTTTTTTAGAAAATGGTGCATGGATTACCCATAGGTTTTTCTTTACTTGGGTAAAAGTAGTATCAATATGCATAAATGCACGTTTGTTTGGTATTTTAATGACCGATACTTTATCTACTACATCTTTCGAAAACAATCCTTGAATAACCCTACTTACTGCATGTAAAGTGGTTCTTTCACTTAAGCCTATTAAGAGGTGATTGGGTGCGACCGTCATTACATCGCCACCTTCTAAGCTCACCGCCTTAGATTTTTGCTCATCTTCGTCATACAAAAAATGATCTTCTGTATTGGTTATCTCTAGTATGTTATCTCTGTAAGCCTCAAATATGGGGTGATTAAACATCGTATAAGCCGTAAGAATACGTTCTCTCGACCTTGCCCTTGTAGCTGGTTTAGTCAATAAAATATGTTGGTTTACAACAACAGCAATGTCTCTTGTAAAAATAAAATTGGGAACGGGAGGAAAAATCATACTTTCGTCAGGCAAAATTCCTGAAATAAGCGTACTAGCCAAATCTCTTGGAGATAATTCTTGAAGTGCTTCTTGAGTTCTAAATGAAACATCTTCATACGCCGAAATTGCTGCAATTAACCGGTTTTTAACATCTTCTTTAGAAAGTATATCGGCTAAAAGTGATTGAGGATCCATTACTTTATCTGAATGGAAATACCCTTTCTTACCTGGTTTATAAAAATCTCTGTTACTCTTTGGATCATCTATAGTCTTAAGTTTTCCCTTTACTTTTTCTGGATCCAAGAAATATAATAACAATTTAATATAGAAATCATACTCTTTAGAACGCATTGTTTCTAGATGAATAATATCTTCGAAAAGCCAATCTTGTGCTTTACTAGGAATTACTTTTCCCAGCCCCGCATCAGGGCTATGCACTAAAAGCCTCCTTAAACGACCTATTTCAGAATTTACATGTATTTCCTGCTTTTTGCTCATTAGATTAAGAATAAAGATTTGATCAATGCAGCAAATTTAGAAATTTAGCCAAGAAGACTACCTCATTAATGATAATAAAAAGGTAATGCAAAATCAATAGAA
>NEED01000024.1 GCA_002110465.1 unicellular cyanobacterium SU2 | reverse complement strand
TTTATTGGGGAACTCATCGTCAAGAATTGAATGCCATACGACACAGACTTTTACAACAAAAAGACCAATTACCCCTGTTTCAAACCGAGATCTGGGTTCGTAATCTAGAATCTATTGTTCAACCCCTCATAAGCTAAAACGCATTTAAAATGCGTTTTAGAAGGCAAAAGGCAAAAGGCAAAAGGCCAAAGGCAAAAGCGGTGCGTTCTCGAAGAGCGGCGGAGTTGACGGGGTGACAAGAATTGGAAAAAACCCATCAAATAAAGGTTTCAGAATCTAAGTTGACTAAAAAATCAACCTTGTTAATAAGTCATGATGATGATTAAGCCGTTTATGATAATCCAAGTTGATATAATGAACGTAAAAACTATCGACTTAATTTTTATCAATTGTCACCCTTAAAATTTAGACATAACAAAATAATCAATAAGTCTTGATTGATGGTTTTTTATAGTATACAATTAAGACAGGAATTAAAAGATCAACTAATGGCAGTTAAAGCTTTTAATCCTTGTTTATACTCATTAATTTTGTGCCAACTTAATTGCATCAATTCTTCAGTTATCCCAGAACAAAAGTCCCAGGCTAAAATCCAACTCTGTCCATACAGCCCAACCCAAAAGTCGCTATGTCTCCTCACCTGTCTTTTCGGTTCTTTTAGCCTAGAAATATATTTTTGATAGCCTTTATTTTTAATCGACTTACCCTTTAAAGCTGATGAAGTATAAGCGGTGCGGCAGCACTCGCGGAGCGAGACCGCTATTAATAAAATAAGGTTAGTGAGCCTATGAGTATTGGCTTTGCTCCCTTCAAGGTTATATCCACCACTTTTATAATCTCGGAACATTGCCTCAATTCCACCTCTCATTTTATAAAATTTTATAACTTCTGATGGGTTATCTAAATTGGTTATAATAAACCAAGGTTCTTCCTCACTATGGTTTTTATATTTCCTCTTTTGGTAAGCCAATATATTAAACCGACAAAATCCTTTCTGCTTGGTGACAAAAATGTTTTTTTCAAAAACTTTTACTCCTGGAGTTAAGTTTAAATCTTGAAACCGTTTTTCATTTTTCTTACTTCTTCTAATGTACACATCTTTTCTTTCTCGAAAAGCAAAGTAGATGGGATTTTTAGCTCTTCGGTTTCGCTTCTTTAACCAATATGATAACTCGACCCCATGAAATTCCCTATCTCCTAAAATTACTAGCTCATAGTGGGGGAGAGCCGAGATACGTGTAAAATAGTGCAAGATAGCCCTTAAACACTTACTCTGCTTGAGTTTCAAAAATCTCCACTGGCAGGTTAATTGCCCCCTCAAATGGTTGAGGAATGTTCTTTAAATCCACCACGTAATCCCCGTACCGCTTGAGATTGCTGTTGATATAAGGACTCATAGTTGCCAGCATTCGTCGATTAATCTTGAATCCTTCCGCACTCAAAGAACGAATTACCCCAGTCATATCTACCGTATTCTGGAGAATTACTACACTAGCCACTAAATCTAAATACTTCAACCGCTTTTCCTGCTCTACAGGGTCATTGGCTGTAATTACGCCATCTTTACCAAAGAACAGCCAATCCAAGAAATGATGATAGCTCTCAACGATATTAGTACAGGCATTGACCTCTCGACGCAAAGCGCGGTCAGAAATAAATCGCAGAAGATAGATGGTGCGTATGACTTTCCCTAAAGCCCGAAAAGCCTGATACAACCTATTCTTACGACTATAGCTGCCCAACTTCCTTAACACAGTTGAGGGTAAAAGCTTTCCCGCTTTAATTGACAGTACCACCCGCATTAAATCTTGCCAGTGAGTCTGGATTAACTTCCATTCAGCCACATCATCGAATAGAGGGTCGATATAGTCGTAAACTTCATCCTTATGGGGACGGAGAAAATCCAAATCTTTCCAGTTACGAATCCTGGGCATCAATTCAATTCCCAACAGGTGAGAAAGAGCGAACACGGTCGAAGATTGTCCTTGGGTATCTGCATGGAGGGTGTCGGGTTGAATATCAGAAGTATTTTTCAGCAGTCCATCGAGAATATAAACCGCTTCCCAAACCCCACAGGCAATAAAGTGGGTAAACAGGGCAATGTAAGTATCCGAAACGTGATGATAAGCGATTCCACCGTAACCCCCATAGCGAATGTGATACTCGCTCATCAGGTTATTTTCATAGATTTCAAACTTACTGCCGTCGGCGGCGGCTTTTTTCCCACTACCCCAGCATTTGGGAAGACTGAGGCGATTATAGGCGTTAATAATATCTTTAATCGCAGCTTCTAGATAGGAACTGGTAACGTGACGGCGGTTGGTATAGGAGAGCATATGAGAAGTTACTTTTCCTCGGACGTGACGAGCCATTTCGTTAGGACCAATATTGCACCCATAACCAAATGCCGTCAGGATATACCTTTCTTGAGGGTTTGATAATTTGGGTTCGCTGCCCGATAAAGGACCAAAGTGTCTCGTCCAGTTCAGCCAATGTTCCACATTACAGAGAACATCTAGCACGCTACGCTGGGGCAATCGTTCTCGAATAGCATTAAATAAGGCTTCTGCACCGTCGGGTTGCTCTTGGGCGGTAATTCTTTTGAGAACGGGAATTCCTTCAGAGTTGATGGTTATTTGGTCGCCCTTTGAGCAAATAATATCTACTTCGCGAGCTACTGTGGTAAGTCGATCTTGTAGTTGGGAGACAAATTCTTCTGGAGTATCGGGAATGCCGATAGAAGAACAGTATTCAGCAAGCTTTGATTCGCATTCCGACCAGGGTAATAGCTGTTGTCGAAAGTCAGCATAGTTCTCCGAACCCATAACACAAGCATCTCCCGTCTTGAGTTCTTTCGCTAAATGGGAAAAGATACAAATTTCCAACTGACGGCGTACCAAGAATTCTTCGCCATCAACTTCTACAACTACCAGCTTTAGCCATTGGTCGCTGATAAAATTTAAGTCGAGATTAGCTTTGAGGAATTTACTTCTTCTATGCTGATGATCCAGAACAAACTGTACTGCTTCGATGACTGACTGTTCGTTGGAAGTAGAGCAAATTTCTAAAGACTTTACCAAGTCAAATAATGCTTTGCGATAGGGGGAATAAAACGACCAGAGTAAGGGGAAATAGTCTTTGGTATTAACAGAGGCAATTTCCGAGTATTGTTCTAGCAGTAGAGAAGTTCCCCCATTACTGTCTAATAAACCCTGTACCTGCTTTCCAAGTTGAGTATAGCCTGGAGATTTATCGGAAAAAACTAAAATCTCGCCAAACATTTCCAACATGGTCTGGGTTTGATTGAGATATTTCTCTCTTAGGTACTCCAACTTGGTTTTGGCATTGTTGTGGATTTTCTTAATCCGTTTGAGGAACATCTCTACCATGTGGTCGCGGGTTTTTACCTGAGCCTGGTAGAGCAAGCACAGCAATAAAGTTCGGCGTTTGGGCAGCCTAAAATCGTTAAATTCGGAAATATCTAGAGTTCTAGCTAATGCAGCAAAAGATTTAACTTTGGTAGCGGGGATAAATGAGAGTAGTTTCTGGGCATCTCCCACCAGCATCATGGTATCGAACTTATCCTGTAATTCTTTAATATACTTGAGTTTGTGGCTTTTGGGAGGAGATTTAAGCAGGTTGAGATTGGCGTTGGTTGATTCAACTGAATTGGGAACTAGCAGGTTATCTATATTCTGCCTGTCAGTGGGGGATAGTTTGCGGGCTACTCGCTTAAATAAACGGGTGTTTACGATCGAGCGAATATGACAGGCTAAACGGTCGAGGGTACTGAAAGCTGGTAATTCGTAGCGTTGTCTTACTAACTCTTCAATGGCTACATTGATTAAATCTGCGGGATGATCTCTGACGAAGGCTGCATCTCTAATAGCTACTGCTGCTAATTCTTGACCCCGATTATTGTAGGGATTGATATTCAGGTATTCTCTGATGGCTTCTTGATAATAGCGAATTGACCGTAGGGAAGGAATGGGCGAGACTTGATCATCTAGTTTCAGACAGGTGCGAAGGTGAATAATAATTGGCTGGGGGACTAATTCTGGATGAGTGAAATAGCCCAATCTTTGAAATGATTTGAGCATGACCATTAAGCCCAGCAGTCCTGTTTGGCTTCTGGTGCGACTGGTAACGAATTTTATTTCTTCAACTGTTGGGGTATAGAGTTCGTGTAGTTCTTTGTTAGATGGATAACGCTTGAACTGAGGATAAGCAGTTCGACTAATTACGGTAATAGCGATCGCCTCCGCAGATAAACTCAACTAACAATTCTTATTGAGGTTACAGCATCGGTTTGACCTTTGTTCTTACAACGAAACATTACTTTGCCTAAAAGACATCATTCTCGGCAAAGTATCATTAAGACATAGACCGCAGCATGAGGTGTTTACCTATGCTACAAATAGCTGCTCCAAGTTCTTTTTCGGCAAAGTTTAAAAATCCCCCTCCTATCAAACAGCCCTCGAAGGGAGAAAGGGAATATTTGCATCCGTCAGAGGTTCAGGCTTTGATGAAGGCTGCTAAGAGTGTGGGCAGAAATAAAGTTAGGGATGCTGCGATGATTCTGTTGATGTTTCGTCATGGTCTGCGGACGGCAGAATTAGTGGCTCTGAAATGGTCGAGAGTAGATCTAACTTCTGGTTATCTAGAGGTTCAAAGAGTCAAACACGGTCATCATAGCGTACATCCTCTTCGTTCTCCTGAGTTGAGAGCTTTGAGACAATTGAAAAGAGATTATCCAGATACCCAGTATGTTTTTGTCTCCGAACGCAAAGCACCTCTGTCTACTCGTTCGGTTCGTCACATTGTTGCTAGGGCGGGAAGATTGGCAGGAATTGAAGGTCGAGTGCATCCCCATCAGTTACGTCATTCCTGTGGCTATTATCTGGCAACCAATGGGCATGATACCAGAGCGATTCAGGATTATTTGGGACATCGTAATATTCAGCACACCGTTCGTTACACCCAGCTAAATCCTTCTAGATTTGAGAGTTTTTGGACTGATTAGTCACAATATTCAAGATTTGATAGTTCAAGATAGCTTTCAAAGGTATGATTTTCAGTAAGTTTAATTGGTACAGTCAAAAATGTAACTTTTTGCTTTCTTTTTTTGGTCTGAATCATGCAAAATGATGGATATTTCGATGAAAAAGTCGCTTTCACCTATGATGACGATGTAGATTCTTTCCACCCCGAAGTAATTAATCCTGTGGTCGATTTTCTGTCAGAACTGGCAGATGGCGGTAATGCTCTTGAATTTGGTATTGGAACTGGTCGTATAGCTTTACCTCTTGCTCTGAAAGAGATTGAAGTTCATGGCATTGAGCTATCTGCTCCTATGATTGCCAAACTTGCAGAGAAAACTGGTGGCGAGCGTATTCCAGTAACTCAAGGTGACTTCGCAACTACATCGTGTGGAGGTTCTTTCTCCCTTGTCTACCTCATTTTCAATACGATAATGAATCTCACAACTCAGGAACAGCAGATTAGATGCTTCCAAAATGCAGCCTTACATCTCGCTCCTGGTGGAAGTTTTGTCATTGAGGTAATGGTTCCTGCTCTTCAGTCATTACCACATGGAGAAACAAATCATGTATTTGATTTCCGCGACGATCATTGGGGAATAGATACCTATGATGTTGCCTCTCAATCCTTAAGATCGCATCATTTAAGAATTCGCCACCAAAAAGTCGAACTATCTTCAATCCCTTTCCGTTACGTTTGGCCGTCAGAACTTGACTTGATGGCAAGAATCGCCAATTTAAAGCTTAAGGCAAGGTGGGGTAGTTGGAAAAAAGAACCATTTACAAACACCAGTCGTTATCACGTATCAGTTTGGGAAAAACCTCACAATGAAAATTAGCACGACCGCTATATTCAATATTTAATAGTTAATTAATACCATATAATGAAATCAATACAGAGCGAGGGTTTAAGGGCTATCTTGCACTATTTTGCATGTATCTCGGCTCTCCCCCATAGTGGGAAAATAATCTCAAGACTGGTCGAATTAAAGCTATTTGTTCTTTAACGTTGCTGCTGCCTTTTTTCTCTAATAATATCCAGTAGATAGGTAGCGATCGCTTTCTCCAAACAACACTAATCATGAACACATTTTTGTCTTGCCATTGAGTTCTATCTAAGGCTAAAGTTAAACGACTCCCTGGTTTAAACTCTCGTTCTACTATTAATTTTATCAGAGGAAACCAAAATAGAGTAAGGCTTAGACAACATTCTCCTAAAAATCTCTGAATCTTCTTTCTTCGACTTTCGTATAGAATAGGAATGGGTAAATAAGCAGCTAATCTTTCTATCCTAACTTGTTTATGAACCTGCAATAACCAAACTAATATTTGTAATAGTAAAAACTTACTTCTGCTTAAAGTGTTTTCTAAATATTCTTGATAGAAAGGCAAAAAATCCATAAATGATGATGAATGAATTACAATGATTAACCCCTTTTTCTATCATTCATCTTTGAATCATTTCTGTTCATTCTTAACAGTTAGGTAAACCTTGGGTGAGAATAGGTGATTTGTACCACAATCTCTAAGAACAGATTTGATTTTTTTCCCACCTCTGTTTCTGTGAAGCCCTGATAATGCCTACGTTCACAGACTTGTCACCCCGCCAAGCGGCGGAGCCATCCCGCGTCGGCGACAGACGCAAGGGAACGCGCACCAAGACAAGCAAAAGGCAAAAAGAAAGCGGATTATAGCGTTTTTCCTCAATCTAGCTAATAACCTGACCTGAGTTCGATAGGAGGTAATATGAAATCCTGTTGAATACCATACGTTAAGATAAGGTGAGCTTCGGAGCTTCGGAGCTTCGGGGCAGGGGAGAAAGCCGCAAATACCTCTCCCTGCTCAAGAGCTTGCCTTAAAGAAAAGTCACTGCTTAACCATCCACTCAAGACATATCTGGGCAATTTTCTTCCATTCCGGTTCTAACATCAGGTAATGGCCAAACCCTTTAGCCTCATAAAAAGTAGCTTGTAGACCATATCGTTCTGCAATGGAGCGAGCGGTGGAAGGCGGAATGGCAAGATCTTCAGAGCCAGACACCATCAAAACAGGACAGGTGGTTCGCTCATAATCAATCTTTGTCGTTTGGTTTTCGTCAAACATCCAAAAAAATAGTTCAAACATGACTCGACCTGATTCTGGTCCAAGTCGCTCGAAGACTCGGCGTTGGTCGTTTGACTCGAGTTTATTGAAGCCGTATTTAGCCATAGTTTCATAATCGGGGAGTAAGACATCTTCCCAGAATCCCCCCGCAGACATCAACCTCTTCCCTAGAGCACGTTCCTCGTCAGTTGTCGGTAAGACACCCCAATTCACACTGCCATTTAGCAAAACAATGGCTCGGGCTAACTCTCTAGCCGCTAATTTTTGTGCCACTATGCCCCCCAATGAATGACCCACCAGCATAGGAAGAGTGTCTAAATTTTCTACAAACTGAGCAATATCTTCAACATAATCCTCAATGCTAGTGCCAACTAAAAAGGCAGAGGTTTCATCTGAAGGCAGTCTGTCGTGGTAGCGGTAAGCTGGACAATAGCATTGAAAGCCTTCTTGCTTAAAATATTCTGCGAAATTGATCATTGTCCAGGGTCCTGCATTAGTCCCGTGGATAAGAACAACTGGAGGAGTCATAAGTCATCTCTTAACTGGTATATTCTTAACGGCAGTGCTGAATAAGCAATTGCTCGTAGCCTTCAAAGCCTAATAATTTTGTAGCAGATCAACTCTATAATCAGCAACGTCTTTGCTTTCAAGTCGAGTAGCTTCTTTTCCCTTTGGAATGTGATATCAAACCTCGCCAACGCCAGATTAGGGTTACTGTTAATGGAGAATGATGGTGGCTAAATTTGTCCGTGAACGGGAATAGAGGCTCCTCGCAAATCTTTAGCTACATAACAAGTCGGGTAGAACCACCTTTTCTAGCTGATGGGTTGTGCAAATAAGGGCAGTAAAAATGCTAAAATGACACTAACAACTAACCCAATTAAAGCTTTGAAAGCATCACTGAAGACAATTTTTCCTGTATCTTTCATAGAACGAGTTTGTAGACGATGAGAAATAGCGACTTCTCGTCCAGCTAATAACCCAATAAAGACCCAAGTTGTACTCATAGGCATTTTACTATATTCTTTGAAAAAGAGTAAAATTAACCCGTATATAAAGTCGATAATTGTTGCTGAACGAATATCTTGAGTATTGGTTTTGCTAGTGACAATTTTCTGTACAGCCCCTCCACTTCTGTAGAAGATAATAGCATGGAGAGCTAACATGACAACCAAAGCAAATATCAGCCAGATTAGGGTTAAGTGTCGAGGAAGATAGGCAAAAATATTAGCTAAATCTTGAATCAGCCATTGACTCCACAAAAAAGCAGTTGAACACCATTGTAAAACTGTCCAATAGGGTTTTGCTTCTTTCTCAGCCGTTGCTAAAAATTGCTTTTCTATCTTTTGAGTAACGAAATTATAGAGCAAAATTGAGACAATAAAAGCTAACCCATATCCCAAGAGAGATTTAGTTAGCATACTTGTTAAATTACCTGGATTGAAAACCGTTAAAATCAAAAAAGTTGTACTAACTGGAATTCCAAAATTAGTTAGAAATAATAAGGCAATTGGAGGAACAATATAAATCCAGCTAAACGGATTAGGGATCGGAAAATTAGCTAAACGCCCATAGGACACATCTCCATCATAATTTAACCATCCATAGATAAAAACAGCCGTTAAAACCGTACAAGCAAAACTCCATAGCACCCACCACGGTCGTTTAGAATTAGAACTCAAAAAAGTGCCTAGGGTTTGAATTGCATCATTAGCAACAATTGAATAGGCCGACAACATAAATCCAGCGAACATAAAAAAGTGACTCATTGAAGGTTTTTTATACTCCCTAAATACAAGATATGTAAGAGTCTGTTTGAATCACCGCCATCTGCGTAATAATTGATAACAGACCCGAAAATTCCTCAACCTTCGGTCGATGAGGAACATTAATAATATCTTCAAGTAAGTAAGGATCTAGCCCAAATATTTCGCTAATTTGTTGCAAAATATCTAGATTTCCCAGTCCTGTTACATCAAACCAAGAAATAGAAGAGCTATTGTTCAGATAAGGACGGCAATCATCGGGAGATAAAGCCAAACGTTCGATAACTTTTCCTGAATCGTAGTCAAGTAAATTAATTGTAGTTGGGTAAATATCTTGAGCTAAACGTAGTTTGTTAGGTAGAGACCAAGAATGATTTTGTGTGGAGTGACGATGGAGACTCTTAAGCGGAATATTGTCAGCAGAAGGTTTTTTTCGAGAACGATGTACAGGTTTCATAGAAAATGAAGTAATTAGTCAGCAACGGCTCCAGAATTTTTAGCTTAATCTTTAGCTAACTGCCGAGAAGCCCCGTGCTGTAAGCTTGCGCGACTCGTCGGTACAGTTTACTGTTTCTATCCTCATCTGGAGTTTAGAACACTTGTGGAATGTATAGCTCATGTGGCAGCACTTTGCGCTCATAGTCTGGGTTAAATACCCGCTGGGGAAGCTGGATTTTTTCATGGGGGACTTCAGTGTAGGGGATCTGGTCTAGCAAATGTTTGATACAGTTGAGGCGAGCTCGTTTCTTGTCATTGGCTGGAACAATCCACCAAGGAGCCTCGGGAATATTTGTCCGAGCAAACATCTCCTCCTTGGCTTGTGTATAGTCTTCCCAACGAACTCGAGACTGTAGATCCATTGGACTCAACTTCCACTGTTTTAGGGGGTCGTGGATACGCATTAAGAAGCGCATTTGCTGTTCTTCATCGGCAATAGAGAACCAATACTTGATGAGGATAATCCCTGAGCGTACTAGCATTCTTTCAAATTCAGGGACATCGTGGAAAAAATTTTCCACCTGTTCAGGAGTGGCAAAACCCATCACACGCTCTACCCCCGCACGATTGTACCAGGAGCGGTCGAACAAGACCATCTCTCCTCCCGAAGGAAGGTGGGGAATATAACGCTGAAAGTACCACTGGGTTTTTTCGCGATCGCTTGGCTTTGGTAAGGCCACAACACGACAGACGCGGGGGTTTAACCGCTGTGTAATCCGTTTGATCACCCCACCTTTGCCGGCTGAGTCTCGTCCCTCGAACAGGACAACGACCTTCGCTTGATTGTGTTGAACCCAGTCGTGTAGCTTGATTAGCTCTGCCTGCAATTTGAGCAAATTTAAAAAATACTCCTTATGAGGCAAAGTCTGCTTATGCTTTGACTCATAGATTTTTTTGACCTCTAACGAGAGTAGTGCGTCTTCAAGTTCGATCTCAAAATCCTCATCGAAGGTATCCTCAAGTTCAGCCTCAAGCCAGTCTTCTTCTATTGCTGTGTTCTCAAAAAATGTCATCTTGTTGCTTCCGTATTCTTACAAAAATCAGGGTTAACATTGGAAAAACTTGCTACCCCAACTTAGGTCAATTATAAATATTGGCAGGTATTTGAGAAACTTAAATGATTTTGAGATATTATCTCAGTTGACATCCGTCCTTTTGCAATAAAGAATACAATTACAATATTAGTTAAAGACATCAGTTGAACTTAAGATCAATGGAAACCATTAGTATCCCCAAGGGGTTTCGAGTAACTTCAGAACAATTCGACCAACTAGCACAAGCTGAGCAGCTAGCGCGAATGGAGTTAACCAAAGATGGAGAATTGATTGTTATGAGTCCCACTGGTGGTGAAGCAGGTAGAAAAAACCGTCGTCTAACACAGCAGCTAGGAAATTGGACAGATCGAGATGGCACAGGAGAGGCTTTTGATTCTTCTACAGTTTTTACATTGCCCAATGGTGCAAAGAAAAGTCCCGATGCTAGTTGGATAAAATTAGACAAATGGAACACTTTAACTTTAAAAGAAAAACAAGGGTTTTCTCCTGTTGTTCCTGATTTTGTTATCGAATTAGTAAGTCCTAGTGACCTTAAGAATCAAAAATACAAAGACTTACAAGCGAAGATGCACGAATATTTAGATAATGGTGTTAGACTTGGTTGGTTAATCGAACCATCCGCAAAAACAGTTGAGATCTATAGAGTTGGGCAACAGGTAGAGATTTTAAATAATCCTCAAACCCTATCAGGAGAAGATATATTACCAGGTTTTACTTTAGATTTAAGTGAGATTTTTTGATGGTATTCGGCTGAAATAAAAATGGATAAGTTAGCTCACAAGCGGGTCGCACTCCTGCGATTCCCCATCTACGACCCCCCAAAGAAGCCCCAAGACCTTACACTGCAACGGCTCCGAGTAATTCTCGAATAAATATCGTAGAAATCTATCCCAGCTAAGAACAGAGATCTCTTTACAAGTAACTTTAATTATTAGTTGTCAGATTAAGTTTCTTTTCTTTAAGAACCGTATGTTTCGCGATCGCCTCAAAATCTCTGTCACAATGATACAGAGTTAAATTATTTTCTATGGC
>NEED01000023.1:209296-653288 GCA_002110465.1 unicellular cyanobacterium SU2 | reverse complement strand
AGGTAAGCACAGGGGAAGAGTAATAAACCAGACCAACCAACGAATACAAAGCGATCGCGCTTGAGCCAGTCATCGAGGACATCAAACCATCCTCTCTGGGGGGCGCGTCCGACTGCAATAGTCATAGAGTTTAATCCTCTTGCTGAAACTGAAATCGATGGCAAGATTTCTTAACGTTTGTGTTTTCTAGTTTAGGTCATTTAACCCATTGTCTTATAGGATGAGACCAGAGAAAAGCCTTTCAGGTTAACTGACTTGACTTTTTCGTGAGGGCTTGTTTCAGACCTGTACACCAACTAGAGAGTTAATTGGTGAATTATTAACGTTTCTTAAAGTAGCACAAGCTTAACCTAAACTTCTTTGAATCTGAGAAATTATAGGTGAGGCTTGTTTTCAGCCATCTCTAAACATTATTAGCAAAAAATTTACAATTTGACATATCCCGTCTCATAATTTCCTGAACGACTGGTCAATGCGTAGCGATATCAGTAAGTGAGAGTAGTATAATTAACTATATTCAGATATTTCAGTGAATATGGCAAAATATAAAACAGAAAAAGAGATTTTACCGATTAAATTGTGTAAAGGATTAGTAGAAATCTGCGATCGCATTAACAGAGGAGAACCGGCTTATCTCGTTAATGATTCTCAACCCTTTCCTCAACCTTTACACGAAGCGTTTGAACAATTAAGCATTAAATGGATCTTGAGGAATGGAAAAATGCGTCATGCTTCTATTCTCAATTTAGTTGAAAAAGCGAGACATTCAGTAGAAACAGTAGAACCCGATTTTTGTTAATGGGTTGATTTTCCTGATGAACCTTTAATTGAGGATATGACAAAACCATCGGAGGAATGTGAAGATTATGCAATTGAGTATAGTTTAAGTTTAGAAATTGATAATAATCAAAGTTATCTTCCTCGGTTGATGGAAGAAATTAAAAAATATGATTTACCCTATCAAACTTATAGTATATTTCGTCGTTTTATAGCAGAAAATCCTTTTTCTTCTGAATTTGATAAAGCATCATTAATAGATAAATATCCTGAAATTGAAAGGGTTAAAGACTTATTAGAAGAAGCTTATCAAGAAGCACCTTCACAGTCTAACGATAAGCCATTATATAAAAAATGTGGTGGTTATTTAGACTGTGCAGCGAGAGAAATTGAAGAATGTTGTGAACCTTTGGATGAAAAAGTAGATAAAACACCTACTTCTGATACTGTTAGGTGTTTAATTAGACCATCCTTAATTGAATTACTCAGTGGCGTAAACAAATTAAAAAGAGTTAATCTTGTTTGTTCAGTTTAGGTGCATCTTCCAAGTTACAGTAAGGACGACTATAGCTTAGGGGGGGTTCTAAAGCGTGTTTTTCCAAAAAATCTCGATCGCTCATTACCTGATCCGTATAGCCATCATAGACAATCTCACCTTGGCTAAGAATAACGGTGCGATCGCACAATTCCCAAGCTAAGTCGAGATCATGGGTGGCAATTAATTGCGTCAAAGAAAGGGTCTGTAATAAATTGATTAAATAACGACGGGAACTGGGATCAAGTTGGGCTGAAGGTTCATCTAACACCAATACTTGAGGTTGCATGGCTAAAACTCCAGCGATCGCCACTCGCTTTTTTTCCCCCCCTGATAAATTGTCAGGGTTCTTTGATCCATAAGTATGAGGATCAATGTTTACCGCTTCCATGGCCTCTAAAACGCGCAATTGTAGTTCTTTTCCCTTAATCCCACCATTTTTTGGACCAAAAGCAATGTCATCCCATACGGTAGGCATAAATAGCTGATTATCAGGATTTTGAAAGACTAAACCGACAAAATTACGAATTTGCGTGAGATTTTGACTATTTACTTCCCATTGACCTATTTTAATTTTTCCAGACTGGGGCAAAAAAATTCCGTTAAGATGGAGTTGCAAGGTAGATTTTCCTGAGCCATTAGCCCCAATTAAGGCCACTCTCTCTCCGGCTTGAATTGATAAGTTAATCCCATTTAGAGAAGAAGTCCCGTCGGGATAATTATGGCTTAGATTTTGAATTAAAACTGGGTTATGGTGCATTTTTGACAACAGGAAAAATCTCTATCTATCATAATACAAATTAACTTGAGGCACTGGTATAAAAACGAAGGGCAAACTGCCAAAAATAATGAGATACTATCAATAGAACAATTCCTATGATCATGGCTGCTAAAATCCATAGTCCCTGACTTCTTCCTAACATGGCTTCTGCGGGAACAGTTGTTAAAAAAGCAACAGGAATTATAAAAGTAAAGAAAATACGATAAGCTACTGGATAGGCAACCATCGGATATCTTCCCGCTTCTAATAATCCCCTAAGAACTTCAGTAACATTATAAATTTTGACAAACCAAACACTGGTTGCTCCTAAGATAAACCAAATACTATACAAAATAAAAACACCAAAAATCATCGTAAGACTACCGAGTAAATAGTCTTCTAGAGTTAACCCTAATTTAGACCCCCCATAAAAAATAATGACCATACCAAAAATTAAATCAGAAAATCCCCAAGGAGATAAAATTCGACAGGATAACCAAAACTGACTACTAATCGGTTTCAATAAAACAAAATCGAGGGTTCCCTTTTCCACTTGCTCGACAATTCGATTAAGATTAGGGACTAGAAACGTGGCAGAAACTCCTTGCAATAAAGTAAATATTCCTACCACTATTAGGGCTTCCTCCCAAGTCCATCCTTGAAAAGTGTAGCCGTTTCTATAAAATAAAAATAAACTAAATAAACTTCCAATTAAATTAGCTAAGCTGCTAATCATAGCAATAACAAAATTTAATCGATATTCTAATTCTGACGCGATCGCTGTCGTCCAAAATAACCGTAAGACTTGTAGATAGGTTTTCATTGGCTTCTGGGTTCTACTACAGCTATTATGCTAAGGTTGTGGCTTTGATCAAAACTTATCTTCAACTCTTCTTTAAGTTATCGTGAGATTTGGGAATCAGCGTACTTAGATAAGTGGGTGGGGAAACATCAACCCATTGTTGGAGAAGGGAACAATATTAAGAAAACGTTACAATCATAACAGGACATATTAAGAAATGTAAATCGAGCAACCATGGCAGATCCTATTATCGTCATTGGAGCAGGAATTGGAGGATTAACCGCAGGGGCTTTATTAGCCTGTCGGGGATATGATGTCACTATTTATGAGCAAGCATGGGTTCCTGGGGGATGCGCGTCTACCTTTAAGCGACGGGGGTTTACCTTCGATGTTGGTGCAACCCAAGTTGCAGGGTTAGAACCTGGGGGCATTCACCAGCGAATTTTTGAGGAATTAGGAGTAGATCTTCCTCTGGCCACCCCCTGTAATCCTGCTTGTGCCGTCTTTTTACCAGGAGAAACCGAACCCATTAAAGTCTGGCGAGATCCCCAACAATGGCAACGTGAAAGACAAAAACAGTTTCCGGGAAGTGAACCGTTTTGGCAATTGATGGCTAAATTATTCCGTGCTAGTTGGAAGTTCCAAGGACGAGATCCCGTTTTACCGCCGCGAAATAGTTGGGATCTCTGGCAATTAATTTCTGCGTTGCGCTTAGATACATTGGTCACAGTTCCCTTTACTTTAATGACCGTGGGAGATGCTTTACGCTTGTATGGAATAAAAGATGATCAACGGCTTAAAACCTTTCTCGACTTACAATTAAAGCTTTATTCCCAAGTGACTGCTGATGAAACGGCCTTATTGTATGCTGCTACTGCGTTAGGAGTTTCCCAAGCTCCCCAAGGACTATCCCATCTTCACGGAAGTATGCAAGTATTAAGCGATCGCCTAGTAGAAGCCTTAGAAAAACATGGAGGAAAACTCAAACTAGGCCATAGTATTGAACAAATTCACACCCAGAATAACCATGTGACACAAGTCACTATCCGCCATCAGAAAACTGGAAAAACTTGGACAGAAGCCGCCCATCATGTCGTTGCTAATGTCACTGTTCAAAATCTAGTCAAATTATTAGATATTTCCCCTTCTCCCTTCTGGAAACTTTATCAAAACCGTGTCGAAAAACTTCCCCAACCATCAGGGGCATTTGTGGTCTATTTAGGTGTTGATTGTCAAGCAATTCCCGAAGACTGTTCTCCCCATTTACAATTTCTTTATGATCATAATAGTCCGATTGGGGAGAATAATTCTCTGTTTGTTTCTGTCAGTCAACCAGGAGATGGACGGGCCCCTGAGGGAAAAGCCACCATCATTGCTTCTTCGTTTACTGATCCTCAAATTTGGTTCGATAGAACCCCAGAAGCTTATCAAAGCCTAAAGCAACAATATATGGCAGAGGCGATCGCCCGTTTAAGTGCCTATTTCCATCTCACCCCAACCACTATTATCCACCAAGAAGGGGCTACGCCTTGTACGTTTGCTCGCTTTACCGCTAGAGATAAGGGGGTTGTTGGTGGAATTGGTCAACGGGTTTCTACTTTTGGTCCTTTTGGGATTGCGACTCGAACCCCTGTCAATCATCTTTGGTTAGTGGGAGATTCTACCCATCCAGGGGAAGGAACCGCAGGGGTTAGTTATTCAGCATTGACGGCAGTCCGACAAATTGACAGCAACAGCTAATCGGTGTCTGACCAACGTTGCCCATCAATACCATTTGTGACCTATCCCTTATTTAATCAAAGACGTTGAGTGGATATTCGAGCGGTGGGGATCATGACTATCAACAGCCATGGGACTCGAACTTTTGGGACTCACTTGAGTGCCAATCGGAGGAGCGGCAGGAGACGCTGACGCATCGTACAGCACTTCTGAATTAAAGCGATAGCCGACGTTGCGAACGGTTTGAATGAGGCTCGGTTGTCGAGGATCGGTTTCAATTTTCTTTCGTAAGGAAAGAACATGGGTATCAATGGTTCGTGGATTATCAATGGCTTCAGGCCAAGCTCTTTGTAATAGTTCGGAACGACTCAAGGGATTGCCTTCTGCTTGAGCCAGAACATATAACAAACTAAATTCCTGGGGAGTTAGGTCTACAAAATCCCCTCGGTATTGTACGCGACGCTGAACTAAATCAATTTTTAAATCCCCGTAATCAAGATACAGAGGAGCAGAAGCCACCCGTAAACGCCTAATCAGGGCTTCAACCCTTGCCATAAATTCTTGCATCCCAAAGGGCTTACTCAGATAATCATCGGCTCCGGCGTTCAGTCCTCGAACGATATCTTTTTCGCTGTTACGAGCAGAGAGAATCAAAATCAGGGACTGCTTCTGATTATGCAGCCATTGACACAATTCTATCCCATCTCCATCAGGAAGGTCGGAGTCGAGGATAACTAAGGAAGGCAAGCGATGAACGAAAGCATTACGAGCTTGCTGGAGATTCGCGCATTGCTGAGCCATGTAACCCGCTTGCTGCAAGTGCCAACCCAAAAGCGATCGCAGGTGAGGATTCCCCTCAACGATAGCAATATAAATCAGATTCACCTTAGTTTAGATTCCTTTTAAAATAAACACCCATAAGGCTAACAGAGACAATGTCAAGAATTTGTAACATCTGCTACGGCATTTTTGTCCACTTCCGAAGAAATTCTTAAGAATTCGTTGAGGGTGTTTTTTGGGTTTGAAAAATATATAATTGATTAATCCTTAACTTTAAAAAATGAAGGGGTTACAATAGAATTAGCACTTAATAATTCCCCTAAGTGACTTAAGCTAATTGTCAATTTTCCTTGCTTAGTCAAGCAGGTCTTCATTAAAATTAAGCTGATCTTTTAATTAACCCTCTATAAACTATCTCAATGTTATCTCATGCTTCAAGATACCCAAGTGATTCGTTACTACCAGAACCTAACTGATGGCATGGTCGACTTGTGGCATCGAGGTCGTCGCTATGATGAAATCCAATCTTATATGGATGGATACCTCGCTTGTCTGCGCTACTCCAACACATTGGAACCTTATCTTATTCATCATTTAGAAGAAGAAGCGTGGAGTTTTTTGCGTGATCCTTCTAATTTTGCACTTACACAATTACAAACCGAACCTGATTACTATTAATCTAGAGTTCAACTTGAATTAAGGAGGGGAGCTTCGCGTCTCCCCTTGTCTTATTTTTTTAAGAAGCTAAAGCAACTTCAACCATTTGCTGCAATTCGCCATTTTGATACATTTCAATCATAATATCGCAACCCCCAATGAATTCCCCATTGACATACACTTGGGGAATTGTCGGCCAGTTAGAATATTCTTTGATCCCTTGGCGGATTTCAGGGTCTGCTAAAACATCAAAAGTTTCATAGGGAACCCCTAGGGTATTGAGAATTTGGACAACATTATTAGAAAAGCCACACTGGGGCATTAATTTCGCTCCCTTCATAAACACAAAGATTGGATGGCTGTTGACTAATTGATCAATACGCTCTTTAAGTTCTGGTGTCATAAACACTCCGAAATAAATAAATGACAGGTTTTAGGGAAGAAAACTTCCGAAATCAACGAATGATTACAGGGAACAATGGAGATTAACTCCTGTTTGTTGTTTATTTTAGCTTAGACAGTTTGTTGTGCAGCTTCCCAGCCTTGAGGGGTATAGGTTTTTAAGGCTAGGGCATGAATCGCTTCCGAATCTAGAGCTTCTTGGAGTGCGCTATACACGAGTTGATGTTGCTTAACTCGGGTTTTTCCTTCAAATTCAGCCGAGACAACGAAAGCTTCTAGGTGATCCCCTCCCCCTTTCATATCTCTAATAATTACTTGAGCATCGGGTAGTTTTTCTTTAATCATTACTTCAACTTGTTCGAGTCTAATCATTGAGGTTCCCCTAACGAGTTATTCAGAATTGGCACTATGATTATTGTTACTTAATTCTCCCATCTTGAGCTATATGTGTTATGTTCTCCTGAGTTTTAGGGGCATTAAAATCTTATTTTTTTTCAAGAATTCGGGGCGCGATGGCATAGCGATCGCGCCTATATCTATTACTCAACTACGATGTAATCGACTATTTAAGCAGATTGTGCCAATTGATTAAATTTAATTTTTTGTAGACTTTTGAGAATATCGTCTCGTCCCCGAAAATCCTCAATCCGATAAATAATTTGTCCCTGAGCAAAAATAATCAGGGTAGGAAGGTTTTTGATTCGATAGGTATTGGCTAATCTAAAATTGTCATCAGCATTAACACTAACGAACTGTAGATTTCCCTCCCATTCTGACTGAACTTTAGACAATAGAGGGGGAATCAAATGACATAAGCCACACCAAGGCGCCCAAAAGTGGACGAGTATCGGTTGGGGGGATTCTAAAACAAAGCGAGAAAAATTTTGATCACTAACTGACAGCATAATCAATCAGGCTGGATTTATCCAATTTTAATTTTATATACTTTGAATCATGCTACATCCAATTGGGATCAACTGACAAAGGTAATTGGCGTACATCTTTTCTAGGGAAACATGAGATAGATCAATGGGCACTTACACCTTCTCCCTCTTAGGTTGAAAATTTACATAACATCCCCGTGCCAACTAAGCCAACTAAGGAGTAAGGATTTTAATTAATTCAATAACGCTTTCAGGACTTGATGCAATAGAAACAAGATCCTCTGATAAACCCGTAAAAAATTGTTGACTTTGAAGATGGTCGGTTAACAGAATAACGGGTTTGCTGTTTTTTAAAGCTAGGGCGACTTCAGAAGCTGTTCCTAATCCCATCCCACAAGCAATTATCACATCCGATGAAAGAACATTAATATTATTACGAGCATTCCCTAAATCCGTCACAATGGCTATATCTACTGCATCTGAAACCTCGTCAGTCTTGTGAGATGGCAAAATTCCGATGGTTAACCCTTGTGATTCTTTAGCCCCTCGACTAGCTGAGTCCATTACTCCTATATTTCGTCCCCCTGTTAATAATACCCACCCTTGTTGAGCAATTAATTGCCCCAATCGATAGGCATTTTTTTGATCACCTACAGTAGCTTTTTCACCAGGCCCCATCACCCCAATGACTCTTTTTCTCATCTCTAGCTTTACGTCGATCTCTAAAATCTGTACCAAGTGAATGTAAAAAAATAATAAAGCAGGGAATAAAGCTAATTATATCCCTGCTATAATTGATTACTCTGAATTAATGGGCTTGCAACTGTGATTTATGAATTAGTACAATGCTTCTTCTTGGTGAGTTTCGATGGTACAGTCTGAAGTCGGATAAGCAACACAGGTGAGAACAAACCCAGCTTCGATTTGATCATCATCTAAGAAAGATTGATCAGATTGGTCAACAGTACCAGAGACTAATTTACCAGCACAAGTAGAGCAAGCACCAGCGCGGCAAGAGTAGGGAAGATCTAATCCTTGCTCTTCTGCCACATCTAGGATGTACTCATCATCAGGTACTTCCAGAGTAGTGTTGATTCCTTCTGCGTCGCTTTTTAAAGTAACTTTGTAGCTTGCCATTGATAATTCCTCTTCTGACGTGAAACAGCTATTTAGTATTACAACTTAAGATTGTTGTAAGCTTCATTTCTGATACTAAGGGAAAAAGCTCCAGAGTTAGACAGGGATTAGTAATGAGATTATTAAATAAACTTAAAATAAGTTTTACTTATGTTTTGTGACCCAGGAAAGTTTTTGGGATTGAGTCAGAGTTAAAAGCCTTATTATCTAATGTTGATGGTGATTGAATGAATTGAGCAATAGGGAATCATATCCTCAAAATCCTTAATATATTAGTATTAATTATATTTATAATTATCATTGATGATTTGTACTTAGAGACAACGAAACGAGAAACAATGAATTCCACAACAATGAGAGTTTCAGGAGCATCCCCCCTAAAAGTAGGCATTATTGGCACAGGATACGCAGCCCAAAGACGAGCAGAAACCTTGGTTAGAGATGAGCGATCGCAACTGTGTTATGTGACAGGTCATACCCCAGAAAAGGTGGCCACCTTCTGTCAAACCTACGGAGTTTCTTTTTGTGAGTCTTGGGAAGCATTGGTTAATAGTCAAGAAGTCGATTTAGTGGTGATTTGTACCATTAATCGTGATCATGGTGCGATCGCTCGTACTGCCCTTCAAAATCGAAAGCACGTGATCGTAGAGTATCCCCTAGCCCTAAATTTCTCTGAAGGGTCTGAGTTATTGACCTTAGCCACTCAACAAGGAAAACTCCTACATATTGAACATATTGAAATTTTAGGGGAAATGCACCAAAAAATTCGTCAATATCTTCCCCAATTAGGTCAGGTTTTCTATGGTCGTTATACAACAATTGCCCCTAAACACCCTGCTCCCCGTCGTTGGACTTACCATCGACAGATGTTCGGGTTTCCTTTGATAGCGGCCTTACCCCGGATTCATCGCTTTACTGATTTATTTGGAGTGGTAAAAACTGTATCATCTAACGCTCGCTATTGGGATGCTTCAGAAGATGAATATTTTAGTGCTTGTTTATGTGATGCTCAATTACAGTTTAATGATGGACTAAGGGTCGATTTAGTTTACGCAAAAGGAGAAGTCTTCTGGAAAAGTGAGCGTACCTTTGAATTATATGGCGATCGCGGAACGTTAAGTTTTGTTGGTGATGTGGGGACATTGATCACACAAGAAGGCACTCAAACGATTAAATTAGGAAGTCGTCGCGGTTTATTTGCCCAAGATACTCAACAAGTTTTAAATTATCTCTTTGACCGAACCCCTCTCTATGTTAAGCCCAAATCAAGTCTATATGCTCTCAAAGTCGCTGATGCGGCGTATCAGTCATCTCAAGTCCCATAGAACTAGCTATTCCCAAGGGAACACAACTGAATGATCGCGCAACTATGTTTTAGTCAGAAAATGAAAAATAGGGGCAAGTTTACGGGTATCCTAGTCAAAGGAACCTAGTTTTTGTAGGACTTAATCAGTTGCTTTTTCTAGCCCTAACTGATCCCCCCTGGTCATAATCGTGACAACCATCAACGTTTTAAGCGACAAAGTTACTTACCTGATCTCAAAATCATTGCCTAATGACTACCATTTTAGTTACCGATGATAGTACCGCTCAGCGTGAATTAATTGCTGAGCTACTTACCGATAGTGGCTTTTCTGTAAGGACAGCTAACGATGGCTCTCAAGCTTTAGAAAAAGTCAAGGAAACTGCTTTTGATCTCATTATCTTAGATGTGGTCATGCCTGAACTGAACGGCTATCAAGTTTGTCGTCATCTTAAGTCTGATCCCAACACTCAGCATATTCCGGTCATTCTTTGTTCGACTAAAAATACTGAAGTTGATCACTATTGGGGACGCAAACAAGGGGCAGATGCCTATATTGTCAAGCCTTTTCCTCCTGATCAGTTGATTGAAACTGTGAAGGAATTATTGAGTAAAGCAGGATAAAAACGAGTTCTTTTGGGATCTTAGCGAGATATCTTGGTTGGAAGAATAGAAAAACCATGCAATTCTAGTTTTTTTGAATCTTAAGATTGATACTCGATAGCTTACTGTGGAAATTAGCTAAGAATTCTAAACCAAACAAACCAAAAGCATAAGGCTCCAAAGAGTACGGAAATAAAGCCAAAAAATTCTCCGGTTAACAGGAGAAAACCCAGAACTAGGAGAATTGGGAAAACAAATCTCATAAATTCACTAAACTTAACCATAATTTCTCATAAAATTATCCTTAATTATCATCTAGAATAATCAGAGAGTTGAACATCGTCAATGGTTCGTTAACTGAGGTAATCTAATTTATCTCTCAAGTTAAGTTAAAATAATTTTAACATTGATCAAAATGCCTACTTTTTCCCTAAACTTTTCCCTTATTTTCTACTTATTTACCCTATAATGATCAACTTAATCAGTTAAATTCCCTTTCTTTTGGGACTGACATTCCAGGAAATTTGACTTAACTTAATCTAATAGATCGGTTAAAATATCGAACAAAAGACACAAGCTATAAATTATGCAGCAGACTTATAGTTTGCTAGTTGACGATATTAATTATAGGAAACTAAGACTCATGAAGAATTTGCCTTTATCTAAAAATAAGTTTCAGTTTAAAACAATGTTTTTTCCCTATCATTTTTTTGCCTTACTTACTTTATCAGGATGTCTCTTAATAATGGTAAAATCCAATCCTGTATTCGCTGAAGAAACTCGTCAATATACAGACATTACAGAGGAGGAATTTAATACTTGTATACGAACTCATAAAACCAATCAAGGTTATGCTAAATACTTAGATGAAAATAGCGGTAAAGTTGAATTTTGGGCAACTATCCCCTTTGATCCCTGGATTGCAGGAACTCTTAACTATAATTTCGATCCAGACAATAATACCTTGGAATATCGCTTAATAGAAGCTAATTTTCCAGCTTCTGCTGCATCTATTTGGAATGGACTTAATACAATGATTAAAAAATGTGGAGGAACAGTGAGTTGATGATCAACTTCATTGATATTGAGATCAGTTAATTAGAGAAACTTGATGTCACTGATTTTATATAACGGGTTAGGAGAATGAATAACTGTTGTCTATTGATCGTTAATCTATAACAAAGGATCAAGAATAACTTTTATTCTCCTTAGCTTTACTTGATCATTAAACTAAACATTGATTAAGTTTTTTATTCAACATCTCTTCATCTAAATTACGCCCAATAAATACTAATTGATTTTGAGGTGCTTTAAGCCATTGATCGGTGTTCATATCGTAGCGTTTTCCACTCAGTTGAAAAATATGGCGTAATTGACTTTCTTTGAACCATAGTATTCCTTTGGCGCGAAAAACATTACTCATCACATCATCCACTAAAAAGTTTTGAAATTTCTCGACAATAAGGGGGCGATCGCTTTCAAAAGAAATAGAAACAAAGCCATCTACTATTAAATGATTGGAATGATGATGATGTTCATGATCATGATCGTGGTGGTGATGATGGGCATGATCACTAATTTCTGCTGTTGAATAAAGGGCCGAATCATTCACATCAATATCAAGAATTAAGGGAAGAGAAACTTGAGTATATTGACTATGAATAATTTTTACTCCTGATTTCATTCGATTTAGATCTTCTTCAATAACTTTCAGTTTTTCTGGAGCTACTAAATCAGTTTTGTTGAGTATAATAATATCCCCATAAGTAATTTGACGCAAGGCTGCTTGGCTTTCAAAATGCTCAGGGGTAAATGCCTCAGCATCCACCAAGGTTAAAATAGAATCTAGTCGAGTAAGATCTCGTAATTCCGTACTTAAAAAAGTCAGAGCAATAGGAAGAGGATCGGCAACTCCAGTGGTTTCAACTACTAAATAATCAATTTTTTCTGCTTGTTCAAGAATCTGATAAACTGAATCAAGTAAGCTATCGTTAATGGTACAACAAATACAACCATTACTGAGAGCAACCATATTTTCTTCAATTGACACTAACAATTGACTATCAATATCAATATCACCGAATTCATTGACCAAAACGGCTACCTTTAGCTGTTTATTATTGGTCAAAATATGATTAAGTAAAGTGGTTTTTCCACTTCCCAAAAATCCAGTAATAATTGTGACAGGCATTCCTCTTTTAGGAAGGGAGACATTTGTTTTTTTAGGAACTGATAAAGTTTGAGTCATGGCAACTTAGGAAAGAAAAGTATGGAAAAAGCAGAGGCGAGGACACAAACGCCTCTGTTGACACGCATTTTCTAAGAATGAAATTTTGGAGAATGACGAATTAAACTCATAAATTCTTGGCGAGTTTTCTCATCTTCTGCAAAGGTTCCGCGAACTGCGCTTGTAACAGTCCAAGAACCAGGTTTCTGCACTCCACGCATTACCATGCACATATGGGTTGCCTCCACAACAACGGCGACTCCTTGAGGTTGAAGTAACCCCTGTAGCGCGTCAGCAATTTGTGCGGTGAGTCGTTCTTGTACCTGTAACCGTCGTCCGTACATTTCGCAAATACGAGCGATTTTAGAAAGTCCAATCACCTTGCCATCAGGAATATAAGCGATATGAGCGCGGCCTAAAATGGGTAGTATATGATGTTCACAAGAACTAAATAAGTCAATATCTCTTACTAAGACCATTTCATCAGTATTTTCTTGAAAAACTGCCCCATTTAGCAGGGAATCTAGGGATTGATGATAACCAGAGGTCAAAAATTTGAGGGCTTTGACCACTCGTTTGGGGGTGTCTTTCAGTCCCTCACGATCAGGGTTTTCTCCCAATCCTAGCAGTAATGTTCTGACCGCCTGACGCATATCTTCTTCGGTAACAGGGGGCTGGGATTGTGTAATCAACTTGGGTAAATTCTGACTAAGTTCCGGGGGTGACATGGGGGGTTGAGATAAGGTCATTGATTCACTTTCTGATTTGTGGTTGGGTTAGAGAGCCTGCATAGAATGATAACCGTTCTCAAAACAAAGCGCAAGAAATTAACACGATTATGGGGAAAGAGTTGTATAAGTATATTGCCTTTATTAAGAGTAAGCTAAAATGTGATTAATTAGGAGAGTAACTTATAGTATGGCAACCCAACAGAACCAGAAATGTGATCATTGTGATGGTAAAGGATATACTGAAATTCGTGATTGTGGTGGAGAAATTCAGCGAGAGGAAACTTGTGTTTTTTGCCAAGGAACTGGGAAAATAGAAGAGTCTTCAGATAACAATTAAATTATTTAGAAAGCTGTCTTTTTTGTTAGAAACTCTCAGCTTATGAATTATTGTAAGCGGTTCTCATAGTAATTCAAAGACGACAATATTCTCAAGGTATTACCCACAGAAGCGAAGTTTTCTTCTCAGCAAATGCAAACAACTCAAGGAACTTTTAAAATTACCAAAATCACCTATTAACTCATAAAAAATAGATGAATATTATTATAACCCTATTAATTTTCTTTAATATAAACCAACTAAAAGCAGCATCACATGAAACTTTTTTAGAAAATAAGTTGGCTAGAGTTGATTTGTATCCTCGTCAAGAGTCTTATGCTGCAACAGCAAAATTTTGGGGTTTAATAGCTAATGGAGTAAACCAAGTTAGTACCGTTACCCTTTATCCCAACTCAGATAATCGTCTATTAGTGACTATTATTTTACCACAAAATTGTACTCGAATCTTTGAAATAAATGAAACAAAGATTACTAACGTTATTTACAATTGTCCAGAAAAAAAATTTGATGAATCGGCTAATTATACCGACTGGTTTGCTTTTCATGATTCCACGATTCGGGAAATTAAAATGGTTGCACCACCTGTTAAATCAGACAATCCTATTTATATTAGAAAACAAGCCTTTTGGATGATTCAATATTAAAGTCGTCAATTTGTTCTATCTAAAGAGTTTAAGTACATTATTTTTGATAGTTTATCATAACTGATCCTGTAAAGAGGTAGGTGAGCATAAACAAATATATAGCATTTCCTTTAACAAGTGAATGAGATCAGTAGCAGAAAAAATGCTATCTAATGAATAAAAAAAATTCCCCTTAGCTAAGGAAAAATCAGGGGAATTAATTAATAATTAAGCAGAAGCTGTATTAGGATCAGATGCTTCAGTTTGAGAACCTTTATTCATAATCCAAGTGGTTATAATGTGGGAAAGTAATCCTAAAGGACCAGCAAACAAACATAATACTAAAGAATGGATTGTCCAAACGCCTGTCCGTTGTCCTGCTAAATAAATGTAACGACCTGTAAAAAAGTCCAAAACCACAAAATGGACCCATCCCGTTAAGGCAATTTTTTCTTGACTAAATAGTTCAGCAACAACAGGTAAAGTTGGATTAGCAAATGCTTCTGCTGATTCAGGATCTAAAGTTCCAAAAAATAAGTACAAATATAATCCTGCTAAAGGAACAAACGGAAGGTAAGAGGAAATAACTTTTTTAGTCACTCCCCACTTGGGTAAAAAAACCATCAATACCCAAAACGGTAAGACAAAAAGATTCGCCGCATTAAACAATAAATTGAGATCAGGCATTGCAATGTTTGATGAAGTGGGTACATTTCCAATTATCTTATGAAACGGGTCGAGGAAATAAAGCTATCATAGAAAATGTAGCAGGTTGTTTCGTATCCACACATTAGCCTTGATTGATTTTAACTTGTTCCCCATGCTCAGTCCCTCCTTACTGTGGTTAATTGCTGGTGCTATCCTGTGTTTCATGGAAGCAGTGTTTCCCGTTGCTTTCGTTGCCTTTATGATGGGCATTAGTGCTATGGTGGTGGCAGCGATCGCCCTTGTAATTCCTTCTTTTTCTTTACAGGTTATCCTTTGGTTAAGTTTTTCTACTGTTTTTGTGGTGGGTTCTCGTCGATTACTCCCTAAGAAAAAAATGTTAACCTCTAACTTAGGAGATGCTCACGAAGGAGAAACGTTAACAGAAATTGCCCCAGGAGAAATAGGAAGAGTTCTTTATGAAGGGAACTCCTGGCAAGCAAAATGTGCTGATGAAAAATTAGCGATCGCGTCTCATCAAAAAGTTTATATTGTCACTCGAAAAGGTAATACTTTAATTGTCTTACCAGAATTTTTACCTCACTCAGAAGACCTATCATAACCTTGAATTTATCAGTTAATTGAATTTTAATCTTGAGAGGTTTATTATGAATCCGTTTATTATTGCTTTGTTAGTTTTTGGTAGTTCTGCCTTATTCGGTTCCGTCAAAATTGTTAATGAAAAAAATGAATATCTCGTAGAACGATTGGGAAGTTATAACAAAAAGTTAAGCTCAGGTCTAAACTTTGTTATTCCCTTTATTGATAACGTGGTTTATAAAGAAACCATTCGAGAAAAGGTGTTAGATATTCCGCCTCAATCTTGTATTACCAAAGACAATGTTTCTATTACCGTTGATGCGGTGGTATATTGGCGCATTATGGATATGGAGAAAGCTTATTACAAAGTAGAAAATCTCCAGTCTGCTATGGTCAATTTAGTGTTAACTCAAATTCGCTCCGAAATTGGAAAATTAGAACTGGATCAAACCTTTACCGCTAGAACAGAAATTAACGAAATTTTACTGCGAGAATTAGACATTTCTACAGACCCTTGGGGAGTTAAAGTCACCCGTGTTGAATTACGGGATATTATGCCCTCAAAAGCCGTTCAAGATTCCATGGAATTACAGATGGCAGCAGAACGCAAAAAACGGGCAGCTATTTTAACCTCAGAAGGGCAACGGGACTCCGATGTAAATTCAGCCCAAGGACAAGCTCAAGCGAGGGTTTTAGAAGCAGAAGCCATGAAAAAAGCGGAAATCCTGAAAGCAGAAGCCCAACGTCAACAACAAATCCTGAAAGCAGAAGCTACCGCCAAAGCTTTAGATATTATTTCACAAAAAATAAGCACTGATCCCAATGCTCGTGAAGCCTTACAATTTTTGTTAGCGCAAAACTATTTAGAAATGGGAGTTAGTATTGGTAATAGCGAAAGTAGCAAAGTAATGTTTATGGACCCTCGTAATATTGTTGCCACCCTAGAAGGGGTTCGTTCTGTGGTTGGAAATCACCCTAATGAACTGACTGAATTAGAACAAAAATTAGAAGAAATTGATCACCATTCTCTGTAACAACCATTCTCCTGAATAAATTAAGTTTATTGCTTCGAGTAAGGTAAAAGCTGAGAAAAAAGCTAGAAAAATTTCGGCTCGGCTGAGTAATGATTGAATTGCAGGTAATCACAAGATTATTTCAAATGTTAGGTAAATAGGTAGGTTTAATTTAACGCAAACTATAAAAGTTTGTAGGAATTTGTAGGTAATTGTTAGTAAGACCTTGAGCATCGAGAGAACAAGAATTGTCAGCATTAAAATGACTTCCCACCAACTTAGATATATTTTTTGCCTACCTACTGACAAAAGAAATTGTGGTTCTGACTTGAAGATTTGACGACTTCTGTTATACCCTGTATCCCAAGAGACGATACTGTACCTCAACTCAAACCAAAAACTCCATGCTGCGACTAGAAAACATCGGTAAAATTTACCCAAACTCAGAAGTCCTAAAAAATGTCACTTGGGAAGTCAACCCAGGGGAACGAGTGGGGTTAGTGGGGGCTAATGGGGCGGGTAAATCTACCCAACTCAAGATTATTATGGGACAAGTAGAACCGACCTCTGGAGACGTTGTACGACCCGCAAGTTTAAAAATTGGTTATCTAACCCAAGAATTTGAGGTAGAACCGAGTCGGACTGTCCATGAAGAATTTTGGACTGCTTTTGAGCAAGCAAATCAAGTGCATCAAGAATTAACCAAAGTGCAGCACCAGATGGAAGTCGCAGACCCCGAAGAGTTAGATGAATTAATCCATAAACTCGATGACTTACAAAGAGAATTGGAAGCCCTCGATGGTTATTCTCTCGATGCAGCCATTGCTAAAATGTTACCCGAAATGGGGTTTGACCTCGAAGATGGGGAACGTTTGGTGAGTTCCTTTAGCTGTGGTTGGCAAATGCGAATGAGTTTAGGCAAAATTCTGCTGCAAGACCCCGATATTTTACTCCTTGACGAACCGACAAACCATCTTGATTTAGAAACTATTGAATGGGTGGAACAATACCTTAAGGGACTAAATATTCCGATGGTAATTGTTTCCCATGAACGAGAATTTTTGGATCGTCTATGTACCAAAATTGTTGAAACTGAAAGAGGCGTTTCTAGCACTTATATCGGCAATTATTCTGACTATCTTCAACAAAAATCCCTCAGTCGAGAAATTCAAGAAAATACTTATCAAAGGCAACAAAAAGAAATCCAAAAACAACAGGAATTTGTAGATCGTTTCCGCGCTAGTGCAACTCGTAGTACCCAAGCAAAAAGTCGTGAAAAGCAACTCGAAAAAATGGAGGTTGTAGACGCTCCTGTTGCTAATGTGAAAACCTTACGCTTTGAATTTCCCCCTGCTCCTACCAGTGGTCGTGAAGTAGTTATTATTAAAGATTTAGTCCATACTTATGAAGATAAGATTCTCTTTTTAGGAGCAAATTTAGTAGTAGAAAAGGGCGATCGCATTGCAATTCTTGGTCCTAATGGAGCCGGAAAATCTACCCTGTTACGAATGATTATGAACCTAGAACAGCCTAGCGAGGGAATTATTCAAATAGGTAAACATAACGTCATTCCAGGATATTTTGAACAGAACCAAGCCGAAGCTTTAGATTTAACTAAGAGGGTTTTCGATACAGTTTATGATGAAGTTCCCGACTGGACTAACACTAAAGTTCGCTCTTTATTAGGCCGTTTTCTATTTAGTGGAGAAACCGTATTTAAAAAAGTCGAAGGGTTAAGTGGAGGAGAAAAAGCCCGACTAGCTTTGCTTAAAATGTTGCTAAAGCCTGCTAATTTATTAATCCTAGATGAGCCGACAAATCATTTAGATATTCCTGCAAAAGAAACCCTTGAAGAAGCCTTATCTAAATATGACGGGACAGTTTTATGTGTGTCTCATGATCGCTACTTTATTTCCAAAGTCGCTAACAAAATTGTCGAAATTCAAGAAGGAGAATTAATTGTTTATCCAGGGGATTATCATTATTATTTAGACAAGAAAGAAGAGGAAAGACAAAAAGCAGAACAAGAGAAAATTGCCGCAGAAAAAGCGGCGAAAGCAGCAGCAAAACGAGCTAAGCAAAAAGAAAAAGAAAAAGCTAGAAAATCTAAAAAGTAATCAATAATCATTTTGGATATTTCTGATTTGTTTGATGGCTTTTTTTTAGTCATTTAAGAAGAGGGAGGCTCTAAGTAAACAAAATATAAGTTTAGGATACGTTAAGTAAAACTTTGTTGCAAAACTCTAATCTAAAGTTTGCAATATCTGTTTTTTCATAAGCTTAGACTTTCCTACAGGTTTTTTAAGATTTACTTAGGAATTAGCCTCTAAAATCTTAGATAATCTTGAAGTAGATGGCCTAAAAGAGATGATTAGGCTATCTAGTTTCATTATTTAGGTTCTACAGGACTTATTATGCTAAAATATTAGCAATATCGTTATAAATTATCAAAATGAAACGACAGCTAACTAAACTTCTTTCTCTTGCAGGAGTAAGTGTAAAATCAAAAAAACAATTAGAAAATACTCTGATTTTACAAGTAGAAAGCAACTCAAAAAAAGCTGTTTGTCCTAGATGTCATAAAAACAGTTCACGTCTTCATTAAAATCATTACTCTCTAATAAAGGATATTTCTTGGGGAGAAACCGAAGTATTTTTAAGAGTTAATAGAAGGCAATTTAAGTGTGAAAAATGCTCCAAACCATTTAGGGAAGAGTTGGATTTTGTGAAAAAAAGACAAAAATATACTTTAAGATATGCTCAACATATTACCAAACAAGTTGTCAATAGTGATTTAAAGTCTGTTGCTACAAGAAATAATTTGACTGAATCTGAAGTAGAATCAATGATTAATCAGATGAGTCAAAGCATTTTACCCATCAGTCTCAAAAATTTAAAAAGATTAGGAATAGATGAGATAAGTAGGGAAGATTTTAGATTTACCAATGCCGAAATAAATGGCTTGTTCTCATTCAATCTGCAATCTGCAATCTACATTCTCCAATCTTTCTGTCAACTTGATTTTGAGAGTGATCCCGATTTAGATATTCTTGTTCAGAGTACCGATAGTGGTGGATTAAGTGTAGAAAAAATCTTAACCGTTAATTTAATCGATGACCGTGATTTCGATGTTGTGGCTACTGAAGGAGATGATTTAATTAATAGTGGAACTGGTGGACAAGTCACAATGGGACTCGGAGGTCAGGATACTTTTATTTATGATAGTATCAATGATTTTGGAGATATTATTACTGATTTTAATCCTAATAATGACGACCTAATTAACTTAACTTCTCTGTATAGTTCCTATACTGCTTTTGGATATGACTTAAACACAATTTTAGGAGAAAATCCCTTTGAGAATTTAGTAAATGTAACTTCGATTGGTAACAATAATTCTCAAATTTCTCTGTCACCCTATGGTCAATTATTACCTGATTATCAAGTCCCCCTGGCAATTTTAGAAGGGGTAACACCTAACCAAATTGATGCTACTCATTTCCTGTTCAGTTAGTTAATTAAGCTCTAAATCGGCTAAGACACTTGATTTTCTATAGCAATTCCCACACTATTGAGGCTTCGCCGTGAGTTTCGACAGGCTCAACTACCGCTTCAGCGGATCGACTGAGCTTCGCCGAACGTCCGAATGGTACACCCCCCTTAATAAGGGGATAGGGGGGATCGGAACGGGGAACGTCGGAACAGACAAATGTACTTCATGACTCTAGGAAACGCTATAATCTGATTTGTTGTCAGAGTTTTATCATCCTAAATAATAGGGTGAACCAAACAGAATAACTGCTCAGTTCACCGAAGTTTAGATGTTTAACCAAAACTCAACAGAAATTAACGAGCAACCCCTGCTAAATGATCAACCCGAATGGGTTTAATGAAATAGAGTTGTGCCATTTGCCAAGCATTGGAAGCATAGAAAGGCAATTTACGCAACAGTTTGAGGGGGGCAGGACTATTAGAACCTTGAATTTCCCGTAATTTCTCGTTGTTTTTCACGCAAACTTCTAATTTATTGTAGAATTCAGGGTTTTCTACATCTAAGACTATCGGGAAAACTCGTCCAGCAGTTTCATTGGTTTTTTCGATCACGTATTTATCATACTCCCGTGCATCTAAGCCAAGGGAAGCATAAAATCCAGACCGTTGAATATCATTAAGATACATGGTGGCGAACACCGACAATAGGAAGAAACGACACCACAGACGGGCTTTCCAATCATTTAAGATATTAGGGTTAGCCTTCATGATGGCATCAAAGAAGTCTCCATGACGGTTTTCGTCCTGACACCAATTTTCAAAGAAGCGGAAAATGGGATAAATTCGGTTTTCAGGATGTTGTTCTAGGTGACGATAGATGGTGATATAACGCCAGTAACCAATTTTTTCCGATAAATAAGTGGCGTAAAAGATAAATTTAGGCTTAAAAAAAGTATATTTACGACTTTTGGTTAAAAAGCCTAAGTCCAACGACAGATTAAAATCAGACATCGCCTTATTGAGAAACCCTGCATGACGGGCTTCATCACGGGACATCAGCGTAAAACATTCAGCTAATAAAGGACTTTTATCCTTTAAACGTCTTCCCAATTCTTTGTAGAGAAGAAATCCAGAAAACTCCGCCGTACAAGAACGTTCTAGAAATTCCACAAACAAGCGACGAGTATCCCCATCCATGTGATCCCATGATTGAGCAAATTCTTCATCTCGAACAAAGTGATGACGGTTGTAGTCAGTCCGAAATTCTTCGAGAATCGCTCGTAACTCCTCTTCATTGACCGAGATATCCATTTTGGCCATCTCATCAAAATCGGTGGTATAGAAACGAGGAGTCAGGATAGTTTCTTGATCGGGAACCTTAATTCCTGGGCGTAGTTCCTCAAATTCAGGTTTTTGAAGGGTATTAACCATAGCTTGTTTGAACAGGGTTTTGTTTATCAATTAGTAATTCGCAAGACCAACAGAGCAACTTACTCAAGTTACCCTTGTCCCTTAATCTAGGGTACGAAGTTAAAATTTAGTCTAACAGTCTCTATGTCAAGATTGATCTCTATTTCTATTAAGAGTTACAACACAATATCAAGTTATATTAAAATATCTGCTCAGCAGTTCTCTAATGATGTAGGGATTCATAGTTAAAATTACCATCATACTGCTTGCTCAAAATCAAAATCTTGATAATTTAATGGTGAATAGATCTAAGCTAAAGATCTAACTTAAAGTACCGTTTCCTAGGAAATCAAAACCCTAATGTCTACTATCTGCGATCGCTTCCAAATTAAATTCTGGGGAGTAAGAGGAAGTATCCCCTGTCCAGGGACTGAAACCGTCCGTTATGGGGGAAATACCTCTTGTGTGGAAATGCAAGTAGGAAATGAACGGCTGATTTTTGATGGAGGAACTGGGTTACGGGTGTTGGGAGAGTCAATGTTATCTGAAATGCCAGTGACTGCCCATTTGTTTTTTACTCACTCCCATTGGGATCATATTCAAGGGTTTCCTTTCTTTGCGCCAGCCTTTATCCCTAATAATTCTTTTCATATTTACGGTTTACCCTCTCCTAATGGAGCTACGATTGAGCAGCGTCTTCACGATCAAATGCTGCATCCAAACTTTCCGGTTCCCCTACAAATTATGCAAAGTCAACTGCAATTTTATGATATTGATGCGGGAGAAGTCTTGAAAATAGGAGATGTCACAGTAGAAACAGGCAGTTTAAACCACCCTGGGGAAGCTTTAGGTTATCGCGTCAGTTACCAAGACAAATCAGCCGTTTATATTACTGATACCGAACATTTTCCTAACCATCTCGATGAAAATGTCCTTAACTTAGCGCGGAAAGCAGAGGTCTTAATTATTGATGCTACCTACACCGATGAAGAATATCATGATTCCAAATCAAGTAAAGTCGGGTGGGGTCATTCTACTTGGCAAGAAGCAGTTAAAGTCGCTCAAGGGGCTAAGGTAAAACAATTAGTTATTTTTCATCATGATCCTTCCCATAATGACACCTTTTTAGACGACATTAACGAGCAAGTCACGTCAGTGTTTCCTAATACCTTGTTAGCTAAAGAAGGATTGGTAATTCCAATTTTATCTTAAATATCAAAAGAAAATCGCCCTAGAAGGGCGAAAATTTCAACCTAAGTTAGGTTTATTTTGAAAGTTTGATCAAGGTATCCTAAGCGGTTCTTAGTCCATAGGAAGACATCTTCATAATGTCGCGGGTACTAAAGCCAATATTGCTTAAAGCTTCTCCATAACTAATCATGAAGTCTTCAACAAGTGCTTCTTTTTCCATTCCCAAAACTTCTGCATCGTCTTGAACTTGATTGAGCATTTTCCAGACGATGGGTAAATTGTCTTTGTTTGCTTCCTCTAATTCTGCTTTTGACGATTCAAAATGTTCTTGAAGCCAAACTTCACCGAAGTTGAGATGGGTGTATTCATCTTTAACGACCCCTTCAGTAATTTTTCGTGCAAACGGGTCAGCAACTGGGATGTAGATGTTATAAGCAGCAATGGCAAAGGCTTCAATAATTAACGATTGAATTAATAAGCAAGTGACAACCTTGCCTTCGGCTTTAGCTTGTTGAAAGTTTCCATGAAGTTGAGAGAAAAATTCTTGAGCATACTGCATATCAGGGGTGACACTTAAATTCTTCCCACAAGCCTGAAAACCTTTCTTGTGCCGATTTTCCATCTTAGAAAGACGGATTAACTCTTCGGTGTGTTCTGGCAGCATTTGAGCCATGTCTATATAGTTATGATGGGCTTCTTCTTCCCCTTCAATAACAATTGCATTAATTCGACTATAAGCGTCTTTGTAGGTTTCGCTGTTGAAGTCAAGCTCTGAGCGTGTGGCAAGCTCTTGCATAAGCTAGTTTATCTCCTTTGGTTTATCAACTGATTTACTGGTTAAACTTGTGTCCTTATGAAAATAAGGCTCTATACAGTTAAGTCTAACTTTACTATTTTTCATAATCTAGGTTCTACTTTAGTCCATAAAGGCTCGAAGGGGAAAGGGGAACCTATCAAACTCCTTTATCATTAGAATATAATTCTATCAATAGTTGATAATCTCAGCATTTTGCAAATCTCCTTAGAAAGGAAAGCTATTTTTCTAAGTATAGCCAGTAATTTCTGTCAATATCTGTGTTTTAATTAGGAATTAGATTCAGTTATTCTCATGTTCTCAATCTAAAGCTTCAGAAATCTTTAATCGTTAATCTCTACTAGAATTGTTAGATTAAAAAATAATCAATCAGTGGTAGCGTGAGGAGAAACGATGAAAAACACTCTATTTCTTAGCCCTCCGTCTTTTGATGGTTTTGATGGCGGTGCAGGGGCAAGATATCAAGCGAAACGTGAAATAACGTCTTTTTGGTATCCTACTTGGTTGGCACAACCAGCCGCTTTAGTTCCAGGGAGTAAACTGGTAGACGCTCCTGCTCATTATCAAACGGTAGAGGATGTTCTTAAAATTGCCAAGGATTATGAATTGGTAATTATGTACACCAGCACCCCAACGTTGCCTAATGATGTTAAATGTGCCGAGTCAATTAAAGCCCAAAACCCTGAGACTCAAGTGGGGTTGCTAGGGGCGCACGCAGCCGTGTTACCCACGAAAACCCTCGAAGAAAACCCGATTCTTGATTTTGTCTGTCGCAACGAATTTGACTACACCTGTAAGGAATTAGCCGAAGGGAAACCCTACGATCAGATTAAAGGACTCAGTTACCGCGATCGCCACGGCAATATTAAACATACGGAAGAACGGGAATTAATTCATGATTGGGATTCGATGCCCAGCGTTTTCCCCGTTTATGCTGATAACCTTAATATTAATAATTATTTTATTGGTTATCTCCTAAATCCTTACATTTCGTTGTATACCGGTCGCGGGTGTCCAGCCAAATGTACTTTTTGTTTGTGGCCCCAAACCATTGGCGGACATCAATACCGTGCGAAAAGTCCCGAAGCGGTTGGTAAAGAAATGGCCTTAGCCAAGTCTCTTTGGGGAAATTCTGTTCGGGAATACTTCTTTGATGATGATACTTTTACCATCGATAAAAAACGGGTTATTGCTATTAGCGAACATCTCAAAAAATTAAAATTAACTTGGAGTTGTAACGCCCGTGCTAACTTGGATTATGAAACCCTAAAAACTCTGCGAGATAATGGTTTAAGGTTACTTTTAGTTGGCTTTGAATCTGGTAATCAAAAAGTTCTTGATGGCGTTAAAAAAGGAATTAAACTTGAAGTTGCCCGTAAGTTTATGGCTAACTGTAATAAACTGGGGATTAAGGTTCATGGGGCGTTTATTATTGGTTTACCCAATGAAAGTAAGGAAACTATTGAAGATACCATTCGCTTTGCTTGTGAAGTGAGTCCCCATACCATTCAAGTATCTATTGCTTCCCCCTATCCTGGCACAGAATTGTATCAACAAGCGTTAGATAATGGTTGGTTTACTAATGGAAATTTAGTGGCAACTTCGGGCATTCAACTGTCTACTTTGCAATACCCTAATCTCTCAGCCGCAGAAATTGAAGATGCCGTTGAACAGATGTATCGTCGCTTTTATTTCCGTCCTGGGGCAATTATTCCTATTGTTAAGGAAATGTTGGTTGATCCTCAAATGTTGGTACGTCGTCTACGGGAAGGAAAGGAATTTATGGCCTATTTGAATGAACGTCATAACCGTACGTTGGTGGGTGCTTCTTAATTGATTTTAGACGCTTTTAATTAATATGAAGGCGTAGGCGATCGCTGGTAAAAAATATGGCGATCGCACCTTTTCTTTGATGATTAAATCTCTCCTTATTGAGTTTATGTCAGATTCTTCAACAACTAATATTTGGAAATATAAACCTTGGTGGTGTCAACCCTGGACAATTCTTTTAACAGGAACAATAATAATTAGTGGCAGTTGGCTATTATTCCAGAAAGTTTGGCTAACCGCTACGATTTCCTTTTTGATTCTAACCTGGTGGTTTTATTTTTTAATTTTCATTCCCTATTTATTCAAGGAACAAAGTCTAAATCAGAATCAATAAAATTTCACCGTTAATTATCCTAAAAATAAGGTGGATAATGGCCACCCTACTTAATGTTTTATTTAGGAACAGTCTCTTAAAATCATCCAAAATGGTAGTGTTTTTTTACATCACCACGAATATTCCAAGTACAAGACATTCCCGATGGAAAGGTCACTAAATCTCCTTTTCCCATCGTTACAGGTTCGCCTCCATCAGGAGTAACCACCACATCTCCTTCGAGGAAATAACAGGTTTCTGACTCATCATAAGCCCAAGGAAATTCTGATGCTTCTTTTGTCCAAATTGGCCAGCTAAAGACTCCTAATTCCTGAAGACGTTGTTGACTGGGTTGGTGTTCAACTTGTAGGGAAGTTGTTGATTGATATAGCATAATTTAGATATTAACTACAGGGAAAAAGTATTATACAATACAGTTTAAACTAATTTTCAACTTATGAATAGCCTCCAAGACCTTTAGATTTAATATTTTATTAATCGAAAAATTTTTTTTCTAGAGCTATCGTTAGAAGTCAAAGGTCATCTTTGATTGATGTTTTAGAAATTTCTTAAATTAAGTTTGAAATGAAAAATGTTAACCCGATTTGGGGAGGGATTTTAGGTATTCTAATTTCCCTAGTTCCCCAAGCTGCTTTTAGTGCCGATAAACTCTATCTGATTTACGAATCGTTTAGATTTTCCATTTCTGTAGATTCCTTAGAAATTTATGCTGAAGAAGGACGAATTACTAAAGAGTTTGCCTTTTATGCCAGTCAATTTGATGAACAAACCCTGAAAGATTTGCGTCAGACTTTACGCAAACGCCACACCATTGATGGGGTTAGATTTGCTCGTTTGCTGAAAACCCCTTTGATGGAAGATTTACTAAAAAGTATGGGAAAAATATTTAGCACTCACCCTAATTATAACGGATTTTATGCCATCAGAGGAGCCTTGATTTTAGCCGCTATTCATCAAGAAGAAGAGGGATGGACAGCTATTGATATTATGCGCCATTTTCCCACTGATGCCATTTCGATTGATACTAAGCTGGCGAGTGAAATGTTAAGCAATAGCAAATTTTAAGGATAACTATAATGAACCGAAGAGACTTTTTAATACAATCATTAATGGCAGGTATTTCTACGGTTGCTCTGCATAATTTACCAATGCAAGCTCAACCGGCTTATAAAGTTTATAATTCTGCTAAAACTTGGAAAAGTGACAACAGTTTTCTCAAGGGACTAAATGCACCGGTTTTTGAAGAAATTGATATTAGTAAGTTAAAAGTATCGGGAACAATTCCTCCCGAATTAGAGGGAATGTATGTCCGAAATGGACCGAACCCCATGTTTAAACCCAAAACCTATAACTATCCTATAGAAGGGGATGGAATGTTGCATGGGATTTATTTTAATAAGGGAAAAGTTAGTTATAAAAATCGTTGGATTCAAACTCGCGGACTAGCCTATGAGATATTTTCAGGTCAAGAATTACCAGAATTAAAGTTTAAAAATTATGCCAATACTAATATTATTGCTCATGCGGGTAAACTCTTAGCATTATATGAAATTGGTTTACCTTATCAAATAACAGAAGACTTAGAAACCCTAGGAGAATGGAACTTTAACGGACAAATAGAACAGTCAATGACAGCCCATCCTAAATTGGATAATGCTACAGGAGAATTACATTTTTATCGTTATTCTTTCTTTAATGCACCTTATTTACATTATTATGTGGCTGATGCTAACGGAAAAATTATTCGAGAATCTCCCATTGAAATTCCGAGACCAACCATGTTTCATGATATGGCAATAACTAACAATTATGCGATATTTTTTGATTGTCCTTTTGTTTTTAATTTAAGCAATGCTAAAAATAATAAAGCACCCTTTGACTGGAAACCTGAACAAGGAACAACAATTATTTTAGTAGATCGTCATAATGCTGATAGGAAACCTATTTATTTGAAAACAGATGCCTTCTGGACTTGGCACTTTATGAACGCTTTTGAACAAGACAAAAACCTGATTGTAGACTTTATACCTTACGAAAACATTGATATAGGAAGTAATTGGGAATCTGTCTTATCTAATAGTTCTACCTTTAAGCGATTAACAATTGATTTAGAAACCCAAGAAATCAGTTATGAAACATTAGATGATCGTTATGTCGAATTTCCGATTATTAATCAGCGTTACTTAGGACAAGCTTATCAATTTGGCTATACATCTTATTATGATACGCAATTAGCATCGAGAAAAAAAGTTCCTAATTTATTACCATCTATCATTCAATATGATGTGGTGAATAAAACAAACAAAGTTCATCAGTTTAAACCGGGATGTTATGGTGGTGAAGTAGCCTTTATCCCTCACCCAAATAAGAAATCTGAATTAGATGGTTATGTGGTGACTTTTGTTTATGATGAAAATAAAAACACTAGCGATGTCTTAATTATTGATCCGGCTAATTTTGAGGCCGAACCTTTAGCCACTATTCATTTACCTGTTCGCGTTCCCAGTGGGTTTCATGGCAATTGGATCTCGACAACCCAAGGGTGATATTGCTGATGGGATGACAACAAGCCTGGAGTATTGGCTGAAACCTTCATTCTCTACAAGACCTAGCCAAGTTTGTTGTCTAGTAATTCCAACATAAAGCCGTCGTTCTACGACGGGGTTTTAAATTAAACCCAAATTTTCTGATAAAGTTTGGATGACGCTGGAGGTGTTGAAAATGGGGATGACAGTATCAAAATATATGACCACCAACGATGGGGTAAAATTACACTATCTTGAAGAAGGAATCGGACAGCCGCTAGTAATGTTGCCAGGATGGTCTCAGTCTGCAGAACAGTTCAAATATCAAATAGAGGGATTAAAAGAGAATTATCGGTGTCTGGCCTTAGATTGGCGAGGACACGGAGAATCGCAAAAAGTCACTTTTGGCTACAAAATTCAACGGTTGTGCCAAGATTTGCATGAATGGCTTGAGTTTCTTGAGTTGAAAGATGTGGTACTAATGGGTCACTCTATGGGAGCTTCTGTGATTTGGTGTTATTGGGACTTGTTTAGAGAGCGTCGTCTGTCAAAACTGATATTCGTCGACGAACCCTCTGTGCTAATAAAAGACCCAACTTGGTCAGAACAAGAAGTAAAAAATTATGGAGCGTCCTTTGATTTTAAAACTCTTTTGAAGACTTGTCATCAACTAACAAGTACACATGGGAACGCCTTGACCTCCGAACTAATCAAGGGGATGGTGACTAGCGAAATGTCACTGTCAATGAGAGAGTGGATAATTAAATGTAACTTAAAATTGCCTAGGGAACAGGCGGCAAGTTTACTGTTTAATAATTGCGTTCAAGATTGGCGAGATGTGATTCCTCGTATCAAGATTCCAACGTTAATAGTCGGAGGAAGAGTAAGTGTGACCTGTTGGCAATCGCAAGTCTGGATACACCAACAAATTGAAGGGTCAGAACTGTCGATTTTTGAAGAAGAAGAAGGAGGACAGCATTTTCTCTTCATTGAAGGAGCATCTAAATTCAATCAGTTGATCAGGAAATTTATCGGTTAAGTTGCGATCTACTCCCTTGAGGGCGTTGCTGAATATATGGCTTTGCATCTTTGCGGGATGATTCATAATCAAGGAGAATCAGTAGATCACAACGTCAGGAAATAATGGGAGTTTCCAGAGAAACATTCTCATAGTCAATGAAATTTACTCAATGAACTTAAAGTTCTTGAATTAAGACAAAAGGTTGCACAATTAATGTGTTAAAGGACAGAGAGGGATTAATATTCCAGGTAGTTAATTGTTCAGGAAAAGGTTTATGAATCAAAGCTTCTCCAATCCAATGTTGTACAGAATTAACATCATCTTGAGCAATGGCTACCCCAACTTCTAGTAAGTCTAAATGTTTAGTTACCACAATGATGGCATCTCTTTGAGCGTGGGGAATAAGGTCTTGCCATTGAACATCAGCAAGATCTTCACTAAAGCGAGTTTTAAGGTCTTTCATTGATTAATTTTTTAGAGGAAACTCTAAAATAGCTTATATCATTATTAGGGGGTATGAAAAGGTGATGAAGATAGATGGGGAAATATTTTCACTGTTACCTATTGCCCCTTGTCATTCCCTTCTTCTAACAATAAACTTGAATTTCGCTCAATCACTGACTCATGACCAATCGACCTTCCGCAATTGTCCTATTATCAGGAGGGTTAGATTCGGCTACCTCAGCCGCGATCGCCCTTTCAGAAGGTTATAATTTAATCGCTCTTTCCCTAAGATATGGACAACGTCACGAAAAAGAATTAGCCGCCGCCCAAAAGATAGCTCAAAGGTTAGGCATCGCCGAACACTACATTATTGATGTTAACATTGCCCAATGGGGAGGGTCATCCCTTACTGATAAGTCTTTAAATCTTCCTCAAAAAGGAATTGAGCCGAATATTATTCCCTCTACCTATGTTCCAGGGAGAAATACGGTTTTTATTGCCCTTGCCCTCTCTCTGGCAGAAGCTAAAGGGGCTAAAGCTATTTTTTTAGGCATTAATGCCGTAGATTATTCAGGGTATCCTGATTGTCGTCCAGACTATCTTGAGGCTTATCAAAGACTAGCCAATTTATCTTCAAAAGCAGGAATTGAAGGTAACGCCCCCCAATTAATTGCTCCGTTAATCAAAGATTCTAAAGTAGATATTGTGCATCGCGCTGTTAGTTTAGGAGTTCCTATTGAGGAGACTTGGTCTTGTTATCAAGGAGAGGAAAAACCCTGTGGTTTATGTGATTCTTGTCGTATCCGCGATCGCGCTTTAATTGAGGCAGGATATCCTCAATTGGCTACTCCTGAAGGGAGAAAATCGGTATGATAAGTTACCTTGAATATGAGAGAATAAGAGAACAGAAAGTTTTGACAAAGTAGGTAAACAATGCGCGTTTTAATCATGGGAGGAACCCGTTTTATTGGGGTTTATCTTACTAAAATTTTAGTAGAACAAGGTCACGAAGTTGTTTTATTTAACCGAGGAAACAAACCAGCACCAGTAGATGGGATACAACAAATTAAAGGCGATCGCAAAGATGCTAAGCAATTAAAAGAGACGTTATCCTCAGAAAAATTTGATGCAATTTTTGATAATAATGGCCGGGAATTAAGTGATACTCAACCCCTAGTAGAAATTTTCTTAGATAAGGTTGAGCATTTCGTTTATGTTAGTTCAGCCGGGGTTTATTTAAAATCCTATCAAATGCCCCATATTGAAGGAGATGAAGTAGATCCAAACAGTCGTCATAAAGGAAAATTTGAAACGGAATCTTATTTAGCACAAAGTAGGATTCCTTGGACTTCAATTCGTCCCACTTATATCTATGGACCTCAGAATTATAATGATTTAGAAGCCTGGTTTTTTGATCGAATTGTCCGCGATCGCCCCCTTCCTATCCCTGGAAATGGATTACATTTGACTCAATTTGGTCACGTTCAAGACTTAGCTAAAGGGATGGCTTCTATCTTAGGAAATAAACAAGCAATCGGACAAATTTATAATATTTCGGGAGCGCGTTATGTCACCTTTGATGGACTCGCTTATGCTTGCGCGATCGCGGCTGGTAAATCTCCCGATCAAATTAAAATTGTTCATTATGATCCAAAGCAGTTTGACTTTGGGAAAAAGAAAGCTTTTCCCCTGAGAACCCAACATTTTTTCGCGGATATTCACAAAGCATTAAATGAATTAGATTGGACACCAGAATATGATTTAATTGAGGGCTTAAAAGACTCCTTTAATAACGATTATTTAGCGTCGGGACGGGATAAAGCTGATATTGATTTTTCTCTAGATCATCAGATTTTAACCTAACCCCTAGTAGTGGACTGCCTCAGTTAAATTAATATCCTACCCGCCTTAAAGACAGTTAAAGAGTTTATGGTAACGCTAGACAAACCTTAATTATTGGCAATTAGCCTTGGAACTTTCCAGAAGTAAAATGTGGGGATTATTCTGAAGATCTTGCCAGAATTCCTGACCAAACTCTTCTATTCCTTGCTCTGATATAATCGGCTTGGAAAAATAAGGATTTGTCAGTCCAGCTTGTCGAAATGCCCATTCATAGGTGTCTCGACTGAGATAATAATCTACCACACTAAATTGTTTTTCTTCCCCTAAAAAAGTGAAACTAACTGTTATGGGAGTGCCTTCTGTTAAGTCTTTTGGAATACTTTTAGTAAAACCATACTTTAAGCAATTTATGTAGGTTGATGGCGGTTGGTAAATGTTATTGATTAACCCAACAAACCGACCGTCTGGTTTAAGGTTAGATGCGATCGCCTGACACATAAAAAATAGTTGCTCTCGATTGCTTGCATGATTTAATAAGTAAGAAGATACGACTAAATCAAAATTTCCTATCTTTCCCACTGCTCCTGCATCTAATAAAATATATTCAATGTTCTGAGGATTTTCTGTTTCTTCTTGTTGAGCTACCTTTAGCATCATAGAAGATTGATCAACTCCCACTACTTTAGATGCGCCTCTTCGTTTAAGTTCTCTAGTATAAAATCCTCCGCCACACCCTAAATCGAGGATCGATTTATTAGTTAAATCGCCGAGTTTTTCAAAGTAACTATAGCTATCAACATATCGAGAAAAGGGAACGTTATATACTTGTTGATATAAAGAAGCTATATCATCGTATTCTGTGTTCATCGTGGGTTCTATCTTGCTTACTATAATTTTCTGATGATTGATAATTGATGATTATAAAGATGAAACTTCTTGTAACTTAGCTTGGGCTAACTTTAACAACTCTTGAGCTTGATTATAAACCGTCGTTTGTGATTGTACTTTTTGCAATTGATTAATGGTTCCTTGTAACTCACTGATAAACAAACTGCGTTGGTGGGGCTGTACCCCCTGAGCAAACTTAGACTGAAGTTGTTGTATTTTAGCTTGTGCTTGCTCAAAAGCCTGTACTGAAGCTTTTTCAGTCTTTTGGCGAATTTCTACCGCGCCTAGGTTGGTTTTATATTGAGCGATTAAAGTTTGAGATTCTACATAACCTGGTTCTTTGGGATTAACAGTTTGGAGACGGTCAATGGCTTGTTGCCATAAATTAGCGCACTGTTGCCATTTTTCAGTAATATGGGGCGCATTTTTGCAATTAGTCGCCGCAGCTAAACTAAATTTTTGAGCCGCTTCGATCATGATATTGGTTTGTTTAAGGCCAACGATATTACCAGCTATCTGTTGAAAATCTCGTTGATAAGCCTCTAATTTAGCACTAGCAAGGGTCGCAGCGAAGGTAGACGGAGGAAGTTGGTGGAGTTCATCCAGGGAATTTTGCCAGGTAGTCAGTATCGCTTGTTGTTGCTGTAAATTCTTGGCTTTTTGATAATCTTGTTTGGCAGTTTGTAGAAGTTGTTCAGCTTTTTCATATTGAGTTATGGCATTTTTTTGTTGAAAAACAATAGCTTCCATGCGTCCGACTTGGGTTCTCGCTTGTTTAAATTCATCAAAGGTAAACCTCCAACTGCAACTAAACACACGACAGTAAAATTTGGGTTCGTAGCCTAAAAACCATACGGGTAAAGCATCAAGGTTATTTTGAGCCGCTTGAACCTTTTTTTCACCTAAAGTGATGTCAGCAAAACTTGAAGGAGAGTTGACTAATTGATCTGCTTGTTCAACGTGAGCGATCGCCTCTCGATAGTTGCGATCCATGCTCATATAACTTGGTAATAATAGAATAGGTGCAACTCTAGCCACAGGACGGCGAATCATCGGATAAGGTAAGTTAACGATGTAAGTTAATCCTGCTAACCCTCCGACAACAAGACTACTAATTCCTAAGCTTAGAGCAATGAGCTTAACTTTCATGATCGTGACTGATGATGACCTAATTCCCTACCTTAGTAGTATTCCCATCAAAAAAGTATTTAGTATCAGTTGAGAGCCTAATATTACATAGAGTGGGAGAAGGTAAGAGGGGAGAAACACCAAACAAAGCAACTTTGGTACGCTTTTAAGTTAATCAAATTAATCAACCTCTTCGAGAAAGAATCTATTACAATTGGTCTTAAATCTAATGGGCTAGGAGTATGAGTGATACGGTTCTCGATGTTTGCAACCTTCGCGTTGAGTTTCCCCAAGAAGGAAAATCTGACCCTGTTGTTGCGGTAGATGAAATTAGTTTTCAACTGCAACGAGGGGACATTTTAGGCATTGTTGGGGAGTCGGGTTCAGGAAAATCGATCACTTCTTTGGCAATTATGGGATTAATTCCTACCCCTGGTCAAATTACCAAAGGAGAAATTAACTTTTATCCGGCTGAAACCCCAGAAAAACTCAGTAAACTTAAACGAGATGCTAAAAAATGGCAAGACTACCGAGGGGGAAAAATTGCCATGATTTTTCAAGAACCCATGAGTTCTTTTAATCCTGTTTATACCATTGGTTATCAATTAACAGAAGCCATTCAACTTCATCAAAAAAAGGTTACTTTGAGTCAAGCCAAAAATCAAGCGATCGCGCTTCTTCAAGAGGTTAAAGTTTTTCCGAGTGACGAACAATTAGAACAAAAATATTTAGCTGATATTTCTTCTCCCAAAAATCAAAAATCTAGCTCAGTTAGCCAACAAATTAGTAATTACATTATTCAAGAAAAAGAGAGTTTTTTGAAACGTTATCCCCATGAACTATCAGGAGGACAACTACAACGGGTGATGATTGCTATGGCAATTTCTTGTAACCCAACCCTGCTCATTGCGGATGAACCAACAACGGCTCTTGATGTTACTGTCCAAGCAGAAATTTTAAGATTGTTGAGGGATTTATGTAAAAGTGAAGAACATCAAGATATGTCAATGATTTTTATCTCCCATGACTTAGGAGTAATCAATGAAATTGCTGACAAAGTCGTGGTAATGTACCAGGGAGAAATTGTCGAACAAGGACCAAAAGAGCAAATACTCTATCATCCTCAACACGAATATACAAAAGGGTTATTAGCTTGTCGTCCCCGTTTAGAACCGCAATTAGATAGACTACCCACCGTCGGGGATTTTCTGAAGCCTCATCTTGTTAATTCTCAGGAAAATAATCAACTTGAAAAAATTAACTATAAAATTGTTTCCCCCGAAGAAGAACGCCAGCATTTAGCAAGTTTATTACAGCAACCAGAACCTTTATTAAAAGTAGATAACCTAACGGTTGAGTTTGGTAAATCTGGCATTTTTGGGCGAAAAAAAGATACTTTTAAAGCAGTTAATGACATTAGTTTTGAAGTTTACGCAGGAGAAACATTAGGATTAGTCGGAGAATCTGGTTGTGGAAAATCAACCTTAGCAAGAACAATTTTAAGGCTAATTCCTGCAACCAAAGGACAAATTCACTTTGAAAAATATCCCATTCATAAATATTCGACTGGTAGCAAAGCATTACGTCGTTTACGTCGAGAAATGCAAATTGTCTTCCAAAATCCCTATAATTCTCTTAACCCTCGTTTGACCATTGGTCAGGCTATCAATGAACCCATGGAGATTCATCAAACTGGAGGAAATACGAAACAAAAAAAAGAACGGGTCGCATATCTTTTAGATAAAGTGGGTTTAGAGGCTAATTGGAGTAACCGCTATCCCCATGAATTTTCAGGAGGACAAAGACAACGGGTTTGTATTGCTAGAGCCTTAGCACTTAATCCTCGGTTTATAATCTGTGATGAGTCCGTCTCTGCTTTGGATGTATCGGTACAAGCACAAGTGTTGAATTTATTAAAGGACTTACAAAAAGAATTTGAATTAACCTATATTTTTATTTCCCACGATTTAAGCGTGGTGAGATTTATGAGCGATCGCATTATGGTGATGAATAAAGGAAAAATAGAAGAACTCGCATCTGCTGATACGATTATTAATAGTCCCACCAAGGAATATACTCAAAAGTTAATTAATTCAATTCCCCATTTTCCCGAAGAACTTTCTTGGTTAGAGAGTAAAACTCCCTAAAGCTTATGCTATTAAAATTGTTAGAAAAAATCGGTCGTAAGCGAATCATCTATGATCGAGACGGGTTAACTCCCTATATGGTACGTTATTATCTTATATTTCCTGATAAAATCACTGAAGAAGAATCGGCACGAAATCTTCCGTTTAATTTGATGTTACATTACATTTGCCTCAGTGACCCCGATGATTTACATGATCATCCGTGGTGGTACGCTACCCTAGTTTTGAAAGGAGGCTATTGGGAAATTACCCCAGAAGGAAAATTTTGGCGTGGTCCAGGACATTTTCGGATTCGTTCCCCCCGTTGTCTTCACCGAATAGAAATTAAAGAAGGATCTCAGGGATCATGGAGTTTATTTTTTCGAGGGGTTAAAATTAGAAATTGGGGATTTATTAAACAAGGAAAATGGATTAATCATAGACGATATCTTCAGCAACGGGAACAAGCTTTAAAAGTTAATAGTTAATGGTTAACAGGTGATGAAATCTAAACTTATGAAAAATTATAATAAATTAACTTTATTCTAAGCTTTAACTCAGATTAATTAGGGTCAATAGGAATAATTTAAGAAGATTCAGGGCAATATAAAAGAAAAAGGAGCAAACGTTTATGGCTGTTGATTATGATATCGTTGTGATTGGTGGAGGGTCTGGGGGGTTAGTAGTAGCTGGTGCCGCAGCCCAATTAAACGCCAAAGTTGCCCTAGTGGAAAAACATCGCCTAGGAGGGGATTGTTTGTGGTATGGCTGTGTTCCGAGTAAATCCTTGATTCATGCCTCTAGAATTGCTTATGAGGTAAAACACAGTGAACGTTTTGGGGTATATACCAATCCCCCAACCATTCACTTTAAAGAAGCGATCGCTCACGTTCAAAAAGTAATTGGCAAAATTGAACCCCATGACTCCCCCGAAAGATTTGAAGGATTAGGAGTAGAAGTAATCTTTGGTTCAGGTCAATTTATTAATAAAAATACCTTTGAAGTTAACGGAAGAAAACTCAAAGCAAGAGCTTTTGTCATTGCCACAGGTTCCCGACCTGCTGTCCCTCCTATTCCTGGTCTAGAAGAAGCAGGTTATTTAACCAACGAACAGGTATTTTCTTTAACAGAACGTCCTGAGTCTCTAGCCATTATTGGTGCAGGTCCTATTGGATGTGAATTAGGTCAAGCGTTCTATCGTTTAGGAAGTAAAGTAACCTTAATTAATAGTCGTTCTCACATTTTACCCAAAGAAGACCCCGAAGCTGCCAAAATAGTAGAACAGCAATTCCGAGAAGAAGGAATAGTCATTATTAATAATACTAGAGCTAAAAAAGTAGAAGTTATTGAAGGAAAAAAATATGTTTGGGCCGGTGACAATAAAATAATTGTCGATGAGATTTTAGTATCAGCAGGACGTTCACCCAATCTAGAATCTCTTAACCTGCAAGTAGCTGGAGTTGAATATAGTACAAAAGGCATTAACGTTAATCAAAAACTGCAAACCACTAACCCGAAAATCTATGGATGCGGAGATGTGATTGGTGGTTATCAATTCACTCATGTGGCCTCCCATGAAGCAGTAACAATCTTGAAAAATGCCTTACTTGTTCCCTTGAGTAAAGTGAGTTATCGGGTAATTCCTTGGGCAACCTTTACCGACCCAGAATTAGCCAGAGTTGGGTTAACAGAAACTGAAGCCCAAGAACAGTATGGAAAAGATGTTTATGTCCTTAAACAAGACTTTACTGATGTTGATCGCGCTTTAGCCGAAGGAGCCACCCAAGGATTTGCTAAGATTATTACCAAGGGAAATGGTGAAATTTTAGGCGCGCATTTAGTAGGAAAAGCAGCAGGGGAATTAATTCATGAAATTGTCTTAGCAATGTCCAATAACCTTAAAGTTTCTGCTTTAACAGGGATTCATATTTATCCGACTTTAGCTGAGGTTAATAGTAAGGCCGGTTTATTATTACAGAAAAGAAAATTTGCAGCCAATAAAGTCTTGCAAAATATTCTCCGTCGCTTTTTTGGATTAATGCGATCGCTGGGTTAGTCAATTTTGAGGAAACCTTCTAAATAAGTTTCCCTTAGTCCCAATACTACTCCTTGGAGCCTTCAGGATGACTATCTAATTGTTCTCAAGAGTGATCTAGGGAAGATTGGGAGACACTGCCTCAATGTCTCAATTAGAGCCTGATAGTTTAATTAGAAACAAATCCTATTCCCTCCTATTTGAAAATACTGTAACTTATATAACTAACGAGTCAAGATTACAAAACACGATGATTTCTTAAGTCAAATTTAGTTGACAAGCTTATCATCGATTCTACTCAAATTCCGATAAATCCTATGTTTGTTTTACGTTTGTGTGTGAGTATGAGTGCAAGTATTTTTCTAGCTTTAGTTTGGGGGGCATCAGTAGCAGCCCAACTGCCGTCATCCTCTGTCAAAGCTCAAGATACAACCCCAATAAACTCTCAGGAAGCTTCTTTATCATCCCTAGATAAACAATCTAAGGTAGAGAAGACTAACCCTCGTGTGACGGAGATTAAGCAGATGAGGGAACCTACATCCAAACAAACGCCCTCAACCACCAATAAATCCTCTGCTCAAGCTAACCCTGAACCGAGATCCCAGTTAACTGTTCCCCAATCAGTTGATTCATCCTCAACCATCTTAGAAAAGTTGCCGCCTAACAACCTGAACCCTAGTGGCAACCCCTTAATGTTTCCTACCAAACCCTCGGAAGTGGAGACTACCATTCGTCAACCCATTACTTTAGATCAAGCGATTTCTCTAGCATTACGCAATAATAGGGAACTTCAAGCCTCTCGCATTGAACTAGAAGAGCGTCAGGCGCGTTTAAAAGTTGAACAAGCAGACTTGTTTCCGACGATAGATATTGGAGCCAGTGCCGTACGGTTTAGAAATGATCGAGTATTCGGTGGCGGTACCAATCAACTCGGAAGTTTAATTCCTGAAGAAACCAGTGCTGAAACCTTTACCGACCTTCGAGCTTTAGCAACGCTCAACTACACTATTTATGGTGGAGGTGAACGATTGGCTCAAATTATACGGGCTGAACGAGAAATCCGCAGTCAAGAGCTAGAAGTCGAACGAATTTCTGAACAAACTCGCTTTGAAACAACAGATCGGTACTACAGCTTACAAAACGCCGATGCTCAGGTGGCTATTGCCCAAGCAGATGTGGAAAATGCGAGTCAAACCTTAAGGGATGCTCGTTTACTCGAACAAGCTGGCTTGGGAACCAGATTTGATGTACTACGAGGTGAGGCCGACTTAGCCAGAGCTAATCAAGAATTGACGCGGGCGATCGCCAACCAGCGAACCGCTAGACGAAGTTTGTCCGAAATTCTCAGTGTGGGACAGCACGTTGAATTAACCGCCGCCGATGAAATTTCCGAAGCTGGGACTTGGGCGATGACCCTTGATGAAACCATTGTCCGTGCCTATAAAAATCGCGCTGAGTTAGAACAACAATTAGTACAACGAGAGATTAGTCAACAAGACCGTGATATTGCCCTCTCAGAAATTAGACCCCAAGTCAGTTTCCTGGCAGAATATGATGCACGAGAAAACTTAGATGATGGGGTTCCTGTCCTCACGGACTGGACTTTTGAAGCACGGGTTCGGTGGCGCATCTTTGATGGGGGGAGAGCTTTCGCTGGAGCTAGACGAGCCGAACGCAATATAGATCTTGCTAACACTAACTTTGCTAGACAACGCAATGCCATTCGTCTTGAAGTAGAGGAGGCCTATTACAACCTGATTGCTAATCGGGAAAATATTGTAAGTACCCGTACCAACGTCGAACGGGATGAAGAAGCCTTACGACTAGCTCGTTTGCGTTTCCAGGCAGGAGTAGGAACACAAACTGATGTTATTAACGCTCAACGGGATCTCAGCCGATCACGGGGTGATTTTCTAAGTGCAATTATCGGCTACAATCAATCCCTCAATGCTTTACAACGTTCGGTCAGTAATTTACCTGAGAATGGGCTGTTTGAGGCACGTTGACTTTGAATTTTAGTAGAGGTAATTGAACCATTGCCTCTACTCATACCTTGCATCTTCGATCAAACTAGCTAGTGAATCCCCTATAGAACATGAGGGAATTCTGCCCGACATTCGGTTAACGCAGTAGGTAGAATTTGACACTCCCACCGCTAATTGCTATCGCAATGTAATGGGGGATTCTTGATTCTCGGAGGTTACTTGCTCTTTCAGGATTTCTCCGTTCGGCTGATGCTCACGGCGAAGCCTGAAAAAGTAGCGGTATCCTCTCCACAAGCGTTTAGGCTATCTTGTAGCCAGGTTCCTGTATGCCCTACAGTACCTAATCCGATTTTTAAGATGTTCCGTGCCGCATTTTCGTCACGATCCAATCGACATCCACAAGCACAAACATGAGTCCTTGTTGAAAGAGATTTTTTGACTTTTTTACCACAGTCCGAGCAGATTTGACTCGTGTATTGGGGTGGGACAGCAATAGTTATTTTTCCCATCTTTTGTCCAAAATACTCTAACCATTCTCGAAATTGATACCACGCAGCATCATTAATACTCTTGGCTAAACAATGATTTTTAACTAAGTTCTGAATCCTTAAATCTTCATAGGCAATCACATCGTTAGAGTGAACTACGCACCTTGCTAACTTTACAGCAAAGTCTTTACGTTGCCTACTTATTTTTAAGTGAGTTTTAGCTAATCGCTGCTTAGCTTTCCTTCTATTAGAAGACCCTAGCTTTTTTCTAGATAGTTTTCTTTGAAGTCTTTTAAGCTTCTTTTCTCCTTTTCTTAAAAATCTAGGGTTATTAATTTTGTTGCCATTTTGGTCGGTATAAAATGACTCCAATCCTACATCTAATCCAATTACACTATTAGCTGGTGAGGTATCTACTTTTACTTCAACTGACAAGATGAACTGGCAATAGTAGCCATCAGCCCTACGAATCAACCTGACCCTTTTTATAGATTCAATCGGGTAAAAGTTTAAGTCATAACTACCTACTAGCTTAACTCTACCAATATTATTCTTATCAGTAAAAATAATACATTTTCTGGTAGTCAAGTCTAGCTTCCATCCCGTAGTCTTGTATTCAACAGAACGGCAATTCTTCTTAAACTTTGGAAAACCCCGATCCCCCCTGCCCCCCTTATCAAGGGGGGTGCGCTCTGCGCGGGGGGATTTACAGTTGTCGTAAAATCGAGAGATAGCTGACCATGCTCTTTCAGCACTAGATTGTCTAGCTTGTGAGTTTAGCTTGTTAGCAAAGTTAAAATCATGAGCTAATACACGACAATATTTATTAAGGTCATACTTGTTCACTTTCTCATTATCCATCCAAAAGCGCAAGCACTTGTTCTGGACAAACTGAGCCGTGCGGATTGCCTCATCTATGGCTGTGTATTGATGTTTTTTAGCTCTAACCTTGAACTCTAAAACTAACATTTATGCTAAACTCACTAGCCTAAACTTAGGCTAACACAAAGTTTTCTAACTTGACCAAAAAATTGCCCAAATGTCGATGCTTCGCGTTAATATACAGGTCGGGCTTTCATCTCACCGTTAAGGGTTCGGGCGCAACAGGCTATGCCCCTCTTAAATCGCCCTTCCCTCTAACGGGAGTCTTCAGCCCGACATTTGAGATAAAACGCCGACTAAAATTCATTGTTTCCAGACCACGGCTCAAACCTCGTCTGCTTCCTAAAGAGGCTTAGTGTGAATCATTTTCTTGATCTAATTGATCAACTCTTTTCTCGTCTTGTCCATATCCTTGAACAAATACTCTTCTTTGATCTTGGAGGACTTCCCCTGATTATTCTCTGGTTATTGATCGGGGGAGTTTTTTGTACCCTACGCATGGGATTTATTAATATTCGGGGGTTTAAACACGCTGTTGATATTGCCCTCGGTCGATACGATCGCCTTCAAGGGGACTCGAAGGGAGAATTAACCTCTTTTCAAGCCTTGGCCACTGCCCTCTCTGCCAGCGTGGGATTAGGTAATATTGCTGGGGTTGCTATTGCCATTCAATTGGGGGGGTCAGGGGCGGTATTTTGGATGACCATGGCGGCTATTTTGGGAATGTCAACTAAATTTGTTGAATGTACCCTAGGGCTGAAATACCGAATTATTTCTCCCGATGGCACGGTAGTCGGTGGACCGATGTATTACTTGCGTGATGGGTTAGATAAATTAGGTCAGGCTCAATTGGGTCAGGTGTTAGCCATCATCTATGGGATTGCTGGGATTGGATCGGCGATGGGTGCCGGAAATATGTTCCAGGCGAATCAATCGTTTGCCGTGTTAGCTACCATTATTCCAGGGTTACAACCCTATGATTGGGCTTATGGTCTCGGTTTGGCGTTGTTGGTAGGGCTAGTGATCATTGGGGGCATTAGCCGCATTAGCATCGTCACCAGCAAGTTAGTTCCCGTGATGGTTGGAATTTATGTTTTGGGGTGTTTATGGGTGTTAGGAGTCAATTTTGCTGCCATTCCTGGGGCATTTATAACTATGGTTCAAGAGGCTTTTTCTCCCCATGCCATAGAAGGGGGATTAGTAGGGGTTTTAGTCCAGGGAGTTCGGCGCAGTGCCTTTTCTAATGGGGCTGGATTAGGATCGGCAGCGATCGCCCATTCAGTAGCTAAAACCCAAGAACCAATCCAAGAGGGAATTGTTTCTATTTTAGAGCCGTTTATCGATACGGTAATTATCTGCAATCTCACGGCGTTGGTTATTATCACAACGGGGATGTATGGGGATGCAGTCGAAGCAACTCTCAGTGGTTCAGCTTTAGCCGCCCTAGCTTTTGGTCAGGTGATTAATTGGTTTCCTTTTGTTTTAGCTGGGGTGATGGGTTTGTTTGCCTTTTCAACCATGATTACTTGGTGTTATTACGGTGAAAGATGTTGGGCGTATGTGTTTGGAGAACCTAGTCGTCGTGTCTTTAAAATTCTGTTTCTAATTTTTATTTTTCTGGGATCTATTATTAATTTAGGGGCAGTGGTAGATTTTAGTGACATGATGTTACTAACTTTAGCAATTGCTAATATCCTAGGTTGTATTTTATTGTCGGGACAAGTGGCGGATGATTTACAACAATATTGGCAACAGTTAGAAAGTAATACTGATCATTCTATGATCTAATTTTTTCCAGTTATATGTATGTGCTTTTCCAGTAAACAAACTAATTCCAATAAATATCTTGAGTTGTGTCCATATTGACTAATGATTTTTTCAGCATCCTTATCGGCAAGTCCTTTCAAGTAACAGGGTTTTTGACTAAATTCTGGGAAAAGTTTAGTCTGTATGATATCTGGATTAATGGCGCTATCAATTTGTTGACTACGCTCCCAAGCTATGGCAAACCTTTTACTACGAATTAACTGGAATATTTCTTTAGCTTCTTCTTGGTAATTTTCATTTTTTAGTCGATTGGCAATACTTAAAGCCTTAGAAGCATTAGTTAATTCTATTTCACTATAGCCAAGAGTATTAGCAGCAATTTGCTCAGGAGAATCATATAAATTATTGGATGCTACCTTTCCATTTGGAGAATTTTTACTATAACTTTTAACTTGTTGGTTAGCAGCTTTTTTATTCTCAATTCGTTTACGATGTTCAAATTCTCGAATTAATTGAATTCCATCTTTAGCACGATGTAAATTCTCGTCAAGGACACGAGACTCAATTTCAAGAGGAGAAAACTCACGACTTAAACGCATGATAGGAACTACATTTAAACCGGCTTCAATGGCTGCTTTACAACGCCGATGTCCTGAAACAATTTGTAGAGAACGTCCCTTTTGACTAACTAAAATAGGCTGATTTTGAAAGAATCCTTTAGTCAAAATTGAATGAAGAATATCTGAAACATCTTGATTGCCATAAATTTCTAAACTCAGAGAATGCGATTTCAGGTTTTTAGGATCAACTTGTTCAGTTTTTGGAAAAACAACTGTTGAAGTTGCATTAAGATCAGATAATTCAGCACTAGCAATTTTAAAATTAGCGATCAGTAATTCTTTCCCTTCTCTTGATTTTCTTCCCTTGATATTAGTCATGCTATAAGCTTTTTCCCAAGGATAAATGTGCGCCCAAGAATATAAACTCCGAATATCAGGAGAATTATCAATAGTCATTAACCAGTAATGATTGCAATTGTGCAGTTCTGCTGCTAATAATTCGTGATTAAATCCTTTATGTAATGCGCCTGCTTTGCCATATAATCTGGATTTTTCTGCTGACAAATAGGGAGGATCTAAATAAATAAAGACGTTTTCTCCTGATTGATGAAGTAATTCAGAATAATCTTGACAGGTAAACTTGATCTGATTTAAGTCACCTTTTAATGCTCGTAATCTTTCAATACTAGAATCAGTAAAGCGTTTACAATAAGCTAGTGGTGTTAAGCCTCCTGATTCAGTTGTTCCGCTAGAAGTGCTACGATTTAAAATGAAAAAACGGGCTGCATTATGTAATTGATCATTGGGTAATTCGTTAAGTTTTTTTATATACTTAATACGAAATTTTGTCCATTGAGGACTTTTTCGTTGCGGTCCTCGATAATCATCACGAAGCTCAATAACTTTTTTACAAAGAGAGTCTACATCTTCTTGCGTTTGTAACCAAAAATCCATTAACAGAGGATGAGCATCATTACCCCAATAGATTTCTGCTGAAATATTAGAAACTGCATACAGTAAAACACTTCCTCCTCCTAGAAAAGGATCTCTAAATTCTCTAATCTGATGAACTTTTTGAAACTGCTCAATAACACGGGATAAAAAGGGAATATCTTTCTGTTTTCCCCCAGGATAACGCAGAGGGGATCTTAAATTTTTATTCATGAGAATTGTCAGGATCATCAATAAACTGAACTGAGAAAAGCCAAAAGACTTCTTCCCAATTATCATCTATTGGAGTGGGTAGCTTGCCGAAACGGCTTTGAATGTCGCCAGCAAAGGAAAAAAGGTCATTAAAGGGAATCTCACTAAAACCTTGATCGAAATTAATTAAATCATCTATAAACTGGTTGATAGAATTTGATCGGCTATTTTCAGGACTTCGAGCCATTTTTCGTCCTCTTTATCATAGATAAGATCCCCAAAACGTTGTTTGACTTGATGGGTAACTCGTTCTAGTTTCTCACTATCTACACCAAAGAAACCACTGTTTAAGAGGGAAAGTCGAGTAAAAATGTTTTAACCGCTTGATTAAAAGATTCAGGTTCTACCAAAAAAGCCCAATGATTTCCTGGGACTTCTTTGATTTGTAAATTTTTTAAATAGGTTTTGTAGGGTTTTAATTGCCATTCAGTCCTGTTAAGTCCTTTTTTCGGTTTAATAAACAACGTCGGCATCTCAATAGGTTCAGTTAATCCGGCACATTTCATCACATCTTCAAAAATTTCGTTACGGGCTTGTACGACAAATTTACTGCCCCATTTTCCCTCATTTTTTTCTTCAATTCCTAATTGAAAAACCTCTTTTTGTAGAGGAGTCCATCCTTGATATTGTTTTAAACTTTTGGCTAAGGTTTCAGCTTCCTCATAACTCTCAAAGGGTCCCATTGCTTTGAGGAAAGGTAGAACTTTATATAAGATTGGAAAAGTTATTTTAAAAATAGACGGCATCCGATCAATAAAAAAGGGATCAATCAAAATTAAACTTTTGAATTTTTCAGAATGTTTTGTTGCCCAAATAGCGGCTAATTTCGCTGACCAAGAATGGGACAAAATATTAGCAGATGTCCATCCTAAATAATTCATCAACTGTTCTAAATCATCAATATAATCTATAAATTTATAGCCTGTTGGGGGTTTACTGCTATCACCATGACCCCGTAAATCAGGGGCAATAATATGATAATTAGGTGATAAATAATCTCCTAAACTTGACCAAACTAAGCTATGGTCAGCCAACCCATGCAATAGTAACAGAGGTTCTTTTCCTTGATTCCATTCTAAATAAGATAGATGAATATTGGATAAATTTACAGTTTTACGGACAAACATTTTTCAATCGAAACAGAGTTAGTAGATAATAATTTAAGACACAATACACTGCACTAGAGGCTTAAAAAATGGAACTAATTCAGGTTGACTAACCACTAAACAAGGAAAAGGTTTTGTTCCATAATCTTGACCAATGGTCAGGGGGAAAATCGGGTCATCTTTCAAAGAAACAAACACCCCACCAGCACTATTAACAATCACCCAAACCGCAGCAATATCCCAAATTTTAGGAGTGGCTTCTACTCCCCCTAACGCTGCGCCACAAGCCACCAATAAAATGTTATAACTGGCGACTCCAATCATGCGAATTTTACAGGGAAAAGGTTGTTTAAGAATTTGGGTACTACGGGCGCATAAATTAAAAAGATGACTCTTACTTGGCTGATCAGAACTGGTGTGAATCGGTTTTCCATTCAAATAAGCCCCTTCAGGACCAGTAAGTCCTGTTTCTCCATACCAATATCCATAAAAAGAGTGCTGAAGTTGAGGAAAATGAACAAAGCCAAAAACAGGGGTTCCTCGATACAATAACCCCAAAGAAATGCCCCAAATGGGGATACCGCGCGTAAAGTTCGTGGTTCCATCAATGGGATCAATGATCCAACACCAGTCCGTCTTAGGAAAGATATGGGTCGTTTCTTCAGTCAGAACACCGTGATCGGGAAATTGGGCAGCGATCGCCTCCTGAATAGTTTGATCAGCCCAGCGATCAGCCTCAGTGACTAAAGAACCATCTTCCTTTTGGGTCGGGGATATTTGACCAACATCAGCCCCTAAATGATGTCCGAGTTTTTGAGTTGTCGTCTGACAAAAAGTTAAGACCTCGCGCCAAAATTGTTCCATATTTAATCTAAGTGGGGGATGAGAGCCTATCAACCTCAACCATATAAGAAGATAACTCGATCAAGCAAGCTTTTTGATTTCGAGTTCTTCAAAGCTCAAAGTGAGACAAAAATTTTAGATAATTTTCCCCTGATGGAATGTTGACAAAAGTGTTATGCTAGTGAGCAATCAAAATTTGTTTAGCTAGTTTTTCCCTTAAGATACGAGATTAAAATTTTCTAAAACCCTACCATACCGAGGGTTCTGGTAATCATGATTCGTGGGACAATCTCCATCATAAATTAAACGATCAGAGATAGATGAGATAAAAAAATGCTATCAACTCCAACTAACAAAGCTGCTATTGCCCGTAACTATATTCTTCTTTCTTTGGCCGTTATGGTTATCGGAGCGGGATTGGCGGATATCTTTAAAAATCCTAGTCGAGTTGGTCAGAAAGGTCGCATTGAGAATTATGTCCGCTACATCAATGCCGGTTTCGTTGCCCAAGCCCAAAAATTAGGGCGTTGATTGTGGGTCAGGGAGGATCTAAACTGCAAAGAAATCTAGGGGATTCCCAACGAAATTCTCTATGATCATCTATGATCAATAGGACTTAGCCTAGATCTGGTGAAGCATGCAGCCTCATTTGATTCCCAAACGCCTCTACCAGTGGCTCATCTCTAGTAACTTCGGACTCAGTACCACCGATCCTCGCTACGCCTTAGTAGAAGCCTGTCTCATTGGATTTCTTTCAGCCTTAGCCGCCCTAATCCTAAAATTGGGGGTTGGTTGGTTAGGAGGGTGGCGGGTTAGCTTAGCTAATCAATTTGGGGCAATCTGGGTACTCCCCCTCGGAGGTTTAACTGTCGGATTAATCACCGGATGGTTAATTGAACAAACATCTCCCACAGCCGCAGGGGGAGGAATTACTCAAGTAAAAGCTGCGTTAGCCCGCTATCCTGTCCCCTTATCCCTACGGGTAGTTATCGTTAAATTAATCGGGACAATTCTGGTCTTAGGAGCAGGCTTAACTCTAGGCCGTCGCGCCCCCACCATACATATTGGGGCAGCCTTAGCAGCGCAATTGAGTAATTGGGTTCCCACATCCCCAGAACATCGACGACAAATGATTGCGGCTGGGGCAGCAGCAGGACTAGCAGCCGGTTTTAGTACCCCGATCGCTGGGGTTCTGTTTGTCGTAGAAGAGTTGATGCGCGATGTCTCTGGTTTAACCCTACAAACTGCCATTGTTGCCTCTTTTACAGGGGCTGTTGTCTCTTTGATCCTACAGTCGGCTTCCTTGTCTTTTTCGTCTTCCTTATTGAATCTACCTAATATTAGTTTTTCGGCTTCTGAAATTCCTTTTTACCTACTCCTGGGGATTTTAGCCGGACTCTTAGGAGCCTTGTTTAAACGGGGACTTCTCTTCAGTTTGATTGTACAACGTCGTCTTAACTTACCCTTACCTTGGCGCATCGGATTAGTGGGGATGATTTCTGGGGTTATTATTGCCTTATTACCCCCTTTTTTCCAAGATAATGCAGGATTACGAACCTTTTTAGTAACAGGAGAATTGAGTGGCGACAAGATTCTGTTAGCCTTTGTCGCTCATTTTTTCTTAACCATCCTAGCCTATAGTTCCAATGCCCCAGGAGGACTCTTTGCCCCCGCCCTAGTATTGGGGTCTGCCCTAGGCTATTTAGTAGGAGATTTTGAAGAATTGCTAACAGGAACGGGAGCCGAATCAACCTATGCCTTAGCCGGAATGGGGGGGTTTTTTACCGCAGTCGTTAGGGTTCCGGTGACAGCCATTGTTATTGTCTTTGAATTGAATACGGATTTTAATATCGTTCTCCCGTTAATGGTGACTTGTGCGGTTTCCTATGTAGTAGCAGAAAGTGTATCACGGGGGTCTTTATACGAACATATGCTCAAGGCTAAGGGGATTTATCTCCATGATGCAGCCACAGCCCAAGATTTTCTGTCCCAAATGACTGCCGCCGACGTTATGCAGTCTCAGGTGGAAACACTCCCAAATGATTTAACCCTTGAAGAAGTTCTTCAAGCAATGTCCTTATCAAGCCATCGCGGTTTTCCTGTGATGAAAGACGGGAAATTAGTCGGAATTGTTACTCAAACCGATTTGGCAAATTCGGCTAAATATTCGCCAAACAAACCGCTACATGAGTTTATGACCCCACGGCCTATTACGGTTCAAGCGGATGCTTCTTTGAGTGACGTTCTCTATCTACTCAACCGATATCAATTATCGCGCCTTCCGGTCACAGAAGGAAGTAAGTTAGTAGGGATTATTACCCGCACTGATATTATTCGTGTCGAGGCTTTGAAGCTTGAAGGCCACGATTCTGACGGGAATGAAGCCATACCAGAACCGTCCTATATTGCCTACCAAACCCGCGCCCCAGCCATCGGGGAAGGACGGATTTTACTACCCTTGGCTAACCCGGATAGTGCTACAGCTTTGTTTGAGATTGGAGCAGCGATCGCCACTCAGCAACGCTCAGAATTAGAATGTTTACAAGTCATTCAAGTACCTAAACACAGTAATCCCGCTCAAGCTTCCATTAAAACTCAATATAATCGACAATTACTTCGGCGGATGGAACGTTTAGGCCGTCATCAGCATCTTCCCGTTCATACCCAAATTCGGGTTGCCCATGATATTGCTCAAGCGATTTTAGAAACAATCCGCGATCGCCATATTAATTTGATGGTCTTGGAATGGACAGAAGATTCCCGAACTCCTGGAGCAGTGTTTGGCAATGTGGTCGATTTTTTAATCCGTAAAGCCCCCTGTGAGTTAGTCTTAGTTAAGTTGGGCGATCGCCCTGACGTTTATCCCTATCAGTTAGATAAGGATGCTACTTGGTTAATTCCTATTGCTGGAGGACCTAATGCTCAACGAGCAATGGAGTTACTCCCTGGACTGACGGGGTTATACTATCGTTCACGATCACCCGTTATTTGGTTGTGTAAGGTGTTTTCTCCTGATGGAGATTTTCCCGACTATCAGGCGTTAGAACAAACCGCCCAAAGGTTAAAGCACTCCCTTGATCGCCCTGTGATCCCTCTCCCCATTCGTTCTCAGTCCGTGGCTGATGCAGTGGTTCATCTGGCGACAGCCGAAACTTGCGATGTAGTTATGTTAGGAGTGAGTCGTGAGGGACTGTTAGAACAGGTAATACACGGTAATATCCCCAAGGCGATCGCTAAACAAGTCCATAGCACGGTTATTCTGGTTCGGGGTGCATTGAACGATTAAATCATTTGATCAAGCTTGTCCTATTTAAGTTAACTTTTTTCCCTTGAATAAACTATTAACTATTCACTACTTAATGTCATAACCAAATAGATTAGCGTTAACTTCATCTAGGATAATATCCCCTAACCCATACTCAACCCAACGGCGATCAACCATGGCTGCTACATCTGCATCAGACTCTAACGGTTCTCCCCATTCATGATCAGTTTCAGGATAGATTTTTGTCGTAGCATCAATCCCCATTCTGCCCCCTAATCCTAATTTTTGACTGGCAAAATCTAACGTATCAAAAGGCGTTTCTGGTAAGATAAAAACATCCCTTGAAGGGTCAACTTTAGAACTAATTGCCCAGACCACTTGACGAGGATCTCGAATATTAATATCTTTGTCTACCACAATCACAAACTTGGTGTAAGTAAACTGGGGTAAGGCACTCCAAAACGCCAAAGCTGCCCGTTTTGCTTGACCTGGATAGGCTTTATCAATAGAAATAATAGCAGCCTTGTAACTTAACGCTTCCATGGGTAGGAAAAAGTCCGTTATTTCTGAGACTTGCTGTCGCAAAATTGGGGTATAAATGCGATTTAAGGCGATCGCCATCATCGCTTCTTCTTTGGGGGGGCGACCACTAAAAGTCGTTAAATAAATGGGATCTTTGCGATGGGTGATGGTATGAAAGCGAACTAAAGGAGAGTCTTCTACCCCTCCGTAATATCCCATATGATCACCAAACGGTCCGTCTGGTAAAATTTCTCCTGGAGTAATGGTTCCTTCTAAGATAAATTCCGCATCCGCAGGGACTTCTAAGTCTAAGGTTTTACACTTGGTTAACGTCACACCTGACCCCCCATATAACCCCGCAAATAGCCATTCTGAGAGATCTACTGGGATGGGAGTAGCCGCAGCCATGATGATTAAGGGATCAACCCCAAGGGCGATGGCAATTTCTAATTTTTTACCATTTTCTGCTGCTTTGCGTAAATGTCTGGCCCCTCCTCTGACGGACAACCAATGTACCGTCATGGTAGTTTTAGATTGCAATTGTAGACGATAAACCCCTACATTAGGGGTTCCCGTTTCACAGTCTCTAGTAATAACCAGTCCTAGGGTAATGATTTTCCCTGCATCGCCACAATAAGGACGAATGAGGGGTAAAGTGTTCAGATCTAGCTCTTCTTCTTCAATAACTACTTGTTGACAGGGAGGAAGAAAACTTTTACCTGGTTTTGCTTTAACAACGTCAAACAGAACTTTACCAAAATCAATGGCCTGGGCGATCTTTTTTGGGGGTTTGGGTTGTTGTAACATGGCCAATTTTTGCCCCAAGGTTTCTAGTTCTTGAGGGTCTTCCATTTTCATCGCCCAACAGATGCGTTGTACGGTTCCCATCAAATTAATAGCCACTGGAAAGTCTGACCCCTTAACATTTTCAAATAAGAGACCTGGCCCTCCTGCTTGAAGCATTCGATTGGATATCTCTGCAATTTCTAAGTCAGGGTCAACTAAGGCTTGAATTCGCCGTAATTGTCCTCGTTCTTCCAGTTGGTTGATGAATTCCCGTAGATCTCTGGCCATAATGTTATTGTTTACAAACCTTCATAATCTATTATGACTTATTCTGAGAACAAAAAGCTTTCTGTCCTCCAGGTTAATCAACCATAAGCGTTAGTATAATTGATAGAGTTCAACAGATTTTGAGACCCGACAAAGTCTTCTAAAATAAGAAAAGTTTTGAAGATTATTGAACATTAATAATGGAGTTTAAACCTAGTGGAGTCCAATACCTTACTTGATTTACTTCTAGGAAGTGTAGCTGCTTTTATTTTAATTGGAGGACTGTTGATGTTATTAAGTGGGGTCTGGGGAATGGGAGATAAATCCAAATAAAATAACAACAGTTAAACCAAAGAAAATAAGTAGATTACTTAATAAAAATAAGATCAGTCAGTAGGCATCATTCAAGTCCTTTAGTTGCACCCACCTATTTCTCTTGTGTTAGAGTTTTGAGGGTTTCTATAGACACACTATATCTTTCGGTAGAATTTGTTTGATCAATTCTCGATTAAGATTAGGAAGGGTTACTAACCGATTGGCTTGTTTTTCTATGGTTTTCTCAAATAAATTTCTTACCAATCGACCATTGCCAAAACTTTTATCTCTTTGGCTATATAATTGAGTTAATTCAACCAACAATTTTTCTTTACTTTCTGCTGTTAACTCGTAATTATTTTGATGACAAATTGAATCAAAAATAGCTAATAGTTCTTGTGGGGTATAATCCTGAAAATGGAAGTACCGATTAAACCTTGACTTTAACCCTGGATTAGAATTGATAAACCGTTCCATTTCCTCACCATAACCAGCTACGATAACCACAAATCTTTCTCGATAATCTTCCATTCTTTTGACTAAAGTATCAATCGCTTCCTGTCCAAAATCTTTCTCAGATTCTTCAGGTTTAAGACTATAAGCTTCATCAATAAACAGCACCCCATCTAAAGCTTCTTCAACTAATTTATTAACTTTTTCTGCCGTTTGTCCCACATATCCTGCAACCATTCCTGAACGATCTGTTTCTACTAAATGACCCCTTTTTAAAATACCTAATTGTTGATAAATTTGCCCCATTAAACGCGCAACAGTCGTTTTTCCTGTCCCAGGAGAACCACAAAATACTGAATGTAAAGTAACATAACTTCTTCCTAACCCTTGTTGTTCTCGTAGCTTTTGTATTTGAAGAAAATTAATATAGGTACGAACTTCATCTTTTAAATGCTTTAGTCCAATTAGATTATTTAATTCTTGTAAATAATTGTCAATTGTATGATTATTAGGAGAGTTAATTACTGTCTTATCAGAAGAGGTGATAACAGTCTGTTTTAGGTTTTCTCTTCTCTGTGGAAAACAGGCTTTTTTTGGTGATATTGGTTGGCTCTTTTCTTGCTTACTTGTCTTTTCTTGAAATTCTTTTTCTATTTTTTGTTCAAACTTTGCTTTTTTTTGTTGTTTTTCTTGCTCTAGTCTTTTAAGATCTCTTCTCATTGCTTCCTGAAGACGTTGGGATTTTTCTTGCTCTTTTTGTTTAAATAGTTCAAGCTCTTGTTTAACAATATCATGATAATTTTTATACTCAGACATTTTCATCCCTCATCGATAGAATCAATTAAAATACTTCATTTTATTGCTTAGAGTTTCTCAAAAAATAGTAATTATGTCTATAGGATAAGGCTATCTAAAAACCAGTAAATTTTCCAGATTCTTCTTGATAGGCTGAAAATATAGGTCAATAGTAATTGAATGCTACATTCGGTCAAAAGTTAAAATTTACTTCTGGATTTGTGTCTTAAAATTATCACCTGTACCCCTAATAAAATTTCTCTTCAATCGTATCTAAAGCAGTCTTGAACCCTTATGTGCTACAATTTTTGAAGATTTTGCCATCGAGGGGTTAGAAGTTCCCCTGTAAGCCATTATTGGGAAAGATCCATGACAACGAGTGATTACGGCGCGCAACAGATACAAGTCCTTGAAGGGTTAGATCCCGTCCGCAAGCGTCCAGGGATGTATATTGGAACCACTGGACCGAGAGGACTTCACCATCTCGTCTATGAGGTTGTCGATAACTCCATCGATGAAGCCCTAGCAGGCTATTGTACCCATATTGAAATCGATATTAACCCCGATGGATCTGTCACCGTTACAGATGATGGGCGAGGAATTCCCACTGATATCCATCCTACCACGGGCAAATCTGCCTTAGAAACTGTAATGACTGTTCTCCACGCTGGCGGGAAATTTGGCGGGGGGGGTTACAAAGTATCTGGAGGGTTACACGGGGTTGGGGTATCCGTTGTTAATGCTTTATCACAATGGGTTAACGTAACGGTATGGCGAGACGAAAAAATTCATACCCAACGCTACGAAAGAGGAGTTCCCATGGGATCTCTTGAAGCTAACCCCGATCCTAGTCACGACACAGGAACCTCGATTTCTTTTCTCCCCGATACTCAAATCTTTACAGGGGGTATTGAATTTGACTATAGTACCCTGGCAGGAAGATTAAGGGAATTAGCTTACCTCAATGCAGGGGTGAAAATTACTTTTAGTGATCATCGACCCGAAGAACCCCATGTTGAAAGTTACTGTTATGAGGGAGGAATTAAGGAATATGTTGCCTATATGTGTCGGCAAAAAGAACCCTTACATCAAGATATCATTTATGTTTCTGGAGAGAAAAATGGGGTTCAAGTAGAAGTGGCTTTGCAATGGTGTATTGATGCTTATAGTGATAATTTGTTGGGATTTGCTAATAATATTCGAACCATTGATGGGGGAACCCATTTAGAAGGGTTAAAAACGGTTCTCACTCGGACAATGAATAATGTTGCCCGTAAGCGGAATAAAATTAAAGATAATGAACCTAATTTAGGGGGAGAAAATGTCCGAGAAGGGTTAACCGGCGTAATTTCTGTGAAAGTTCCTGAACCAGAATTTGAAGGGCAAACCAAAACTAAATTAGGGAATACAGAAGTTCGGGGAATTGTTGACTCTTTAGTTGGAGAAGTTCTCAATGAGTATTTAGAATTTAATCCCCAGGTTGCTGACAATATTATTGAAAAAGCAGTCCAAGCCTTTAAAGCCGCAGAAGCAGCGAGACGCGCCAGAGAATTAGTTCGCCGTAAATCAGTTTTAGAATCTTCTCCTCTCCCTGGAAAATTGGCAGATTGTAGTACCAGAGATCCTGAAGAAGCAGAAATTTTCTTAGTAGAAGGAGACTCGGCTGGAGGAAGTGCTAAACAAGGCCGCGATCGCCGTTTCCAAGCCATCCTACCGTTACGAGGAAAAATCCTTAATATTGAGAAAACTGATGATGCGAAAATCTACAAAAATAATGAGATTCAATCATTGATTACTGCCCTAGGATTAGGGATCAAAGGAGAAGAATTTGATGACTCTCAATTACGTTATCATCGAGTAGTCATTATGACGGATGCTGATGTAGATGGCGCACACATCCGAACTCTTTTATTGACCTTTTTCTATCGCTATCAACGGGAATTGGTAGACCGGGGATATGTCTATATTGCTTGCCCACCGTTGTATAAAGTCGAACGGGGACGCAATCATGTTTATTGTTACAATGAACGGGAATTACAAGACCATTTAAGAAGTTTACCGTCCAACGCTAACTACTCTATTCAACGGTTTAAAGGGTTGGGGGAAATGATGCCAGTTCAACTGTGGGACACCACCATGAACCCCGAAACTCGTATGATGAAACAAGTAGAAATTGAAGACGCGGCCGAAGCTGATCGGATCTTCACTGTCTTAATGGGCGATCGCGTTGCCCCACGACGAGAATTTATCGAAACTTACGGACCTAGGTTGAACTTAACGGATTTAGATATCTAGAGAAAAATCCCTTTTGTTTGCTTAATGTTCGGCACAATATAAAAGTTTGTAGTTAGGGCTTTAGCCCTTTTCTTTTAATTAAAATAATTAAAAATCACAAAAAATCACTTTGATTAACCCTTAGTTGAAATCGATAATTAACTGGTTTTTCAGAAGGAGAAACGATAATAAATTCATAGTATCCTGTTTCAGGGAGTTTACCAGACCATTGATGTCGCTGAGAATTCTCAAGTAAATTATTATTGCCTGTGGGAGAATAAATAGATAACAAAATATCTCGATTTCCTTCTAACTTAAATTCCATGTTACTAGAAGCATCTAATCGAATTACATAAGCTTTTCCTCCTCCTGGATTTAGGGTAGCTTCTCGCCGGACAATCCCGAATTCTTCATCCGTAAAAGAAAGTTTTTCATAACTTGCTCCTGATTGGAGATCTTGTAAGGTATCTAATATCATCCCATGCCAAACTTGACCAACAGGCTTATCTATAAAAGATTGATTTTCTTGTTCAGGAAAAGCCTGAAAAAAACGAGCATCAACTAAATTATAAAGAGCGCGACTACTCAAGTGTAAATTATTGACCTGTTGTTTCCAGCGATTTCGATCACTTGCTGTATAGGTTCCCATTCCTTGAACCACTTCCTGCTCCAAAGATTCCAAGGTATCGAGTAAATTAGTTGCTATTTGATCCCACTTTTCTCGCCAAGAAGCATCTTCAGGTTTGCTACTTAACGTACGACCCTTTTGGCTAGGATATTGCTCACTAAAACGTTCATCAACTAAGGCGACAAATAAGCGATGATTGAACCCTAAATTTCGGCGACGAAGACGCAAATCATTTTTACGTTTTAACTCCTCATCACTAATACTAGAAACATCATTTTCAGGAGATTTTTCAGAAAAAACCTTGATATTTTCTTCTTGATTATCTTCAGTAACTTGAGAGATCCAAGCTTTCCCCACAAACCATCCAAGGGTTCCTGAACCAAGGATTAAGAACAAAATAATGATAAGTTTACTTAAACAGCCAGTGACAGGTATTTTACGGGGACTGGTCATGAATGCCATTGGGGTGTTAGTTTCAGATAAGGTTAGAACGATTACTGCCTCAGTATTAGTATTAGGAGGCATTTTAGGAATTGTAGCAACCAACAGATTAAAAAGTTGCTGGTGAGATAGCAATCTCTAGAAAAACTCGAACGATAGAAGGTTGAGGAGCAACTGTAGTAAGACGATTGATTCAAGTGGTCGGGTTACAGTATTTTGCTAAACACCTCTTGCAAAGAGAAACTCACGACGAATTTTCTGCAGGGTAATGCCAAATTGTGGGAACAATAAAGCTAGAGGTTTTTTAGCTCTTATGCAATACTAAATTACTGCTAATTCCGACAAATCACTATGGATACTGACGAGTTTTCGTGTCATCTGTTCCGCTTTAAAGTCCAGTAATATCAAAATTTGTACAATTTTATCTAGCTTCGCTGATCGCTGCAATTCCGACAAAAGTATCCTGAAACCGATTAAGTACGGGAATCCACATCTGTTTGGGGGACAATCCCTGAGTGAATATTAACCCATAATCAGGCACAATCGATATTTAGAATACATAAACCATTTCTAGATTGAGAAGCTATGACGGTACTCGAAAAAGGCAATATTACCATTCATACCGAGAATATCTTTCCCATTATTAAGAAGTCTCTCTACACCGATCACGAAATCTTCTTACGGGAATTAATTTCTAACTCTGTTGATGCCATTTCTAAACTAAAAATGGCCTCCTTTGCTGGAGAAATGAAGGGAGAAGTCCCAGAACCTGAAATTACACTTTCGATTGATAAAGATAACAAAACCCTGTCTATTTCTGATAATGGCATTGGCATGACAGCCGATGAAATTAAGAAATATATTAATCAAGTCGCTTTCTCTAGTGCAGAAGAATTTATTCATAAGTACCAGAAAACTGCTAATGATTTAATCGGTCATTTTGGCTTAGGATTTTATTCTGCTTTCATGGTAGCTAAAAAAGTCGAAATTGATACCCTTTCTTATCAAGAAGGTTTCCAGGCAGTACACTGGTCTTGTGATGGTTCTCCTGAATTTGAATTAACTGATTCTTCTCGCTCAGAAATTGGAACGACTATTACTCTAACTTTGATGGATGAAGAACAAGAATATCTTGAACCTTCTCGCATTCGTCAGTTAGTTAAGACTTATTCTGACTTTTTATCAGTTCCCATCAAATTTGAAGGGGAAACTATCAATAAACAACGGTCTTTATGGAAGGAATCTCCGCAAAATTTAACCAAGGAAGATTACTTAGAATTTTATCGTTATCTTTATCCTTTCCAAGAAGATCCCCTACTTTGGATACACCTGAATACTGACTATCCTTTTTTGGTGAATGGGATTCTCTATTTTCCTAAACTTCGTCCCGATGTGGATGTCTCTAAAGGCTCAATTAAACTCTTCTGTAATCAAGTTTTTGTTAGTGATCATTGTGAGGAAGTTATCCCCGAATTTTTAATGCCTTTACGGGGGGTAATTGACAGTCCCGATATTCCTTTAAATGTTTCCCGTAGTGCCTTAACTAATCATCGAACTGTTCGGGGTATTGCTAACCATATCTCTAAAAAAATTGCCGATCGTCTAAAATCTCTTTACGAGGAAACTCCAGAAGAATACATTCGTTGCTGGGAAGATGTGGGAACTTTTGTTAAGTATGGTTCTCTCAAAGAAGATAAATTCAAAAAGCAAGTTGAAGATATTCTTATCTATCGCACTACTTATCAACCCACTGATACAGTCACTAAAACTGAGGACGAAACGGCTAAAGTTCAAGTAGAAGCTGAGGGAGATGTTTGGCAAGACGTAGAAGGAGAAAAGTCTGATGAAAGTCCCCAATTAACCTACGAAAAATCAGGATATACTACCCTACAAGCTTACTTAGAAAGAAATAAGGAAAGTTACGAAAATAGGGTCTTTTACTGTACCGATGCAACCACTCAAGCAACTTACGTTGAACTCTATCAAAATCAAGGGTTAGAAGTCCTGTTTATGGACTCTTTCATTGATACTAATTACTTTATTCCTTTCTTGGAGCGGGAATATTCTGATGTTCAATTCTCCCGTGTGGATGCAGAGTTAGATAAAACTTTATTACAGGAGGATGAAAACAAAGAAATTGTTGATCCAACTACTAATAAAACTCGAAGCGAACAAATCAAAGAAATCTTTGAAAAAGCACTCAATAAACCTAAAGTCAATATTCGCACTGAGGCGTTAAAATCAAATACTCCTGAAAGTACCCCTCCTGCGATGGTTTTATTACCTGAAGCAATGCGACGTTTACAGGAAATGACAGCCATGATGCAACAGCAAGCGATGGGATTTCCAGAGGATCATGTTTTAGTGATTAATACTAGCCATCCCTTGATTGAAAATATCTATCAATTGAGTCAATCTAGTATCATTCAAGGAACAGGTGAATCTCCCTCTGGAGAAATGGCTAAAATGCTTTGTCAGCACGTTTATGACTTAGCGATGATCGCGCAACAAGGGTTAGGTGCAGACGGGATGAAATCTTTTGTTGAACGCTCTAATCAAATGTTAACTCGCTTAACTAAATAAGCTAGTTATCAACTAGGCTATTTCATTTTTTTAGGGATGTTATTAATTAATAGCGTCCCTATCTTTTTTTGAGATTTAAGTTGATTACATTGTTTTTAGAATAATAAATAATTCAATAATTTAGATTATTTTTACTTGCCGATTTTCGTTAAACTATCGTTAAGAAAATTCTATTACATTTAATTTTACGATAGACTGACAAAGTCTAGTAATGCACTTTATCTCTATGTTACCCGTTCGAGAATGCGTTAATCAAACCCCAGGTTATGTCCCAGGAGAACAACCTCAAACCAATGATTATACTAAATTGAATACTAATGAAAATCCCTATCCACCCCCTCCTGAAATTTTTGAGGGACTTCAAGAAGAATTAACCAAAGTTAGATTATACCCTGATCCGGTTTCGACTCAATTACGAAAAGCTGCGGCGAAAGTATTTGGGGTTTCTGCTGAAAATATTTTAGCTGGTAATGGTTCTGATGACATTTTAAATATTGCAGTAAGAACGTTTGTAAATCCTGGGGAAACTGTCGCTTTTCTCGATTTAACCTATTCTTTGTATGATACGATAGCACGGGTTCATGGTGCATCTATTGTTGAAATTTCAACTAATGATAAGTTTCAACTCAATCAACCTATTATTTGTCCCGAAGCTCAATTAATTTTTGTTGCTTCTCCTAACCCTCCTGTGGGAAAACATCTAAACCGCGACTACCTCAAAGAAACTTGTAAACAAGCAATGGGAGTCGTTTTAATTGATGAAGCTTATGCCGATTTTAGTGATGAAAATCATCTTGATTTTTTAGATAAATATGATAACGTTATTATTTCTCGTACTATGTCTAAAAGTTATAGTTTGGCAGGAATGCGCGTAGGATTTGGGATTGCTTCAACTCCTATTATTGAACAAATGAATAAGGTTAGAGATTCTTATAATTTAGATAGAATTGCACAAATTTTAGGAACAAACGCTTTTAATTTTCAAGATTATTTTAAAAATGTTTGGCAAAAAGTTCGTCAAACCCGTAGTTATCTTATTGAGTCTCTAAAAAAGTTAGATTTCTCAGTCTTTGATTCTAATTCTAATTTTGTCTTTGCTTCTCCTCAATGGATATCTGCATCAGATCTTTATACACAGCTAAAAAAGAGAAAAGTTTTGGTAAGATACTTTAAGAATCCTCGCATTAAAGACTATGTGAGAATTTCTATTGGAACCGATCAAGAAATTGCTCGATTATTGGAGGCAATTAAGGACATTAAATCTAGTTTATAATTGAGTTTATTATTTTAGGGGAAACTAACACAATGATTGTGCATATTGTTCTATTTAAGTGGAAAGAAAAAACTTCATCCGAAGACATTAACGCTGTTGTAAAATCTCTGCAAGGATTAAAAGAAAAAATCCCCCAAATTATAGAACTTTCTTGTGGTAAAAATTTCACTGAACGCGCTAAAGGATTTCATCATGGACTGGTTGTTAAATTTAGCGATCGCAATGCTTTAGAGACTTATGCAAACCATCCTGAACATTTAGCGGTAGTTCATCAGTTAATTCTTCCTACAGTAGAAGATATTATTGCCCTAGACTATGAAATTTAACAATGTATCCTCACATCTTGCACCTTCGATCAAACTAGCTAGTGAATCCCCCCTTAACCCCCCTTCGGGAGATAGGAACAGGGTTTATTTTGACTGTAACTGCTTGAGAATTTCTTTTCTTTAGTTTCTTGTTGAGTTTTTATGTACTGGTTTAAGATCTCAGTATCTATAACTAAGGGGGAAAAAAATTATTCTGATTCTTTAGCCAAAAATAATCAGTTAAGTCAGCAAAATTGATTGTATGTTTGTCGTATGTTGTGATCAGACTTCTCTCATGACAGCCTAAAGTTCTTAGAAAGTGTTTGTAAACAAAACATTAAGTTGATTTTGGTTGTCTTATCGGTTGCTGGTCAACCCTTTAGGGTTTATTTCTCAAGGCTAAAGCCTTTACTATGAGCCTAAATATCATTTTAAGATTTACTTTATAAACAGTCTCTTAGCCTAAAGTCCTTACTACAAACCTTGAAAAAGTAAATAGAAAATACTTACCTGATTTTGCCTAGGTACTTATGATGAAGTTAACCCAAGAAATTGAACTAACAAATCAACTTTCTGATGTTTCAGGAGAAGTAATTTCTCAGTATTTTAGACAACCTAATCTTGATGCTGAAACCAAAACCTTTGAAATATCTTCTATTGTGACCATCGCTGATCGGGCGGCTGAAGAGGTAATGGTTAAAATCTTACAAGAACAATCTCCAAAAGATGGAATTATTAGAGAAGAAGGAGAAAACATTCCCTCTCAAAATGGTCGTTATTGGGTTCTTGATCCGATTGATGGAACCTCTTCTTTTGTCAAAGGATTACCAATTTTTGGGACATTAATTGGGTTAGTAGATAGCGATCGCAATCTTCCTTTACTGGGTTGTATGAATCAACCTATTTTAAAACAACGGTGGTTAGGAATACAAGGAAAACCCTCAACTTTGAATGGAAAATCATTAGAAAATTCATACAGTAAACTAACTGATAGTCAATTAAAAGATGCTTGTTTAACCTCAACAACTCCTCTTATGTTTGTCACCCAAAGACAACAAGCGATCGCGGCTAAATTGCAGCAAGTTTGTAAACGGATGGCCTTTGGCGGAGACTGTTATAATTATGTTTCTTTAGCCAGTGGTTGGAGTTCTATGCCAATGGTTATCTTAGAATCTGACCTAAAATACTACGATTTTTGTGCCTTAATTCCCATCATTGAAGGGGCGGGATGTATCATAAGTGATTGGTCAGGAAATCCTCTTAATAGTCAATCTACCGAGGTTTTAGCAGCCTCTAATCAAACATTACATCAACAAGCTTTAGAGATGATCAATAATCAATTATAAATTAAGGTTAAAATAGAACCATGAAAGTCCGTGAGGTGATCTGCCAGATAGTTAATGATGGTTGGTTTCAAGTCACACAAAAAGGTAGTCATCGTCAGTTTAAACACCCTACTAAATTGGGTAAAGTTACTATACCTGGTAAACTCTCAGATGATCTGCCAATAGGAACTTATAAAAGTATACTCAAGCAAGCAGGACTGGAGAATTAAATGACAGAATCAAACACATTAGTGACAGCACAAAATAACAGTTGTGATGCTGAACGTCAACAAGCGTTAAAAGACTTTTTAGAAGAGACAGAAAATCAAAATCTTGAGGAATTTAGTCCGGGGACAATGGGGTGTCATGAATTACTTGACCGAACAGCCATGGTTAATAACTTGCTAGAAGATTTCATTTTGTCTCATCCTGCGTGTTTACAAAATCCTGAGTGGTACAGTTTGGCTAGACAAGCGGCTGATGCTTTAAACAATCTTTATCAGAAAGTTGGCGAAGTTCATCTTAAATAGTCTAAAATCCCTTAATAAATTCAGTTATTTTTGCCGTCGTTTTCGTAGACTATTAACGGTTACAATTGTCAACGTCAGTACGGTTATGGGAATGACAAAAATAAGCATGATATTACTAAACATCGGTAAACTAGCGTGTTCAGTTGATCGCAGAATTAAGTAAGTCGTATAAGCAATATAGTAACTAACGAACAGTAATCCTTCCCAACGGTCAATCACATTACCCGTAAAGAAAATGGGTAAACAAGAAATAGCGATCGCAATCATTACTGGCAAATCAAACGTAATTGCAGCACTAGAAACGGGGATACCTTGAGGGGAAACCATCGCTCCTATCCCCAAAACAGCCAGAATATTAAATATATTACTCCCAATCACATTACCAACAGCAATATCTCGTTCTCCCTTTAAAGTCGCTACGATAGAGGTAGCCAATTCTGGCAAGGAAGTTCCCACAGCAACAATAGTCAAACCAATAACTAATTCACTTACCCCGATAGTACGAGCGATACTGGTAGAACTTTGTACCAACCAACGAGAACCCAAAATTAATACTCCCGTGCCCCCAAACATCAACCCCAAATTTTTCACCCATTGCAATGGGGAAAGGGGTTCTGAAATAGCGTATTCATCATATTCCCCTGCGTCAGATGGCTGTTTTGACCCTTGATAAATCAGAAAAATAGTATAAACAACAGCACCGATTACTAAAATAACGCCATCTGAGCGATTAATTAACCCGTCAAATCCAAACAACAAAGTTAAGAAAGAAATTCCAATCATGATGGGGACATCAAGTCTAATAAGCTGCTGCGCCACCATCAGAGGCATTGCTAAAGCTGACAATCCTAAAATGACCAAAACGTTAAAAATATTACTACCAACCACATTCCCCAGGGCAATATCAGCTTGTCCGGCAAAACCTGACTGAATAGCCACCGCCATTTCGGGGGAACTTGTCCCATAAGCAACAATGGTTAACCCAATGACCAAAGGAGAAATCCCCAAACTAGCCGCCATCAGAGACGCACCGTTGACTAATCCTTCTGCACCAACGACCAATAACACTAATCCAGCTAAGAGTTTACCTAGCACGAAAAAATCCATACGTTGCACACTCTCGACTTAAGGGGGGATTGACATTCCCACAAGTAGAACTGAATGAGATTCTTGTTTTATCAGGTTTGTCTAGTTGCTTTCCCCTTTAGTTCTCCCCTTAATCATGGGGGAGTGAGGAGTCGCCCTGTTCAGATTACCCTCAACAAGTATCTGCTTAAGACCTCATTTCCGCTCGCTATTTAAAGATGAGCGGAGTCGAACTTTTAACTTCTACTGGCTGCCTGAAAGCAGACTGAAGTGGTTTGACTGTTTAATAGCTTGATTTAACTGAACTATTAAACCTGTAATAGTTTATTTTTCTGTTTAACTGGGTAGGGCTTGTCCGTTACAAAAAACGTTTCAGAGGGAATTCACCAGTCATATTGAGTACAGAAACCTAGACTTTCTAGGAAAGAAACACCCTTAACTTTCCAGGCGAATATTACCGCCTCTATTAATTTAACATTATTTTTACACTGCCCAAAGACAAGGAGCAAGTCCCCTAACGACAGTAATTGAAAAGTCAGGCTTCACTGAACTGTTCGGTTCCCTCAAATCTTAATGACTAACTTTCCTATTGATGCCAGTGGTTGTTTGAGAAGGTTAACAACTAACTTTGACCCTTACCGATTGATCTTGGTGATCACGTATCACGTCACGAACTTCTTGACGAACTTTCTGAGAAACCGAAACCTGAGTAAAGTTGGGAACAGTTTGATGACAATGGGGACAATACCAATAGATTTGGTGATGATTGATATGCCGTAGGATTTGACTAGAACAAATGGGACAATTATTCATTTTCTTCCTAAAAATGTTGATTGAAAAAAAAGTTTTTGACTTAATTTGACCATAACACTTTTATGAGTGAAAACACTTAAAAAACACACAAAAGTTAAAAATAGAAAATAATCAAAAATATAGGTAAAACTAATAGCTTTGATTAAAAAACAGATAGATTGCAGTTCTATCCTTCCAAATCTCGATAATTTTTCTAGCTAGAGTTATTAGGGTTTTTGTTAGAGATTTACCCTCTTGTTCTTGGTTGGGGAAAGTTAATAATGATCAATCAAAATCCTCAAGGCATTTAACCCGTTTTTTGATTTCTACTAAATTTTCTAGAGAAAATTACTGAAATATTTTAAGCTTTAAGAAAAAGCAACGATTTCAGAAAACATGATACAAAACTTCAAATAACGTTAATATAGTATTTATTTTTATCGATGTATTAAAGAACACATAGTAATTTCTATGGTAGAGAGAATTTCGATACAATGACAGTAGTCTTCAATACAAAACTATGACTTTATCGAAAAATTACACAGACCCTTCCTTAGCTGAAGACATAGGGGAATTAATCGAAAAATTGCCAGAACATCCATATGGAACCCTAATTGAGCGGGCATTATCCGTATTGTTGAGAATTGCTGGAGAAGAGATAGATCGCCTTGACTGGAAAATCTTAACCACTGCTTTAGAAGACTTGGAAAAAGGGTTTCAGACTTTTTATCCTTACCGTCACACCCGTAAAGTCACCATATTTGGCTCATCTCGTTTGTCGCCCCAAAGTTCAGAATATCGTCTCGCAGTTGAATTTGCCCGTTATATTACTCAGTTTGGATTTATGGTTCTTACCGGGGCAGGAGGGGGGATCATGCAAGCGGGTAATGAAGGGGCTGGACGAGAGCATTCTTTTGGACTTAATATCCAATTACCCTTTGAGCAAAGTAGCAACTCTTTTATTTCGGGTGATCCTAAATTAATCAATTTTAAATACTTTTTTACCCGAAAACTCTTTTTTCTGCGCGAAAGTGATGCGGTAGCTTTATTTGCGGGAGGGTTTGGCACTCAAGATGAAGCCTTTGAAACCCTAACCCTTTGTCAGACAGGAAAATATGGTCCGTGTCCTTTAGTGTTAATTGATGAACCTGGGGGAGACTATTGGAAAACCTGGAACGAGCATAACCATCAGAATTTGTTAAAACGAGGATTAATTAGTGATGAAGATTTTAGTCTCTATACTGTTACCGATAGCTTAGCTCATGCTTGTAATGTGATTCGTAATTTCTATTGCGTGTATCACTCAAGTCGCTATGTCGGGGACTTATTTGTTATGCGTCTCAATTCAGAATTATCTGATGAACAGGTAGATCAACTCAATGAAGACTATTCAGATATTCTCGTTAAGGGAACCATCAGTAAAAGTGCGGCTTTACCCCGTGAAAAAGGAGATGAAACAGAAAACTTACCCCGCTTAGTTTTTCATTTTAACCAACGGAACTTAGGTCGGTTATATCAAATGATTAATCAGATTAACCAATTCAGTCCTTGTTTACCTATAGAACCTCACCCCGAATGGAAGTAAACAAATGTGGGAAGATGGAAAAGTGTGACAAGGAAAGGGAGATATCACGAGAAATTTCAACGTCTAAACTTTTGTTCAAAAGCTATATATAATACCTGTTGAACTTACGTTGTTTTATACTAGCGATCGCTTATAGTTGGCTTTTTGGCATTTACATTGAGTATCGTCAAAATCAGTAACAACCGTTTAGTGTTTCCTGCGCCTCTCACCTCAATCAAACCTACTCATTCAAATGATAAACAGCTTATTAGGATTTCAGTTTCAATCTCCAGGACCAATCGTCTTTGAAATTGGTTCTTTTGCTATTCGTTGGTATGGTTTATTAATTTCTTCTGCTGTCTTAATTGGTCTTACCTTATCCCAATGGTTAGCCAAAAAACGCCAGGTAAATCCTGAATTAGTAGCTGATTTAGTGATTTGGTTGGTTATTGCTGCTATTCCTTCTGCTCGCCTTTATTATGTTATTTTTGAATGGCAACAATACGCGCAAAATCCAGGAGATATTCTCGCTATTTGGAAAGGGGGAATTGCTATTCACGGAGCTATTATTGGAGGAACCCTAGCCGCTATTATTTTTGCTCGTTTAAACAAGGTTTCTGTCTGGCAATTAGCTGATTTAATTGTTCCCTCTTTAGCCCTAGGACAAGCTATCGGACGATGGGGAAATTTCTTTAATTCTGAAGCGTTTGGTTCTCCTACTACTTTACCCTGGAAACTCTATATTCCGGCAAGTAATCGTCCTTTAGAGTATATTGATCAAGCCTATTTTCATCCGACTTTTTTATATGAATCTATTTGGAATTTATTAGTATTTTCTTTGTTATTAAGTCTATTTTTCTGGGGATTGAAACATAGGGATAAGCTTCGAGTGGGAACCTTATCTTTAGTCTATTTAATCGCCTACAGTTGTGGAAGATTTTGGATAGAAGGGTTACGAACAGACAGTTTAATGTTAGGTCCTTTACGAATTGCTCAGATCATTAGTTTAGTGATGATTGGGTTAGGCATTTGGGGTTTAATTTGGCTTTACAAAGCTAAGCGATCTTTACCAGATGTTGGTTATCAATAATCAAAAACTTTAGAATAGAGTAGGCTTAGCCTACCCTATCAATTCAAGATTAAAGTTCAAAGATTATCGCTCAAAATTGAGACAAATCCTAACGGTTTAGCTAAGATCGCTTTTCTTGATTAAGTGCGCTTCTAAGAACCATAAACGCTTGTCAATATCACGAGAAATCTCAGTATAAAGATCGGCAGTATCTGCATCTCCTAAGTCATCAGTTTTAGCGATCGCAGAACGTAAATGAGAACCATAAGTAGCATAACGTTCAGCTAGGGCAGTAATATGTTCAATTCCGTCTACAATATCATAGGGATATTCAGAGATTAAAGACCCTTGGGCTGCGATTCTGGCAGTTCCCATGGCGGTTCCACCTAATGCTGTAATTCGTTCAGCTACCATATCAACATACCCTTCTAATTCCCCGGCCATTTCATCAAAAAGCTCATGTAATTGATAAAAATCAAGTCCTTTTACGTTCCAATGAGCTTGTTTTGCTTGGGTTTTTAAGTCTAAAGTGGTAGCTAAAGTTTGACTGAGAATTTCCGTTACTTTTTGACGAATATCAACTGAAAGATCAATCCGTGTGGGATAAAAACGTCCTTTTGCTTGGCTGTTTTGTGGGTTAGTCATTTGTGCTGTTGCCATAGTGTTTATCTCCTTCAAGTAATAGTAATAGTTGCTCAATTTAGGCTATATTCTGGCGAAAATATCATAACCTTTTAATTCGTCCGAACGGTATTGAGTCGTTTTCGGAAGTCGCCTAAGTCGAACTCGTTATGACTTCTATGCCTTAAATCATACTCGTTATGACTATGATTTGTCAAGGATCAAAAAATAGAACAGATAAACTATCTTACAACTGCAACTTAATTGAATGCTAGTCTACAGGGATTATAATATTACTAATAAGAACAGAGTTAGCAACAGTAATTAATCAGAGAAAGTCAAAGGATGAGATTCCCGAACTTACGACAATTAGAACTTCCTATTAGATTAACCAGTTATCGTTTTAAGTATACCTTTATTGATTTATTTGCTGGAATTGGTGGATTTAGAATTCCCTTAGAAGAATTAGGAGGAAACTGCCGAGGGTATTCAGAAATAGACAAAGAAGCCATCAGAATTTATCGTCAAAATTTTATTAGTTATCTAAATCAAGATGAAATTAACTTAGGGGACATTAGTAAGCTCAACAAATTACCCAATGATCTTGATATTATTGCTGGTGGTGTTCCCTGTCAACCCTGGTCTGTTGCTGGTCATTTGAGGGGTTTTGATGATCCACGGGGACAGCTTTGGTTTGATGTAATTCGTTTAGTCAATCAAAGTCAAGCAAAAAGTTTTATTTTTGAAAATGTTAGAGGATTAGTGAATCCTTCTAATCAGGAAAATTTTAATATTTTGCTGAATAAATTTGAAAATATTGGCTATTGTGTTCAATGGAAATTAATCAACTCCTATGACTTTGGATTACCTCAAAATCGTGAACGAGTGTTTTTTGTAGGAATTAGAAATGATTTAGAAAATTCTCAAGAATATAGATTTCCTGATCCCCTTTATGTGCAACCTAAAGTTATCGATATTATAGATGAAATAAAAAAAATTGACGCATTTGAGAAGGCTAAACTAGATGTAGAAACTTTATTTGGGGGAACAATTCCTCCTTCTAGGACGCGGTTTCAAAAAGATGATGAACTCAATGACTTTTTTATATTTTCTGATTTAAGAAATGGTCATACAACCGTTCATTCTTGGGATATTATCAGAACCAGTGAACGAGAAAAATTAATTTGTTTAACATTATTGAAAAATAGAAGACGAAAAAAGTATGGACTTAAAGATGGAAACCCTCTATCCTATGAAAATTTAGCAGAATTAATTCCTAAGCTGAAAGTGTGTGAATTAGAAAAATTAGTTAGTAAAAATATTTTCCGAAAAATTAATAATAAATATGAATTTGTCAATTCTAAGAATATGTCAGGGATTCACGGAGTATATAGAATAGTATTACCTAATTCCGATATTATGCCAACTCTAACAGCAACAGGAGCTAAAGATTTTATTGCAACTGAATCAGTGTATGCAGATAATCCAGATGATTATAAACAACTATTTATTAAAAATATTTATCGTAAGAAAAAATATAAACCCATTACAGCAAAACACGCTTCTAGACTGCAAGGTTTTCCTGACTGGTTTGTTTTTCATGAAAAAGAAGAAATTGCTAAGAAACAGTTGGGTAATGCTGTTTCTGTTCCTGTGGTTTATCATGTCGCTAAGCAATTATTGAAAACTATTAATATTTATGAATAATGAAAATTATTCAACGATTAATTATTGTTTAAAAAAGCCGCTAAATTCTTGACTGAAGTTTTCTTTGCCTAACTCTATAAAAATTTGACGTAGATCTTGCCATGTATTATTTTTTCCTGAGCAAAAATTTCAAAATTCATCTTCAACCCAAGCATCTTTATGTTGTTCTAGAGGATAAACTTTGGACCCATTTGCTTGCCACCAAGATTTATTTTGATAAGGATTAAATGGAAACGCAATGTGAGCTTCAAATTGCGCTAAAGGATCTTGGCAAAATCGATAAGCATACCATTCTAATAATTGTAAGTTTAAATCTAATCCTGCTCTTTTGTTGGGTTGATTAGTTTTAATATCAAAAGCAAATTCTCTATTATCTTTGATTAGGTATATATCAACTCCTTTTCCACTAGGAGGATTAATATAGGTTAAATTGCTTTTATCTATTGAATTCATCAATTCTCTAAGTCGCCTCACACATTCATCCAGAGAAAATTGTTGATTTTCAGCTTCCCGTAATCTCTTCAACTCAAAAATTTCATCTTGTAAAGCTTTAGAAAAACGATGAGGCATTAAAAGAGGTTTATCGATAATTGTAAATCCGTTTGACTGTGCTAAAGTTTTAGCAAGAGGTTCCCAAACCGTTGTTCCTAGACTCGTTTCTAGTCCACCAATAAGAGATCTAATACGGCGTTCTACTGGAAAAATATAATCAAGTACATGAAATTTAGAAACTTTTTTATTTTTGAAGAACTGGCGAATTGAATTTTTAAGTGACGTTTTAATTTCTGCTTTTAAATTCTGATCTATTATATAAAGTCTATCTAATTAAATATTTAGACATAATAATTTAAGTATCACTCAAGTCAAATTCTGAATTATTGCCTACTCTTGAACGCCGACAATCCAACCACTGTTGTAAAATAATCTTGGCAGCTTGACGATCAATTGCCCCTTTATCCCAAGTAGAAAACCGTTTTTGTGTCTTTAATTGAGCAGTCGCTTCAATAGATGTTAACCGTTCATCGACGTATTCTACTGGTAATTGTAAAGTTTGACAAATGCGTCGGGTAAATTTTTTTACCTGTTTCGCTTGGAACCCTAAACTACCATCCATGTTGTAAGGAAGTCCCACCACTAACACTTGTGCTTCTCGTTCCTTAATTAGTTTTTGAAGTTGTTCGATATCTGCTTGAAACGAGGTGCGGTGAATCGTTGTTAACCCCGTTGCAATTAACCCAGTCCCATCACATCCAGCAACCCCAATTCGCTTTTTGCCCACATCTAACCCTAGGGCTGAAATCCGTTCCATAACTTAATTTTAATGATAGGAGGTAAGGCAGAAATTCCAATTTACTTTTTTTTCTTCGTGATCCTTTCGCACTATCTTACTGCTTTTTGGACTGATCCTTGGCTTCAGAAGAGTCCCCTATGATTTCTTGCTCGTGTTGGGAGCGTTTACCATGACTTGAATCAGCCGTTTTTTCTGAGGGATTAAAAGATGTTTTGAGCCAAGACATTCGACTAGGAATAGGGGTACGGGGAACCGCCTGTAAGCCTTGCAACATATCCGATAGATGCAATCCTTCAGGTTTCACTTCTTTAAGTTTGTGCCACACAGAACGAGACATAAGCAAAGTATGTTGACTCCGTTGCGCTTCTAATTTATCAAGATATTCCTCCCGTTCATGTTGATAATCTGCGGATACTAACTCCAAGCTTTGAGGGGGGAAATTCTGAACAATTTGTGCCATTTTCGTTAACAGCTTAGGATAGAGCCAAGTATAAGCTGGATGAACTGTTAACTTAGCTTGATGGGGGCTAGAGCCATCGTTAGATAAAGTTAGTTGAAAATAGCCAATCGCTGCTTTGCGCTGAGGTTCAAACACATACCCTTGAGCGACTTCTTGGCGATCGCACCATTGTTGAAATCTAGAAATGAGTCCTGCTAAAAAACCGGTCTTAAAATCGGGGAGATGGCGATCAAAAACTTGACGCAACAGAGGTGGCATCGAAACACAGTCAAGTTGATAAAGTAAATGAGCATCTGCATTACTCACTGGCAATAGGTTGGAGACCTCAGAGTCTCCTAAAGCAAGCTTTTGCAGTAATTCCGGGACTAAAGACCAATAAGTTAGTTGAGCTAGGGGTTGAAATCCATTCTGACGATAGAGAGCAAGGGTACTTTTTTGATTAATATCGACCTCTAGAACCCAGGTGCGGGCTTCCCAAACCGTTTCAAAACAGTGGCGCAACAGTTGAGATCCCACCCCTTTAGGATCACTTATTAACTGCGGTTGAGGGTCTTGATCGTTAATCACAACCTGCTCGACACACCAAGTACTGCGACCACTATTAAAGGGAGTGATTTGAATAAACCCTTGTAATCCCCCTACTCCTTGATTTAAGGCTGTTTTCGATTCAGCAACGTAAACGCAAAAATGATGTTGGAAGAGGTTAGGAAACCAACTCAAGAACTTAAGAAGGGCAAACCAACGCCGCGCTTGTTGCAATTGTTGAATAAACGCGGTAGCATCTGACTCTGGCTGTTCTTGGGCTATCTGAATCATCAGATGTTCGATAGAATCTAAATCCCGATACTGGATGGGACGAATTAGGGGAGTAGGAACGTTACTTAAAGAGGGCTTCATGGATCGCGTGAGAGGGTGTATCGCTTACTGGCTCTATCTTAACCATTTTTGCATGGTTCTCGCCTTCCTTGTGAAAGATTGGCAAGATGGAGCCCCAATGCTAGTAAAGACAAGGGGGAATTTATCAGTTCAGCCTACTGCCTTGTCCTTTTTGTCTTTGGCTTGGCACTGTGACATCCTTTTTTAAGAATTTAGATCTACATTTGTTCATGAAGATTTGTAAACTAGAAGTTAGCTTACTTGAATAGATCACTCAAATATTAATGAATATCTTAATTCGCGTTGAACGCGCTCTCATGATCGGTCATATCTTCTCCATGGCCTTTGGGTTAGCCGGACTATTACTGGTTTTACCCCATCCTGAATTTATTGCCAAGTTACCAGCGATCGGACAAACGGCGTTTAGTTGGTCGATGGCCGGAGGCGGTGTAGTGTATATGTTATTGGGGATGGCTGCTGTTAGTGTCTATGCCTACCGCACCCTAGGAAGTTGGCACTGTTTTGGATTTATGCTGCCAGCATTGACTATTTCTTTGAGTAGTGAATTGCTCGGCACTAGCACAGGATTTCCTTTTGGTCACTATCGTTATTTAAGCGGATTAGGCTATAAAATTGCAGGCTTAGTTCCATTTACCATCCCCTTATCTTGGTTTTATCTGGGATTTAGTGCTTACCTGATTGCCCGTGCAGGATTGAAGAGTTCTTCTCGTCCCATCTGGAAACAAACTTTAAGTGCTATTGTGCTAGGAGCGATTCTATTAACCGCTTGGGATTTTGTCTTAGATCCTGCCATGAGTCAAACCACTATGCCTTTTTGGGTTTGGGAGCAACCAGGAGCTTTTTTCGGGATGCCCTATCAAAATTTCCTAGGATGGTTCGGGACAGGGGCAACCTTTATGACGGTGGCGAGTTTCTTATGGAATGTTAAACCCCTATCCTTACCTCAAACTGATCTGGGATTACCTTTGGCTATTTATCTGGGTAATTTTGGCTTTGCTACGATCATGAGTCTAGGGGCGGGGATTTATCCCCCCATTATTTTAGGAATCATCTTCGGATTAATGCCTGTTGTCTTCTTATATCGCATGGCAGTTATCAAAGGAGCAGCTAATTTCCCTGAAAACCAGGTTAATGTCTCGTCGGCAAATCCTGTCGGAGTTCTATCTAAGTGAGTAGTGTACCTGTTTTGTTAACTGATGTTGTAGGCGCAATTTCTCTGGGACTTTTAGTATTCCAGGGAACTGCAACCCTAATTCTTCTCTCTCGTCTGATTAAAGGGGCGATCCGTCGCCCTCCCCTCAAGCCTCAATCTCCGACCCCTGAGCAGTTGGGAACTGTCAGTGTGGTGGTTCCTACTCTCAACGAAGTCCATCGTATTGACCCATGTTTGCAGGGATTGAGTCAGCAAAGCTATGAAGTACGGGAGATTTTAGTCATTGATAGTCATTCCCAAGATGGAACTCAAGAACGGGTGAAAACGGCGGCTCGATCTGATCCTCGATTTCGCTTAATGACCGATGATCCTTTGCCGTCTGGATGGGTTGGTCGTCCTTGGGCATTACATACGGGTTTTATGAACAGTTCCCCCAAGAGTCAATGGGTACTAGGGATCGATGCTGATACCCAACCTCAACGGGGGTTAGTGGCTAGTTTGATCGCGGCGGCTGAGGAGGAAGGCTACGATATGGTTTCCCTATCTCCCCAATTTATCTTAAAAGATGCAGGGGAATGGTGGCTACAACCAGCTTTATTGATAACTCTGTTGTATCGGTTTGATTCAGCAGGGGTTCGGGAACACCCCCCAGAACGGGTGATGGCTAATGGTCAATGTTTTTTGTCTCGGCGGTCGGTATTAGAACAATTAGACGGCTATTCTCGAGCTGCTAGTTCTTTTTGTGATGATGTCACCTTGGCACGCCAAGCAGCACAGCAAGGCTTTAAGGTGGGTTTTCTCGATGGGGCTAATCTGATTCGGGTACGAATGTATGAAGGAATCAAGGAAACCTGGACTGAATGGGGGCGATCGCTCGATCTTAAGGATGCTTCTTCTCGATCGCAACTGTGGGGTGATTTAGCCTTGTTATTACTGACTCAAGGGCTTCCTTTAGGTTTATTCATTCTTCTTGGAAGTTTTTGGCGACTGGGATATGATTTTGTGAGTTTAGAATTAGCGATCGCGCTAAATTTAGGATTATTATTGATTCGTTTTGGGTTACTGCTGGCAATTTACCCATCCTATTACCGCGATCGCCCTGTGTTACTCTCATCTTTCTTATTCTGGTTGTCTCCCTTTGCTGATCCCTTGGCTGTCTTAAGAATCTTTTTATCGGCCTTTCAAAAACCTAAACAATGGCGAGGACGAGTTTATCAGTAGAAGATATCTCAGAGAAAAGGCCTGAAAGCCTAATTTTTTAGAATTTCAGGCCACCTATCTCGTACTAACGTTTACAGCAAGCAACCATTAATTAAAGCTAATTTTTAGATTAAATCTTTATATTTTGGCTCCCTGAGCGGGTTCTGAACCCATTGCATCTGCAAGATCTCGTAATACGGTAATTTGTTTCTGGAAGTCTAGTAACTCAATAGTTCCTAACTCTAAGCCCAAACCCTGATGATATAAAGGTTTGACAGTGCCTTACTCCCTCTCAGGGGCGTTATTTACTCAGTCTTTACTCAATCTTACCTGATTCGGTGGGGGTAGTTGAGTAACTTAACCTTAGTTTTGTGATGCTATTATGTACACTTCCTAAAACAGTTCCAAAATAGGCAGTAATCAAAACAGTAATCAAAAGACTATACTAAATTCTTTCCTAAGCTATATCTAATTAAGTATTTCCAAAGCGGGAAGTGGCTAGGTTACAAGTGATTCTCAACGAACTTAATTAATTCTACTTTTTTAAGTTTATTAACATCTTTTAACTGTGGATAAAAGACTTTCCTGAATCTACTAAGAACCGTTGACGGACAGCCTGACGACCTAGTAGCATACGAAAACCCATGACATCTCGATTGGTTAGGGTAAGTTCAATCGGCCATTGTTGATTACCCAATTTAACAATGGTTTTTATCACCGGACGTAATTGATGATGCCCAGTAGAACTGCGGACATTTCGGTGTTCAAGCAATTCTGCTTCAGTAATCACAGTATCTTCCGTATTCCGTTGATAAGGATGGACTTTGAATTTAACCATTTCCTGACAGCCACGGGTAAAAAGTTGGATATCAAAAGCGTGAAGGGCTGAAGAACGCGCCCCGGTATCAATTTTCGCCTTAATTCCCGAAATTCCTAAATCTGGTAAGATTAACCGTTCCCGCCAGCCAATGATGGGTAATGAATGTTTGCTTGCTGAGGATTTTTTCTCTTTATCCACCTGTTCTTGAATTATTCGACTTGCTTTTTCTTGTCTAATTATAACGATTAGAGAATATTAATATTATTTTTTGTCCTGAACATTTGGTGCAAAAGCAACATTTAAACAAACGTTCAATTCTCTTGACGAGTTTGAAAAATCCATGCACCATGTCTTCGATATGAAAAGGATTCACTTAACTTCTCATAATTGGCTTGTCACACTAACCTAAGAGTCAGACAAGGGCGACAAGGCGACAAGATGGACAAGGGGGTGAAAAGCTCTTGTTTTCCCTAACCAATTTTCTAGAAATTCCTCATTTACTTATCTTCAAAGTCTAATTTTCAACCGTGTCTGCCTTTTCTGACATCATTATTGTCCCTTTATTGTAAAATACCTACCCTTGAGGGGAGGAACTAAAGGGAGGATTGTCCCTCACGAGTATAGGAACTGCTATATTATAGATAATGAACTTAAACTCTGAAGAGTTAAGCCATATAAGCACAGGTTGACTAAGTAACCTAATTAATTTAGTCCGCAAAGGCGGGCTTTGTTTTTGTAGACTAAGGCTTTAGTCTTTTATTAATTATTAGCTTAGCATAGTAAATACGGTAGAACCAAATAAAAAGTTAAATTCAGATAAAATATATTTATGTCTACCCTACATGGCAGTTGGATTCATACACCTAATCAAAGTTATTTATTTATTTGGGGAGAAACTTGGCGAACCATTTCCTCTGAGTTTTCTTCAGAAGAATCAGTTCCTTTACATCCTTTTAGTTTAAATAAAGAAGAATTCGTTGATTTATTGCACCATCATAATTTAGATTTTCCTTCTAACTTAGAACAAAAATGGATAAGCCAAATTATTCATTTACCTAGCACCAGAATAAAAGAAAAGAAAGTTGACACCCCGTATTTATCTTCTCAAGTAGAGGAAAGTCACTTTGATAGTCAAAATAATCATCTATTTTTTAAAGCTTGGAAACTACAAGGCTTCTGTTTAGATTCGAGAGATACTATCAATTTTTTGCAACAATTACCCCTAGGATTCACAGAAAATAATGACACTTATTTAGGTCAAGACTTAAGATTTTGGACACATATTTATCGTTGGACTCTAGATTTATTAGCGAGAGCAAAATTCTTACCTGGCTTAACTAAGTTAGATCAAGTAAATTTTAAAGGTCAATGGTTTCCTGTCCTAGATAGTACCATTGATCAAACTCGATTCTCTAAATTTACACAACTTATCCCGACAGTTTGTTTAGCTTATTCCAATGACCTTAAATTTGAGATAAATAGCAAGTTAAAGTCCTTAGAAACACAACAATTAATTTTAGATTTTTTGAGAAATATTATAAATAGCAATTTGCGCTTATTTCTTTTATCTAATACTTCTTTAAGTCAAGATTTATTGGTTCAAAAATGGTTAAAATCTTTGACAGAAATCAAGTCTAGTTTTTCCGCGTCAGAAAGTGATATTAAACGACTAGATAATGCTTTACATAATTGGTATTTATCTATCCAAGAATACTTAGTTACTTCAACAAATACAGGTTTAGGAGTCAATCAATTTAGAGTTTGTTTTTACCTCGAACCTCCTACCTCAAAAGATGTCAATTTAGCCGATGTTAACTGGCAACTAAAATATTATTTACAAGCCCTAGATAATCCAAATATTCTAGTAGATGCTCAAACTATTTGGCAACATCCATTTGAACAATTATTGTGGCAAGATAGAACCATTAAAAACCCCCAAGAAACCTTATTAAAAGGATTAGGATTAGCTTCCCGTCTCTACTCTCCTATTGCCGAAAATTTACAACAAAGTCAACCGGATTGTTGTGAACTTAATCCTATTCAAGTCTATGAATTTATTAAATCCAGTGGGAGAATTTTAGAAGAGAATGGACTGGGGGTTATTTTACCTGCTAGTTTAGCTAGAGGAGAAGAAGAAAAGCGATTAGGAATTAGTATAGAAGCTAAAGTAACCCCAAAAAAAGGAGAACGTTTAAGCTTACAAAGTTTACTAAAATATAACCTTAAATTAGCCGTTGGACAACAAACGATTTCCCAGAAAGAATTTGAGAAATTGTTAGATCAGAAATCTCCTTTAGTAGAACTAAATGGGGAATGGATCGCCCTACAACCAGCTGATGTTCGGGCAGCTCAGACTATTTTAAATAACTCCTATGACCCATTGAAATTATCAGTTGAAGATGCCCTGCGGCTTAGTACAGGGGATACTCAAGTAATTGCTAAACTTCCTGTGGTTAACTTTGAAGCGTCTGGGGTTTTACAAGAGTTAATTAATAATTTAACCAATAATAAATCCATTGAAACAATAGATAATATTCCAGAATTTCAAGGACAATTACGTCCCTATCAAGGAAGAGGGGTCGGGTGGTTGGCTTTTTTAGAAAAATGGGGATTAGGAGCTTGTTTAGCTGATGATATGGGATTGGGAAAAACGCCTCAATTAATTGCTTTTTTGCTCCATCTAAAAGCAGAAGAGATGTTAAATAAACCGACTTTAGTGGTCTGTCCAACCTCAGTGCTAAATAACTGGGAGCGAGAATTGAAAAAATTTGCTCCTACTCTATCAACCTTGATTCATCATGGAGACAAACGCAAGAAAGGAAAACCTTTTGCTAAAGAAGTCAAAAGTAAACATTTAGTCATTACGAGTTACTCTCTGGTCTACCGTGATGCTAAAAGTTTTGAAGCAGTTGACTGGAAAGGAGTGGTTTTAGATGAAGCTCAAAATATTAAAAATCCTCAAGCTAAACAATCTCAACAAGTTCGTCAATTAACATCAGAGTTTCGTGTCGCGTTAACAGGAACTCCCGTAGAAAATCGGTTGTCAGAATTATGGTCTATCCTAGATTTTTTGAATCCAGGATTTTTAGGAACCAGACAATTTTTTCAGCGTCGCTTTGCAACACCAATTGAAAAATATGGAGATCGCGAATCATTACAAATCTTGCGATCACTGGTGCGTCCTTTTATTTTGAGACGCTTAAAAACTGACCAAGATATTATTCAAGATTTACCCCAAAAACAAGAAATGGATGTATTTTGTGGGTTGTCTTCTGAACAGGCTAAACTCTATCAACAATTGGTTGATAATTCCCTGGAAGAAATTGAAGAAAACACGGGAATTCAACGTCAAGGGAAAATTTTAACATTGTTGCTCAAACTCAAACAAATTTGTAATCATCCAGCACAATTTTTAAAAGAAAAACAACTAGCATCTGCTCAAAGATCTGGGAAACTAATGAGACTAGAAGAGATGTTAGAGGAATTAGTTGAAGAGGGTGATCGCGCTTTAATTTTTACCCAATTTTCTGAGTGGGGAAAACTGCTACAACCCTACTTACAAGAAAAGTTTTCCCAAAATGTTCTCTTTTTATATGGAGGGACTCGTCGAGAAAAACGACAAGAAATGATTGATCGATTTCAAAACGATCCCAATGGACCAGCTATTTTTATTCTCTCTTTAAAAGCAGGAGGAACGGGATTAAATTTAACCCGTGCTAATCATGTTTTTCATGTTGATCGCTGGTGGAACCCTGCAGTAGAAAATCAGGCGACAGACCGGGCGTTTCGTATTGGACAGAAACGTAATGTCCAAGTACATAAATTTGTTTGCACAGGGACATTAGAAGAAAAAATCAATGATATGTTAGAAAGTAAAAAACAATTAGCCGATCAAACAGTTGATGCAGGAGAAAATTGGTTGACTCAGTTAGATACTGATCAACTGAGAACTTTATTATTACTAGATCGTGAAGCGATTCTTGATGATTAGAATTTAGAATTTAGAATTTAGAATTTAGAAAAAATAATCACTAAAGCTTTATATTAATAAATAGTCAAGCTCAAAATTTATTCTTCATTCTTCATTCTTCATTCTTCATTCTTCATTCTAAACTTTCTTTATTTCCCGTCCATTTTAGTAATATAACCTATCCTCAAAAAAAGCTTCGCAACACTTCTGAGTAACCCCTTTCAATCCTAAACTTTCCAAATAATTAATCCACTCTTCAGGAGTATCCTCAATAGGTAAAATACCTAAAATCCTGGCAACATCAGCCACCCACGGAACTGTTGAAATGCAATAACCTTGCCAGTTAACATTAAGGGATAACCAATCAGGAATGCGAGTTTCATCAAAATTAGTTGATGCTTGATAATCTGCTTGAAAACAGTAAATTTTACCTTTTTGGGTCATAGCTTACAAAAATAAAGATTTCCGTAAAAAACAAGTAGAACAACGATTGAAGCTGTACTTAACAGGACGAGCCAAACAACTAATACTATAGAAGCCAAACTAGGGATTTGAGGCAAATTTTTAGTTTTTTTTTGGGTTATGACAAGGAATAGACTTAAAAAAATATTATTTATTCTTTCTTGATAATTGTAATGATTTAGGTACGTTAAAGTTATCCTAAAGGATTAATTAATATCTATCTCATGAACCTCAATTATAGGGTAGTTAGAGTTAACCTATGAAAAGTTGGATTAAAGAGAAAATACAACGAGTTTCGATAGAAGTCTTAGATAAATTACGCCAAGAACTCCTAGAAGAAGCCCAACTAGATAGTAATTTTTTAGTTTTAACCTTCAGTTCTTGTATTATTGCCAGTTTGGGGCTACTGATGAACAGTGCTGCCGTGATTATTGGAGCAATGTTGATCGCACCCTTGATGCTACCATTACGGGCATTAGCTCTTGGTGCCTTGGATACGGATGAAAAACTCTTAAGAACAAGCTTATTAACCCTAAGTCTTGGTACCTTGATTTCTATTTTGATGTCAGGAATGGTAGGAGCGTTATTTGGGGTTCCGTCAGCTTCATTTGGCTCAGAAATCTTAGCACGAACTCAACCCAATTTAGCCGATTTAGGAGTGGCGGTGATGGCCGGCGGGATTAGTGGCTTTGCTAAAATTCAGCGAAAAATTAGTGATGCCTTGGCAGGAACGGCAATTTCTGTGGCCTTAATGCCTCCGTTGTGTGTCGTGGGGATTGCCCTGTCTCAACAGGACTGGCAACTCAGTAGTGGCTCATTTCTTCTGTATTTAACCAACTTATTAGGAATTACCCTATCATGCGTGTTTGTCTTTACGTTGGGGGGCTATCACCTCGATTATGGTCGAACGGGAAAAGCCCTAGGGGGATTTTTCACCATGACAGGCCTGCTGGTTTTTCCCTTGTTTATTAGCTTTTGGAATCTGATTCAAGAGGAGCGATTTGAAGCCGAGATCAAAAAAATTCTCCAAAATAAAACAATTACGGTTGGTCAACAAACCGAATTAATTAAATTTCAGGTTCATTGGCCACGGGTTCCTTGGAGCAAAAAAGCTCCCACCGTATTTTTAACCGTTCTAGAAAATGCAGAAAATCCCGTTACCCCCAATCAAGTTCGTCTAGTGGAAACTTTGCTCGAACGGTACTTAGGAAAAAGATTTAGACTGGTTTTTCGCGCTAGTGAATTACGAGAAGTTCGTGCTGACCAAGAAGAGGTACTCTCTCCTTACCTACTGTTTGATCCCCTGCCGCCTCCAATGATACCCCCATCAGAACGGAATCAATCTTCTCCATCTTTTATTCCTTCCTTTCGGGTAGAAGATTCTCCCCAACCCCCCCCATCTCCTTCTAATTAGGGTACATTAGAAGTTTTTGATATTAAAAACCCTCTGAGAAAGTGTTAACTTAAGTTAGGAGTCAACGTTTAGCTTTATCGAGGAAACAATATACATGGTAGCCACTCCAGTCCAACAAAAATACGACATTAAAGATATCGGCCTCGCTTCTCAAGGAAGGCAGCGCATTGAATGGGCTGCTAGAGAAATGCCTGTAGTTAAGCAAATCCAAGAACGTTTTGCCAAAGAAAAGCCTTTTGCTGGAATTCGCTTAGTGGCCTGCTGTCACGTTACCACCGAAACCGCCAGCTTAGCGATCGCTCTCAAAATGGGGGGCGCAGATGCGGTACTGATTGCTAGTAACCCCCTCTCTACCCAAGATGATGTGGCGGCCTGTTTAGTCGCTGACTATGATATCCCTGTTTATGCCATCAAAGGGGAAGATAACGAAACCTATAACCGCCACGTTCAAACCGCCCTTGATCATAAACCCAATATCATTATTGACGATGGTAGTGATGTGGTTGCTACCTTAGTCAAAGAACGGCAGCATCAATTAAGCGATATCATCGGAACCACTGAAGAAACCACCACCGGCATTGTTCGTCTCGTCGCTATGTTCAATGATGGGGTTCTCAGTTTCCCTGCTATGAACGTCAACGATGCTGATACTAAGCATTTCTTTGATAACCGCTACGGAACCGGACAATCTACCCTTGATGGAATCATTCGGGCGACTAACGTTCTCTTAGCCGGTAAAGTTCTTGTTGTCGCTGGTTACGGTTGGTGTGGTAAAGGGGTTGCTATGCGTGGCCGTGGATTAGGGGCTAACGTGATTGTGACGGAAATTGACCCTGTTAAAGCAATTGAAGCGGCTATGGATGGTTTCCGCGTTATGCCTATGGCAGAAGCTGCTACGTACGGCGATATTTTTGTTACTGTTACCGGAAATAAGCACGTTATTCGTCCTGAACACTTCGAGGTGATGAAGGATGGTGCAATGGTTTGTAATTCCGGTCACTTTGATATTGAAATTGACCTGAAATCTTTAGGGGAAAAAGCCACTGAAGTGAAAGAAGTTCGCAACTTTACTCAAAAATACACCCTACCCAGTGGAAAATCTATTGTTGTCCTGGGAGAAGGTCGTTTAATTAACCTTGCTGCAGCAGAAGGCCACCCCAGTGCGGTAATGGATATGAGTTTTGCTAACCAAGCTTTAGCTTGTGAATTTTTAGTGAAAAATAAAGGAAAGTTAGAACCAGGAATTTATAACATTCCTCGGGAACTTGATCAAGAAATTGCTGCTCTAAAATTAAAAGCTATGGGTATTAGCATTGATACCTTAACCCCTGAACAAACTGAGTACATCAATTCTTGGACTGTTGGAACATAATTAATGGTGGGTGGGTTATTCCCACCCCTAGTGATTTATAGTTAATAATTAATAGTTAATAGTTACTTTCTAATAACATCAATACAATATGGCAAAACTTTCTGTAGAGTTAGAGCGGTATTTTTTTGAAGAAGAAAGATCTTCAGATATTAAACTTTCTGATATTTTAACCTTAGCTGGAGAGCGAATCTTTGGCTTTTTATTTGTTATTCTTTCTCTGCCTTCTGCCTTACCTGTTCCTGCCCCTGGTTATTCTATCCCTTTTGGGATTTTAATGTTTCTCTTAGCAGTCCAACTAATTGCTGGGTCTAAAGTTCCCTGGTTGCCTGAAAAAATGATGAAGGGGTCAATAAAACTAGAAACCGTTCAGAAATTTCTGGAAAAAGGACTTCCTTGGTTAAGAAGAATTGAGGCACTCACTCGCCCCCGGATGACCTATATTTGTGCCAGTTTACCAGGAAGAGTGATTATCGGGGTGGCGATCGCGTTAATGTCTATTTCCATGATGATTCCCATTCCTGGGACTAATACATTACCCGCGATTGGAATTTTTGTAACGGCGTTTGGATTACAAGAAGATGATGGATTTATTAGTCTAGGAGGACTGGTTATCTGTTTAATTGCTGGTACTATGTCAACCCTGATCATCTTTATAGGAAAAGAAGCTGTTAAAGGAATTATTGACGTTATCAAAGGGTCTTTAGGGGGTTAAACTTAACACGATTGCCTATCAACTTAGATCATGACTCATTCTTCCATTCGTCCTGCTAAAATTAGCTTCGTTATCCCCAATTCTATCGCTCAAGAAATTGGCTTTGAAGCGGGGGATTCTTTAGTGTCTATTAATGGCGTTAAACTGCGTGATTTAATAGATTATCAGTTTTTGTGTGCGGATGAATTTTTAGAATTAGAAGTAGTTGATACCAAAGGAAAAACCCATCATGTAGATATTGAAAAAGACTATGATGATGATTTAGGATTAGAGTTTGAAACTGCCTTATTTGATGGGTTAATTCAATGCAATAATCATTGTCCTTTTTGTTTTATTGATCAACAACCCCCAGGCAAAAGAGATAGTTTATATTTAAAAGATGATGACTATCGTTTGAGCTTTCTTTATGGTAGTTATTTAACCCTAACTAATTTATCTTCTAAAGAATGGGAACGTATTGAAAAAATGCGTCTTTCTCCCCTTTATGTTTCTGTCCATGCAACCGAACCAGAAGTCAGGATTCATTTATTAAAAAATACTCGCGCGGGACAAATTATAGAACAGTTTAAATGGTTTCAAGAAAGACAATTACAAATTCATGCTCAAGTGGTGGTCTGTCCAGGAATTAATGATGGTATTCACTTAGAAAAAACCCTCACTGATTTAGCTTCATTCCATCAAGGAGATATTCCAACAATTATCTCTGCTGCGGTAGTTCCGGTAGGATTAACTCGCTTTCGTCCTTCAGAAGATGAATTAATTCCAGTTACTAAAAGTAAGGCTAGAGAAGTTATTAAACAAGTTCAATCTTTACAAAAAGAATTCTCTCATAAATTTAACAGTAATTTTGCTTGGTTAGCTGATGAATGGTTTCTAATTGGACAAGAAGAATTACCTCCAGAATCTCACTATGAGGATTATCCGCAAATTGGTAATGGAGTTGGTTCAATTTGTCAGTTTCTCAAGGAATTTGAAACAACAGCAAAACGGTTATTACCTGCAAAAGTTGAAGTTCCAGTTACCTTAACTTGGGTAGTAGGTAATGCAGTGGAAAAGGCTTTTCAATCCCTGGTTAAACAACTGAACAAAGTCGATGGGTTAACGATTAATTTAGAAGCATTGCAGAGTCATTATTGGGGTCAAGAAACAACAGTAACAGGATTATTAACAGGAGAAGATTTATTAACTCAATTACAAGGAAAAGATCTAGGAAATGGAATTTTACTACCTTCAATTATGCTTAAACATAACGATACTTGTTTTTTAGATGATATGACAGTTGAAGACTTAGGGAAACAATTAGACATTGGAATTTTTCCAGTTACTGGGATTGAAGAACTAATTCAAACTTGCTTAAAAGTAAAATAGAAAAGTTCGTACTTCGGCTTCGCTCAGTAGCAAGTAGTTGGAGCTTTAGCCCTCACAGGTTAGAAGTAAGTATAATTAACAATTACTATTTTGAATAATAAATTCTTATGACTATTACACAAAATCAATCTCCTATCGATACTACTATTGATCTCGAAACCGAAGAATCCTTTGATTGGAAAAACTATTGGTATCCGGTCACTTTTATCCAAGATTTTGAGAATAATCATCCATACCGTTTTTCTCTCTTTGATGAACCCTTAGTCCTCTTTCGTGATCAGACAGGAAAAATTGGCTGTGTTAGCGATCGCTGTTCCCATCGTGCAGCAAAATTATCCGAGGGACAATTAATTGAAGGGAAACTTGAATGTTTATATCATGGTTGGCAATTCAATCGTCAAGGTGAATGTGTCCATATTCCCCAATTAGAAACAGGAGCAAAAATTCCTCGAAATGCTTGTATTCACTCTTTTCCAGTGGTAGAACATCAAGGAATAGTTTGGATCTGGCGTGGACAACCAGAAGCAATGGATAAAGGAAAATTGCCCAAAATGGATATTTTGCAAGAAGATGGAGTTTTTTGTATTGATACAGTGATTGATCTTCCTGCTGACTATACCTATTTGATTGAAAATGGAGTAGATCCGGCTCATGTTCCTATCAGTCATGATGGCACAGAATTAGGCGTAACAAGACTAAGTGCAGCCCCTTTAGAAATGGAAGTAAAAAGCGTTTCTCATCGAGGTTTTAGCGGGCAATATCGGGGGATGAATGCTGGTTCTAATGCACCTTGGACACAGTTAGAATATATTGCTCCCTACTTACTTTGCTATGATTTTAATTTGCAAAAATTTGGGAAATTAGGCGGAATAATGATTTATTTTTTGCCTTTAGGGAAAAATCGGACTCGGGTGTTTGTCAGACGCTATGGAAGAAACTTGTTCCCCCGTTGGTTTAAATGGCAACCCCGATGGCTAGAACATATACGTCAAAATAAAGTATTAGAAGAAGATTTATTTTTGATTTTGTCTGAGGCTGTTTATGTAGAAAATTCTGGTAAAACTCTCAAAGAAGTGTTTTTACCGCTAAAAACTTCTGATGTTTTTGTACTAGAATACCGCAAATGGTTAGATAGGTATGGGACTGATTTACCTAGCTATGAGGGTTACACTACGGCAAAACGTCCAGAAATTTCCCATGAAACTCCCATGACTTTTGATCGTTTTAGTCGCCATACCCAATTATGTCATTCGTGTAATCAGGCTTATAAGAATACTCAAAGAGTACAAAAAATCGCCCTAGGAATAGCCATAGCTTTGGCTGCAATTACCCTATTATCAAACTCTTATGGGTTCAAAGTAACCACCGTTTCTTTATCTTTAGTGGCTTTGATAGTAATGGTATTAGCTCGAAAAATACAAACCCAATTTGAACAAATTTATACTCGTTAAACTAGAATAGCTTTTATCAAAGTAATAAAATTTTACCATCAAACACAATAAAATAGACAGGCCAGAAGCCTGTCTAAAACAAGTTATTTAAGGATTGAAAAAGTTACAAGGAAGCTTAGAAATTCATCTCGGCTGCTTGAACCCTTTCGACTTGTTTCTTCTTAATGACTAACAGAATTTGAGCTAACATAATTCCTGCTAAGAAGATCACTAACCATTTAATTCGCGCTGGACTTTGTAGGACAACTTCCGTGTCTTTTTGTCCAAAACCGCCCACATTAGGATTGCTGGTGAGGGCTTCTCCTGCGGCCACTTGTTGTCCTTCAGAGACAATCAATTCAGGACCTGCGGGAATTGTTTCTACAACATCACCATCAGCCGTCGCCAGGGTAACACTGTAACCGCCAGCCTCATCTTGACTGATAGCAGAAACCGTTCCAGCTTGGGACGCTTTGAAGACGTTATTATTACTCGATTGTCCGGTAGGATAAATTTGACCCCGACCGCGGTTAGCCCCTAAGTGAACAGGATATTTGCCAAAGTTCACAGTTTTATCAGTTGCCGGATTAGGCGATAAAACTGGGAAAACAATCTCTTGATATTGATCCCCAGGTAAGGGTCCGACGAGAACTACATTTTCTTGGTCTTCACGGTAGGGTTGGAAGTACAGGCCACCGATTTTTTCTTGCATTTCTTCGGGAATGCGATCGGTCGGGGCAATTTTAAAGCCTTCGGGTAACATGAGGACAGCCCCCACATTCAGACCCCCTTTAGACCCATCTCCTAACACCTGTTGGGAATCAAGATCGTAAGGAATTTTCACCACCGCTTCAAAAACCGTATCAGGTAGAACCGACTGGGGAATTTCCACTTCAGCGGCCTTTTCTGCTAAGTGACAGTTGGCGCAAACAATGCGTCCGGTTGCTTCTCTAGGGGTTTCTGGGGCGGTTTCTTGCGCCCAGAAGGGATAAGCCGCTGCCCCTTGGGGAAAGGCAACATCGTTAAAAATATAAAGGGCAAAAGTAGCAAAAGCGATCAAGATGATCCGCATCGTAACCTGCTTACTTGCTTGCCAAATTGCCGAGAAATCGGGTGTTCTCATTGCTAAGTCAAACCACTCAAATTTTAAATGTTAACGTTACCAAGGATCGAAAAAAGTCACCGAATTTAGGCCCACCAGGGGTTCTCATCGGTGCGGAAATCGGTTTCTGTCCACTCACTGAAAACAACTTTGTCGTCTTCATTAACGTTAGCGTGGGCTAAAGCTAAGGAAAGGGGGGCAGGTCCGCGCACCACCTTACCTTGGGCATTGTATTGGGAACCATGACAAGGACAGATGAATTTTTCTTCGCTGGCATTCCAGGGAACCACACACCCTAAATGGGTACAAACTGCATTAATTCCGTAATTGGCCAGCGTTTCCTCCCCTTCAACTACGATGTAGGTAGGATCGCCTTTTAAGCCTTGGGCTAAAACGCGATCGCCTGGTTTATGGGTCGCTAAAAATTCGCTGGCAATAACATCATTACCAAGGGCATCTTTGGCAGTTACACCACCACCAGCCCCACCACTAGAAGGGGGGATAAAATATTTAACCACCGGATATAATGCCCCGGCTGCTACACCGGTAATTGTTCCGAAGGTCAATAAGTTCATAAATTGGCGACGCCCCATATCGGGGACATCGGACGAACCAGATACTTGAGTCATAACCAATCGTTTATTTGTCTACGTTTGCCAATGCTTCTAACGTTAAGGGTTAGAAGTTACTCGTCTGTGCTGCTTAAAAAGGATATAATAGCAACATTGAGCCAAATTAAGGACACTATCACAGAAAACTCAAGTTGCATCATCAAGCCATGCAGTTGTGTCCTTGCCTTGAAAATATATTACAAGTCCGTTTTAAATTATCGCAGAAATTTGCCCAGAAAACTTAGTGAGTTTGGCCGTTAATTAATAAAATGAGTATTTCAGGGGCAGGAAATAAGGATAAAATCTTTGTCTTCCAACTATCTAAGGGCATAATTTCTATCAGAGTGATTTGTTATTCAAGGTAATCAAAAAATTGATTAAAGTTATCTTTAGCTGATTAATTTCCAGTAGGATTAAGAATTGATCCTTAACTGTAAATATGGCATGAATTCCGTTGATTTAGCTTTTACACCTGCTTTAGAATTAGCCCAATTAATCCGCGATCGCCAAATTTCTCCCCTAGAATTAACCCAGGTTTACCTCGATCGCATTCAACAATATAACCCCCAATTAGGTAGTTTTTTTACTGTCGCAGGGGAGATAGCCATGGCCGATGCTAAAGCTAAAACCGAACAATTAGCCCAGACTTCAGAGGTTAATTCTCTTCCTCCTTTTTTTGGGGTTCCTACAGCGATTAAAGATCTTAACGCGGTTGCCGAAATGCCCTTAAGCTATGGAATTTCTGCCCTCAAACATAACATCCCTAACTATGATGATGGAGTGGTAACACGAATTAAAAGAGCAGGATTTATTATCTTAGGGAAAACGGCAACCTCTCAATTAGGCTCATTTCCCTATACAGAACCCCCAGGGTTTCCTCCCACCCGCAACCCTTGGCATCAAGATTATGTGGCAGGGGGGTCGAGTGGTGGGGCGGCCGCTGCTGTAGCGGCAGGGTTATGTCCTATTGCCCAAGGATCAGACGGAGGAGGATCAATTCGTATTCCGGCTGCCTGTTGTGGCTTGGTAGGGATTAAACCTTCTAGGGGGCGGGTGTCTAATGCCCCTGTAGGGGACTTTCAAAGCGGTATTGCCACCCATGGCCCTTTAGGACGAACGGTGGCTGATGCGGCGGCGTTATTAGATGTGATGGCGGGTTATTTGACGGGAGATCCCTATTGGTTGCCATCCCCTGCAATTTCTTTTTTGGCGGCTACTCGTCAACCTTCTACTCCACTTAAAATTGCTTTTTCGACTCAAGTTGCCTCGTTTGGTGAACCAGAAGAAGTTATTAAAAAAGCGGTTCACAAGACGGTTCAATTATTAGCAGAAATGGGGCATTATGTGGAACCTGGCTGTCCTGATGTTCAGGAATTAACAGACCCTTTTAAGCGAATTTGGCAAGCAGGAGTCCTTGCTTCAGGGGTTCCTTTAGAAGTCTTAAGTCCTCTTAATTGTTGGTTAGGAGAACAGGCCCGAAACACAGGAGACTATTTACAGGCAGTTCATCAAATGCAGATTATTTCACGCGAAATTGTTGCCTTTTTTGATCGCTTTGATTTGTTGGTTTTACCAGTTTATTTACAACAACCAATCAAGGTGGGAGAATGGGCTAAATTATCCCCTGAAGAAACCGTAGAAAATATTATTAATTGGATCGCCCCTTGTCCTCCTTTTAATGCGAGTGGTTTACCTGGGATTACCTTACCCATGGGACAAGATGAGAAGGGTTTACCTGTGGGAGTTCAATTAATTGGAAAACCTGCCGATGAATTAACAGTAATTCGGGTAGCGGCACAGTTGGAAAAACTAAGTGATCGCCTTTTATTTCAAAGGATTGAATTATAATTCAACAAGGAATTACTACAAGTCTACTTATAATTTAGTCCGCGAAGGCGGACTTTGTTTTTATAGAATCAGGCTTAAGCCTTTAACAAAGGATAATAACTCTCCATAACGCGCCCACAACTCCAAAACTTATTGTAATATCCCCGACTAACTTGATCTCCTTGATCTGAAAAAATATCAATCGCAATGCCATTTCTGCCTATTTCTTTACCTGAACTATGAATATAATATCCATCTCCTAAATAAAGCGCAACATGATCAACTTTTTCTTTCCCAAAAAAAATCAAATCACCAGCTAAAAGGTCTTCTTTTTTAATTCTTTGAGTAAAGGCTTCTTGTTGATAAGAATCTCTCGGTAGCCAAATTCCTGACGCAGCAAAAGCCCTTTGTATTAACCCTGAACAATCATAATTGGGTCCAATCGTTCCCCCCCATAAATAATAATTAGGCTGTTCCATTGCTGTCTTAGTAAAGGTGATAATTTCCCCTAAACACGATTCAATTTCATCACGGTTAAACGCAATAGGATGATAGGGTTTAGCCGCAGGTTCTAAGGCTGATAGTTGCGTTAGGGGTAGCCACGCTAAATAATTATCTTCCCTTAAACGAACCTGGACAGCGTTTTCAGTGGCAGTAGCTGATAATACGGTTAAATGTCTTCCTAAAACTGCTTGAGTGGCTAATTCTTGGCATTGGGAGGAATTAAATAAATCTAAAGCAATAGAATTAGAATATTCACCGCAAACTGAGGGAAGTAGAAAGTTGAGGGAAGTCATAATTTAAGATAAACAGCAAAAGAGAATTTATATACTGAATTAGTGGTTAAACACAATTAACGTGAAAGATAAGGCAAAGGAACAAGCAACACTCAAAGCTTTGGTTACTTAGTCACACTTTTCAACACAAAGTAGTTTATTTATTTAGTGACTACTCATGTCAAGAAATGACAACAATAAGGAGTTGATTTTTTTGTTAAATTCGCTACAATTTATTGTATAGCATTACGGATTAAAGTTATGACAACTTAAATACATCAAACTCACTCACGATAAGGTTGTTCATTCTTAATTCTGCATTCTTAATTCTACGTTCTGCTATATAGCTCAGGAACTCTTTCAGTACCTCTCAGGTAAATCTCTGACTTTTGACTTCCAATTAATCTCTAAATACTCGTTAGGAATTATTCAAGATGGATTGTCGCCACATTAAATTTTCTATCGACAAAACTCAAGTTGATCTTGTGCAACTTCAAGCTTTATTTAATCAGGTCGCTTTTTGGGCAAGAGAAAGATCCCTTGAAGATTTAGAAATTGCGATCGCCAACAGTAATCCTGTGGTTACTCTTTGGGATAAAACCAGAATGATTGGTTTTTGTCGAGGGACATCTGATGGAATTTATCGGGGGACTATTTGGGATGTGGTCGTCCATCGGGATTACCAAGGATTAGGCCTAGGACGCAAGTTAGTAGAAACGGCATTAAGTCATCCTTTAATGTGTCGGGTTGAACGAGTTTATCTCATGACAACCTATCAACAAAAATTTTACGAACGTATTGGATTTCAAGAAAATCAATCTACTACCATGGTCTTACAAAATACCTATGAAATTAATCCTTTGTCTCTAGGTGAGGAATATTTTGAGCCGATGCTAAAGGAATTAGAACAAGTACACGGGTAATCTCTTGAGCCTGATTTTTTGGGCAGAAATTGATTAGATTTATCTGTCCTCCCATACTTTCCAATAGGGTTTGACAAAAGTGCAGTTTTAGCTCCGATGATAGGTCAAGATTTTGACTCAATGATCGACAGGATTCTAAGGTTAATTGATCGAGATCTAAGAGCGGCTGTTCCTGTTCCCCAAAGTCTAGAGAACAAGGAATGTCAATAATCAATTGAACTAAATCATTAGAGCCGTTAACTTGAGTTAAAATCTCAATTGTTCCTTTATCTAAAAGACTAATCCCTGTCTCAACTATGGTAGTAATTGCTTGTAATAAACGTCGCTCATCAGCCATTAAATAAATCTCAGAAGATGGCGGTATTATTTTTAGAATTAATGTTTTATTTTTAGCTTGAAGATGAGTTGATTGCTCAAGTTTGTCTAAAATTTTTGTCAAACAAAGAACCTGATATTCTAGAGAAATTTTCCCCGACTCAATTTTAGAAATTATCACAATTTCGTCAAGAATTCTCATCAATTTTTGGGCAGAATTATAAGCTTCGACGATAAATTCTCGTTCTTCTGTCGGATTTTCACAAAGGTTTGATAAAATTAGCTGATGTAATCCCATTAAACTACTTAACGGAGATCTCAATTCATGAGATATTTTTCCTAAAAATCCAGTTTTAAATTTACATAGTTCTACTGCCATTTGATACGCTAGTCTGGTGTCTGCTAGTTCTTTTCTTAACGCTTCAATTTCTTCCATAATTGTCGATAGTGACCCATGTTTATTTCAGGCGAACCTATGGCTCAATAATTATGCTTCCTGAGCGCAAGATTTTCCACCCTTGTTCTGTCCATTTTGCCACAGTTGAGGGAAGTCCACTACCAGATTTTTCCCTATTATCTAGAGTCGTATCATCTAGGGTGTAAACGTTAGGGAAAGTATCGGCGATCGCTGTCATGGTTTCTAAGGGTAAATTTCCGGAGAGATTAGCACTCGTTGTGGCTAAACATCCTGTTTTTTCTAAAATTTCTTGAGCCGTTTGATGGTTAGGAATCCGAATCCCAATGGTACTTGAATCAGTCGGATTTACTGTCTCTGGAACTAAGGAAGAAGCCGGTAAAACTAAGGTTAACGGTCCTGGCCAATAACGTTGGGCAATTTGTCGCCAAATATCTAATTCTTTCGGAGTTCCTATCACATATGGCCACAAATTTTCAGGAGATGCACCCATTAAAATTAAGGGTTTGTCAGCAGAACGTTGTTTAATTGCGAAGATCATAGAAGCATTTTCAGGTAAGACCCCCAACGCTGGTACGGTATCTGTGGGAAAACTAACAACTTGGCCCGTTTTTGCTGCATCAATTAATTGAGATTGGGAAACTTTAGGCATTATTTTTTAATTAGATGAGGATCAGATAACGGTAAGGACTCATTTGCCTAACGGTGAATCGTTCCATCAGGTAAGATCATTCCTCGCAAAATTGCTCCCGTCAACTTTACCATAATGCGATTTCCTTTCCCTACTTTTGCCCCCGATAAATCAGCCCCCGATAAATCAGCCCCCGATAAATCAGCCCCAATTAAATTTACTTGTTGTAAATTAGCTTGACGTAAATTAGCTTGTAATAAATTGGCTCGAAATAAATTAGCCCGAAATAAATTAGCCCCTTCTAAATTAACTTTATGTAAAAAACTATCACTTAAATCTGCATAGCTTAAATCAGCTTGAATTAGTTTTCGTCCCGACAAATCTTTTTCTTTTAAATTTGCTCCTTGTAAATCCGCCCCCGTTAAGTCACGATAATAGGGGCGTTGAGATGATTGGGGTTGGGTAGAATAATGGTCACTGTAAGTGTTGTGACTACGAGAATAGGTATCTTGAGGATAATGATTATAAGGGTGGGGATGAGGTCTTTGGTAAGCCGTAGTCGTAGAATGTGCTGGTTGAGGAGAAGATTGACGAGGTTGACGAGACTTAAGCTGTTCGCGGGCGTCATTAAGTTCTTGAAGTTTAGCCACCGCTTTGGCTAGTAATCGTTCATTATCCTTTGGAAGGCGATCAGGATGCCAAATAAACGCCAAATCCCGATAAGCTTGGTTGATTTCATCAAGGGACGCGCCTATTTCTAATCCCAACACTTTGTAATACTGTTCTACTTCTTTCATTACCACGCAAAGAGACTGACCAACAATAACACAAGTTCACATAACAATTTTAGGGGGTTGGGGCCTTGACGGGACACAGTCAATGAACTGGCTATATCTTTTAGGATAAATCCTGTTTAAGGGAATGAGAATTAAAAGATTAGAAAAAAGTTACGTTTGTATCAGATTTTTTTATCAGACGGTAAAGAAATGGGGGGTTGGGAAATAGAAAATTCAGCCCTTTAGTTCCCCCCTTAATAAGGTGGGTTGGGGGGATCGGAACTCCCGAACACAGGAGAAAATAAAGGTGTACCGTTCGGCTGAGACGCGGTAGTTGAGCGGTTCGGTGGACATCGAGCTTTGCCGAGATGCTGAGCGGAAACTGAGCGGTTCGGCTGAGCTCACCGTCGAAGCCTCACTCGTTGCGAGAAACGCTATCGTTTAGGCGCGAGATATTTTTGGAAGAAGAAATAATTATTTTTTTGGTTACTTTCTTTTGATGGTTTTTTTGGATATTCAACACTAATTTAGTAACTATAACGCTCCTACATAATTGCTGAAATTTACTGTTATGGGTTGTTCTTTTTTTGAAATTTGACATCCTAAATTTGGGATGTACCCAATGACAGAGATTATGAGACTTCTAGATATAACTTTAGGTAGATGAATAATTAATCATTAATATATTACTATTAGGTAGTAGTCAAACAAATTAGATAACTAATTTATAATCTTTCGGAGATAAGCAATATGGCATCTGTTAGTAACAAAAATCAAGAATATCAAGAGAAAGTAAAAGCTCAACTCGATAAGATTAATGCTCAAATCGATGAGTTAAAAGCAAAAGCAGAGCAAGCTAAAGCTGATACCTCTGCTGAATATCATAGTCAAATGGAAGAGCTTTACGCAAAGAGAGATGCAGCCCAAGAAAAATTTGAGGAATTACAAAAAGCAGGAGAAGATGCCTGGCAAGAAATTCAGCAGGGATTTGATTCAGCTTGGAATGAATTAACCAGTGCCTTTGATAGTGCGACGAAAAAATTTAAGTAGTATTTAATAAATCTAATAAACTGTCAACATTTTGAAGAGAACAGGAATGGATTGAATACCGTTCTTGCTCTCTGTTGTTTTGTCTTAAAGCTTAATTTATTAAAGTTTTAATATTGATAATAGTTGGGGATTGATTGACAATATATTGAATAATTAACTTAAGTTTGTCTATAATAGTTTGTTTGTTTTCCAAATAGGAGTAAACGTCATGGATGTTGTTCGTATTATCTGCGCTATCATTCTCCCTCCTCTGGGGGTTTTTCTTCAGGTTGGGATTGGACTTGATTTTTGGATTAATATACTTCTAACTCTTCTCGGATACATTCCAGGGATTATTCACGCTGTCTGGGTTATTGCGAAAAAATAAGAGAGTATGTCTCATTTGCTATACTGATGTCTTGTACCAGTACATAAAAACTCAACAAGAAACTAAAGAAAATAAATTCTCAAGCAGTTACAGTCAAAATAAACCCTTTTCCTATCCCCTGCTTCTCAAGGGGGGAGAGGGGGGATAGGCGGATTCACTAGCTAGTTTTATCGAAGGTGCAAGATGTGAGTATCGTAACCTTACCTAGAGTTCCCATTGCTAAACCCTCAAAAACGGTGTTCCTGACTCAAGCGTTATCATTGATAACTGACCACGGAGAAATTTAGCTAGGGTGTGGAGATGATTAAGGGAACGGATCAAAATCTAGGAATAGGTTGGGTCACAAAATTGTTTTGGGTCGGTTTTGCTATGACCCTAGGAATTTTTCTGCTAAATTTTGCGTTAGTAGGGTTTGGGGTGTATGGAGATGGTATCGGTTATTATACCCCCCTGCGTTCTTTAATTTTTGATGGTGATCTCCGAATTTATAACGAATATGAATATTTGTCCCATTCTGCTTCTAATTTTGGGGGTGGCGTTCGCGTAGACAAGGCTATACCCGAATACAGTAAATATACCTTGGGGTTAGGATTGGTGCTATCTCCCTTTTTTGCCCTCGGACATTTTGCTACCTTAATTTTAAATGCTTTAGGGATGGAAATTGAGGCCAATGGACTCACTTGGAGTTATGAATTATTCTACTGTTTAGGAAGTATTATATTAGGGATTTCTGGGTTAGTTATTTGTTATAAAGCTGCTCGATTATTTTTTAGTCAAACAGCTTCTATCTTAGCTGTAGCAGGAATTTGGTTTGCTTCACCTTTGAGTTTTTATCTCACCCTAGAAGCGTCTATGTCTCATGCTGTTTCTCAATTTTTAATTTCTATTTTTCTCTATATCTGTATTGCTACGGTTTGGGTAAAACAACGCCGTCAACAAATTTTATTAGGATTAGTTTTGGGTTTGGGGGCATTTGTTCGTCCTCAAAATATTTTGTTTGCTATTGTTCCTGTTACCATGATTGTCTGGGGGATAAGTAGTCGGCTTATTAAGGCTAAAAAAATAGGTGAAAAGACTCCTTGGAAAGAGGCAATTACGTTACCTGATATTACTTCATTAATTGTGATCGGATTAGTGGCTTGTTTAATGCAGCTTCCCCAAGTTTTAATATATCAATGGCAGTATGGCAGTTTTTTTAATATTCCTTATCTAGAAGAAGGGGCAGCAGGAGGTTATGGAGGAAGTTTTAACTGGTTTGAACCCCAAATTATTAATGTTCTCTTTTCGGGACATCGGGGACTATTTTTTTGGCATCCTGTCTTATTTTTAGCCATCATTGGCCTGATATTAGTTTATCAAAAATCACCCATTTTAGTAACGAGTTTTTTCCTGGCTTTTGCCCTACAAGTTTATTTAGTTGCTTCTTGGTGGTGTTGGTGGCAAGGATCAAGTTTTGGGGGAAGAATGTTTGCTAATTGTAGTTTGATTTTTGTCTGGGGATTAGCCGCTTTTTGGGATAATTTGCCCTGGAAGCGATCGCAACTCATTGGGATAGGTGTTACTCTATTTTTAATGGGGTGGAATGCTTTATTAGTTTTGCAATACGAATCAGGAATGATTCCCTCTGAAGCCCCCGTTACTATAGGAGAAATTTTACACAATCAATTATTTGCGATTCCTCACTTTATTAATCATGTTTTTAACCGTTAATATAAAACAAAGGATTTGGTAGTAAGGGCTTTAGCCCTAAATGTAAACTAATAATTAATGAAAGATACTAAGAGAGGCTGAGTGACAGTCGAAGCCCAGTACGGAAGGACTTGACAGTTTTTATGTATTTAGACTATAACCAGTTTAAATGCAAAAATTCTAATAGTTTAGATAACTGATACTGAAGAAAATGAATTGGTATTGAAAACTCAAATAAAGTTTATAAATTAATGAGTAAATGGGATAAAAGTTATTAACTATGTAGATAAAAAAATTAATCGTATGTTCGTAGTAATTTATGATGGGGCTGAAACCCTCACTACGAACGGGGAAAAATGAACGAAAAAGACACAGATGATTTTGCTTCAGTAGTTATGATTTATTAAGTGTTAGTTTACTGTTAAAATATAAGGTGAAATTTTATTAACTTTTAATTGTAAATGTCTCCTGTTATCCCTTCTGAAAGCTTAGCTTGGTTGCATCGAGGAACCCATGAGATTTTCCCCCATCAACCCGACTCAGACAACCCCGAAGAAAACCTTGAACGACGCTTAAAACAAGGCGATCGCCCTCTTCGGGTTAAATTAGGGATTGATCCCACAGGTTCGGACATTCATCTAGGCCATAGTATTCCATTCCGTAAGTTAAGGGCGTTTCAGGATGCGGGCCATACCGCAGTCGTAATTATAGGAGATTTTACCGCACAAATTGGCGACCCAACTGGAAAATCAGAAGTTAGGAAACAATTAACCCCCGAACAAGTTCAAGCAAACGCAAAAGATTATTTAGAACAATTGCGTCCTATTCTAGATTTTGAGACCCCAGGACGTTTAGAAATTCGCTACAATTCCGAATGGTTAAAAGAATTAAACTTAGCTAAAATTCAAGAATTATTAGCCACAATGACTGTGGGACAAATGTTAGCTAAAGAGGGATTTGCCGAAAGATTTAAACAAGAAAATCCTATTTTTCTCCATGAATTTTTGTACCCTTTGATGCAGGGTTATGATTCAGTAATGATTGATGCAGATATCGAATTGGGGGGAACCGATCAAAAATTTAATATTGCTGTGGGAAGAGACTTACAAAGACACTTTGGGAAAACCCCTCAATTTGGTTTATTATTACCAATTTTAATTGGGACAGATGGTCATCAAAAAATGTCTAAATCTCTTAATAATTATGTGGGGTTAAAAGAAGATGCCTTATCCATGTATTCAAAGTTAGAAAAAACTCCTGATGCTTTGATTAAAGATTACTATGAGTTATTGACTCAATTACCCTTAGATAATTTACCCGAAAATCCGAGAGACTGTCAGAAAAAATTAGGCATTGAAATTGTCTCTCAATTCCACGGAAAAGAAGCGGCATTAACAGCCCAAAAAACCGCAGAAGAGTTAGTTAAAAAAGGCAGTGGAACCGCAACAAATGCAGTTCCAGAATATGACCTCTCTGGGGTAGAATTTCCCGCCAAATTATTTTATATTTTGAATGCTAGCGGATTATGTGGTAGTAGTGGAGAAGGAAGACGACAAATTCAAGGGGGTGCAGTCCGTTTAGACGGCGATCGCGTCACGGATGTTAACCTAAGTTTTGGGACTTCCAAAGAACTTCAAGGAAAAGTATTACAAGTAGGGAAGAAAAAGTTTGTGAGATTAGTTTGATAATAAAAAAAGAATCTCCCCTTAAATTCAAAAGAATCAACGGGAGATTGTCAACAGTTAAGTTACTTAATAACCGCTTTATCTACAGAAATGGGGGAAACACCTGCTAAATCTAAAATCTGAGGAATTAGATCTTCCCGTTTAACCGCCATCAGATGAACCCCTTGACATAATTGTCGGGCGAGTTGCACTTGTTCGGCAGCAATTTTAACCCCTTCTTGCAACGGATCATCCGCATTAGCCAACCGTTGAATAATGGTTTCAGGAATTTCTACCCCAGGAACATTACGGTTAATAAATTGGGCGTTCTTTGCCGATTTTAAGAGAAAAATTCCGGCTAAAATCGGCTTATCTGTTCCTGCAGCAATTTGATGCATAAATTTATCTAATTTCTCAAAATCCGTAATTAATTGACTCTGAAAAAACTGCGCCCCGGCTGCTAATTTCCGTTCAAATCTTCGTTGTAACCCCGACCAACTGTGACATTGAGGATCAACTGCCGCCCCAGCAAATAAGTCTAGGGGATCATCGGGAAGGGATTTATCATTAAAATCAACCCCACGATTAAGATTATCAATGACCTTAAGTAATCGAACCGATTCTAACTCAAAGACAGCTTTTGCTTTTTTGTGATCTCCTGCTTTGACCGGATCTCCCGTTAACGCCAGAACATTGCGTAATCCTAAGGCATAAGCCCCCATTAAGTCAGCTTGTAGCCCAATGACATTGCGATCGCGGCAGGCCATCTGACAGATCGGTTCTACCCCATATTGCAATAACAAAGCTGACGCTGCCATCGAAGACATCCGCAACACAGCGCGACTCCCATCGGTGACATTGACCCCATGAACTCGCCCTTTAAGCTGTTGGGCCATCTCCACCATACGAATAGGGTTTCCTCCTTTAGGAGGAGTCACTTCTGCAGTAATCAGGAATTCTTTGTTTTGAACGGCTTGTCGAAAACGATTAATCATGAGAATAATGATAGATAAAATTAAGGATTTTTAGGCAGTTTTTAGAAGGAGACTAAATAGCCCAAAGCTGCCTTAACTCGGTCTAAAGTTTGGTTGGCAACCGCTTCAGCTTTTTCTTTTCCCCCTCTCAAAACTGATTCTAAATAGTCTTTATTATCCATGATTTCTTGATATTTAACTTGAATAGGTTTCAGGGCTTCTACCGTTGTTTCGCTGAGTAAGGGTTTAAACTTTCCCCATCCCATCCCTTGACACTCAAGGATTACTTCTTCTTTCGTCTTCTGTGATAATAAGCCGTACAATCCTAATAAATTGTTACATTCAGGACGTTCTGGATTATCAAATTCTAAACCTCGAATGGGGTCAGTTTTACAGCGTTTAATCTTTTTCTCGATTAATTCTGGGGGATCTAATAAATTAATACGACTCATATCCGAGGGATCAGATTTCGACATTTTGCGAGTCCCATCGGTTAAACTCATAACCCTCGCTCCTTCGCTTCTAATCAAGGGTTCAGGGACTTTAAGCACAGGATTTTCAGGGTTTGCAAATTGATCATTAAAACGGGCGGCAATATCCCTGGTTAATTCTAAATGTTGTTTTTGATCTTCTCCGACGGGAACGCGATCGGCATCGTAGAGAAGAATATCAGCAGCCATCAACACGGGATAGTCAAGTAAGCCAACACTGACGTTTTCTCCCTGTTTCACGGCTTTTTCCTTGAACTGTATCATCCGTTCTAGCCAATTTAGGGGGGTAATACAGTTGAGTAACCAAGCGAGTTCGCTATGGGCGGTTACATGAGACTGAACAAAGATAGTGGAATATTCTAAATCGATGCCACAGGCTAAGTAAAGGGCGGCGATGGTGTAAGTATCTTGGGCTAAGGTTTTGGGGTTATGGGGAACAGTAATGGCGTGTAAGTCCACCACGCAGAAAAAATTATCATAATTTTGCTGAATCTGTACCCAGTTGTTAATTGCTCCTAAATAGTTGCCCAAATGTAGATTTCCTGTGGGTTGAACCCCTGATAATACTCGTTGTTTGCCCATTCTTAGTTGTCTTGCTTCATGATGATAACTCACCCTTCATCATATAATTATCGGTGACTAATTATTTTTCGAGCTTAAAAGATTAGGAGGACGAACATTCGCCCCCCTAACTTAATAATTTATCGCCCTGTTTTTTTATCTCGGTCTTGACGGCGGCGATCGCGCCACTCTACGCTAGTGAGGTAGAGAATACCGCCACTGACTAGGATCAGCAACCCTAGGGCGACTAAAAAGAGTATGTTGAGAATTGGTGTTGTTTCCACTGTTTAGAAACCGTTGCGACCCCAGACAACCATTGCCAGAGACCAGGTAAATAAGGCTAAAATACTAACCCAACCGAGAGCCAAAATATCCATAGTTATTTAGGTTTGTGACCAACGTACTTGTTCAAAATTACAACCTCTATAATACTTCCATTAGTGAACCTTCGCTACTCCCCAAAGCTCAGTAATTGATCAACAAAGGAATCATCGGACTCATTACTTCCGAGACATCTCAACCCTAATATGATTGGGTTTCAGTTAACTTGAGAAACTTAAAATCAGGATAATACCGCCTAAAATAGCATTGACCACTCCAGCAATGGCAATATAACCCTGGAGAAACTCATCAGACCAACGAGTAACGAAATTCGCCCAATTAGGAATAAGAAGATAGAGAAAACATTTCAACGTTAAAAACCATCCCAAAATTGTAATAATCACTTGCCAATTGGCTACCCAAATATTGTGTCCAAAAACAACAATTAAGCCAAAAGGTAAGAACAATAGTGACCAGAGCATCAACCAGGTTGGTTTCTTGAGAAGTTCTTGTACTAAATTTTTCCAAACCGATCTTTGCACTAAATAGGATAATCCAGCCAACAACAGTAAACTTGCCAATACTCTTTCAATAATTAATGTCATGGCCAACCTCCTGATTAATAGTAGATTGACTGTTAAGTCTTCTTATTTCTAGGATAAGATTTTATTTTAAAAATTGACATTGCTAAAGATAAAAAACTTCATAAAAAATGTAGTTAGTCAACAATATCGTTGTTGAGGGAATTTCTCGAAAAAACAATAAAGACTATTTCAATGGTTGCCCAAAATCAGCTATTCTAACAGAGGGAAAATTTCAGTTAAGGGGTTGAGTCTTCGGTGTTAGACCTAAAACAGATTCGAGAAAATTCAGAACAAATTCAAGAACGCCTTAATCGTCGCAGTGGGTCCAATGAATATGATCTAAGTCCGATTTTAGACCGCGATCGCGCTTCACGGGAATTAGAAGTCACCCGAACCCAACTACAGGCCCGCAGTAACGAAATTGGGAAACTCATCGGACAGAAAATTAAAGGCGGTAGTGATCCTAAAGGGGAAGAAGTAAAAGCCCTTAAAGAGGAAGGTAATGAACTAAAGACGAAGCTAAGTGAATTAGAACCCCAAGAAAAAGCATTAAAAGCCCAAATAGAAGCCTTATTACTGCAACTTCCTAACCTTCCGAGTGACTCGACTCCCCTAGGAAAAAATGAGACGGAAAATGTAGAAGTCCGTCGTTGGGGAGATGAATATTTACCCAAAATTGAAGTTCTCCCCCACTGGGAAGTGGCCGAAAGATTAGGAATTTTAGAGGTAGAAAGGGCGGTAAAAATAGCTCAAAGTCGCTTTATTGCCCTAATGGGAGCAGGAGCAGCCCTAGAACGGGCCTTAATCAATTTTATGCTTGATCGCCAGATAGAGGCGGGTTATCTCGAAGCCATTCCCCCTGTCTTAATCAATAGTGCTTCTTTGCAAGGAACCGGACAATTACCTAAATTTGCCGAAGAAAGCTTTAAATGTAGTGAAGATGACCTCTGGTTAGCCCCCACTGCTGAAGTCCCTTTAACGAACTTGTATCGAGAGGAAATTTTAGAAGCTGAACAACTCCCCATTAAACATTGTGCCTATACCCCTTGTTTTCGACGAGAAGCCGGGAGTTATGGAAAGGATACCCGGGGACTGATTCGCCTTCACCAGTTTAATAAAGTAGAATTGGTGAAAATTGTCCATCCTGAAACCTCTGAAGCAGAACACCAAAGTTTAGTTAACGATGCTGAAGCTATTCTACAGGCGTTAAAATTACCCTATCGAGTCTTGGAATTGTGTACGGGAGATTTAGGGTTTGGGGCGAATAAATGTTATGACTTAGAGGTTTGGTTACCATCGTCAGGAACCTATCGAGAGATTTCTAGTTGTTCTAATTGTGGAGATTTTCAAGGAAGACGGGGTAATATTCGCTTTAAAGAAAAAGGAAAAAAAGGAACTCAATATGTTCATACGTTGAATGGTTCGGGGTTAGCCATTGGCCGCACAATGGCTGCAATTTTAGAAAATTATCAGCAACCCGATGGAACCGTTAAAATTCCTGATGTTTTGCAATCCTATTTAAAACGGGATATTTTGTAATTCTTAAGGTGAGCAATGCTCACCCATATCACACAATTTACAACAATACTTGATCTTTTATTAGTCGTTATAGCCATTGACCCATTAGTCTGATGTTAACTGTTACTTCTACTCAATAAATTATCATCTCCCAACGAAAATTTTTCACAACAGGCAAAACCAAAGATATTGATTTTCGACGTAAACAATTACAGAAACTACAAGTAACAATCAAAAGTGTTTTATACCGCTCCTTTTGGTTTGAATTTAACTTACGATTTGCACCTTATAAGGATAAAATAGAACTATTTAAAAAAGTGTTTACTAGCTAAATTATAAACTGAAACCCTGAAGGGTTAAGTTAGACAAACGGAGCTTACTTTAGTAAGCTAATAATTAGTTTAGACAATCCGATTCTACAGTATCAGTTATGCTAAACTATCACAAATAATGGACTTGAACTCGGCAAGAGTTAAGCGAGACAAACAAAGGTTTTCTGGGTAACCTAATTAATGTAGTCCGCGAAGGCGGACTTTTTGTTCGTAGAATCAGGCTTTAGTCTGTTATTAATTATTAGTTTAGCATCGTAAATACGGGAGAACCTTTTTATAGTATTAGGTGTTAGGTGACTAAATGTCCATCTTCTAATTCAATGATACGATCAGCAACGTCTAAAATACGATTATCATGGGTAACAATTAAAATAGTACACTCCTTTTCTTTGGCTAATTTCTGCATTAAACTCACTACATCATAGCCCGATTTACTATCAAGAGAAGCGGTGGGTTCATCCGCTAAAACCATCTTAGGATGACTGACTAAAGCACGGGCGATCGCAACTCTTTGTTTTTGTCCGCCTGATAAATTTTTAGGATAATAATTAACATAATCACCTAATCCGACTGCTTCTAACATTTCTGTTGATTTTTGTTTGAGTTCCGCAGAAGAAAACCCATTATGTAATTCCAGAGACATCTGGACATTTTGTCTAGCGGTTAAACAATCTAATAAATTATGTGCTTGGAAAATATAACCAATGTTACGACGAGTTTTAACAAGTACCTGTTTTTGGGTTCCTACTAATTCTTTTCCTAAGACTTTTAAACTTCCCATTTGGGGCGATCGCAATCCTCCCATTAAGGTTAATAATGTAGTTTTTCCTGAACCAGAAGGACCTTTAAGAATTACTACTTCTCCCGCTTTCAAAATCAAATTAATATTAAATAGAATCTGTTTTCTAAGATTTCCTTTCCCATAATAATGATCCAGATTTTCAATAATAACAATAGGTTCTTTATTCATAATTTTTTCAAAATAAAATTAAGTATTTTAATTAGTTTTATCGGTTTATAGTAAGTCCTAAAGGACTTATTTAGATTCAATCTATTTTTCTAGATCCTTCTTTTTTTCTCTCTTATATTTTCCCTAATTATTTAAGGAGGTTTTTACCACCAGATTTATTATGATTGGGGCTAAAGCCCTCACTACGAACCTATCTAGCTTCTAATTTTTACTCTTGCAACTCAATTATAATAAAGATTTAAAATATATCTGCTGGATCAACTGATTTCAGTTTCCCAACCGCTACCGCCCCAGAAATACAACACATCACAACGGTTAAAATTAAGACACTAATTGCCCTAGATGTTACCATCATAATCGGTAATCCTGTTGCTTTAGCTGCATTAAAATAAAGTAACATTGATAAAGAAAACCCTGGGATAAATCCAATAACACCTAAAATAATTGCTTCTTGAAAAACCACAGTTAATAAATAAAAATCTGTGTATCCCATCGCTTTTAAGGTAGCATATTCTGGCAAGTGATCAGCCACATCTGTATACAAAATTTGATAAACAATAATTGTCCCTACCACAAAACCCATCATGGTTCCTAGAGAAAAAATAAACCCAATCGCCGTTCGATTTTGCCAAAAAGACTTTTCATGTTTAATAAACTCTTCTTTAGAAAAATATTTAATATCTTGACTGGACAAATTTTCTCTAAAAAAATCTAAGGTTTGCTCAAGATCAGCATTAGGTTTTAAATCAATAACACCAATATCAATTAACCCCCTTTCCCGTTCTGGAAAAAGTCGCCAAAAATTTACATCACTGGTAATTAAAGTTCCATCAGCACCGAATGATGTACCTAAAGAAAATAATCCCCCAACTTTAATCAAGCGATTAGAAACTTCTGTTTTTAAGGGTTTTTGTTGATTAAATAATTCAACAACAGGACCGAATTCTGAACGAGAAAGACTATCAAATAAGAAAGTATCTTGATGTTTTACAACTGATATATTTTCACTAACACCAGGTAAATCAATAATATTTTTTTCAGGATTTAACCCGACAACAAAAACTGATCTTTCTTTTCCTTTTAAGGGATTTTTCCAACTTCCTAACCCAACATAAAGAGGAGTCACAGATTCAACATTATTAACCCCTAATGTTTCATAAAGTCTTCGTTGGGAAAAACTGGTTAATCTGGTTAAAGTATCGGATTGAGAATTAACAACAAAAATATCTCCTTCTAAACTATTATGTAAGCGAACTGAACTATCAAATAAAGCATTTTTGAAGCCCAATTGCATAAACATTAGAACATCAGCAAAAGTGATTCCTGCTAATGCAACGAGCAAACGAGTTTTTTCGTGAGTTAATTGTAATACAGCCAGGGGAGTTTTCATGGTTTTAAATCATCATTTATGGTAAGATTTCCGCAGTCACTTTAGCGTAGGTTAAGCCAGAAACTCGCTGACTTGACTCAGCATCAAGAAGAATTTTTACTTCAATAACTCTGACATCAATATCCGCCGCAGGATCGGTATCTAAAACATCTTTTTTCCCAATCTGTAGGCCAATTTGTTGTACTGTTCCTTTCAATTCTCCAGCAAAGGTATTGTTTTCACTTTTTACCCTAGCTTTTTGACCAATGTTTACACGACGAATATCACTTTCATACACTTCAGCAATCACCATCATTTTATCCGTTTGTCCTAATTCAGCGATCCCCTTAGTTTCATCAACTTTTTCCCCTGGATAGCTATGAATTTTCAGGATTTGACCATCCCTAGGAGCTTTAATGTACGCTAAGTCTAAATTAGTTTGGGCTTCTTTTAGTTCAGCTACAGCTTTATTGACCTCAGCTTGAGCTTTTTGGACATCTACAGGACGCACTTCAGCAATACGATTTAAGGTAGCTTTTGCTTCTTTAATAGCTTGAGTGAGACTGTTAATTTGTTTAGTTGATTGGGCTTTTTCTTCTTGAATTTCTTCGGTGAGAATATTAACCGTTTTATTGAGTTTTTCTTGAGCTTCTGTTAGACTTTCTCTGGCTTTATCTGAGGCTAATTGTCGTTTATCTAACTCTAAGTCAGAAATTACCCCATTGGTGGCTAAGGTTTTGTAGCGTTCATATTCTCGTTGAGCATCTTTTAATTCGGCTTCTAGGCGTTCAATGGTAGCTTTTTGTTGCTGTTTTTCCCCGGTTAATTCTTTTTCGAGGCGTGCGAGAGTTGCTTGGTTAGTGGCTATTTCTCCAGCTAATTCAGCTTCTAGGCGTTCAATAGTGGCTTTTTGGGCTTGAATTTCCCCTATTTTTGCTCCTGCTTTGATAATCTCTAAATTCGCTTGGGCTAGATTTACTGCTTGTTGGGCTACGTCAACTTCAGCTTGTTTACGCGGGGCATTATCTAAAATAGCAAGTTTTTGTCCCTGTTTAACCGTCATTCCTTCTTGGACTAACAGTTGGCTCACTTTTGCTCCCCCCTGGTTAGGAGAAGGGGCAATATTAATCACTTCTCCATAGGGTTCAAGTCTTCCTAAAGCCGATACGGACTGGATCTGAGGTGGCGCGACGGTTGGGGGTGAAACTGAGTCTGATGACTCGGTTTGACTTAATTTGAGGGTATAAATTCCAGTGGTTCCTACCACAAATAATCCTAGTACCCCCAGGGCGATCGCCCATCGTTTTCCTGGGAGAGGAACGGGAGAGGTTTTTGACTCGGTTGCGTGACTCATAACGGTTGACTGTGATTTGAGTCGAATTAGACTAGACTGTACAGTTTGATTATAACGTGAAATTGTCTGTTAACAGAGTATTTGTCAAATAAAAATTTCTCAGATCCAGAAAATAGGGATTACTTTTTTTGCACTTAAAACAAAGAACCCAGAACCGGAAAATGAGACTGTTGCAACACTTGAGTATATAGCTGTTCTAAGTGAGTAATATTATCATTGAGGTTGTATTTTTCTAATACCCGCTGTCGCGCCTTGTGTCCTAAAAGTTGGGTAATATCAGGATGATCCCGAAAAAGGGGGAGTAAGGTTTTTAATTGACTGGTTACCCCTTGAGTATTAAGAACAATTCCCGCCCCATCGGCCAAGACTTCCCCATCAGCCCCTGCATCCGTTGCCAGACAAGCCAACCCACAGGACATGGCTTCGAGAAGAGACAGAGATAACCCTTCGACTAACGAAGGGAGAATAAATACATCAGCCCCCCGCAAAATATCGATACGTTGCTGTTCATCAGCCACAAAACCGAGCCAATAAATACCATATTCGGTTCCGTAAAATGGCTCTAATGAAGGTTTGAGTGGACCATCTCCCACTATTAATAATTTACTGTCAAATCCCATATTGGTATGTTTCCAAGCCTTGAGTAAGGCTTCAATATTCTTTTCTGTGGCAATACGCCCCACATAGACAAAAAGCCGTTGAGCATAAAACTTAGATTTAAGATAAGAAATACCAGGAGAATATTTGTTTGTATGGACTCCATTCGGAATTACTGCTAATTTTTCCGCAGGAACTCCTAATTTTATCAATAAATCTCTTTGTAACTGAGAAAAAATGATTACTTTGTCATAGTGGGCTAAAAACGGGGCATAAAGTTGATAAGTCAGAAATTGGGTACTTGATTTAAGATTACGAAGTTTACTGTCAAATGGAGGATGGAAGGTGGCCACCAATGGCAACTTTAACGCTTGACAAATTTCGGGTAGGCGAAAATCTAGCGGGGAAAGAGTCAGAGAAGCGTGGACTAAATCAGGTTTGAGGTCTTCCAAAGACTGCATCAAGATTTTGCTTGATTTTGGTGTGGGAATAGTGTAAACCTGAGATTTATACAGAAAAGGAAGAAAGACTTCTTGACAGTCAGGCCAACTAGGTTCATGAGCTTCTTCTTGAGCAAAATGAAGAAAACTGACCTTATATCCTCGGTCTAGAAGGGCATTAGTCACTTCCCGACCATAGGTGACATTTCCACAGAAAGGAGATTTTTTCCCTAGCCAAGCAATATGCATTCAGATAAAAGAGTCTAATTAAGTTAAATGGATTAAATATACTGTAAGTTAACATTTGATTCCATCAGTATACAAGGGAGCTACCCAATTCCCGTGAGTTCAACGACATTAGGAAATTAATCGATTCTCCCTGATTTTAGGTTAATTGAGTTAAGGGTAAAATTTATGTTATAGGACGAATTTAGAATTTAGAATTCATAATTTAGAATTACTGTCGATTTATCTCAGGTATTCTCTCATTCTTCCCAAATTCCTAATTCTTTTAGTCCACTACGCAAGTTTTCAGCTTCTTGGTAACAATCTTGTTCCTCATAAAGACTGACTGCCTTTTTAAAGGCTTCAGAACTTTCAGGTAATTTCTTTAACTTATATAAAACTACCCCTAAATTTTGATAAGCCGAAGCATAATTAGGACTTAAAGACAATAACTTATTATAAATTGCTTCTGCATCAGCTAACCTTCCCATCGCATTAAGAGTCATGGCAAAGTTATAATATCCTGTGATAAAACTAGGGTCAATTTGTATTGTTGTTTCATAAGCTTGAGCAGCACTTTTGAAGTCTCCCATGGCTTGCAGTGCCACCCCTAAATTGTTATAAGCTCCCAACTTTAAAGGAGGCATTATTTCTTGATTAATGGCTTTTTGATAGTGTTTAACCGCCTTTTCATTGTCTTGCTTTCGTGTGTAAGCATTCCCTAAATGATAGTGCAATTCAAATAAAACATGAGTATCAGCTTTATTGGATTTTAATCCTTGTTTAAGTAGTTTTATTCCGGCTTTTTCTTGATTAATTTGTAAATAAAGTGCGCCAAGTTTACTACAAGCATAAGGGTCATTAGGATGATCTTTCATATAACTTTCCATTGCTTGCTGCGCTCTTTTATACTTGTCTAAAGAGGCGATCGCTTTGGGATTATAGCCATAATGAAAAACGGCAATTGCGGGCAAATCAGCAATTTTCCAGTGGGATTCTTGTTTCAATAATTGAGCCACACTATCATCAATAATGGCATGATAAGGACGGGAAAATTCAACCGCCGGATGCATGCGAAATAACCGCGATACCAACGAATAAGGGGACTGAGAAGCCCCAATTTCATGACGAACTAAGTTAACGACTAAATTATTTTCGTCCGCGATCGCTTCTTTAAGTTGGGGGGCAATTTTTCGGTTAAAAACTTCGTCAGCATCTAAAATTAATACCCAATCTCCCGTAACATGGTCTAAGGCTGCATTACGAGCGGCAGCAAAGTCATTACACCACTCAAAAGAAGGAACCGTTGCCCCATATTTTTTGGCAATTTCCACGGTTTTATCGGTTGAGCCGGTATCCATTACCACCATTTCGTCTACGATATCTTTGACACTTTCTAGACAATGGGGTAAGTTCTCTTCTTCATCTTTAACAATCATGCAGAGACTGAGTTTTGTCATAACCACTTATTTTTTGACCATTTTACGCTGGGGAAACTGATTAATTTTAGCTATCCCATAAAAGACAATTCGCTTATTGCGAACACGAGCGCGATCCACTCTTAGTTGAGTGCCATCCAACGCAAATTTATCTAAGTCTAGCAAAGCGTTTACGTGATCAATTAAGGCTTTTCCTAAGTCGTTAGCTTTCTCATCTCCATCATATTTTACATCGACAAACTGTAGCTTACGTCGCTCTTGCACGTCAAGTTGTGCTGTCATATCCACATCAATTGTCTGGGTTGTCTTTCCTAAACGAATCTGACTTTTGATGGTTAGGGACTTATCATCGTTAAGGATCATTTGAGTTTTCTCGAAGTTGAGGGACTGTCCCTCATATTGCAATCTTTGTAACTTTTCAACCACAAAGGGAGTATTGAACGAGTTAGTTAAGTCTTCTTCGGTTAAAACAACCCGCATTGTGGCCTGAGTTGGCTGTCTTAACTTTACTTGGCCACTAAAAATTGCACTAAAATCAATAGAGACGGCTTGGACATATAACTCCATATCCTCAATTCGCAAGCCGTTGTACATCAGCATTCCATTGCCAATAAAGTCAAATCCGTCCACACTGCCTTGTAACAGCTTGGCTACCGGTTCGGCTCTTACGGCCGCTTGAATTTTGCCTGTCCGTTTAAATAAGGCTGCGATCGCCGCACTAACGGCTTTGCTGACGATCTGATCGCCACTCTGACTGGGAAAAGGTAAGGTTCCAAACACGGCTGTTGTCATTTTTCCGTTACTGGGTTCTACGCATTTCAATCTTAACATTAAGAAATATTAAGTGCTGCAACAAAACGTTACAAAAACTGCGCTGGGTGTTCATGATCCCATAATCCCACACTGACCCTCTTATAGACTTAGGATTTTCTGATGCCTGTGATATTTTCAGATTATTTTCTGGTTATCCCCCCAGAGGGGATGTTAAGTTAGTAGCAGTCTCAAGGAACAAGCTTGATTGTTATAGAGTTTCTCAACTCTCATCAGTCATTACATAAGCATTGAAAGTTTTATCGTCGAGGTTACGATTATGGTTGCCACTCCCGAAAAACAACATCAACATCCCGCAATAGATGCGACAGATTCAACTCCAAGCGATCGCGTCGCTGTGCTGTTGATGGGGTATGGAGAAGTAGAAAGCTATGAAGACTTTGCCAATTACAACGAACAAGCCTTAAATTTGCTGACAGCTAAGTTCGCGCCGGTTCCAACTTGGGTTTATCCACCATTAGCGAAATTATTAGCTATTTTTGACCTCCATGAATGGCAACATCAGCACGATCATTTTATTTCTCCCCATAACCACATTTTTGAGCAACAAAGAGCCTTAATTGAGGAAAAACTTCAAGAAAAGTGGGGCGATCGCCTTCAAGTATTTAAGGCGTTTAACTTTTGTAAACCCTTTCTTCCCGATCAAGTTTTAGGGGAAATTAAAGCCCAGGGATTTGATAAGATTTTAATTTATCCTCTGTTGGTAGTAGATTCGATTTTCACCAGTGGAATTGCTGTTGAACAGGTCAATAATGCGTTAGGGAATATTCCTCAAGGTTCAGATCACTGGGTTAAAGGATTGCGTTATATTCCTTCATTTTATAACGAACCAGCCTATATTGATTTGATGGCTCAATTAGTCGAAGAGCAAATTGCTGAAAGTTTAGCGAAAAAGTATCTTCCATCCCAAATTGGTATTATTTTAATGAATCATGGCTGTCCTCATGAAGCTAAAGGATTCACCTCTGGTATTGATGAAAGTCAGGCATTATATGAATTAGTCAGAGAAAAATTAATTCATCGTTATCCGTTGATTTCTGTGGGTTGGTTAAACCATCAAACTCCTTTGATCAAATGGACTCAACCGAATGCAGATTTAGCAGCTAAAAACCTCATTGATTTAGGGGCAAAAGCGTTAGTATTTATGCCTATTGGATTTGCCACAGAAAACCATGAAACCCTTCTAGATGTTGAGCATATTATTCATGGTTTGCGTCAGAAACGATCTGATATCACCTATGTGCAAATGCCTTGTGTTAATGAACACCCAGAATTTTGTCAAATGGCAGCAGACTGGGCAGATTCTCACATTGCTGACTTATTGAATGAGCAAGGGTTAACGGTTAATCCTTCATTAAAGTTAGAAACAATGAATGTTGATCCCCATCATCATCACCATCATCATGATCATAATGGTCATCATCATCACTAATTTAGTTAATAGTGAATAGTTAATTTTAGGGTGGGTATTGCCCACCTTATTTTATTAAAATACTAAACTGATTTTTGCTTGAATCACTTCAGTAATTGTAGATAAAATATATGGTTACTATACAAAAATCACTATTAGCCTGTATGCCACATTAATTCTTAAGTATAGGAACACTTTTAGAAATGGGTCGCCTGGGATTCGAACCCAAGACCAATCGGTTAAAAGCCGAGTGCTCTACCGCTGAGCTAGCGACCCGTTGTGTTTTTTACACACCATAGGCAATAATAGCATTGATTTTTAAAAAGTGCAAGCCATGCTTGAAAATTTGTCTGAAAACGACTAGGTTACTGGATTTGTTAGGTGGAAACGAAGTCCTCTAAGTTAACTCCACACCCATCTCAAACATTGCTTCGCAAGTTGCCCCAGACTCTAATTGTGTTAGATTTTGCCCTGTATTTAAAGCATTACGGGGTGCAGTCCAAGGTTCAAGACAGACATAATCTTTTCCCTTGAGAGTCCAAAAAACAAAGGTAGAATAGATTTCTGACCAGGTGAGAGTTAATTTTAAATTACGGTGATTATCAGTCATTGTAACTGAAGAACGAGTTAAAGATTGAAAACCTGCATCAATTTCATCTTGGTTAAAGTCAAAGGTTCCATCATAAGGAAAAATCTTTTTAGTCCCTTGATCTTGATATTCTGAAGACGGAATATCAAAGACAACTTGGCTTTTATTAGGCACAAAATAATAAGGATGAAATCCAAAAGAAAAAGGCATTTTTTGATCAGATTGATTCGTATACCTCTGACGAATTATTAAAGAATTTCCTTTGAGTTCGTAAGTGAAATCTAGTTGAAACTCAAAGGGATAAACAGCACGGGTTTTATCATTACTTTTGAGAGTAACTGTTAGACTTGCACAACTATCTGTTCCTTGTTTGGTGACTTCCCAGGGTAAATCCCTTGCAAATCCATGTTGTTTGAGAGTGTAAGTTTTATTCTGGTAAGTATAGGTATTGTCGGGAAGATTGCCACATATAGGAAAGAGGATAGGAACGCCACCCCGAATACTCATTTCTGGATTTTTAAAACGCTCTTCATCCAAATAGAGAATATCTTGACCTTGGATTTTCCAAAGAAGAATAATTCCGCCTCGTTCAGGAACTACCTTTATTTGAGAAATTGCCTCAGAATCTGAGAGAATATAAGTTGGATATTGCTCTTGGGTAAGAGCTATGGAAAATGTCATAATTTTTATTCCTAATTGAGTAGACGAAATAGAGTTACGTTAGACGTTTCCCTTTCTAAACAAATCCAGAGTAGTCCAGGATAAGAATAGGTAAACAATAGGTAAAGAAAGGGACAAGCATCATAATATTATGCCTTTATAGTTTACTGTATTAACTCACAAATTTTCGTAATTTTAACGTTGGAATAGCTTAGGTAGCTAAGGTATTAATTGCTTAATTGACTTTTGAATTTAGCCTCATCCCAATAAGCTTTAATTTGAGTTATTTTACCGTGATCATTAATTTCAAAGAGAGTAATACCCTCAGCAGTCGCTTTTCGTCCATTCTTAGCCATCACCTTCATTTTCCATTTAACTGCTGCTTCTTGTTCTACTACAAATATAGCATCCTGGATAATCTCAAATGTCTCATAAAAAGTCTTGAGAATGGTAAAAAACTTTTGAGAATCTTTTTGAGGGTTTAGGGGGGGTTTTCCGACAGGGTCATAAATAAGTGCATTGTCTGCTAACGTCTCTAACCATCCTTGAGGATTCATCTGTGCAAGAGACGTATAATAATTAGCGATCGCTGTTTCAATCATAATCTAATAATCATATTTTTTTCAGTTTCAATGTATCACAAAAATTATTACTTGAAACCTTCTTAACTTAGGGAGCTAAACGGTGAATGTCCCAAGTTTGATTATCTCCTAAACTATAGCAAAAGCGATCATGTAATCGATTGGGTCTACCTTGCCAAAACTCAAAATAATGGGGAACAATTCGATATCCTCCCCAAAATGAAGGGAGAGGAATCTGTCCTTGCTCAAACTTTCGCCGCATTTCATCAAATTTCATCTCTAAAAGTTGTCGTGAAGAGATGATAGAACTTTGAGCAGAAGACCAAGCACCTAGTTGACTTCCTCTCGGTCGAGTGACAAAATAACTAAGGGATTCTGCGGTTGAAATTTTAGCTGCTTTTCCCTTAATTTTCACTTGACGTTCTAGGGGTAGCCAAAGAAATAAGAGAGCAACATAGGGATTTTCTTCTATCTGTTTAGCTTTATTACTTTCGTAATTCGTAAAAAAAACAAACCCTTGAGAATCAAAGTATTTTAAAAGAACGGTTCTTAATGAAGGTTCTCCTTTGGCTGAAGTGGTTGCTAAACTCATGGCATTAGGTTCAAGTAATTCAGCGTCACAAGCTTGTTTAAACCAGGTTTCAAATTGTTTAAATGGGTCAGCTTCAAGGTTTTCGCGTGATAAACCATTACGGGTGTATTCTTCTCTTAAGGCTCCAATATCCATGAATTTTTGAATAGTTAATCGTTAATAGATAGTTAATAGTTAATTTTAAACTAATAATTAAGCTAATCACTATTGATGCCTATAATCAATTGTAAACTACCAGAGTGCTAAAATTGTAAAATGCTTAATAATTTATGGATTTTAATTCCTAGTGGTTTATTTTCAGGACTATTGGCTGGACTATTAGGAATTGGAGGGGGAACGGTTTTAGTTCCTCTCTTAGTAGCCCTTAATTATACTCCGGTACAGGCTGTGGCCACCAGTAGTTTAGCCATTGTCATTACCTCCTTATCAGGAAGTCTTCAGAATTGGCGCATGGGTTATTTAGATTTACAGCGCGTTATTCTGTTAGGATTTCCTGCTTTAATAACTGCTCAATTTGGGGTTTATATTGCTAATTTAATTCCTGATTATATTCTGTTAACTACTTTTGGTATTTTGCTAATTATTAATGTTTTCTTGGGGAATTTACGTCAACGTTTAGCTGCTAGAAAAACTTCTACTTTAACCCGCAAAATTTCTCCCATGATAGCTCGTTTAGGAACCGGAGGAACCGCCGGATTTTTAGCGGGTTTATTTGGTATTGGTGGAGGAGTAATTATGGTTCCTTTACAAATGTTATTACTAGAAGAAACCATTAAAGTTGCCATTCAAACGAGTTTAGGAGTGATTGTTATTACGGCTATTTCTGCCACCACAGGCCATGCTTTAAAAGGAAATGTTTTGTTTCCTGTCGGACTTATATTAGGATTCGGGGGGTTACTTGGCGCACAAATAAGTACCCGTTTTCTTCCGAAGTTACCTGATAAAGTAGTTCGATTTTGTTTTTATGGATTGTTAGCTATTTTAGCAGTTTATACCTTTTGGCAAGCTTGGCAAAGCTATAGCAGAATTTAGAATGAATAACCGTCCAAAAACAGGAGGGATCAACGGTTGTTGATCCCTACGTCAGTTCTTAGTCTACTATTTCCTATTCACTATTCACCTGATGATTCTAAGGATTTAACCGTTGTGGGAGTCTTAGTTCGATCTAATTTAAGAATCAAAACCCCTAAAGGTGGTAAACATAAATCAAGGGAATAGGGTAGACCGTGGAACGACCATTCATCAGTCCATTTACCGCCTAAATTCCCCATATTACTACCGCCATATTTCTTAGCATCGCTGTTAAATAACTCGGTATAAAATCCCTCTTCAGGAACACCAATACGATAATGACTATGGGGTTGGGGAGTAAAATTACAAACGGTAATTACAAACTCTTTAGGATCTTTACTTCGCCGAATAAACGACACCACACTATGACGGTTATCGCTACAATCAATCCACTGAAACCCTTCTTCTTCAAAATCACGGTCATAAAGGGCAGGTTCACTCTTATAAAGAGCATTGAGTTCAGTAAAAAACCGTTTAAGCTCTTGATGGGGTTGATATTGCAACAGATGCCATTCTAAATCCCCCCAAACATTCCACTCACTCCACTGGCCAAATTCCATGCTCATAAACATGGTCTTTTTCCCAGGATGGGTAAACATATAGCTAAATAACGCGCGCACATTGGCGTATTTCTGCCACTCATCCCCTGGCATTTTGCCCATCATATTGCTTTTGCCATGTACCACCTCATCGTGGGACAACGCGAGCATATAATTTTCACTGTGGTGATACCACATACTGAAGGTAACGTTATTCTGGTGGAATTGGCGGAACCAAGGGTCTATCCCGAAATAATCGAGCATATCGTGCATCCACCCCATATTCCACTTGAGGTTGAACCCTAACCCCCCCACATAAGTCGGCCAGGAAACCATCGGCCAGGAGGTAGACTCTTCGGCAATGGATAATACCCCTGGAAAATAGCCGTAAAGAACACTATTAACTTGTCGTAAAAAGTCAGCCGCTTCTAAGTTTTCCCGTCCTCCATATTGGTTAGCGATCCATTCCCCATCTTTACGCAAATAATCACGGTACAGCATCGACGCGACCGCATCTACCCGAATACCATCAATATGATACTTGTCGAACCAAAATAAGACATTGGCCACTAAAAAGTTACGGACTTCGTTACGGCCATAATTAAAGACTAGGGTTCCCCATTCCTTATGTTCTCCTTCACGGGGATCAGCGTGTTCATAAAGATGAGTCCCATCAAAAAAGGCTAACCCATGACCATCTTTGGGAAAGTGTCCTGGAACCCAGTCGACAATAACCCCAATGCCATTTTCATGACATTTATCCACAAAGTACATGAAATCTTCGGGACGACCATAACGGGAGGTAGGGGCATAATAGCCTGTTACTTGATATCCCCAGGAACCATCAAAGGGATGTTCGGCAATGGGCAACAATTCTACATGAGTGTATCCTAAGTCCTTAACGTAGGCAATAAGCTTATCAGCTAACTCATAATAGCTGAGAAACCGCGCGCCCGTATTCCATTCTGAGACTTGGACAGGATCTAATTCCCCATTAAGGACAGGGGTTTTTTCTTCTGAAGAAGCGTGTAACCATGAACCGAGATGAACTTCATAGACTGAAATGGGTTGACTGAGGGGATCGCTATTGCGGCGTTTTTCTATCCAGTCAGCATCTTGCCATTGATAGGTGTCGAGATCGGCAACAATAGAAGCAGTTTTGGGACGAACTTCTTGATAAAAACCATAGGGATCAGATTTTTCATAAATATGACCTTCCCAGTTTTTAACTTCATATTTGTAATGGGTTCCCACACCGATTCCAGGGATGAATAATTCCCAGGCATTATTGAGGCGTTTACGCATTTGGTGTTGACGGCCATCCCAGTGGTTAAAATCTCCCAAAATAGAAACGTTGCGAGCATTAGGAGCCCACAGGGCAAAATAAACCCCTTTGACTCCGTTCACTTCCGCTGGATGCGCCCCTAATTTTTCATAAATGCGGTGGTGGTTTCCTTCGGCAAACAAGTGTAGATCAAATTCGGTTAAGTTAGGAGAAGGGAATGCATAGGGATCATAGATCACCCGTTCGTGTTCTCCTTCTTTTACCCGCAATTGATAATTGTTTAATTGGGAAGTTTCAATAATACATTCAAAAAAGTTTGGGTGATGAACCGATCGCATTTCATATTCTTGGCGTTCGGTGGGACATAGGACCCAAGCAGCTTGAGCTTTAGGCAAATAAGCACGGACTACCCATTTCTGGGGAGAATTATTACTATCTAAGGGATGGCAACCTAACACTTCAAAGGGATCATGGTGTAGGTTGTAGACAATTTGATTAACTTGCTCAGGGGAAATAGTTGGGGTCATTCGGTTACCAATATTAACAAACTCCGAAGGCAAAACTGCCCTAGTGCATCTTACTACTTAGCACGATTGTGCATTCTAAATCCACGCGCTTCTAGCCGTTTTTTCGGATAAGTTATATATCTAAGTATAACCGTAAGGAAACGCTCTCAAGGAGATCACGCGGTTAAAAATTGAGGAGTTCTGATAACCACTGTTGGACTTTGTGTCTGTAACGATCGCTGGTTGATAATTCTGATAAAGCGCGGCGATAATCTGCGATCGCGCAGTTCCAATCTCCCCTAAGATGGTAAGTATATCCTCGTTCTCCATAAATCCTTCCTTGAAGGGTTTTTCCTATCACTAGGGAAAAATCGAAGGTTTCTAAGGCCAAATCATACCATTCTAATTCTCGTAAAGTAATTCCTTTGTTAGTCCACGCTCTTTGATTATAAGGATTGAGATCTAAGGCGATTTCGTAGTCTTCTAATGCCTTGACTAAGTCACCTAAATCTGCTTGACAATTTCCTCGATTATTATAGGCTTTATCTAGGTAAGGGTTTAGGATAATGGCTTGCTCAAAATCTTCCATCGCCCTGAGATAGTCTCCTTGCTTGCAGTACATTAACCCTCGATTATTGTAATCCATGGCACTGTTAGGATGACGGAGAATTAATTGGTTAAGTAGGGTAATGGCTCCTCGATAGTCTTCTTGTTCAGCTTTTTCCCTAACACATACTCGTAACCCTTCGTCTGAGATTTCTTGCTCCTCTATCGAACCATTCCAAATTGCAGCAGAATACCAATGATTATCTGAATTTTCTGATGATTCTTCTGATTGCCTCCAATTGCAAGGAGAAATTGCCTTACTTTCCATACTTTACTCTCTTTTTTTCTTATATTCACCGTAAATCAGCAATTTTACTGATAGCTGACTCAAATGTTTAAGTTTTATAATTTTTTTGAGTTAATAAATAATTTTTTTGATTGACAGCTTTTAAACAGACTACAGTAACCTGTTTGAAGATTTTATGAAATTTTTCTTAAGTTTTCTTAAAATTGAGGTTTGTTCAGGATTTTGATCAAGAATAGGAAACACCAGAACCAATAATGTTCAAATAATTTAAGGATGGCATTTGTCGTAACCTGAGTTAGTATATCATACCATGATCAGGCTGGGGAAGAAAAGCAGCCGAAGCAAACTTAAAAATTTGCTAAAGTTCTTGTATATTTCTTCGGGTTAATTGACGTTTTCCTTTTAAAATGTCAGAAAAAATTGACTCAGTTTTGAAAGTAGAAATGAGGTTTTTTTGTTTCAATTCAAATTCTCTAAGATAAGAAATTTAGAGAAAATAATGGTTTTGGTTAAGGTTTCAGGGTTCTTTCTAGAATCATCCAACCGACTAAACCATTGATAGTTGCTGTTGTGGGAACAACTACATCGTTCATGCTTTCTTTTCCATCTAGATATTTAGGCTTAACCAAGGTAAAAAATGAGTAGGTTTGAGGAGATTTTTGACTTCTGTTTCTAACCCTCTCACCCACTCATTCCCTCAACTTCTAGAGATCCATTCGCTAACGTCAATAAAGGGCCAGTCTGTTCAGTTCCCCTAACACTGAGATCGCTGTGACAAAGAATAACTTTTTCCTCAACCCGTCCCAATAAGTCCCTTAGAATGCGTTCTAAACGGGCTTTATCGACTTCAAATTCATCTTCAGCGGTTAACATTCGTCCAGACCATTCCCGCAAAAATAAAGGCGCGCTAAATAACACCGATGCCCCTCCTTTTTCCCATAAAACCGAAGACGCATCTAGCCAAAATTGCCAACGGTGGGAATGACGTAGAGAACGATATTGAAAAATCGTTGCTAAGGTAACAAAACCTGACCTTTTCCCAAAATAACGAACTGGTCTAGGATTAGCGGTAATGGTTCCTCGACGCAACAATTGAATAAACTCTATCAGGGTTTCCCGTTGCGGTGGAGGTGTGGGATTATGTTGACGTAAACGGCGATCAACTTCCCAAAAATGCTGGGCTGTTTCCATCAATTCTCGCAATGCGGCCAGTTGATCATAGGGTAAGTTACTCCCCATCGTCACAAAGCGTTTAATGGCACGATCTAACAGAATTACTGGCGTGGTTAAGAGTTCGTTTTGTAACAGAGTTTGACTCTCAGCGATCCATTGACAAATTGCTTGATAAGCTTGGGTAGAACGATGTCCCAGGCGATCCCAACGAGAAAAGGTTTCAACGGGTAATAATTTGGGACATTCTGGGTCAATATGATAACAATAATCCGCAATTAAGCCCGCCCTAACGGGATCGATCGCCGGAACTAATGTTTGAGCCTCTTCTGTGGGTTGTTGACTCAATACCGTCAACATTTGGGCCACATCATCGGCTAAAACTAGTCTTCCTAACCCTGGATACACCAATCCTAATAAGGATAATAAAGCGCGAACTAGGGGACAACTAATGAGCGATCGCTGCTCATTGAGGGGTTGAATGGGAATTCCTGCTGTTGAAATAATAGAAATCAAAGTATAACGGGCAATTTCGTCTAATCCTGGGGCGATAATGGCGATGTCTTCGGGAGCAACTTGATCAATTTTAACTGTTTTAATAATTAATTCTGCGGTTTGGCGTAATAAGTCCGCACGAGAGATAGTTTGAATCGATTGAATACAGTCAGGTAAATTCCTTATTTCTGAGGGATCAGTGGCTAATTTCACCAATAATTCCCCGCAGTTACTAGCTAGTCCTGGAGGGGAAGGTAACACTTCTACCCGACAACGGGAGGCTAGTTTAGATAGATAGTGAGGATCGGCGTTTAGCCCTAAGCGTATTTGACCATCATAATTGTAGGTAAACACCCCAAATGCCCCATGATCAAGAAGCAAGTCAAATAAATCTTTGGCGATCGCTGGATAATCATCTACATCGTCCGCGAAAATCCCTTGATAGCGATTGATTAAATGTTCTTGATATTTAGGATTAGGGAGAAGATATCGCCAATAGAGAGTATAAACTAATCCATAGGTGAGTAAACCTCTATCTAAACACCATTTTTGCCATTCTGAGATTAATTTTCCTCTTAGTTGTGCTTCTGACTCTAGAGACGATTCTGGGTTATTTAAGGAATCATTATAGCGATCGCTTTCAGGTAAACCCTGTTCTAGAATGTAGGGGATATCTTCTGTCCGAACACCACTAGCCCCCGCAAGCTGCAATAAATCTAAGGTTTGACGGACAAAGCGAGACTCACTCATTTGGGTTAGTTGAAAGTTAGCCTGATTTAATTGCGATTGCCATAATTGAGTGGCTAATTCCTGTTCTGTTTCTGGTCGTAAGAGTAAAGGAAATTGAGCTTTTAACGTTAATTCTTCAAACAAAAGTGGCCAAAACAGGATAACTTCATCCCTAAAAAATCCTAGAGGAGTTTTACAAATGATCGCGTAACTTCCTTGAACAGATAAAGCAAGTTGGTCAGCAAATTCTCGGCGATTATCACCATTTGCTGACAAAACTAACAGTGAAGAGGCTAAATTTTTAGGGACGAAATCAGGAAGAGACATTCCTTGAGGGAAATTATGTTTTTCCTTAACCCACTGACAAAATTCCTGAACAAGACGGGTTGTTTTCCCACTGCGAGTTGTTCCTTCAATCCAAAGAGATTTACTATTCACGACAGGCTCCTTGATTTAATTTGTTAACATACTAGATACAATCTTCTTATTTTAAGAATGCAAGTTCCCATTCCCATGAAACTTAAATCCTTTATTCAACATACCTCAGATTGGTTCTTAGCAACTCCTGAAAGAGCATTAAATCGTGCTTATAAATCTGCTATAAAAATTCAAGAAATTGAAAATAAACATTTTGGAGGAAAAAAAGTATCGGCTGAAAATTCTAATTATGGGGCAAGTGTTGTTACTTATTTTGAAACAGAAGTTAATGGGTATTTGCAAAATATTAAGATGGGATTAGGGGTTTTTAAAGCAAGTCGTCTTTTTTTAAATATCTCTGATCTACAAGATAAAAAAACTCATTTAGGAAATCAACGCGATCGCCAGCATCAAGAAACCAATACTTCTATTATTTTTGAAAAACTTAAGTTCATTGATGAGATAACGGAGCATTATAAAACTCCTGATTTTTATCCAGAAACAGAGCATAAAACTGATGCAATTTCTCTTGACAAAAACATCAAGCAAAATCGGTTAAACTCTGAAAATCAAGGAAATTCTCCTCAATTAAAACAGCCTCCTGTTAATCCGAAAAAAAATAATGATGATTCTAATTTAGCCTCTGCTTCTAAAAAGACTGGGGTCCTTCCGAGATCTTTTATCAATACTCTCAATCGCATTAAACAAGAAATTGATCCTAAATCAGGAGAAACCGAAGAACAAGTATTAGTTAAATACCGTAAATCTCGTTATAGAACTGCTTTATCAATTAAGTTTATTTTATTATTAATTATTGTTCCGTTACTGACTCATCAATTAACTAAAACTTTTTTCTTAACACCGATTGTAGAGAGTTACTTTACCAGTCATGAACAAGTGGTTTTTATTAATCGAGATTTAGAAGAAGAAGCATTAAGAGAATTGCAACATTATGAAGAAACCCTAAGATTTAGGGGACTCATTGGATTGGGTCCAGAATTAACTTCTGAAAAAATAGAAGAACAAGTTAGACATAAAGCTGAAGAAATTACCGATGAATATCGACATCAAGGAATAGATTCAATTGCCAATATTTTTGCCGATATTTTTTCTTTTGTTGCTTTCTTTGTTGTTATAGCAACTAGCAAAAAAGAAATCGAAGTGGTTAAGTCTTTTCTTGATGAAATTCTCTATGGGTTAAGTGATCCAGCTAAAGCATTTTTGATTATTCTATTTACTGATATGTTTGTGGGGTTCCACTCTCCCCACGGATGGGAAGTAATTTTACAAGGAGTTTCTCGTCACTTGGGACTTCCAGAAAACCAAGAGTTCAATTTTCTGTTTATTGCGACTTTCCCAGTGATTTTAGATACGGTTTTGAAATATTGGATTTTCCGTTATCTTAACCGCATATCACCTTCTGCGGTGGCGACTTATAAAAATATGAATGAATAACTCAGGGATAGATATTACATCTCACATCAAAGTAAAAATCCTACATAAGAATTAAGTCACTCCCTTAAAATTTAATTAACTGACGAAAATATCTAAAAAAATAGGTTAAGTTAACAGAATAATGAATTGAAATAGAGCTAACAAAAATGACAGTCGATCAACTCGCCTTACTCATTGCCTTATTATTCCCTGGCATTTTACTATCTGCATTAGTCATGGGAAGTTTTGCGAAAGGGGGTTAATTTCAAGCTAGAAAAGCAAGGGACAAGAGAAATAAACTAATAATATCAAGTTAATCACTGTTTCCTTGTCCCAATCCCTATAACTCGGAGAAACCCTACAGTGAGTCTGTATTAGATAAATTAACCTCTAGGTTTTTTCTCTGTTCCATCTGGCCTAAAAAATAGCCTGTCATCATAGCAGAGGCTAAAAGATTAGCCAAGTTTTCTCGATCTGTTGTTACTTGAGTGTTAAAATCTTCTGATGGTAGCATTCCCACTAATCCTTGCACGTTTTGGGTGATGATTTGCTTAATTTCTGGACTGGCAGATTGGGCAATGCGAGCTAATGTCTCAGGATGTTGTTGTTGTAGGTATTGGATAAGAGCGTTGGTGTCTTGTTCTCCTGGTTCAGAAGCAAAAAAATCAAAATTGAATGCCATTAGAACTCCAAAAATGGGGTTTACCTATTTTTCACTATTACACACCTTCTACTATAACCCACTTAGCAGAACTACTCCCCACGTATAAGTTTGGATCTGTTTGACGATTTTGTTTTTAATTAGGTAATCTCCACCCCAATCTAGTCGGTTGTTGATAAATCTTTTTTAACGTATTAATATCCCGTCCAGAAATAGAGGGAAGGTTTCGGACTTGAGAAAAATATAGCGCATCGGTTTGTTGATCACTGTGTCCCCAAATTCCTAATGCGTGACCTAGTTCATGACGAGACGCTGACAAAATTGATAATTTACTTAAACGAGGACTAATCTTAATGGTCATGCGATGGCGTAGGATAGGAGACTTATCCTTAGTCAGATAAAAATCATAACTGGTTTGGGCTGATCTGGCTCTAGGAATGTTTAATTGTCCCGTCTCGGAGTCAAAACTGGTATCTAAAGGTGGTTCAGTTCTTTCTATAACAATATCAGCTAGTTTTGGGTCTTTAACGTTTACCACAGGCAAATACTCTTGCCACTCAGCGATCGCTTGAGTAACAGCGTCTACCCAGTTATTAAAACGACGGGTAATCGCCGCAGGATCATCAGGATTACTAGGGCGATCTAAATAGATTTTAATGGGAAATTCTGACCAAATTAAATAGCCCACAGGAGTGAGGGATATCTGGTCAAAATAATCCCCTGAGTTGTGGCGATCTTTCCACTGAACTAGGGTTGGGGGTAGGGGATGAGATTGTAAAGGAGGGAGAGACTTTTCTAATTCATCTGTCTGGGCGTTTATAGAGTCGGCAAAAAATACTCCCACTGAGACTATCAACGTTAATCCTAAGAGAAAAAAATATTTCTGATATTTCCACCAGAAACGCTGTCTTTGATTAATAATCCTAATTATCCAGAGCATTGAGCTATAAAATTCCCTAGGAAAGAGTATTTATCTCCAAAAGATTTTCCCTTGTCTCCTCATTCCCCACCATCGTGATTTACTGGGGAGGATTCAACCATCCAGCACTTAACACAATGGTCAGTGCAATAAACACTGTACTCAAACTCCAAGTAATCTGGTTGAGAGTTTTCTCTGCACTTTTAGCACTGGTAAATAATTGGGCTTGTCCCCCTATCCCTCCAATTCCGTCCCCTTTGGGACTGTGTAAGAGGACAAAAATGATCAGCAAAGCAGCTGAAACTGCCCAAATAATGTGTAGTAATTGTGGAAGAGTCATAAAATGTTCAAAAAAAGGGTAAATTAACGAGAAATGCGAATAGGAGTGCGATTTACTTTAATATCTACCTCAACGGGTTTAATCAGCGATCGCCCTGTCATTTCTTCTGGCTGTGATAATTGTAAGATTTCAAGGATGGTTGGAGCAACATCTGCCAGTTTTCCATTGTCTCTAAGTTCAACTACGCCACCGTGGCCAGGGATTTTTTGTTTTTCTCCTTCAACCACAATCAAGGGAACCGGGTTAGTGGTATGGGCTGTCCAAGGGTTTCCTTGGTCATCTCTCATTACCTCAGCGTTGCCGTGATCGGCAGTGATTATGGCGGTTCCCCCCATTTTACTAATACTCGTTAGTAACTGTCCCAAAGAGTTATCAACGGTTTCTACGGCCTCAATTGCTGCGACTATATTCCCTGTATGGCCTACCATATCCGGGTTGGCATAGTTAATCACCACTAGGGAATAAATTCCTTTTTCAATGGCATTACAAGCGGCATTAGTAACCGCTTCTGCTGACATGGTTGGGGCTTTATCATAGGTAGCCACCATCGGACTTTGGATTAATTCACGATCTTCTCCCTCAAAAGGATTTTCTAATCCTCCGTTAAAGAAATAGGTAACGTGGGGATATTTTTCGGTTTCGGCGGTGCGGAATTGTTTTAATCCTTGACGGGCGACTACTTCCCCTAAAATATTGTTAAGATTTTGGGGTTCAAAGGCAACATTTACCTGAAGTTGAGGGTCATATTGGGTAAAGGTTACGAAACTCAGGGGCTGAATTGGTTCTCGTTCAAACCCATCAAACTCAGGTGAGGTCAATGCGTAGCACATCTGCCTCGCTCGATCAGGACGGAAATTAAAGAAAATGACCCCATCTCCTGGTTCAATCGCTCCTGGAGCAATACGAGTGGGGAGGATAAACTCATCGGTGAGATCTTTGCTGTAGAAATCTTGAAGCACTTCCTTGGTTGAACGGCCGTCCCCTGTGCCATCTTGGGTTAGGACATTGTATGCTTTTTCTATGCGATCCCAACGGCGATCGCGATCCATTGCATAGTAACGGCCACTGAGGGTGACAATTTGTCCTAGTCCAATTTGATCAATATGTGACTCAATTTTTTGAATAGCATTGATCCCTTGAGTCGGATTAGTATCCCGACCGTCAGTGATAGCATGAACACAAACTTGCTCAAGATTTTGCTCTTTGGCTAAATCTAATAATCCTAGTAAATGATTGAGGTGAGAATGGACTCCTCCTTCAGAACATAAACCGATTAAATGCAGTTTTCCTTTACGAGAACGAACTTCTTGGCAAATTTCAACTAATTGAGGATTTTTTAATAAGGAACCGTCTTCTACCGCATCAGAGATGCGAACTAATTCCTGGGGGACGATGCGACCCGCACCTAGATTGAGATGTCCAACTTCTGAGTTACCCATTTGACCTTGGGGCAATCCTACATCTTTACCAGAGGTTTCAATTAAAGTACGGGGATAGGTAGTCCAAAGGCAGTCCATGACTGGAGTCTTGGCTAGAGCAATGGCGTTGTTTTCTTGGGATGGACGATAACCCCAGCCGTCTAGAATCACCAGTACCACTGGAGATACGGGTGCTTGTGCCATGATTTTCACCTACTTAATTGTATTTTCATGCACATTGATGATACCATTTACTTCCTTAATCCGCCTAATCTTTAGACTTTTTCTATGGCAACGTAAACTTTATTCAAACAAGTTGAGAATTAATGATTGTATTGGCTTTATTGAGATTCCTAAATCTTCAGAATTTTTAGCTAAAAAATAGTGTTACTTTACCCCTTCATATTATAATTCGGGAAAAATTTCACGATGTTTAATTACGGAACAAGAAAATGGCTATTATTTCAGGAAGTCCCACAAATGGAAATGATAACATCGTCGCTGATGGAGCCAATGACTTTATCAATGCCTTAGCAGGTGATGACACGGTTGACGGAGGAGCAGGGGACGATACTATTAACCCTGGGTCAGGATTTACCGATAGTGTTAATGGAAATATTGGCACAGACCGATTAATCGTCGATTATTCGAGTGAAACCGCCGATGTAGATCGAGTAGGAAATTCCTTCCGAGGAGCCAATAATCGGGTATTTTTCAGCAATATAGAAGAATTCAACGTTACAGGTGGTAGTGGGGATGATAACCTACTTGGGGGCAATCTCAATGATACCCTCAGAGGAGGAGCAGGAAACGATACCCTCAATGGTTTAGCAGGGGATGACCGACTCTTTGGAGGCTCAGACAACGATATCATTACCGCAGGAGCAGGACAAGATACGGTCAATGGAGGGGGAGGAACCGATGTCCTGGTAGATGCAGATTTATCAGGCGATGTCGCAGGACGAGGCATAATTATCGATGGTAGTACCCTAGGACTGATTAACTCAGGGGGGAATGTTTACCAAAATCTAGAAATATTCCGCAATATTACCGCAGGAAGTGGCGATGACTTTATTCGCTACACAGCTAGTGTTCCTGATGACGAAGATAACAATACCATTGATGGGGGAGCAGGGGACGATACCATTAATGCAGGATTAGGATTTACCGATAGTGTTAATGGAAATATTGGCACAGACCGATTAATCGTCGATTATTCGAGTGAAACCGCCGATGTAGATCGAGTAGGAAATTCCTTCCGAGGAGCCAATAATCGGGTATTTTTCAGCAATATAGAAGAATTTAACGTTACAGGTGGTAGTGGGGATGATAACCTACTTGGGGGCAATCTCAATGATACCCTCAGAGGGGGAGCAGGAAACGATACCCTCAATGGTTTAGCAGGGGATGATCTCATAATCAAAGGAGCGGGACAAGATACAGTTGATGGAGGCGCAGGCGTTGATACACTCGTTGATGCAGATTTATCAGCCGATATTGCTGGACGAGTATTAACCATTGATGGCAGCACTCTAGCCACGATCACATCAGGGGGTAATGTTTACGAAAACTTAGAATTTTTCCGTAATATTACCGCAGGGAGTGGGAACGACAATATTCGCTTTCTTTCATCTAATCAGTCTAATAACATCGTCAGAGGACTTGGTGGTAATGATCGTATAGATGCCGGAGTTGGCAATGATCGCATCGAAGGAAATGGCGGACAAGATACCTTAATTGGAGGAGCAGACAATGATACTCTTTTTGGAGGAGCAGGCGATGATACTCTCCGTGGTGGGGGTGGTAACGATGATTATCTTTACAATGTCACAACCTTTTCTTTCGGGAGCGATTTCCTAGCTGATTTTTCTGGTATCGAGACTATCGACTTTACTGGTACAACCAACCCAAACCCAATTACTCTCAATTTGGCTTCTACCCTTGCTCAAACCGTTGTTTCTGGAAAACTAACCTTGACTTTAGCCTCTGGGAATGCCTTTGAAAATATCATCGGAGGTAGTGGAAATGACAACCTTATCGGTAATAATCTTGACAATGCCCTCAACGGAGAAGCCGGTAGCGATACTCTCAATGGTGGTGCTGGTAATGATACCCTTAACGGTGGGGATGATAATGACTTAATCGGAGGCAATAGCGGAGAAGACATCCTCAATGGTGGTGCTGGTAATGATACCCTCAACGGTGGGAGTGATAATGACTTAATCGGAGGCAATAGCGGAGAAGACATCCTCAATGGTGGTGCTGGTAATGATACCCTTAACGGTGGGGATGATAATGACTTAATCGGAGGCAATAGCGGAGAAGACATCCTCAATGGTGGTGCTGGTAATGATACCCTTAACGGTGGGGGTGATAATGACTTAATCGGAGGCAATAGCGGAGAAGACATCCTCAATGGTGGTGCTGGTAATGATACCCTTAACGGTGGGGATGATAATGACTTAATCGGAGGCAATAGCGGAGAAGACATCCTCAATGGTGGTGCTGGTAATGATACCCTTAACGGTGGGGATGATAATGACTTAATCGGAGGCAATAGCGGAGAAGACATCCTCAATGGTGGTGCTGGTAATGATACCCTCAACGGCGGTTTGGGGAATGACCGCCTCAGAGGAAATGGCGGACAAGATATCCTTGTTGGAGGTGGCGGTAATGACACCCTTACTGGTGGAATTGGCGCGGATCAATTTACCTTCGGTACTCCGAATCAAGGGATCGACTCAATTACTGATTTTAGCGTTTCCGATGATACGATCAATGTTTCTGCATCGGGATTTGGTGGTGGATTAAGTTCAGGTTCAACCCTAACTTCTGCTCAGTTTACCATAGGGACAGGAGCAACAACAGTTGATCATCGATTTATCTATGATAGTTCTATCGGTGCGCTTTTCTTTGACCAAGATGGTAGTAATTCCCTAGCACAGGTTCAAATCGCTATCCTAAATACAGGACTAGGGTTAACTAATAACGATATTTTTGTCATCTCTTAGTCAACGTCAGGCAATTTTAATTTTTTGGTCCTCTCTTGAAATAGGAGGGGATTTCTTAATTCTCTTTTTCAGTTACGCGATCGCGCTACTATAAACGGATATAGTCACGAATCTCACTAACGAATGGAAGCAGAGTCTTTACTCACAGAAATAATCCTAACCGATCCCCATCAAACCCTAGGTAAAATTCAACTTGATTGGATGCCTCAACCAGGCAATTATCTAGAATTACAAGGCCGAACCTACGCTGTGCTTGAACGCCACCATCACTATCAATACAAGGTTGGTGGCTATTGTTTGAACAAAATTTCTCTTTATGTTCAATCAACCCAACCCCCTTCAGAAACAAGCTGGTTTGATGGTCGCTGGGTTCTTGGGGATAGTAATTGTCATTTTAATGCTCATTCAGAAATTATACGCTGTGGAGTAAATCCTAATGGACCATGTGAGGGATGCCGTTTCTATGAACCTAGAAATCATCCAAAATCTCGTTAAACCAGTATTTCTCCCACTTCGACACGAGTACCATTGACAAAATCCCATCCTGACTGACGACGTTTCCCTGATAGTTGCACTTCTTGTAAGAGTAACAGTCCTTCCCCTGTCTGGATTACCGGTCCAAAGTTTTTGAGGGTACTCACGATTTCCCCTGGTTTTCCCTGAAGGGTTAATAAATTTGTTGATTGTTCCTTAAGAGGTTTTAACCCTGGCGGTAAAGACTCCCAATAAGTCTCTGCTAACGGAATGGTAGTCATAACTTTGAGGGATTGATCACGGAAATTAGTCACACAATTAGGATAAAATCCCCGCACTTGGTTATGAATGGCGATCGCAGATTTAGACCAATCAATCTCATAATCTGATTTTTTAATCAAAGGGGCATAGGTAGCTTCTGTTGGATTTTGGGGAGTGGCAAGAATATCCTCAAGTTCAAGTCTTCGTAAAGTTTCTATCAATAACTCTGCCCCCTGCTGAGCTAGTTTTTCGGCAATTTGATGGGCATTATCCAATAACCCGATGGGAGTAACCGCCTTGAGTAACATGGCTCCTGTATCCATCCCCTCATCCATTAACATAGTCGTAATCCCTGTTTGGTTATCCCCATGATAAATACTCCATTGAATGGGGGCTGCTCCCCGATATTGGGGCAAAATAGAGCCATGAACATTAATACAGCCCAATTTAGGCATAGATAAAATCTCAGGAGAAAGAATTTGACCATAAGCTGCAACAACAAAGGCATCTGCTTGGGTCTCTCTAAGCTCAGACAGAGTTTTTTGAGCTTTTTTGATTTTTTTTGGTTGCCAAACCAATAAATCATGTTCTAGGGCAACTTTTTTCACAGCAGAGGGAATTAATTGCTTACCCCTTCCCCGTCGTTTATCGGGTTGAGTCACTACCCCCACGACTTTAAAATCTGGATTGTCTAGTAATTTTTGTAATGTGGGGACGGCAAACTGGGGGGTTCCAAAAAAAATAACCTGCATATGAGAGTGGGAGAGTGGGAGAGTGGGAGAGTGGGAGAGTGGGAGAGTGGGAGAGTGGGAGAGTGGGAGAGTGGGAGAGTGGGAGAGTGGGAGAGTGGGGGGGATAAATTATTCTAATCTAATCTTCATATTAACAAGCTGAGAGAGGTTTCTATCAAGTGATTTTAAAAGATAATTTTTTCAAGTGGTCTCTATAGTGGATAAAAATATTATTTTTTCTACTTTTTAGTTTAAAAAATGCAGTCAATATTAGTTTTTTTTACAAAAAAATAGCAATTTTTTGCTAAAATTTTTCAGTAATTATCAAGATCTTATTCATAGTTTTAAGGAGAAATGGGTGAATCAAGAACGCGCCTATTGGTTAGCTTGGTCAAAAGTAAAAGGGGTTGGTCCTGTATTACTTAAGCGAATTGAACAGCATTTTGGGAGTTTACAAACCGCCTGGAAAGCAAATAAACAAGACTTAACCCAAGTAGAAGGAATTGGCTTTAAATCCCTCCCTAAAATTATTGAGACGCGATCGCAAATTAACCCCATCCAATTACTTGAAGAACATTCTCAAAAAAACCCTTTCTTTTGGACTCCTGCTGATACTGACTATCCCCATCTTTTAAAAGAAATTCCTAGTCCACCTCCGATTTTATACTATGAAGGACAAGTAAATCTTCAAGAAAACCAAGGTATTACTCCAGCTATCGGTATTGTGGGGACTCGTTACCCGACTGAACATGGTCGCCGTTGGACTCATAACATTAGTATGGCATTGGTTAAACATGGGTTTACGGTAATCTCAGGGATGGCCGCCGGTATTGATGGAGTTGCCCATCAAGGGGCTTTACAAGCGGAAGGAAGAACCCTTGCAGTTTTGGGAACAGGAGTTGATATCGTATATCCATCAAGTCATCGTCAATTACATCGAAATATCCAGAAAAAAGGCTTACTTTTAAGTGAATATCCCGCAGGAACTCCAGGTGATCGCAGTCATTTTCCGGCACGAAATCGCATTATTGCAGGGTTAAGTCGGGCGGTATTAGTGATGGAAGCGCCTGAAAAATCTGGTGCTTTAATTACAGCCCGTTATGCTAATGAATTTGGGCGAGATGTCTATACTTTACCCAATTCTCCTGATGTTAAACAGGCGAGAGGATGTTTAAGATTAATTCATGATGGGGCGGAAATGATTGTCACACAAGAGGAATTATTAGAGATGTTAGGAGCAATTCCTAACCTTGATCAAACCGCCAAACAATTATCTATTTTTGAGTCTCCAAAAGCTAAACCTTTGCCTAATTTAGCACCAGATTTATTAAAGATTTTACAGTCTATTAATTCTGAGGAAACCCCCTTTGATTTGATAGTTCAAAAAACTGGGTTATCTTCTGGAGAAGTTTCTGGAGGCTTATTACAATTAGAATTAGAAGGATTAGTCACTCAATTACCTGGTATGCGCTATCAAAGACCATCTTGATTGTATCGGGATACTTGATTTCAAAGTAAGAGATAAACTTGACTCAAGAAGTTCCTATCCTAAAACATCTTATCTAGATTAGATTTATAGACTGTTCCTAAACGAAAGATTAAAGTAGGGTATGTTAGGCAAACTACAGTTTTTTGGGTAATTTCTCTCTTTTTTTTCTACCGTAACGCACCAAAATGGTTTTTTTGGTGTACCATTGCAGTTTAATACACCCTACAGTTCTCTTAAGATTTACTTTATAAACAGTCTCTCGATATCCTTTTTAGCTTAAGCTTTCTTATTTGTCTTGCTTGCAAGTTTGCGCTTAAAGGATGTTCCGAGCCCTAATGCAACACCAACACCTAAGATGGTTAGGGGTTCGGGAACAGCAACTAACTGTCCTTGAAGGACAACACGATCAATTTATTCAAATTCATTTAATATTTGAAGGTATTAATAAAGAAAATTTTTAAAAAAAATAGAGTGGGTCATGCCCACTCTACAAGATTAAAGTTATATTAAAGGTTAATTAGCTTCTTGAATTGGAGGTAATTTAACATTAGTGGCTAATCCAAGGAGTTGCAATAATCGAATGGTTATCCAAGTTAAATCAAATTCCCACCAAGCTAACCCATGACGGGCAGAATATTGATAAGCATGGTGATTATTGTGCCAACCTTCTCCAAAGGTAAGAAGGGCAACCCACCAACAGTTTTTAGAATGATCGTTGGATTCATGACTTTGATAGCCGAATTTGTGGGTAGCACTATTAACAAACCAGGTAAAGTGAAAAACCATCACTAAACGCACAAAAATTCCCCAAACAACGAAAGACCATCCTCCCCAAGCATACAAAAGTAATCCTAATGCTACCTGGATCACAATCATGTACTTTTGACAAAATTGATAAAAGGGATCTTCTGCAATATCTTGTGTGTAACGAGGAACTTCATTATCAGCCGGAATTTTATGTAACATCCATGCCATATGACTCCACCAAAACCCTAAATTAGAATCGTGGGGATCTTTTTCCGTATCAGAGTATTTATGGTGAATTCGGTGTAACCCAATCCATTGAATTGGTCCTCCTTGACAGGCTAACGTTCCACAGAAAATCAGTAGGTATTCTAGCCATTTTGGAGTTTGAAAACTACGGTGAGTAACCAAGCGATGGAATCCTAAAGTAATCCCTAAAGCCCCTGTCACCCAATATAGAAAAAATGTTAAACCAACTGCTCCCCAACTGAAATTGCTAGGCAACAAGGCCAGCAATGCTACAAGATGAATCGTAGCCATATAAATAATAATTGCCCAGTCGAGGGGTAGTTTTTGAGAGGTAGCAACAGTCATGTAGTAACCTAAATGTAAACGTAATTAGACAAAATCGTGCTAACTTGCATGATAATATGTTAGCCATTCAATTATGAAAATAAGTAGGCATAAAAATTGAATTCTTAACTTTTTTTATAGAAACAATTTTCATAATATCCTAACACAATTGAATAACCTAAATGTATTCATTTGACAGAAGTAACCGTTTCGGTTTTGAATCAGTAATCAGCAACATTACATTGTGTTTTTAGAAAACAAATGAACAGGTTAACGGTTTTGGAAGAGGCCGAAAATAAGCTTCTTCCGATTTTTTCGGAAATTGACGCTAAGGTCAAGCAAAATCTCAAAAAAATCTTAGATGCCTTTCGTCATCATCGCCTTGGGGTTCACCATTTTGCCAGTGTTAGCGGCTATGGCCACGATGATTTAGGCAGGGAAACCTTAGACCAAGTTTTTGCAGAAGTGATGGGAGCGGAAGCTGCCGCCGTTCGCGTACAATTTGTCTCAGGAACCCATGCGATCGCCTGTGCTTTATTTGGGGTTCTTCGTCCAGGAGACGAAATGTTAGCGGTTGCAGGTTCCCCTTATGACACTCTCGAAGAAGTCATTGGTCTGCGGGGTAATTGTCAAGGTTCCTTAAAGGATTTTAACATTGATTATCGAGAATTGCCGTTACTTGATTCAGGAACGATTGATTGGAATGCTCTCAGAACCACAATTAAGGAGAACACCCGTCTTGTTTTAATTCAACGCTCTTGTGGCTATTCTTGGCGAAAAAGTCTTTCTATTGCAGAAATAGAACAAATTATTTCTATTGTTAAACAGCAAAATCCTCAGACAGTTTGCTTTGTGGATAATTGCTATGGGGAGTTTATTGAAACCATAGAACCGACCGCAGTTGGGGCAGACTTAATGGCAGGTTCTTTAATTAAAAATCCTGGGGGAACTTTGGTCACAGCAGGGGGCTATGTTGTGGGAAAAAAGGAATTAGTAGAAAAGGCCGCTTGTCGCTTAACTGCCCCAGGAATTGGCACAGAGGGGGGAGCAACCTTTAATCAAAATCGGTTGTTATTTCAGGGGTTATTTTTAGCCTCGCAAATGGTGGGGGAAGCAATTAAAGGAAGTCATTTAATTGCCTATGTTTTCGATCAATTAGGATATCCTGTTAACCCCTTGCCTTTGGTTCCTCGGCGGGATGTTATTCAGGCGATTAAATTGGGGTCTCCTGAGAAATTAATTGCCTTCTGTCGGACAATTCAAAGCTGTTCTCCTGTCGGTTCCTACCTTGACCCTGTTCCCGCACAAATGCCAGGGTATGAGAGTTCATTAGTGATGGCTGGTGGCACATTTGTCGATGGAAGTACCTCAGAATTTTCTGCTGATGGACCCTTAAGAGACCCCTACATCGTGTTTTGTCAAGGCGGAACCCATTGGACTCATATTTCTCTTGCTTTAGAAGCAGCACTTGAGGCGATCATGTAATCCTGTAATTATCTCTGTCGCCCTATAAATTTAGCCAGACACAGAATTTTACGCTAAGAGTTGATTCAATGATATTGCTTGATAAATATTTATGGTCAACTGTATAGTCATAGCAATTTCTCTAACTCTAGGAGTCAATTACAGTTTAGAATAGAGTAGTAGAGGGATTAAAGTTTGTAAAATTATCCATTTTGAGTTGACCTTGCTAAGGCTCCTGACAACAATTCAAGAAATTATTAGACGCTGGTGGTCAGAATTTACCCTGCAAACTAAACTTCTGGCAGGGGCTACCCTAGCGGTCTCGTTGTTTATGAGTGGGTTAACCTTTTGGGCAGTGAATAGTATTCAGCAAGAAGCCCAATTGAATGATACTCGCTTTGGTCGAGATTTAGGTTTATTGTTAGCCTCTAACGTTACGCCCTTAATTGCTGAACATAATTTAACCGATGTCGCTCGTTTTTCGAGCCGTTTCTATCAAAGTACCTCTAGCGTCCGTTATATTATCTATGCTGATCGCGAGGGTAAGATTTTCTTTGGGATTCCTTATTCGGCAGCAGAAGTTCAAAATTCTCTGACCATTGAACGACGTATTCAATTGCCTGAAAGTGATCTGCAAAATGCAACCCTTCCCCTAGTCCGTCAACATCTGAGTCCTGACGGAGGGGTGACTGATGTTTTTGTTCCCCTAAAAAACGAGGGGAACTATTTAGGAATTCTCGCCATTGGTATTAATCCCAATCCTACAGTTGTCAACTCTTCTAACCTTACCCGTGATGTGACAATTGCTGTTTTTGTGGCGATTTGGGCAATGGTTATCTTAGGGGCTGTGTTTAATGCCTTAACGATTACCCGACCGATTAAAGAATTATTGGTTGGGGTCAAAAATATTGCTGCCGGAAATTTTAAACAACGGATTAATCTTCCCTTTGGCGGAGAATTAGGGGAATTAATCTTTAGTTTTAATGAAATGGCTGAACGCCTCGAACGCTATGAAGAACAAAATATTGAAGAATTAACTGCCGAAAAAGCTAAGTTGGAAACCCTAGTTTCTACGATTGTTGATGGGGCGATTCTATTAGATTCTAACCTACAATTACTGTTAGTTAATCCACGAGCGCGACGGATGTTTGGTTGGGAAGGCAAAGATGTAATTGGCGTTAATATTTTTGAGCTTTTACCCTCAGAATTAGTTTTACAATTAGCTGCCCCTCTTCAGGAAATGACTCAGGAAGATACTCAAACTATCGAAGAGCCTGAAAACGTATCTGAATTACTTTCAGAAGCTTCAGAAAGCAGTCAAGGGAGTTCCCCTTGGGAATTTCGTATTACCTTGACTCAACCGACTCAACGGATTGTTCGGATTCTCTTAACTCAAGTTTTTGATCAATACCGCGAAACTCTCAAAGGAATTGCTATGACAGTCCAAGATATAACCCGTGAAGTAGAATTAAATGCGGCTAAAAGTCAATTCATAAGCAATGTTTCTCACGAGTTGAGAACCCCTTTATTTAATATTAAATCTTTTATTGAAACCTTAAGTGAATTCGGAGAAGATCTAACTGAAGAGGAACGCAGGGAATTCTTAGAAACCGCTAACAATGAAACTGATCGCCTGAGTCGTTTAGTCACTGATGTTTTAGACTTGTCTCGTCTGGAGTCGTCTAAAATTTATCATCTTGATCCGGTTGATGTTAGTCAATTGGTAGAACAAATACTACGCACGTATCAACTAAATGCTAAAGATAAAGGCTTAAAACTAAGTCAAGAAATTGAACCCAATCTAACACCGGTTTTAGGACATTACGATCATCTCCTACAAGTGATGACTAATTTAGTAGGTAATAGCTTAAAATTTACCGAAACAGGTGGAAAAATTGTTATTCGTGCCTATCAAATTCCAAGTAATTCAAATGATCCCACTGCTCAAGAACAGGTCAGAATAGAAGTTTCAGATACAGGAATTGGGATTGATCCTAAAGATCAAGAAGCAATTTTTGACCGCTTCTTTCGAGTAGAAAATCGAGTTCATACTCTAGAAGGGACAGGATTGGGATTGTCAATTGTTAAAAATATTATTGATAAACATCACAGTCGAATTCATCTCATTAGTGAAGTTGGAATAGGCACAACTTTTTGGTTTGATTTAGTAGTTTATCAGGACAGCTGTCCTGCTCTCGAAAAGAGTCAAGTTCAAGAAGAAAAACAAAAGTCAACATCTACTCCTCTCGGAACTTAATAGTTTATTGTTCTGATTTAAATCAAACATTTTTATCCCGAACATTGAGTATAAAAAAATCTAGAGATTTTAGGGTTGCCAAGTAATATCTTCATACAGAAGATCGAAACTAGACTCAAAATTAATACTGTTGACTTGAAATACTTTTTGCTCTGAAGTAAAAAAGTGTAAAACCCATAATCCTTGTTCATTACGTCTAAAGCATTCAACTCGTTGATGTTTAGTGCTAATCAAAACATATTCTTCTAAACTCTCTAGGGTTCGATAATCAGCAAATTTGTCTCCTCGATCAAATGCTTCTGTAGACTCAGATAAAACTTCAATAATTAATTTAGGAAACCGTTTAATTCGAGAACATTATTATGTTGAGTCGATTTTTTCGGAACATTTAATACTTCAAGAAAAATTGAAGTATCAATTAGACAGATCGCACTCATTGAGCCAGTTCTCCCATCTTTAACTGCTCTAACCAAGCAAGTGCTTTTTGTTTTCGTTGTTCCGCCGTTGAATCATCTTTTACAAAACGTTCAAGGATTTTATTAGTCATTAGTTTCCCTAGGGTTCCTTGCGCTACTAATTCAGGAAAACGCTCTAAATCTGATAATCGTACTATTCGACTATCTCCTTGATTGGGATCACGATAGCAACACAATACATCCCCTATAGATTCATCCGGTAAAGCATCAAGTAATGCAGGGTTATGAGAAGTAACAAGTACCCGTAGTTCTCGTTCTGAAGCGATAGTTTTAATTTGCCTAACTAGATTATCCCCACGACTAGGATGAACCCCATTATCAATTTCTTCGATAATAACGAACGTGCCTTTATCAACACTCAGAAGGGTTGCACCAATTGCTAATACTCGCAGTGTACCATCAGATAGTAAAGGGGCATCCATATTACGTTTATGGTTACCAAAAGATTCCACCAGACGCACCATAACATCGTTACGTTCTGTTTTAATAAAGCGAATATCAATAATATCTTGTTCTGGAAGAGAACGAATAAAATTCAATAATTTTTGTTTTTCTTCCTCTCCTTTTTGACAAATCTGATAGAGAACACTCGAAAGATTAGCCCCATCTTCTTTAATATCATCATCCTTTGCATAGGTGTAACCTCGCATTAATGCGGGACGGGGATTAAGAAAAACGATATTGCGTAAGGTTTCACGAATAACGTCACTAACTAGAGGAATAATTCTTTGTGATTCACCATGTTTCTTGTCAAAACGACTAGGGGTTCCTAACTGATAGAAAATAGCTTGTCGATTAGAGCAAGGAATATGGGGTTTGTATTTTCCTTTCTTAAAATTATTATACATCACGCTGATTTCATCTGTATGGGGATTGGGAACACTATCGATTTTATAAAGTGGAACTCTTTCAGATAGCTTTTGAACACTTTCATCAGTAATAATTAGTTGATCTGATAATTGTCCTATTTTGATTTCAAAGTTTCTCCAACCCAACAACTGTACATTTGTAATATAACCGCCTAATGTAAAGCTTTCATCTGAATTATAAAACAAATCTATTGCTTGTCCTCGAACAACGGGATCGCCACTTTGTATGGTACGTTCAATATCATCTAACCGACTCCCTCTAGCTAACCAAGACAGTAGACGAATTCCTTCTAAAGCATTACTTTTTCCAGAAGCATTTGCCCCAATCATAAAAGTCATTGGTGCTAGGGGAATTTTCGCCCGTTGATAGCTTTTAAAATTACCAAGGGTTACAGATGTTAGCATAATCTTAATTATATCTTGTGATCATAAATTTTGCAAATTAATTTTAATAAAAAACTTGAAAATATTATTATTTTACTATTATCGATTTTACCAAACAACGTCTAAATCTAATACAAAATCTTTTAAAAAATTTTCCCCTGATAAAGTTGAGGGATCATCTAAAACTTCTACTTCTTTTCCTCTTCTATAAATTTCAACTTGTCGATCTTTGCGATTAATCAACCACCCTAACTGAGTTCCATTCTCTAGATATTCTTTCATCTTTTTTTGCAACGTATCTAGACTATCAGTTTTTGAGCGCAATTCAATTACAAAATCGGGAGATAAAGGAATAAAGGTTTGACGTTGTTCCTCCGTTAAACTATTCCATTTTTCTAAAGTTAACCAAGACGCATCAGGAGATCTATCTGCACCATTAGGTAACTTAAATCCTGTTGAAGAATCAAAAAAGATTCCGGTTCCATCTTTCTCTGTCCAAATGCCTAATTTTTGAATAATTATTGCATTGCGATTACCTGTTTCTCCTCCTGAAGGTGACATAATCACTAAATCTCCATTGGCATTTCTTTCAAACCGCAAATTACGATTATCTTGACAGAGTTGGAAAAAGTTATCATCTGTTATATTTAAGGTATGGCATTTAATGGTAATATTAGTCATTGTCTAACCCTAATACTATTAAATTTTAATGATAACAAAATTGCAGAAAGGTTACGTAGTCTAAAGGCACAAAGCAAAATAGAAGAAGTTTTTAAAAACAGTATTTTAGCCATTTAACTTCTCCTATTAAGCCGAACATCATAGCCTAAAACTTTAGGTATTTCTTCTAATTTTAATCAGTAATTAAACAGAGACTAATTGTTTTTCCTTGTCTTTAACAGGGGCAGTTAAAGCTTCCTCTAACCCTGCTTTTCCTAGTTTTTCTTCCAGTATTTTCATGACTTCCCGTCCGAAATCATTAGGATTTTGTTGCCAAGCTTGTAAACAAACTTCTCCAAAAAATGATCCTAATGGTTCAGGATTCCAAAGTAACTTTTTGGCTGTCCAAGGCATCAAACTCATAGGATTATATCCCGGTTTTAGAATGTCATTTTTAAAGGCATATTCTTCAAGGTGGGTATGAGGTTGTAACCCAATAAAAAAGATAGCAGGTTCAACTTTATCAACCCCGAAAATGTTTTCCAATTCTCGATGATAAGCAATAGTTTGACGGATGGTATCAAAGGTTTCATCAATGACATTAAAAGAATAATTAACCGATACCAAGTCATTAAACCCGGCGGATTTGAGATCCCGACAATTTTGTAAAACAGTCCGCAAATTATAGCCCATTCGCATTTTACGAACTAATTCTTGTGAGCCACTGGTGATCCCAATCTCAAAATAATTCATCCCCGTTTTAGCCATCAATTGACACAAGTTTGGGGTTAAATTATCTGCCCGAATATAAGCCGCCCAATGAATATCTGTCATTCCAGAATCAAGGATTTTTTGTAATAATTCCTCTGCGTCTTGAATAAATTTACGAGCAGGAATAAACTGAGCATCAGTGAACCAGAAATTACGAATTCCCCGATCATAAAGTTGGCGCATTTCCTTAACCACTTCATCAGCCGGGTTGATCCTGACTTGCTTTCCTTCTACCACTGTATATACGCAGTAACAGCAATTATGGGGACAACCTCGCTTAGTTTGGACTCCAATGTAAAAGTCGTTTTCTTGGAAATAATAATCAAATTCTGGCCAAATACTCTGAATATAGTCGTAATTACAGGCCGTCTTTTCAAGAGGGGTGGGGGCTTCATGAATTAATCTTTGACGGGGATCACTCTCTCCCACTACATAGCAGCGTTCCCCTGAAAAATCTTGACCTTGCAAGAGCTTTTCTAACAAGGTTTCCCCTTCTCCTACCGAAACAATGGTTCTTTGGGGAAGAGCAGACTTTAACTGCTCATAAAACACGCTAACTGCACCGCCTCCTACTACTAGACGTGCTTCTGGGTGATATTGTTGCGCCCGTTTGAGTCCACGCCGAATTAGTCCTAAGTTGCGCCAGAGTTCGCTGTAGTAAGCACTGCTAACTTTAAAGCCTCCCAATGCTCCTCTTAGGCGAATTAAGGGATTTTTAGCGTAATAAAACTCAAAAGCATTTTGTAATGGGTTACCTCCTCGGCCACCAACGGGAGCATAAATTTGGATGTCTCGCCAAGAAAAGACAAGTAAGGTCGGTTGAAACTCATCGATACAGCAATCTAAATCTTTTTTGAATTCTAGAGGCGGTACGGTTCCAAGATCGAATATTTTTTGCTCAATTCCAGGAAATATCTTATGAACGTGATCAGATAAATAGACAACACCTATGGGAAAAATGGGATTACATGGGAGGCGAACATAAAGAATGCGCTGTTTCATTGTTAAATTTTTCTTAAAATTTAGTTGGGTTGCGTTGATTCCTAAAAAATGGGGATCAATAAAGGTTTATCGCAAGTGATACTGGGCGATCCCAGCCTTATTTAAGGGTTAATTCGTCCCTAAACCTTAGTTAATCACTTTGCAACATATCTTAAACTTTAACGAGATTATCGGTAGATCGCAAGCTCGATGATGATTAGAGAAAGACAGGTTTCAGTGGAACTCAGCAAGTTTAAAGGGAATTATTTCAAGACATTAAGGCTGATTAAGAAGATTAATGAATGATTAAAAAAAATTTTTTCTGAATTTAAGTAGATTTCCTAGCATACTACTTTAGTAGCACGCTATATTTTGATAGAAAAATATTGAATGTAATATTGATTACAGCTAGTTGGGATCGCTGAGTGTTAGGGTATAGAGGAAATGACAAATTGGACTTTACATTGCCTCAATTACTATGGCCCAGATACTCGATCCTATTCCAACCGGACAAAGGAATATTCTCCTTTGCTGCTATGTAAACGCAACCAGTCAAATTCAAGTTGTTCGGAGCACAAACATTGATAACTGGTATTTTGAGAGAGTTGTTTTTCCTGGACAACGCCTTGTGTTTGAAGCTGTTCCTCAAGCCTTGTTAGAAATTCATACTGGAATGATGGCAAGTGCTATTCTCTCAGATACAATTCCTTGTCAACGTTTGAGTATCAATGATGGGGATGATGAGGAAATCGAAGAGGAACTGATCACCGTTTCCATCCCAACCGATAATAAAACAACGATAGAAGTGAGTGAAAATGGCACTCATAATAAACTTTCTTCTTTAAAACTTGCTTTAGTTTAACACATTTGGATAATTAAATCCATTGACTGTAGGTTGTCTGAAAGGGCAACCTTTTCTTATTAAGTTATGATTTCTATATCAGATCAATAATTATTAATAATGACTCATGAATTTACCATCCTTTCTTTGGCTTTGGAAAATTGCCGCTTGGTCAATGGGTTTATCCCTAACAACTTATGCTATTTTAGCGATTTCTGGGGGATGGATGTTTTATTCGCGTCACAATAAGCTTCCCCGTCCCTCCTGGTTAAGACCATTTCACTATGGGATTGGCTCAATTATGGTGAGTTTGGTCTTATTATTGCTAAGTATTGGCTTAATAGGAACCATTGGTCATTATGGAAGTTTAGGTCATTCATTTCATCTAATCGCCGGGGTTTCTGTTGTTATCTTAGTGTTAATTTCCGCTATTAGTGCAACTCAAATTAATCCCAAACAACCTTGGGTGCGATCGCTACATATTGGAACTAATATTATTCTATTTTTTGGGTTTCTTACAGTAGGATTAACTGGTTGGACTGTTGTTCAAAAATATTTACCTTGAGACAAAAATTACTTTAATTTATAATAAATCTAGGAAAATATTATTGATTTTCAGCGTTGATTCCCCGTGAATTTAATAAACTCTTGCGTTTTTTACGAGCAATTTCTTGTAAATCAATAATTCGATCGGTTTCATCAACAATTTCTCCGGTTAAAACTTCTAAAACATCTTCTAAAGTTACTACTCCTGAAACGCCACCATATTCGTCTAAAACTACCATTAGATGTTCATGAGTTTCTTGAATATTTTTAAGTAGTTTATCAGCTTTAATTGTTTCAGGGACATAATGAACTTTACGGATTAAGGTCTTGATTTTTTTTTGTCCATTCCCTTGAATAATGGCAGCCAAAAGTTCGTCCTTTAAACTATAACCAATAATCTGATCAATCGATTCTTTGATGATTAAAATTCTGCTATGTTCAGACTTAATAATTTCTTCTTGGTATTCTTCTAAGGTTCCATCCCCCCTAAGAAAAGTAAGAACAACTCGCGGTGTCATCAAATCAGCGGCCATTAGATCATTTAATTGAAAAACTCGTTGGATCATTTCTGCTTCATCATCCTCAATGACGCCTTCTTTATAACCAATCATAGTTAAAAATCGAATCTCCGCCTCATTGGTCGTAGGTAATTTTTTGGTTTTCGTAAAAGGAGACGTAATCTGTTCCATCAACCAAACAATTGGCGTAAAAACTAAAGTCAAAAACTGAACAGGAATAGCAACAGTCAAGCTGATTTTTTCCGCATAACGTTCTCCAATTGTTTTAGGAACAATTTCCCCAAGAACAATAATCAAAAAAGTCAAAATAGCTGAAAATAATCCTAACCAACTATCGTCGAAAGCATTCGCGGCTAAACTCCCAATCGTGATACTACCAACAATATTAAATATATTATTGAGAATAACAATAGTAGCAATAGGACGATTCATTTTACTGCGAATTGATTGGAGAGCGATCGCCGCTGGTTTTCTGGATTGGGCTAACTGTCGAACTTTTACCCTAGGAATGGAAAATAAGGCAGTTTCTGCACAAGCACAAAGGGCTGATCCCGTTAAAACAATTAATACAACAATAACAATGGTTAACATAGTTAAACAATTCTAATTAAAGACTTTTTTACTTGATTTGGCATTAGATAAATCATACCGTGTTATTAAACTTTAATATTTTGGGGAGATCTCTATACAAGAATGCCTGTTTCGATAATAATAAAGTATAGATGAAGTCATAAATTGCTCAAGTCAGCGACACTTTTCCTATGAAAAAATTATTAGAGGGACTAGAAAAGTTTCAAACAGGGTACTTTAGTAGTCATAGAGAACTGTTTGAGGAACTTAGCCACGGTCAACACCCCCGAATTCTTTTTATTACTTGTTCTGATTCTCGGATTGATCCTAACTTAATCACTCAAGCACAAGTAGGAGAACTTTTTGTTATTCGTAACGCGGGTAATATTATTCCTCCTTTTGGTGCAGCGAATGGAGGAGAAGGAGCAGCCATTGAATATGCAATTTCTGCGTTGGATATTGAACAAGTTATTGTCTGTGGACATTCCCTTTGTGGCGCGATGAAAGGTCTCCTGAAAATGGACAGCTTAGCTGAAAAAATGCCCTTGGTTTATAATTGGCTCAAACACGCAGAAGCAACCCGCCGTGTTGTTAAAGATAATTACAGTCATTTTGAAGGACTAGAACTTCTTGAAGTGACGGTTGCTGAAAATGTTTTAAATCAATTGGATAATCTACAAACTTATCCGGTAATTCGTTCACGACTTCATCAAGGCAATTTAACGCTTCATGGCTGGATTTATCGTCTCGAAACTGGAGAAGTTTTAGCTTACGATGGCAAATTCCACGATTTTCTTGCCCCTCATAGTCGTCTTGAAGCAACTGAACCCGAATATAATTTACATCCGAGTTGTCCGTTAGGACTTCAATCTCCTTTTAAGGTTCCGTCTTCTGCGAGTCAAACCTCAATTAAAAATGGCAAAAACGATCCTCACTTACCGGGTTATGAACACCTTTCTTCAGAACAATCTCAAAGAATTTATCAGGGATCTCGTTTTTAACTGATAAAATTGAGGAGTCCCGTAGGTCTTTCCTCCGGGATAAAACTAAGAGAGAAAATTAATCATTATTAGAGATGAAAGATAACCTAAGCAGTCATTTGCTGGAGAAAAATATCTTAAAGTATATTAAATTTTATCAACTAATATCAACGAATGTGATTGCCCCCCTATGCTCTGGCCTTATAAAACCCCTGGTATTCCCGATAATCTTTTTGAACGCTTTCCAGGGATTCCCCTGAGCAAACGAGAAGTGCGTCTTTTGTTAATTTCTGCTTTACGACTCAATGCTCAATCAGTCCTCTGGGATATTGGAGCAGGAACAGGGACAATACCAGTAGAAATCGGCCTACTATGTCCTGAGAGTACCATTATTGCCGTAGAACGAGATGAAGATGTTCTGAACATCATTCGTCATAACTGCGATCGCTTCGGGGTCAATAACGTAACCATTTTTGAAGGAAGTGCGCCGGACTGTTTTAGAGAATTGCAACCGTTACCCGATCGTATCTGTATTGAAGGTGGCCGACCCATTAAAGCAATCATCACAGAAGCTTGGAAGTTATTGAACCCCGGTGGCCGTCTTGTTGCTACTGCTACTACCTTAGAAAACCTTTATCTGATTTCAGAGGGGTTGGCTGAGCTTCAAGCGCGTAATGTGGAAGTGGTTCAAGCAGGGGTAAACCGTTTAGAGATGCGGGGACTTAATCAAATCTTCGCTGCCGTTGATCCTAGTTTTATTTTGAGTGGAGAAAAATTTTAACTTCTCTTTTGGGTTTTAAAGACGTTTTCCATGAATAACTCACCTCCTCTTATCCAAGGGAATTTATACAATGAAAGATAGAAGAATTTGTTAACCTTTCATAAGGATTTCTTAACCTCCTCACATCAACCATCCCCGCTTATGCCTTGGACTCGCATTATCAGTACCATTGTCGCCATCGCCGTTGCCTTAGCCATGCTCATTATTGGAGGATGGTACTTTACCCTAGGGCTATCCCTCATCGTCTTTCTGGGACAGTTAGAATATTTTCAATTAGTTAGGGCAAAAGGGATCGCTCCTGCCGCTAAGACAACCTTAGTCGTATCTCAATTGTTACTTATTACATCTGCGATCGCCCCTCCCCTGACTGATGCCCTGTTTCCCTTGACAGGAGCTTTAATTTGCTTTTATCTACTATTTCAACCTAAATTAGCCACTATTGCTGATATCTCAACGTCTATCTTAGGATTATTCTATGGGGGGTATTTACCCAGTTATTGGGTAAGATTACGAGTCGGGTTTGCTCATGCGGTTCCCACCGTTAACATTGCCAGTAATAATTTACCGTTGATGCGATATTGGCCAGAATCTTGGCTCGAACCCCATTTATTTCCTCCTGCTTTAATGGTTACGTTTCTCGCCTTTGGCTGCATTTGGGCGGCTGATATTGGTGCTTATATTATGGGGAAGTGGTTGGGACGGACACGCTTATCTAATATTAGTCCGAAAAAAACGGTTGAAGGGGCAATTTTTGGACTCCTAGGTAGTGTTATTGTTGCTGAATTGGGAGCTTGGTATTTGGCTTGGCCTTACTGGTATTTAACAGGACTTTTGTTAGGTGTATTGATTGGTATTGTTAGTTTATTGGGAGACTTAACCGAGTCTATGATGAAACGAGATGCAGGGGTGAAAGATTCAGGTCAATTAATTCCTGGCCACGGTGGAATTTTAGATCGTACGGATAGTTATGTTTTTACGGCTCCTTTGGTCTATTATTTTGTCACTTTATTTTTGCCTTTACTCAATTAAAACGTTACTTGTCAATACTTGTTAATTTCTTTGAGTTCCCACTTTCCTCCCTCGAAAATGGTAAGTAATTGCTGATGGTACTCGACTAAGGTGGGTCGATGTCCCACACTGATATAAGTAGTCCCCTGCTGAGATAATTTTTGATACAGATATGCTTCATTAGTAACATCTAACGCACTGGTGGATTCATCTAAAATTGCATAGCGAGGCTGATTCACCAAAATTCTAGCAAACGCTACCCGTTGTTGTTCTCCTAAAGACAGGATATTTTCCCAGTTTTCTTGAGTATCAAATCCCCCAAAACGTTCAGCTAAATTGGGTAAATTAACCATTTCTAGAATTTCTTGTAATCGATTATCATTGATTTTTTCTGTGAGATTGGGATATAACAACTGTTGTCGCAATGTTCCCACAATCATATAAGGACGTTGAGGCAAAAATAACATTTTTTCTGGTTCGGGATGCACGATAAGTCCTGTTCCCGAAGTCCATAATTGAGCAATTGCTCTTAGGAGAGAACTTTTTCCTGAACCACTTGCTCCCATAATTAATAAATGATGTTGGGGACTAACCATAACTGAAAGGTTTTCAATCAGTGTTCTCAAATAATTTGGGGTTTTTAAGGTGACTCTCTCAAGTGCGATTCTATCGCTGTTATCGTAATCAATATAAGTGACTTGAACTTTTACATCTTCTTTTATTGGATAGCTACTTGAAGAGTCTTCTAACGATTCATAAAATTCTCCTAAACGGTTAATACTTGCTGCAAACTCAGTAATTCTTTCCATTCTATTGGTAATTAAAGACAGGGCATAAAGAACTTGCGAAAATGCAAAATTAGCTTGAAGGATTGCCCCAAAATCTAACTTTCCTGATAGGTACAAAGGAGCAACAATAATATAAGGAATAATTTGAGGCAAATAAGTATAAGTTGATTGAAATAAGTTAAGAATTGATTGCCATATGATTAGAATATCAAAGTTTTTTATGGCAGCCATTAATTGCTTAATAACTTGATTTACTTCTAATCTTTCTCCTCGATAAAAAGCAATAGATTCAGCATTATTTCTAACTCTAACTAAACTATAACGAAAGTTAGCTTCTAACCTTAGTTGTTCGTAGTTAATCCCAATTAATCGCTGACCAATTTTAATACTTGCTAGCGTTCCCAATAGACCGTAAACTAATAAAGCCCACATTAATTCTGGAGAAATACTATAGAGCACTGTTGTGAAAGCAAACAGGTTTAAAATAGAAGATAAAATGTCTAAAAGAAAGTCTAGGGTAACAGCAGTAAAAGATTGAACATCTTGGGTAATCCGTTGATCAGGGTTGTCAATTTCCGTATGACTAGAGTTAGAATCAAGGGTATAGTAAGAGCGGTTATTAAAATAACGATTTAGCAAACTTTTGGTTAACCATTCTCGCCAGAGTAAGCCAAATTTTGACCGAGTATAACTATAAAGGGTAATAATAGGAATGGCGACAACAAAAATACCGAAAACAATAATTATGGAGTGCCAAAAACTGTCTGCATTTTTCTGATTCAGTGCAGTTTGAATTAACCGTAAAGCATAGCTGATAACAACATTCAAACCCGTCACAGAAAGCAACAAAAATAATAAGCTTCCGAGTAACAACCAAGGAACCCATTTATTTTCAATTTTTTGTCTCTGAGAAGCAAAGGTTATGCTAACCAGTAATAATGCTCCTGTTGCGACATAAAGAAGTGGCGTATTTAATAAATTATTGACATTATTAATTAGCTCTTGAGCAAACCCTGTAAATAAATCAGGAAAAACTTCTTTTCCTAGGAGGGTCAAGCCAACTACACTCAAAAAAGATAAAGAAACAACTCCGATAGATAAAGCAACAATTAGACCTAAAAAAATTGCTGTTTGTCTCGAGGCAACTGGGAAAAAATAAGGTTGTGCTATCCTAATAAAACGTAACCAAAGTTTCTTGTTAAACTCGAAACGGGAAGAATTTGACATTGAATTATTTCTAAGGATAAGAGCTTAAGCTTTTAGAGAAATATTAACATAGAATATACAAAGTTTTACTCTAGAAGTCAAGTTGTCAATTTCTGGTGATTACTCTATCAATATATAATTTAGAAAAACAAGAAACATAAACTGATGTATTGTATTGGTTTAATGAGCGGGACATCTGTAGACGGAATTGACGCTGCCTTAGTAGACATTACGGGAACAGAATTAGACTTAAAAATTAATTTAATTGCAGGAAAAACCTATCCCTATCCCCAAGAAATTCGCCAGCAAATTATAGAAGTTTGTAGTGGAAAACCCATTTCCGTTGAAGAATTAAGCCAATTAGATGACGCGATCGCCCACTGTTTTGCTCAAGCAGCTAAGATAATTCAAAATGGCTACCCTCGTGCTGAATTAATTGGGTCTCATGGACAAACCGTCTTCCATCGTCCTCCTTTTGTAAGCAAAAGAGATAAAGGGAAAGAAACCCAGTTAGGGTATAGTTTACAAATAGGTCGAGGGGAAGTTATCGCCAATTTAACGGGAATTCCCACCGTTAGTAACTTCCGAGTTGCTGATATTGCTGCAGGAGGACAAGGCGCGCCTTTGGTTTCCAAAGTTGACGCTTATTTATTAAGCCATCCTACTCATCATCGCTGCATTCAAAATATTGGGGGGATAGGAAACGTAACGTATCTTCCTCCCCATCAACAAGCTAATTGGGTACAAAAAATTCGTGGCTGGGATACAGGACCTGGAAACGTTTTAATAGACTTAGCCATTCAAAAAATGACCAATGGGCAACAAACCTACGATAAAAATGGTCAATGGGCGGCTCAGGGAACCCCTTGTCAACCCTTAATCCAAAAATGGTTAGAACAGGAATTTTTTCAACAACCCCCTCCCAAATCAACCGGACGAGAATTATTTAGTCCAACCTACCTAGAACAATGTTGGCAAGAAGCACAACCCTATCGTCTCACAAACGAAGACTGGTTAGCTACGGTGACAGAGTTAACAGTAGCATCCATTGCCCATAGCTACGAGCAATTTATAAAAAATTCAATCAATGAAATATTATTGTGTGGTGGAGGAAGTCGTAATCAGTATTTAGCCCAAAGATTACAACAATACTTACCCAAGTCCCAAATTATGACCACCAATGATGTCGGAATTAATATAGACTTTAAAGAATCCATCGCCTTTGGTGTCTTAGCCTACTGGAGATTTGTTTGTGGGATATTCGGCAATTTACCCCAAGTAACAGGAGCAAAAAAGTCAATGCTATTAGGAGATATTCATCTTCCCGTGTGTGTAGGAGAGTGACCCCTTAGGGAGATAAGAGAACACTTAAGAAGAATATCGAGCCAAAGTATTAAGGGGTTTGATCAAGCTGAATTTAGTAGCTATTGCTATTATGTTTAAGATTAATCGAGGTTACGGAAAAAATTATAGGAGCATCTGTTCGAAGGGAACTGTTAATTTCCTTTAATTCTGGGGAATTCTTAGGGAGAGAAACCTTAAAGTAAACCTTATATTTATAAGTCTCTCGTCACTATTGTCAAGGAGAATCAGGAGTGGTAAATTGGCTCACACCTTTTTCATGGAGGCTGGACGCTGGACAATTGAAGGAAATTGGCTTGAACGGAATGAAATGCCCATTGCCGTCAAAGGAGCGAGTATTATTGCCTGGAATCAAGACAACTGGTTTACCATGGTGACTAAATTGGTCTTCCCAGGACATCATTACCCAGAAATTTCTTGTCAATATCGCGGCCGTCTCGATGGGGGAGAACGACAATATAATTATATCCTTCACCATAGCTTATTAGAACGAGTTGAAGGAGAAGGTTGGATCGCTCCCAACTCAATTATTCAACGATATTGGGTATTAGGCGATCGCCAAAGACGGAGTGGCTTTGAAACCTTCCATCGCCTTAACAAAACTACTTATCACCTATCGAGTGGCATCTTAAAAGGCCACTATTTAACTAGCACCATGGAAGCAACGATGGAACGTCAACCCTAATTGAGGATGTGAGTCCTCAACAATCACCTATTAACCTCACTATTCCTAACCCCTCTTAAAAACCCTGTTGATCGTTTGTGAATTATTATGAGTCGTCCTGTAAAAACAAAAGATGCCCGACACCGCCGCTTACTAGCCAACCGCTATCAACTGATTGATTTAGTAGGAAGTGGTGCGATGGGTCAAGTTTATCGTGCTGAAGACAAACTCCTTGGGGGAGTTACCGTCGCCGTTAAATTTCTTTCCCAAGCTTTATTAAACGACAATATGCGTGAGCGGTTTGAGCGAGAAGCTACTATTTCTGCTCTTTTAGGCGAAAAAAGTATCCATATCGTCCGTGTGAGAGACTATGGAGTCGATGAAAAAGAAATTCCTTTCTATGTGATGGAATATCTCGAAGGAGAACCCCTCAACGAAATTATTAAGTTTCGTCCCCTATCGATGGGCCGCTTTTTACAGCTAACACGACAAATGTGCTTCGGAATGGAGTGCGCCCACAAAGGGATTTTGTTTCAAGGGGAATTGTGTCCAATTATTCACCGAGATATTAAACCCAGTAACGTTTTGGTAATACAAGATGCGGCTTTAGGAGAATTGGTGAAAATTTTAGACTTTGGAATTGCCAAATTAGTACAATCAGGACAATCTCAAACTCAGTCTTTTATGGGAACCTTGGCCTATTGTTCTCCCGAACAAATTGAAGGGAAAGAACTTGATAGTCGTTCTGATATTTATAGTTTGGGGATTATGATGTACGAAATGCTAACTGGGGAAATGCCCCTTCTCCCCGAAAATTCTTCTTTTGGGGGTTGGTATGAAGCCCATCACTACGCTAAACCCAAACCCATACCTTCTAAACTGAATCTTCCATCAGCCTTAGAAAATCTCATCCTTAATTGTCTGGCTAAAAAACCTAATGATCGACCTCAAACCATCAGTGAGTTACTAAAAGCCCTAGAAAGGCTAGAACCAACTGAAGTCGAATCCGAAGATGAGACGATGGTGGTTACTCCTACTGTAATAGCCAAACCCTCTGAGCCGAAAACATTCATATCGAAGGATTTTCCTTCAGCTAAAGATTCCTGTCTGAAAATGACCTGGCCTGACAACAAACCAAGGCAAAAAATTGTCTTTCCCCACACCATACAAGCCTCAGAGGGAACTTTTGCGAGTTTGTGGGTGATGCTCAATGAGCAAGATATTATCAATCGATGGTCAAGTATTCGTTATAACCAATTCGTTTTTGTTACCACTCCCCATCCGATGATTCTTTGGCTGACGGTTCTTTATCACCGCCAATATGGCCCAAGATGGCTTCCTTGTTATCTTGACTTAAAAACCCGTTCTGGTCAAAACTTCGCTCGCTTGTTAAGGAATACTGGCTGCTATTGGATTTTATTTTTCTCTTTAGAAAAAAATCAGCCTTGTCAGCACCTTATGACAGCTACCATTGCCCCTAACCAACGAAAAAACCTAGCCCAATGGTCTAATCAAAGTCAATTGCTACAAGGTGGCAAAGCTAAAGAAACTAAACAAATGTTACGCAAAGAGTTTGAGAAGCTTAAACCATCAATTGTTGACAAACTTCAAGCACTATAGCAATTCTCATCCTGGTGGGGGACCGAGTTGATCGTTTTTAAAAGAACAAAATGACTGGATCAATGGGACAATAAAAGTTTATGTGTACTTTGCTAGGCTTGCGTAACGATGAGTGTCAAGTGGATTCGCCGTGCCGATCGCTTAAAGGCTTTACCACCCTACGTTTTTGCTCGTTTAGATGAACTTAAAATACGGGCAAGAGAACAGGGCTTAGATTTAATTGATTTAGGAATGGGCAACCCTGATGGTTGCGCCCCCCAACCGATCATTGAGGCGGCGATCGCTGCTTTAGATGAACCCCAAACCCATGGCTATCCTCCTTTTGAAGGAACGGCAAGTTTCCGCCAGTCGATTACTGCTTGGTATCAAAAGTCTTACAGCGTCGATCTCGATCCCAATAGCGAAGCATTACCCTTAATTGGGTCAAAAGAAGGGTTAGGTCATCTAGCATTAGCCTACGTTAATCCTGGGGATGTGGTCTTAGTTCCGAGTCCTGCTTATCCTGCTCATTTTCGGGGTCCGTTAATTGCGGGCGGCGAACTCTATCCTTTGATTCTGTCAGCCCAACAAGACTGGTTAATCGATTTAACAACAATTCCTGAACCTATTGCACAACGGGCTAAACTAATCTATTTTAATTATCCTAATAATCCCACAACAGCCACCGCTCCCAGAGAATTTTTTGAGGAAATCGTGGCCTGGGCTAATCATTATGAAATTATCTTAGTCCATGATTTATGTTACGCTGAACTGGCTTTTGATGGCTATCAACCCACCAGTTTGTTGGAAATTTCGGGGGCGAAAAAAATTGGGGTAGAGTTTCATACCCTCTCGAAAACTTACAACATGGCTGGATGGCGTGTCGGGTTTGTGGTAGGTAATGCTGATATTATTCAGGGACTGCGAACCCTAAAGACAAATCTAGATTATGGGATCTTTGCGGCGGTTCAAACCGCAGCGCAAACCGCGTTACAACTCCCTGATATCTATATTAAACAAGTTCAAGAACGCTACCAAAAACGGCGAGATTTTTTGATTAAAGGGTTGGCACAACTAGGATGGAAAATCCCCCCTTCAAAAGCAACGATGTATCTTTGGGTTCCTTGTCCAGTAGGAAGCAATTCGACAGATTTTGCTCTAGATGTGTTACAAAAAACAGGGATCGTTTTTACCCCTGGGAATGCCTTTGGAGAAGGAGGTGAGGGCTATGTTCGCATTAGTTTAATTGCTGATTGCGATCGCCTGGGCGAAGCCTTGCTCCGTCTACAACAAGCGGGAATTCGTTACCCATCCTAGGGATTAAGCAGCAAAGTTTAAAGGATTTGTCAAAAGACAAGCTGTCAAACTTAGTAGTCAGATTAGGGATAAACATAGTAAAATAGGTGACATACTAAACTATTAAAGTCATTAAACCATTCACAGGATTAACCAAATGTCAAAAAAACTAGGATTGCTTGTTGCTACTTTGATGCTTGTTGTTTCTAGCTTCTTTGTTGCTGTCAACCCCGCCGCCGCAGAAACCGTTGAAGTTAAAATGGGTGCCGATAGTGGAATGCTTGCGTTTCAACCCAAAGAAATTACCATCAGTGCTGGAGATACAGTTAAGTGGGTTAATAATAAGTTAGCCCCCCACAACGTTGTTTTTGATAAGGCCGGTGAGTTCAACCACAAAGGACTTGTCTTTGCTCCTGGTGAGTCTTTCTCCTCTACTTTCAATGAACCTGGAGAATATACCTACTGGTGTGAACCCCATCGCGGTGCTGGTATGGTTGGTAAAATTATCGTTAAGTAATTTCTAACCTCATTAATCAGGAATTATTTAGCAAAATTAAGCCCACGGATAGAATTTATTCGTGGGTATTCTGATATATTGTACCAGTAGGTAAAAATTTAATAAGAAACTAAAGAAAATAAATTCTCAAGCAGTTACAGTCAAAATAAACCCTGTTTCTATCGGGGGGATTCACTAGCTAGTTTTATCGAAGGTGCAAGACGTGACTATTTATTATTCAAAAAATAAGAAAGAGGACAAAATGAATTATTATTGCTAACAACTCAATTTTGCCCACCCAAAAATTATCAACTAAGCTCAAAATTAAGCTTCATTTAAAGCAGCAATACCAGGCAAAGTTTTACCTTCAAGTAACTCTAGACTAGCACCACCACCAGTAGAAATGTGGCTCATTTTTTCAGCAACACCGACTTTTTCTACCGCAGCAACAGAGTCGCCACCGCCAATAATAGTCGTAGTTCCTGTTCCAGTTAAATCTGCTAAAGTCCGCGCGATCGCTTCAGTTCCAACGGCAAATTTATCAAACTCAAAAACACCCATTGGTCCATTCCAAATGACTGCTTTACAATCACCTAAAGCCTCTTGGAATACTTTAACAGAATCAGGTCCAATATCTAACCCCATCCAGCCATCTTCAATACTATCAACGCTAACAGTTTTAGAATTAGCATCTGGAGCAAAATTATCAGCTAAAACTACATCAGAAGGTAATAAGAAATCAACTCCTTTCTCCTTAGCTTTGGCTTCAAGAGACTTAGCTAATTCTAATTTATCTTCTTCAACTAAAGACTTACCAACGCTCATGCCACGAGCTTTATAGAAGGTAAAAATCATACCTCCACCAATGATGAGCTTATCGCATTTTTCTAAAAGAGTTTCAATTACCCCAATTTTGCTAGAAACTTTAGAACCACCGATGATAGCCGCTAAAGGACGTTGAGGGTTATTGATCGCCGCTTGCAGATAATTAAGTTCCTTCTCAATTAAATAACCAGCAACACAGGGATTAAGATAGTGAGTAACCCCTTCAGTAGAAGCATGAGCGCGGTGAGCAGTTCCAAAAGCATCATTAACATATAAATCTGCATTAGAAGCCAATTGCTTAGCAAATTCAGGATCATTACCTTCTTCTTCTCCGTGGAAGCGGAGGTTTTCAAGTAAAGCCACTTGACCATTTTCGAGTTTACCAATGGCTGCGGTTACAGAGTCACCGACACAGTCATCACACATGACCACCTCTTGTCCTAACAATTCAGACAAGCGGGTAGATACAGGGGTCAGGCGCATACTATCAACCACTTTACCTTTGGGACGACCCATGTGACTACAGAGGATCACCTTAGCCCCCTTTTCAATTAAATCTTTAATCGTTGGTAAGGCTGCCCGAATTCGAGTATCATCCGTAATCTTTCCGCCATCGAGGGGAACATTAAAGTCAACACGAACTAAAACCCGCTTTCCAGCAACATCAGCCGCCGATAAATTTGCGATAGTCTTCTTGGCCATTGTCAATCTCCTCTTATGATTGCTTGGTAATCCTAAAAAAAAGATTAACATCAATGTTGCCCCAAGTCCCTAATCTATTCAAGAGTTTAATGGCAAAAATTCCGTTGGTTGTTGACCAAAGAATTATACAATTCGTTTCTTGAGCAAGCATTGAAAGGGAATTATTCCTGAGATAATAGGAATAGAAGCAAGAAATCAGGCGATCGTTGAGGTTGCTGATTGTATCTGAATGTCTGAACAGGAGATGGATAAGTTATGTTTAATACCGTTTTATTCCCTGTCGATCAAAGTCGAGAAGCCCGCGAAGCGGCGGAAACTGTAGCTAATATTGTCAAAACCTACAATAGTCGTCTTGTTTTACTATCAGTGGTAGAACATCCGCCAGGAGAAGATAAAGTCATTGAAGGAGGAATTATGGGTTCGGCTGATGCAGTGGCTAAATTATTGCAGGGGGCTCAGGCACTTTTTGCCGAGAAAGGGATCGAAGTCGATGTCATCGAACGTGAAGGAATGCCATCGTTTACTATCTGCGATGTGGCTGATGAAGTCAATGCAGATTTAATTATTATGGGATGTCGAGGACTGGGGTTAACCACAGAAGGGGCATCAGAAAGCGTGACTAACCGCGTGATCAATCTATCTCCTTGTCCTGTCTTGATTATTCCCTAATCTTTGGTAAGGCAAAAGGTATAACAGAATGTAGAATGAAAAGCATTATCATCAACAAGTTCTAGCAATCTAAATTGTCCTAACCGTTTTGGCAGTTGCTGTAGAAGGTAAAAGATTTTGAGGCAGGACTTAGAAATTCCCCCAGTCTCCCCCTCTTCCCCTCATACCTAGATGGGATCTAATTTTTTGATTAAGGTTTAATTAACTTAATCGATTTGTTAGGTTAAATTAAGTATCCTCAATTCCATAACGCCAGATTATTCTGTAGCAATGCCAGCAAAAAAGTCCTCCGTCTCTTCTTGTGTCTCTACAACCTTAACCCCTTTGTTAGTCTCCCCCAGTCAAGTGATCAAGGGGAAAGGGATTTTGTCCCAAGCTGGAAGTATGATCGCACGTCTTGGCCAACATCCTTTAGTAGTGGGAGGACAGCAAACCCTCCAGGTGATCTCCCCTTACCTTGACCCCATCTTTAGCAAATTTAAGTTACAGTCAGCCTACGCTACCTATACACCAGACTGTTCAGAAAGTTCTTTAGAAGCTCTGATAACGGCACTTAAGGAACATCAAGGAGACGTTGTCATTGGGGTAGGAGGCGGTAAGGCACTCGATACGGCCAAGTTACTTGCCCATCAACATCAGTTACCCATTATTACTATCCCGACTTCAGCCGCTACCTGTGCAGCGTGGACGGCTTTATCTAATATTTATTCCAATGAAGGGGCGTTTCAATACGACGTTTCTTTATTAAAATGCCCTGATTTATTGATTTTAGATTACGCCATTATTCAAACCGCTTCAAAACGGACTTTAGTCGCAGGAATTGGTGATGCGATCGCTAAGTGGTATGAAGCGTCTGTTAGTAGTGGTAATTCTACGTCTACCCTTGCTATTGCGGCTGTTCAACAAGCACGGGTGTTACGGGATCTATTATTTCAAAAATCGGTGAAAGCGTTGGAAACCCCTGGGAGTGAGGAATGGCGAGAAGTCGTCGATGCCTGTGTGTTATTAGCGGGAGTCATTGGGGGGTTAGGGGGTGCTAATTGCCGTACTGTGGCTGCCCATGCTGTCCATAATGGATTAACCCATATTCGGGCTGCCCATGACGTTTTACACGGAGAAAAGGTAGCTTATGGGATTTTAGTCCAGTTGCGTCTAGAAGAGATGATACAGGGCAATCAATTGGCGGTTTCCTCTCGACAACAATTACTCAAGTTTTATGAGGAAATTGGTTTACCTAAAACCTTAAAAGACTTAGGATTATTTAATGTAACCATAGCCGAGTTGCAAGAAGCAGCCGAAATTGCTTGTCACCCTAAATCAGATATTCATCGTCTTCCTTTTGTGGTTTCCCCTGAACAATTATTAGCAGCAATGGTGTCTACTACGACTGAAGCTATTTCTAACCGAGTATCCTAGAGGATTTGTATTTAATCAAAAAAATGAGCAATTTAGGAAACATTGATTCATCATTAACCCCTTATCTGCTATTAGGATTTCATTGTATTATTGGAGGCATTGCTGCCAAAATTGCGGTTAAAAAAGGATACAATGGCAACCGGTGGGTTATTCTCGGATTAATTGGGGGAACTGCTTCTTTAGTGTCTGCTATCTGGATAAAACCCAAAAATTAGTTATAATTAGTGAATAAATTAACGCTAATATAAACTAACTTTAAACTATGGATAAAACCTCATTAAATTTAATAGCGATCTCTGTTTTCGCTATGATGTTATCAGCCTTACTCAGTCCGATTTTTAATATTTCCCCTTTCATTCCAGCGGCGACAACGGTTGGGTTACTAGGATTGGTCAGTGTTGATAGTTTAACTTGGCAAGGCAAGGGATTAACCTTGTTTTTGGATTTATTTGCCTCCTCCGAAGACCGTCAACGAATTATTAATCATGAAGCCGGTCATTTTCTAGTGGCCTGTTGTTTAGGAATTCCAATTACTGGGTATACTTTATCAGCTTGGGAAGCTTTTAAACAAGGAGAACTTGGCTATGGAGGAGTTCAATTTAATCTCGATATTTTATCCGATCTTAAAATAAAAGAAGCTCCTTTAATTTTTGAGAGATTTTTTACTGTTTGGATGGCAGGAATAGCGGCTGAAAAAGTTATCTATGGTAATGCTAGTGGCGGGCAACAAGATAGACAAATTCTTCGAGAAATGATGAGTATCGCGGGAATTAATCCGAGAAATTATTTACAGAAAGAACGATGGGCAATCTTACAAGCTCAAACCCTGATTGAAAAGCATCAAGATGTTTATAAAACTTTAGTAGAAATGATGGACAAACGGTCATCGGTTGAAGAATGTTGTCAAATGATTCAACAGAAAATTTATTCTAATTCTCTAGAAGAGGTTTCCACAACATCTTAGAGACTGTTTGTCAAGAAAATATTAACTACGGTGCATTAAGCTAACTCTCATTCTGGAAATATCAAATAACCTTCTAACACTAACAAGTGCTGTAGCGCGCGAAGCGTTACAAGTTTGGGTCGATTATTTAGATTTTCTAACTTTATTACGAATCATTTAAGGTGAGTAAAATCACCCCCCTAAAAATGATATTTTGAAGGATGTCCTTGACTCTGTAAGGTTCTCCTTATCATGGCAGACAAGCTAAAACCAGACTGGGCTGGAGAAGATTTTCTCTCTCGCTGCGTTAACCGTTTAATTGAATCTAAACCCCTCTATCGCTTGATGAAGAACCAAGCGCGACAGGTTCTAATCAAAACAGCAACCAAAAATGGAATTCCGTGGAAAGAAGATTGTCGCAACCTCGAAAAATCAGAAGTCAAAAGCTTATTAGAAGAAATTACTAACCCTAACATCACCTATCCTGACTATTATTTGGTTCCTTTTCATGCTTATGATGAGGGTAATCTGTGTTGGCAAGCCGCCTTTGAAGCAGACTCCGCTACTCAGTCTATGGCGTTGAGGGTTTGGAAAGGAGAAAATTTGACCCCAGAAGCTGCTCAAAATCGTTTACGGGGAGGCTTTCATCAAATTCTAGACAATTATAGTCCCACGGTGGTTAAAGATATCTTAGATGTGGGTTGTTCGGTGGGCGTTTCTACGTTAGCGTTGCACCGATATTATAAACAAAAGCAACAGAACACATTAGTGCGAACCGTGGGGTTAGATTTATCTCCCCAGATGTTAGCAGTGGCTAAAGTTAAGGACGAAAAGCAAGAAATCAGCCAATGGGTACACGGTTTAGCTGAAAAAACAGATTTTTCTGATAATTCCTTCGATGTAGTGACCTTACAATTTGTGCTACATGAACTCCCAAGCTTTGCTAGTCAAGGGATTTTTACAGAAATTTTACGGATTCTCCGTCCAGGGGGAGTATTAGGAATTGTAGATAATAACCCCGCTTCCCCTGTCATTCAAAACTTGCCCCCCGCCTTATTTGTTTTAATGAAGAGTACCGAACCCTGGAGTGATGATTACTATACCTTTGATGTAGAATCAACCCTCACACAAGTGGGATTTGACTATAAAACCACCATTGCGAGTGATCCTCGCCATCGGACGATTATTGCCCTTAAAAAAGCTTAGAAATTGGCTAATTGTCGATGATGAATTCCTATCGTAGGGGATTGACGATGGGCGGTCCCTTCGACTACCACTCCTGGATCAACCAAAGTATACACTAACCGGCGATCACCAGGATTGATTTCTTGGAGTTTTTGACGAAAAGAATACGATAGCAAAAAGGAGACTATACAAAGTTTTGCAACAACAATAAACTAAAATTTGAGGTCTGCCTGATCAACGGTAAATCTCAACTCCAATCTTGGGCATCTTCTGTCTTGAGGCGTTGATAAACCTGACGGGTTTCGTGGAGTTGACGAGTTTGTTCAAAAAGTTGTTCTTCGGTCAATTCCCATTGTTGCAAAACTACGTCTAAATCCTTTTGAATCTGTCTAGCCCCTGGAAAGTTATGATAACGAATCCGCAATCGAGCTAATTCGGCTAAATTATGAGGAGTCGCCCCTTCTTGAAGAAGAGTATTAACCAGTTCTTGATCGGCTTTTTCCTGGGGATGTTGTTGATCTTGAGGCATCAATTAAGAATAAAATAAATTATCCTCTTCCCCGACGAGGTTTATCATGAGTTAACATCGGGAGAGGCGATCGCGTTGAACTAGGGGGAAGATATCGTCTGGGAGTATCTTCGGTGACTAGGGGTTGGGCTTTTTGAGTTTGCCACCAGCGTAGGATTACCGAGAGTAAAACCACAAGGAGTCCAAACGATAGTAAAGTCCACTTTTCCCCTACACCTCCAATCACTGCATCAACAGCACCTACCACTAGGATAAAGCTAGAAATCGGCTCTTTACGGTAGGCTGTTTTCAGAAAACGAGGAAAAAAAGCGTTCATTGATGTATTAATCTTGTGCTGTATTAAGTAACTATTCTAATTTCAGCTTATCGTACCCATACCAAAACCGAACAGATATCCCAGAAATTCCTTAGATTAATTTAAGGTATAGATACTACAAGTCGGAAGAGAGTTAGAGAAGTTCCCTCTCCCGAAATACCCGATCTAATCTTACTGTAGGCCTAACCAAGTTAATAAACCTTGACCCGTCAGATATTCGATTACTAAGGTCAGAACAAACCCTATCATCGCGGCGCGGCCATTCAGGCGTTCTGCATATTCATTAAAGCCAAACTTAGGGTCTTCTAGCTTAGGCGTTTGGGTGGGTTGGGATTGGGAATCTGCCATAGGTCATTTACCAAACAATAATATTTACAATTGTTCACCTAATGTAGACTATTTTTCGGAGAAATGGGGAGACAGGGGAGCGGGGGAAGATTATCTGTAATATCTTCCTGACTAAAAACTCCTCCTGCTTGACAAAATTTTAGTCGCGGCCGTTGATGGCAATCAAAAGACGCAAGATAAAGATAAACAAGTTGATGTAGGTGAGATACATTGACAAGGCGGCTGAAAGATACTGATCATCACGATAGGTACGGGGAAGAATATAAAAGTCTACCACCGCAGCCCCAGCAAATAAAAATACCCCAAGGCCAGAAATCGCAATTTCTAACCAAGTCGGTGTATAAACCCCAAATAGGGAAAACAGTAATTGACCAACCATCACCACAAATAGGGCAATAACCCCCAAGCTAATGGTTTTGGTTAAAGCCATACCATCTTGGTCTGAAAGATTAGAACCAATACTGCGACCAGCGACAAAAGCAATTCCACAACCTCCAGCAGCAATGGCAATGCCTTGTAGTCCGACTCCTTGAGTTCCTAGGGCAACAAACACGATGCCACTAAGGGTATACCCCGAAAGGAGGCTATAAAGAGCAAGTAGAGGTAAAGCAGTCCCGTTATTACCATTTTCAGCTACATTACGGGCAACAAAAAACAGGATTAACTCAACAATGATAGCTGCGATAAAAGAGGGAAAAAATAGATTGGGATAGGATTGAATAACGCCTAATCCCCCATAAGTGCCAACAGCCGTTAGTACCAATCCACCCCCAAGATAGGGTAGGGCATTACCAATGACGTTAGGCCCAATGAGGGATTGACCCCTAACGTCGCGGATAGCGTTACGAAAGTTGCTAGTGTTGCTCATAGAATTTGTTTTTCTACCTTTGAGTTTTTGACGGGTTTACTTATGTTTTATAGCTGAAATTGAGGGCAATCAGCTAGTCAGGAATACCGAATTTTTTTTATGAGTTTACCAAGACTCTAGGTCAAGTGCGGCAGTTTTTCTAGTGAAGGGGGACACAATTGACCACCGATTAACCAGTTATCCCATAAACCTTGCACAATATCCGTATTTTCTCAGGGGTAGGATAAACGAGTCTCAAAGATTTCCGTGTAATGCCGATAGTCCGAATTTTTTCTGAGCAGGACAATTAAAAAAAGATGGATGACCTAGATTAGTCATTTTCAGACTATCAATATTCGTTAAGGATAGAAAACTCATGAAAAGTAAGTATAACAGCGTACATGGTATGGAACTCTTAATTGCTTATTCCCGTACTCCATCCCTAGGTTTGCGGAATAAACTGGTTGAGACCCATACCGGATTAGTTCGTCAAGTTGCCCATCGTATTAGCAATCAATGTTCAGAACTTTATGAAGATTTAGAGCAAATTGGCTATTTAGGATTGATTCGTGCTATCGAACGGTTTGACCTCCATCAAGGTTGTGCATTTAGTTCTTTTGCAATTCCTTACATTCGCGGTGAAATCCTTCACTATCTTCGTGATAAAGGTAGTATCATGCGGATTCCTCGTCGTTGGCAAGAACTTTACAATAAAGGAAAAAAATTACGGAAACAGTTAACCGCTAGTTTGGGACGCACCCCCAAAGATGTGGAAATTGCTCAAGGTTTGAATGTTTCTTTAGAAGAATGGCATGAATGTGAACTCGCTTTGAAAAACCGTATGTTAGTTAGTTTGGATGCAACCATCAATCAAACGACGGATTCTTCGATTAGCTTTGGGGACACAATTCCTGATCATAACTACCAAGTTAAACAATTACAAGAAGAAGATAGATTACAATTGCAACGGGCAATGAGTCAGCTTGAACAAAAAACAAAAGCTGCCCTTGAGTGCGTATTTCTTAAAGATTTACCCCGCAAAGAAGCTGCTAAAAAAATTGGCATGAGTCCTATGACTGTTACCCGTCATCTCAATAAAGGAATTAAACAATTAAGCGATTTATTAGTATCTCAAGTTGCTTAGAATGCTACTGTTATTCTCGAAGCTAACCATTCTATGGGTTGACTAGACGGAATATAAATCACCAAAAATCAAATAATAAAATATATGTTTTTTCTCCATCATAATAGTTTCGATTATCTACATTTTTCCTCACGCTAAAGGTTTAATGATGTTTGATGATCCTAAATTATTGTGACAAGATTGGCCCTTAAACCTTGGAAAGTTATCATGGTCAATGTTTACTTAAATATCAAGGTCTAGTTTCTGTTAGCAATATTGATTGACGATCTCTTGAACATTCTTTACTTCAATCCCTTCTCCAATAGCCGCCATTCTCCACTCATCATGGTAACGATAAACTTCTGCTAAAATCATACCTGTTTTGCCTTGATATTCACTCCCTGAAAGACTATAACGAGCAATTTCTTGATTAGTTCCCAAATTAACTAATCGCACAAAAGCATTTTTTACTTGTCCAAAGTTTTGCTTTCTTTTACGACAATCATAAATATTAACCATAAAAACCAACTTAGAAATACTATCAGGAATTTGAGGTAAGTCAACTAAAATTTGTTCATCATCTCCGTCTCCTTGACCTGTTAGATTATCTCCTAAGTGAGTAATTGCATTGGAATTATGACGTAAATTTCCGTAATAAACCACATCAGATTTGCTCGTTAGCTTATCATTAGGGTTCAAACATAAAACAGAAGCATCAAGATCAAAATCAGCTTGGCGTGTCAATAAGCCTAATAATCCTCCAGATCTTTCAGCGACATCCCATCCTAAACCACACATCAGTTTATTAAGGTTAGGGTCTTCTTTTTTGAGGGAAATTCGTTGTCCTTTTTGTAGATTGATAGCCATGTTTTTTCCTAATTTTGATAACGATTGAGAATAGCTTGCAAACCCCCTTGATATCCTGAACCAATGGCACTCATGCGCCATTGCCCATCTTTTTTATAAATTTCTGCGACGATAATTGCGGTCTCAATCGAGTAATCTTCGGTTAAATCATAGCGCAGCACTTCTTGTTTGGTTTTTACATCAACTAAGCGCACAAAAGCATTTTCTACTTGACCAAAGTTTTGTCCCCGTTTATCAGCTTGGTGAATAGTCACAACAAAAACTAGCTTTTGAATATCCCCAGGAATTTTGGTTAGATTAACTAAAATAACTTCATCATCCCCCTCTCCCGCACCGGTTAAATTATCTCCCATATGTTCAACACAGTGATCAGGATCAGGACTTTTTAAATTATTATAAAAAACAAAGTGATTGTCAGAAAGAAGCTTATCGTTTTGACCTAACATAAAGACAGAGACATCAATGTCAAAATCACTCCCTGTGTCAGTTTTTTTTACATCCCATCCTAATCCTACTAAAACAGCTTCTAATCCAGGGGAAATTTTATCTAGAGAAACTCTTTGACCTTTACTTAATGAAATTCCCATTAATTATTACCTCTGCTTATGAACAAATGTTGACTTTCATTTCTGAGACAAGACTATTAAGTACCGTATTACTTTTCTCACTAGGGCTTTAACAATCTTTTGAGATATTAGAATAAAAAACATTTTTAGTCAACCCCCAAACCCTGATATTTTAATAATCTTTAACTTACCTTTTAAGAGGGATTATCTAAAGCCAAAAGATAATCAATAGCAGCTTCTAATTTTGATGGATAAGAAGTGGAAAACTCTTCAAACCAAAACCCTTCATCTGAGGTGACATCGAGATTTTTTAACCATTGTTCAGCTTGACGAGTTAATAATTTCCTTTGTTGTTGTCGTCGCTGTTCAGCATAACGAATTTCTTCTTGGTTTTGATCAAAGTTATTATCTGGTGATATTTTTTTGTTTTCATATTTATTTTTTAATTCAGTTAGGATACTATCTGATTGATTGACTAACTGTTGTTTGTTTTTGATTTCTTCTTGAATAGCCTTGATTGATTTTTCATTTATATTTGACTTTTTGGAATCTGTTAACTGACATTTTATCTTGGCTAATAGCTTTTCTGTTTGGTTATTTTCTTCAAGTGGGTTTGATTCTTTGACTTGGGGAGAATCACTTTGTTTATTTTTATATTTTGATTTAACTTGATTGAGTAATTCATCAACAGATGGGTTATTAGGGGAAGATTTATTCATCGTTCTACCTGATTACTTCTTTTCTATGATAACCTATATATGATATTCGGTAATTCTTGATTTTTTAGGCGTAACTTAATTCTGTAATATAGCATGATTAGCTAAAGTTTAATTCAGTAAAAATAATGATCTCAGTCCCTATTCAAAAGACTACTGACACGAACCCCCAGAACTTGATTCTATGATAACCATAAGGAAGGTTAGTTAATGACAATTAATCTTAAATCTACAATCAACCCTCCCAAGCCCACGTACTTCAGTCGTGGGTACAATCTACAATCTACAATCTGCAATCCTTTGACAGCCTCCCTTCTATTGTAGGGGCAATAGTGGTCGCCGAAATTACTTGGAGCGTGGCTAAAGGAATGCGTTATGTCGCTTTCACCTGGACTCAACAAACAGAAGGAGACTCCAGTACCGAAATGCTTATCAGTCGTCTGAGTTATAGTGGGGTTTGGGTTATTGGTGGAGTTATTGCTTTAGGGGTTTTAGGACTTGATTTAGGGGCAATGTTAGGAACCCTAGGACTTACCAGTGTCGCTATTGGGTTTGGCCTCAAAGATATGTTGAGTAACTATATCTCTGGCATGATTTTACTAGCGGCGCGTCCTTTTGGTATTAATGATCAAGTAGTGATTGCTGATTATGAGGGAACCATTACCCAAATTCAATTGCGGGCGATCACCATGAGAACCTATAATGGCCGCTTAGTATATATTCCCAATCAAGAAGTATTCCAAGTCAGTATTATTAATAATACCGCTTCCCCTCGTCGCCGTAGTTCTTTAATGGGGGGAATTGACTATGATGAAAACATTAGTCAAGCTAAACAAGTGATTAGCCAATCATTAGCCAAACTTAGATAAGTTTAGATAGCGCAAAATACATGATCAAAAATCAAGATCCGCTTCATCTTCTATAATCCTTGGTCTTCCTCGAACTAAGGGTTTTGATTGTAATGGAGTAGCAGAATTTTGAGGTTTTTCTGATGGTTGGCTTAAAGAAGATGGGCTAGGGTTCGTCTGTGAATTTTTTTGAATAATTTCTAACTGCTGTTGATCAATAGCTTGGGAAATTATAGTCTCTTGTATTTCATTATCTTCCAAGGGGTTTGAAAAAGAAGGAATAGGCGTAATTGCTTCTGAAGTTTCCTCCACTATATCAGATAATTCACTGTCAATGTGATCAGATAAATCAATAATTTCCCCATCAAACATCTTCGCTAAACTTTCTGCTACTTTTTCAATTTCTTCGGCAGAAATATCTCCAGAAATATCACTTAAATCTTTTTTTTTTCAGGAATAGAAGTCTCTGGTTGAAGGGGTAATTTATTCTGGGGTTCAACAACTTTCCGCGTTGCTCCGTTTTGGCTTTGGGAAGGATGAGACTGTGTAATAAGTTGAGGGTTAACAGGTTGAGAGATTGCTTTATTATCGAGTGGAGAAGCAGTTGAAGGAGATGGGGAAACAGAAGGAGATGACGACTGAACGGTTTGGGAAATCCCAGAAGTACCAGAAGGTGGAGGAGAAGCCACTTTGAGATGGACTCTGATGGGATGCTGACACACTGCTTCAAAAGCCGCTTCAAGATCAGGAATTTTTCCTTGGACTAATTTGAGCAATCCTTGACTCTTAACGCCAATATAAGCTGCTGACTCCTCTAATTTCAGAAAATGACAATTAGATTTCACCATATCTTGAGCAAAAGGTTGTAATTTAGCTAATACTAAAGACCAGATTTGATTGACATTAAGTTCTTGATCCGTCGTTGTCTTTTCTACTTGAGGGAGTGGGGAGGGTGAGGGGGGAGGAGATGGGGAGTGGGGCTTCGACTGTCGCTCAGCCCAAGGGGGAGGAGGAGATAAAGCAGGAGAAATGTTGCCTTTTGCCTGATTATCGCACTTAGTTGCGATCTGCCCGGTCACTGAACTGGCTTTGTCGTGAGCTTGTCGAAGGATCGAAGTATTATTTTGTATTTCCTGATGAGATTCGACAACAAGTTGAGAACGACAAGCCGATGGTAATAGGCTCAAAAGAGTCACTTCTAACCATAAACGGGGTTGGGTAGTATTCCTCAGTTGAACTTCACTTTCTTTAAGTCGTTGCTGTCCTTGTAGAATCGTATTGATTTCCCATTGTTGGGCTTCGGTACACAAAGCTTGCCAAGTAGTAGCTGTTACCGCTACCAGATCAGGACGATTAGGGGCTGTTTTAGCAATCAAAAGGTTGAGGTAAAATCCCCCTAAATTTTGGAGAACCACTAAGGGTTCTCTCCCTCGATTCATTAAGTGACGACAGCTATCGATTACTAATTCTGGACTATCAGAAGCGATCGCCTGTAATAATTTTAGTAAATCCTGTTCAGGAACTGCCCCCACTAGATCCCAGACTTTTTCAGCCGTAATCGTTCCTGAGAGCAAACTTAGTTGGTCTAGAAGACTTTCTGCATCTCGTAACCCTCCATTGGCAATTTGGGCGACCAAGGTTAAGGCTTGATCTTCAATCTTAATGGTTTCATGCTGGGCAATTTTTCCTAAATGACTGACCATCGCTTCTAGAGGTATGCGTCGATAGTCAAACCTTTGACAGCGAGAAATAATGGTGGGTAAAACTCGTTGGGGGTCGGTGGTAGCCAGGACAAAAATCACTCGGTCTGGGGGTTCTTCAAGGGTTTTAAGGAGGGCATTAAACGCCGCCACACTGAGCATATGACATTCATCAATCACATAAACTTTATAGCGGCACTGAACAGGGGCAAATTGTGCTCTTTCAATAATTTCTCGAATATTATCCACCCCTGTGTTACTGGCTGCGTCAATTTCAATGACATCTAAGGCTGATCCCCTAGCGATCGCTCGACAAACCTCACACTCACCGCAAGGGGTTGAAGTAGGATTTTCTACTTGTTGACAGTTGAGAGATTTGGCTAAAATTCTTGCTGAGGAGGTTTTTCCTGTTCCCCTCGGTCCTGTAAATAAGTAAGCAGGAGCAATTCTTTGAGAAGCAATGGCATTAATTAGGGTTGTGGCGATCGCTTCTTGTCCCACTAAATCAGCAAAGGTCTGGGGACGATATTTATGATGTAGGGGTTCATAGGAAGACATTTACGCTTAGTTAATAGTTGATGGTTGATAGTTTATAGTTAAGCAAGTAAGTTGTTTAAATTAAACATAAAATAAAAAGTTTTTCCTAAAACAATTTATTACAAACAGTCGTTTATTTTTGCTAACCTACTTAGTCAATCTGAGAACTGAATCGATAACAAGGCTTTAGAACAATCGTATTATACCAAAGAGCCGTTCTCTAGAAATTAATCTCTCGATGTTCTCTCCCTTTCAATCACCCTCAACCTAATTCCTCTTGTAATACCTGATGATAGATTTTGGGTAAATGGGGACTCATCGAATTTGTCTCAATTCCGTATCCTAAGCTTGTCCAAGTCCCCGATAGCAATCGTAACACCTGATCAATATTTCCTTCCCGAAGTAGTTGAGGAATATTAACCCCCCAAGCTTGAGGATCTTTTAACCAGCGATAAACTACTTTATCTTGATATTCTGGTTCAAAGCTGTAGGATTTCCACCATAATAACCCTGAAGACTTGGGATGATATTGTTTTGCTTTTTCTGCCCAAGTTATGTTTAAAAATTGATAACGTCCGGCTGCGGTGGTGCAGTTACCTTCATTCGGTCCGGTAACAATGGTAATGCAACGGTTAGGGTGTTGCTTCAAATCTGAAACAGATTGACCCCCGTAGAGGACATGATAAGGTTGACTAACATTGGCTTCACTGGCTGTAATGGTTCGCATTAAGGCGCGAATATAGGGATCTCCTCCTTGCATTACTAGGGGTTGAGATTCATAGGAAGACGATAAAGGAAATGGCGATCGCTTATGATAATTATTAATGGATATGGAGAATAATCGTAATCCGATGCTCAAGACAGTAACCATCAAAAATGTTTTATAAATAGGGCGCATGGTTCAACTATTGTTAGTCTAAAGTATTAGTTCACTCGTGATGAGTATAAATTGATAGCTCTGACTATTTTATCTTAAACTAATTGTTGTCTGATCAACCACCCTTCACTTTTTAATAATTCAACTTTGGTTTGACAGGTTTAATTATTTAATTGTTACTTTATTTGTATTGATTATAAGATAATATTTTTAAATCAAAATTTTTTAATATATTATTGAATTTGAAATATATTAATTTTTTAAACTAGAGTGATTTCCGATATTTTTTATTGTAGATCTCTCTAAAATATTGGTATTTTTAAGCACAAAAATTAGGCTTTTTAAATCCCCTCATAAACAATCAAGAGTATTCTACTTTTTTCTATTTTGTTCTACTTGTTATCACTTTTGATGGGACTGAAGTCTATTTTTGATAATGTTAAGCTAATCATTGAGTTTCACCAAAAAGATAAACCTAGTGAGGGCTAATAATAATGAAAGTCAAATTAATTTTGATGTCTACCTTGAATTTATCAGGCCGTTTGCTGCTTGTCCTAAGTGTTGTTGCACCTACTATTTTATTATCTACAGTAGCAATGGCTGAATCAGTTAAAATTGAACCGAGTACTAGATCTCCTATAACTAATTCTGCTCGTGAAGTACGTCGTGAGGTAATTCAACAGGGACAAAGACAATTTTCTCGTCCATTAACCCAGAAAAATGAACGCACTCAAGTATCAGAAGAAACTCAACGTCAAGGTGGTTTAAGACTTACTCCAGTTGAGAAAAAAGGGATCACTACAATTGTCGGTGCTACTTGTGGTTAATAAATCCGTTTCATAGGCAATTTTGTATTAGCTTTATTGCTTGAGGTAGAGACCGTTCTTTAAACTGTCTCTACTTATCTCATCCTATTGCAGTTTAAAATCCCGGTCAAAAATGGTCAATTATTCTACTAATCACAATTTTAATCAGTATCCTAAGTTTCGTCATAATCTCTGGATTACGCCAGAAGATGATCCAACGATAACTTACCTTACTGTCAGTCATTCGACCTTTTCTGTTCCTACCAGTGATGCCTCTAAGTTTATGCAGATTAGAAGCCACTGTACAGGACATAACACCATTGAAGAAATTGCTCACAAAAGTGGGGTTTCTGTTAACGAGGTTTCGGCTTTAATTAATTCATTAATTGCAGCTAATATTCTGCATCCGCCCATAAAACCTCTTGATTTGCTCACTCCTCAAGAAATCAAAAAAAACCTTTTAGCCGCTTGTAAAATTTGGGGAGAACAACTTAGAGAAACCCATATTATCAACGAAATTATGCAAGGAAAAGTCTGCAAAAATGTTGTCATTGGCTGGCTTTTAGAAACTTACCATTATATTAAAGAATTTCCCAAGGTAATCGATCTTGCTGCTAACGATGCGACAGGTGATCTTAAAGCTGTTCTGACTCAATATGCTCAAGAAGAACAGGGACATGAAGAATTTATTACTGAATCACTCCTGCACATAGGACTTTCACGGCAGGAAATTGAACAAAGTATTCCCTTGGTTTCTACTCGTACCATTAACCTTTTAATGAGAGAACTTTTTGAATTTGAGCCTTGCTCAGTCTTATTAGTAGCTAACATAATTGAAGCAACTGATTTTGAAGCTTCTCAAGCTGATGAATTTCAGCAAAATCTGACCCAAAACTATCAGTTATCCCCAGAAACTTTCAGACCTTTTCTTGAACATACTAGAATAGATGCACAGTTAGGTCATGGAAAAATGCTAGAAAACCATAGAGATTTATTAGACAAAATAGAAATAGCTAAACTAGATGTAGTGGTTAACAAAATTCATGATCTTAAGCATGCCTTTGATTTACAAAAGCTAGAAATAAAAGACTACTATACTCATCAAGGAAACTATTTTCCTCGACAATTTGTTGACTTTTTTGCGATATGATGAAATTAGTAGTAAATCTATTGAGGAGTTCCTAATCTTGAGTCAAGTTAATGAGCCGTCTAATCCCTTGATTATCTGCTTAAGTTTAGCAACTGCTCCGTTGTTGTGTACCTTGCTAGTTGCCCGTGAAGTGGCTCAAGGACTAGGGGAACTAGGGGAAGCCAGCGAAGAAGTATTTAGGGGCGATCGCTTGCCAACCCTTAACTTTCCCAAGAGCGGTGCTACAGACTAACTTTCTTAAAGCATAATTAAATTTTCGATGAATATAGTCTAAATAACTTCTAATCTAGACAAGAACCGATAAAATAATGGGTGTGACTAGGCAAAGAAAAGCTTAGCAAATACTGACAAAAATAGAGTAACTATCTAGCTTTTTAAAGGATAGGTAAGGAATAATCTCTCTAAATTCTTCTCTCGATTACTAGAGATTTCCCTTACTCCTAGGTTATAGAACGTCCCTGAGGTTCCCATGAGTTCGCTGCTTGAATCATCTCAATCCATAGTCGAAGACATCAATATTTTTTCGACTTCCGACTTATTTTTACGTAATCGCCTCAAATTAGTCGAAGATCTATGGGAGGCGGTATTAAAGGCTGAATGCGGTCAGGAATTAGTGGATTTACTGAAACAACTTCGGACAATGTGTTCCCCCGAAGGACAAGTAACAAGTATCCCTGAAGCCTCGATAACTGAAGTCATTGAGCAATTAGAACTCAATGAAGCCATTCGAGCAGCCCGAGCCTTTGCCTTATATTTTCAGTTAATTAACATTGTTGAGCAACACTACGAACAACGGGATCAACAACTAACGCGACGAGCAACTGATCCGAAAATAGAAAGCAAACCCTCAAATGGGCAAGAAGAAATAGCGAGTACGTCAGGAGAAATAAACTTATTAGAAAAACGCTTTGGGGGAGATATTGCCTCAGATAAAGCGGGAACCTTTTACTGGTTATTCCCCCAATTAAAACAACTCAACGTTCCCCCCCAACAAATTCAACGGCTTTTCGATCAACTAGACATTCGGCTAATCTTTACAGCCCATCCCACAGAAATTGTCCGCCACACGATCCGACGCAAACAACGGCGTATTGTGGGAATTTTACGGCGGTTAGACCAGGCCGAAGAATCTTATCGAGGAATGGGACTAAGTAACTCTTGGGAAGCCCAAGCAGCCAAAGAACAACTCACCGAAGAAATTCGCCTCTGGTGGCGTACAGACGAACTGCATCAGTTTAAACCCAGTGTCCTCGATGAAGTAGACTATGCCCTTCACTACTTTGATGAAGTGCTATTTGATGCCCTGCCCCAACTGTCCCAGCGGTTGCAACAAGCGTTGAAATTGTCTTTTCCTTGGTTGCGTCCCCCTAGCAGTACCTTTTGTCGGTTTGGGTCTTGGGTCGGGGGCGATCGCGATGGCAACCCCTTTGTGACCCCGGAAGTAACCTGGCGAACCGCTTGTTATCAGCGTAATTTGGTCTTAGAAAAATATTTGAATTCGATCGCCGATTTAACCGAACTCCTAAGTGCTTCTCTCCATTGGAGTAATGTCTCCCAAGACTTACTCGATGCCCTAGAACGCGATCGCGCAGCCATGCCAGAAATTTACGAACAACTGGCCATCCGTTACCGCCACGAACCCTATCGTCTCAAACTAGCGTACATTGAAAAACGACTAGAAAATACCCGCGATCGCAATAATCGTTTGGCCAACCCCGATCAACGTCAAATCATCTCTGATTTAACCGAGCGCAATATTTATCATTCCGGAACAGAGTTTCAAGAAGAATTAGAACTAATTAAGCGAAATCTCGAAGAAACAGGACTAAGTTGTCAGGAATTAGATAACTTAATCTTCCAAGCTGGGATGTTTGGCTTTACCCTGACTCAGCTAGATTTTCGTCAAGACTCCTCCCGTCATTCCGATGCGATCGAAGAAATTGCCGAATACTTAAATATCCTCCCCCAACCCTATAACCAGCTTTCCGAAGCTGAGAAAGTTACCTGGTTGGTGCAAGAACTCGGAACCCGACGACCCCTAATTCCGACAGGGATGCAGTTCAAAAAACCCGAAAATCGGGAAACAGTAGAAACCTTACAGATGTTACGCTATCTGCAGCAGGAATTTGGCTTAGAAATTTGCCAGACTTACATCATTAGCATGACCAATTATGTGAGTGATGTTTTAGAAGTGTTGTTGTTAGCTAAAGAAGCAGGACTGTATGATCCAGCTACCAGTAACACCACGATTCGCATTGTTCCCCTGTTTGAAACAGTTGATGACTTAAAACGCGCCCCACAAGTGATGGGAGATCTCTTTCAATTACCTCTCTATCGCGCTGCCCTTGCCGGAGGATACGACAAGCTTTCATCATCAAACAATGGCAACCTTTCTACCCCCTCAACCCTTCCTACCTTGCAACCACCTAACTTGCAAGAAATCATGGTAGGGTATTCCGACAGTAACAAAGATTCAGGATTCCTGAGTAGTAACTGGGAAATTCACAAAGCCCAAAAAGCCCTACAAAAAGTCGCTCAACCCCATGGAATTAATTTAAGACTGTTTCACGGACGGGGCGGCTCCGTTGGACGAGGTGGGGGACCTGCTTATGCAGCGATTTTAGCTCAACCGACTTCCACCATCAACGGACGGATTAAAATTACGGAACAGGGGGAAGTGTTAGCGTCTAAGTATTCCCTTCCTGAATTAGCCCTCTATAACCTAGAAACCGTTGCCACGGCTGTTATTCAGTCGAGTTTGCTCGGAAGCGGGTTTGATGATATTACCCCGTGGAATGAGATTATGGAGGAATTGGCTAAAGCCGCCAGAAAAGCTTATCGGGGACTCATTTACGAACAGCCCGATTTTCTAGATTTCTTCTTATCCGTCACCCCGATTCCCGAAATTAGTCAACTTCAAATTAGTTCTCGTCCAGCAAGACGTAAAAGCGGGAAAAAAGATTTAAGTAGCCTACGGGCAATTCCTTGGGTGTTTAGTTGGACCCAAAGTCGTTTTCTATTACCAGCATGGTACGGGGTCGGAACAGCGTTACAGACATTTCTAGAGCAAGAACCAGAAGAAAATTTGAAATTATTGCGGTATTTTTACCTTAAATGGCCATTTTTCAAAATGGTGGTTTCCAAAGTTGAGATGACCTTATCGAAGGTAGATTTACAAATTGCTTATCATTATGTAAGAGAACTGTCTAAGCCAGAAGATATAGAACGATTTGATCGGGTTTTTCAGCAGATATCCCAGGAATATTATCGTACTCGTGATATTATTCTCAATATTACCAATCATCAACGGTTACTTGATAGCGATGCGAGCTTACAACGTTCGGTTCAATTACGCAATGGAACCATCGTTCCCCTAGGATTTCTGCAAGTTTCTCTCTTAAAGCGGTTACGTCAATATACCCATCAAGCTGAGTCAGGGGTGGTTCACTTCCGCTATTCAAAAGAAGAATTGTTACGAGGTGCATTATTAACGATTAATGGCATTGCGGCAGGGATGAGAAATACGGGATGATAATAGTTGATGGACAATCGTTGATAGTTAATCGTTATCATGATTGTTCATAATGGGAAAAGGAGAATTCACAGCAACTACAGATAACCCTTGATAGTCACTAACCTAGATTTATCGTTACTCTGGACGATTCTCATTCCGCCGCTTGCAGGGACGATTATTGGCTACTTTACTAACGATATAGCTATTAAGATGCTCTTTCGTCCCTATAGAGCAATTTATCTTGGCAAACGTCGTTTACCCTTTACACCAGGGTTAATTCCCCGTAATCAGGAACGCTTAGCGAAGAAAGTCTCTGATACGATTATGGGTTCTCTTCTGACTCCAGAAGAGTTACAAAAGTTAGCGCGACGCTTGCTGAAAACCGAACGGGTGCAATCAGCGATTCTTTGGTTATTAAACCTAGCCCTGAAACAAGTTAAAAGCGATAAAGAACAAAAAACAGCAAAAATTTTAGCCGGTATTTTGCGAGATTTGTTTAGTGAGTCTTTACCTCGACTGTTAAAGGCGTTTGCTCGTCGTCAAGATTTCTTAGAAAGTCAAATTAATCAAATTTTTGACCAAGTCTTATTAGATTTTCGTCTGACAGATACCCAGGCGCGACAGTTAGCTGACTGGTTGTTAGAAACCGTTGTCCCTCCTGATGTTTTGAGACGAACCTTAATTGATTTTTTGAGCGATCGCAATATTCAAGTGATTGATGAAGGGTTTCGGGAAAAAACCAGTGGAACCTATTGGGTGGTGGCTAATTTATTTGGATTAAGTAATACTTTAACTCGGTTGCGAAATTTTTGTTTAGAAGAACAAGAGATAGCCAATACTCGCTTTAAGGAATTAATGCTGTCTTTAGAACTTCGTAGTCGATTACGAACATGGCTACAAAGTCTTTGCTTAGAAAATTTACCTGTTTCCACGGTGCGACAATTACGCAAAACGACCAGGGAAACGGTACGGAATTATATTCAAAATAGGGGCGCGCAATTTATTCAAGATTTTGGGCGCACAATTGATTGGGATCAATTATCAGTTTTAATTATTAATCGTCTACAAGATTCAACAGCATTAACCAGTTCTTTAGAGACAATTAGTGAAGAATTAGCGTTAATTTTAGAGCGATATCTTGAAGAAGATTTAGAAAAAATTGTTGCTCAAGCTATTCCCATTTTATCGATAGATCAAGTGATTATTGATCGGGTTAATGCGACAACCCCTGAAAATTTGGAAATGGCGGTTCAAGGAATTGTTAAAAGCGAGTTACAAGCCATTGTTAATCTTGGGGGGATTTTAGGATTTGTCGTCGGGGTATTGCAAACAATTTTATTTTTATTAAGGTAAGTCATATAAAAATATTGAATGGAATCATCCGAAAGTAACTGATTTTAAGGTTTGTTCGGGGTATATAGCATAATTAATGTAGAATTTAGAATGAACAACCTTGTCGTGAGTCAGTTTGAGTGACTTACGTTTTCCTAACCTCAATGGATAGTGCTATGGTTGAGAGTTAGATTATTAAGGGGAGAATTATTTAGTAACAAGAACTTAGTTGCTTTGTCTTGAGTAACGGGTTTATTTAATAAATATTCCCGAATTTCTTTGGAATATAAATTATGTAATTTCTTGAGTTGTTCCACGGTTTCTATTCCCTCTGCTACGACTTGAAGATTAAAATTTCGACTAAATTCAAGAATTTTTGAGATTCTTTTAGTGTCTTGAGTAATTTTTAAGGTTGTCAGAGAAAGTTGAGCAAAATAACTCAATGAAGTCTGATCACCAGTAACATCATCTATCGATAAATGAATCCCCAATTGTTTAAGTTCTTGTAAGACTTTATGATTTTTTTCGACATTTTGTAAAATCGTTTTTTCTCTAACTTCTAATCCTAACCAATGGGGACTAAGTTCCGTTTCTTCTAATACCTGTTTGATCATAAAAACTAAATTGGGATCTTCTAATTGTTGGGGGTATAAATTAACAGACATCCTGACAAAAGGTAATTCCATTTTTTGCCAGACTTTATTTTGAAGACAGGCAGTTTTAAGAAGCCAATAACCAAGCAAAATACTAAAATTAGTTCGGTTAGCTAGAGATATAAATTGATGATTAGGGATTTGTCCAAGACGGGGATGATTCCAGCGTACAATAGCTTCTATTCCTGTTACTAATCCTGTTTCAAATTTAACTTGCGGTTTATAGAAAACCTTGATTTCTCTACTTTCTAAGGCTTGTTGTAGAATTTTTTTTGATCTAACTAAACGAGAATACTCAGGATTAATGTTTGAGATAAGCAATTGATTTTTGTCAGATTCTTTTTTAGTGTTTTGGTACTTATCATCTAATAAACTAATTGTTGCTTTATTTAAAAGACTTGATGAATTTTGACCATCTTGTGGATAAATTGCCAATCCAAAATTAATATCTAGCTTTAAAGTATAACCTGATATTTCAATGGGTTGATTCATGTTTTGCTGAATTCTTTTATAGATAATATCAATATTTTTGACTTGATTTATTTGCGGTAAAAACAAGGCAAATTTATTATCATTCCAACGGGATAAAATATCACTTTTACGAATCTTAGATTTTAAATTTTGAGAAACTTTTTCTGATAATTCTTTTCCAAAATTGCTACCCAATGTTTTATTAAAACCATGAAAGTTTTCAATTTCTAATAATAAAATAGCCATGATGGATTGATTAGTGGCTCTTTTTTCAATTGCTAAAGATAAATATTCTTGAAATAAATGTTTATCAATTAAATGATTGAAATTGTCTTGATTTTCTGGGGATGTAAATGTCTCTTTATGATGTAAGTAAGAGTCAAAATTTATATTGATATCTAGATCAGGATCTAAATCTCTTAAATAAAATTGTTTAGATGTTGGAAGTTTGTTAATTGAATTAGTCAAAATATTGTTGTTTAAAGATAGTGAATTAACAGAGTTTTGCTCAACTATATCTGATTTTAAAGTCTGAATATCAATCACAGTATCTGACCAATTATTGAGGGCATGATAGGTAGCATTCACTTGACAACCAAAGTTAATTAAATCACCATTTTTGAGTTCTTTAACTAGACATTTCTCCCCATTGACATAGATCCCATTAAGGCTTTTATTGCCTTGCATATCTCCATCAACAATCCAATAAGAATAATTCTGATTATCTTCTCTATATCGGCGCATTAAAGTAGCATGAAATCGAGAGGCTTTGTCATCACAAATCATAATTATATTATTTTTATGTCTTCCAATAGAATAAACTTTTTTTTCTAAGGAGATTGTTTGCCTAAATTTTGTATCTTCAATGACCAAAATGTGTAAAGGATGATTCTGTCCAACTTTCATTATTAGGTTTCTCCAAATAGTAATATTATGTCAGTTTTTTTAAGGAAAATTTTTTATAAAAAGTTGTCTCACATTATTCTTTCAAATTCCCTTTTATGAATTTTAATTTCATTAAAAGTTGATAATTGATAGAAGTCATTTTTATTGATTTTATCACGCTATATATGAATTTTTTTGAGAAAATAAACAAGAGAATTATGATGACTTAATAAACGGTTTTTAAATCATCAAATTTTCATTTTTTCTACTTCCTGACTTTAATTATGTTATAAATTAGAATTAACAGGATTGATCCTAATCTCAGTGTTTTAGTGATTTAGATCACAAATTTTTCATGACTGAAATTTAAAAATGACAAATCTCAAGGTTAAATAGACTTAAGTAGACAAAAACAAGCTAAATTGGGGTATTTATAAAATACGCTTTTGTCAATACCTTGTCTGTCCAAGATCTGGTTATACCAATTTCCTAAAGTCTAACTACACATTTTCGTAGGGGTCAACGGCCGTTGACCCCTACAACATTTATATCTGTAGTCTAAGTTTTTGAAATTGGTATTATCAAATCATAAAATTATTCAATTGAAGGTCAAAATTGTACCAACTTAAAATTAATAAGTCTATTATTTTCGATAAATCATTCAACATTGGCCAAGTTTGAAGGAGAAAATTTTGAACAGGAACAGTTAAGGTTGAACCCGACTAGCTATATTAATGCGATCGCTCAATTCCGATAGGGTTTGACTAAGTTCCCAGTCTTTTTTCTGTAATTTAGAAATTTTGTCGCAACTATATAACACCGTTGTGTGGTCTTTTCCCCCAAATTCTTCACCAATACGGGGTAAACTCAACTCGGTGTGTTGACGGATCAAATACATCCCCACCTGTCGCGCTAGACTGATTTCTCGTCGTCGAGAACTTCCTTTTAAATCTTCCACGGATACCTTAAGCTTTTCTGCTACCGTGCGTAAAATAATCTCTGGAGAAGCAGGAACCTTTTCTACGGGAGGGTTTAACACGGGGGCAATATTTTCCACCGTCATCGATAGTCCAGAAATAGACGTATAGGCGATCGCCCGAATTAACGCACCCTCCAATTCTCGAATATTAGACGTATAGTTGGTGGCAATATATTCAATCACACTTCGAGGAAGACACACATTGTCATATTGGGCTTTTTTTTGCAGAATAGCCATGCGAGTTTCCAAATCGGGGACTTGAATATCTGCAATTAATCCCATCGAAAAACGAGAAATCAAACGATCTTGTAGGGTCGGAATGCGTTTAGGGGGACGATCTGAAGCTAAAACCACCTGTTTTCCCCCTTCGTGTAAGTTATTAAAGGTATGAAACAATTCTTCTTGGGTATATTCTTTGCCTTCAATAAATTGAATATCATCAATTAATAAAAAATCAGCCGTCCGATAATGGTCTCGGAAACTGGCCATGCTATCTTGACGAATGGCCACAATTAGGTTATTGGTAAATTGTTCGGTAGAGATATACAAGACTTTTGCCTGGGGATAGAGTTCCAGACGATAATGGGCGATCGCTTGCATCAAATGGGTTTTTCCTAACCCAACCCCTCCACACAAAAAGAGGGGATTAAATTCTCGTCCTGGGGACTCCGCTACTGCTAGGGAGGCCGCATGGGCCATGCGATTGGTTGGCCCTACCACAAACCGCGAAAAAGTATAACGGGAATTGAGTTTACTCAGTTTTGGGGATTCAAGGGTTGTCTGAGGGATTGATTGACCTAAATTCTTTTCGTTAAAGATTGTTGTCTCTTCTCCGTGGGGTGTGGTCAATTTTATATCCACTTGATACCCCATCACGTTAGCGACTTCTTCAGCAATTATCGGTTGATAGGTTTTTTGTAGATGATTAAGAACAAAGGGATTAGCTACTTGAATCACCAAACAATTATCTTGCCATTCCTGTACTGTCGCGCTTTCAATCCAGGTTTCAAAGGCCGGCCTGGTTAACCGAATTCGTAAACGTTCTAGAATTTGATTCCAGAGGTATTGGACGGAGATGTTCACAGGTTAGTTTAAAAATAGACATCAAAATCAAAATAATTTGTCCTGGTTGTCTCACCCAAACGGCAAGAACGAATAACATTACAGTGTGGAGATAGTTAACATACACGAAAAGGGCTAATGAGATGGCTAAGGAATGGTATTAGTGTAGCGCGAAGTTGGGAATGGTGAACTCTATGACTTCTGATCGTTCCTTTGATCACCAAAGACTCGAAATTATTTTTGATCCGACTCAACCTCAATTACTCACTGGGTTGGATCAATGGCTAAAATTAGGATTAATTGAGGATCAACAAGTCAGAGAACTTTGTGAAACTCACTTGAGTTGTCTGATCCCTGAATCGGTTATCGTCGCAACCCCTGACATTCCTCAAACCGAAGACAAGGATTTTGTTCGTTTAACCCCAAGCTGGATTTTCTCAACCCTTGCTGCCCCTGTCAAACAGGTAAGTCATCTGACGGGGGAAATCGGACAAGGTTTTAAAGAGGAATTAAGTGTTCGTTGGTTCCTTTTTCTTGGGGTATTTTTAGTGGTGACTTCCTCTGGGTTACTGGCTGCCTCCCAATGGGAAAAATTGCCTAATTTAGGCGTTTATGGGGTTTTGTGGGTTTATACTTTGGGGTTTTGGGGATTGGGACAATGGACGAGTCAACAACCTCATTTATCCCTCACGTCGAAGAGTTTACAAGCGATCGCCTGGTTGCTGGTTCCGATTAATTTTTGGGCGATGGATAGTCTATTGTTGGGTAATCGCTGGGGGGAATGGATCCTGTTAGCGATCGCCTCGGTTAGCTTGATGGGGACGTTCTTGAAGTATCGTCAGTACCCCCAAGGTTGGCTAATTATTATTAATATTTTAGTTCTCAGTTGTCTGAATTGGGGGTGGAAAGTTTCTTCTTTTCCTTTAATAGCTATTTATGGCGGAACTTTAATAACAGTTATGATCGTGCGGTTTCTTCGCATACCTCAAACCACGACTCGATATTCTTTGGATTTAGATAAAGGGTTAATTGTTTATGCGTTATTTATCTTGCTGTTACGGGGAATTTTTGTAGCTGAGATTCCTCTACAAGCGTTGGGATTAGCTATTGGAATTTCAGGATGGCTTTTACAGCGTAAACACTCCACTTTTCGCCATCCCCTAACCCCAATTTTAGAAGGGATAGGGATTGTTTTATTATTCTTGGGATGGTTAGTTGAAAGGAGGGAAATATTTCCTTGGGAAGCTACTATTATTAGTGGATTAGGATTACATTTTTTTTATCAACGGTTACAACGAGATTGGTGGCGACGAGATTTATTGGCAATTTTTATTATTGGGTTACAAAGTCTATTTTTAATTAGGGAATTATTCCCCCTAGAATTTCGTCAAGAGGTTATGCAATGGGCGATGGAAGTTTCTAATACTCAAGGTGTTTCCTATACTTTTTATAGCCTCATCCTATTTCCCTATATTATTATTTTCGCTATTTTAACTTCTTGGATTTATCATAAATCTCATCCTAAATTGGCACAGTTTGGAGACTGGTTAATTCTAGGAATGACAATAATTTTATCTATCCTCGCCTTTGATAATCCTTTATGGCGATGGGTTGATTTAGTATTTTCAACAGCTATTTTCGCTTATATCAGTTGTCACCAAAACCCTCTAAAATCACCCTTTATTTATCTAGCAAATACCTCTGGAATCTTAGCTATTTGTGCTTTTATTTATTGGCAATATCCTAATTTATCTCTCACCTCATGGGCAAAGATTTTGTTAGGCTTAATGATGATTTCACGAATAATATCAATTTTAGAATTGCCGGTTATTAACATTTATCGCCATAGTAGTCGATATTTAGGATTTGTATTAGGCGGTATAAGTTTTGCTTTTTTATGGCAGAATGTAGAAACTTTTTTGTCTACAGAAACTCTTCAACCTGTCGTCTTTTGGTGGTTCCTAACTCCTTTGAGTTTAACAGGAGTTGCTATTGTCTATGCCAAGAATATAAAAAAGCGCAGAAGAGCCGCATTTTTGAGTATTTATTCTTTAATATTATTCCAATCTCTTACCCTTTGTCAACCCAACATTAGGTTGATTTCTTTGACAGTTTCAGCCATTTTAATGTTAATTAATAGTTATTTTTTTCGTCATCCTTTTGCTGCTAGAATTCAAATTGGATTTACGGTTGGAATTCTTATACTTTGGATTTTGGAAAATTTTCAAGGATCATGGCTCGAATTTTTGAACTTTTCTGATACTTTGCTAGATGACGGTATCGGGATAATGATTCTTTGGTTCGTGAGTCAATGGTTAAGAGGATTTCATCATCCTGTCGCTGTTATTTATGCTAAAGCAACGAATGGATGGGCTATCTTTTTTTGTGGGTTACTCTTAACAAGAATAACCTTAATTAGTGGATTAATTTTATTTAACAACGAGGGGATATTTTCTCTTTATTGGCAACACCTAATAGCCCCTTGTATTGTGCTTGGAATGCTCAGCTATCGCTATGGAAAAAATCCGAATATTTGGTCGATTTATGGAACTGCATTGTCCTTAGAATTATTAATTATTAATAGTGTTTTATGGGGGGAAGGATCTAGAGTTACAATCGCATTTATTAATTTAATCACAGGGTTGATAATTTTAGGGTTTACCCCTTGGTTACTATCAAAATTTTCTCGCCTTTCTCAGACAAAGATTCTTCAACTATTACCCCTATTCTTTGGGGTTATGGCAGTTATTCTACGGATCGGAATTTTTACCTATTATACTGGATTAATTACCCTAGGAGTTGGGTTAATAGGAGTTGGAGTAAATTATTATTTTCACCAGCAAAAAAGGCGAACTTATATTGGTTTGGGGTTGATAACTTTTGGCATTTACGAAGGAGTTATATATCATCTCCTACAAGGGGTTGGTGGAACTTTACCAAATCAATTACTAATTTTAGGCTTAGTTACGGCGACTTTAGCTTTATTTTATCGTCTTTTTGATTGGATTTTAGCATTAAGAGGACACCATTATTTTCTCAATTTAAGTTTAGTAGAAATTCAACGAACAGCCCATACTCATTGGGGGTTTGCAACTCTATTAAAAACGATTGGTGTTGCTTGGGCAGCCATGACACTTTTAACTACTAAAGCCAATCCTTATCTTAACCCAATTAATGTATCTTTAAGCTTAGTATTATCAAGTTATGCTTTCATTCAGGGAAGAGATACTCATCTAATTTCTGGTAATAATAATCAAGATTTTCTAAAAGATATTTGGGTTTATCTAGGATTTTTAGATATGGCAAGTACCCTAATATTCTCTCGTTTAATTTGGAAACAATTAGGCAATTTTGATGCTTATTATGCTGGTTTTGTTGGAATTATTGCTTTGTTTATGTATTATATTCCTTGGGGCAATTTAGGCTGGAAATCTACTCCCTGGCAGCGAGTGTCTCTAATTCTCCCAAGTTTATTAGCATTAGTCACCACTCGAGAAATTGCCTATGGAAGTTTGTTGTTAGTGGCTGTTTTCTACTTACAAATTGGGATTAATCAAAATAACCTACGTTGGAGTTATATTAGTCTCGGATTCCTTGATTGGGCAATCATTCGCTTTCTCTATGAAAATCAACTAATTACCCCTTTAAATAATTCTTTGTTGATTGGCTTATCTATTCTTTATGTTGCTCAGTTTGATCCCGCTTTTAGAAACAGAGAAAAAAGTAAATTTCGTCATTATTTACGTTTATTAGGGAGTAGTTTAATTAACATTACAGCTTTATTATATTATCAACATTTAGGGGTGATTCCTCTTGGCATTAGTTTACTAACGATTAGTCTCGGACTTGGGTTGAAAATTCGCGCTTTTTTATATAGTGGAACAAGCACTTTTATTATAAATATTTTGTATCAATTGATTATTGTTAGTTTAGATTATTCTTTGGCTAAATGGTTATTTGGCTTATTATTAGGGATTATTTTGATTGCGATCGCGGCGATTTTTGAACAAAAAAGAGAAAAAATCATGACTGTTTGGCAAAGTTGGTCAGAAGTTTTTAAAAAGTGGCAATGATCAAGTTAATAGTTGATAGTTAACGGTTGATAGTTGATAGTTGATAGCTGATAGAGGGAACTCTGCCAAAACACTCTTGCTTGAATTTATTAAATAAAATACAATTATTTTTGATAGTTTGAAAAGGTATTTTAATGAAAAATAAAACTTATCAATTAACTGTTTTACCAGAAGATGGACTGCATTTGAAACGACCTTGTTTAGTGATTAAAAACTTAGAAATATCATTAAACCTTTATCAAAATATTCTAGGTTTTAAACTAGAATATATAATAGATGAAAAGCCTACATCTTATCTTTATCCAGTCTTTCGTTTTCCGCCAGAAGCTAAACTTAAGTTTGCGGCTTCGGGAACAAGCATTTTTAGATCATGATAGTCATTTAATTGTTCTTTATGATATGAAAAATTTATCAAAAAATTCATAACAGCTAGTCAAGATTCTGATATAGTAATCAAAGATAAACAAATAGCATAATTAATTATGAATTCACCAACTTCTAATACTGGGGCTGATGCGGTTGATGTGGCGATCGCTCAAGGAATTGATTTAGATGGTACTCCCATTCCCTCTGCTAAATTAGAACTATACAACAAAGTCATGGCATTAGAAGCTCAACGTAAACGCAGTGGAGTCACCAATACTATGCGTTCTCGTATTGTTCGCATTGGGGCTAAACATATTCCCCAAGCAGAATTAAACCAGATGTTAATTGATAGTGATTTTGTTCCACTAAAAGATAAAGAAATTACTTTTTATTATAAGTAATCAGGAATTATCAATTAGATATTTTCTAGAAAATAAAGGAATTAGATTGCCGAAAGAATCAGAGGTTAAATCTAGGTTAACTTCTGATTAAAATCTTCAAAATAAGATAAGAAATGCCCTGTGAAGTTTCCAGTTATAGATAAGACTTGCATAGCCATGATGACTATGTTAAGGTCAAACTGTGTATCATAAGTCACAAATTAGGGTTTTGTTGTAACTTGCCCTCTTAGTATTATCAATGATTGATTACAATGTCTCCTAGCAATACATCCTTACATCAACGTTCCCTATCTCTTGATCATCAAGGACTCATCAATTTAATTTCTAAGCAACAAAATATTTTAATTATTCAAGATCTTGATGGTGTTTGTATGGGGTTAGTCAAAGATCCTCTAACAAGAGTAATTGACCAAAAATACTTAGAAGCAACTAAATTATTTGAAGGTCACTTTTTTGTCTTAACCAATGGGGAACATATTGGCAAGCGAGGGGTAAATGGAATTATTGAACGGACCTTAAATAATAAAGAGTTAGTTCAAGAAAAAGGACTTTATTTACCCGGTTTAGCAGGTGGAGGAGTTCAATGGCAAGATCGTTATGGAAATGTTTCTCATCCTGGGGTTAGTGAAAAAGAATTAACCTTTTTAGAACAAGTTCCCCAAAAAATTGAAGACGCTTTAACCGAATTTTTTAAGCAGAATAACTGTGGACTCGAAGAAAGCAAAATTAAACAAGGAATTCAATCAACTGTTTTAGATAATAAAGTTTCTCCGACCATAAATTTAAACGTATTTCATGAATACTTACGCCATGAAGAAGATGGTTACTATAAATTACAGCAAGGGATGAAAAATTTAACGGATGACTTACTTGAACAAGCTAAAAATCAAGGATTAGGTGATTCATTTTTTGTTCATTATGCCCCCAACTTAGGCAAAGATTCTCAAGGACAAGAAATTATGCAAGTAGCTGAGGGGAAAGATTCGGGAACAACAGATTTCCAATTTATGTTACGAGGGGCAATTAAAGAGGTTGGGGTACTGGTTATCCTAAATCGTTACTATTACAATCAAACAGGAAAATATCCATTAGGAGAAAATTTTAACGTTCGACAAGCCCCCAGAGAACATCAAGAATTACTCAAATTAATTAAGGACAATTTTGATCCGATACAAATGCCAACGATGATAGGAGTGGGGGATACTGTTACCAGCAAAGCTAAAGAAATTAACAGTCAATTAACCTTTCAAAGAGGGGGAAGCGATCGCGGATTTTTACAACTCATTCAAGAGATTGGCAAAGAATTTAAGACAGGAAATGTTATCGTTTATATTGATAGTAGTGATGGGGAAGTGAAAAACCGTAAACCCCTAAAACTCGAAACGTTTATTAACACCAATAATGTTAATAATGAAAAAGAAGTAAGGGTAATAGAAGGACCAGGAGATCACCGAGATAAGAATGATCCACTGACCCTAAATGTTGCTTTTCCTGGGGGATATAGACAGTATATTGAATTCTTTCAAAAAGCTGCCCTAGCAAGACATCAAGGGAAAAGTTAGGGTTCTCTTGTCCTTGTAGTAATCATAAAATCTTAATATTTTTTTAGGGTGGGTTAGGCATAAGGTTGATTGTGATAGGAAACTAATAAGTTTTTATCCCGACCGTAACCCACCAGATTAGAATCTGTCACTAATTGTACAGTTTAACCCAAAATGTTGGGAGAGCCAACGTTAGTTAACTATTAACTATTAACTATTCAAATCTTAAGGGTTTTCCCCGAACTTCAGTATTTAATTTTCCTCCTTCATAAACCACTTCTCCCCCAACAATCGTTACTATTGGCCATCCGGTTAACTCCCATCCTTCAAAAGGACTCCAACCGCATTTAGTTTGTAGATCTTCTCGTTTAACGGGGGAATAATTTTCTAAATCAACTAATACTAAATCAGCATCATATCCAGGTTTAATTAACCCTTTATTAGGAATTTTATACGCCTTGGCAACCGCAGTAGACATCCAATTAGCCACTTGAGAAACGCTACAGCGTCCCAATTTCGCTTGAGTTAACATTAAGGGTAAAGAGGTCTCTACTCCTGGCATTCCCGAAGGAGAATTAGGATAGCCTTTGGCTTTTTCTTCTAAGGTATGGGGGGCGTGATCGGTAGCGATAAAATCAATGACCCCATCTAATAAAGCTTGCCATAAAATGGTATTATTTTCAGGCGATCGCAACGGGGGATTCATTTGAGCTAATGTCCCTATTTTGTCATAGGCTTCCGTATTAAGTAATAAATGTTGGGGGGTAACTTCTGCTGTTACCCAATTGGGTTTATTATCCCGTAAAAATTCCGCTTCAACCCCTGTCGAAAGATGGAGAATATGCAACCGTCGTTGATACTTATTTGACAATTTGAGGGCTAATTTCGTCGCATTAAGGGCAGCATCTTCATCTTGGATTTGGGAATGAATGGCCGGATTAGTAATCCCAGAAAATTCCTGACGACGTTGAAGAATTCTGGCTTGATCTTCAGCATGAACTGCAATTAATCGGCTTCCTTTCGCAAAAATTGGCTCTAATTCAGCTTCTCGACTCACCAATAACGCCCCATGGGCTGACCCCATAAAAATTTTAATGCCACAGGTAGGATTAGCTGTTAATAAATCAGGCAAATTGTCGGGAGTAGCACCGATAAAAAAGCCATAATTAACTAGACATTTTTGGGAGGCGCGGTGAAGCTTATCATCTAAAGCTGCTTGAGTGGTGGTTAACGGGCGAGTGTTGGGCATTTCAAGAAAAGAAGTGACCCCACCCTTAGCACAGGCGCAAGTCGCGGTAAAGAGGTCTTCCTTGTGTTCTAGTCCAGGTTCACGAAAATGAACTTGAGGATCAATCACCCCAGGCAACAAAGTTAATCCCGTTGCGTCTATGATGTTACTAAGGTCTGTTGCCGCAATTTCTGAGGCTACCTCAAGGATCTTTCCGTCTTGGGTTAAAACATCCCCCAGAAGAAACTGACCATTAGGTAAGAGAATTTGAGCGTGACGAATGAGGAGTTGTGTCATAAGTGTAGAAATTGGCAAACCCATATAAATTCTAAGAATAATTTAATCTTGCCATTGCCTTGGATATAGTTAAACTAAAAATTAGATATTCGTTACGTTAAATTTTATCTAGCCCTGTTTCTTGTAATATTTCAGTTTATTAAATAACTCCTATGGCTCGAAGCTTGAAACAAAATACTAACAAATCAAATCAGCCTCCCCAAGAGAATCCTTGGATTGAAGCAATTAAAACCATCGCCACCGCCGCTATTTTGGCCTTTGGCATTCGGACTTTTGTGGCAGAAGCGCGTTATATTCCGTCCTCTTCGATGGAACCGACTCTACAGATCAACGATCGCCTCATTATCGAAAAAATTAGCTATCATTTCCAAGAACCTAAACGGGGAGACGTGGTGGTATTTAACCCAACAAAAGCCCTTCAAGAAAAAGACTTTCATGATGCGTTTATCAAACGGGTAATCGGTTTACCGGGAGAAACCATTGAGGTGAAAATGGGAAAGGTTTATGTTAATGGTCAAGTTATTAAAGAAAAATACATCGCTGAAGATCCTAATTACGATTATGGACCCGTAACGGTTCCTGAAGGAGAATATCTAGTCTTAGGAGATAATCGCAATAATAGCTACGATTCCCACTACTGGGGCTATGTTCCAAAAGATAAGATTATTGGTAAAGCCTTTGTGCGTTTTTGGCCGTTTAACCGACTGGGTGCATTGGATGAAAGTCCTATTTATCCATCAACCCAACCATAACTGTAATCTTAAGTTGGGGAATGAGGCGATCGCTTGTGGGGTTCCCATGACGATCCCTTAAAACCTAGGGAAAGAAGGGATTACAAATGGTTGCTGTTCATCAAAGTGACATTCTCCCGACCCCGTACCAGTAGGTACGGGGCGGGCTTCCCCATATTGCTATGAGGCTTTCCTGCTTCTACGGGAGGCTCTAGACATCTTTTTAGAGACATCCCCGATAACCTCTTCCTCCACAGGCAGCTTGACCCCCAGTCCGAGGGCTGCAAGTCCACGTTGCTCTACAATCATTGCAGCTGCAACGTCTCTATTGGTTATCAAACCACAATTGGAACATTCATGTACTCGTTGAGATAAGTCTTTTTTACCTGTTACCACTCCACAATTAGGACAGGTTTGACTGGTCAAATTAGCATCAACTTTTTCAAAATAGACATCTCGCTTCCAAGCAACGTGCTTTAATATTTCCAGAAAACTACCAAAGCCAGCATCAAGAGTATGCTTACATAACATCCCTCTCGACATAGCTTTTAAGTTTAAATTTTCTGCAAATATTATGTTTGCTTGGTTACAAAGATGATGAGCTACTTGATAATGGAAATTCTTGCGAGTGTTATATATATATTCGTGTAATCGGGCTACCTTTTCACGGGCTTTATGCCAGTTTTTAGACCCTTTCTGCTTTTTGGATAATCTTCGTTGCAGCCATCGAAGCTTGCTTTGAAGCTCAACAAAAAACCTTGGTCTAGCTATTAACTCTTGCTGTGAAGTAGCTATAAATTTCTCAAGCCCTAGGTCAATACCCAAAGATTTACCTTGAGGTGATTGAGATGGAACTTTAATATCTGACTGAATACAGACAACAGCATACCAACCAGAAGCTTTTTTAACTATTTGAACTTGTTTAATAACAAATCCATCTGGGATAGGTCTATGTAAATTAATTGATACGCTGCCTATTTTTGGCAGTTTTATCTGATACCCCGTAATAGGATTATCTTTAAACTGAGGAAAGTTAATAGACCGAAACTGACCATATTTTGTAAACCTTGGAAAACCAAAACTTTTCTTCCAAAAAAAATTAAACGCTTTATCCAATCGCCCCATAACCTCTTGCAATACTTGAGACTGAACTCGTTTAAGCTCTGGGTATTCTTTTTTCGCCTGAGTTAAAGCTTTTTTCTGTTTGTAATAGTCAGGAAATGGTTGGTCAGCCGGAATAATATATTCAGATTTGATGCGACAAGCATTAACTTTACACTTGCGAGAATTTATCCATTCTTTTCTTTCTCTCAAAGCGTAATTATATACACCTCGACAGATTTCTAGCCAGTCAAGCAATTCCTTTTCTTGACTGGCATCAGGATATATTCTGTAGCAATAATTGAGGTTTAACACTTTTACTATCTGAATAATATAAGCTTATTATACAATATTAAGGTAGGTGAAATATTTGACTGGTTGAAAGACTGACTTCTGCGTGGTGACTCCATAATCTGGCGATCGCTAATCTATAATGTTTGCCGAATTTTACGATAAAATCAAAAACAATTTGTTCCCGAAAGGATTAAGACAAAAACCCTTAAAATAAACCAAAGATGGCTACTAGCGACCTTTCTCCCCTTTCTCAACCGAGTCCCCACAAACCCCTCCCAAAACTTAACCTGTTCACCATGTTCCGTCTAGGATTATTCCAGATGGGGTTAGGGATTATGTCGTTGCTAACCTTGGGAGTTCTCAACCGGATCATGATCGATGAATTGACAGTGTTGCCCTGGATAGCAGCAACGGCGATCGCTATGTACCAGTTTGTTAGTCCGGCTAAGGTGTGGTTCGGCCAAATGTCCGATACCAAAAAAATTTGGGGCTATCACCGCACCGGCTATGTCTGGATCGGGGCGATTTTATTTACCTCCATTGCTTTTATTGCCCTTCAAGTAGTTTGGCAGTTGGGATTTAGCTTACAAGACACAGGATGGAGTTTGATGACCTATACCTGGGCAGTCTTATTAGGGGTCATTTTTGCCCTCTATGGTTTAGCGTTAAGTTTTAGTGGCACTCCTTTTGCCGCGATGTTGGTGGATATTTCTGACGAGGATAACCGTTCCCAACTGATCAGTATTGTCTGGTCGATGTTGATGGTGGGCATTGTGGTTGGGGCAATTGTTAGCTCAAACTTGCTCAATAGCCCCGATATTTGTGGGGACGCTATTCTTTCTTATGATCCGACAGCAACAGCCAAAGTAGCGAATATTCCTACCCTACAAGGAACGGTTAACCCTGTGTTTATTATTATGCCTGGGGTGGTGTTAGGATTATGTTTTTTAGCCACTTGGGGCGTAGAAAAGCGATATTCTCGGTTTAGTTTGCGATCGCAGGTAGTTGAACGGGAAGATCAGATTACCCTAGGACGAGCGATGGGAATTTTGACTGCTAATCGTCAAACTTGGTTATTTTTTAGCTTTTTGTTGATGCTTACCCTGAGTTTGTTTATGCAGGATACGGTACTTGAACCTTATGGGGGTGAGGTATTCGGGATGTGTATTTCTGAAACGACTCAATTAAATGCGTTTTATGGCATGGGAACCCTATTTGGTATTGGTTCAACCGGGTTTTTAGTAGTTCCCCGTTTAGGAAAGCAACAAACTACCAAATTAGGCTGTATTTTATCAATATTTTGTTTTGGTTTAATTATCTTAGCTGGCGGAATAGAAAGTCAAAGTTTATTGAAATCTGGGTTACTCTTTTTCGGGTTAGCATCAGGAGTTTTAACCGCAGGGGCAACAGGTTTGATGTTAGATTTAACCGCAGCAGAAACCGCCGGAACGTTTATTGGTGCATGGGGGTTAGCCCAGTCCATGGCGAGGGGTTTTGCCACCGTTTTAGGAGGGGCAGTTTTGAACTTAGGAAAGGTACTTTTTTCTGCTCCTTTTTTAGCTTATGGGTTGGTTTTTGTGGCACAAGGACTAGGGATGATTATGGCAATTTATTTGTTGGGACGTATTAGTATTAAAGAGTTTAAGGATAATACTAAGTCAGCAATTTCTGCGGTCATGGAAGGGGATTTAGATGGCTAAATGGTAGGGTGGGTAAAATATTCTATTATTTTGTTTGAATTCTTGCTTAAATTTTTTGATCCACCCTACACAACTCATATACCTACCATGAGTACATATTATGCTATGGTTGTTCTATGAAAGTTAAATGTTTAACCTTAAAATCATTTCGGGGATTTGGAGATATTACGATTAAATTTAATCCTAATTCTCCTGCCGTTTTTATTGGGGTTAATGGCGTTGGTAAGTCTAGTATTTTAGATGCTTTAGCAATTCTCCTTTCTCGTTATATTAGCTTGATTCAAGGTTCTCAAAAAGGAGGGAGACTATTTACCGTTCATGATATTAAAAATGGTAATAAATTAACTCAAAACAGTATCACAGTTTTAGATAATTCTCAAAAGGTTACTTGGTCTTTAACTAAAACTAGAACTAAGCAAACGAAAGAAACCCAAAGCAATTTACAAGAATTACATAAGCTTGTTGAAGGTGTTCGTCATAAACTATATAAAGATCAAAATCCTGAGTTACAAGATTTACTAATTATCGTCCATTATAATACGAACCGTGCAGTTTTAGATATTCCTTTAAGAATTCGTACTAAACATTCTTTTAAACCTCAAGATGTTTATGAAAAGTCTCTAGTTGGAGGTGCAATAGATTTTAGAATTTTCTTTGAATGGTTTCGGACTCAAGAAGATATAGAAAATGAATTAAAACTTGAAAAAGATCCAATAATTAGAGAAATTTTAACACAAGCTAAAAATGAAGGTAAACAAAGCGAATTATCTAAATTATTTGAATCTTTAATTAAAACAGAAAATGAATTATCATCCGAGAGAGTGTCTGATTTTTTAAAACAGCTTGAAACTCGAACCTATCAAGATACACAATTACAAGCAGTTAGACAAGCAATTGAATCTTTAACTGGGTTTACTAACTTAAGAGTTAGACGATCGCCTTTAAGAATGACGCTAAATAAAAACGGGAAAGAATTAATTGTTGATCAACTTTCTGACGGGGAAAAATGCTTATTAGCAATGGTAGGAGATTTAGCGAGAAGATTAGCCATTGCTAACCCAAGTTTAGAGCAACCGTTAGAAGGAGAAGGAATAGTATTAATAGATGAAATTGAACTTCATTTACATCCCAAATGGCAACGAGAAATTATTCCTAAGTTAACCCAAACTTTTCCTCATTGTCAATTTATTGTTACTACCCATTCTCCTCAAGTTATCAGTCATGTTCAACCCGAAAATGTTTATATCTTAAACTCCAAGAATGACGACATTATTATTCAACATCCTGAAAGTTCTTATGGTAGAGATAGTAACCAAATTTTAGAAGATATTATGGGAACCTCAGAACGTCCTCAGATAATTAAAGACAAAATTCTTGAATTATTCAGAATTATTGATCAAGGAAACTTAGAACAAGCAAAAGAATTACAAGAAGAAATTATCAATGAAATTGGCAATGATGAACCAGAATTAATCAAAGCAGCAACTTCTATCAAAAGAAAGGAGATTTTAAGACGTTAATATGAGATACATTGAAAAAAATCAAACACCTGAAGAATTGATTAACTGGAAAGCAAGAGAAAATGAAAATTGGAGACCCACATGGGAAAATTTTCAGCAACCTGAAAAACCCTTAATTCATGGAATTTTATTACAAGAACAAGGTTATATTTGTTGTTATTGTGGTGGACCAGTTGATCTTCAAGAAAGTCACATAGAACACCTAAAACCCAAAAACCACTATCCAGAATTAGCTTTAGAATACAATAATTTATTAGCGTCTTGTCAAGGTATAAAAGAAGATGATCAACCCTCAACTATTCCTGAATATTGCGGACACAAAAAGCAAGATTGGTATGATGAGGAATTAATGGTTTCTCCTCTAGACATAAACTGTGCTGAGTTTTTCTGCTATACAGAAGCAGGTGAAATATTACCCGCATCTGAATTAGATGAGAATCAACAAAATGCTGCTAGGGAAACCATTGAGAGATTAGGATTAAATATTGATAAGTTGCAACGAATACGAAAGCAAGCTATAGAAAGTATCTTAAAGTTTATCGATATTGAAAATCAGACTGAAATCCAGCAACTCATTCAAGGATTCGATACAGTAGATAACGAAGGAAAATATAACCCGTTTTGCACCGTTTTAACTTATATCCTTGAACAATATATAAATTCTTCTACTGAATTTTAGGTACAAAATGGGTAATATATCATTAACCTACCTCTAGAGCATACAACGAATACTACAACCTTGTCAACCCCCATTCCTTCGTTAGTTATTGAAAATAATTCTTGATAAATTAAGGATGTTGGGGCTTTTTTTGGTATCAAATGTTACTGTTTTCCAAAAAGTGCTGACAGAAGACTAATTTCAACTACAAATATAATACAAATAGGCTTTGTGAATGATGAGACTGTTAATATTGCGCTATTTTCATCTACTTCCCTCCCAAATTCAGAATAAAACAACTAATTTTCAATAAAAACAATAATTTTTATCTATTACCTAATTGTTGGATAAATAATTGATGGTCTTCAGTCGCTATTCCTTGTTGTAAAACCGCTAAAACTTGAGCAATATCTCCTGTTAGTAAAGCATTAATGTCTAACCACAAACCAGGAAAAACTTCACTTTTAATCATATTTTCTTCATTGGATTGTCGTTTGATATATTGTCCTTCTCTTAATCTAAACCAATCAAATTCACCATCATAAACCCGCCAAACTAGATATTCTTGAACTTGATTACGTCGGTAGGCTTTCAGTTTAGTGTGTAAATCAAGAGATACAGAAGAAGCAGCAATTTCAACAATTAATTCTGGCGCACCTTCGACATAATCATCGTCACTAATAATTGATTGTCCGCCCTTTTCTATTCTAAGTAAAGCATCAGGTTGAGGTTCATTATCAGCATCCAGTCTTACAGTAGCATTATCGGCTATTTCAACTCCCTGGGTATTAGCTTGATAAAAACCTAGCCACGTCAGAATCTGCGCATGAGGTTTGCCATGTTGTCTAAATCTTAATGCTGCTGGCATATAAACAATTCCTTCTATTAATTCCGCCTTCTTGAGATTGGGCATTCTGTCATAACGTTGTTCAAATGCAATACGAGTTAATTGATCTCCGTTTTCTAAAGGAGGAAAAAAATGGCTAGGGTTGATGATGTTTTTAGTCATAATTGTTACCTTTGGTGATTAATATATTTTTTAAGTAATGAAAGAGGCTAAAGCCTTTACTACGAACTCAATATTATTTTAGAGACTTGTTGAAATAGCCTGTCGCGTGTAGTCTTTTGTGTTCTGTTAAACTTAAGTTCGACGTAAGCCAAACGAAGGATAACTTGCAACCATTGTCAGTCCGTATTCCTCATTCTTTCGTTGAAGATTTCCTAACTCTTAACTCTCAACTTCTAACTTCTAACACCGAACTCAGGTTCTGTTAAGGGGTATGATTATTGTTGGCTCTATTCTAAATTAAGTCATGACTCAAGCAAAAATTGGTATTCTAGGCGGTAGTGGTCTATATAAAATGGATGCCCTCCAAGATGTCCAAGAAGTCCACCTCGACACGCCCTTTGGTTCCCCCTCCGATGCTTACATTGTAGGAACCCTTGAAGGAACGCCTGTCGCCTTTCTCGCCCGTCACGGACGAAATCATCATTTAATCCCCTCAGAATTACCCTTTCGTGCTAATATCCACGGCATGAAACAGTTAGGGGTAGAATACCTTATCTCAGCATCTGCGGTAGGGTCTCTCAAAGCTGAAATTAAGCCCCGTGATTTGATTATCCCTGATCAATTTATTGATCGCACCCGTAACCGAATTTCCACGTTTTTTGGAGAAGGAATGGTTGCCCATATTGGTTTTGGTCATCCCGTTTGTAACCAGTTAGCCGCTATTTTAGGGGATGCGGTAGAAAGTCTTGACTTACCTGACACCACCTTACACCGAGGAGGAACCTATGTGTGCATGGAAGGGCCAGCTTTTTCTACCATTGCAGAGTCTAACCTTTATCGCAGTTGGAGCGCGTCTATCATCGGAATGACCAATTTACCCGAAGCCAAACTAGCCAGAGAAGCAGAAATTGCCTATGCTACCCTAGCATTAGTGACGGACTATGATTGCTGGCATCCAGACCATGATCATGTCACTGTGGAGATGATCATTGATAATTTAAACCACAATGCCATTAACGCCCAGAAGGTTATTCTAGAGACAGTAAGACGGTTGAGTAAAAATCCCCCGGTGTCCGAAGCCCATAATGCCCTAAAATATGCGGGTTTGACTCCTTGGGATAAAATTCCACCGACAACCAAGGAAAAATTAGCTGTATTAATCCAAAAATATTTATAGCACAACGCTGATAAATTAGGATATCTATGATGTTCCCCATTTCCTATTTCCTATTTCCTGTCAAATGAAATTTGCCTTTATTATTGATCCCCTATCTCGCTTAGACCCTGGCCATGATAGCACAGTAGCCATTATGGAAGCAGCCCAAACAGCCGGTCATGAAGTTTGGGTAACACAAGTTCATCAACTCAGTGTTATTGAAGGAAAAGCTTGGGCTACCTTATCTCAAGTTCAGCTAACTCCTGTTAAATTACAAGCTCAAAAATGGGTGGCGGTTCCCAAGTGGTATGAAATTTCCGAGACAGTTTTAATGTGTCTAGAAGACATGGATGCAGTGTTCATGAGAAAAGACCCCCCTGTCACTGTTCGCTATCTCTATGCTACCTATATTTTAGAGTTAATTAATCCTGAAAAAACCTTAGTGATTAATTCCCCCCAAGGGTTGCGCGAAGCCAATGAAAAAATGTATACTCTGCAATTTTATTCAGTGATGCCGGAAACCGTCGTCAGTTTGGATAAGACGATTATTCGGAAGTTTGTAGAAGAGAAAAAATTGGCGATTCTCAAACCTTTGGGGGGCAAAGCAGGGGAAGGAATTTTATTTTTAGATCCTAGTGATCGCAATTTTAATTCTCTCATTGAAGTTAGTACCTTTTATGGACAAGAACCCGTGATGGTACAGCGTTTTATTCCTGAAGCAAAGGACGGGGATAAACGAATTATTCTCCTTGATGGTCAACCCATTGGGGCTGTTAATCGAGTTCCAACGGGTAAAGAATTTCGGGGAAATATGGCCGTTGGAGGAAGAAGTGAAAAAACAGAAATTACCCCCAGAGAATTAGAAATTTGTGAAGTTGTGGGGCCAAGATTACGAGAAAATGGCTTGTATTTTGTGGGGATTGATGTGATAGGTGGTTATCTAACAGAAGTTAATGTTACCAGTCCCACTGGTATTAGAGAAATTGATCGCCTAGATAACACTAATTTAGGCAAAAAAGTCATTGATTGGCTAGAAAAATAATCAACTATCAACTATTAACTATCAACTTATTAACTACCAACTACTTATGAACGCACTTTCAATTCCTACCTGGATAGTTCACGTTTCTAGTGTCATTGAGTGGATAGCAGCAATTTGGTTAATTTGGACTTATGGGGAAGTGACTAAAAATTATTATTGGCGATGGCTATCTTTAGGGATGTTACCCGCTTTAGTCAGTGCGATGTGTGCTTGTACTTGGCACTTTTTTGATAATCCCTCCTCTTTAAATTGGTTAGTCACGTTGCAAGCAGCCATGACAGTTGTGGGTAATTGTACTCTCTGTGCTGCCGCTTGGTGGATTTGGCGTTGTTCGAGTCAAGATATTGCTAATTAATGATTAAGATTTTATTGAGTTTTTAGGTTATGTCTAAAGATAATTTATTTGCCCTCTCTTTGTTTCCCTATTTAGGGTTTTTGTGGTTCCTCACCCGTTCTCAAAAAACGCCTAAGTTAGCTTTGATTGGGTTTTATGTATTGTTAATCTTTGTCGCTATCACCATTCCGGCTGGAATTTACGCTAAAATCCACTATGGAGATCAGTTAGCTAATATTGATTGGTTACACGGAAGTGCAGAGTCTTTTTTAAGTATTTCTAATATTTTAGTGGTTTTGGGATTTCGTCAAGGAATTCTTGAATACAAGAAAAAGAATCAACTCAACAATTAATTGAAGATTAACAACCCTATCATCAACACGATAGAACTAAGAATAATCTTACTAAGTTGTTGTGAAAAAAATCTTGAAAGATTGTCTCGATAGATGTTCAAAAGAATTTACATAGTTGTTCTGTTTGGGTTTCCCCTTGAGAAAAGTCTTTAGATTTTAGATTTCTATTTCTGTGTTAGTTTTCTTAAACTTTAATATTCATAACAGCAATAGGATGATTTATTCTTGCTATAGTAGTCTTGAGTGGTTTGCTGCAAAATGAAGACCCGTCCTTATGTTCCATAACTGTTTAATTTGTACCGACTTCACTGATGGCTTGCATCGTCTAGTTAATTTTATCCCCCATCTAGCTAGTAGCGGACTCCAACGAATCGTATTCTTACACAGTATCTCGGTTTGGCAATCCGAAAAAGCAGCCCGAGTTGACGAAAACCAAATTGCTGAGGCAAAAGAACGCCTGGCACCGGCGTTAAAAGAGGTTCCTAACGGTGTAGAAGTGAAAGTTGAAGTCCTCTCAGGACAGCCTAAAGACGTAATCTTACGATTAATTGATACCTATGACATTGATGTAGTCTTCACAGGAATGCCCATCCGCAGTGCCATAGAAACGAGAATTTTCGGAAGTCATACCCTAGAGTTAGCCCAATTAACCTCAACCCCTTTAATGATTCTCCGTCCTCAGTTAATCTCCACTTATACCTGTGAAGAATTAGCCCTACGTTGTGAACATCTGTGGCGTTACTTGCTGATTCCCTACAATGGGGAACAATCTGGGGAATATTTGCTTGAAGAAGTTAAAAATCACCTGAAAAATTATCCTGACAACACTTGTAAGCAATGCTTGCTATTATGGGTGATTGATGATGGAGGACGAACCGAAGAAATTGCTGACTATCACTATCAAGAAGCCCAGGAGAAACTAAGTAGGGCCAAAACAGACTTAGAAGCATTCAATGTAACCGTTGATACTAAAGTCGTCCAAGGAAACCCCCTAGCCAAAATCCTCGATACCGCCTTAAATTTTGATATTAGCGCGATCGCTATTGCCTCAGATTACCGTAACACTATCTTAGAATGGACAACCCCTAGTTTAGCGAACGAAGTTCTTCGCCGTAGTTGGTTTCCAGTATTATTTTTCTCCCCGAAAAAATAAAATATCTCTGAATCTCCTACTAAATCAGTAATACCTTGAAACAATGATAACAGTCCCATGAACGACAACCGCGAAAAACCCGAAATTGCCCGTCCCTTACCTGAAGCTGTATTAGAAGCTTCCTCAACCTTAAAATGGTGGGGGTGGCGTAGCTTTTGGGCGCAAATTGTCCTCGGGATTATTTCCTTGTTAGCCCTAGGGACGGGTTCATTAGGAGAAGGAGAAAAAAGCCCAGGCACAGGGTTTGGCATCTTTTTCGCCATTTGTGGCTTAGTCGTCCTCGGCATTAGCATTTATTTTTCCTTCCGTTACACTAAAATTGCTGAACTCCTACGAAGTCCTGATCCAGCCCGTCGTCCAAAACGTATCGATACTGTCCAAGTGATTCGTTGGGGATTGATTATTAATCTGATCGGGATGTTATTGTCTTTAGTGGGAACTCAATCGGTTGTGGGTAATGTCTTATTGAAATCGGTAAGACAGACTGGGGCAGTACGAGGGGGTGCAGGATGTTTAGTAGTAGCGGCGGATATTTTTAGTATTCAAGCCAATTCAACGGCAGTGACTGCCCATTTTATTGGAATTGGGATTTCTTTATGGTTACTTAGTCGTATTACAAAATAGGTCAAGATCGGCTAATGTTGATCTCTAAGGACTGATCAAGTGAGAAGATACTGTCTTGAATTGTTGATTATGGTTAATCGTCCACCATGCAAAGAACTCGCTTAAGTACCCTCTTTGATAATACTCAAACCCGTCTCAATGAAGTATTTAGTAACCCTTGGCGGCGTATTTCTCTGAGTTTAATTAGTCTTTTATTAGGGTTTTTTGTTGGTCAAGCTGTCTCTACAACAGCAGGACAAGAAGCCTATTGGGATATCACTATTGCTGTCTTTCTGATTTTCTTTACGGAAACAGTTAGCCGCATTGCTTATCGTCAAATACAACAGTTAAAAAAATCTCTCTGGCTTGATATTTTGAATATCTTTAAAATCGGCTTTGTTTATAGTCTGTATTTAGAAGCTTTAAAACTTGGTTCATGATTGGTTGAATTGACTTTTTATCTTCGTATCTTTTCACGTCTAGCTGATGAACTCCTTCAATATTCTAGAAAATTGGTGTCATGGAATCCCACCCCATTTACAAGACTTAGAATTTCTACTAACTGAAGCATTAGAAAAATCTCAAGAAGCCAACGCCTTTAGTATTACTCCAGAAAATGGACTAGAAAAAATCAAGACGCGATCGCAACTTTTTAAAACCGTCCAAGGGGAGGTTCAACAATTATGTCAACAGTTAGGATTTAAAGAATCTCAGCCAATTTTATTAATGTTATGGCGGTTATGGCTACCGTTAGCATTACAATTAGTCCAAGCAAAACAACAATTAAACAGACCCTTAATTCAAGGAATTTTAGGGGGACAAGGAACGGGAAAAACCACCTTAGCTAAAGTGTGTCAATTAATTCTTAGCTATTTGGGTTATACTACCGTTGGAATTTCCCTTGATGACTTATATAAAACCTATGCTGAACGTCAACAAGTTCAAACTATTGATTCTCGTTTAATTTGGCGTGGTCCCCCAGGAACCCACGATATTCAATTAGGAATTAAACTCTTAGATCAGTTTCGTCAAACTAATAAAAACCAACCGATTTTAGTTCCCCGTTTTGATAAATCTTTACACAATGGGGCAGGAGATAGAGTTAAATTTGAAACGATTAATAAAGCAGATATCGTGTTATTTGAAGGATGGTTTGTAGGAGTACAGCCAGTAGAAGAAACGAGGTTTAATTATCCTTTACCACCGATTTTAACCGAAGCTGATCAGAAATTTGCTAGGGATATGAACGAGAAATTAAAAGATTATTTACCCTTGTGGGAACGATTAGACCGTTTAATTGTCCTTTATCCTATTAACTATCAACTGAGTAAACAATGGCGAAAAGAAGCAGAACACAAAATGATTGCTTCAGGAAAAACGGGAATGACTGACACAGAAATTGAGGAATTTGTCAATTATTTTTGGCGATCGCTACACCCAGAATTATTCATTACACCTTTAATTCAAAACCCTAAATTAGTTGATTTAGTTATTGAAATTAAACCTGATCATAGTGTTAGCAAAATTTATCACCCGACTCAAGAATAAAAATTTGTATAGCTATTGATACTTTTTCCTAGTTGCTTTAAATGGTTCCTCCGAGGAACTCCTCAATCTCTTTATCACTCAAATTACAACTTTGACTGGAAACAGAAGCACTTTCAGAAGAAGATGAAGCCACCGACGTAGCCACTAAATCCCAATCTCTTGACTGAGCTTGCTTTAATTGTTGCACTTCCCGTTCTAAAGATTCGATGCGATCGAGCAACAATCGTACCACTTTAGCTTCTGAATCAGGAAGATTATTATGAGCTAAAGGATTAACCCGAACCCCTGATTGATAAATAATACGCCCTGGAATCCCCACTACAGTACAATCAGAGGGAACATCCCGTAACACCACTGATCCTGCGCCAATGCGGACATTATTGCCAATTTCGAGATTACCAAGAACTTTAGCACCTGCCCCGACTACCACATTATTCCCGAGGGTAGGGTGACGTTTTCCCGTTTCTTTACCCGTTCCTCCTAAAGTAACCCCTTGATAAATTAAGGTATAATCTCCGACAATGGCAGTCTCTCCAATCACCACTCCCATGCCATGATCGATAAATACCCCGTTACCAATCTGCGCCCCTGGATGAATTTCAATGCCAGTAAAAAATCGGCCGAGATGGGAAATTAATCGGGGAATGAAGGGAAGTCCCAGACGGTATAAGCCATGGGCTAAGCGATGACAAACTAAGGCTTGTAAACCTGGATAGCAGATTAGAACCTCCAGCCAATTACGGGCTGCAGGGTCGCGTTCAAAGATGATGCGAAAGTCAGCAATCAGAGAAGATAGCACCTAGGAATTCCTATGTCTCAATACAGGTCTTGATTCTATCCTATCATTCTTTGACTCAGGTCAACTACTCTACATAATTTTATCGGTAAGCCTCTAGGACTTCTTTGGTGAAGACTAAAGCCCTCACGACAAACCTTGAAACAATACACATCAAGCTTTTCTAGACCCTTTCCAAGTACCACCATAACGATAGTAGGGATTATCCTGGGACAGATGAGTCTGACAAGTGGGACAAACTAATTGCCATTGGTTACTGGAATCATATTGAATTCGGTAGCGAATCTGAGAACTTTGGGAGCAATAGTCACAATTTTTGAATTTTACCATCCTTGAAATTAAATATAATTGAATGACAGAGTTTTAGATGTTTTCCCTAACAAAACTTTAACCGCCTCCGTCTTTTAAACAGACTGTAAAACCATTAATGATCGCCCTTCAACTGTAATCACTAATTGATTTCCTCCATAGAGTTGTCCTTGTTCAATCCAATGGGTTTTAGTTGTATCAATTACCACTTTCCATGATGAGTGTTCAAATTTAGAAGAGACTGTAAAGTCCATGGTGTCTTCTTCTCCATTAAATAACAAGAGAAAACTATCATCAATAAAACGATCGCCATGAATATCGGGGCTTTCAATCCCTTCTCCGTTAAGAAAAATTGCGATCGCCCTCACGGTTCCTTCTTCCCATTGTTCTTCTGTCATTTCTTCCCCATCGGGGTTAAACCAAGCAATATCCGTTGCATCTGATCCGTGAAGGGCTTGCCCTTGGAACCACTTACGTCGTCGCAAAACGGGATGTTGATGACGAAACTGAATCAATTGTTGGGTAAAACCCCAAAAGTCTTGATCAACTTGCGTTAAATTCCAATCAAACCAGGAAATTTCATTATCTTGACAATAGCCATTATTATTCCCCTGTTGGGTGCGTCCCATTTCGTCGCCCCCTAGCATCATCGGAACTCCTTGAGATAGCATCAAGGTGGTTAAAAAGTTACGTTTTTGTTGCTCCCGTAACGCTAGAATTTCGGAATCATCGGTTTCTCCTTCCTCTCCACAATTCCAAGAGTGGTTATAGGTTTCCCCATCATTATTATCTTCCCCGTTAGCTTCGTTATGTTTTTCGTTGTAACTAACCAAATCGGCTAACGTAAACCCATCATGGGCTGTAATAAAATTAATACTTGCGTGGGGTCGTTTTCCGGCAATTTCGTAGAGATCAGAGCTTCCGGTAAAGCGATAAGCAAAAGCAGAAAGATTACTATCTAATCCCCGCCAAAAATTCCGCATTTCATCCCGATATTGCCCGTTCCATTCTGACCATAACAGGGGGAATTGTCCAACTTGATAACCTCCTTCTCCGAGATCCCAAGGTTCAGCAATTAATTTTACATCTGATAAAACAGGATCTTGATGGATAATATCAAAAAAAGTTGCTAAAGTTCCCACTTCATAAAGTTCTCTAGCCAAAGCTGCCGCTAAATCAAATCGAAAGCCATCAACGTGCATTTCTAGAACCCAATACCGTAGACTGTCCATCATTAACTTAAGGACTTGGGGATGGCTAACATTCAGGGAATTTCCGCACCCTGTAAAATCAACGTAATAGCGGGGATTTTCTTCATCTAAACGATAGTAAGCTTGGTTATCGATCCCCCGTAAAAAGAGGGTCGGCCCTAATTGGTTTCCTTCCCCTGTATGGTTATAAACCACATCCAGAATGACTTCAATCCCTGCTTGGTGGAGGGTTTTGACCATATTTTTAAATTCTGTGACCTGTTGTCCTTGGGTTCCTGACGCGCTGTAACTCGAATGAGGAGCAAAATACCCCAAGGAGTCGTAACCCCAGTAATTGCTTAATCCTTTGTCGATTAAGTGCCCTTGTTGCACAAAAAAGTGGTGAACAGGGAGTAATTCAACAGCAGTTATTCCTAACGATTTTAAATGGGCGATCGCCGTCGGATGAGCCAGTCCTGCATAGGTTCCCCGCAGGTTTTCGGGAATTTTTGGGTGTTGTTTCGTAAATCCTTTGACGTGAACTTCGTAGATAATGGTTTCATGCCAAGGATGTTGAAGTAATTGATCCCCTTCCCAATCAAAACTTTCATCGACCACAACTGCTTTGGGAACCCAGGGAGCATCGTCTATTTCTGAAGCTGTCAGATCTTTATCTTCACTGTCCCAAGGATAACCAAAGATAGCTTCTCCGTGTTCTACATCGGCGGTGATGGCTTTAGCATAGGGATCAATCAACAATTTAGCCGGGTTGAAGCGATCGCCTTCTAAGGGGTTAAATGGACCGTAAACTCGAAACCCATAGTGTTGTCCTGGTGTTATTCCAGGGATATAACCATGCCAAATAAAGTTGGACACTTCTGTTAAGGGGATAGATGTCTCTTTCCCTTGGTTATCAAATAAACAAAGATCAACTCCCGTTGCATTTTCAGAAAATATGGCAAAGTTTGTTCCTTTTCCGTCCCAACTTGCTCCTAAAGGATAGGGATTTCCTGGCCAAAGTTTGATGTTCATCGGTATGTTCATCTCGGTTGCAATAATAATTTGCCCTCCCCTGGCATACGTTAAGACTGAGGGAGTGAAAGGGTGAGGGATTAAAGATTGGAGGATTTGTTTTCTATGATCATCATAAGAGATTTGGGGGCATCAACCACCTATTTTTTAGTTAACCTGACTCTCCGATCAATAAAGCAACGGGAAAATGTTGCAAGACTTCTCCAATCGATAAAATATCCCCTAGGGAAATTTGGCGATCGCTGATGATTTCTTGCCAGGGGGCTTGTAGTTTTTGGGGAATAATGATGCTCGTATCTTCCCACACTTCCTGTCCGAGGGGATAGGTATCTTCATCAACTAAGCGGGTGAGAAATCGGGGGGCAATGGCGATCGCGGTGGTGTTACCATGATGTCTGGCAAAGGCGATCAGGTTTTCTCGATATTGTCCGGTGACTTCTAGGGGAATATAAGCCCCTTGTTGAAAGACGGCTGAGTTTTCTTTTCTGGCTGATAATACCTGATTGATTAAGAATAGCTTAAGTCGTCCGTCTTGGTAGTTGGTCATCAATTGCTCGATTAATCCTACAATATCCGTTTGTCCTTGCTGTTGAATTTCGTTTAAAAAGTAGGCGCGTTTTTCAAAATCAACGGGATGGCGGTTATCAGGATCAACTAAGCTAAAGTCCCACAATTCACTTCCTTGATAAAAGTCAGGAACACCTGGGGCGGTCATTTTTAATAAGGTTTGTGACAGGGAATTAAAAACACCATAATAGGCAATTTTTTCCTGAAACAATTTTAGTTTTTGCAAAAACTGATTTTCTTCTGATGGTTTTAGGATTTGCTCTACAAAATACCTAAATTTATCTTCATATTCTTCATCAGGTTTTAACCAAGCAGTATGAACTTTGGCTTCTCGAACGGCTTTCACGACATAGGTTTTGATGCGTTCAACAAACTCAGAATATTCTCCTTCATCAAAGGGAAAAGCACCGATTAGGGTTTGGTATAAAAAGTATTCATCATTAGCATCAGGAATGATTTGTTGTTTGATTTTATGTTTATGGGGGGCATTAAGTTCACGCCAAGTTTTTATTTGAGTTTCCCATTCTTCAGGAATTTCTGAAATTACATTGATCCGCGATCGCACGTCTTCACTTCGTTTCGTATCATGGGTAGATGTGGCGTTCATCGAGTGAGGCCAATGATCTTGCCTTTTTTGATTAAAGTTATGAAAGACTGCGGTAGAAATCCCAAATAAATCGGGTGTTCCTCCCACTTCGTTTAAGGAGATTAACCGATTATAAACATAGAGCGTTGTATCTTCTATTCCTTTGGCCGTTAAGGGACTCGAAAATTGCTGGAATTTCATCACAAAGCGGAGCCATAATTCTTGTTCTTCTGGGGTGAGATTTTTTTGATCTTCTAGCAGGAGAATTTTTTGAATAAAGTTTAATTCATTGACTAACTCAGGAATTTGCAATTTCGCTTTTTGAATTACTTCTTCTATACAGTTTCTATCACTTTCTCGGATTTCTTCACAGGTGATATAAGTCCGATAAATCGGAAATAAGATCAAGACTTCTAAAATCGCTTTTCTTAATCCATTGAGGGTAAAATCTCTTCCATAACGATATTTTCCAGCAATTTTTTTGAGAAGATTTGCTAAATTCTCTACATCTCCGGCTAAGTTTTTATCGGCAATCAATCTTTTATTGTTTAAAATTAGGGTTGAATAATCTATTGGGTTAGCCGTAAATTTTTTATAAATTTCGCTAATTTTCTTCGTAGCTTCCTCTTGAGAAGATACCAGGACACTATTGACACAGTTTAAAAAATCATAGCCTGATGTTCCTTGAATTGGCCAAGATCTTGGCATTTCTTCATTACGGGAAAAATATTCTTTTTCTAGTTCAATTATTTTCTCAACAACGATATAAATATCTCCTACTTTTTCTCGTAATCTTTGGAGATATTTGGTAGGATTATACATTCCGTCAATATGATCAATTCTTAGTCCAGTAATCTTTTTGTTATTAACTAAGTCAACAACTAGACTATGGCTATCATTAAAAACTTCATGGTTTTCATTCTTTAAACAGATTAACTCATTAATTGTAAAAAAGCGTCGATAGTTTAATTCTTCCGCCCCAACTTTCCAGAAAGACAACCGAAAAAATTGATCATTAAGAAGTTCATCTAACAGGTTAAAGTCATTTTTAGGTTCCCCTTCATTATTGAATATGGTAATGGTTGTATCAACATAGTCTTTAATGATTGGATTGTCTCTATACAGTTCCCAAAGGACTGTTTTCACAAAACTAGCTCGCTCTTTTCGTTGTTGTTTATCCGTAACTTCGACAATATCATTGATAATGTAAAGGGTTCCTAAAATCTTCACAAGATCATTATGTTTTTCCCCTAACAAGTTGGCAACTTTGTCTAAATCATAGGCAATAATTTTGGTGTAAGATTCAATTCTTAGGGGGATTTTAAATTGATAATAGTTAACACTAAACCCTAATTCATCATAGCTAAGTTTAATTTCTCCGTTGTCTAAACAAGTGCTATAAAAGTCTCCCAAAAGTGGGGTTAATATTTTACCTTTAATGTCAACATAAGGATGTTCCCAATCAATATCAAAATAATGAAAATAATCTGAATAAGGACCATTTTCTAAAACATCCATTAACAATTTATTTTGACTATCATAGGCCATATGGTTCGGGACAATATCCTGTAACCATCCCATTTCTAACTGTTGTAATTGCTCAATTAATTCTTCAAATTCTTCTTGAGTTCCTAATTCTGGATTGATTTTTTTATAATCAACTACATCATAACCATGATTACTTCCTGCTTTTGCTTTTAAAATAGGGGACGCATAGACATCAGAAATTCCCAATTGGTTGAGGTAATTAACAATATTTTGAGCCGCTTGAAAATTAAAATTTTTATTAAATTGTAGTCTGTAGGTAGAAGTTGGAATATTCATTTTTTTATCCTTGCTGAAATCGATAGGGTAAATTGGTCTTTTCCAATCAGTCTTAAATTAATAAATATGGTTAATCTTCATAAATAATAAAGCTATATTCTGGAATTTTCAACCTTTGTTCTTTGCTTAATGTTTGAGATAGATTAACCCCTTTTCCCAACCATTGATGTTCATTGGAATCTAATTTTTTTGTCCAGTTTCCCTCTGGAGGATTAAGATTAATCTCAATTTCCTCTGAATCAAAGTTCATGATACAAAAAACTTGGCTATTTTTATTCCATCTATGGACAGAAATAACGTTAGTATTCTCCCAATTTTTAGCTTCTAAATTTTCTCGGGTTAAATCCTTTAAAGCCGGTATTTGACGACGCATTTTGATTAATTTGATATAAAAATTCCGTAAAACTTGATACTTTCCTTGAGTCCATTTATCCCAATTTAGCTGACATTGATTAAAGGTTTCAATATCATAGGGGTCAGGGGGTTCTGTTTCCCAGTTAAAACTTTTAAATTCTGCTTTTCTTCCTTGTCTCACAGCTTCTACTAAATCAGGATCATTATGACTAATAAAGTATAAAAATGGGGCTTCTTCTCCATATTCTTCTCCCATAAATATCATCGGGATATAAGGAGAGATTATAATCGATCCTGCGGCTAATTTAAGGGCATCAAAAGAAACTAATGTGGACAATCTTTCTCCTAACATTCGATTCCCAATTTGGTCATGATTTTGAGAATAAACAACAAATTGAGAAGGAGGGCGATCGCCGCCAAAATTTCCATGATATCGTTGACGATGGGGGGAATAATTCCAAGAATACACAAAGCTTTCTCTATAGGCTTTAACTAACTGTTCACTCTTCCCAAAATCTTGATAATATCCTTTATTTTCTCCAGTTAATATTGTGTGCAAACAGTGATGAAAATCATCACTCCATTGGGCATCCATTCCATAGCCTCCTAAGTGATGGGGACGAATAATACGCACATCATTTAAGTCACTTTCTGCTATCAAATAAAAGGAACGGTTAACTTCTTTAGACAATTGATTGACTTCTTCTTTTAATTCCCATAAAAAATGCTTAGCACCAAAGTCATAAATACCATGAATAGCATCTAATCTTAAGCCATCAATATGATAGTCTCGCAGCCAATATAGGGCATTTTCAATAAAGAAGTTGCGAACGCCATAACTATAAGCACCATCAAAATTAAGGGCATTCCCCCAAGGTGTTTGGTACTTGTCACTAAAGTAGGGAGCAAAATTGCCGGTATAATTCCCTTCTGGTCCAAAGTGATTATAAACCACATCAAGAATCACGGCTATTCCTTGTTGATGACAGGCATTAACTAATTCTTTAAGTCCGTTTACGCCGCCATAAGACTGTTGAACCGCAAAAGGATAAACTCCATCATAACCCCAATTGCGATCGCCTGGAAATTGAGCTACCGGCATTAATTCAATGGCATTAATTCCTAAGTCTTTGAGTTGACTTAAACGATCAATAATTGCGGTAAAAGTTCCTTTTTTTGTAAAGGTTCCTACATGAAGTTCATAGATAATCAATTCATCTAACGGTAGATTACACCAATCTCTATCTTGCCACTGAAAGTGATGATGATCAATTACTTGAGAAGCTTTATGTACGCCATAAGGTTGATAATGAGATGCTGGATCTGGAAAACTTTTTTCCTGATTAATTTGATAAAAATATAGGGTATCAGGCTCAATTTTAAGATGAGTTCTCCAGTATCCTCTATCATCGCATTCCATCGCAATTATTCGTTCATTAGACGTTACCATTTTTAGGTCTACTTGAGATAAGTGAGGACCCCAAAGAATAAACTCACTCCAACCATCCTTGTGATAATTTGCACCAATTTTAGTTGTCATAGGTAATAAAAGTTGATTATCGGCAAAAAGGGGTTGACAGAAAGTAAATAGGGAACTACCTTTAACTGACTATCAAAATTTTCTAGATAAAAATATACAAACTTATTGTTAGTTAATCTTGAGGGAGATTCAATTAAACTGTGTTTGTCTAAAAAAACATACTTTATCCTATCAGATTTTTCTAGGAAATACAATCAAGACAGTGTGATTAAAGCTTAAAATACCAGAGGACTCTAAAGGAGAAAACGTGGAGATCTAAAATTTAGCCATTTGTTTTCTATAAATATCTCTTTTATTGATAAATAGGGATCAGTTAAAGTGATTATTGATTCTATAGCACCATTGATTGAGTTGTTTCTAAATAAATGCTGTTCCTTGGATGTTAAACCCCCTATGATTCCGTTTCGTCATTATTTACGCTTGTTGTTACTGATGGTACTCAGTTTAGGGTTAAGTCTATCTTTGACTGTTCATCCCTGGCTATCGGTTATTATGGCAAGTCCTCCTTTAGAAGTTCAACAAGATCATCTAAGTCAAAGAGAAAAACAGGCTAAAACGTGGTATAAAGAAGGAAAATTGTTTTTAGCCATTGAAAATTGGCAAAAAATAGCTTTTAACTATCAAAATAAACAACAAAAAGTCAATCAAGCTCGAATTTTAACTTACATAGCCTTAGCCTATTCTCAATTAGGGCAATGGGGAAAAGCCGATCAGACGATCAACCATAGTTTAGACATACTTCAGCAACAAAATACACTAACTTCTGATCCAAGTCTCTCATCAACCTTAGCCGAAGCCTTCAACGTTCAGGGAACATTACAGTTAGGGAAAGGGGATGTTTTATCAGCCTTATCAAGTTGGGAACAAGCTACGGCTATCTATCAACAGGTTAACCACAAAATAGGAAGCCTTCGTACTCAAATTAACCAAAGTAGGGCATTACAACAGTTAGGACTGTATCGGCGATCATGCGAAAAATTGTTGACGGTTCTCACGGATGGAGACTTGAGGTGTGACCATGTTACGGCTGAAACCCTCACCCAACATTTATCAAATTCTCTTTTGTCTCTAACTCCGTTGCAGAGAGCTGGTTGGAGAAGTTTGGGAGAAGTCTTAGGTCAAAGGGGTCAATTAGAGGAGTCGTTCGCTATTTTAGATCAACTCTTTCAACAGTTACCCCCTAGAAATAATCAAGGGGCTTTGCTATTGAGTTTAGGTCAAACCCTAGAATTACAAGGGAAAGTCAAACAAGCCAAGGAGATCTATCAACAGGCGATCGCTGAGGCTACCAATTACGAAACCCAAGTTAACGCCCAACTTGCCCAACTTAAACTATTAATCGCCGAAAAAAACTGGGATACCGCCCGAAATTTGTCTGAGGAATTAATCCATGATCTGCACAATTTACCCCTCAATCAAACAAAAATTGATGCTCAACTCCATTTAGCCCAACTGTTAATTGAAGGAGGCAATCCTAATAATTTAGGTCAAATGACCCCTTCTTGGGTCAAGATTGAAGAATTATTAAGCCAAGCCCAACAAAACGCCCAAAGTATTGGATATAAAAAAGGTCAAGCCTATGCTATGGGCGATCGCGGTCACCTTTATGAACAGTTGGCATTAGCTCAAACTTGCCAAGACCAGGAATTAGATAACTGTCGTGCTGTTTATCAATTTGAAGATATTGACCAATTAGAAGAAGATTCCAGACAAATCTGGGGAAAAGCCCAAGCTTTCACCCAAAACGCTCTCATTCAATCTCTGGCAATTCAAGCCCCAGAAATCATCTATTTATGGCAATGGCAACTGGGGAGAATTTTAGCAGCATCAGGGAACAAAACCGAGGCAATTAAAGTTTATTTAGAAGCAGTGAATACCCTCGAAACCTTGACTCGTGATTTAGGAAATAGTAGAGAGTTTCAGTTTTCTTTTCAAGAGCAAGTAGAACCGGTTTATGAAGAATTATTGAGTTTATTATTACCTAAAAATAATCAAGAGTCTGTTTCTCAAGAAAAATTAAAACAAGCACGTCAACAAATTGAAGCCCTACAAGCGGCAGAATTAAATAACTTTTTTCGGGATATTTGTGTTCAAAGTAAACCTGTTTCTATTGAAGAAATTGATGGAAATGCAGCGGTTTTATATCCGATTATTTTAAGCGATCGCTTGGTGATTCTTTTGAGCCTTCCTAACCAACCATTAGAGGTTTATGTCTCTCAAGTAGACCAAAAACAAATAGAACAGACAATCAAAGATTTTCGCTATAATATAGTAATACGAAGTCAACGAAAATTTTTCCAACAAGCAGAACAACTTTATGATTGGTTAATTCGTCCCTTGACTGAAAAATTACAAGTAAATGATATTCAAACCCTGGTTTTTATTCCTAATGGGATGTTAAGAAATATCCCGATGTCTGCCTTATATGATGGTCAACAATATTTGATTGAAGCCTATGGGGTTTCTTTGGCTCCTAGTTTAACGTTACTTTTTCCTGAATCTTTACAAAACAAGGGATTAAATACCCTATTTGGCGGACTCATTGAAGTGAGTTCCCAACCAAGATTTACACCGCTCTTTTATGTTGAAGAAGAATTAGAAGCCGTTCGCGCTTATGTTCCTAGTACCTCCCTAATCAATCAAGAGTTTACGTTAACGGCTGTCAAAGACAAGTTAAAAAATACCTCTTTCCCCATTGTTCATTTTGCTACTCACGGTCAGTTTAGTTCTCAATTTGAAGAAACTTTTCTTGTTACTTGGAATAGCCGCATTAATATTTTAGAATTAGAACAATTATTAAGGGAAAATGAGGTAACAAAAAATGCAGGGATTGAGTTATTAATTTTGAGTGCTTGTGAAACGGCGGCTGGCGATCGCCGCGCTGCTTTGGGGTTGTCTGGGTTCGCAGTACGGGCGGGGGCGAGAAGTACCCTAGGGACGCTTTGGTCTGTCAATGATCAAGGGGCTGCTTTACTAATAAAAGAATTTTATCGCCAGTTAGCTACTAATAAACTCTCTAAAGCCGAAGCTTTGAGACAAGCTCAATTAGCTCTTTTAAAAAATCGTTGGTTTCGACATCCTTTTTATTGGTCTCCTTACATTTTATTAGGAAATTGGCTTTAGAAAATTCCCATTTTTAATGATGAATCACCACAGGTGTTCCCACAGAAGCCCAGTCAAAAAGCCATTGAGCATGATCAACCGCTACATTAATGCAACCATGACTCACCGGCGTTCCAAAACGATTATGCCAGTATGCACCATGAATCGCATAGCCGCGATCATAATACATGGCATAGGGAACATCAGGGACATCGTAATCTGCTCCTCGCATTCGATCAAGGCGACGTTGAGAATAAACAGAAAAGACCCCTGGAAGGGTTGGTGTTGCTTTTTTTCCTGTGGAAATAATAACTGCATAAACTGGGTTTTCTCCCTCCCAAGCAATTAAACGCTGAGTGGATAAGTTAATTTCAATCCAACGTTTTTCTGAGGTTTTTAAGGCGATCATTTCTTGAGAAATTTTGGGACTAGGTTCTAAAGCCAAAGCCTCATCAGCGATCGTGACTAAGGTTGCTGACAGTAAGGTTAAGGTAGTGGCCGAAAGCAATATTATTCCACTGCGGAGTAATTGATCTAGAGCTTTATTGTTCGTCATCTTGAAGCTCTCCTTAATCTAAGTTATTTATTATTAGTTGTTTCGATGTTTTTGCCAATTACCACTAAATAATTTTTTGATTTTATCTGAGGTATGAATAACATCGTTAAACATTCAATCTCTAAGAGACTGTTCCTAAATAAAACATGATTGTTGGGTGCATTAGTCCAACTACGGTTTTTTGGCGAATTTCTCTCCTTTTTTTTCTGCCGTAACGCGCCAGAATCGCTTTTGTGTGTATTATTGCACTTTGATACACCCTACAGTTCTCTTAAGATTTACTTTATAAACAGTCTCTAATACTTGCTATTAGAATCTTAACAATTTTTGAGTTGAATCGAAGTTACTTACAGACAATTTTTGACATACTCCCATCACTCAAGCGTATTAAAAAAAGTTCATCATTTATAGATTGCCTATAAACAATGAACCCTTAATGATTAACTCAAATAATCTAATCGATAATGGCATTGAGTAGAACGTCAGCTAAGGACATATCTTTCATATCATCCACCGTCACTGTATCGACAATATCAAACGTAGCCCCTGCTCCTTGTAATTCGTCATCTAATGCTTTGAAGAATGCCGTTGCTTTCTTATCGTGACCAACTTGAATCAAAGATATAGCCAATTCCTCATCACGCTCAATTTTTTGGGAAGCATCAATAATGACCCGAATGACTGCTTTGCGATCGGTAGGTTCCCCATCGGTAATGACGAGAAAGGTTTCCCCATTCGGTTGGGCTGTTCCAGCCGCTTTACGCTCAAAATAGTTATCAAGGCCATCTTGAAGAACTGTGGCTAAGTCTGTCTGTCCCATTGGTTCGTTTTCTTCATAAATTTTTGTGACTTTATCTGAGGTCACGTTGTCATATCGTCTGAAGCGACCCGAAAACAGATAGACAGTGATCCCATCAGGATCAATTTCTTCACACTTCTTAGCCAAGGCGTGGGTAGACTCCTGGGCAATTTCCCAACGAGTCTTGCCATTGGGGTCATCAGAGGTAGCCATACTGGCACTTTTGTCGATCATCAGGGTATAGTCCCGATTCTCGATAATTGAGTCTCCTGGCATAAGGGAAATAACCTCCTAGGGTTGATCATTGCTTTTGTTTTATAGCCTATTACGACCTTGATGGATTTCCCCTAAAAATCCCGAATTTCATCAGAATTGATTTGAGAGGATTACCAAAACTAACTCTGATTTTCAACACTAAAATATCAATAATTAAGGGAGCAGTGACCAAATTTCCTTGCCTCTTCTTGAAAAGAAGGTTAATCTCAATCGCCAGTTATTGGTTAAGATTTTGTCACATAAAACCCCAAAATTGTAAAGGGATATTGCAAGACTTTATAAAAATCTTTAAATATAAGCTCAGCCCCAATCCTCGCATTAACGTAGAACATCAGAAGCAGATTGTTACCGGATTTCAAAAATGGATAAAGAGGCTCAAAATTACCGCATGGTTTGTACCCTTACTTTTGGGGATATCTACGGTCAAATTATCGTTTGGTTAATCGTTATTTTTCTAACATTGGCTAGTGCTTTGGGGTTATGGAGTAGTACCCGTCAAATTTATGCCTTGGCTGTGGTGGGACTTGTTTTAGTGCTATCCTTACCCTTCTTACTCTTTGCATTTGTGACTACTTTGCTCAATCATATTGAGTTTACTCCTATAGAAGCAGCCGAAAGCACTCGGTCTTCTTCACGCAGAAGCGTTAAGCCAGCCGGTCAAAAGCCAGCTGAAGCGACCAGTTAATCTGATTTTTGGTTGGATTAACAGAAGTTTTCATCAAGATAGGGTGTAGGGGACACTAACCAATATCACTCCCCTAGACCTGTCTTTTCAGTGATCAAAGTCTGACTTAAAAGGCAAAACAGAAAATTTTTGTTTCTTTTAATGGCTATTGATTGTATTTTTAAGGATAATGAAAGTGATTTAAAGATATTGGCAACCCTTTTTTTCTTACACTTCAAGTGGAGGTAAGAGAACCCAAAGGCTGCCTTTCTATCTTGAAGAGATGATTTGAGTGTGGTGTTTAAGAGAGTTGTCTTGAGGAGTTGGGCGAGAAAGTCGCTAAAAGATATTTTATTGAAATTTTAGGTAAAAATCATGGGTCTTTGTAATAGTTTAACTCACTCAATTAAAATTTGCCTAGGGGGATTTATCTTAGCAATGGGGACAATGACCAATTCTATGTCTGCACTTGCTCAAGAAGAGATCATTACTGATCCAAAACCCCTCGAAATTCATACCGGAACCGTTCAAGATTTAAACGGAATCCAATCTCAAACTAGAGAAGAATGGTTAGGAGGTGTTGGCGGCGAATATGCTGCGACAGAGGAAACCACAGAAGAAACCACAGAGGAAATCCCTGGCTATCAAGTTGATCGAAATGCCTATAAAGCTAACACAGATCGGTTAAATATCACCCTAGAAGACTATGATCCGAATTTAGGGGATGGGGAACGTCCAGCACAACGGATTCCTTTAATTGAATTTTAATGATTGTGTGAATATTGTTTAGCGATCGCTTAATTGATTTGATTGATACTCCTGCCATCAAGCTGATGCTGTGGTGGGAGTTCTTTACCTTGGTTTTAGAATTAAATATCATCAAAAATTAATCAGTACCAAGGCAAAATTATTTGTGTATTTTTTGTGCATTTTTCAAAGTTCGTAGTAAGGACTTTAGTCCTATCACATCAGTCCGATCATGACTCACTACAAACATACAATTAATTGTACTTACCTACTTAGTTAATCGTTATCAATTTAAACCAAAATCACTCAACTTAAAGCAACAAGATAGATCTTAATTTATTTTTTTATTTAGTCTTATGTGTTAAGATTTAAAGAGTAACTGAATAATCGGGATGATTTAATTAGGATTAATTATCAAGTGTCTACTAAAACGGCTACGATTAATATTCTTAAAACGCCAACTCAACAAGATTGGATTGAACAAGCAATCGGAAATATAGAGACTATTTTACTTGATCATTCCCAGTGTGAAAGAAAAGCCGCAGGGGTAGCTTTAAATCTAATGTTTCGCTATCCATCGAGTGCTTTATTAGTGCGGAAATTAACAGCGATCGCTCAAGAAGAATTAGAACATTTTGAACAAGTTAATCAATGGTTAGACAAGAAAAATATCCCTTTAACGTCCCTTTCTCCTCCTCCCTATGGTAAAAAATTAAACTCACAAATCAGACCTCAAGAACCCGATCGTTTATTAGATTCATTATTAGTATCAGCATTGATTGAAGCCAGATCTCATGAAAGATTGGGGTTACTAGGGACTCACTGTCGGGATCAAGAATTAGGGAAATTTTACCGCAGTTTAATGGCATCAGAAGCCAGACATTATGGGTTGTACTGGACATTAGCCGATACTTACTTTGAAAGAACTTTAGTCCAACAAAGACTTGAGGAATTATCCCAAGTGGAAAGCGATATTTTATCTACTTTATACCCTAAACCGAGAATTCATAGTTGAGTTAAGATAACTTCCGTGAGAACCTACTATAAAGACTATTTAATCAGAGATTGGCAAGACAGCGATCGCCTAGCAGCAGCGAAAGTAATTGAAACGGTATTAAAAGAATATAACTTACCATGGCAACCCCAAGAAGCTGACAAAGATGTCTTAGAAATAGAACGATTTTATACTGCTGTTGGGGGAGAATTTTGGGTGGTGGAGTATGAAAATAAAATTATTGGAACAGCCTCTTATTATCCTCGTCCAAATCATTCTAAGACAGTAGAAATTCGCAAAATGTATTTATTACCTCAAGGACGAGGACAAGGATTAGGAAAATTTTTATTAAAAGAATTAGAAACAACGATTAAAAATAGAGGATTTAAAGAAATTTTTATCGAGACAGCTAGTGTTTTAAAACAAGCCGTTAACTTGTACGAAAATTATGGCTATCAAGCTGTCATAGAAGTAGAAACAAAAAGATGCGATCGCGCTTATCGTAAATCCTTAATGATAAGTAAACATCATTAAAGGTAAAATATCAAAGTTCGTAGTAGGGGCTTTAGCCCTAATAAACTCACTACAACCTACCTTCAGGATGAGGAGTATAGTGTAAGCTGTCATATTATTATTGATTAAATCTTAATATTGGTGTGAGGATGAATTAGATGAAGCAACTCCAAGGAATGGTCTGGGGAATAGTCGCGTCTCAAACCGTGTGTGTTTCTGCTAATGCTAATAGTTTAGAATATTGGGATTTTGATGTTCGACAAAATCGGGTTGAAATTGTCACCAATGGAGATGTTCGTCCCAAAGCCCAAATGATCGCTAACCCAACCCGTCTTATTATCGATTTACCAGGGGTAAAATTGGGGAAACCTAGTGTTCGTCAGGGAAATATTAGCCGTTATGTTAATCAGGTTCGGGTTGGACAGTTTAGCCCCTATACAACTCGAATTGTCGTAGAATTAGGAACACCCTATTCGATGCGTCCTTGGGAAGTTAAAGTTCGTAGCTTAGCCCCTAACCGTTGGTTTGTCCAATTATCAGACTTTCAACCCCATCATGTTTATTCCCTCCCCGTAGAAGAAGAACCGGTAGCGATCGCGGTTCCCTCTCCAAAACCCTACCCGACCACCTATGGGCGATCATCAGGTTATACCGTTGTCATTGATCCTGGCCATGGAGGACGAGATCCAGGGGCGATCGGCATTGGAGGGTTACAAGAAAAGCGAGTTGTTTTACCTATTTCTCTAGAAGTCGCTGAAATCCTGCGAAAACGCGGTATGAGAGTGGTTATGACTCGTTCGGGGGATTCTTCGGTTTCCCTCAGAGGACGGGTTCAAAAGGCAGAACAGGCTAATGGGAATGTGTTTGTCAGCATCCATGCGAATGCGGTGGGAGGCAATAATTCTCAGGTCAATGGGATGGAAAGTTATTATTATTCTTCGGGGTATCGTTTAGCTTTAAGTATTCATCGTAATATTTTAAGAAAAGTCAGAGTTGTTGATAACCGTGGGGTTAAACGGGGACGATTTTATGTATTACGAAAAACTTCCATGCCAGCCGCTTTAATTGAAGTGGGTTTTGTTACTGGAAGTATTGATAATCGTAATTTATCTAATCCGAGTTATCGTCAACAATTAGCAGAAGCGATCGCTAATGGAATTCTCGAATATTTACGGTAAGTATCGCTTGAGTAAAGAAACTACTCTAAGTGTAATCCATTTTTGACCCATAAAAAGTTTCTTTAAGGGTTTTCTGTCGTATATTGGATAAATACGGAACTATAAGACCAGTTAGTTTGACAAATATTCCCTGAGTAAAAATTTCACTGTTGTTTTATAGTTTTTTTATTTTTAAAATCTTTAATTGAAAATCAACCCGTATATTGGATTAGAGACACAAAGTATAACAAATAAAAAGTACATAATTATAAGTATTTTGGCAGGGTTCTATAAAACACAAAAAGAGACTTGTTATTATATTTCAGATTTAACAGAATCAGCCGTCGAGTTTGCTCAACGCATTCGAGGATATTTTTCTTTATCGACTTACCTAAGATTCTTGGGCTTTTTCTAAAGATTTCTGAGGAATCACTTTATTTTGTGGTTGGTCGGATAAGCTTCTGAAATAAATACCTCCCACACTGATTAAAAACAAGAAATAAGCAATAATTTGTCCTAAATAAAGCGTTTGTCTATAGCCAAACATTGCTTTAAGAACGACCCCCGGAAATTGGCGATCGCTCAAAATCGCTGACCCATCCCAAACCACAGAACCCAACAGACAAGAATCTTCTGGAGAGATACACCAATTCGCAAAGCGAGGATCAAGTTGGGAGAGTAAATAAACCGCGCTATCGGTATGTTTTAAAAGGCCAATAACGAGACCGCCCACAATTAATAATAAGAAGATTCCCATCACTTGAAAAAACAGGCGGATATTAATTTTAACCCCTAATTTAAACAATAAAAATCCCAGAAAACTAGCGGTTACTAACCCCACGATCGCTCCCACACTGGGAATTTTCCATCCTTCTTGAAATTTAGCGATAATAAATAAGACGGTTTCAAAGCCTTCCCTCAACACAGCAATAAAAACTAAAATAAAAACACCTTTTGCTGCGCCTGTTTTCTCGATTAATGCGGCTTTAATTTCCCCTTCAACTTCTGTTTTAATTGACTTTCCCTGTTGCGTCATCCAAATCAACATCCAGCTTAACATTCCAATGGCTACTAACCCAAATAAACTGGCTAATAGTTGTTTAATAACGGGGGTATAAGGACTTTGATAAGAGTCGATTCCTTGGAGAATTCCTCCTAAAAGAAATCCCACCATTACACTCGCAACAATACCTCCTGCAATTCCTTGATAGACCCAACGGTTCAGTTGCGTTTGTCCTACTTTTTTCAAACAAACTAAAACAATTCCAACAATTAAAGCAGCTTCAAAGCCTTCTCTCAACGTTACCACAAAGGTTGGTAATGCAGCACTTAAGTCCATAATTCTTAGTTACTAATGATTACATTTATTGTATCTTTGAGCCTTAAAGCAATAGAAATTTTATTACTCCATAACTAGCTCATAAACTATGACTTCGGTTTAACACTTATTATAACATTTTTATTAGGGAATGAAGAAAGAGGCCTAATTCAATTAAGCCCCTTAATAATTTCTGCTATTAAGCTTAGATTGGGAACTAGACGTAATCCCGTAACATTTTCTTGAGTTCAATATTGTGAACTTCTTCTTGTCCAATCATTCCGCGAGCAAACTCTTCGATATAGATACTTGCATTCTCTACCACTTCTAACAATTCCTTATACAAATCTAAGGCTTTCGCTTCATGGTTAAGACTTTCCATCAAAATTGCGTGCAAGCTATGCTCATTCGTTTCTTCCATGGGAGCAATTGATAGACTCGGATGACCTTCTAAGCCAGTTAAAATTTCTCCGACCTGTTGAGCATGAACAAGAGATTCCGTAGCCTGTTGTTGGAAAAACTGCACAATAGGAATGCGATGAGGTCCTGTGACCATTAAACTGTAGTGGGTGTAGCGGACAACTCCGGCTAGTTCATACTCCATAATTAAATTTAGGAGTTTGTTGGTTTTTTCGCGATCTAGTTCTCGCATTTCTAATACCTACGACAAGGGAGGGGTCTATGCCAATAACAACACTTTTCACAGCCATCTGTCAAGGCAAATTGTAGGAGTTGTCAAGAGATGCTCATTCTCTTCAAAATTGGCTTTGATTTCTTAAGTATGAATCCGACATTAAACTAACGGATTTGGCTAACTTGTTAAAAAAATATTTTTTTGTTACTGTTTGTACTGAAATCTTGTCTCTATCTTTTTTATTCGTAATGCGGTTAATCTCTCCATTATTGTGTCTCGGATTTATTTCAACCATATTGGTTACAGGAAAATTCAATCAGACAGTCAAAGCTGAGAACAGTAATTTAGAGTTAACATCGCATTATTTTCGCAAACCATCAAATAATAAAAATTTTACTCAAGAAATTAGTCTCTTTCAAAACAAAATCTCCGAAAAACATAAGAAACGCCCCCAAAAAATCAATCAAATCTCTTCAAAAATTTTTCGAGATTCTGGTCATCGTTTTATTGCGTCTCAAAATATCGACTTAAATCAAAGCTTTTCTCAAACATTAGAAACTATTCAGGAAATTACCAATCAAAAAATAAAAGCAAATTTATTAATTGATTTAGCAATTAATTATGCCAATTTTGGAAATGTAGAAAAAACGAAACAATTGCTTAATCAGTCTTTGCAAGCAGCTAGACTCGTAGATAACCTCGATGAAAAAGTTATCTTAATGATAACCATTGCTAAACAGTATCGGGAAATTGATCAGTCATCTAAAGCCAATCAAATTCTAGAGGAAAGCGTAGAATTAGCGAATACTGTTGAAGATAAATTGCTGAAGTCTCAATTATTGATGAAACTTTCTCTGAATTACATAGCAATAGGGGAAGAAAAACAATTTGATACCCTACTAACCCAAAGTCAAAGGTTAAGGGAAGAAGCAAACGCCCCTGTCGCAGATTTTCCATTTCAAGCAACTCCTTTAGTGAGAAGTTTCGGCTTTAATGGTTCCGTCAGTTCTTTCCGAGATACTACTGGGTTTGCTGGCATTAATTTAAGTTTAAACCAGCAATGGTCAAGAGATGATATTGATTTAAGTGCTAGTTTATATACTGATTTTGATAGCAGTCGTTTAGTTAATAACTATAAACCAGGAGGATTACTGTTAGGAGTTTATCGCCATCATTTTTCTTCCCAATGGAATTATTTTACAACTATTTTCATGGCGGGTAATCAATCTATATTTGCTTCAGAAAATGATGATGAAGATCTCAGTTTTCTAGGAAGTTTAGCCCTAGGAGGTGGCTTGAATGTATGGAGAGGAGATTCACCTCAAGAATTTTTGGATTTACAATTAGGAGTAGGTCCTCACTATGAATATGATTATATTAATTTTGAAAAACGTCGTGATGAAGTTGACCCGGCTTTATTTTTTAATATTTATGGAAAAGGATTTGCTGTAGGTAAGGGGAAAGTGGATACAATTTTTGCCGTTGTTACTACCCTGAACGATACAGATAATTATACGTTGACTTCTCGAAATAAATTTTCTTTTCCCCTCAATGATAGATGGTCATTAAATAACACTTTATGGCTTCGCTATAGAAACCAAAGGATTATTACCGATAATCCGAAGCTTGAGGTATTTTTCACCACAGGAATTAGTTATCAATTTTAACCCCCAAAAATCTCATCATACTTATGCTAGAATAGCTAGTAAATTTATAGTTTTGAATTAAAAATTAAACATAAACTTAATTATCGATTTTATGACTATTAACCCGCAACAACTCATTGACATAGCCTTAAAATATGGTGCATCTGACGCAGAAGTTTATCAATCAAGTTCCCTATCTCATCCAGTTTTTTTTGAAGCGAACCGTCTCAAACAATTAGAAAGTGAACAGTCTCAAGGAACCGCATTACGACTGTGGAAAGAAGGATGTCCAGGGTTAGCAGTAGCCTACGGTTCTATCAATCCTCAAGAATTAGTGAATAAAGCGATCGCCCTGTCTCAATTAAACCCTCCCGAAACGATAGAATTGAGTGAACCCCGCACAGCTATTTATCCTAATATTGGAGACTCTATTGCGGTTGAAACTTTAATCGAAACAGGAAAAACCGCGATCGCCCAACTCCGAGATGCTTACCCTGATGCGATTTGTAACGGTGAGTTTAGTTGTGAACAAGATACGACTTTATTAATCAATTCCCAAGGACTCCATTGTCAATATCAAGAAACATCTATCAACTATTATTTAGGATTAGAATGGGTCAGGGGAGAAGATTTTTTAGGCATTTATGATGGGGAATTAACCCGAAATGAACTTAACCCCAATGAAGTAATTAAACGTATTCTACAACGTCTACAATGGGCTAACAAAAATGTGAGTCCCCCCACTGGAAAAATTCCCATTCTGTTTACCCCTGATGCGGTTACCATGTTGTGGGGAACGGTTGCTGATGCAATAAATGGGAAGCGAGTCTTAGAAAACTCTTCTCCTTGGAGTGAAAAATTAGGAGAGGTGGTTATGTCCCCTAAAATTACCCTATTTCAAGATCCTAAGCGTGATCCCTACACCTGTCCCTTTGATGATGAAGGAACCCTTACCCAACTCCTATCTTTAATTACCCAAGGACAGTTAAAGCAATTTTACAGCGATCGCACCATTGCCAGGGAATTAGGTCAAAATAGTAGCGGAAATGGCTTCCGACCAGGGTTAGGGCGTTATCCCACTCCCAGTTTAGTCAATATGATCATTGAGTCAGGAAACCAGTCTTTTGAGGAATTAATTAGTCAATTAGATAACGCCTTAATTGTAGATCAAATGTTAGGAGGTGGGGCAGATATTTCGGGAGAATTTTCCATTAATGTTGATCTAGGATATCGGATCGAAAAAGGAGAAATTACGGGTCGAGTTAAGGATACAATGGTAGCTGGGAATGTCTATACCGCCCTGAAACAAGTGATTGGGTTGGGGAATGATTCTCGATGGAATGGATCTTGTTATACACCATCGTTAGTGGTAGAAGGATTATCAGTTATCGGTGAATAAATTGATATTTATTAGCTATTTTCATTTTTACCCCACCTGAAGGACTCAGAGTAAAGCCTCTTCTTACAGGTAAAATAGGACGGGGATTAGCTAAAGTTAAGTCAACTTGTTTTAACACCGTTGCTAGGACTAATTTCATTTCGTACAAGGCTAAAGCATACCCTAAACAACGGCGGTTACTTCCTGCAAATGGGATGAATTCATAGGGAGAAAATTGACGTTCCAAAAAGCGTTCTGGTTTAAATTTTTTAGAATCAGGGTAGATATCGGGGTGATGATGAACTAAATAAATAGAAGGCACTAAAGTCAATCCTTTTTCTAAAGCATAACCCATAAACTCTAAAGGCGTTTTTAAAGTTCGACCAAAAGCAAAAATAACACTGGGATAAATTCGTAAACTTTCAGAAACAACGGCACTTAAATAGGGAAGTTTAGCAATTTCTGTCGGGTCGGTTTCAGGATTAATAGTAGCTAATTCATCCATCAAATTATGATAAACTTCAGGTTGAGAATGCACCCAATAAAATGCCCAAGCTAATGATGATGCAGTCGTTTCATGACCAGCAAACAATAAAGTTACTAACTCATCCATGATTTCTGCTTTACTTAGATGATGTCCTTCTTCATCAGTTGCTGATAACAATAAACTTAGAATATCTTCTCCATTTTTTACTTCTTTTCGTTGTTCAATTTCTTGTTCTAAAAGCGTGTAAATGGCTTGCTGTTGATATTTGAAATTTCCCCAAGGACTCCATTTCCCTAAATTCTTTTGCAAGAAAGGTAAAAATAAAGTCGTAGTATATATAGGAGAATTAAATAAATCAAGAAACTGACTAAACCGTTTTCCTAATTCATTATAGTAAACTCCTTTATTTATACCGAAAACGGCTCTTAGAATCACCTTAAGTGTTATTTATTGAGTTACGTTTCTCATAGAAAAAACATAATATTTTTGCCAGCTATTGATGATATTTTGCGTAACTTCAGTGATAATTTTTCCATAACTTTGTAACCGTTGTCCATGAAAAGATGGCATTAATAATTTGCGGCGTTGTTGATGCGGAGTTCCATCTAATTGTAAAATTGATTGATCTCCTAATAAGGTTTTTAAGGAAGCATTAGACGTTCCGCATTCTAAGAGATCAGGATCAAGATTAAATAATTCTTCTACCCCCTGAGAATTTCCAATAACAATAAAGGGATTAAATGCAAAAAATTTAGGAGAATAATAAATATCCCCATAGCGATCGCGATATTTTTCTAGATTCGGTAACGGATTAAAAATTAGTTTGAGTGCCTCTCCAATTCCGTAATAACTTAACCCTTGAGGCAAGGAATATTTTTGAGGTGATTTGGAGTCAGTGGTTAATGTCATAGTTCCTAAGTCCTAAGTTAAACGATTGACACAAAAATAATGATTAATTAAGCTTTAGTCATAATATAGATGTTTATCAGATAAAAATCATTATCTAACTTTCATTAAAAAGAAATGGTTTAATAGAAGAAATTATACGCTTTAATTCAGCTTCATTATGTTTAAGAAGATCGTGTTTCCATAGCTTATCGGTATTTTCAGCACAATCATTTGCTAGAGATTTTCCAATCTTTTCATAACTCTGTCTAGTTATATTTCTTAATTCTTCGGGTTCAGAGAAAACACCCAAAACAAATACTCTATCTATTAGATCTTCTGGAATCTCTCGTTTTACATAATCACATCGATTTTGTTCTTCATCAAAATCAATTAATAATACAATTCTTCTTTCAGAATACTGTCGCATTTTAGATATGTGCTTGTCCGTAAAATGCTTTACCACTGCACCCCAACCACCGATATAGGGTAAAACTTGAGTTGATCGTAGATCGATTTGGGGATGAAGTAAAAATGCGTTTGCGATGTCTGAATTAGCTTTATCTTCAGGTAATACAACAAGATGGGGTGAATAATTGTTTACACTCATAATTCTGCATCACCAAGAATCAAGTTTTCGATGAGATCGCCTTCGATAGATACTTCACTGAGGAGTCGGATTAAAGTCGGTTCTAGATGACTTTTACGATCTAGTAAAAAAGTTTTCTCACTAGAAAATTTTCGGATTGCTTCTTCATTGTGTGAGGTTACTAAAAGCTGTCCACCATTCTCAAACGAGCGACGTAATGACATAATAAAATGTCCAACTTCTGATAAAGAAAGATGACTATCTGGTTCATCCCAAAAACAAAAAAGTGGACCATAGTATTGATTAGCAGCTATAACAATAGCACAAAGAAAAAAGCATTTTTCCCCATCAGATAAATCTTGAAAGTCAACATTGAGGTTTGTCTTATTTTTTTCAAACCTAACAATCATACTTTTGAAATTTTTGCCGATCAATTCATTTTGGATATCAGTAAGATCCGGCATTACTGATTCAAGATACCGATCAACTTCCTTGTATGCAGCAGGATAGCGACTAAGTAATCCAGAAAACCATTCTCCAAAGTTTGAACCATCTCGCTTAGGTTCAAGGGTTTCACCGTTAGATTCTCCCGTTATTAGACTTGGAATTGGAGCTAAAATGATCATTCGTGCCAGCCAAGTCCTAAAAATATGAAGCGGATCAGTATCTGATTGTTCCTGAATCACTGGAAGAGCTATAAGATGCCAATCTACTAAAAACTTAGCTTCACGATTTTGTGAAGTGAGGAGAACTTGTGCTTCTTGTCTATTATAAATTGGCTCTCCTTCAACTAACAATTGTTCTTCAGATACTCTAAGCTCTCTAAAGTTCTCTGGTAAGTCTAATGCAAGAGTATACTTGTATAAGTTGTCTTTAAGTAATACTTCTATTTCAAATCGGATCGGAACCTTAGATCTACCAAGAGAAAAATCTTTAGAACCAATCAGCTTATTTTCTTGTAGCTGACTAAGTCTATTAATACCTCGACCAATACTCTGAAGTAATTCTAATGCACTAGCAATAGTTGATTTACCTACACCATTTTTCCCAATTAACAGTGCAGATGACATTTCCTTAAGAGAGAAGTCAAAATTCTCCAGACATCTAAAGTTATGTACATACAATCTTTGGAGCATAGCAACGTAATTTTGAAGTGCTGAAAGTGAATTAATTTGTAAGCAACTTTCTGAACTTATCTAACAACTTAAATTAAATCAGGAAAAACATCTAATACAGCCGGATGTACTACACGACCCCCTTTAACATTTAACCCTTTCCCTAATGCAACATCTTTGTCTAAGGCATCTAACCCCTGATTAGCTAATTTAATCACATAGGGTAAGGTACTATGGTTAAGGGCTTGGGTAGCTGTCCAAGGAACCGCCCCAGGCATATTAGGAACCCCAAAATGAACCACGCCTTCTTCAACATAAGTAGGTTTAGTATGGGATGTTGTCCGCAAAGTTTCAATACAACCCCCTTGATCCACTGCAACATCAATAATCACCGAACCTGGTTTCATTTTGCCTACTAATTCCCGTGAAACCAAAATCGGAGCGCGTTTTCCTAACACTAACACCGCCCCAATTAATAAATCTGCTTGAGGGACAATTCGTTCAATATTAGAAGCATTGCTGTAAAGTAATTCAACCCTAGATCCGAATAGGGTTTCTAAATAAGACAAGCGATCAACACTAATATCTAGAATTTCCACCTGTGCGCCCATTCCGACGGCTATTTTTGCCGCTTCAGTGCCGACCACACCACCGCCTAGGATAGTAACACGACCCGATCGCACCCCAGGAATGCCCCCTAACAGGACTCCTCGTCCCCCCTGTTGTTTCTCTAGATATCTTGCCCCAAATTGCACTGCTAACCGTCCTGCAATGACACTCATGGGGGTTAAAAGGGGGAGTTTTCCGTCTGCTAGTTCAACGGTTTCGTAGGCGATCGCGGTAATTCCTGAGTCCATCAATGCTTCGGTGAGATGGCGATCAGCCGCTAGGTGAAGATAGGTAAATAATAACTTCGGTTTTTTCAAATAAGGATATTCTTCGGCAAGGGGTTCTTTGACTTTGACCACTAATTCCCGACTCCAAGCATCGATCGCCGTCGGGACTATATTTGCCCCTGCTTGTTGATAGTCTGCATCGGAAAACCCTGCACCCATCCCTGCATTGGTTTCTACGAAGACAAGATGTCCGCGATCGCGCAATACCCTAACACTACTGGGACTCAACCCAACGCGAAATTCTTGGTCTTTAATTTCTTTAGGAACGCCTATCTCCATGTTTGTCCTCATTCACTCAATGCTATCTATCATAATTTAACGAGAATTGAAGGTGATGCGATCGCTTGTATAAACAATTCCTGACAGTTTTCCCCTTTATCACCGTGTCATTAGGGATTAAAATTTAACCACTGATCCATCCCACGGCTTACTTTTTCTAATTATCTTAACCTATGACACCCGACCAAGAAAACGAGAGAAACCAAGACATTCGACAAGAAATTTTAGCGGGACGAGAATTTTCATTAGCAGAATTAATTGCTCGAGAGGGAGGAGATTTTTTAAAAGGGGAATCTCCTGTTCCTAAATTAGTGCAAGCAACTACGGAAATTAACGTTTTTATTGCTCAAAATTTGGTAGATTCTTCGGGGGCTTTACAGGCAGTTTTGCAAACCTGGGTTAAAGGAGATGAAGCTAATATTAGTAAACATTTAAACGCCCCTATTCTCGCTTTGGATGAGATTCTAGACGCTATCATCAATAACCAACACCTTTTGTATGAATTAGTCAAACAAGTTGATTTTAAATGGGGACAAATTTATGGAGAAAGACCCTATTTTCAACAACCTGGACAACCAGCCCATCCCGATGATGAATACACCCATGAATCTGTTTATCAAACCTTAATTAAGTTACAACAAAAAGTCAAGACTTTTACTCCTAACTCTCAATAATGTTTAATGACTTAAACCATTAACATAATAATCTCTTGTGCCTTTAGCATCTAACGCTTCTCCTAGACGGTTTAAGGCGTGTATATAGGCTGCCGTTCGCATAGAAACACTATGTTGTTGAGCAATTGACCAAACTTTTTCAGCTTCAACCACCATTTTTTCTTTCAATCTTTCATTAACTTCTGTATTAGTCCAATACAAACCACTCCGATTTTGTACCCATTCAAAATAACTTACTGTTACCCCTCCCGCGTTGACTAAAATATCAGGAAAAATCTCAATTCCTTTTTGATTAAGGATAATATCTGCGGCTGAATTAATTGGACCATTCGCTACTTCAAAAATATATCTTGCTTTCACATCATCAGCATTTTTTTCCGTAATTTGGTTTTCTAAAGCCGCCGGAATTAAGACATCAACGTCTAGTTTTAATAAATCTTCATTAGTCAAAATTTGATGTTCAACAATATTACACACACTATCTTCACAATAAACGGCTTTAATACCTCGATTTTCTTTTTTATATTGACTAATACTAGGAATATCGAGTCCCATTTTCGCGTAAATTCCCCCTTGAGAATCACTGACTGCCACCACTTTATAACCAGCTTTTGCTAATAATTGGGCGACCACACTACCCGCATTACCAAACCCTTGAACTGCAATAGTCGTGTCTTCAGGAACTCGATCAAATTTAGCTAACATAGCTTGAATAACATAAAAAGCTCCCGTTCCCGTGGCTTTATTTCTTCCCTGACTTCCTCCCATGGTTTGAGGTTTTCCTGTGACTACCCCAGGACTAATTTTACGTTGAATAATGCTATATTGATCCATCATCCAACCCATAATTATTTCATTAGTATAAACATCCGGCGCAAGGATATCCATATCAGGACCAATAAAGTCAGCAATTCCTTCAATATAACCCCGACTTAATCGTTCTAATTCTTGTTTTGAAAGTTCTTTAGGGTTAAGGGTAATTCCGCCTTTTGCTCCTCCAAAGGGAAGATTTAATAAGGCACATTTAAAAGTCATCCAAAATGCTAAAGATTGTACCTCATCCATGGTAACATTAGGGTGATAACGCACACCTCCTTTACCAGGTCCTCTAGTGTCATCATAGCGCACTCGATAGCCTTGAAAAATTCGCAGGGAACCATCATCCATACGCACGGGAATTGAGACGCTTAAGCTAGTTTTCGGGTATTTTAAACGCTCGCTGGCATCCTCAGAAATCTCAACATATTTTAACGCTTCTTCGAGTCTTTTACTAGCATCAGCTAACAGTCTATCCATTGTTTTTGAAATCCTTTAGATTCTGGTTAATATTAAAATGATAAATTCTTTAACTTACTTCTAATTAGAAAGTTATTTAGTCAGTTATTAGGTATTTTTGTTGAGGAAGCTTCTATCCCTCTTTTCTTATTTTACCCTTGAACTTAACTGTTATTTTGACAATAAGATTTAAAAAAATAAAATATTTTTTGCTCAATGTATGTTAAAATATTTTCCGTTGTTTGTTTTCTGTGAGAACTTGCTCTGAAAATGAAAATAAATTCTCAGAAAATTGCTGCTTTATTAGCCATACTTACCATTGGTTTTCCTAGTCAGATCATGGGACAAAATCCACCGGCTGAAACCTATCAACCTGGCTATTGGCAGCCTGTAGATAGATTTGATGTTAAACGTTCGGTACAAGTTCAATTAATTAATAACACAAACATTCCCCTAGAATATGATTTAACCGATCTAGAATCCATTAATCCTCAATCCCTGAAAGCAGGAGAGACAGGCACTTTAAAAAACTTTGGTGACTCTGCTTATATTGTTGTTTATCCAACCATTTCTGTTGATCCTAATGATCCTTTAACCCTTAGATTTAAGGTGAAAGTAGAAGAGGATAATCAAATTATGGTTACAATTAAAAAAGGGGAAATTAGTCAAAATGACCCGACTTTTTTAGGACATCGAGCCATTAATTTACAAAAAAATGGAGGGATTTATCTATACTAGAGATTATTAATTATCTGGATGTCCAAGTCCCATGAAACCCAGGGGGAATAACACTCGGTAACATTAAACGACATAGGGGATCATGATTTAAGCTTTCACTATCATAGATCCTCACCTCGCTATGATGATCACTTCCATCATAAACCACAGTTAACACCCATCCTTGTTCTGAATTGGGGGAATAAGGCACAAAAATCGGTTCCGATGGATAACCTGTCTCTCCCATATCTGCGATGGTTAGGGTTTCTTGTTGACGATCAAAACGGGCGATCGCCCCTAACAGTTCTTGACTAATATCTGCATGATCTCGATAAATTGAAAGATAGGTATAACGCCAATTTTCTCCGACTTGATGGGAGGGAACAATGGGAAATTCACAGCCACGATCTAATAATTGTTCTGCGTTTAAAACTTTTCCTGTTTGCGGATCAAGATGTATATTCCAAAGAGTTCCTTTCGCAGGGGTGTGGAGTTTTCCTGTCCCAACTTCTTTTAAATTTTGATTGGTTGTAAAGTCAGGATAGCGAACAATTTCAACAATAATATTTCCCTCATTATTAACCCATCCATTCCCATAGTGCCATTGAAACCAAGGATCAGTTTCACTCCGACTAACTAAAGACAAAGTATCACGATCAAAGATTAAAACTTCGGTTCCTAATTCGGGTTTCCATTCCATAGCATCGCTAAAACTTTTAAATCCTAAAGCGGCTGGCAATAAATTAAGACTAACAGGAGAAACGAAAAAGACTAAATACTGTCCAGCCATCACAAAATCATGGATCATTGGCACTCTTTTTAAGGAATGAGATGATTTTTTAATAACTTTTCCTGTCACATCACTTTGATAGAGATTAAGGGTTATTTTTGCTCCAATAGATACACCAAAATTATAAATATTTCCTGTTCTTGAATCAATCTTGGGATGGGCAGAAAAGGGTTCTCCTGGCTTTAATTGAGATAAATGATCTAGTTCAAAGGTTTCTAATGTTTCTAAATCTAAACTATGGGGAAAACCCCCTTCCCAAAGGGCTAATAACTTATTTTGTACAGCTAAAACTGAGGTATTGGCTGAATTTTTGGCCTCTTTTCCCCAAGTCTTCCAAAATCCCCCTGGAACAGTCATGCCATAATTAGGGTATAAAAAACTGTTAGCTTGGGTTTCTTGTTGATAGCCTTCGGTTTGAACGTAACGATAGGTGGCTGTTGCGCCCTCATCAGTGAAATGGACTGCTAAAATAGCACCATCTCCATCAAACCAGTGTCCGACTCTTTTTCCTCCTCGTTCTAGTCTTGCTGGTCCATTGCGATAGAGAGTTCCTCTTAGTCCATCAGGAATTTGTCCTGATAAAATCGGTAAAGGTTTTAAGGGAAATTCTTGGGCTGGTTGGGCAATGGCTTTTGACCAAGTTGGCATAGTTTAAAAGTATAATTTTTGAGGTTTTTATTATTAACATTATAACTAAAATTAAATTTAGGGGAAATTCCCCCTTAAAATAGTTTTTACTGTTTATTCAAAGTTATATTTGAGTAATCCTATTCGTTTAAAAACAAAGTTTTTCCAATGTCCTTTTTGTGCCATTCCCCATCCATTTAATCCTAAACAAACTGCTGACAATGCTAATAAAATAAAAGTAGGGGGTTGCACAACTCCAATAACCCACCAACTGGCAACATGAAGAGCAAGAATAATGGCGAAACTAATAGCAATAAGGGCAGAGACTCGAAGGTGATTTCGGGGACGCTCAAAAAAAACAAAAATCAAGGTTAATAAACTAGCAATTAAATTAGCAGGAACTAAAGCTGAACAAATAGCAATACAGTTGTTACGGGAAAATTCACCAAGAGCAAAAAAATCAATCATAAATCTTAACCTTTTTTTGTAAATTTTAGTTGTGTCTGATGCAAATTCTTTTATTATACCACTTTGATTTTATTTATAAAAACTTATCTGTAACTACATAGTTGATTTGTTTACCTTTTTAAAGTTGGTAGTGAGGGCTTTAGCTCTCTCAGAGAAGTTCAATAATGATTTCCCATAAACGGGCAATTAATTTTACTTACTTACTTATCCCTTAAAAAAGCTGCATCTACTTCAGGAATTGAGGGATTAATTCTAATACCTGAACCCATTTCAAAGCCTGCGGGAGTGGTTAAGCGGGGTTGAATCTGACAATACCAATGTAGCTGAGGTTCATCGGCTTTATAACGGGCAGCGGTATTGATAACATAATTATAATCAGGATTATTTAGTTTATGATATAAACGCCCTAAAACATCGTGTAAAATTTGAGTAAACGCTGTTTTTTCTGCCTCACTAATACTCCCAAAGTCTGCTTGATGTTGTTTAGGAATAATCATAATTTCACAGGGAACTTCTGCTGCAAAAGGAATAAATGCTACAAATAAATCATTCTCTTCAATAATACGTTTTTTTTCTTGTTTTTCAAAAGCTAAAATATCACAATAAACACATCTTCCCCAGTGATCAAAATATCTTTGAGCTTCTGTTTCTTGCCAACGGCGATGACTAGGAACAATTCCAGTGGCAATGATCTGAGAATGAGGATGACGTAAAGAAGCTCCTGCTCCTTTGCCATGATTGCGAAAAATAATTACCATCATGGTTTGGGGATCTTCCATCAATTTTAGATAACGTTGATGATAAGTTTCAATGACAATTTCTACCTCGGTTACTGGCATAGTTGCTAAAGTTTGTTGATGTTCTGGGCTTTCAATTACTACTTCATGACAACCATAACCAGGCATAATCATATAAATCCCATTGAGGGTTCTTTCAGGGCTTTCTAATGTGGTTAATGCCGGAAATTTATTAGCAACTACTCTGGTTTGCCAATGGGAATGATCAGGATTAATAATTTCTAAGAGAATGGGTTCTTTCTCCATTTCATTACCATCACAAAAAGGGCATGATTTATGATGGTTAATAAGCTCTGGTTTATCTTGACTCGCTTGTTGAAAATCTTGGGGACGTTTGCGCCGACTGGGGGCATAAATTACCCATTCTCCTGTAGCTTTATTGAGGCGTATTTGACCTGATTCCATAATAATCTAAACCCAGTCTAGAGATGAGATTGTCTTATACTTATTGTACTGTTTTATGACATCTAAATCATATTTTTTTAACCAAGAATTAGAATCATGAATTATTATTTAGGATACCAAGAATCTAGTATGTCTGCAATCAAGATTTCCTTAAACCAAACTTTACCAACTACTGCTAATGGTAAAGCTAGAAAAAATCCTAACACTCCAAAAATAATCCAAAAGAATAGTTGTGATAGGAGAATAATTGCTGGTAGCAAAGAAACTTTTTTGTGTATAATCAAGGGATTTAAAAAATGAATTTGTATTTGGTATATTGAAATATAAAAAATAATGACAATTATTGATTTCCAGGGACTTTCTAAAAGGGCGATCGCTATCGGAGGAATAACACTTAAGAGGTAGCCAATATTAGGAATAAAAGTCAGAAGTCCTGCTAACATCGCTTGAGCAAGTGCTAAGGGAATTCTTAAAATTAATAATCCCAGAAAACTTAATAAAGCAATCATTATCATATCAAACAAGACACTAAGTAACCATCCCTGTAATTCCTCATCACATTGATATAAAATATTGTCAACTTTTTGTCGATAAAATGAGGGGAATAAGCGAATAAATCCTTGCCGATAAGGTCTGGGATTAGCTAACAACATTAAAGTTAATGCTAACAATAAAAGTAAACTTAGGGGAATAGCAAGGGTATTATAAAAGACTGATAAACCTTGACCGGCAATTTGATTAACTAATGGTTGTAGTTGTTGGGTAATTTCTTGTGTATTAGGAAGATCTTGAATTAATTCTGGATCAAGTTTAGAAACAAACTCTTGAAGGCTGATAATTAACTGTTCAATTCCTTGGGGAACTAGCTGAATTAATTCTGGAAATTGCTGAGTAAAAGGAGGAACAATGAGCCAAAAAAAACTGACTAAAGTAGTCAGTAATAATCCCACAGAAATTAAGATCCCATAGATCCGTCTAATCCCCTTATTTTGAAACCACTTAACTAAATGATTTAATCCATTAGCAATCACAACTGCTGTAAAAAACAACAATAACAGTTGGCGAATTTGCCACAAAATATAGAGAGAGATAGATAAAATAATAAAGCCAAGCCATTGAGAAAAATTCATCTTATTGAATCGTTATCAATTTAAAGATCAATTGATGATTGATTTCCTAATCTCCAGACTAAAGCAAAAATCATCAATAGGGGAGGAATACTAATTCCCACAATAGCATTAAAAGTAGTCGGGGTGATTTCTACCGCTTGACCTCCATACTTAATGATTATGGAAACAACGGCTGAAAGCCCTAACACTTTGCTCAGAAAACCAATTTGATTGTTAAGTATATTCATCGTTTAGTCTCAATTTGATGGATAAAAGTCTTTGGGTTAGCTTTACCTTAATATGCTCCTTTCCCAAATAGAACAATTCTAACGGTTTCTACTAAAATGTCTAAATCTAAATTTAGTGACCAATTATCAATATAGTAAAGATCTAAACGGGCAGCATCGCTAAAATCTTCAATATCAGAGCGTCCTGAAATTTGCCACAATCCAGTAATCCCTGGTAATACTTGATGGCGAATATGGTGCCATTCCTCAAATCGTTCCACATCTCGCAACGGTAAAGGACGTGGACCGACTAAACTCATTTGTCCCAAGACAACATTAAACAATTGAGGTAATTCATCAATACTGGTTTGTCGCATGAAATGACCAAAGCGAATAATCCGAGGATCGTTCTTCATTTTAAATAAGATCCCATCTTCTGATTCATTTTGGGATTCCAATTGTGCCTGTAATTTGGCTGCATTGGGAACCATCGTGCGAAATTTCCACATCTGAAAAACCTTGCCATGTAAGCCAATTCGTTCTTGACAAAAGAACACAGAACCTGGAGATGAGACTTGAATAAGAATAGCTACCGTTAAAAACAAAGGAGAAAGAACAATTATCCCGATTAACGCTCCCCAAAAATCCATCCAACGCTTTAAACGATAGTCCCACCCCACCAGTAAAGATGTTTCCATTCTTAAAGTAGGTAGGCCCGCAAAAATTTCAGGAACCCCTCGACGGTAGAGAATTTCTCGACTTGATGGAAGTAAGCGTAAAGCAATGCCAGCGCGACGTAAATTCCAGTATAAGGTCGATGCTAGGGCTGTCTGAGGTAAATCTTCGGCCAGTACCTCCACCGCCTGTGAGCGCAAAATTGCTTGAAGGGTAGCCGGACTATTCGCTGTTGATGCTAGGGCTGCTCCCACAATCTGGTAATAGGAACGTTTTTGGAGAACTTGAGACAATTTATTCAAGCGAGAAGCACTAGCAACGATAAAAACAGAGACTTTTTTGGCTTTTGCAGAGTATTGTCCGAAAACTAAAGTAATTAATAGCCTAAACCCCATAACAAGAATAATACTGCTAACCCAAGCGGTAAAAAACAGCGATCGCGGCGGGTCAATTTTAGGATCATAAAAATAACTAATCACCAAGGACAATAGATAAACTAAGCTAATAATTTTGGCGGAACGGACATAATTTTGACTTCTTTGAGAGGGACTATACAATCCCCCATAGGCAAAAAAGATGAAAGTAATGGTCGCAAATACCCAAAATAGACTCGGCATTCCTAACCATGTCCACCAGACTAGCTCAGACGGGATGGGAGAATAAAATTGATTCCAATAGCGGGCAATTAACCAAGCACCCCCTACTGCTATGAGATCGCTTAATACTAAGATTAAAATTCGATATTTTTGTTTATTGGGCAGATTTAACCAACGTTGTCCCTGAGGAGCGCGAATATCAGCTAACCATTGACGGCTCTGAGACTGTAAATTCTTCATAATAACTCGGGAAAGTCTCTAGTTTGAGCATACCGAATCTTCCCCTTAATTGGATAAAATATGAAGATTTACGAAAAAACTTTTTCAGAGAATTGCACAGTGGGGAGTAAATATCCGTTATGAGGTCAGATTGAGTCAAGACTGAGTAAAGAAGGCCTCTAAGAGGGTGTAAGGAATTCTCAAACCTTGGTCTCATAAGAATTTGAATATGTACAGTGACATATTTATTAAATGACATTATGACAAATTAATGTCGTCGGCTGTAATCCTTGGGAGTTTGGGCAATGTACTCGCTGTCGGTTATCTTTTGGGCAATTTATAATCTTGATCGCAAAAATCCCAATTCAGGACAAGATTTTGAACATTTACCACCAGAACAGTTATTAGCCGATATTTTAGAAAAGGATCGGAAAATAGCTACAATAATGAATGAAATTAATTTAATTATTAACGAACAATGAGCAATTATCATCTTTCAGATTTAGACCGCATTACCTTTAATCCTCGCATTATGGTAGGACAAGCTTGCATTCGTGGGATGCGTACTCCTGTTTCTTTAATTGTTAATTTAGTCGCAAATGGTAAAACTACTAAAGAAATTATTGAAGATTATCCCTATCTTGAACCAGAGGATATTCGACAATCTTTGATGTATGCAGCTTTGTTGGCAAGAGAACAAGTTTTTCCAATTTTTAAAGAGAAAGTAAAATGAAGTTTTTAGCAGATATGGGAATATCTCCACGTATTGTTAGTTGGTTAAAATCTAATGGTTATGATGCTATTCATTTAGTAGAACAAGGATTAGAAAAATTACCAGATGATGAAATTTTAATTAAAGCGCGTAATGAACAAAGAATCATCTTAACTGTAGATTTAGACTTTGCTCAATTATTAGCGATCGGTCAAGAATTTTTGCCTAGTGTAGTCCTTTTTAGATTAGGAAATGAAACTTATGAAGTAATGAATCAATTTTTAGCAGAAGTTTTAAATCGCTTTGAGTCTTAATTAGAAACAGGTGTGATTATTTCTGTTACTGATAAATCTTTTCGTATGAGGAGATTACTAATATGAGTAAGAATTGGGATTTAGTACCATTAGAAGAAATTTTAACCGAAGAAAAGAAACTCCACAAATTGAAGATTTAATTAGCGGCAAAACTCCTATTGTTGAAAAAATACAATTTAGTAATGGAAAAATTTATCTTCGAGAAGATGGAAAAACCAAAACAAATATGATTCTTATTAGACCTGGAGATTTAGTAATTTCTGGGATTAATGCTGCAAAAGGTGCTGTGGCAATTCACAAAAAATTTCCGTCTTATTTGATCACCGTGAAATAAGAAAAATATTCAGCAAATCTTATTATGCGATCTGGTCAATTAGTAAAACAACTAGAAGGATACACCGCTTTATAGTATATATTCTCCAAAAACACTGCTATTTTGGGGAGTAAAAAACATTACTCTTTTAACAAGTAAATTTATTACTCTTTTGGTATAGACACACTCTCACAGAAAACAAGCAATTTAGTATACTACTTTGGGAAGTAAAAAAACAAGAATAAAAAGAAGTAAATTTATTACTCCTTTAACAAGTAAAAAAGATTACTAACTATTTTTAGTCCTATTTTAGGGAATGTATATAATAGCATCACGAAACTAAGGTTAGGTTACTCAGCTACCCCCACCCAATCAGGTAAAATTGAGTAAGGACTGAGTAAGGAACGCCCCTAAGAGGGAGTAAGGCATTCTCAAACCTTTATATCATCAGGGTTTAATACGAACGAGTACGGAGGGATTTGAACCCCCGACACCCAGGACCGGAACCTGGTGCTCTATCCACTGAGCTACGCACCCACAACTAATCCCTAGAATAACATTCTTTACTATAAGTCGCTGATCGTTAATGAAAACTTAACGACGGGTTTTGGGGTCGAGAGCATCACGCAAACCATCTCCAACATAGTTAATGCTCAAAACTGTCAAAAAAATAGCTAACCCTGGAAATAAAGCCATATGAGGAGACCAGGTAAGATAATCTTTCGCTTGAAATAGCATTTGTCCCCAGGTTGGCACATCGGGAGGAAATCCTAGTCCTAGAAAACTTAAGGTAGACTCGGTAATAATGCCATTACCCACGGCTAGAGTAGCAGCCACAATCACAATACCAAGGACATTGGGCAAAATATGCACTGAGATCAGTCGTAAGGGACTAGCCCCCAAAGCCTTAGCTGCATTCATAAATTCGAGTTCCCTTAATTTGAGAACATTTGCTCTCACCAGTCGCGCTACAGACATCCAATTAAGTCCGCCGATGACAACAACCACTAAGATAAAGATGCCTAACTCAGGTCCTGCGATCGCTTTAATGGTATCTCTAAATAAATAAACCACCAGTAACAATAAAGGTAATTGGGGTAAAGATAAAAATAAATCCGTCAAGCGCATCAATAAACTATCTATTAAACCTCCATAAAACCCCGCGATCGCTCCGATGGTCGTTCCTAAAAAAATTGCCACCACCATAGAGGTAATTCCGACTGTTAAGGAAATACGTCCCCCAAACAAAACTCTAGCTAATTGATCTTGTCCGAGATCATTTGTTCCAAAAGGATGTTGCCAACTTGGAGGAGCAGACGCTTGACCAAAATCAATAGCATCAATAGGCACTGTATATAAAAACGGACCTATCACCACACTGAGAATAATCAAACTTAGCAGACTTAACCCTAATAATCCTAGGCGATCACGGCGAAACCGTCGCCAAGTATTTTGCCACAGACTATTTGAGGCAGAGTTTTTTAAACTAAAGGACTCAAAAGTCATCATATTCCTTGCTTTTACTGGACATCACTGTCTTTAAACCTGATCTACTATGGAATAGTCTTTACCACACTTTAATGTATGCTTGATAACAATGCAATAAAACTTAATATGCGTTAAGCTTTACTTAAGAATGTTGGCAAACCATAACAGCAATACCTAATTAAAGCAAATCAAAGAGTGAAATTATGTTGAAAAGATTAATCGCCCCTATGATAGCCATTGCGATCGCTTTAACTAGCTTAACGGCGATCGGTTTAAATCTTAAAGGATTAGCCAACTCAAGTGTTGAAGATCAAGACTACTTTATTAAACTCCATCCAAAAACCAATGTTGCTATTGTAGAACCTAATTATGGCTACTTCTATCACCCTGATCAAGCAGTAACAGGAGATTCTTCTGGACAGCCATTATATCAAGCATTAGCTGAACTAAATCGAGTTTATGGGGTTGAAGAAGCAAGAATGATTCGCTTTGAACGAAAAGGACAAATGATCCCCAACTTGTATGTCTTTCTCAAATCTACCGAACCCCAGCAAATCGTAGCGGAAGAAACACCCTTATTGCAATCATAGTTGACTAGATTGGGGAGTTAGAACAAGTAATCATTAAAACTGAATCATAGAAAACGATTTTGAATTGATCTTTATTCATTCTCAATTTTAGTTTAGACTACCTTAACCTTTATTTCTAGGATGGCTCGGAAACTATCTCCGAGTCATCTTCATATTTAATTCTGAATAGAGTAAATTATCAAGGAATAACACAAAATAAAGTGGTAAGATTAATCCAGAAAAGATTACAGATTAAGATTTGAGGAATATCAAAAAAATAATTACCTAAAGAAATAATTATTTCGTAACCTTTATTACAACTAAATCTATCTTAATGTATTACCTGCGACGTTGACCAATGAGAGAGGATAAATTTTTGCGGTATTTATTGGTAAATTTTAACAATTTAATTAAATAATTGTCGAGAAATTAGACGATAATCTCTATTGGAATAAGTAGTTAAGAGAGAACCTTGAAAAGTAATCTTAGTTGTTTAAGATTGTAGTTAGAAAATTCAATTTCAATCGGAACTTAAAGAAACCAAAATGATTAAATATTTAGGTAGGTGGAGATGACATTATACTCCTTTCAAGATAAATATCGACGCTTACGACAGGAATTATTATTTGGAGCGTTGGCTTTAGGAGGCGTATTTGGACTGGGCACCTTATGGTATTCTTTGATCGAGAAATGGTCAGTCATTGATGCAGCCTACATGACCATGATCACCCTTTCCACGGTTGGCTTTGGGGAAATTCGGCCCCTTGATGATCGGTCGAGATTATTCACCATTGTCTTAATCTTGATGGGATTGATTACCATTGGTTATATTGTTAATCGTCTAACTGAAGCCCTAATTCAAGGGTATTTTCAAGAAGGAATTAAACAACGACAGGAGAAACGCTTGATTGATACATTAGAACATCATTGTATAGTCTGTGGTTATGGACGTACCGCCCGTCAGGTAGCCCTAGAATTTACCGCCGAAGACGTTCCCTTTGTCATTATTGATTCGCGTACCGAACAACTAGAAGAAGCCAAGCAACTAGGCTACATTGTGATTCAAGGGGATGCAACCCTCGATGAATGTCTCATTAGTGCCAAAATCGATAAAGCCGCCTGTATTGTATCAGCCTTAACCTCTGACGCGGAAAATCTTTACACCGTGTTATCGGCGAAAACCCTTAACCCCAAGATTCGGGCGATCGCCCGCGCTAGTACCGAAGAGGCGGTTCTCAAATTACAAAGGGCTGGGGCTGATGCAGTAGTCTCTCCCTATATTACAGGGGGAAAACGGTTAGCCGCCGCGGCCTTACGACCTCAAGTAATGGACTTTGTGGATGGAATTTTAACCGGAACTGATCGCACCTTTTATATGGAAGAATTTCTGCTCGATCCGCAATTTTGTCCCTGTGTAGGAAAAACCCTAAGCGAAGCGAGATTAAGGTTACAATCAGGGGCGTTAGTTTTAGCCATTCGTCGGTCTGATGGAACCCTATTAGGAGGTCCAACGGGAGATACTCCCCTATTGTCTGGAGACTTATTAATTTGCATGGGAACCCCTGAACAATTGCGCCAACTCAATCAAATTTTAGGGCCGATTCGTCCTTCTCCTGCGTTACGTCCGCCAAGACATAAGTAAGTAATAATAATTGTTAAAATCCAATCTTTAACTGAGTGACTTGATTGTCCGTTTGTTTCTTGCCTTGTATTTCACGCTCAATAATTTCTTTTAATCTTCCTGATTCTTTTAATTCAATTAGACTAACATTGATGTCATTCACTAACTCACTTTCTAAGGGTAAAACAAATCCATAATCTTCAACTGCAACTGATATATTCGCTAGTTGAAAAGGAACTTCAGGATGTTGGTATAAATAGTATTTTAAGGCGGGAACATCAAACAAAACCCCCTTTGCCTGACCCGATTTTAACCGATAAATAGCCTCTTCTAACCCAGAAGATTGTAATAAGCGAGCTTGATAACTTTTCGCCCATTGTTCCCCTGTCGTTCCAGTAATAATAGCAATCTGTTTATTTTTAATATCTTCTACTTTAGCAAAGGGTTCAACCGTTTCTTTAGATAATAAAAGGGTTAATACAGTAGCAATACCCGCCGTCAAAGAAGATGCAGCCACCATAGTAATTAACATCCAGAGACTGGTAATTGCCTTACCTGTTTTAGTAACAGGGGCTTTATCCCCATAACCGACCGTTGTTAAAGTGACCAAAGCAAACCACATTCCACTACCTACCCCTCGAACATATTCTTTAGGAAACTGTTGATCGTTGCGTCGATGTTCTGCAAACCAGATTAAGTTTCCGACAATAAATAATACTAGAAATAAACCCCCCACCGAAGAAATAACCGCTAGTCGAAATAAAGGTCTAATGCGACTCCAAACGGTAGGATTTTCTCCAGAAATCAGTAATCCAATATTTGCAGTGAAATAAGGTTGGGTAAAAGTGACCCGCTCGAAACGGTCTGCGGTAATACTCACAGGCCCAATTAATACATCAAGTTCTCCGTTGGCTACCCTATCAATACCAGCTTTAACCCCTGGCTGTCGAATCAACTCATAATCTAGTTGTTCAGCCTCCGCGAGTTCTTGCCAAATTTCTACACTAATCCCTTTAAAAATATCATTAGTCTGATTAACAAAAGGAGGGGATCCCGCCACACCAACTTTTAAGGTTATTTTATCTTCAGTGGGTTCAGGTTGGGCAATAGTAGGAGACGGAATAATTAGGGAAACACAAAGCGTTAAGACAAAAGCGGGTTTACTAAACATGGAAATTTGGTTAAACAAAATCATTGAATAAGAGTATAAGCGTATTAATCAATTATGGTGAGCCTCGTTGAAACCACTGATTTAGGTTGACAATTGTTACTCATCATTGTATAAGAATTATTGGAAAATTGTTATTTCCATTGAAGTCTTTGAGTCAAGGGAAACATTAACCCTATCGTTGTCAAAAAGTAATTGAGGGCTATTTTCCCTGAATGATTTCTTTAGATTTTTCTGTTGCGTCTGTAAAATAAGGTTAAAGAAAAAACGATATAATGCTAACAGAGCAATATTTAATTCTGATTAAGTCAGGAGGATTATAGCTTGCATTTGGTCAACTAAAATTATTAATCATATCTATGACGCTTGCTGAGATAATGAGTTGGGGATTAGGACTATTTTTGGGATTAATGACCTTTTTCTTTATTCTAAGAATTGTTTTAACTTGGTACCCCCAAATAGAATTAAATCAATTTCCTTGGACCTTAATTTCTTGGCCAACAGAACCTTTATTAATTCCTGTTCGTAACCTGGTTCCTCCTTTGGGTGGTGTGGATATTAGCCCAATTATTTGGGTGGGAATTTGTAGTCTATTACGGGAGATTTTATTAGGACAGCAAGGATTAATTACCATGGCGTTACATACTCAGTAAATAAAATAAGTACTGACTTAGTTTAAAAATACTAATTTGAGAAAAAATAATTTCTCATAAACCATTACTGATTGCCATATTATCCCTACTAAAGTTAGCTAAATAGGTGGGTAAAAATATTTTCAAGTTTGTAGTAACCTTGTTTCGTAAAGGCTAAAGCCCCAACTACGAACTTTTATGTTTTACGTTTAATTATGCCTACTTACTTAAAAAAGTTCAGCTTACACTAGGAGAAATATTTGGCTGGTTAAACAATTGAAGTGAAATTAGTGCGATCGCTACGGGTACATCTTGAGTGATCGCCATTTTTGTATATCTGGGTTTTATTCTTTATTCGAGTAGGGGTCAACAGCCATTGAAGCACGAATGACTTAAGAACTCGATAAAATTACTGATTTGCCCTATAGACCTAAATTTTTGTCCCAATTTGTTAAGATTTTTTGAGCCAGTGGGAATAATCTATGCTACAATCCTAGGTAATTTAATTTTGTGAAATCACAACCCTTTTTTTAACTCACCAACAGCAAGCTTCAAGTTTGTGCAAAAGTTTATTTTTCGGGGACTTTCTTCGGGAATCTTCTAATATTAAATCAACTAATTAATCTAATGAATAACTCCTTTACCATATACCATTATCATTCTTTAAGTAAATGGCGAATCTTCCCTAGAATTTACAAACGTCTTTTAAATGATAATGTTGAAATTATCCTTGATTTAGAAGATAGTGTAGGAGATCCTTTTTCTGAACAAAGAACATTTGATTTAAAGCAACAAGCAAGGGAAGGATTAAAAGAAATTTCAATCAAGCCCTTTTGGAGTAAAGTTAAAGATCAAATATGGATTCGAGTTAATAGCTTTCAAAGTCAATATTTTCATGATGATTTCAAGGTCATATCCTTATTAGTGAAGAATCAAAATCTATATCCTAAAATCAATTTAACTAAAGTAGAAACAACCGAGGAGATTTTGTTTACAGCCAAAGAGTTCAAAGAAAAATTCAGCAAACAATTTGATCTTCATATAATTATCGAAACCATAAAAGGCTGGGATAACTTGGATAAAATCTTAAATGCTATCAGTTGTTTAGATTTAGAGAATCAGCCAAAAATTGGTTTAGGTTTTTTCGATTATTCATTAGATGCCAACCTATTTCCTTTTAGTGAATATAATCACCAAGGTTATTGGGATTTAATCCTTCCTTTTAAGAAGAAAGTAGAAAAATACAGTTTTATGTTTGTCGCTCCACCAATAAACTATACTACTGAAAGACCTTTACTTGAATTTAAGGCCATGCTTTTAGCTAACTCTGAATCTCCATTCGGAATGGTATCCATTGGTGAAAATCAAACAGATGTTTTATTAAAATCTGTATCTCCCAAATTGATTAACCTAGTCAAAAGAAATCTTGATCTAAAACAAAAACAACGACTCGCTCAAGAAGTTATTGAAAAATTTGAACAATCGAGAAGAGAGAACAGTGATAGGAGTTTTGCCCTAACCGAAACTGGTCGTTTTATTCCTCCCCATGAATATAAAGCTGCCGTTAATTTTCTAATTTCTACTGAATCTATTGGCAAAGATATTAGTGATTAGAAACTAAAGCTTTTGTATCTTCATTAAAGAATTTAATTAACAAATCAATTATGGAAAACACAATTAAGATTGGCATTTTAGGTGGTTGTCTCAATTCAGGTTGGCTTAATGTTCCAAGAAGTGCTATTTATCATCAAATTGTTAGAAAAAGATTAAAACAAGACCTTCAAATTAACAATAAAATTCACTTAGAGAGTTATGGTGAGTTTAAACCCCTTAGTGCGTTCTTTTCTACTGAGGAACTGAAAGCAGAAATTCAATCTAAAATTTTAAAACTTAGTAATAAAAACATTGATTGTCTGATATTTCAACTTCGTCCTCATATCTATAGTAATCTCTGTTCACCTTTTGGTTTTTTTGAAGACAAACTTTTAATTAATCCATTCTTCAATAATGGAAATATTTTTTCAATTAATGTAGGAATATTTGCTCAACCATTCAAACATTTGACAAAACGAGGGAGGAGAACATTAGGAACTATATTTGGGTTTTCCAAAAAATCTGAATCAGTATCAGCAGAGATTATCAAAGATATTGCTGTTTTCTGTAATTCGAGAAAAATCAAACTTTTTGTTCTTTTACCATGTTTTCCCTTATCTGGTTCAAGATTAAATAGACTTGACGTTTCTAGCTTTTTAAATAATGAAAATTTAGGTAAGGTTATCGATAATATTACTTTCATCGATCTGCAATCAATTATAAATCAATCTATTTATGTTGAAGTAGATAACGATCACATCAATAAAGCTGGTCATTCAAAAATAGCAGAATTTCTTTTTATAGAGTTAAAAAATTGGCTAGATTCATCTATGAAATTGCGACAATCTGCAAATTCTATAACAGTTTACTAATCGCTATAATCCCACTTTATTTTTGTCATCTTATCAATAGTCTACAATTTTTCTGAAATAAATACCCCGCTAACTTACGAATTAAGCGGGGTAAATAAAGAGTTAAAATCTAACTTTTTAACCAAGAGATATTAGGCTAAAGCTGCCATTTTCACCTCATTACTGGTTAAGATATTTTGTAACTCTTCTGAATCAACGGTTTCTTTTTCCACTAACATATCAGCCAATTTGTCAAGAATATGACGGTTATTGGCTAAAACATCCTTGGCACGTTTGTAAGCACTATCTACCAATTGACGGACTTCTTCATCGATCGCGGCAGCTGTTTCATCAGAAAAGTCTCGATCAGAAGCAATATCACGACCTAAGAAAACGTTACCATTTTGACGACCCAAAGCCACAGGACCTAGGCGATCGCTCATACCAAAGCGAGACACCATTTGACGGGCAACTCGCGCTACCTGTTGTAAGTCATTAGAAGCACCCGTAGTAACTTCTTCTTCCCCAAAAATGATCTCTTCTGCCACACGACCACCCAAAGCGACGGCCATTTGGTTTTGCAGATAGGAACGAGAATACAACCCTGACTCCATGCGATCTTCACTAGGAGTGAACCAGGTTAACCCACCAGCGCGACCACGGGGAATAATGCTAATTTTCTGCACGGGATCATAGTCAGGCATTAACGCCCCAACTAAAGCATGACCCGCTTCATGGTAAGCCACTAGGGTCTTACGTTTCTCACTCATGACACGGTTTTTCTTCTCAGGACCTGCTAAGACGCGATCAATAGCATCGTTAACTTCATCCATGGAAATTTCTGTTAAGTTGCGACGGGCGGCTAAAATAGCGGCTTCGTTTAACAGGTTGGATAGGTCAGCCCCAGTAAACCCAGGAGTACGACGGGCAATTTTATCTAAGTCAACATCCTGAGATAAGGTCTTACCACGGGCGTGGACTTTAAGAATTTCTTGACGACCTGCATAGTCAGGACGATCAACTACTACTTGACGGTCAAAACGTCCTGGACGTAATAAAGCAGCATCAAGAACATCGGGACGGTTCGTAGCAGCAACGATTATAATACCAGTATTTCCTTCAAACCCATCCATTTCGGTGAGTAATTGGTTTAAGGTTTGTTCCCGTTCATCGTTACCACCGCCTAAACCTGCACCCCGTTGACGACCAACCGCATCAATTTCATCGATAAAGACGATACAGGGGGCGTTAGCTTTGGCTTGTTCAAAGAGATCTCGTACCCGAGAAGCCCCAACACCAACGAACATTTCAACGAATTCCGATCCAGAGATAGAGAAGAAAGGAACACCCGCTTCTCCTGCCACAGCCCGCGCTAAAAGGGTTTTACCAGTTCCAGGAGGTCCAACGAGAAGAACCCCTTTAGGAATTTTTGCCCCAATAGCTGTGAAGCGATCGGCATTTTTCAGGAAGTCTACGACTTCGGCTAATTCTAATTTTGCTTGTTCAATACCCGCTACATCGCCAAAGGTAACTTGGGTTTGGGGTTCCATTTGTACCCGCGCTTTGGACTTACCAAAGTTCATTGCTTGAGATCCGGGGCCACTTTGGGCGCGACGGAGTAATAGGAACAGTCCCACTAATAATAATATGGGGAGAAACAGACTACTGGCTACCCGAAACCATAGTCCTTCATCGCTTTGGGGTTGAACCGCGATATCAACATTGTTTTGCGTCAAAATGTTGATTAAGTCAGGGTCGTTGGGAAGGTTGACCACTAAGGGCGCACCACCATTAGGGTTAGGGACTCTTGCTTCGGTGCGATCGGCACTTAGAGTAACTCGTGTAACTTGATTATTTTCGACTTTGTTAATAAATTCGCTATAAGTTAGGGGTTCCCGACTTTGGGGTTGTTGATCAAAAAAGGCAGACGCTAAGGCTAATACGACTATTAACAATAGTGCATACAGTCCAGCATTACGCCATTTTTTATTATTTTTGTTCACGCTGTAAGCCTCCTAGATGAGGGTAAAGGAATTGTTATTTTTTGAATGTATACCAAGGTTTTACCTAGATAATAAGCTTGGGAAATGTTGGGAAACATCCCCAGAACATAAACACTTGTTAATTTATGTTAACCTTTCTCAGGAACGATTGCCCAATAGATCCTGTTTTGAGTCTAACCAAAAATCGAGTTCCTGTTGCCAATCCTTGGTAGTGTCTAGGGTTTTAACGTAGGTTTGTTCGGTGTCTGTCAACGGGTCTGCGGTTTCTTGTTGCTGTTGTAATAGATTAGGGGTTGCATCAGAAATATCTCCCTGACGTTCACTGAGGCGATCGCTTAAAATTTCTAGCGGTGCCTGACAATGGATAATGTACACAGGCAGTTGATGATTTTTCCCGATAGTTAGTGCTTTTTCTCGCCAATAGAGGCGATCAAATTTAGCGTCTAAAATCACCTGAAAGCCTTCAATAGACAGCATTATACCTAAATCCAAGAGATAATTGTAGGTTTTTTCATTCATCTGTGGAGTATACAGATTTTCGCTTCCTGTTTCTGTTAAAGAAATTTGAGCTAAATGTTTACGAACTGCATCAGAACGAATATGGATAGCGTTTATTTTTGGAGCTAAATATTGGGCAACTGTTGTTTTTCCTGACCCTGATAACCCCGACATTAAAATCATACAACCTGAAGATTGTTTTGTATACTCCCAAGCGAGATGATAATAGTCTCTAGCGGTTTGGCTGGCTTCTTGTTTTTCTTCAGAAGAAATATTAGGATCATCGAGTAACATTGAGGTGACTTTTGCCCTCACATAAGCTTGACGGCTGAGGTATAAAGGTAAGACTTGTAACCCTTCCCAATCTCCGGTTTGTTCTAGATAACTATTTAAAAAAATATTACTGAGATCTTTTCTTCCTCTCACGTCTAAATCCATCACGGTGAAAGCAATATCATACATAACATCCACAAAGCGAAATTCTTCATTGAATTCAATGCGATCAAACAGTTGAATTTTGTTTTTCCATAAACAAATATTTTTAAGATGTAAGTCTCCATGACATTCTTTGATTTTTCCTTGATTCTTTCGACTCTCAAAAATTCCTTTTTTTTCTATTAAAAATAAATCTGTAAACTGTTGTGTTTCTTGATATTTTTTTAAGGTTTGTACAATCCCAATATAAGGTTTGGTAATCTGATAGTTTTCATCAATAGATTCTTTTATTTTATCTATACTTCCAAAGCTTATAACATATTCATCTGTTCTAGTTTTGCCATGAAATTCAGCTACAACTTTAGCCAATTCTCGGAGATTATTTGCTGTTAATTTTCCTTGTTTAAAAAGATTGATAAATATAGACTCTTGAGGAAACTGCCGCATTTTTAGAACATATTCAATGGGTTGACCACTACCATTTAAAACTAAGTGATCCCCAGACAAAGCAATGGGTAAAACCTCTAAATAAATATCGGGTGCTAAAAGGCGATTCATTTCTAATTCTTGATTTAAAAAATATTTTCTTTTTTCAAGAGTTGAAAAATCAAGAAATCCAAAATCGACAGTTTTTTTGAGTTTATAAGCATAATCTCCCGTTAAAAATACCCAAGAAATATGAGTTTGAATAACTTGAATAGGAAGTTGAACCGAATGAGAATAAAATTCTGGTTTTTGTAGTTCATCGACTAGATTAAATCGGTTAGTATTATTCATAATAATTTAGGTTGTTTTTCAATAAAAAAGTTTTTTATTTAGCCTTATCAACCAGACAATTAAAGGTAAATATTTTAAGTTTATATTTTTGTTGTTAGCTGTTGCTGATTGATACTTTTAGCGTTGATTAAACGAACAAAATCATTTAAAAAACTGTTCTTCAGGAATTATTCAGCAAAGCCTAATTAAACATTCCAAAAGAACCGTGATTGTTATTTATAAGCAATTATAAATTATAAGTCTTGGCGTGACAAAAGACACTCTCCTCCCATTCCCAAAACTCCTCCCACACCCCAACCCCCCCCAAAACACACAGGAAGATGTCCTTTAGTTGTACAATTTTGTAACTTTTTATTGTCGAATATTTCTGAATAAAATAACCATCTTCCGCCTTGACACCAACCCACTTGCTCACAAAAATTTTCCCATACTTTCTCATTATAATTTCTAGTTCCACCTAATGAACGATAGATTTGCGCTTGAATACTAAAACCATAGTTTCCTTCACTGTAATGTAACCAAAGCTGATTAATTATCTTTAAATCCCAACTAGAACAATTATCAATATCTTCTTCTGTTAAATAGTCTTCCTCAACTCGATCAGCGACTTTCAACATAACTTGATAGGTTTCTTGGTCAGCTTCATACCAGTTTTTTTCTGCTAAAAAGCGATGAAGTTTAGTATAGTTAACTTCTTTGTTACTTTGAAGTTTTATTTCTAGATTCATTCATTTATCCTAACTTATTTTACATTCTTTCATTTTATTAAATCATCTAAATATTCGTAAACTGATGATTCATTGCCAAAGATAAAAACTATAAGAAATTTTCTCGATCAACTTCAATACTGGGGTAAAATCATGGCATCTTCACAAAATTAAGGTTAACCCATTGCGGAGTTCAGGTTCCAAACGAAATACTGTTAGTATCATTTGACCAATTACCAAGTGGTTATATCCCTTTTTATGAGGGAAGTTCCTGACAAGACAAATTACTCAAGTAATCCCATTAATTCACTCTTATCAATATTTTAGATAATCTCATGAAATCCCCAACAGTTGTCCCTTTTGGTTCTTGGAAGTCCCCTATAACGACCGATCTTATTGTAGCTGGAAGTATCGGACTGGGGGGAGTAAGGTTCGATAATGAAAATATTTATTGGTTAGAATCGCGGCCCACAGAAGGAGGACGTAACCTTCTCGTCAAACGTAGTCCTGATGGCCAACTCACACAAATTACCCCCCAACCGTTTAATGTGCGTACCCGTGTCCATGAATATGGAGGAGGAGCATTTTTAATTGTTGAAGGAACCATTTATTTTGTTAACTTTAAAGACCAACGCATCTATAAACAATTACCCAATCGTGACCCCGAACCCTTAACCCCCGAAAGTCAACGGCGTTATGCTGACTTTATTTTAGATCGCCACCATAACCGTTTAATTAGTGTATGTGAAGACCACAGCAACCCAGAAGAAGAACCCGAAAACACCCTAGTCACCATCGATATCAATACAGGTGACGTTAATACCCTAGTCTCTGGAGCGGATTTTTATTCAAGTCCTCGTCTGAGTCCCGATGGTACTCAACTAGCTTGGATTAGTTGGAATCATCCTAATTTACCTTGGGATGGTACGGAATTGTGGTTAGGAACTATCACGTCAATGGGATCTTTGGAAAACTCAACTCATATTGTGGGAACTGTTGATGAGTCTATTTCTGAACCACGATGGTCTCCCGACGGTCAACTATATTTTTCGAGCGATCGCATGGGATGGTGGAATCTCTATCGCTATACCAAAAAAGGGGCAGTTGATCCTTTATTCCCCCTCAATGGAGAATTTGCCTATCCTCATTGGGTATTTGGCTTGTCTACCTATAGCTTTATTTCAGCCAAAACCCTGGTTTGTACCTTCTCTCAACAGGGACAATGGTATTTAGCCACCTTGGATACTGAGAAAAAACAATTAACCCTCCTCGAAACTCCCTACACCAATATGGCTTCAGTTCAAGCGAGAGACCATCAAATTGTTTTGATCGCAGGGTGTCCCACTCAACCCACAGCAGTTGTTCATTTTAACCTGAAGACGGGAGAAACAACCATTCTCAAACGATCTAATGATTTAGACATTGATTCGGGTTATCTATCTACCCCTGAAATGATTGCCTTTCCCACCGAAAATGGCTTAACGGCTTACGGTTGGTACTATCCCCCGAACAATAAAGATTACATTGCGCCTAATCAAGAATTACCTCCGTTATTAGTTAAAAGTCATGGAGGACCGACGGCCTGTGCCTCCCCTAGTTTCAATTTACGGATTCAATATTGGACGAGTCGGGGGTTTGGTTATTTTGATGTGAATTACGGGGGAAGTACGGGGTTCGGACGAGAATATCGTCAACGGTTAGATGGCAAGTGGGGAATTGTGGATGTGGATGATTGTGTTAATGGAGCTAAATATTTAGTAGAACAGGGGTTAGTTGATGGCGATCGCCTAGCTATTTCTGGAGGAAGTGCCGGAGGATATACGACTCTTGCTGCTTTAACGTTTCGCGATACCTTTAAAGCTGGAGCAAGCTACTATGGAGTCAGTGATTTAGAAGCCTTGGCTAAAGATACCCACAAGTTTGAGAGTCGTTATTTAGATCGATTAATTGGGAAATATCCTGAAGAAAAAGCTGTTTATGAAGAGCGATCGCCAATTTATTTTACTGAAGGTTTAAACTGTCCTGTCATTTTCTTTCAAGGGTTAGAAGATAAAGTAGTTCCTCCTTCCCAAGCACAAATGATGGTGGATGCTATCAAGGAAAAAGGGCTTCCGGTTGCTTATGTTCCCTTTGAAGAAGAACAACATGGGTTTCGTCGCGCGGAAAATATTAAACGTGCTTTAGACGGAGAATTTTATTTTTATGCTCGAATTTTTGGTTATGAACCCGCAGAAAAATTAGAGCCAATTAACATCATGAATATGGTTGTGCCGACAAATTGACATCGTTTGGGAATGGTTCGTCTGCTCGAATGATGTACTCAGATTGTATTGAGCAAACATTGACAAGGGACTTACGAGAGTGACACCATCTAGGGTTTGCTCGATGATAAAATCGTTAGAGATGTTGAGAGTTTTTGTTTACGGTACCTTAAAACCAGAAGAGTCTAACTATCTTCTCCATTGTGAGGGTTACGTGATCGAGAAAGTGAGAGCCTACGCCGAGGGAGAACTCTATCACCTCAAGTTAGGGTATCCTGCCATGATTGTGGGAGAAGGAAAAGTTCACGGATATTTACTCACTTTTTGGGACTCAACAAGACTTAAACAGTTAGACGATCTAGAAGGGTATAATCCCTACAGATCGCCTCAAGACAACGAATATCTTCGGCGATCGCTTCCCATCTATACTATGACGGGAAATTCACTCGGAGAAGCCTGGACTTACGTTATGACCCTAGCCAAAATCCAAGAATTGGGAGGGACACTGATTCACTCAGGATGGTGGACACCATCCCCTTAATAACCCTCATTGAGCAGAGGGAGGAATTTCAAATACTGGACGATTTAAGGCAATGGTTAACGATTCTGGCTCAACCTCAGCAAAATTAGGAGCAAGGGACTGTCTTTGCAGATAGACGTTAGAAATCACCCCAACAACAAGCGCACCGATTGCTACCCCTCCCCATCGGATTAGTCGCTTGGTATGGTTTTGACGATCAACTTTTTCAAAAACGCTGTTGGATAACTCTTGGGATGAAACCGGAGTTGGAGGAACCGGAATCGTTGGAAGTTCTCGTTGTAGACGTGAAAGCTGGACGTATAATTGATGAAATTGAGGATCAGTGTCGAGCAGTTGCTGGACTTGGCGGCGTTCTTCGGCGGTTACTTCCCCATCTAAATAGGCACTCAACAACTCAAAACGCTCAAACTGATTATTCATATCACCCGAATCGGCTGATTGCCAATGCTCTTGTTCAAAGTTAGACATCATGATAGACCTCTCCAAGGAGCGAAACCAAATTACTTGGTTGCGGAGACGGATGCTAATAATAGCATATGTCATGACACCCCTCACAGATTGCCAAAATAGACAATGGTGTAATACTCTTGGTTCGTCTCTATTTTAGTCTATATATTGTTGGAGAACTGATTGTAATTTCGTTCTTGCTCTAGCAATACGAGACTTGACCGTTCCGAGGGAAACCCCTGTCATTTGGGCAATTTCTTCATAGGCCATGCCGTCGATTTCTCTAAGGACAATGGTCGTACGAAACGCTTCGGGTAAATCTGCGATCGCCACTTTTAGTCGATCATAAAATTCCCGAGTTGCTAAATTATCGTCGGGACTAGGATAATCGGACTCGATATCCCATTCAATTTCACCATCATCCACGCGCCGAGGGGCATCTAAGGAGATGGGATGACTAACGCGTTTGCGCTTGCGTAATTCGTCGTAAAACAAATTAGTAGCAATGCGACTCAACCAGCCGCGAAATTTTACCGGTTCTTTAAGACGCTTAATATTACGATAGACCCGAATCCAGACTTCTTGAGCTAGATCAGCTCTATCTTGCCAATCAGGGGCTAGATGGTACAAAATTCTATCCACATGGCCTTTATAACGGCTTAATAGCTCCGAAAACGCTACTCTATCAGGCTGAAGACCTTCTTGACAGCGTAAAATTAGATCGTAGTTAGATAGTTGCTCTGGAGATAGCTGGGGGGAATTTTGTTTCCCTTGTGCTGTTGACCAGGATGCTCGAATTGCTTGACTCATTACCTTACCCAATGCGTGATTACTCCTCACATTACCCTATTGAGACGGCGAAATTGTGCCGATGGTTCCCTTAATCATTATTTTTTTTACTCGTATGCTAAGGATTTAAGTAAAGTAGTCATTCTAGCAAGGATATCGCTACGATCAGTTTTTTCAATTGGATTTCTATCAGGAACGATAGGAAGTTTAAGATAACGTTGAATTCCTTCTTCTACCTGTTCAGAAATTAAGACTTGAAGTTCTTCTTTGGCTCGCTGACGTTGATATTGTGCGCCTTCTTCGGTGGTAGCATAAAGAGGTGGTAAACGATTAAGGGCATAGGCTGCGATATCACCTACATCGAACTGATTAGGTTGTTGCAATTCATACTCAGCCATGCGACTCATGGCTTCCCTCAAGACTAATTCTTCCATCACATTAATAAATTGTTTGCGAGGCATAGCTGCTATTTCCCCCGCTAATAAGGCTCCCATCAGTTTATCTAAAGCCATATATTCTTCGAGAGGAAGTTCGGCTTCTGATTCACAAATACGCCCCACTTCTGCTTCCATGGTTGGGGTGAGATAGCCATCTTTCAAAGCTTGTTCGACGACGTTTTGAATGGTCATAGCTTAAACAATCTTAAGTTTTTTTTCATACCTATTTAGCAATTAATTAGGTCACTTAACTTAGACTTATTATGACGTATTTATTGAAATTTAGTCTAATTTTAGCCTAGTTTGTTCTGATTGGCTGAAGGTACCCTCGCAAAAAAATAATCAGTAAGGGCTAAAGCAACCATTACTGATTTTAAGCAATTTATCGGGTTATTTGGGGTAAAAGTTTTAAATATCGCCGCGAATTTCTTCAACGACTCCATCACGCACGACAATCTCTACATTCAACTTTTTGAGTAAGTTATCTCCCTTTTCCAAGCGGAAAAAACTTTCCATTTGCCCTTGAACAACTTCTTGATCCAACTCTAACAACTGAACTTGCTGCATTTGCTGTAAAAACTGATTTTTCCGTTCTAACATCTCACTTTTTTTTTCGTTAACCTGGAGTTGAATGTTATCAATTTGTTCAGTTACCGCAGGACCTGGAGGAGAAATACTTTGTTTTTGAATTTCTGCGATCGCTCGTTGACCTTGCATTTCGATTTGCTGCATCTGGTCATCTAGTTGGGCAATTTGCGCTTGAAGTTGCTGTTGCGCCTCTTGTTTCCAAGTAGTGGTAACAATAATTTTCAGGGTAATGGGTCGTTTTAGCAGTAAGCTGGTGTTTGCCTCATCCATTAGTTTTTTATCCTTTTAATACACTGTTGATAATTAATCAGGAAACTTGTCCTTAATTAAACATCCCGTCAATCATACCCTGATACCGTTGTGTGACCACTGGCCGTTTAATTTTAAATGTTTGGGTCATCAAGCCATTTTCTTGAGAAAAGGGTTCTAAAATAAATTCAAATGCCTTTATTTGGTCGTCAGGGCGATATCCTGGGCGGTTTTTCACTTCTCGGTTCAACTCTTCCCGAAATAGAGTTTGTACTGGCTTACTATAAAGATCACTACGGGTAATTTCTTCAGGAGTTTCAGACCCATAAGGAAGGTTTAGGGTGAGTTTTTGGTTTTGTCCCCACTTGTCTAACGCTTCTAGGTTAGGAACAATTAACGCCCCTAATGCTTTTTGATCTTGACCGACTAACATAATCTGATCAATATAGGGACTGCGGGCGCAAGCGTCTTCAATGGGTTGGGGTTCAATGTTTTCTCCGTTACTCAAAACGATGGTATCTTTAGCCCGTCCCGTAATTACTAAATCACCCATCGGGGTTAACCATCCTAAGTCCCCTGAATTAAACCAACCGTCGTCATTGATAGCTTTGGCGGTGGCTTCTGGTTTTTTGTAGTAGCCCTGCATTACTTGAGTTCCCCGAATTAATACCAGTCCCCGTTCTCCTTGAGGAAGGACGCTACCCGTTTCGGGATCAACAATGCAAACTTCGGTTTCAGGAATGGGCTGTCCTGATGAACCCCGTAGGTTGTGGCTGTGAGTGCGGGCGTTGGTCACGGGGGCGGTTTCTGTCAACCCATATCCCACTAAAACGGGAATGTTAACAATTTCATAGAAGGTGTCGATGTGTCTGGCTAAAGAACCTCCTCCACTAACAAGGGTTTCAAAGTTTCCTCCCAGTCCTTGGCGAATTTTACTGTATACCAGTTTGTCTCCTAGCCCATGAAGAGGAGTTAATAAAGCTGTTTTCATCTTAGCCACAAAGCGTTCTCCACCTGAAGCGTTGAAGTGATCTAAACTGAGATTATTAGCAATACGTCGGGTGAGGATGTACTGTTCTGAGAGATTCAGGAAAAATTGAACGATTTTTTGTTGGGTGGGACTTTGTTCTCGAAATTGCTTTTGAATACCTTCATAAAGGGACTCCCAAAGACGGGGAACCCCCACCATATGTTGTGGCTTAAATCGTTTGAGATCAGCTTTAAAGGTACGGATACTGGTATAAGTTATGGTACAACCTTGGGAAAGGAGAAAATATTCTGCACTGCGTTCGTAGGCGTGCCATGACGGTAAAATACTAAGGGCGCGATCGCCGGGTTTGGGTTGGATCACTGCTTCTAAGTGAACCACCTGATGGAGTAAGTTTCGGTGACACAACATAACCCCTTTCGGTCGTCCAGTGGTTCCAGAAGTATAAATTAGAGTCGCTAGTGTTTCTTTGGTTTGATTAACGGGTTCTAGGGTAGCTTGGCTTCCGAGTTCCATCAATTGTTGAAAATTGAGGGTTTTGATGGGGTCATCTGACTTGACCGCTTCATCACTTAATAAAATAATGAGTTGAATGGGCAACCCATCGAGATCAGACCGAAGTTTGGTTAAGGTTTTTAGGTTTTCTACAATCAGGGTATTACTATCACTATCACTCAAGATATAGAGTAATTCGTCTTTATCTGCTTGGGACGAACGCACTGCATTAGCCGCACCCGCCATCATTGATCCTTGATCAGCGATGAACCAACGGGGACTGTTATCAGCGAAAAGAGCAATTTTTGAAGGGTATTTTACTCCTAAACTTTGTAATCCTGCGGCAAAGTCTTTAATTTTTTGATATAACTCACCATAGGTTAAACTTACTTTTGGCTTACTATGGGGATCTTCAAGAGCGACAATATCCTTAAATTTTTCGGCTGTTAACGGCCAGATTTCAGGTAAGGTATTGACTGATGAATAGTTTAGGGCATTTTTCATGGATTTAATAAATTAATTAATGTTATTAAGAGAAACTTAATTCTAAGTTTAGCTATTATCTGAATCTACAATCCGTTGACGGTGCAGCTTTTAAAATTGACCTAAAATCGGTAACTGAAGGATAAATAGGCTTCCTTTACCAATGGTGCTTTTCACTTGGATTGTACCATTATGGGCAAGTACGATTGCTTTAGGGATCAATAATCCTAACCCGGAACCTCCTCTTTCCCTAGAACGCCCGGCTCTTTCAGTATCGTGTGGGACAATGTAGCTTAAACAATTTATCAATTAGTGTGGAAGGGACTTTTACCTAGATTCCTGATTAAATTGACTAAATATTACTGTTAGAAGCTGTTATTAAACTTAAAAGTGAGTTTTAATTACTGTGGAAAAGAGACAGATACCATTCATCAATTGTTCTTGATAGATTTCATGTCATGAAATTTAGTTAACAAAGCCTTGAATAAAATTCGATTCTCATTAGATTTAAAGGGGTTAAGAAATCGCTGTTTACTTCTACAAAATGGTGAAGATTTAGGGTTCTACACGATCAGTTATGCTAAGCTGTTACAAATAATGGACTTGAACTCGGCAAGAGTTAAACGATACAAACAAAGGTTGCCTACCTAACCTATTAATTTAGTCCGCCTTCGCGGACTTTGTGCTGTAGAATCAGGCTTTAGTCTGTTATTAATTATTAGTTTAGCTACTTTGTTATTATTCCATTACAAAAACCATTCCCCAAAACCTTGATAATAAAAGATGAATGGAATAGTGAGAGACACAAATAATGAAGATGAATAGTACGATTAAAGTTGGGATATTAGGATTTGGAGGACTCGGACAAGCGGCAGCCCGAATTCTGAACCCCAAACAAGAAATGACCTGGGTAGCTACAGCAGATCTCAAAGGTTATGCTTATTGTGAAACGGGATTAGATCCTGATCAAGCGATCGCCGCCTATTATGATCAGGGATCAATTGGCTATTGTGATCCCTACGGAGCCCTCAGTAACAACAGCATTCAAGACTTACTCGAAACTAAGGCAGTTGATGGCTATTTCTTAGCTTTACCCAACCTTCCTAATACCTTTATGGCGGATGTGGCTAAGCAATTTATCGGGTCAGGATGGCGAGGAGTTTTAGTAGATGCCCTCAAGCGTACCAGTGCAGTAGAACAATTATTACAGATAAAAGACGAGTTAGCCCAGGCAGGAATTACCTACCTCACCGGATGTGGTGCGACTCCTGGGTTACTCACCGCCGCTGCAACGATAGCAGCCCAAAGTTACGCTGAGATTCATAGTGTTAAAATTACTTTTGGCGTAGGGATTGCTAACTGGGAAGCTTATCGGGCTACGATTCGGGAAGATATCGCTCATTTGCCAGGGTTTGATGTAGAGACAGCGAGGGGAATGAGTGATGCTGAGGTAGAAGCATTTTTAGACAAAACCAATGGTATTTTAACCCTAGAAAATATGGAACACGCCGATGATATTATGCTGGAATTGGCGGGAATTTGCGATCGAGATCGGGTAACAGTTGGGGGTGTGGTGGATACTCGCAACCCCAAGAAACCTTTAAGCACTAATGTTAAAGTAACCGGACGCACCTTTGAGGGAAAAATTTCTACCCATACCTTTACGTTAGGAGATGAAACCAGTATGGCAGCTAATGTTTGCGGACCGGCTTTTGGTTATCTTAAGGCAGGTATGGCGTTACATCGTCGAGGTATTTATGGACTATTTACTGCCGCAGACATGATGCCTAAGTTTGTTAAGTAAATCTTACTGAGTAATAAGTAAGTGGGTATCAATAAACGAAGGTTTGTCGTAAGCTCTTTAGAGCAAGAAAGTGTTACATCGTGGGATACTTAAGCCCTGACAACTTAGTCTTGAGCGAAGCCGAAGTACGAACTTTTCTAGTGTATGTTGAATTACACCTACCTACTTAGAAAGGTTTAATGAATCAGAGGGAGGGAAAACCCTTCCTCAACAGATATAGCATCACTGACATATTGATCAATTCTTCGGATATAAAGATTGCTCAAACTGAAAGCTTGTACTTTCTTAAAATTAACTTAGATTTGAGAAAACAGAATATCAAAAGTCAGGTTAATTTTTCCTTTCAAGAAATAATTATCGAAAATCGTATTCGCCATGCTATTTATTTATATGTTCATCAGTCTGATCAACATTTGATTGAGTCGGTTAAAGTTAAACTTCAAGGAGCGGAAGTTTTAGTCATTCTTGAGGTTATTGCACACACTGGAGAAGTTGATAGAGCCAATGTTAAGCATAGACTCAAAAAATCTCGAAAATTCATTTCAAAACAAGTTAAAGAACCCATTTATTTAAAGGTTCGAGTCTTGCCAATTGAGATTTTAGAATACGAGATTGATGTTTCTCCTAATACTGAAAATTAATTATCTTAAACTAATCATCTTAATTGATCATGACGTTGTTCAACTTTTTTTATTAAGTTTTCTGCCATTTCAATAGCCGTTAAAATCAATTTTTGTTCTTGTTGTCCTTGGCTACCTTCATCACTTAAATTAGCGTAAATATGGGGATTAGCTAAGAGACCAGCTAACAATTGAGCCGAAATTTTCTTAACTTCATTGGTAGAATTTTCCATTGTTTAATCCTCAAATTCATATCAATTATTTTTATTTGGCTCCTTCTGATCATTTTGAGTATTTTTAGGGGGAGAAACGATTGAAAAAGGGTTATTAAATTGTTGAACTGATGCTCTAGCGGGCGACACAGGGAAAGTAACGGGATTCGCTTTTTTCTTAGCCGAAGAAGTTTGTTTTTCTTTGGGGGTTTCTCCATTAGCTAAACGCCGTTGCATATTCATATTATATTCTAATTGTGCCGTCACTGAGTCCATCAGTTGAGCCGTATAGACTTGTTGTTCTAATTGATTGGTAAAGGAAACTAAATTACCCAAACCATTAATTAACTTACGCACATTATCACGAAAGGTAGGATCTCCCGTTAATTCTTCTACATCTGAGGTAATTTTTTGGGCATTTTCAAAAGTAACCCGTGCTGAATCTAGGGTTTTTTGAACCGTTAAAATCACTTGAGGATCATTAATTGATCTCGAAACATCTCGTAAATTAGCAGACATTTCAGAGGCATTAGCCATTAAGGTTTCTAAATCCCTAGCAATTTGTTGAGTATCTAGTGCATCAAGTCCTTTATTAACTTCATTAACCGTTTTGCCTAAGCCAATAGCAACTGTTCGCACCTCATCACTGGTTTTTTCTAAACTATTTAAAGTATTAATAACATTACCGCGATTTTCAGCCACTAACCCATCTAAATTAGCCACTAAATTCGCCGTATTATTAATCACGCGATTGAGATCATTACGGTTTTCAGCAACTACTGTATTAACATTACGCATTAATTGAGACGCATCTTGAGCAGCCTGATTAATACTGCCAAGAGCTTCAGAAGTTCCGCCAATTTCTTGACGGGCAGTTTTAGAAAAAAGACGGAATTCATCGGTTAGTTTAGCGACTTTTCCCCCAGCAACGGAGACACTAGCAAAGGCATCACTAAGATTTTGAACAAATTCAGGGTCACTGTAAGCGTTACTGAGTTTAGTTAGGGCTTCTACTAATTGGGAACCTGTCTCACCTGTAATTGCATCATTGTTACAAATAATCAGATTTTTATCGGGACATTCAGCACTGGTGGGGTCAATAGCCAATGCTTGATCAGAAAGGGTTCTTGAGGGAGTAATATCTACCGATGCTTCCCCGATGAGTCCATAACGGTTAATTTGTACTTTAGAATTTTTGGGAATCCGTAAATCCGTAGAAGATAGTTCAAGAAATACTTTAACTCCATTGCTTCCCGGTTGAAGGTCAAGAATTTTTCCCACAGCTACCCCTCGATAACGCACAGGAGCCCCAATTTGTAAGCCGCTAACATCTTTAAAGGTCGCCTGAATTTGATAGGTTTTTTGACCCAAGACTCCCCCACGTAACCAAATTACCAGTCCTCCAAACAGAATCAGTCCCAACAGAGCAAATAAGCCCACTGAGCCTTCTTGAAGGGTTCGCATTCGTAGCATGGTTTCTCCTCACTTTGTCTAAGAATATGAAGGACAATTACTCAGATATGTTTCATCTGGTAAATTTCTTCCTATATAGCTTAATCGATGACTCGAATGGGGCCTTCAACACTGGCACTAAAAAATTGGCGCATCAGAGGATTATTAGTGCCATTAATCTCGTCAACCGTTCCTTCCCATTGGATTTTACCGCCATAGAGAAAAATTACGCGATCAGCAGTTCGGCGGATGGTACTATCTTGGTGACTGACCATAACATAGGTGTCACATCCCCCAGAGGCTTTTTGAAGACGGCGCACTAAATCTTCAATAATTGTGGAGGAAATCGGGTCTAATCCGGCTGTGGGTTCATCGTAGAGAACAATTTCAGGGTTATCGGCTGGATTATCAGGATCGGCAATTAAAGCTCTCGCAAAACTAACTCGCTTACGCATCCCCCCAGAAAGTTGAGACGGGTAGCGATCAGCCATTCCTTGTAACCCAACCATCGCTAATTTAGCCTCAACTAATTGACGGATTTTTTGACGGGGTAGTTTGGAATGTTCGTAGAGGAAAAACCCAACATTTTCATCAACGTTGAGAGAATCAAAAAGGGCTGCTTGCTGGAAAACCAGAGCAATTCGCATCGGTTTATTGCCATCTTCGATCAAGCCTTTGCGTAGTTTTCCTTTTATATAGATTTCTCCAGCATCTATCGGCATTAATCCAGCCATAAGCCTTAAAATCGTGGACTTACCCGTTCCTGACGGTCCGATAATTACTAAGGCTTCTCCCCGATAAATGGTTAAGTCAATTTGATCAAGAATGACGTGATCGCCAAAGGCTTTACTAACTCCCTTTAGTTCAATTAACGGTTCTTTTGCCATTGGTTAGGTATTAGGATTTAAGTGACTCACTGACCTGTCATGGAAAAGACTAGGACTTTGACCTTATTATGACTCACCTCATTGTTGACTGCTAGTCAGCGTTAACTCATATCTTGCATCTGCGATCAAACATCAAACTAGCTAGTGAGGATAGGCATCCCCCCTAGGGGGGATAGCAACAGGATTTTATTGTAAGTCTAACAACGTAAGAAGTGACTGTCTGGCTTTTAGTCATTAAGTTTTCTGGTACTGCTGCAAGATGTCAGGTTAAGTTTAATACGTTTTTACTATTACTGGCTTATTCCCTTAATCTATAACCTTTCTAAGGCATTTGGTTTGACCTTGGCGATCGCCTCGATTCCAATTGCTGATCGCCAGAGTGTCCTAAAATACGACAAAATCACTAGCGGTTAAATTTAAACCACTATCCAATTGAGCAAATTGAACCTGTGCTGCACTTCCTGTCCCATCAGGATCAAAAAACAAACCACCGCTTCCGCGTCTGTAAATGATGCGATCGCCGCTGTCGGAAGCCCTCCAACCGATGGTAAACCTCCAAGATGGCAAGGAACCAGCAGTTAATCCACCACCAAATTCAGTTGAAAGGTAAATCTCATCATTCCATCTGAAATCCTCGATAACATCAGCTCCATTATTAGGGGAAAAGAATCGGAATTTATCAGCACCATTACCACCGACAAGAGTATCATTCCCGTACCATCCGTCTAACTGATCATTTCCGTCTCCTCCAGAAATATAGTCATGACCAACACCACCATAGAGACTGTCATTTCCGGACTGACCATAGAGCGAGTCATTTCCATTATCTCCAAATAACTGATCATTTCCGTCTCCTCCAGAAATATAGTCATGACCAACACCACCATAGACACTATCATTGCCAGACTGACCATAGAGAGAGTCATTTCCATTATCTCCAAATAACAGATCCGCACCGTTACCACCATAAACCCTATCTAGGCCATCGTCCCCACGTATGTTGTCATTGCCACCACGCCCTCTTAGGTGATCATCGCCACCATATCCACGAAGGCGGTTATCAGAATGGTTGCCTTCGATACGGTTATTCAAGCTATTACCGAATCCACGGTAGGCAGTACCTTCGAGGGTTAAGTTTTCTAGATGATCACCCAGGGTGTAGCCAATCTTAGAATTGACCTGATCGGTTCCTCCAGCCGAAGAATATTCTACAACTGTGTCTGACCAGCTATCGACATAATAGGTGTCATCACCCCATCCTCCATACATACTGTCATTACCTGTTCCCCCATCTAAAATATCATTGCCACCACGCCCTCTTAGGTCATCATTGCCACCATATCCACGAAGGCGATTATTAGAACTATTGCCGTAGAGAGTATTATTTAAGCTATTACCGTCTCCACGGTAGGCAGTATTTTGGAGGGTTAAGTTTTCTAGATGATCACCTAGGGTGTAGCCAATCGTAGAATTAACCTGATCGGTTCCTCCAGCCGAAGAATATTCTACAACCGTGTCTGACCAGCTATCAACATAGTAGGTGTCATCACCCCATCCCCCATACATACTGTCATGGCCGATTCCCCCATCTAAAACATCATTGCCACCATATCCATAGAGACGGTCATTGCCACCATATCCATAGAGGGTATCTGCTTGGCCTGTTCCCCGTAAAGTGTCTGCGTTCGGTGTACCCGTATTAGAATCTTCTTGGTTAAGATTCAAAGTGATATTACCAGTGTCCGAAGCGAAACCATCTACTGCGATTCGATAGGTAGTACCAGCAATAGCATTGAAAACCACCTGGCTGTCAAGCCCGTCACCGGAATCGTCATCATTCCCAACTAAACTTAATGAATTAACGGCATTACCTGTAAAAATCGATAAGAAGGTATCGAAATCACTGCCATTTGTATCAATAGTGGTCGAGCCAGATGAGGGAGCCGTCCAATGCCACCAGGCTGAGTGGATTGTCCCTTGTTGAGAGGGTTCTCCGGTTTGTCCTGTAAATCCCACGTTGCTTCCTGTGGTAGAAGTTGTTTGCCCACTTAATAAAATACTGTCAGCAAAACTATCGTTATTGTCGGTAGGACGCCGAAGTGAGTTCCATTTGAGGTTGTAGCTATTTTCCCCATCACCATAAAAAACTTTTAAATAGTAAGTCCCAGCATTGGGAAGAACCGTATCTATCGACTCATTATCTGATACACCCCGAGAGCTGGTGAGTAAATCTCCGTTAGCATCATATACCCCTAAGTCAATATCACCTTGGGCATGAGTAAATTGCAAGTCAACGACTAATCTTTCATAGCCTGACTCAACATAAATTTCGTACCAGTCATCATCTCCCTGTACCGCTAGACCATCTATATTGCTTAACCAAACATCTTGATCAAAACCCAAATAGTAAGCGGTTTGGCGGGTATTATTCAGTTCGTAGGCATCATCATAGGGGGTAAAGACTGTGATTTCCTCTTCAAAAATAGACCCCCCAACTCCAGATACATCGATCGCCTGAGCTTTGAGTGTGTAAACTCCATCACCCCCTAAAGCATATTCGTTAGGAGCAAAACTGATCGAAGTCGTGCTGGCCCAATTATTATTTTCTGACCAAGGAGTAAAACTCGTGCTGTTATTCAGTTCAATACGTTGTCCAGAGGGAGAAACAATCCAATAGTCAATATAGTCAATATCTTGCCAACCGTCGGGATCATAAGCCCAAATTTGACCAAGTTCTAGATTTTCATTGTTAGCAACAGTTTCGGGAATCTCGTAAATGAGAACATTACCAGGAGCGACATTACTGGGCAAAACTTCGATATCCTGACTAAAAATGCTTTCGGCTCCTTCTATCGTTTGTCCCTGGCGATCAAAAACTTGGGCGCGGAAAGTATAGATCCCTGTTCCTCCCGTTGCATATTCTGATGGAGTGAAAGAAATTGCATTAGTCCCAGCCCAAAGATTATTTTCACTCCAAGCAAAAAACTGGGTGCTATCTCTTAGTTCAATCAGCCTTCCAGAGGGGTCAAACATCCAATAGTCAATACGAGCGATATCTTGCCAACCATCCAAGTCCTTTGCCCAGATTTGGTCAATAACTAAATTTTCATTATCAAGAACAGAAGTTGGTACGTCAAAAATAGATAAGGCTTCAGGGGCTAAGTTACCAACAATATTAATTTCTTGACTGTAGACATTGCCCTGTAATCCTGATTGATCTTCCGCTTGGGCTTTGAGTGTGTAGGAACCAGAACCAACAGAAAGATTATTTAGAGTAGATTCAGAGAAAAATAAATCGTTGACATCGCCCCAGTTGTTATTCTCTGTATAAGGGGAAAAATCTGTAACCGTAGCCAGGTCAATACGAGTACCTGATGGAGATTCTAACCAAAATTTTACTGATCTCAAATCAGTCCACCCATTGGGATCATGAGCCCAAATTTGGCCAATTGATAACCCATCAGCTTTACGAAATTCTAAAGGAAGGTCATAAATTAAAATATCTGTAGGTGCTTTAAGAACACTAGCTGAACCACCACCATTCCATAGATTTAAACTAGAAAAATCAACCTGGTCAATCGAACTTCCAGCTTCGCGTATTTGTTCAATTGTTACATCAACAAAACGACCAATAACACCATCAGAGTTTGTTCCATCGCTATTCCAAGGATTAAATAAGCGATAAGTTTGGGTGCTTGCTTGATACCCAATCACAGTATAGGCATGATTTCCTGCTAAACCTGCTCCGGCAAGGTTTTTCTTTTTACCATCACCAATTGTATTTAAAAAAGTTGGTCGTGTATTGTCCGAAAGTAAAGAGTGGATGTCATCACTACTCAATTCGTTGTTTATCCGCGTAGTGGTTTTAGTTCCTGCTACAAAATCAAGTACGGCTCTTGCAGCGTTACCACTTTCAATTGTTGAGTAGGAGTTTACTCCTTCAGTATAAGTTCCGGGTCCACCTAAATCTTGTTGTGAGTTGACTATCGCATAGCTTTTTTCAATAAGAGCGACCCATCCTTCTTCCCAAGATTGAGAACCATCAGAAAACGCAAATTCAGCAAAAATACTATTTCCATCGTTTGTATATCCAGGATTATTTATGACGGGAAGATTATTGTTGATCTCTATATCAGTTCCATCAATAGTTACCGAATAATTGGTACTACCAGAAATAGTTTCAATGATGCCATTAATTGCGTCTGGGTTATGCTGAGCAATTTCTGCCAAAGCTGCCATTAAATAGCAGTTACCGAGTGCCCCTTGAGCAACATCTCGAAATGTAATAGCGCGACTCTCGCCTGGTTGAGTGTGAAATAATGAACCCGTAAAGGCTCGATATTCAATTGGAATAACGGTTCCATCACTATATTTTATTTCTGGAATGGTGGGATCAGCAGATACAGCTTGTTCTATAGAAATTTGATTATCTCCGATATTAATTACTGCCCAGTCATTTTCGGTTCTCAGGGTTTGTAATGTGGCGATATCAAGCTCTTCCCCTAAAACCGTCTTGGCGAATAATTCCCCTTCATCCCCTGGTGTATCTGTGTCGTTCACCACCGAATCTAGGTAATGCCCAATTTCCTCAAATAATACTAACTCTATTTCCTTGGGATCACCTTTAACTAAGGTTTCTGACAAGTAAATTTTGCTTGTTTCCTTAGAATATGCCCCCAATGCACCATTTAATTGATCATCAGATAGAACCTCGATTTCCGGTAACGTCTTCAATGCTGCCAAAAAGTCGTTGGATGAGACTTCAGTTTCAAAAACCTGGCTCAATTTCTCAGCAAACGACGGGTCAGACGCAAAACGAGTTAAAACATCAATAACATTGGTGCGGGCAAAATCAAGACTCAAATTATTACTCATCGTGAAAATTCTGCTTGTGGTAAATAAATTTGTGTTCTATGAACCTCTAGATTGGAGTTAGAAGATTTATGCAGGATCTACGCTCAGTAGGCTTCCTTTAAATCTGCTAAATGAAAAAGTCCCGTTTCTAGGCAGGAAATTGGAAAATTAAATTCTCTCTTTAAGTTTGTAAGGCATTTAATTATATAAATCAACTAAATCTAGCTAAAAAATTAATTATTTACATTATTATGAGTAAATACAACGATTTTGCCCTGTGTTTTTTATACTATCGCCAGTATAAATACTTAATTTTTTTGTCCTGAAAAAAAAGTTCGTAGTAAGGGCTTTAGCCCTCCCTCATAGTGATTCTCATTGGGAAACCAACGTGCTTCAGCCTTTGGAGGAACAATGACCACCTTCAGGTGGCGTGGAAATATGGGATGAGTTATCGAAGGGATACAATAGGCAAAAATATTGATTACAAGAATGGTCATATCTTCTCTTCTAACTCCTGGGGCTTTTGTCCTTGCTTCTGCCTCTCCAGCGCGTCGCAAACTGTTACAAACCGTTGGCATCGATCCCATTGTTCGTCATAGTCAGTTCGATGAATCCCAAATACAATGTGAAGACCCTATCGAATTAGTTCAAACCCTAGCCCATTGTAAAGCTAAAACTGTCGCCCCTTACTTTCAAGATTGCCTGATTTTTGGGGGAGATTCTTTATTAGTGGTGGGAGGGGAAATTTACGGAAAACCTGGCTCTCCTGAAGAGGCGATCGCCCGTTGGCAAAAAATGCGAGGACATCAAGGAACTTTATATACTGGTCACACGATTATTGATCAAAAACAACAAAAAACCCTCATTCGCTGCGGTATTACTCAAGTGTATTTTGCTAATTTAGATAATGCTACTATTGAAGCTTATGTTAATAGTGGCGAACCCCTTAATTGTGCGGGCTGTTTTGCTTTAGAAGGCAAAGGGGCTTTATTCATCGAAAAAATTGAAGGGTGTCATAGTAATGTTATTGGTTTAAGTCTTCCTTTACTTAGACAAATGTTAGAAGAATTAGGCTATCGAGTCACACAGTTTTGGCTTCACAAGTAATAAGTTTTAAATAATAAGTAATAAGTTTAACTTCTGTGTACAGCCAGAGAAATCAAAGATGATGAATTTCCTAAACTTTTCTTCATGAATGAAAATGCTTTAGACCTTTATCTGGGGAATTAATCCTTAAGGTTCTAGAATTCACTTTTAACTGCCTATTTCTGACTGGCGACTTGCGTCACTAAAAATCCATTTTCGTAACGGATGACTCGGTTTGAGTTGCTTAATTTTTTTAAGCTGATTTTCGAGACGTAGCTTTTCCCTCGGAGAGAGTCCACGAAGAATATGGGTACTTTGCCACACTAAAACCGCGCCAGTAATTCCAATACAAAAGAATAAACTAAACGCCGAAATTAAATTAAAAGCCAATCCATAACGCACAGCAACCCAGGTAAAATGTTCATGCCATAATTCAAATTCTCTTCGTAATTGCCAAAGAGAAAATAAACCCAAGGTTAACCAAGCTAAGATAACGAATAACCAGCGACGATAAAGATTGAGTTGATATAAACGTTGAACTTGTTGATTCAATATGGTAGTAGGATGTTTCATGAATTTTCTTGGGATTTCAACATAGCAGGATTCACTGATTCTAGGTGTCCTTGGTGAATCTTCCAACAGCGATCAGCGATCGCCAACAACTCCCCTGGATCATGACTCACCACTAACAAAGTCCAGTGACCTTTGAGCTTAGCTAACAACTTAGCTAACTGGTGACGCATCGACCAATCTAATCCGGCGGTTGGTTCATCTAAAAGCAGTAAATTGGGTTGACGAATCAACTGGACTGCTAAAGCTAGTCTACGCTGTTGTCCACCACTGAGAGCATGGGGAGACTGAGTTAAAGGAATATGATCTAACCCAACTTCTTGTAAAGCAATTTTAATGCGCTCAGAACTAATTTCTGGATGGCCTAAGCGTAATTCTTCTAAAATAGTGCTACCACAAAAATGTCGTTGGGGAAACTGAAAGACTAACCCCCCTAATTGTTGTAATTCTAGAGATGTCAGTTCTTGAGATCCCCAAAAAATATCCCCTTTGGTTTTTTCAGCTAATCCTGCCAAAATTTCTAACAAGGTCGTTTTACCTGAACCAGAAGGACCAATAATCAACCCTAATTCTTGAGGGGCAAGTTCTAGGTTAGCTTCCTTTAAAATAGGAGTTAAGGTCGCCGGCGGATGATAAACTACATTTTTGAGATAGAGCATTCAAACGGGCAAAGAGATACTTAAAGTAAAAACAATAAAAAATTATTCTTTTATTCTGACAGATTTTTGCTAGCATCAATATCAATATTGAGTGTTTACCATTAACTTTACAATTGTGTGTTGTCAGGAGTAAAGCTATGAGAGCGAGGCTGATTAAATTTAAACAGATATCTGTATCTGTAGCCTTTACCATTGCCTTAAGTTTAGGGGGAAGTCCTTCTTTAGCGGGTGATCCCTTCCGTAGTAATAACCCCCGTAATATCGGTGATCAAACAGAAGCAGCCTTTGTCGCTGTCTTTCACGAAGGAAATTATCCTAAAGCTCAAATCTATCTCGAAGAAGCGGTTGAGATAGAAGCTAATGAACCTTTAGCTCATGCTATGCGGGCATCTTTAGCTTATTCTAATGGGGATTTGGAGGGAATGAATACTTATGCCCAACAGACCTTAAAAGCGGCTCAACAACTCCTTGATGAAGATCCCTTGCGGGGTAATCTTTATTTAGCAGTAGGGCATTTTCTCGAAGGAGCTTATACGTTTAAAACAAAAGGGGCGATTGGGGCAGTTCAGAAACTGCCTGAAGTGTTTAGTTATCTTGATGAAGCTGAAAAACAAGCTCCGAATGATCCTGAATTAAATCTGCTTAAAGGCTATCTTGATTTGATTTTAGCGGTTAATTTGCCCTTTTCTAGCCCTGAAGATGCGATCGCTCGTTTTGAAAAATATGCTGCTCCTGATTATATGGTGAGTCGCGCTTTATCCGCCGCCTATCGGGATTTAAAAGAGTATGATAAGGCTCTAGAATTTATTGAAAAAGCATTAGAGAGTAATCCTGACAACCCAGAAGTTCAGTATCTTAAAGGTCAAATTCTTCTGAATATCGGCATTAAAAATCAAAATTCGGGCAATCTTCAAGAGGCATTTACCTATTTTGAACAGGCGATGATCAAAATAGATCAATTATCGGCTCCGGTTCAAACCTCCTTGCGTCATGATCACAATAAGGTACAACTAGAGATGGAGAAATTAGCCAGCAAGCCTAATAGTGATACACTCTAATTTTTTGGCATCCATGAAAATTCATCATCTTTTCTTGTTCGTCGGGGTAGTGGCGATCGCCGCTGTAGGGTTTGGTGTTTATCAAGCCAGTAGCGCACCTTTACCCCAAGGTTTCCCGAATCCTACTGCTCCAGGCACAATCGAGGTTAAACAATATCCAGGATATCGCCGTGCTACCTATCGCTATCAGGGAAAATTATCTGAGGCGGCTAATCGAGCTTTTTACCCTCTCTATCAGCATATTAGCTCTAATGAGATTTCGATGACGGCTCCGGTAGAAACCCGCTATCCTAGCAGCACTTTAGAAGGGAAAGATACTTTGAATGAGGCAGGGATGGCACAAGTGTCTTTCCTGTACCGTACCACAGATATTTACCCCACAGAAGTTGCCCAAAATATTGAGGTAGAAGATGTTCCCCCAATGATGGTGGTTAGCATAGGACTACAAGGGGGTTATAATTACCAGAATTATCAAGAAAACCTAAAACGCTTAACACACTGGTTGGGACAACATCCCCAATATCGTGTTGTGGGAAATCCCCGTCGTTTTTTCTATGATGGTCCTTACACCCCTGATGCTATCAAACGCAGTGAAATTCAAATTCCTATCGAGTCAGAAGAATCTTGAGAAAAATCTAAAGTTTATCGGCACTTATTTGTATGATCACCCATCATTATCATTACTAAGGATCTTATTCAGGACCAATTAGCCACTAATCACCGAACTTATTAATAACTGTGAAAGTTTTTATTTTACTAACCTGTCTAGCATTAACTCAGGTATTTGGGGATATTTTACTGAGTCGAGGGATGAAGGATTTTGGGGTTTTTGATTTGTCCAACCCTTTAATTATACCTCATTTGATTACTTATGTTTTAACGAATATTTGGATTATTTTAGGAATTAGTGTTTTAATTATTTCATTAGGTCTTTATTTAACAGCGATTTCTGACTTAGATCTCAGTTATGTATTACCAATTCATGCCTCAAGCTATGTTTTGAATGGTATATTTGCTTGGTTATTTTTGGGAGAAAGCGTGTCTTTAATTCGTTGGTCAAGCACTTTATTAATCGCTTTTGGTGTATTCTTTGTTGGATTAAGTGATAGTCAAACTGCCCAAGTTTCTCATGGTAAAAACATAACTCCCCAAAATTTCCCTTTGTTTCTATTTCCATTTAATGCGATCATTTCTAAATCTTGGTTGGCCGTTTTAGGAATTTCTTTGTCAGATTCAGCAGGAGATTTACTATTAGCATTAGGAATGAAGAAAATTGGTAAGATAGAGAATTTACATTTTAAATCTACGGTTAAGTTAGTGATTAAAATTATTACTAATCCGATGATTATTAGTGGTATTACTTGTCAAGGAATTGCGTTTTTCTGTTTTATTACTGTGTTGACTTGGGCTGATATTAGTTTTGTTCGTCCGGCAACTGCTTTAACTTATGTGATGAGTATGTTTGGGGCTAAATATTTCTTGAAAGAAAAGATCCAAGAACGTAAATTAATTGGCATTATTTTAATTGGGTTAGGCGTTTTAGTACATAGTTAATTATAGCTAAATACTTTATTGTTAATGATTAAGTCCGCGAAGGCGGGCTTTGTTTTTTAGCTAAACCCTTTAGGGTTTATTTATTCTTTCTTCGGGTCGTAATCTCATAGTGCGGTATTCTTTTAATTATTTCTAACTCCCCAACCCAAAAATTGAGTGATAAATGTGGTTGGAGAGATTTTATTGAGTAAGCTTAATTAGGTTGAATACCCGCTCCCACTGGCGCAATAGCACTTAATCCTAATTCTGGTTTATCCCCTTGAATTTGTTGTAAATTCCACTCGTTCTTAAATAGCAATACAGGACGACCCCAATTATCTTTGACCGCAATGGTGTTAAAAATTCGTCCCGCTTTTTCTAACGCTTTCCAACCGCCTGTTACCCAACGAGCAACACTATAGGGAAGGGGCTCTAATCGCGTTTCTACTCCATATTCACTTAACATCCGAAACTGAACCACTTCAAATTGTAATTGTCCTACCGCCGCTAGGATCGGATCTCGTTTAAAGTCATCGGTAGAATACATAATTTGGATCGCCCCTTCTTCGCGTAATTCCTGAATCCCTTTTTGGAATTGCTTAAATTTGGAGGGGTTGGGATTTTTGAGATAAGCAAACATTTCAGGAGAAAAACAAGGGATTCCTTCGTACTCTAATTTTTTTCCGTTATAAATCGTGTCGCCGATCGCAAAGACCCCTGGATTATTTAACCCGATCACATCCCCGCCATAAGCTTCTTCAATAGAAGCCCGATCTTGAGCAAATAATTTCTGAGGACGGGATAAACGGACGGTTTTTCCAGTTCTAGCATGGCTGACGGTCATGTCTTTTTCAAATTTGCCGGTACAGACTCGCACAAAGGCTACGCGATCGCGGTGTTTGGGATCCATATTAGCTTGTAATTTGAACACAAACCCACTAAATTCGGGATGGGTAGGGTCTACTACTCCCACCGAAGAATTCCGTCCTTCAGGTTTTAGGGCATATTCTAGAAAGGCTTCAAGGAATAACTGCACTCCAAAGTTAGTCATGGCTGAGCCGAAAAATACGGGAGTCATTTGGCCTTTATGGAGAGTTTCTAAATCTAGATCGGCTCCCAATTCTTCAAGAATTTCTAACTCTTCTTTCAGTTGGTAATAAAGCTCTTGATCGAGATATTCTTCGATTTTGGGGTCGCCAAGCTTAATGGCGGTTTCCTGAGCCTGCTGACTACCGTGGGCGCGACGTTTAAACAGGTGTATGGCTTGTTGACGACGATCAAAAACGCCTTGGAAGCGATCGCCTGTCCCAATTGGCCAATTGACGGCGTAGGTTTGTAATCCTAATTCCTGTTCAATTTCATCGAGTAATTCTAAGGGTTCTCTGGTGGGGCGATCAAGTTTGTTGATAAAGGTAAAGATAGGGAGTCCCCGCAGACGACAAACTTCAAACAGTTTACGGGTTTGGGGTTCTAGTCCTTTGGCTGCATCGATCAACATTACCGCATTATCAGCCGCTGCTAAAGTCCGATAGGTATCTTCACTAAAGTCTTGGTGTCCAGGGGTATCTAGGAGATTAATCTGAAAGTTTCTATACTCAAATTGCAGTACCGTAGAGGTAATAGAGATTCCCCGTTGTTTTTCCATTTCCATCCAGTCAGAAGTTGCTTTACGCTGATCTCTTCTGGCTTTGACCGCCCCTGCTTGGTGAATTGCCCCTCCATACAGTAACAGTTTTTCGGTTAAGGTTGTTTTTCCCGCGTCAGGGTGGGAGATAATGGCAAAGTTGCGTCGTCTTTCTACGGCTTCTTGAATTTCTGTCTGAATTTCGCTGGACATTCTTTGGGGGAGTCTTTCTAGATAAGGCTACTAATCTGTTACTTTTACATGATATAACCTTCTCTAGGAAGTCGGTAGTTAAGGTCAAGGTGTATTGACCAATATTGATATTGATGGATAATTTACTTAAAGCATTAATTTTCGATGTTGATGGGACTTTAGCAGAAACTGAACGAGATGGCCATCGGGTCGCCTTTAATCGAGCATTTGCTGAGGCTGGTTTAGACTGGTATTGGTCAGATTCTTTCTATGGAGAATTATTATCAGTTGCTGGTGGGAAAGAACGTATTAGATTTTATATTGAACAATATCACCCTAAGTTAGGTAATAATTTAGATGAGCTAATCCTTGAGCTTCATCGAGCAAAAACCAATTATTATTATCAATTATTATCTAAGGGAGAAATTAGGTTACGGTTGGGTGTAAAACGGTTGATTGAAGAAGCTTACTACCAAGGAATTCGATTAGCGATCGCCACTACCAGTGCTTTACCTAATGCGTTGGCTTTATTAGAAAAAAATCTTGATCCTTCTTTGTTTGAAGTTATCGCCGCCGGAGATATTGTTCCTCAAAAAAAACCTGACCCAGATATCTATCATTATGTTTTACAACAACTGCAATTAGACCCTAAAACTTGTCTCGTTTTTGAAGATTCTGCCCATGGATTACAAGCCGCTACCCAAGCAGGATTAACAACAGTTGTTACTGTTAACAATTATACGATTAATCAAGATTTTTCCACTGCTTCTTTAGTGATTAATCATTTAGGAGAACCTGAACAGCCGTTCGAGATACTTAAAGGAGAAATAAAGGACAAACAGTATGTAGATTTAGCCTTAGCGAATGAATTACTCAAGTAACCTATAGACTAGACACTGTTCTCAATGTTTCAAGATCCGTATCAATTATAGTTGAGTTGATCTGATAGGAGTTCTAAATATCTCTGAACTCCCCAATATCTGAAACGATAAAACTAAGATAGTATTCATTGACTAGGGTTGTCACCACTTGAGAGAATTGTTCATGTTGTTGCCATTCGTGTTCAGAATTAACTATAGAGGCTGTTATCATCCATAAGGTCTCTGCATATTCATCTGACGAAATTAAACCAGTATTTCGAGCTATATTAAGCTCAAGATATTCAGTTGCTGTTTCTGCTTGAATTTGGTGAAGTATTGCTTGTAGCTGAATGTGAGCAATTAAGGTCTTCATAATTAATCTCAAGATGGATGTTACCTATCAAAACTAATCAATGTTAATGATGAGTAGCTTACTTTTCATGTTCCCTGAATTCTCAATGGTTAACTTCACCTTATAGAATGAACCAATCAGTTAATTGTAGGGATCGTTTAACAAGAAATTACTCAACTGTTGTGGTTATCAGAGAATTGTAGAGTAATAATTTCCCCACTTCCCCTGAAGTTTCACAGAATATCTCAGAAACAATAACTGATTATCTGAGTATTTCTCCTTAACCCAGTTCCTAGTAGAACATCAGAAAATTACTTAAAGAAAATGAAAGTGACAGAATATTGAGCGCACACCAAAAACAACTAATTAGAATAAGATTGTCTTAAAGTTAAGAAATATTCTCTTAATCTTCATCTAAATTCTCAATTCCTCAATAAACTTCCATTCCCTCGATAAAAACTTTCAACGCCAGTGAAAATGCTATAGACTGAAATAAATGATGAAACTCAATCCTAACCTTAAACCGAAGTTTGTTAAAACGTTATGGAAAGTTTGTGGAATGACCAGGAAGCAGCCAAATATAAAGGTGATCTTGCTCTCAGAGTCTATACGTCTCGATTATTAGGACAAAATCCCTCTTTAGTGTTGCATGGGGGGGGGAATACTTCGGTTAAAATTACCCAAGAAAATTTGGTCGGTGCAACAGAAGAGATTCTCTACGTTAAAGGGAGTGGTTGGGATTTAGCTACTATCGAAGAAGGAGGTTTTTCTCCAGTACGGATGGCTCATCTCCTCAAATTAGCCAAACTTCAAGCGTTGTCAGACTCCCAGATGGTGAATGAACTCAAAACCCAGATGATCCGCGCCAGTGCGCCATCTCCGTCGGTAGAAACCATTCTCCATGCAAGTCTTCCTTACAAATACGTTGATCATACCCACGCCGATGCAGTAGTGACGATCACCAATACCCCGACAGGTTGGGAACGAATAGAGGAAATTTATGGCGATCGCGTTGTTATAATTCCCTACATTATGCCTGGTTTTGACTTAGCTCGTCTGTGCGCCGAAAAATTCACCACCGAAGCTGGAAAACAAACCATTGGCATGGTATTAATGAATCATGGAATTTTTTCTTTTGGAGAAACCGCCAAAGAATCCTATGAACGGATGATTGAGTTAGTCAGTCAAGCAGAGAATTATCTAAAACAACATAACGCGTGGGATATCCCCCAAACCCCTGTTATTCAAGAGGAAAAACCCCTTAGTTATGCTTTAGCTGAATTACGATATCAAGTTTCTCAAGCAGCCGGGTTTCCTATCATTGCATCCTTGCATCGTAACCCGAAAACTCTAGCTTTTGCCCAACGCAAGGATATTGGAGAAATTTCTCAACAGGGGCCAGCGACTCCTGATCATGTCATTCGGACAAAGCGTGTACCTTTATTGGGACGGGATGTAGAAGGGTATGTGAAAGATTATCAACAGTATTTTGAGACCCATGTTACCCAAGGGAAAGAACCGAAAACGATGCTAGATCCCGCTCCACGGGTCATTCTCGACCCGAAATTGGGAATGTCTACCATTGGTCGTAATGCTAAAGCAGCAGCCATTGTAGCCGATATTTACCACCATACCATTGAGATTATCGAACGGGCTACAGTCGTGGGAGGATATCAAGCTTTAAGTCCGCAAGATCTATTTAATGTGGAGTATTGGGAATTAGAACAGGCCAAATTAGCCAAGGGAGGTAAACCTCCAATGTTCACAGGGGAAGTCGCCTTAGTGACGGGGGCTGCATCAGGAATTGGTAAAGCTTGTGTCGAGTCTCTCTTACAACGGGGGGCGGCTGTTGTGGGACTGGATATTAATGAGGCGATCGCCGGAGGCGCGCTTTCAGCGATCGCAGATTTAGACAAACGCCCTGATTTTCTGGGCATTCCCTGTGATGTGACTAATGAAACAGCAATTCAAACCGCCTTAGAAACTGCTATTAGCAAGTTTGGTGGTTTAGATATGTTAATTCTCAATGCGGGAATTTTCCTGCCAGGATGTGCCATCAAAGATCTTTCTACAGACAAATGGCGCAAAGTTATGGGGATTAATTTGGATGCCAATTTAGTGTTGATGCGTGAGTGTCATCCCTTTTTAAAGTTAGCTCCTAACGGGGGAAGAGTTGTTATTATTGGCTCAAAAAATGTTCCTGCTCCTGGCCCTGGTGCAGCAGCGTATTCTGCATCTAAAGCAGCATTAAATCAATTAACTCGTGTAGCAGCTTTGGAATGGGGAAAAGACAATATTCGTCTTAATTCTGTTCATCCCAACGGGGTTTTTGATACGGGAATTTGGAGTGAGGAAGTCCTAGAAAATCGTGCGAAACATTATGGTTTAACCGTAGAAGAATACAAAACCAATAATGTGCTTAAAACTGAAGTAACCAGTCGAGATGTAGCCGAATTGGTTGCGTCGATGTGTAGTGATTTATTTGCGAAAACGACTGCTTCACAAATTCCGATTGATGGAGGGAATGAACGGGTTATTTAAGTTAAGATCAATTTTAGTGTAACAAAAAGGAGAAATTTTACTAAGGTTTACTTCCTGGTTATTTCATAAGATTCATTAGAAAAATTTGGGGGGAAATTCGTTGTCCACCAAAAAGTTTGTTTTTGACTAGCGTAGAAAGCACCAATATCATTCCGTGTTCCATCAGGATCATTATACATTTTTTCCGGTTTTCCAGTATCAATAGCTGGAGATGAGCTTTGCAAATATAAGTTTCTTGACTTGATATTAATAAATAAAGGATCTTCCTCGATAAAATTATTTCCCTTCATAGCATATACATAATCTTTCGCCCATTCTTCAAGATAAACTGGATAAGTTACCTTCTCAAGATCATGAATCAGATTATATTCTATTTGAATATTTTTTAGTTCAAAATCCTGGGTATCATAATCACTGCTGTAACCAATCTGAAAGTATTTATTTTCACTGAAAATGTTATTAATTATTTTCAAATTTTCTACTTGAGTTGTATGGAGATATAAACCACCGGTAAGCCAATAAGGAGCTTGACAATTACCCGTTCCATATCCATTATGATAGATTGTATTATTGGCGATTGTAATGTTTTTTCTTAGCTCATCATTCTTTCCAAAAGATCGGGATAAATATATTCCTGGACCGAGATTGTTATAAATCAAATTGTGATGAATATAAACTTGATCGACTTGGGGACCTCCTTCAGTGGATATATTTAAACCAAGACCACAATCATGGACAATATTTTCATAAATTTCAATGTTTTCTAATACATCTTGTCCCCACGAGTCAATATAAATACCAACTCTTGGTAAATTGTGTACATAATTGTAACGAACAATTCCCCTCTTAGAAACTCCTTTAACATCTATACCTTCTTTCTCACCGTAACAGACATGATTGTAAGACACTTCAAAATCTTCAGTTCCTCCAATACTAATGGCTTCATGAGGAGCTTCTCTTCTTCTGTTTTCACGAGGTTCATGTAATCTCATTTCATTAGTATTAGCTTTAATCACTGTGTTGCCAATCACTTTACAATGATGACTATTCCAAATACCAATACCAGGAGCAAAAGTATTCCTAGTGGCATTGTTATATAATTCAATATGATGACTATTTCTTACGGTAAATCCTGAATTATGTGAATTAATTATTTCAATATTTTTGATGCGTATATAGCTTTTGTCTTCGATTTGAAAAGCTCCTTGATCGTGGGGAAAAGGAGAACGACCAACAGGAGGGCCTACATCAACTTTCTCCGCATCGATAATTACTTGTTCTCCAAGATATCCTGTATAAGTTATCCATTGGTCTTTTAATCCAGAATTTTGAGGAAATATCTGTTCGGAAATGGTATATGTACCCCCTCGGATATAAACAGTATCACCTGATTTTAAGATTTTACCTGCTTTGTGAAGTGTTGCCCACGGTTGTTCAATAGTTCCAGGATTGGTATCTTTTCCTGTGAGAGCCACATAATAAATCTGTCCTTTCTCTTGTCTGGAAAGAGGGGTTTGTGCTTGTGAATGACGACCAAAAATTGCTGGTTTCAGCCAGGGAATCAATGTAGCAACCCCTATTACTTTGAACAACCAGCGTCGATTTCTTTGAATTGCCTTTTTCATTAAACAAGCCTAGAATATCTTTTTTAAGTTACCAGCCATGGTTGACCCAATAATTATAGTATTTTGTACTACATACGGTAAAGGGTTAAATACTGCTGTTTAATCTGAATCTGTTATCTACCTAGAGTGTCAAGAAATGATAGGCTATTAATTCATCAAACTTAATTTAAGGATAATATAGTATGGCTCAAATTCAATTTTCAAGAGGTGTCACTGAAGCAGTAATCCCCCAAATCCGTTTAACCCGCGCTCGTAGTGGACAGAGTGGAACCGCTACTTTTCGGTTTGAATCTCCTGATGTTCTCAATTCTGAAAGGACTGACGAAATAACGGGAATGTATCTTGTTGATGAAGAAGGAGAAATTGTCACCCGCGAAGTAAAAGGGAAATTCATTAATGGAAAACCTACCTCTGTAGAAGCTATTGTGATTATGAACTCCCCTGATGAATGGGATCGGTTTATGCGCTTTATGGAGCGATATGCTCAAGAACAGGGACTCGAATTTAGCAAAGCTTAGTCTGTCTTTAGGGGGTAGAACTTAGATATTTATCAGTCTATTCTCCCCCTGGGGAGGAACTTATACAGGTATTTAGGGTGATTTTTGAGGTTTAGTAAAGTTCCCGAATTATTGATTAACTATCAACTATTAACTATTAACTATCCTATGGCTATTCCCCATCCAGACTCAGAAACTTTCTCAGTTAAATGTGCAGTGATTACCGTTAGCGATACTCGAACCAGGGAAACTGACCGCAGTGGTCAATTGATTCAACAAAGTCTTAAAGATGCTGGTCATGAGGTAATGAATTATTGTATTCTCCCTGATGAACCCGAACAAATAAAAAGACAATTGACACAATTATCGGAAGATTGTCACCTTAATTCAGTACAATTGAAAATTTAATCTGTTACTTGTTAACGGTCAAAGGATGACGGACTACCATTTTTCCGTGACTGGTAAGCTTGAATTCTACGCCACGCCAGACGACGGTTCTTTGAGTAAATGATAAAGCCCAAAATACCAAACCAATTAGATCACGAAATGGCAATAGATAGAGACTTTTAATTCCTTCAATATCTTTCATTTTTTGGGAAGTCATTCCTGCCGTTATTAGACGAATAATAATTGCTCCAATTAACACAAATAGACCGATTAAATCTCCTCGAAGAAAAGCAAATAATAAAGCAAAAGGAATCGTCCGAATTAAAATAGTTGCAATAAAAGGAAGTGGTTTAGCTAAATAAGTATTTTGGTCCCAATATACTTGATGGGTCCACCAATTGCGCCAATTTTCTAGGTCTACCACCGTATCAATAATATAAGGTAACAATACCATTTTTTTCCCAGAGGTCCAGACCCGCCGTCCTATTTCATAATCTTCTACCAGATAATCTGCTAAACTTTCTAAGCCGCCTATTTCTTCTAAAGTAGATCGTTTAATAGCAATAGATGGACCCAAACAAGCATTAGAAGCCCCGGTTACTTCAGCAAAAATAACACTAGGAATAAAGTCAGCATTTATGGTCAAAAGTTCCATTTTCTCGAACCAGTGATCGCCCTTAGTTACCTTGAATAAAGTACAGACACATCCCACCTGAGAATTAGCCAAAGGAGCTACAATATTTTTTAGGTAATCGGGTTTTAAATTAGTATCACTATCACTAATAATAATGATGTCATGTTCAGCTTCTTGAATCGCTCCTAAAAGATTATTTACTTTTCCATTTGCCCCAGCTTCGATGGTACTAATGACCACAGAAATTCGCTCTGAACCAAATTCTTTTTGGATTTCTTGGAGAATAGGAAAAGCGGGATCGTTTGGATCTTGAACTGAGTAGATAACCTGATAGTTAGGATAGTCTTGATTAGCAATCGTCTGCAAGTTTAGTTTGAGATTTTTTTCTAACCCTCGAACCGGTTTAAGAACGGTGATGGGTGGGGTGAAATGATGGCTAACTTTTTGATTGGGGTTTTTTAGGAAACGTTGAACGGTAACAACCGTTAAGATTGAAAAGATAGATCCCCCTAGAATGGGAATTAAGCACAGAAGTTGTAGAATATCAGCTAAACTAAACACTCGTTGGTTGTTTCCTCACACAGGATGATAAATTAGGGAAATCATAGCTAAAAACTGAATTTATTTCAATAATTCACCATCAATAATGGACAATTAACAATGATCTTTCCTGTGAAGAAAGAAAAGAAAAAAACGAAAATTAATAGACTTTATCATCAAATATTGGGTTAAGCTCAGATCTAATCAATTTTCTCTTGGTACTTTGCCTCAGAGATTAAACGCAAGAGAAATTTCTTAACACAAACGCCAAACAAAAGATTAGCATAGAAGAGTGAGCCTATTCTATCCCTTACAATCTCTCAAATCAGGAAACTGGTTTAAGCTAATTTGTGGGGCGAGTTTCCAAGACTTGCCGGCCATCCGTAATCTTGTCTTAGCTTATGCCTTAGCAGGGGCTGACTGCATTGATGTGGCTGCTGATCCGGCAGTGATTAGGGCTGCCCAAGAAGCCTTAAAAATAGCAACAAACTTAGCAGATATTGCACAATACCAGGAATTTTCAAGACAGGGAATGCCTTGGTTAATGGTAAGTTTAAATGACGGAGAAGATCCCCATTTTCGGAAAGCTTACTTTGATGGCCAAAATTGCCCTTCCGACTGTTCTCGTCCCTGTGAGGCAATTTGTCCAGCCCAGGCCATTACGGAATCTGAACCAGGGTTTTTGGGCGTAATAGCTCGCCGTTGCTATGGTTGTGGTCGTTGTTTACCGGTTTGTCCCTATCAATTCATTGAAACGCGATCGCATCTGATCCCCCCCACAGAAATTATCCCTCTAATTCAAGGAATGGGCATTGATGCCCTAGAAATTCATACCCAAGTGGGAAGAGAAAATCAGTTTAAACAATTATGGGAGGCGATCGCTCCTTGGATAAGTCATCTTAAATTACTCGCCATTAGTTGTCCTGATGAGCCAAGATTAATTGATTATCTGCGCTATCTCTATGATCTCATGTCTCCCTTACCCATCCCTCTAGTGTGGCAAACAGACGGTCGTCCCATGAGTGGAGATATCGGCAAAGGAACTACCCATGCAGCCATCAAACTCGCCCAAAAAGTTCTAAATTCTCAACTCCCTGGCTTTGTGCAACTGGCGGGAGGAACCAATCATCATACTGTGCCTAAATTAAAAGCAATGGGACTTTTAGCTCTTTCGGACTCCTCTACTCCGGTGGTTGCTGGCATCGCCTATGGCAGTTATGCCCGTTCCCTACTATCCCCAATTTTAGAACAATTAGAAATCCAATCTAGGGACTTAACCGGCCAATTAGCCTTAGAAAATTTCCCTGATTTACTGTTAGATGCGGTGAAAATGGCTGATTCTTTAATCTTTCCCTTGAAGTTTCCCTGATAAGCTCGTTGCAGAGGTGAGTCTTTACCTATTGACGACGCTCTCTAAATTATGTTAAACCCCAAAACAAATCACGTTTTAAATCCCTCTTTATTATCCCCAACGTCAGTACCTTTAATGCCAAATCAGACTTTTCCCCAACGGACACAAATTACCGACGATCTCAGTAAACTCCTAGATATTTTACCTTCTGCTATTCGAGAAAAAATTGAAGCTCATCCCCAACACGATAAATTAATTGAAGTGGTTATGGATTTAGGCCGATTGCCCGAAGCGCGTTTTCCTGATGGGGCGGTTTATCTAGGGGAAACGCCCATTTCTGCTGAAGATTTGCAATATAGTATTAAGCACATTGGTCACTTTAGCGGCGATAATCGAGCTGGTATTGAACGGACTCTACACCGCATCAGTGCCATTCGCAACCGCACTGGAGAGATTATCGGGTTAACCTGTCGCATGGGAAGGGCTGTCTTCGGAACCATCACCATGATTCAGGATTTAGTGGAAACAGGTAAATCTCTACTGATGTTAGGTCGTCCTGGGGTCGGAAAAACCACGGCGTTACGGGAAATTGCGCGGGTATTAGCCGATGATTTACACAAACGAGTGGTGATTATTGATACCTCTAATGAAATTGCTGGAGATGGCGATATTCCCCATCCAGCCATTGGCCGCGCCCGACGGATGCAAGTGGCAAGTCCTGAATTACAGCATAAGGTGATGATTGAGGCCGTAGAAAACCATATGCCAGAAGTCATTGTTATTGATGAAATTGGCACGGAACTCGAAGCATTAGCAGCCCGTACCATTGCTGAACGGGGGGTTCAATTGGTAGGAACCGCCCACGGAAACCGCATTGAAAATTTGATTAAAAATCCGACTCTTTCTGATTTGGTCGGGGGAATTCAGGCGGTAACATTAGGGGATGAAGAGGCTAGGCGACGGGGGTCCCAAAAAACCGTATTGGAACGGAAAGCCCCTCCTACTTTTGAAATTGCCATCGAAATGTTAGAACGTCAGCGTTGGGTTATTCATGAAGATGTCTCCCAAACCGTTGATATTCTTTTGCGAGGTGGAGAACCTAACCCTCCCGTCCGAACCGTTGATGATCACGGAAAGATTCAAATTACCCAAGAAAAACCCGATAAACCTGCCAACAGTATTTTGGGGAGTAATGCCCTTTTAGGAACCCCAGAACGCCCCAGAGGATGGCGTGCATCAGGACGAATGACTCCGGTTGCACCTTTCCCAAGCCAGCAAAGGGGAGGACTCACTTCTGAATTTGATCGCCTTTTGGATGCGTCCTGGCATCAACCAGAGGCAGAAAGTGAAAAGATTCGGACTCCAGGCCCTAATGGGGAAGATTGGCCTGTTTATGTTTATCCCTACGGAATTGGGCGATCGCAAATTGAACAAGTGATCGAAATTCTCAATCTTCCGATTGTTTTAACTAAGGATTTACATAGTGCTGATGTGGTGGTGGCGTTGCGATCGCACGTTAAAAACCAGTCTAAACTCCGTCAAATTGCTAAGGTGCGTCAAATTCCTATTCATGGGGTTAAATCTAACACCATTCCCCAAATTACTCGAACCCTGAAGCGAATTTTAGGGATGGATGAAGCGAAAGTTCCTGAAACAGCAGATTTACGGTTGTTTACCCGTGGGGGCAATGATGACGAGTTAGAAGCTTTAGAAGAAGCCCGGTTAGCTGTAGAACAGATTGTACTCCCTAAAGGACAACCGGTAGAATTATTACCGCGATCGCCCAAGGTTCGGAAAATGCAGCATGAATTAGTGGAACATTATCGCTTACAATCTGATAGTTTTGGTGAAGAACCTAACCGTAGATTGCGAATTTATCCTGCTTAATTCAGCGTAACCACAAACATTTGGAGGCGTTCCTGGCAACGTCTCTACAAACTTTAATAAATGTTAGATAAAACTAATGATCACAACGACAGCCAAACAGGTTATTGAGTCTATCTATGAGGCGATCAATCGTCGGGATATCCCCGCAGCTATGGAATTTATAGATGATGACTGTGTTTACCAAGATCTTAACTTTCCTCAGCCTTTTATTGGAAAGAAAGCGGTTAAAAAATTGTTTGAAGAGTCAGTAAAAGGTATTCCTGATGATTTAAAATTTGTTATTGATGATATCACGACAGAAGATCCATTAGCCGTGGGAATTCTTTGGCACGTTGAACTTGATGGCATTCCTTTCCCCAATGGACGAGGGGTTAGTTTTTATCGCTTATCAGAAGAAACTCGAAAGTTAGTTTTTGCGCGAGATATAATTGAATCTCCTGTAAAATTAGGCAAAGCAGCTTTTTTTATTATTCGCTTAGTAATGCCGTTGGTTCGGCGAACTTTTAAGTAAAATTCTAGATATCTTTAAAGTTTTTAACTCTAACTTCTGCATTATGCTATGTATTGGTAATCATAAATAATTGAAATTTAATGAGAGTTGTTGATATTCTGGGTTAGCTATTAATAAGTCATCTTTGCCACTATAATTACTAATAAAAATTTCCTTTCCTTTCTCTGCTTTTCCTTGTTTATAATTATTCATTCCATATTGTAATTCCCAATCAATAATATTAAAACCTTTGAAGTTATTTCTAATTTCCTCAGAGTTATCATAAGTGATTAACCATTGATGTTTACAATTTTCCATATTTTTAGCAAATTTTTGATGATCAAATGAGGTATGTAAATCACCATCTTTACCATACAATTTAGATTGGGTTGCAGCAAAATAGGGGGGATCTAAAAAAATAAATACTTGCTCCCCTTCTGCATTAACGACTTCACTATAATCTAAATTAGTAATTTTAATATCTTTTAAAATAGGTGCTAAACTTTCTAGGCGATCAATACAAGAATCAGTAAATCTAGTTAAAAAAGATTGATTAGAAAATCCGCCTGATTCTACGGTTCCTCAAAAGGTAATTCTATTTAAAATAAAAAAACGAACTGCCCTTTCAAAGTCTGATAATTCTTCTACTTCAACTGAAGTTAACTCTTCAAATAATTTTCGACCATCAGTACAATTTAATTTGATTTTACGCAAGGCAATTACTAATTCTTTTAAATCAGATTGAGCGAATTTCCAAAACAGATATAATTCACGGTTTAAATCATTAATCCAAATATCAAGATTAGGATAGGTTTGTTTAAGATAAATAAACATTGATCCCTCACCAACAAATGGTTCTCGATATTCAGTATACTTAGATAAATTCTTAGGAAGCTGTTGACTAATTTGTTTAATTGCTCTTGATTTTCCTCCAGGATAGCGTGAAGGACTTTTAATTAAACTATTGTTTTGTGATTTAGTAGTCATGATTAATTTATCAATAAAACTATCAACTATCAACTATCAACTATTAACTATCAACTAATAACTGACATTCCATAAAAAGGCATTATATCTGACCAATGAGAGCATTTTCCCTGTTGCCAATCATAGTAAGCTAATTCAAGGAGACTGGTAACAGTAAACCCTAAATTTTTAGGGGTTATTAAGGTTTTTTTTTCAATGTTTAAATCCTGTAATTTCTGTAGCCAAGTATCAGGACTAATTACCATATCAGGTAAAACATAAATCAATTTTTTTTCTTTATTTTTTAATTGATAAATAGCAACATATAATTGTCCCCTTGAAGCTGGCATTTGGACTGGAATCAATGAATTAACCGAATAATTAGCTTTATTTTGCCAAGCAAAAGCTTCTAAAGTAGAAATACCAAAAAGAGGAATCTCTAATTGCTGTGCTAACGTCCGCGCTGTAACCACACCAATACGACTACTGGTAAAACTTCCCGGTCCCTTCGCAACCGCAATAAATGCCAAATCTTTCCAGGTTTGGGGGCTAATAAATTCAACTAAATATTGATGTAAATAAGTCGATAATTCCCGATCAACATCCCAAGTCTGGAAGCGGGTTTTTCCCGAAAAATTGCTGATACTTAGTCCAAGCTGAGAACTGGTAGTATGAAAGGCAAGACCATATTGAGAGGGATGTAAATTAGACATTGAGCGTTAAAAATTATCATAATATAGTATATTATATTATGAGATTAAAGTGAGTACAAAAAAATAAAAATTAATATATGCTAAATTGAGAGATAATTTCCATGGGAATAGTGATATTGATATTTTGATTCAGTTTGCTCCCCATACTAGGCAGGGTTTGTTAACTATTGCTAAAATCAAATATGAACTTAAAAAAAAGGTAAGCATATCAGTAGATATTGCCTTACAATATTCTGTTAAAAATAGTGAAAATTGGATTAGACGCAATGAGATTTTAGGCACAGTACAAATAATTTATGAACAGAGATAAATGTCGAATATTAGAATTTGCTAAAGGAATTGATCGATCAACCTTGTCTAATAATATAGAAAAACAATCTGCTATCGTTAATCAAGTTATTATTATCTGTGAATTATTTTCCTTTTTTTCTATTCTCAGGCTCAAATCTAGGGAAAATCTAAACAAACATCAACCCTATCCCTAACTCTGACTTACAATGACAAATAGAGCTTAACGTGACTTTACTTAGGAGCGAATTGTGAGCCACTCCACCCTTGTTGACACCCCAACCCAGGCGTTTGATTATAATGAGTTCGATACCTATGTCATGCACACCTATGGACGTTTCCCCATTGCCATTGAAAAAGGCCAAGGGTGTCGTCTCTGGGATACCGAAGGACGAGAATATTTAGATTTTGTTGCTGGAATTGCCACCTGTACCCTCGGCCATGCCCATCCAGCTTTAATGGAAACGGTGACACAACAAATTCAAAAATTACACCACGTCTCCAATTTTTACTATATTCCTGAACAGGGAGCCTTAGCTAAATGGATTGTACAGCATTCTTGTGCTGATAGTGTGTTTTTCTGTAATTCTGGCGCAGAAGCTAATGAAGCAGCCATTAAACTGGTACGCAAATATGCTCATACGGTGCTAGACTTCCTCGAACAACCTGTAATTTTAACCGCTAAGGCGAGTTTCCACGGACGCACCCTAGCCACCATTACCGCCACCGGACAGCCTAAATATCAAAAAGACTTTGAACCCCTAATGCCTGGGTTCGTCTACGTTCCCTATAATGATATCAGAGCCGTAGAAAATGCGATCGCGGACTTAGATGAAGGAAACAGTCGGGTCGCTGCGATTATGTTGGAACCGCTTCAAGGAGAAGGAGGAGTTCGTCCGGGAGATTTAGAATATTTCTTGCGGTTACGGAAAATTTGTGATGAAAATGATATCCTTTTGGTCTTTGATGAAGTCCAAGTTGGGGTCGGTCGTTCGGGTAAACTCTGGGGTTACGAACATTTAGGCGTTGAACCCGATATCTTCACCAGCGCGAAAGGACTAGCTGGGGGAATTCCGATCGGGGCGATGATGTGTAAAAGGTTCTGTGATGTATTATCCCCTGGAACCCATGCAAGTACCTTTGGGGGGAACCCTTTTGTTACCGCCGCAGCTTTAACGGTATTAGAAACCATTGAAAAAGAGAATATCTTACAAAATGTTCAAGCTAGAGGAGAACAGCTAAGAACTCGTTTACGGGCGATCGCTCAAAAATATCCTACCCTATTTACAGAGGTTCGGGGATGGGGATTAATCAATGGAATTGAGTTACAACAAGACATTGAATTAACTTCTCTAGATATTGTTAAAGCAGCAATGGAAGAAGGCTTATTATTAGCCCCCGCAGGACCCAAAGTATTACGCTTTGTTCCTCCTTTAATTGTTTCTGAAGCGGAAGTGGAACAAGCCGCAGAAATCCTAGAAAAGGTCTTAGAAAAAATGAGTTAATAGTTAATAGTTGATAGTTAACTGTTGATTTTGTATTCATGTTGTGTTGAAGGTGCGTTAGTTCTTACATAACGCACTTTTATTGTGGGTTTATAATCCCAATTGATTAGGGAAATCAGGAAAAAATAACTCAACAATTTCATTCTACTATTATAAGTGACTGAATTATTCTAAGCGATCGCCTGGGCAAATTTTTGGAGTCATATCAATACAGGATGGTTTCATAGAAGAATGGACTAAGTTTATAAATTCGGGGGCGTTTTTTTGATTAATATCTAAAGTAGAAATGGTTTCTGATACAGGGTTTCCTCGATGAGAAATGATTACTGTTTCTGTCCCTGATGTTCCAAAATTTTGTAATGTTTCACGGGCAAATTCACAAGATAAAGAAAATTCACCCATAAATATTTTTCCTTGATTAGCTTCGTAATTCCAATTGATAATATAATCATCATCTCGATCTTTACAGAAATTTTCTGAAACTTCTATCATTTTTGCTAGATGAACTTCGTAGAGTCTTAACCCATTTTCCACAGGGGTTACAGTCGTTACATCAGGGACAGTAAAGGTAGCTGTTCGTGAGGAAAAATCTCCCCCTGCGCCAGCAAAACTTATATTAGCATTGGGAACAGGAATCGCAGTAACAGAACTACCTACAAAAGCTAAGGTCGTTAAACTATAAGAACTAATTTTCAATACTAATTGAATATTCTTAGATAGATTAATCATGATTTTTACTCAAATAATAAGTGTCGTTAACATTCAAGTACACAGGTTCAAACCTGATACTATAAAAACCAAGGCTGTCTATAACGTTTTGAGACAAAGAAATTGTGTTATGGCTTCTTCCTTGAAGGCTTCACAGTAAATTAACCTCCATATACAGCAGCGTCAGGAATAATAATAACCTCCCTATTATCTACTCCAATATACCAATCATCTCCGTCTTTACCCCAAGTCAAATCACCACCATTAGGAGAGGTAACATTACCTTTTTCAAAGTTATATACCCTTTCTTTTCTATTAGGAAACATAACTCGAATTGATGCAGAACCTGAATTTCCTCGATTAATTCCACCAGGACAAGATTTATCATGAGTTGGCTTGTCTAAAGAACATTTAAAATTAGTGACTGCATCATATTCTTGAGTAGTATACGGATTACTTGAAACATTATTATTACTAGAAAAATTACTATTATTAGAAGAACTTCCCCCAGATAACAACCCTCCTATTAATGCCCCAACAGCCGCACCAACTGCAACGCCTAAAGCATCATCTGTTGAGTCGTCATGGGAAATATTAGGATCATGTTGAGTATCTGCTTTAACCGAAAGACGATGTTTGTCTCCATCTACATCCCAAACAAATAGTTCTCGATCAGATTCTCCTTTATAGCTAACATTATGAATTCCATCCCAAGCTTCTACTTGTAATGCTTGTAAACCTGGCCCTGAAAATCTGTATTTTGAATCATTTTCAAGTTTGACGACCACTGTTTCATCCCCTTGTTCTTGTTTATGTTTGATGACACAATAGCCATCAAAAACTCTAGTATTATTGGTAGTCAATAAACAACGTCCGTGTGCGCGAGTAACGACTTTAGCCAATGAAGCGGAGGGGAAAAGTAGGCTTTGACTCACCATTAATAAACTAGCAAGACTTAAGGAAATTCCATTTTTATCTAGTTTTTTATTAATTTTAGCCATATTTTAGTGTTCGTTAATAGTTAACTCTCTAGAATTTTAGTCAATACAAAATTATTATCTCACATAATTAAGGTTATGAGGAAGATTGATTAGATTTTAGATAAGCTTCATGAAGTTCATCAATATTAGTTAGAATCAATTGGCATTTCAAGAGTTCCTTTATGTCTCCCTTTCTTTTTTAAGGTACATTAACATTATACTGATGGCGCACTTTTATTATTTCCATTAAGCAGGGAAATTAGAAAAAAATAACTTAACAATTTCTTCCCCAATTGCTAACACAAAACCCACTACAATAGAGATGATGATTAGTGAAGTTTCCTTAATTTCAATAAACTCTATGCACCTTGAATCAATCCACCATGAGCCTATTGATGGAACTGATAAAATTTTAACTACCGTGGTTATTAATCAAGTCCCTAGCCAATGTATTCTAGCAAGATTAATAATTGATGCTTTAGGAAAACCAGGTATTGATAATGATCTAGAAATATTGGGGTCTGGGGATACCTGGACAATTATGTGGAGTCAACCACAAGTGATGATGGGCAGTACAGAAGCGTTAATAACTCAAGCAATCTCATGATCTCAATAGTTTTGAATCTGTTGATTTAACTGATTCTGTTCTTGAACTTACTCCTTAGAATTTGCAAGATTAAGGATTAATTATCATTGCTATTATTTTTAGTTATTAGGTCAAAAAAGTTGACCGAGATTTTAGATTTATTCGGTCAACCAATACCCAAAAAAATTTGTTAGCAGGACGCTTTCAGAACCAATCAAGAGAAAATCACTCAATTAATCTTTTGCCTATTTTGACAAGCAAAAAACAGCTCAAAGGTGCTTGACGTTGCCTTGATTTTAAATTCGGTTCAGGATAATCTTAAACTGAACTTGCCCACTCTTTAGCCCAATTTAAGGTTTGATGGACTTGTTTATTAGTTAAAGATTCACAGTATAACCGCAATACTGGTTCAGTACCACTAAAACGAATTAATAACCAACTCCCATCAGCTAAGCGATGTTTATAACCATCTTTAGTCGAACAATCTAATACTTTTTGTCCAGCAATTTCGGTTAATGGTTCTTGTTGTAATCGTTCAACCAATTTAGCTCGAACTTCCATATTAGCTAAGGGTAAATCAATGCGATCATAAGCATTGTGGAAATCCGTTTTATTCTGTAAACGGGCGTAATATTGACCTAAATCTTCCCCACTTTCTACCACCGCTTCTAAAACATACAAAGCGGATAATAAAGCATCCCGTTCAGGAATATGGGTTCCATAACCAATGCCTCCAGATTCTTCCCCCCCAATGAGGGTATCTGATGTTAACATTCGATCTGCAATATATTTATAACCAATAGGAGTTTCATAAACTGAAAGGTTGTAAATTTCGGCTAAACGGGGAATTAAATCGGAACCACTTACCGTTTTAATAATTTCCCCGGTAAATCCCTTACGCTTGGCTAAATGATCAATCAAAATAGGAATTAAAACTTGAGAACTTAGGAAATTTCCTTGTCCATCTACTGCTGCAATGCGATCGCTATCTCCATCAAAAACTAAGCCAACTCTTAATCCATTGTCTCCCTGACGGGTTGCCGTTTTGATAGCATCAAATAACTTGGCTAAATAACGGGGTAAAGGTTCAGGCGCACCCCCTTCAAATAAGGGATCGCGATCGCTGTTAATTTCTTCTATGGGACAGCCTAATAAGCGTTCTAACCCTGTAGCAGCAGCCCCGTGCATGACATCTGCAAATACCCTTAATTTACCTGATGTAATTGCCTCACGAATGGCTTCAATATTGACTTTTTGTTGCAACCCGTGACAGTAACTTTCCCAAGGATCAAAGTGGGTTAAAGTTCCTGGTTGAGCATCAAAAACGGGAGGATTAGGCAATAAAGCTTCAATTTTTTGGGTAATTTCTGGGGATACTGACCCACCAAATGCCCCTTTGACCTTTAATCCTAAATATTTAGCCGGGTTGTGACTCGCCGTTAAGACGATCGCCCCTAACGCATTTTGTTGTTTAGCTGCCCAACTAAAAGCGGGTGTAGGAGCATACGATTGAGACAATACGACATCAAACCCTGCTTCTTGCATGGCTTCAGCAGCAACTTGAGCAAATTCTTCGGCCAAAAACCGCCGATCATATCCTACAATAACTTTTCCTGTTCTTTGGGGGGTTCCATAATCATCAGCTAAGATTTTTGCCGCGAGGGGGGCTAACAAAGCAACTCGTTCAAAAGTAAACTCGGCAGCAATGACACCACGCCAGCCATCGGTGCCAAATTTAATCGGGTTAACGGAAAAGGGCATAGTGAAGAACCTTCAACATATATTGACTCTTTTTCAGATTAGCCCCTTGGGTTCCCTTTGAAAATGGTTTAAGGAAGCAATTCAACTATAAAATGATAATAATATTTGCTGTTAAAAAATTATAAAAGGTAATTAGACCTATGGGAGATAAACTCGCTCAACTTTTAGAACCCCTGGCTGCTTGGTTTCGTTCCCTCGGTATGCCTGACGTGATCGTTCATTGGGGACATCCCGTGATGATGGGAATTGTGGTCTTGGTGATGGGTAGCTTTACCGCTTATATGGGGTGGCGCAGTAGATTTGTTAAGGATGGAGAAGAAGTAGCCAAAAGTCGGGCTTCTCACCGTCAATTAGCCCCTTGGGTATTCCTCTTTATTACTTTGGGATACACTGGTGGCGTTTTATCCTTAGTCATGCAACAGCAACCTGTTCTCGAAAGTCCTCATTTTTGGACAGGAACAGGGGTTATTGGGTTAATGGCTATTAGTGCTATTACTCCCTTAATTGGCTTTGGTGGCGAAAAGAAAGAAGCCTATCGCACCTTTCATGCTTATTTAGGGGGGGTGGTAGCCATTCTACTCATTGCTCATGGTATTTTCGGATTACAGTTAGGGTTATCCCTTTAATTTAAGCTTTTTTTTAAAGCTGTACTTGTGTTCTTTTCTAATGAATAAGATTGTGTCCTAAAATATTGTTGGAGACTCCTGCTTAATAAACAGGGTCTTTTTTTTGGTCTAAACTATAAATTTTTTTTGAAAAGCATGGCTCTTTTAGACTAAGATTATGATAATTTAGTGAAAACAAGTTGCTACTTTTTACATCGGTAATTAGATTAATTTCACTCATCAGCTTTATCTATACTTGACTTGAGAGTATATTTTATGAGATTAAATCTTTAAAAGTTTAAGTCGTAAAAAGAAAACTTGAACAGAGGTAAGCTTATGTATGGATGCCAACAAAATCTAATTCATCCCGATAATAACATCAAAGCAATCCTTGAGTTTATCTGCTCAGAAGCTAATAAATTAGCTAATTGTGCAATTTATTATTGTCGTCAGATGTTTTTTAAAGCTCGTCGTTACGTCACTAAATATGAAGTTGATTCTATTCTTAAAAATAACCCCCATTTTAAAGCGATGCGGTCAGCTTTCGCTCAACAAATTTGTCATGATGTTGTTGAGTCATTTACTTCTTACAAAAGGTTTTCTAAACTTTGGAAAAATGGACGGTTAGCTAACAAGCCAAGATTACCTAAATACCGTAAAAAAAGAGGTATGTCGGTTGTTAGCTGTCCTGCTAGGTGGATCAAGTTAGTTGATGGAATGCTTAAAATCCCATTAGGTAAGCAGGTAAAGGCATGGTTTGGACTTGACCATTTTCTCTTGCCAATGCCGTCTAACTTGGACTTTAAATCTATTAAAGAGTTTAGAATCGTCCCTAGAAATAACTGCTTTTATCTTGAGTGTGTTTATAAGCAAAGTGACGTTAAAAAAGTCAATCCAAATTTAAGTGATGAAGGAAGCCAAGGACAACAAGAACAAACATTAATATCAACCGCTATTGAAATGGCAGAACATTTAATCAACAAAGTTGAACTCGTCATGCTTAAGTTACCCTCATTAATTTTCACTATTAGGTTCACTATTAGGAGGAACATCAACTTCATATTCTAAAATCTCAATCGGCAAGACTCGAACCTTTAAATGAATTGGTTTTTGAACTTGTTCTGAAATGAATTTTTGAGCTTTTTTGAGTCTACGTTTAACATTGGCTCTATCAACTTGTCCAGTCGGTGCAATAACTTCAAGAATTACCAAAATTTTTTCTTTTTGAAGTTGAACTTTAACCGACTCAATCAAGTGTTTATCAGACTGACGAATATATAAATAAACAGCATGACGAATGCGATTTTCGGCAATCATTTCTTGAAAAGAAAAATTAAGCGGTAAGGAAATGATAAACAAACTAGTTAATAAAAATAATAAGCCGCCAATGGCTTTTTTCCAGCTTCCATAGGAATTTAAAAGAAAAACCAAAGCTGCCGCCAAAATAATCCCAAATAAATTGGTCAAAAACAGAATGAATGACCCCGTAGATAGATGAAAATTTTCCATCGCTAAGCCAATTCCTACCACACACAAAGGAGGAACTAAAGCAACAGCGATCGCTACCCCAGGAATGGTATCAGAAACCCGACGACGGACTTGAGCAAATGCTCCTGCTGTCCCTGCGGCGATCGCCACTCCTAAATCTAATAAAGTGGGTTTAGTTCGTGCCAACATTTCTGAGTCTGGAAGTCTAAAACCAATAATTTTAGTAACCATACAAGCAATAAAAATAGTCAGGAGAATTCCAAAAATTAATCGTGCCAAAGAATAGCTAAGAAGACGATGGTTAAAATTAATTAAACCGTAGGAAAAACAAATAATAGGAGTCATTAAGGGGGCAATAATCATTGCGCCAATAATGGTTGCGGTACTATTAGACAGTAAGCCAAATGTAGCGATGGTTGTGGCTAAAGTTAGTAAGATAGAAAAATTATGAGCTAAAATGTCTTGAATAAGATTTTTAGATAACTTATACTCTGAAACTTTGGGTTCTTGCACTCTTTTTTGGAGACGCTTAAACGATTTCCATTCTTGTTGAATAAAAGAACTAAGTTTTGATAAAAACATTCACGTGACTCATGGCTCATAATCTAAAATTATCGCTCAGGAGAAAATTAAAATTCAATTAAAATTAATTTCGGGTTGAATTGAGGTGTATCATTATTAACTTTTATGGAGCGATCGCCTTCCATTCACCTTTTCTTTCACCGCACCGAAGGAAACCTGTCGCAATATTGCCCTTATAATAAAAACTGGTTAACCTTAGCTGAAGTTGTATTGAGAGGAGTTACCCAAAAACAGTGTTTGTCCTCAACGGTTACGAATATTTACTCGGATTTTTACTGGCGTGTAGTTTAGTCCCTATCCTCGCCCTTACCGCCTCAAAACTCTTACGTCCTAGTGGTGGCAGTCCCGAACGAGTTACCACTTATGAGTCGGGAATGGAACCCATCGGTGGTGCATGGATTCAATTCAATATTCGCTATTATATGTTTGCATTGGTGTTTGTGGTCTTCGACGTAGAAACCGTCTTTTTGTATCCTTGGGCAGTAGCGTTTAATCAATTGGGACTACTGGCCTTTGTTGAAGCCCTCATTTTTATTGCTATTCTAGTAATCGCTCTCGTTTATGCCTGGCGTAAAGGCGCACTCGAATGGTCCTAGCATCAGCGATCAATTGAGAATTGTTCATTGTTCATTGATAATTATTAACCCATGAGTCCTAATACTACCCCCGATTTATCTGCCATTGAGCAGCTACAAAAAGAAAAAATTCTCAACCCTGCCGCTCGCAGCCAAGTTACCCAAGATCTCTCGGAAAACGTTATTCTGACGACGGTAGATGATCTTCATAACTGGGCGCGGTTATCGAGTCTTTGGCCGTTATTATATGGAACCGCTTGCTGTTTTATCGAATTTGCGGCATTAATTGGCTCTCGCTTCGATTTTGACCGTTTTGGCTTAGTTCCCCGTTCGAGTCCCAGACAAGCAGATTTAATCATTACCGCCGGAACCATTACCATGAAAATGGCTCCCGCGTTGGTGCGGCTTTATGAAGAAATGCCTGACCCTAAATATGTTATTGCCATGGGTGCTTGTACTATTACAGGTGGGATGTTTAGTAGCGACTCTACAACCGCCGTCAGAGGAGTTGATAAACTGATTCCTGTAGATGTATACATTCCTGGGTGTCCTCCCCGTCCAGAGGCAATTTTTGACGCAATTATCAAACTCCGCAAAAAGGTCTCTAACGAAACCATTCAAGAACGAGCAACGGTAATGGAGCAAACCCACCGTTACTATAGCACCACCCATAATATGAAGGCGGTTGACCCTATTTTGACAGGTAAATATCTACAAGTCGGAACTCGTCAAACTCCCCCCAAAGAATTGACCGATGCGATCGGAATGCCTGTTCCCCCCGCTTTAGCATCCCAAAAACAAAAGGAGGAAGCTTAATATGGTAGATGAAAATAAGCCAGATAATGCCCCTGAAGCTGAAGAAACAGCCATTGTTGAAGCTGGCCCGGTATCCAGTTGGTTAACGGAAAATGACTTTGATAATGAAGCCCTTGAGCCGGATCATTTAGGGATAGAATTAATTAAGGTAGAACCTGACTTTTTGATTCCTTTATGCACTGCCCTTTATGCTTACGGGTTTAATTATCTGCAATGTCAAGGGGCGTTTGATTTAGGGCCAGGAAAAGAGTTAGTAAGCTTTTATCATCTGATTAAAGTGACCGATAATGGCGATCGCCCTGAAGAAGTGCGTCTTAAGGTCTTTTTACCCAGAGAAAACCCCCGTGTTCCTTCAGTTTACTGGATCTGGAAAGCGGCAGATTGGCAGGAACGGGAAAGTTATGATATGTATGGCATTGTCTATGAAGGACACCCCGATCTTAAACGAATTTTGATGCCTGAAGATTGGGTCGGTTGGCCATTACGGAAAGATTATGTTTCCCCCGACTTTTACGAGTTACAAGACGCGTATTAGAAGTCAAAAGTCAGAAGTCGGAAGTCAGAAGTTTGATGAAAAATTTTGAGTTTAGTACGTCTTTTGACATTTCTGTTAATATATTACAAGTTCCCTTCTGTTTTGTTGAATTTAGCTCACAATCAGGAGGGTAATTTATTTGATTTAAGCAAACTTTGTAGGGTGGGCAAAGCTTAAATTTTTCGATGTAATCTTGCTAATAATATATTTTTGCCCACCTTACCCTCTCAAGACTTTTTTCCTCGGAGTCAGTTAAACAACAAGAAACATGGTTAATTTTCTTCCCAAAAGATTACAGGTTTTTGTTTCTTCTACCTATTTAGATTTAATTGAAGAACGACAAGCAGCAGTACAAGCTATTCTTGAAGCTAAACATATTCCCGCAGGGATGGAATTATTTACCGCAGGAGATCAAACTCAATGGGAAGTGATTAAACATTGGATCGATCAATCTGATGTTTATTTACTCATTTTAGGGGGAAGATATGGCAGCATTGACCCAAACACAGGTAAAAGTTACACGCATCTTGAATATGAATATGCATTAGAAAAAGGAATACCGCTTTTTTCTTGTGTACTAAGAAATCCTGATAAAAGGGCAATGGAAAAAGGAGATATTAATAAGTATTTAGAACGAAAAAATCCTGACAAATATGACGAATTTAAAAATTTGGTTCAATCTAAAATGGTTACGTTTTGGGAAAATCCTAAAGACATAGAAAAGTCAATTATTTTAACGTTAGGAGACTTTGAAAAGCGAGAAAATATTATTGGATGGGTTCGAGGAAATCAATTAGTTACTTCAAATTCGTCACAGCAAGGGTTAATTGAACAGTTACAAAAAGAACTCGAAGAAAAAGAGCGATCGCATAATCAAAAACTTCAAGAAGTTAATGAGAATTTGCAACGTCATCAACAAGCATTAACTGAAAAAGACTCACTTATTACCAAATTACAAGAACAAATAAAAAAGTTAGAATTAACTCAGCAAACTGCTAAAACTGATGAAATAGAACTCAAAAGTGCTAAAGGAATTGACTATAGAATCCTTGAAAAACTACTGAAAGAAGGTAAATGGAAAGAAGCAGATCAAGAAACCTTTGAAGTAATGCTTCAAGCAGCAAACCGAGTATCAAAAGGAGCTTTAGACGTTAAAGATATCGATAACTTCCCCTGTGAGGACTTACGCACTATTGATCAACTGTGGATTAAATACAGTAATGGACGTTTTGGGTTCAGTGTACAGAAGAAAATATACATGGATCGTTTAGGAGGCACAAGAAAGTATAATCAAGAGATATGGTACGAGTTTTGCGCTCAAGTGGGTTGGAGAAAAGGAGATAGCTATCTGTGGAGTTACTCAGACTTAAGGAAAATGTCGGTCGGAGAGGGAGGGGAGAGGGAGGGTTTATTCTTCTGTCGCGCAAAGAGTTGTAACCTGTAAGATATAGCACTTTCAGACCATTGTCAAGACCTAATTTTACGTTCTTTTTTTACGAGTTCATGGTGTTTTTCCTAATTCAATACCTGGCACTTTAAGAAGTCAAGAAGTTTGAAGTCAGAAGTCAGAAGTGGTTAGTTCAAAGTTATCAGTTAAGTACAGGGGAATTGCTCTAGTAATAATCATTTTTAATTTTTAATTTTTAATTTTTAATTTCACCAAACTTGGCCAGATAACTGATAACCTGTTTTTAGGTCAACCATCATTAAAGAACTGCATCGCAATTTTGGGATCATAACAGTTAGCTAAAACAAACCTTTCTGCCACTTCTTTTATCTCAGGGTTACTAGCTATATCTTCACCCCAAGGTAACTTAGTTTGGCCTGGACTACATTTCTTTTTATCCCTTGCTTTCAACACCTTGGGTAACAATTTCTTCCCCCAATGATACTTTTTTTCTTGCTTTGGTTTAGGTTTATATTTTTTACAAAACCCCTTATATTTTCTTGCACACTCATCAAGAGATTTTCCTAAATTAAGAAAAGCAGGATGCCATTGTGTAAGTCCATCATCTCCCAACCGTTCATGAATACCATAATTACTAAAATCATAGAAAAACCCTTGTTGAACTCCTGCTGCTTTGGGGTTAGCATGAATATATCTGAGAGTATTTAAAGCACGTTGATAATCATTATTAGGAAAACCGCCACTAAAATAACGTTTCTCCCAAAAATGTCCACTTCGGTTTAACATTCGATTAAAACACATTGCCGTATACCAATTGATGTAGTGCATAATTTTAGGTAAATCTTCTGGTTCCTTTGGTTCAATTAAATAGTGAACATGATTACTCATAATACATAGTGCATAAAGTTTAAATTTATATTTAGTGATCGCCTGTTTTAAGACATAAATAAAAACCTCTCTACATTCGTGACGCAGTAGTTTAAACTCTCGGTTATTACACCGAATTGTAACATGATAACAATAATTAGGTTTTAAATCTCTGGGTTTTCTTGGCATCAAAATCAATCATTTGTGTTAACCTAATCATTGATTTTTAAAATAATTTAATGTTCCTTTGAAAATAAGTTATAATTTATTTAGTCAGATATCGACCTAAAACTAATGAAAATTAATTTAAAACCAGAACAACAGCAATTAATTCAATCTAAAGTAAATAGTGGTAAATATAAAACCGTTGATGAAGTAATTGCAGAAGCATTACAATTATTAGACCAAAGAGATAAAAATTACCAAAATTGGTTAGAAGAAACTCGTCAAAAAGTAGCCGCAGGGTTAACACAATTAGATAGAGGAGAAGGAATTGAAGTACAAATAGTGATCAATAAACTCAAAGAAACACTTAATCAAGCAAAATAAATAAAAAATATGCTTTATCCTAAAATAACATCAGCAGAAGTTATCGATAAATACACCTTATTAGTTCATTTCTCAAACTCTCAAACAAAAAAATATAACATTGAAAAGCTTTTAGAAAAGCCGATATTTTTCCCTCTGAAGAATCATGCTTTCTTCAAAAATTTTCAGATTGATCCATCAGGAAGTGGCATTATTTGGAATGACGAAATTGATATCAGTGAATATGAAATATGGATTAATGGAACTATGGATTAAAAAAATAATGTAAAATAATATCAGAAGAACAGTACAAACTTAACTACTTCCTTAACTTATAATGATAACAACATAAAAATATCAAAGAGATCAATTATGAAAATCAATTTAAAACCAGAATAACAGCAATTAATACAATCCAAAGTAAATAGTGGTCAATATCAAACGGTTGATGAAGTGATTGCAGAAGCATTACAATTATTAGACTAAAGAGATAAAAATTACCAAAATTGGTTAGAAGAAACTCTTACAAAAGCTGCCGTAGGTTGAACGCAATTAGATAGAGGTAAAGGAATTGAAATACAAACCGTGATAAATAAACTCAAAGAAAAAGTCAACCAAGCAAAACAAAGTACATAATGAGAACTTCATTTAATTTCTCCAGAACCAAGTCAAGATTTAGAGCAAATTTTTGATTATTTTGCTAGTAATAATGTAGATGCTGGTGAAAGATTTGTCATCGCTTTCGAGAAAAAATGTCAACCGTTATTACAATTTCCTAATATGGGAAAAAGTTATCAAGACATTGAACCGTCATTAAGAGGTATTCCACTTGATAATTATCTTATTCTCTATATTTAACAGATAATGGTATTGAGATTGTGAGAGTTGTTAGCGGATATGGTAATTTAGAATATCTTTTTGAAGGATAATTGTATATTTAATTAAGTGCGATCAAGGTATTTAACTTACTCTGAAAAACTTATTAGAAATAATCTTACACCTTAATACCTAATGTTATATACTGGTAGATGCAAGAAGCACAAGAGAAACGATAACGCTTTCCTTTGCTAGATCGATCAACATTGTACTATAAAGTATATTAATTATGTTCAATTTTTCAGGAACACGCCCCACAAATCTCGGTGTCAAAGATGGAAAACTAGCCCCTTGTCCTGGGACACCTAATTGTGTTAGTAGTCAAAGTTCTGACTCCCAATCAAAAATTGACCCGCTTCCTCCTGTTTCTATTACTGAATTAAAAAAAGTCATTGAAGGAATGGAAAGAACTACCATTATTGAAGAAACAGACAACTATCTCTATGCTGAATTTAAAACTAAGCTAATGGGCTATGTTGATGATGTAGAATTTTATCTTGATCCTAATGAAAACGTGATTCATGTCCGTTCAGCATCTCGTTTAGGTAAATCGGATTTAGGAGTTAATCGTAAACGGGTAGAAGAAATTCGCACCCAACTCCAAAAATAATAATACACCACAACGATTAACTATTAATTATTCACTAATTTATGGCTGAACAATTTACAAAAGGCGGACAAGAATGCTGGTTTCACGATCGCGGTCATTGGGGAGGGTATTTCCACACCTATGATCATTTTCAGGTAGGAAGTCCCAACGAACAACTTCGTCAAGTCCATGTTTTTCTCCCACGAGACTACGAAGTTAGTCAAGAAGCATATCCCGTTATTTACATGAATGATGGTCATACAGCCTTTTTCCCTGGGGAACCCTACAATAAAACCTGGAATATGGCCGGAATTCTGACACGACTTTACTTAAGCAATCAAATTCGCAAAGTAATTGTCGTTGCTATTTGTCCGATTAACCGCGATTATGAGTACACTCACGCCCCTGTTTGGGGGAAAGAATGGGGGGGACTCGAACATTACGCTAGTTATGTTGCTAAAGATGTTAAAGGGTTTGTAGACGCTAATTATCGTACCCTTAGCGACCCCTACAATTCAATGGTCTTAGGGTCATCTCATGGAGGGTTAGCTGCCTTTTTTACCGCCACCAGACACCCCGATAAATTCCGCCTTGTAGCTGCTTTGTCTCCTTCATTTTGGGTAGGAATTGATTCAACGATAGATTCTTCTGTCCTTGAATTATCAGGAAATTTCTTCGGTTCTTTAGAATATTCTGCATTATTATTAGAAGGATCAAATACCTTACGAGATCCCAATACTCGGTTAAAAATTTATTTAGATTGGGGACTGATTCGTGAAGGAGGATTTCATAATTCTTTTATTGAAGAAAGGGCGACAGCGCGAGGCCGCGAAATGCGAGACTTATTAATGAGAGACTTTGGATATCGAGAAAATGAAGACTTATTTATCGTTGAAGATCCTATCGGTCAACATATTGAAGAATCATGGTTTGGTCGTATGGAAAATGTTTTACGAATCTTTTTTTAGTGGTTAACTAAATTATTCTATGGTTGATTTAATCTGAGAAGAAACTAAACTCGATCATTAACTGTCAACCTTAACCATCGTGCCATTGGGGCTAGGGTCAAACCTTGGACAGACACTGAAATTAAAACAATAAAAAAGACAATATTAAAAATAGTCCTTCCATCAGCTATTCCAGCAGTTATGGGAGAAATCGCTAAAATAATAGGAACTGCGCCTCGTAATCCAACCCAAGAAATAAAGAGTTTTTCTTGTAAGCTCATTTTAGTAAAAAGTAGACTCATAAATACACTAATAGGACGAGCAACTAATATTAAGAATAAAGCAATGACAATAGCAATTGGTGCAATCGGTAAAAGTTGAGAAGGAAAGACTAACAGTCCCAAGGACAAAAACATAGTAATTTGCATTAACCAATCTATTCCATCATGGAAGTCTGTGATAGTCTGTTTATAGGCAAATTGGCGATTTCCCAAAACAACGCCAGCCACATATACAGCCAGAAAACCATTTCCATGCACAATAGTAGCTACTCCATAGGTTAATATAACCTTGGCGATCATTGAGACAGGATAAAGTCCCTTATCATCACTATCAAAACGATTAATACTCCAACTTATGCCTCTACCAAAACCATATCCTACTAATGTCCCCAGAGTTAATTGCATCACTAAAGAAATAACTAATTCTAGAATTGATCCTTGAGAAGTTGCAATAATCCTCACAAATGTAGCGGTTAATAATACCGCCATCGGATCATTACTCCCTGATTCTAATTCTAATAGAGGCTGTAAATTTTCTTTAAGTCCTAATTTACTGGTTTTCAGAATCGAAAAAACAGCAGCTGCATCAGTCGATGAAATAATAGCACCTAAGAGTAATCCCTCTAACCAACTAATGCCATTTGTTCCAACTGAAAAGGAGGAAAAAGATCCCAAGATTAACCAAGTAAAAGTCCCTACAAAAATCATAGTCAAAGCTACCCCGATAGTTGATAAGGTCAATCCTTGCCATAAAATAGGACGAATGGTTTTCCATTGAGTATTCAGTCCCCCAGAAAACAGAATAAAAATAAGAGCAATATCTCCGATCAATTTAGCTGAAGTATAACTATTGAAATTAATCCCTCCAAGTCCCTCTGAACCCGCTAACATTCCAATTGCCAAAAATAATAATAGAGCCGGTATTCCTAATTTACTTGATAATTTGTTAGCATAAACACTAATAATTAATAGAAAACCAATCGCAATACAGATTTGTTCAAAACTCATTATAAAATACTAGATAGTTGTGCGATAACACCTTATGATTATTGCTCAGTATACTATAATCGACTATAAAGTTCCGTGATTTTGCCGATGACAATCATTATTTCAAGTTTTAAGTTAAGAGTATAAGGTTAATTATAGTCTTTGAAGTTGACTTATATTTTCCTATGTTTCTAATTTTCTAATGAGGAATTTATGTCTAAAGCTGAAGCCCAATATTTATTCAATACCCTAGAAGGTTATGAACATTTTATTGCTAGTTTATTAGATCATGGTAATGAAGACGCTAATCCTATCCTTGACTGGAAAGATGCTATTTTAAATAATAATTTATTATTCGATTAGTTAAAGTAACGGTCTTGTGTTTTCCCCGTAGATGGAATCATTACACCTCGTTTTCCTTTAGACAAATCATATTCAGGTCTCATAATTAAGTTTTAGTGTGAGCAATTTTTTGACTTAATTGATCAATAATGGTTTGATGATCTTCTTCAATTGGCCCAACTTTTTCTCGCTGCTCTAAGATATGATCAATAGTCTGATCATCAGTTTCCCCCAATTCTTCAATGAGATCACTAAAAGATTGTTTTTGTTGTTTAATATTATTTTCTGATAGGCTTGTGACGGTGTAACTCCTAGAGACCTGACGAGTTAAGGCATAAACTATGTATTGATTCAGCGAAATTCCTTCTTTTTGCGCTAAACTGACTAATTGTTGATGGAGTGTTCCTGGTAATCGAACGGTTAAACGGCTCATTTATTCCTCTTCACTATCATTATTAATTAATTTAATAGCAAGTTCTGATGGTGTAATAACTTGTATTCTTAACTCTTGTTTTGCTCTGGTAAAATCCCGAATATTTGAAGTAATAATCATTGCATTTCCATTCATTCCACAATCAATAACTAGATCATCACCGGGATCAGGTGAACTGGGTCGCCATGTATAATAGATTGGGGTAAATTGGGCGGTTTTTAATAATTTTGCTAGAACTAATTTTAATGCAGACCATCGTTGCGGAGATAGTTTGCGAGATAATACGTCTGCATATTCATAGGCTAGAGCATCAGAGACAACAACCTCAATTAATCCCACTAACCAAGCTTCAACGATCAATCCTTCGATTCCTCCTTGTTTTGTTAACCCTTCAAACAGAACATTAGTATCGATTACGACCCGAATTCGGTTAGTCATGGCACTATTATAGCACTGTTGATGGTGTCATTCCCCGTCTGTCACAGAAAAACGATCGCCTCTCCCATTTGAGAAAGTGCGATCGCTGATTAATTTCGGTATGAGTTTTTTTGCTAGAAGTTAAACAGTTTTTCAACATTAGAAGACAAAGTTTGACTCATGAGTCATTCCCATCACAGAGGTTCGACTATTATCAAGTAACTCATTAGGAGAAACATTGATAAATTGAGCTAAGACATCATTATCATTGATAGTGGTTGTATCTCCTGTTCCCCCCATCAAAATTTCTGTTACCTCAACTCTCTGATAATTGTTACCGTATCGGTTTTTCATTTTTCTGTGTCTTACTATGGGGACTTCGATTAATCCATCTCCAAATTTATTGTTACTGGGATCAATCAATGTCTTTTGTCGAAGGATTAATGTATCATCAGGATCAGTTCCTGCGGTTACTTGTCCTCCTAACAAAATATCATCCTTACTGTCAATCCCATTATGATCAATACCGATAAAGTCTTGAGTTGGGTTAAAGCCGTCTATGCGTAGAATTTGATCACCGGTTCGACTGCCAGCATCACCATATTGTGAATTAGAAATTAACTGATAGATAATTTCATCAGATTCACTAACAGCATCAACTGATTCTCGGTAACTGGTGCTAACTCTTTGTTTATTGTCATACTGTTCAAGTGTTGGGTTCTCAAGTTCCCAAGTGTGGGTTTTAGCTTTCATTAAGTCTCCCATTCCCACAAAGTTAGAGATATAAGTCTCTCCTGTTATAGAGGTTCGACTATTATCAAGTAATTGATCCGAAGAAACACCAATCAATTGAACTAAGACATCATTATCATTGATAGTTGTTGTATCTCCTGTTCCCCCCATCAAAATTTCTGTTACGGTGATGGGTACATTGTTTCCATATCTGTTCTTGATTTTTTTGTTGGTTAAATTAGGTCTTGGAATAAATTGTCCGTTAAATTCTCCTTCAGTGGGTTTAATGAAGGTTCTTTCGCGAAGAATTAGTGTGTTGCTAGGATCAGGATCACTACCAGTTGATAAGTCTTTTACTGACTTGATATCACTAATCTGATTATGGTCAATACCGATAAAGTCTTGATCCGGGTAAAAGTTTTGAATTTCTGGAATTTCTGACTCTGATTGATAAGAAAGATACTGATTCTCATTCACTAGCCAGTGTATTTCTTCTAATTCATTACTGTTAGTGTACTGAGTTTGGTCATTATCAGTGTCAGTCCAATCAATAGCAGTCGGTACAGGTTTTTTGATGACTATTCGTTGATTTTCTCGGTCATCTACTATGTATTGAAGTAAGTTATTATTATGTTCGTAATCACCCCCATGAGACCCTAGAACAACAAAGAGATAGTCATACCACAAAACACCAGTATTTATGTTGTAACCAAACTTGTTCATATCGACTTGAGCATCTTGATAATCGATAATGATTACATCTTCATCAAGATCAAAGTCACGAATCGTATCAAGGCTCGTCAAATCTTGGTTAAAGTCATATTGAAAAGTATCTACACCATCTCCTCCCGTTAGGATATCACTTCCCATGCCACCAATTATGGTGTCATCGCCATCTCCTCCCGTTAAGATATCATCTCCCATGCCACCATCTATTATGTCTTCTCCAGCCGATCCCACCAGATAATCATCACCTCCAAGTCCAGACAGCAAGTCAGTATCATTTTCTCCACCAACTGTATCATTTGAATTATTTGCATAAAGCTCATCATCTTCGTCACTACCAATGATTACGTCCGATCCTAAACCACCAAATAGTATTCCTTGACCTTCGAGTAGATCGTCTCCTAGTCCACCGTCTAAGGTGTTATCTCCTTCAAAATCAATTAAGTGATCATTTCCTTCTCCACCATAAAGGTGATCAATATCCTCTCCACCATATAATTTGTCATTCCCTTCATGACCATAGAGGCGATCGCGTCCTGCTTCACCAAAAATGGTGTCATCACCTTCATCACCATGAATAAAGTGTAAGTTAAACCCAGAATTATCTTGCCAGTCTCGAATGAGATCATCACCAGCTAATGCTTTGAATTCTAGTTGTTGAACACCAATCGCGCTGTAATGTTCTGGGAAGAGTAAGATATCATCATCGGAATCAGTTGCCGGCTTAAAATGCGCTCGTTGCCAAATTTCTTCCCTGCTTAATGTATCGTTTCCATATTTTAATTGAAAGTTACGACGGTTTAAGTCTGTATAGTAATCCAAGAAAACCAATGATAGGTTTGAGGACGATGGATTATCAGGAGCAAATGGATATATATGAGGGCTTTGAACAACTAAATTATTACCATCACGTAGATAACTAACCGCTTCGTTATAGGGATCGAAACGTACCTCAATGGTGTCAAGTTGTCCATCAGTGGAAAATGTATCAATGACTTTTATCCCTGTGGGAGGGGCTGTAAATGGACGGGAAAACGAAACTTTGTCAGCACCATTTCCTGTAAAAATGACATCGTCACCACTTTCTATATAGAAAGTATCATTTCCATCCCCACCATAAAATGTGACATTGTGGATTGTGCGCTTGTCAGCATTGGTAAATCGCGAAAAAGTGTCATAAAGGGTGTCATTCCCATCCCCGCCATCAAGAACATCACCATGCGAGGCTGCATTAAGGGTGTCATCTCCACCATCCCCGAAGACCCAAGTAGGACTCCCTGTGGCAGCTGTCAGTTCGTCCTTTTCATCCGTTCCACCAATTACCCCTTCTTCTGACAAATAAGGGTTATTATCATTATCTACTCCCAATTCATAAACCGCTCCATCAACGTCAATTAAGCTGATATGACGAAAAACTTCATCCTTACGGAAGAGTGAAAGCTGAATTTGTGCGACACTCTCTCTATCTGGTTTGTAGAAGAGAATAACATGATCTCCAAAAACCTCCAGTCCGATGTCATGACGGGGGACATTAAATACCAAGAAATCTTGAGTCAGAGCATCATCTGGATTCGAGATTTCTTTAAAACCGGTATCTGTTTTATCAATAAGATAGGTATCGCTGCCAGCACCACCAACGAAGAAGTCGTTACCAGCATATCCGCGAATCAAGTTGTCAGCCTCGTCTCCTATGATGGTGTCATGAAATTCTGTTCCTTCCCCGACAAGAATCATATGGTTTGAAAGGTTATGTTCAAAAAGGAGAGTATCATTATCAGGATCATAAGCAGATACGAGATTCTCTTTTAGGTTAAATCCAAAACGAATGTCTCTATTATCTTTGTGTATTCTATCTTCAATACCTTGATGGGCTTCAGGTATATAGCGTGCGACGAAGCGACCATCAAAATCATCCCAATCATCAAGATTCTTGAGAAATTGGGGAATTAATAAAAACCCATCTTTTGTATAGAAATTGAATAAAGACCCTTTGTATTCTTTATTTGCCGAGTTAAATAAATCTTGAAGCAAAACTGTAGTTTGTTTTGGGTCGTAAAAGGTTCCTTGTCCCGAAGTATTATTCAACGTCAGACTAACCCCGACTCCTTTTTGGTTAACAATCCGAGTTGCTTGGGATAATATTTCCTCCATAGTGTAATCTAAAACAATGGTGGCAGTTTCTCCCTGCTCATCATAAATCGAGAGTTCACCGTGACTACCTGCATCTCTCATAATACGGAAAGTATCGTGTCCTTTACCACCATGGCCTTCTGTATTAAGGTACATTTCAAGAACATCGTCCCCATCATAACCATACAGACGATCTTGCCCCCCCCCTGCACCGTTAAGGTAGTTATCTCCATCTGTGCCGTGTAGTTGATCACCATATGAGGGGTTCCCGATCACATTTTCAAAACCATTGACCTTAAAACCAGCAGAAGAACCGGCTCGACTTTTCGCAGTTGATTTTCTTCCATCCAAATAGACGGTACCATGAGTTTCCCCTGAAAGAACGATAGTATCTGTTCCTTCACCTCCAGAATATTGACTTTGATTCTTTGAAAAGCTCTCAAAAAGAACTAATGTATCGTCTTTTTTTCCACCTGTTACATTTTTTTTCCCTTCTTCTATGATGAATGTATTTTTATTATTTAATCGTCCTTGGATAGTGTCGTCACCACGTCCCATTTTGAAATAAGATATGTCATCAGGATGTGCAGGAAGACGACGAACACCTCTTACCTCTGGGCTGAACGAGCTAAAAAAGTATTCATATTCTAAAGAACCAGCTGTATATGACAAAGTATCTGCAAATACTCTGTCGTTGGTTTCCCCAGGGTTAGTGGGCTCAAATAAACCAGTGTTATGATTACGAACTACGTCAATTGTGCCACCATTGCTATAAAAGACCTCTCGTACACCACTGTGATAAAGTCCCTCTGGATTATAGGGATCCATGAGACCTTCTGCCCATTCCCTAAACAATTTAGTATATTCCTCACGATACGTATTACGAGCTTCGTTAGCTTGCGCTTCCTCAAGTCTGTCCTGTATGTGTTGAGGAATGCTCCCTCCCCAAAACAATCGCCAGCCAGAAGCAAACTTTTCAACGGGTGTCAACTCGATATAGTCTTGTATATCCTGAACTTGGCGAACGGCATTATAAATTTGACCACCAAGTGCGATCGCAGCACCAACAACCGCACCCACAAGGGCGGTATATGGATTGGTTGTTAGGGCAACTGCTACTGCGGTGGCGATACCGGTGGCAGCACTGGTCACGGCCAGGGAACCATTAACGATTAAATCTTGTCTTTGGTCAGGATCATCTGTTGAGCTAAGTTGAGAAAACGCATCGTAAGCACCAAAAATGTCAAAACCAGCCGATAAGACACCCACCACAGCACCTGCCTTGGACAATCCCTTACCAATGTTACGGGCAAGTTTTCCTGTTTTTGAGGTAGATCTTGCCCAATTTTTCGCCAAGGACTGGCCGGCCATAGTTCCTAATTCGGTTCCCACCTCAAGACCGATACCACCGATCTCGATCGCAAAATTGAGATCCATTTGCGCCCTTTCTTCAGGAGTTAGTCCGCTGTTGTTACGGTTTTGGAAATAGTTTTTGATACTGATGGCACTTTGGACATAGCCAACACCGTTAGTGGTGCGATCAATATTATTGGCAATACTCTGTAGTCTTGAGTTTTGCTCTCCTTTGCTAGAAGGTGACACACGAGGCAATTTAGTCCAAAGTTCCGAATTAATAGAGATGTTATTTTTGTTAACGTTAACTAGATCACCAATCAAACTTAACGTGTTGAGTGCTTGGTTAGTGCTTTTTATATCAGCCCCTGCCAAAAGCGCGTTGGGATTGTCGGGAACTTGTTCCAGACGTTTGCGAAGCACCTTAACTGCATCTTCTGGGTTACTATCAGAATCTCGTTGCTGCAAATAATCATTTAACCTGATTGGGTCAAAAACGATTTTTTCTCGGGTATCTACATTATTAAGGTTGACTGTAGCATCGAGAGGTTTACCATCCACCATTGCCCCCATATCATAGAGGGTTTGATAGGAAATATCGACACCATCGATTGTTACTGTATTCTTACTGTCGAGACGTTCTCGTTCTGTCTTAAATTCATCGGCGGCCAAAAATTCTTCTAAGCGGTTGACAACACTATTATTTTCGATATTATCGATATTTAATTCATAGGTATCAAAAACATTTGCGCCATATAAATCCGTTCCTAACTTACCTGTCCAATTTCCCTGAGAACTTGTCTGGTCTAAATGAGCTTCAATCTTCTGTTTTAGGGCAGCAGCAACATCTACATCTGGGTTTTCTACGGATACTTCAACCTCCCCAAAGTTAGGGTCGTAAAAGAAATAAGATTCTTCAGGTCTTCCACGACCGGGTATCCCACCCCAAATGTGTTTTTTGGCCAATACCATACTATGGTTGGGGGTAACTAATTGCAGATAAGTATTTCCCTGGCGAGTAGATAAATCGGCAATAATATCAGAAAGGGTTGCATTTTGCTGTCCTATCTTCAGCAAAGAATTAGGTTGATCTGCATTCTCTAAAGGACTTTCTTCTACACTGGCTAATAAATTCTCAAAATCAGAGCTTTGTTGGGCTTCTTGCTCAGAAATACCAGCCCCCTCCCCATCTCTGGCTAGAATGTGGCCATGAGTTAAAAGGCCATCGAGAAGTTTTGATTTCAAACTTTGATTACTGTCTTTAGCCAACATAGAAAGGTAAGCGAGTCCGAGTCCAACGCTTTCTTTTTTTGGCTGGATATTATTTGGGGAGTCAGGTGATAGTTCTGGATTAGCTAATCCGATATAGATCGATTGTGGGGCGAGACGGGTGATGGTCTTAACTTCTGTCCCGTTGCTTTCAACAGCATTTCTGAACCCTTGTAATCCTTCTTTGGTTATATCATCCCAGTCCGATAAGCGTTTAATTAGGTCGTCAAGATTTGTGGTTTCTCGAATATCAATGTTTTCGATGGTGGCCAGCGATCGAATTTTTTCCACCTTTTCTAAGAAGACACCATAACGACCATCATCATTCCGTAATTCTGCTATTTTTCTGGGAAAATCACTACTAGATTGATCCACACCCAATAGTTTCCCTAAAATGTTTTTTTGAACCTCTGTTAAATCAACATTATCGGGATTTTCTCGAACTGCATTTACTAGATTTTTGCTGAGTTCATTAACACTAATTTTTTGTCCAAATACCTTATTAGAGAGATAACTGGCAAATGATTTTGGTTGTTTTAATGAAGTATGTGTCGATTCTGCGGCAAGATAATATTTTTCTACTTTGCCCCATAAACCTTGATCGGTTTCTAAATCTTGAGAGAATTTATTTACTCCGTCAATAAAGTCCTGAGATAATTGAGTAACTCCATTATGTTTCAGTTTATTATCAAGTTCTGATAGAAGATTTTGTCCCCATAATTTCTGATCGAAAATATTTTGGTTATTACTATCAGTGCTATTTAGTTTAATGTCAAAAAGTGTGTCAAGAAGAATATTTTTTTGTACTAAATTTAGGGAATTGATATTATTTTGGTCAAAATAATCGTAAAGTATCTGTAACTTGATGTCCTCAGGGACAATCTCTTTTAAGTTTACTCCAAGTTCAAGGAAAGAATTAACATCTGTAAATTGCAGATTAGTATCAGAAGAGATTACTGCTTGACTTCCTTTGGTTCTTAGCACATCAATCAAACTTTGCCATTCAGCTTTATTTTTGGCTTTATCGCTTGGTGATTTTGGATGAAAACCAACGATAGGAATTGACTTATTATTGATTTTGAAGTTAAACAAAACAGGCTTTCTACCTGCCTCTACATTTGTCAAAATTTCTGTACTTTCAAGTTTAATATATTCCGCACCTTGCTTTTTTTGTTTATAAAATGTAGCTGTAGTTTCTCTTGCCGCAAAACCTGTTCCTGTGTATTTTGGCTTGTTATTGGTATCTTTTGGATAAGCGACAGCCCATTCAGAGTTGGGATCTTGACTATTCAGTTCAGATAGAATCCTATCAAGTTGAGTTATCCCTGGATTATCATTATTACCAAGACCAGTAGTTGTTACGTCTTTAACTTTATCGGCATAATCTCCTAACATTTTGTAAAGGGTTGAATCCTTTGTTTGCTGATCAGGAGTATTGCCAAATTTTTCTGTCCTAAACTGGTAAACGTCCTGCTCTGTCAAGCTATTACTAGACATTTTCCCAGCAACAAATTGTTTAAAATCATTGGCAATATTAGCCTCATCAGTCAAATTTAATGAACCGCGCTTAATCTCCTGAAAATCATTATTGTAGTATAGTAAAACTTCTTTGTCTGACGGATAGATACCATCTTGATTCAATTTATCTTGACGAAATTGTTTGATTTCTTCTGTTTCTTTTTTTAACTGTTCAATGACAGCGTTCTGAAAATCTCCTTTTGTCTGATAAATTTTTAGTGACTCTTTATAATTAGAAATCTGAGTATTCATCCATCGGTTTTGTAAAGCTTTAGCAACTTTTTGATTGGTATTTTTAAAGTTTGTTTCTTCTTCAGTCAAAATAATGCCTAAATCTCGTTTCTGTTCTATTTCAAGATATTTTACTAAACCTTCTCTGGTTTCAGAATTATCTGCCAGATTACGGAAAGTCTTCCCTCTTCTTTGATTTTTATAATTATCAGTCTTCTTAAGAAATTCGTGTAATTTTGTTGCATCTGGCGTTTCTGCAAATTGAATATCTAGCTTATCAGCAGCTAGTTTATACAAAATATCTTCCGATTGCTGACGACTATTCTCCTGTCTTTCTGTAGCAATATTCGCTAATTTATTGTCTAAATATTGATAAGGATTACTTTTCCCCATGATCTCTAAAATGGTCATAATATCCGCACCACTTGTCATGATTGTATCGGTGATCGCTTTTATTTCCTCATCCCCTCGCGCATTAGAACCCAAAGTTTGAATATTAAATACACCGGTTTTGATTGTATTTATTCCATCACTTATCTCTGAAACTACAGGTAAATGATCACTGACTTTTCTTTGTTTTTCTAAAGCTTTTGTATAATTATCAATAAATGCTTGCTTTTGCTGATCTGTTGATAAAGTGTTAAGTTTGTTTTGTAAACTTCCATTAAAATCTTCACTAACTGCTAGTAAATTATTAACACCATCTACTTGAATTTCGTATGTCTGGGTTGAATTATATCGCCAATTTCCTTCTCCTATCAAAAAGCTTTTATCATAGGGGTTAGCACGGTGAAAATCACCAGCAAAATCAACTTGATTTAACGAGTCAGCAAAGTCTAAATTATCTGCTTCCAAATCAGTACGAGCCTGTATATTAGAAATAGTTTTTCTGACAATTTCTTGGTTAGCTGAGTTTGCTATTTGTTTTTCTTCATTATTTAATGAATATTGAAAATTATATTCTTCACCCCCTTCAAGAAAACAACGACAAACGTGCATATGATTGTCTGTAACGCCATATTTAGTTAGGTCTTGATGTAAAGTTTGGGTGTCAAGTCTCGCATTTTTCCCTGGGACAATAATCACCTGATTATCTACTAACTGTCCTATGGTACTGTGCATTGTTTCATCAAGAAATTTTGCTTGATAACCACTTCCTAAAAACAGTTCACGAGGTTTACTCAGTAAATAATTTTGTCTGGTTAAACCAGAAGCATATTTTGGGTCAAAAATAAGGCTACTTTGATTTGATGCTAAGGTAGAATTATCAGGGGAATAATACGTCTCTTTAAGGTCATTATTACCCACTGTATAAGTGCTATTGGTGGGATCATTATTAGGAGAACTATGGGCAAATGTCTTAGCTGTAAAACCATCAAGTTTTAGTCTTCCATTCTCATCAAACTCTGGTTTTTGCTTGAGGTAAATACTATAACCCTGTTCTAAGTCAACCACCCGATAACTAACTTGATCACCTACCTGAAATTTATAAGCTTCAAGGTTTCCCTCTTTTTGAACTAACGTATAGCGTGTATCACCCTCAGTTTTATCTTTATTCTGTTCGATCGCAATTTCTTCCCCGTCTAAAATAATAGTTTTACTATCATCTTCTGCTTTTAGTTGTTCTAAGGTTTCTGCACTTAACTCCTCTCCTAAAACCAATCGCGAGAAAATATTTCCTTCATCCCCTGCACTATCAACCGTATTAATCTGAGCATCAATAAAGTGACCAATTTCTTCAATTAAAACAGCGACAACTTCTTGAGGTTGTTGCGCATTTTCTTCTAAAAAACTTTCATTAAGATAGATTTCATTTTTCTGTGCAGAATAAGCTCCATTGGTATCCCCTAAGATTTCATCAGATAAAATTTTTATCTCTGGAATCTCACTAAAAATACCTTGAGCAAAAGCACGAAATAACTCACTGGCAACCCCTTGATTATAATTATTACCAAAGGCTAACTCAAGTTGTGTTGGATTATCAAAGAAGCTATCTAAATATTGATAAGCAAGAGATAAACCATCCTCAGTTAAAACGGTGTAAATATTAGTGTTGCCAAGATTGTTAGAAGCCATTACAAAAATTTCCTTGTTTTCTGTTTTTGTCACATGACTTGAATCGTACTTAAAAAAACTTGGATGGAATAAGAGATAAAATGAAGAAATAATAAAGATACTCTTTCTAAAATAACTAGAGTTTAGACTACGAAAAATCCCCCAACACTGATAGGAAAAGGGGAATAGAAATTCTCATAGATTATTTATTATTATTGATATAGAGTATAGTATTTGACAGATTATTTCTTGAGGCGTTTTCCCAACTGATTGCTATATCTATTATTAATATGTTCAAAAAAACCGCCCGATAACAGGCGGTACTGTGAGGAGTAATGTATTAAGGGTTAGACATCATAAATTCTACATTCGTCAGCTTCAGGATGTTCATAACAATACTGTTCAAAGTTGGTACGTTGTTTTTGATGGGAAGCTTCAGCGAATAATTCTTCTACTTCATCCCAAGCAGTAGCAGCTTCAGGATTGTTACTTTGAGAAAGTTCACGTGCTGTGTTTAAAGCTTGGTCAATGCGTTCTTGTAATGCGGTGTTCATAGTTATTTCTCCCGATTCACACCTGATTCGTTTGCTTACTTTTACTGTAGTTTAAAACTTTAGGATTTAACCTCCCTTAGTTGGATCATCCACTTGGGTGAATTTACAATAGTCTCTTCTTATTAATGTTATTTATTAATGTTATCAATATGATTAATCATCAACAATAATTATCAAAAAGTTTTGCAAATTTATAATTCTTCATAAATTTTGGTAACTCCCACCATAAAAGAATTTAATTCATAATTGATTGTGGGAATTTTTCTTTCAAAATTGGTATAACAGGACAAGGAACTTTAGATTGTAAGTTAATCGTTATATCACCTTGAAAAACATTCCAACGAAAAGGTCCCAAATGAGCCGCAGACATCCACAATAATCGTTTTGCCCTAGTCATTGCCACATAAAGTAACCGATATTCTTCGGCTGTTTTCAGTTGTGCTGCTTCTTCCCAAGCTTCTTCCGGTTGAGGGATTTCCCTAACCATTCCTTGATTAATGTATTGACTATGAACCGCTGCCCGAATTTGAGCGCGGGCAACTTCTGCTAAAGCAAAATCTCCTAAAAATTTAGCCGCATTAGGAACGCGAGATGTTCCTGGTAAAACATCTTCGTGGAGAAAAGGAATAAAGACATAATCCCAATCTAATCCTTTGGCTTTGTGCATAGTAATAATTGTCAATTGATTGGCTTTTGTATAACGATCTTCGCTATCTTCTTCTACTCCTTCAAACCCTTCAATATTAACAATTTCTTTAAGGGCTGTAATGGTTGATTTGAGAGAATTTTTTCCTAAGATTTGTCTTTCAATGCGGTCAGAAAGTTTTTGAACTGTAGCTAATTCAGTCCCTGTGTATTTAAGAGTCATTCCTAAAAAGGGAATCAGTTGATAGGAGGGGAGTTCTAATTTAGCCCGTAACAAATTACAACAGTAGCGACGTGCTTCTAATACTTGTTTTTTAGGTTCATTAATTAAGGGACTGGGATAAAGAAAGTTTTCGGGATAAGTAACTAAAGCATTAAGATCTTGAGCGGCAATTAAATCTCGTTTTTCTAAAATTTCTAAGGCTGCTTTTAAATATTCTGGGGAATGAGGACGATCAATAAATTGCAATATTCTGAGAATTTCTTCGGGAATTTGGGAAAATCGAGCTACTTCTCCTACTTCATAGATTTTAATTCCGTGGTCTTTTTTCAAATGGGCTAAATTTTCTGCTAAAAAGCGACCTTGACGGTTTTCTCTAACTAAAATAGCTGCATTATGATCAGGATTATTTTCAAATAAATTTATAACTCTTTTTCTTATTAATTCAACGGTTTGATAGATATCCTCTGGGCTATAAATTTCTAACCCTCTTCCTACAGAATCTGGATTAGGTTGAGGATCATTATTTATGACGGGATGAATATCTTGTCGGCGAAAAGGTGTAGTGTCTTTAGTTCTGCCTAAAACAGGTTGATTTAAGTCAGATTTTTGCTTATTTTTTTGTGTATTTTCCCATTGATTATTAACCCAATTGAGAGTGAAATTAGCTGCTTCAATAATAATTTGACTACTACGTCCAGCTTGGTTCATAATAGCTAATTTATCTTGGCTTTTACAGGTTTCACAAAACCAATTAAAATAAACAGGATCAGCAGGAGTAAAAGTAGAATTAATTGCTTGGTTAGGATCACCAACTCGAATTAAATTAGGCGGATTATTAGGATGATTAGGATCTTGAGCTAATAAATTAATTAATTGTTCTTGAAGGGGACTAGAATCTTGGGCTTCATCTTCAAAGACTGCAAAAGTTTCATGTTGCCAACGATGACGAATATTTTGATCTTCTAAAACCCGTAAAGATGCTAAGATCATGTCATCATAATCAATAAAATTTTGTATTCTCATCACTTTTTCATACTGTTCATATAATCCCGATCCTATCCCTAAAATATTATAAAAATCCGTTGAATATTCACTAAATTGTGCTACTTGTTGGGGGGAAAGACCTGAACTCTTAGCTTCACGGACAATAATATGAGCAAGCTTTGGTAAAACTTCGGTTCTTAACACCGATTGACGGCGTAATCTTTCTGTTTCTTCTCCATCAAACTGCAAGCCTTCTAATAAGACTTGATACCGTCGAGGGTTAGCCTTAATCCACTGTTCTACAGAGGAACGAATAATGCGATGACTAGGGGTAGGAATAACAACAGTAGCCGTCTCTAAATTAAGTTGAGATAAGTCAGGATAACGACTGGAAATATTGAGGGCTAAACCGTGTAAAGTTTGTACCATAAATCCCGTTTGTGGTAATCGTAATTCCTTCAGGCGTTCCTTGATTTTAGCTTTAATTCCCGCTGCCGCAGAACGAGTATAAGTAACAATAATAAGTTGTTTTCTAGGATGTAATTTATAGCGTCCGATGACGATAGCTGCCGCTACCGCTAAACTATGGGATTTGCCCGCTCCAGGAACCGCAGAAATCCCCATTTGTCCCCCTCCCCAATCCGCTAATTGTCGTTGTCCAGAACGTAAATTATTGCTGAGTTTTTGTAGTTTTTCAGGAAGGGTGAGGTCTGACATCATAGTCTTTTTACCGTTATGTAGAATCTACTTTTTTTAAATTTTTTCAACAAAGCTTTCAGGGAATCTCAAAGGTTCTAATTTGAATTGGTTATCATTTTTTGGCGAAGAAAGTCCCAAGGGTTAAATTTTCTCTAACATTATAGTAATTTTTTCCTATATACTATCCTAACCATCTTGATATTCTAGTAAAAAGACTAAATAGACTCTTATCAGTTAAAGTAGACGCAAAAATCAAGAAACTTTGGTTCTGTTCCCTATTCCCTATTGTCTTGTCGAAAAGTTAGTATTTACAATATAAATAGAATTGGTTAGTATAAAATGGTTGATGTCAAAGAGTCAATAAAGGATTCCTTCTTAAGCATGATTTTAGATATGGGAGACTTGATCTAAAATATAATCAATAGAAGGTAACTTTTATTACCAAAAAAGGGAATGCTTTCAATAGGTTAAAAAACTAGGAGGCTTAAACGATGAAACTTTTTGGCCTGTGTCCCGCTCGAAGTCAAACGTTATTCTGGACAGGCATTGCCCTGACTGTAGCCATTATCTTGTAATAACAGGAAAATCAAGAAAATTAGTTTTCTTCCGAACCTGATGGCTTTATACGTCTCTGGTTCATTTTTAGTGGCAATTGGTAATCAAAGATTTAGTAAGTTTAAATAATAAAACAAGCTAAGAAAATTTCCTTAGCTTGATATGAACTAATTGTTGTGATAAAAAGGTTGATTGCTTGAGGTAAGTAATATTAATCAATTTCAGGAGCAACCAACACAGTAGAGGCTAACTCTTCAGTGCTATTGTTTTGTTGAGCGATCGCGGTTAAAGCAGAACGGACTTTAGTGGCTACTTCTACCGTTTTCACATCATAGGTTGTTGTGGCTAACTTGGGGTACAAACCAATCCCAATAATAGGAAGTAGTAAACAAGCCGTGATAAAGACTTCACGGGGTTTAGCATCCAGTTGAAATTTCCCTAAATTCAACTCAGGATTTTTATTACCGTAGAAGACAACCCGCAACATAGAGAGAAGATAGATAGGAGTTAAAATTAAGCCAACAGCCGTTAGGAAAATTAATCCAGTTTTAAAGACGGTACTGTAAGCATCGCTATTAGCGACTCCTAAAAATACCGTTAATTCAGCTACAAAACCGCTCATTCCAGGCAACGCTAAAGAAGCCATGGAAGCCGCAGTGAACAGAGCAAATGTTTTCGGCATTTCCTTGGCTAAACCGCCCATTTCATCCATCATTAGAGTATGTGTTCTTTCATAGGCACTCCCGCAGAGGAAGAATAAGGCTGCTGCAATTAACCCATGAGATACCATCTGTAATACTGCCCCATTCATTCCTAATTCGGTAAAAGAAGCAATACCAATTAAAACGAACCCCATGTGGGAGATAGATGAAGATGCTAGACGACGTTTCAGGTTAGTTTGTCCAAAAGCAGTAAACGCCCCGTAAACTACATTGATAGCCCCCAAAATTGCTAATAACGGAGCAAACTGGATATGAGCATGGGGTAACATTTCAACATTCATCCGAATTAACCCATAACCACCCATTTTCAGTAAGACTCCTGCAAGAATCATGGAAACAGGGGCAGAAGCTTCACTGTGGGCATCTGGTAGCCAAGTATGAAGAGGGAAGATGGGCAATTTAACCCCAAAAGCAATGAGGAAACCTGCATAAGCTAAGACTTCTAAAGCTAAGGGAAATTCTTTCATTCCCAACTGAGTCATATCGAAGGTAACAGTATCGCCGTAGAAAGCCATGGCGAGAGCGGCCACCAGGATAAAGATAGAAGCAAGGGCAGTGTATAAAATAAACTTGGTGGCGGCATAAAGGCGTTTTTTACCACCCCAGATAGAAATTAATATATAGACGGGAACTAACTCCAATTCCCACATAAAGAAGAATAGAAGCAAGTCTTGGGCAGCAAATACTCCCATCTGCGCGCTGTAGAGAACCAACATCAGGAAGTAAAACAAACGAGGTTTTTGCTTAACATTCCAAGACGCGAGTAAGGCTAGAACCGTAATTAAGCCTGATAAAACCATTAAAGGCATCGATAAGCCATCAATGCCTACAGACCAGTTTAAGCCTAGTTGGGGAACCCAAGCATAGGTTTCGGTGAGTTGAAAGCCAGGGTTACTGTAGCTGTAATTATTAGAGAAAGCGTAGATAGTTAAGGCAAAGTTCAATAAACCTACCCCTAGGGCGTACCAACGGACAGTTTTTCCTTCCTTATCAGGGATGAGGGGAATGGCGAGGGATGCTAGTAGGGGAGTGAGGATAATGGCTGTTAGCCAAGGAAATTCAAAATTAACCATAACCGATAGTAATAAATACTCAGGTGTGTTAAGACTATTATATTTAGTTTTGTAAAGATTTGCAAAGTTTTTGTGCAAAAAAATTACTGAGGCTTACCATAGACTTTTGTCTATCAAAAATTAATTGTGCATTTATTATAAGTGATGTAGTTAGGAATCGGAAGGATTAATCTGTCGCCTTTAGCATTCTCTTTGACTCCTGCTATGGTTTCTCCCCAAGAAGTTCTTCATCATATTTACTTGATTGACAAACGCTATAAATCTTGGGGTAAAAAATTAATGTTTTTTTAATGAAAGTCTTAATTAAAAATTTAGAGTTAAGCTAGAATTTTCTAATCAGTTTTTTTAAAATAAAGTTTTGACTCAAAACCATGGAATAGGGAAGGTTAAATGAGTAACGATAACTCAGCTAAATTACCACTTTGGGTACAAGACCGTGATCAAGTCATTGCTCATGATCAAGGGGTACAATGGCGCAATGGCGAACGCCCTGATTATTCCCATACTAATCAATTTCTCAAAGCAGAAAGTCAATTTAATCACCTTGAAGGGTCTTTAGAAGCAATTGTTGAGAACTTGGTGAGAACCTTTGAAATGGAAGCCTCCCATAAATCTCATCCTGAACAATGGCTATCAATTGTCACCGATAAATTTCGCATGAGTAGCAATGGGGGACAGTTTTATACAGCCCAAGATGTTGCTGATCAAGGAACCTATAATCTATTTATTAATGATAGTAAAGAATATAGTGCTACAGAGGAAACGTTTGAATCTTCCTTTGAATTGTTCCATAAAGCCTTTCCTAATGGCTTCCTCTGGGAATTAACCGAAGTGTTATCAGGACCCCCGAAAGTTACTTTTAAATGGAGACATTGGGGAACGTTTAATGGTCCATACAAAGATCACCAACCCACAGGGAAAACCATTGAAATTGTGGGATTAAGTATAGCCAGGGTCACAGATGATTTAAAAATCATTGAAGTTGAGCATTATTTTGATAATAGTACCTTTCTCCAGAAATTAACCTCTGGTTGTCCTTTCCATCAAAACGATGAAGGGTAGATCAGCACATCTCAAACCTTAGCCACTTTTATTAATCTTTTCTCACGCCAATTTATTTACTCCTACCATTTATGACTACTGATTATATTTTATTTGTGCATGGAGTTAATGTTCGGGAACCTTCACCCGATAATCCAATTTATGCAAACAAGCTTATTCAGGCAATAGAACAAAAGACAAACCAACTGCTCCAAGTCAAAAGTATTCCTCTTTACTGGGGTAATGTTACTGATGAACCACTAAAAGAACTTGAACAAAGTTTAAGAGCGTCAGCCGTATGGGAAAAACTTTGGTTTAGAGATTTTCGCATAGAGGAAATTTTACCTTTTGTGGGAGATGCTGCTTTATATCTCAGTCGTCATTTTAGTTATTTAGCTGTTGAACAACTGAAAGCGCAAACTGAGAACAGTTTAAATGATTTCAATTCAGGATCAGAACTTAGTAAAAGTCGTCTCCATTTAGTAACTCATAGTTGGGGGACAGTCATTCTGTTTGACATACTTTTTGCCAGACGTTGGGATGAGCCTACTATTCCAGGACATAATAGTGTCCAAGAAATTAGACAAAAGATTTTTGGATTACTCCCTGATTTAGATAAAGGAATTCGTCTAGCTAGTATTCACACCATGGGTTCCCCGATCGCTTTATTTAGCTTAATTACCTTTATTGGTAGAGATAACCCTGGAAGTAGTCATGATATTAGTCCCAAACTCAAAGAGTTATTTAGAAACTTAAATGAGCGAAACCTAAAAATATATTGGTCAAACTATATTCATCCTGGTGATCCCATCGCCTGGACTTTGGAAGGAGTTTTACCTGGCTTAGTTGGAAGAGAATTTACTCAAAATGTTGAGGTAAAAGATATTTTGACTTACGGAACAGGAGGATTAGAATTCTTTGGTAATTTACTTCAAGGAACCTTTCTTTCATTAATTAATGGTGGTAGCGCACATAATAGTTATTGGGAAAATCAAGAAATAGCTGATAGAATTTCTCAAATCATCATTAATAGTAGTATTAACTAGGAACTTTTTAATAATTTAGGGGGCGATCGCACTTAACCTAATGCTTAGGCGATCGCTCTTTTCAGAATACTTTTGAGTGGTAGGGTGGGCAAATTTTGCTCATTTGACGTTTTTATTGAGAATTAGATTTGTTTGTCCACACTAGAGGACTTTAAAGCTCATTCCATTCATCAATTGTTATCTGACGATCAATAATTTCTTCAACTTCCCGAATCATCATTTTCAATTGCGGGACAAAATACTCAGAATTAGAGGGAATGCTAAGACGATACTGTTGATAAACCATAAATTGATGTCTTGTTCCCGATTTTGGCGAATCAAATCCCAATTTACGCATTTTTTTGATAAAATCTTTTCGTTTACAGGGTGTCAAGCGACTCACCAATTCACTCCTGATTTAGATTAATTTCGGCAATAATAGGTAAAGTATGACCGAGTTTTAATCCAACTAAAATCCAATCTTCTAGGGTTGAACGTAACTCCATTTCACAATCTGATAAGGTGTCTCCAAATGCGATCACACCTTTACAGCTAGGGATTCTTCCTACATAGCTATTATCTTCTAGTTGTTCTATTTCTGAAGTGGCGATCGCTTCTGTAATATATTCACTTAAGGCATAACGAACTAACATCTGGCTTTTACTCCTTTGTGTTACTATCCTATATTTTATTAAGTAATTACAAAAAGAGCGATCGCACTTAATATAATGCTTAGGCGATCGCTATCTTCAGGACAGTTTTAAGTAAGTGTGTTATCTTATTCAGATAATTGGAGAAGTATTACCTAACTTTATTAGTGACTGGGAGCAAGGTAGGGAGCGTTATATAAGATCAAATCCCTATGATACGTTTATACCTTCAAAAGGAAAGCCCAAATTTGGCGGTTTGATTTTTAATGGTTTTGATACAAGAAAAAAAGCTGGAACGAATATTATTGCGGAAACTGGAGCAGATAGAGCGCAGCTTAATAAGATTAAGGAGAGTATTGAAAATAATCTTATTCCTTCACTTAAACAGATCTCTTTCTATGAGTGTATTCCTGATTTTATTACACCTGAACCTGTAGCAAAAGTTGAAGATTTAAACGTAATGGCTCCAGACAGTATTGTTCAAAATACACCCATTAAATATTTAGCACAGAGTAGACCAACAAGAGATATAGGTAGAGGTACATGGTCAAAAGAACAAAAAAGTCTTATGAGTAAAATGGATAGAGTTTTTGATGATTTAGCAGATTATATAATTAACAAATTTTAAATTTTTTATCAAATAGCTAACTTGTGAGTTGATCAACCTTTTCCCAAGCTAATTTTGCTGCCCCAACCATCCCTGCTTGATTTCCCAATTCAGCAGAAATTAATTGTAATCCTTCTCTAGAACTTGGCAAAACTCGCCGTTCAATTTCTGAGAGGGTAGCAGGGAAAAAATAAGGGGTACTCGCACTCACTCCACCCCCAATAACCACCGCTTCAGGGGTTAAAACATAAATTAAACTGGCTAATCCTGCCCCCAATAAACAACCGTAGTCTTTCCAAAATTCTAAGGCTTCTTGGTTGCCTTTTGCGGCTAATTGTCCTAATTCAATAGGTTCTTTCCCTGTCATGCGACGAATCGCTTGAACTGAGGCATATTGTTCTAATGATCCCTGATTTCCACTATTGCAGACAGGCCCATCAAAATTGAGGGTAATTAATCCCAATTCCCCGGCCGCCCCTAAATGCCCAGTGAATAGGTGTCCATCAAGGATAATAGCACCCCCTACGCCAGTCCCTAGGGTCAACAAAATCATATTTTTGAAGTTTTTGCCCGCCCCTAGCCAAGCCTCCCCTAATCCCGCACAATTGGCATCATTAGCGATGGTGGTGGGAAGTCCGGTTTCTGTTTCCAACCAATCGGCGAGAGGGACATCTTGCCACCCTGCCAGGTTAATAGCTACTTTAGCAATTCTTCCTTGAGCATCGGCAGGTCCAGGAGTTCCTATTCCCAAAGCATGACAGGTTTGATGGTGTTTCAGTTGTTTAATGGCTTCTACCATCGCCTTTAATACTGCCTTTGGGGTAGAGGGTTGGGGCGTTTCAACCGTTAAAGACTCTAAACAAGTACCATCTCTGAGAAACTGCCCTAATTTGATAGCAGTTCCCCCTAAATCAATTCCAATTACCGATCGCTGTTCCATAAATCAGTAGATAGTAAACAAATCATTAATTTAGGGGTCAACAGTCGCTGACCCCACCTCTACCAATAGATTGATAGACTGATTTACGTGGGAACAGGTTCCCCTGGACGCAATTTTAACCACTTACCCGCTTCTTCTTGAAAACTCTCACAACCGACCACATCCCACTCCATTTCGATATAATCATCTTTGGGACGAATGTTAACGTTGATGGTGGGTTCAATCGGTTCAAAGGTGGGATGATCGGTTAAATGGGGTTGTTCGTGTTTTAGTTCCACCGCATGATAGGTGGTACAGCGATCGATGTAATGGCAGTTAACGCAAATACACATACCCGTCTCCTCTATCCGTCTTCTGTTGTTAATTTAACTTAGGCAACGCTAAGATAGGTAGTTTTCTAAGTTTATTTTTATTAATTTTAATGACTCAGCAAAATACTTTAACTTATTTATCGGCAGATTCTTTACCGTTTAGTTTAGAATGGCTACCCCCAACCGCTTGTTTAGTGGGGGGTGCGGTTCGTGATGCGTTTCTTAATTGTTCGAGAAATTATCTAGATTTGGACTTTGTTTTGCCTGATTTAGCGGTAGAAACTGCCCGAAATATGGCGAACCATTATCATGCTGGATTTGTGGTTTTAGATGAAAAAAGAAGAATTGCTAGGGTTGTATTTAAACAAGGAACAGTAGATTTTGCCCAACAGGAAGGGGAAAGTTTAGAAACCGATTTAAAGCGGCGTGATTTTACCATTAATGCGATCGCTTATAATTTCCATGAGCAAAAATTGATTGATCCTTTACATGGATTACAAGATCTAAAACAAGGGATATTAAGAATGGTATCCCCAAAAAATCTTAAAGATGATCCCTTACGATTGTTGCGAGCATATCGTCAAGGAACTCAATTGAATTTTACTATTGAAGAGGAAACCAGAGAAACTATTCGTCAATTAGCTCCTTTAATTGAGACAGTTGCAGCTGAAAGAGTTCAAACAGAATTAGGTTATTTATTGTCTAATATTCGGGGAAATGAAAATCTAATTAAGGCGGCTAAAGATGGCTTGTTAAAACCTTGGTTTAAACAATTAACTGAGGACAAATTACAACAACTGATTAAAATTGATCAGGTAGTTCAATTATTGAGAGAAAAATTAGGTCAAGATGACTTTTATCAGTTTTTGAATTATGATTCTGATAATTATCAATATTATCCCCCAACCATTCAAAGAGCAAAATTAGCGAGTTTAGTTTCCTCTTCTCCTGATGAAGCTGAGTTAGAATTAGTCTATTTAAAGTATTCTCGCGCTGATATTCGTACTGTAACTAAGGCTTTAAATTATTCACCTCTATTACAAGAAAATCAAGGTGACATAAGTTTAAGAGAGTTATATTTTTTCTTCTTGGAAGTAGGGGAAATCTTTCCAGTTTTAGCTGTCTTAGCGTTAGCAAAAGGGATAGATATTCAAGCTATTCTTTCTTTAATTGATCGTTACCTCGATCCTAAAGATAAAGTAGCTCATCCTTCTCCTTTAGTAACCGGTCATGATTTAATCAAACAGTTAAATCTAAAACCGAGTCCTAAAATTGGTAAGCTATTAACAGAAATTCAACTTGCTCGTATTGAAGGAAAAATTTCAACAGTAGAAGAAGCTTTAGAGTTTGCAAAAACTTTTAAGAATGGATAACAACAATAATAAATATCACGGTTGACTTAAAACTTTGCTGGTAAACTATGAAGAAAATCATTTTCAATTTGGATATTTATTCTTATCATTTAAAAATCCGTAGGTTAAAGTTGCCCCTAAAAATCCACTGGCTACCACAAAAGTAAAATGATCTAAGCCGATAATAGGATGACCTAATCCTGATAGAAATCCTTCAACAAAATTAGAGGGAGTTTCTCCTCCAAAAGGATGGTGAGCGATCGCCGGTTCCATTAACAATAATAGGGACGCTAAACTAATCAAAAAACTCAGGATTAACCAGCGTTTATTTTCCATAATATGCAATCTTATCTGTACCTCGCAGATCGAGTTAAACTTTGCTAGAATTGATTTAATAATTGGCGAGTATCTTGACTAAGAAATATTAGCTTTTTTTGGGTTTAAAACTATACATCATCACATTTGCGGGACAGTGTTGGACTTACACCAAACTTTCTTCGTTGCCTTCAGTGGCTGTTCCCCACTCAAACCAATAGCCAGGGTATAGTAACACACAAACCTAGAGATTGTCTTAAATCTTAAGTTTATTGATATTATTAGAGATAATCTGAACAATCAAGACCAGAAAACATAACAATTGAATTAACTCAAAAAGTTGGTTATCTGTTGTTATTTGGCACAATAAAAGAGAGGATTATGGACATTAAAGACGGCTTCGTTGGGACAGTTGGCAATACGCCCCTAATTCGGTTAAAAAGTTTTAGCCAGGAAACCGGATGCGAGATTTTAGGAAAAGCCGAATTTCTTAATCCAGGGGGTTCGGTCAAAGATAGAGCCGCTTTGTATATTATTAAGGATGCAGAAGAAAAAGGCTTACTGAAACCTGGGGGAACGGTGGTTGAAGGAACAGCCGGTAATACAGGTATTGGGTTAGCTCATATCTGCAATGCGAAAGGATATAAATGTTTAATTGTCATTCCCGAAACTCAATCTCAGGAAAAAATTGATCTTCTCAGAACCTTGGGGGCTGAAGTGAAGACGGTTCCTGCAGTTCCTTATCGTGATCCCAACAATTATGTTAAAGTCTCAGGGAGACTGGCTGAGGAACTCGATAACGCTATTTGGGCCAATCAATTCGATAATCTTGCTAATCGTTTAGCCCATTACGAAACAACTGGTCCTGAAATTTGGGCGCAAACCGATGGTAAAGTAGACGCTTGGGTATCTGCCACCGGAACCGGAGGAACCTATGCAGGGGCTGCTTTATTTTTTAAGGAACAGAACCCTAACATTAAGTGTATCGTTGCCGATCCTATGGGTAGTGGACTTTATAGCTACGTGAAGACAGGAGAAATTAAACCTGAAGGAAATTCCATTACCGAAGGGATTGGTAACAGTCGGATTACAGCCAATATGCAGGGGGTTCCCATCGATGATGCCATCCAGATTGATGATCGTGAAGCCCTTCGGGTAGTCTACCAATTACTCTATCAAGATGGCTTGTTTATGGGGGGGTCAGTGGGCATTAATGTGGGAGCAGCGATCTCCTTAGCCAAACAAATGGGGCCAGGACATACTATCGTAACAGTGTTGTGTGATGGAGGAGCCAGATATCAATCTCGCTTATACAATCAAGACTGGTTGAAATCTAAAGGGTTAGTTGACTAAATTGGAGATGAAAATTTACTCAGCAAGAGTTGACCTAGTTGGAACAATTCAAAGGTAATAAATAACCCAAGAATAACCGTTACCAGTTGATTGAGGAGGGGGATATTTCCTTTCCCGAATAAAGAAGCAACAAACTTAATAGCAACAATAGCGATCGCCGTCAGAATCAAAATTTTGGCAGCAGTCATAGGTTATAGGTTCCTCTAGGAATAAATCTAAAATTTGAGTTAGTGAATTATCTCCTTTGAGGTTAACATTTTTAGTTAAGTTAATCGTCAATCGTTATCAATCGTTAAGATGAATCCTTCAGAAATTACCGTTGGTTGTCAAATTCGTTTGAGTGTTCGTCCACCCTATCTAAAAACGGCTGACCCCATGCCTATGTTGCGTCCGGCTGATATTTTAGAGATTGGGGAAGAAGGAACGGTGATTGATCGCCGTCCAGGAGATTATTGGGGAGTTCGCTTTAGCAAAGGAATTTTTTTACTAGAAAGTCAGTATCTAGAAAAACTGATCACTCAAGATCCTAGGAAAATGAAAACAGATGAAGCTGATTAACAAGAGAAAAAAGTCTAATGACCCTTTTCCCTCGTAATTTCAATCAGCTTAACTCAAGTTAAACACCAACTGTCATCCCAGATAAAGGACTCGAAAAAGCGTCTTTAAGTAACGCAACTTTATCGGTCGCTTCCCAAGGCAAATCAAGATCAGTTCGTCCAAAATGCCCATAAGCTGCCACATCTTGATAGAAACGGCCGCCTCGTTTTGAGGGCAATTCTCGCAGGTTGAAATTTTGAAGAATACCCGCAGGACGTAATTCAAAGTGTTCTTTAACCACATCAAGCAGTTTATCTTCATCAACCTTAGCTGTGCCAAAGGTATCCACTAAAATACTTACTGGACGAGCTACACCAATGGCATAACTAACTTGAACTTCACACTTATCTGCCAAACCAGCAGCAACAATATTTTTAGCCACATAACGACAAGCATAAGCGGCTGAGCGATCTACTTTGGTGGGATCTTTACCAGAGAAAGCACCACCACCGTGACGAGAATAACCGCCGTAGGTGTCAACAATAATTTTACGTCCGGTTAATCCAGCATCTCCTTGAGGACCCCCAATCACAAACTTACCCGTAGGGTTGACTAAAAAGCGAGATTCTTGGCTAGGTTTAAGATCAATATCATTGAAGACAGGTTGAATCACTGCTTCCCAAAGATCCGATTTAATCTTTTTTTGAACGCCATCGTTATCTGTAATAGAACCAATGGTTTCGGTGTGTTGAGTAGAAACAAGAATGGTATCAATCCCTACTGGTTTTCCATCCTCATAAACAATCGATACCTGCGTTTTACCATCAGGACGGAGATAAGAAAGTTCTCCCGTCTTACGCACCGCAGCCAAACGCCGAGAAATGCGATGGGCTAAACTAATAGGTAGGGGCATTAATTCAGGGGTCTCATTACAAGCATAGCCGAACATTAATCCCTGATCGCCAGCCCCAATACGATCTAATTCGTCACTACTCAGGGATTTTCGCTGTTCATGAGCCTCTGTGACTCCCTGGGCGATATCAGGCGATTGCTCGTCTACTGCAACTAAAACAGCACAACTATCGGAACAGAAACCATTCTTAGCATCAGTGTAACCAATCTCAGCAATTTTCTGACGAGCTAACTCCACAAAATTAACATGAGCTTTAGAGGTTATTTCTCCAGTAATTAAAACTAATCCTGTATTGACGACCACTTCAGCCGCGACGCGACTACGATCATCATGATAGAGCAACGCATCTAGAATAGTATCTGAAATTTGGTCACAGACTTTATCAGGATGACCTTCGGTTACAGATTCGGAAGTAAACAGATAACGACGAGACAATTTTACTTATCCTCTGTGAGTAACGACAATAATACAAATGATGTTTTATTAGTCTACAATCATACACGGTAATTTCCGAATTAGCACCATTAAATTTGATTAAGTTAAGATAACAATCATCTCTGTTTTGAAAACTTGATCCCTCAAAAATTACCCTAACAAATAGCAATTTAGCACAATTGAATTTGATTAAGTTTCATAATGGTAATATCTGCTTTTTCTAAATGAGTAGCTTGAAGATTATTCCAAGAAATCCCAATGGTTCCGGCGGCTCCTCCTTGTTGAGCCATGGTAATATCCCCTTCAGAATCCCCTATCATTAAAGTGGAATTGGGATCACTTTCTAAAGATTGACAAGCTTGAATAAATAATTGAGGATCAGGTTTGGTGAGCAGTCCATCTCCTCCCATAATTAATTGAATATAATCGGATAATTGATGACGCTTGACAAAACTTTGAACATTATGGGTAGAATCGGCAGATAAAATTCCTACTTTTAACCCTCTATCAGAGATAAGTTTGATTAATTCTAAGCTTCCTGTAAATATAGTAGAATTTAAGGTATTTTTAGGACAAGATTTGTCAGCTTCGACAAAAGAGTTATGGGCAATTTCTAAAGCGTCAAACCAACTTCTTCCGGTTTGTGCAATATAAGCAGCAGCAGCAATTTTGTTTTCTTGGAGACTACCAACCGCCATTAATCCAGTAGGATCAATAATATCATCTTGAATACCAAAGGCCATCAACAGGGAAGCCCCAACGCCAGGGATTTGAGCATCGATTAAACGGGTGCGGTGAATCGCTAATTCCCGTAAATAATTTTGGGAATCTTCTAATGTGCCATCTTTGTCAAAGATAATAGCTTGGATATTCTCAAACTTAATGCTACCACAACGAATAGTTGGCAAAGTTCCTTTCCTCATTTGTCTCCAACTGATCTTAGATCGTTTTAGCCTGCCAAGTTTATTGAAGAGGACGTGCCACAATAGAAACAAGATAAAAATCAAAATACAAATATCTTAAAGGGGACGAATATGGTTGCAACTCCTATCAAAACTGAAAAACGTTTAACCATACAAACGGCGGATATTGTTGCGGATACGACAGTCATTCGGTCTCTCGACTGGGATCGCGATCGCTTTGATATCGAATTTGGATTACAAAACGGAACCACCTATAATTCCTACATCATCCGAGGAGATAAACTCGCTTTAGTTGATACCTCCCACGCCAAATTTCGTCAGCTTTACCTCGATATATTAACTCGATTAATTGATCCGTCCACCATTGACTATTTAATCATTAGTCATACCGAACCAGATCATAGTGGCTTAGTCAGAGAAATTTTAGAGTTAGCCCCGAAGGTGACTGTTGTCGGTTCTAAAGTAGCGATCCAATTCTTAAAAGGATTTGTTCATCAGTCGTTTGAAAGTATGGTTGTCAAAAGTGGGGAAACTTTAGACCTAGGGAAAGGTCATGTCTTAGAATTCGTGAATGCCCCGAATTTACATTGGCCTGATACGATTTTAACTTACGATCACGGCACTCAAACCCTGTTTACCTGTGATGTGTTTGGGATGCACTATTGTTCGGATAGTCTCTATGATGAACAATTAGAAGCGATCGCTCCTGACTACCATTTCTATTATGAATGTTTGATGGCTCCCAATGCCCGTTCGGTTCTTTCTGCGTTGAAACGGATGAATAAGTTAGGAGAGGTAACCACTATTGCTAACGGTCATGGCCCCTTATTAAAATATAATGTCCATGAATTAGTCGAACGCTATCGTACTTGGAGTGAGGAACAAAGTAAAACCGATCAAACCGTTGCGGTGTTTTATATCTCTGACTATGGATACAGCGATCGCCTGTCTCAAGCTATGGCGAGGGGTATTACGAAAGCAGGGGTAGCGGTAGAAATGGTGGATCTTAAGTCGGCTGATCCTCAAGAGGTGCAAGAATTAGTCAGTCGCTGTGCCGGATTAGTTATTGGAATGCCCCCATTAGAAAGCGATTATAGTAAAGAAACGACGAGTAATGTGGGAACAATCCTTGCTGCAGCCAAAGCTAAGCAATTTATTGGTTTTTTTGAGTCTTATGGGGGAAATGATGAACCGATAGATCCCTTGTTAACCAAATTTCGGGAAGTGGGGTTAACCAAAGGATTTAACTCTATTCGGGTCAAAGATACTCCTACTGAAGCTACTTATCAATTATGTGCAGAAGCGGGAACCGATTTAGGACAAACCTTAACCCAAGATCGCAAAGTCAAGCAACGGAAGTCTTTAGATAGTGACTTGGATAAAGCGATTGGTCGTATTAGTGGCGGTTTATATATTTTGACTGCTACCAAAGGAGATATCAAGGGGGCAATGTTAGCCTCTTGGGTGACACAAGCAAGTTTTAACCCTCCTGGGTTTACCGTTGCGGTGGCTAAAGATCGGGCGATCGAATCTTTAATGCAGGTGGGAGATACGTTTGTTTTAAACATCCTTGAGGAAGGAAAATATCAACCTTTAATGAAGCATTTCCTCAAAAGATTTCCCCCTGGTGCAGATCGTTTTCAAGGAGTCAAAACTCAAGTGGCTAATAATGGATCACCCATTTTAACGGATGCTTTAGCTTATTTAGAATGTGAAGTTGTCAGTCGAATGGAGTGTAATGATCACTGGGTTGTCTACAGTAAAGTTACTAATGGACGGGTATCAAACCCCGATGGAATAACTGCAGTTCATCACCGCAAAGTGGGGAATTATTATTAAAGTCGATTAGCTGTAGGCTGGGAAATGCCCACCCTACTCGGCTGTCTCAACTAAAATAAGGCAATAGATGTAGGTTGGGTTGAAGAACGAAACCCAACCTAATGCCAATCTAAATTCTAATGAACTCTTTTAGTTGAAACAACCTAAATTAAATTGACTGAGTGTGAATAGTGCTTTAAAACCCATACCTAACCCACCCTACAAAATATAAAATTTTCTACTTCCTCAACAAATTTCCTCCAAGGATTCGTTAATCATTAAAAAATGGCGATCGCACAACAGTTTCTACTCTATCGGAGATTGCGACTAATTGGTTCGGTTCTACGACTGCATTTAAACCCTAAAGACAGTTACTATCGTAACAGCAAGAAGTAGATTTAGTTAACGTTTAGGAAAGCAAATGGTTGTCTCTGAGGGATTACTGATGAAATTAAGTGACATTATCAATCGTTACGAAACGATGGCGGTTGATAGTGATTATTCACCAAAATTATCAGTGATCGCCGACAATCAAGATAATACCTCACAGAAAATCAATCAAGCCCAACTCAAAGCCCAAGGACATTGGTTTGGGGCGATCGCCGCCTTAGAACAAATTCTACTGTTCCAAGTTGATGAGGAAGGCTTAGATTCTTCAACTTGTCAAGGCTTAATCTTATCAGGACCAACCCCGATCCTCTCTCATCAAACCCTGACCTCTCTCTTCCAAACGGGTATATTCAAAGCCCAAACTGATCAAAATTCCCCCGCAATGCGGTTGCAACTCCCTGGGGCTTACACAACCGAGTCAGAGGCGATCCCAACTATGGCGGAAGTGCCTTTGTTGCCGAAAGATCCCATAACCAACGAACAATTCTGCTTGGTTTTGACTCCCGATTTTGGATTAATTGCAGTTTTAGGGGAAAATAGCCAAGGAATCCCTGCCTTTCAATTTTCTTTTGAACCAAACGTCATTCAAAAAGCCTGGTTAGCTTTGCGAGCGCGGCTAGTTATTACCCATCATCCTCAATTACCTAAACTTGATAGGTTCGTTCAACAATTTCCTACGCCGACTCCTGACTATCGCCTCGTTACCCAATTTAGTCGTTTGTTGCTAGACCATTTACCAGAGGTCTCCCCAACCAGTATAGAACAGCATAGCTTAATTAATGTAGCATCTGAGGAGTCAGAAAACTCTTCCTTAGAAATCCCCAATGATGCTGCCGATGTTGCTTTACTTCAGGCGTTAACTCATGAAATTCGCACTCCGTTAACGACCATTCGCACCATGACACGGTTATTGCTACGGAATAAGAAATTAGCACCACCAATGACTAAATTGCTCGAAGGGATTGATCAAGAGTGTACGGAACAAATCAATCGTATGGAGTTGATTTTACGCGCTACTGAACTCCAAACTACTCCTGAAGAGCTAAAATCAGTTAAATTAGTTTCTACTTCTTTAGAAAGCGTTCTCAGTGATAGTATCCCCCGTTGGAAAAAACAAGCTCAACGACGCAATGTTATTCTTGATGTGGTAGTTCCCCAAAAATTGCCCCAGGTGGTTAGCGATCCTGCCATCCTTAATCAGGTACTGACAGGGTTGATCGAAAAGTTTACCCGAAGTTTTTCTGATGGTGGACGTATTCGCGTTCAAGTGACGACTGCCGGTCATCAACTTAAACTACAATTTCGCACAGAATCTTCCTGTCCTCATAATCCCCTCAAGGCTTTAGGTCAGTTATTAATGTTTCATCCCAATACAGGAGGGTTGAGTCTCAATTTAGATGTGACCAAGCACCTATTTCATACTTTAGGCGGTAAGTTGATTGTGCGTCAGCGATCGCAATATGGGGAAGTATTTACAATCTTCCTACCGTTAGGGAAGAATGCGCGTCACCAGGAGTTAGATCCTATTTATCAACAAAATACCAGTTCCTAGTTGGGGCTTTAGCCTGATGAGGTTTACTCCCAACCTGAATATTTATTCGGTCAAATTCCTATAGAATAAACCCAGTCTTTGTATTGTGGGTCTTTGTTTTCGGTGATCGCAAATAATTTGTCTCGCAATTTTTGAGTCACAGGGCGTTCTCCCGATAATTTAAAGGTTTCAATTTGTTTGACCGGGGTAATTTTTGCGGCGGTTCCACATAAAAAGACTTCATCAGCGATAAACAATTCTGATTTATCGACGGATCTTTCGATGGTCTCAATTCCTAAGCTTTTGGCTATAGTTAAAACACTATCTCTGGTGATTCCCTCTAGTACATCTTGATCGAATCCAGGGGTGATTAATCGGCCATTTCTGACTAAAAAAATGTTCATTCCTGTGGCTTCACAAACTTTACCTTGAGAGTTCATTAAAATGGCTTCATCAAACCCTGATTCTACCGCTTCTGTTTTGGCTAAAGCTGAGGTAATGTAAGCAGCACTAATCTTCCCTCTTAAAGGAAAACTTCGATCCTCTTGACGATACCAAGAACTAATGCGACAACTAATTCCATCGGCGGCTAAATAATCCCCCATTTCTAAGCCATAGACAAAGAAATCTTTCTCGATTTTATGGAGTCTCGGAGCAATTCCTAAACCAGAACTGTAGACTAATGGTCTAATATAAAAAGAAGTTGATGGCTTATTTTTTTTGACAAAATCAATAATAATCTGCTCAATTTTTTCAGCGGTTAACTCATAGTTTAGGAATTTGGCACTTTGACTTAAACGCTGACAGTGACGATCTAAACGGAATAATAATATTTGTGATGGATTTTGAGGATCAGGGATTCCTCGCATTCCCCCAAAAGCTGCTGTCCCATAGTGTAGCGCGTGGGTCGCAATAGAAATATTCGCGTCTTTAAAGGGAACAAATCGATTTTGAAAGTAAGCAATAGGAAGAAATTGATGCATCGCTAGTTCTATAATTACTATAGGGTTTAATTCCCCTAGATATTGTTACTATTAGGCCATTTCTCAATTATAGGCACAAATCAACAATTATTCTAGTCATGAGTTTAGTGATTTCTCCCATCTCCTTAGTCTTGTCCTAACCATCCCATGAGGTTTTGCTTTTGGTGATTTGATGGATTATCAATCCGAATCACTTCATAGCGATTCGGTTGAGGATTTGCTAAAGTTACAGAAAGGGTTTTCAATTGATCTTGATGAAAGACCGTAATTGCAATAATATCACCGCTTTGGTAATCTTTTAAACGCTCATTGAATTGGTCTGAATTGACCCGAATTCCATCAATGGCTAATAATTCGTCGTTTGCATCAATTCCTGCTATTTCAGCAGGAGATCCAGCTTCAACAAACTTAATGATTTCTTTACCATTTTCGGTCTGAATTCGGATTCCTACAAAGGGAGTTGCTTCGGTTTCTATAATTGGTTTTAACTTTAATCCAAAGGGTTCTAAATAGTCGTCAAAGGGTAGATCTTGAGTCGTTTCAAGGTAACGATAAAAGAAGTCTTTTAATTGAATGCCCGCCACTGATTCAATGACTTCTTCTAATTGTTGGGGAGTAAACCCAATTTCTGGTTTCCCGAATTTTTGCCACATTTGACCCATGACATCATCTAGCGATCGCTGATTATTATGACGCGATCGAATCAACAAATCCAAGAGTAATGACACTAATTCCCCTTTTAAATAATAGGAAATCTGAACATTATCACTATGAGCATCGCGGCGATATAATTTAATCCAAGCATCAAAACTTGATTCACTTAAGGGGTGAATTTTGCGCCCTGGGGTGTTTAAATATCGGGTAATATCTTTGCTTAAAATTTCCAGAAAATCAGCGATATTATAAATCCCTGCCCGTAGGGGAATAATCATATCGTAATAGCTGGTCGTTCCTTCTAAAAACCAGAGAGATTTCGTATAGTTTTCTCGCTCATAATCAAAGGTTTCTAAGGCTTTTGGTCGAATTCTTTTAACATTCCACAGATGAAAAAATTCATGAGAGACTAACTGAATAAAACGGTTATATTTATCTTTAGCTCGAAACCCAAAACGAGAGTAAATTAGAGAACAAGAGCTTTTGTGTTCTAAGCCTCCGAAACCACTCCCTGATAGATGTAGAATAAATAGATAATGATTATAGGGAAGTTCTCCATACAATTGAGCTTCTATTTCAATAATTTTTTGGGTGTCTTTAATTAGAGTAACGGGTTGAATATTGCCTTGTCCCCAAATCGCTAATTGATGAGGTTTTCCTAATACTTCAAAATCATAAATATTATGGGTTCCAATTTCAAAAGGACTATCTACTAAAGTGTCATAATCATCCGCCTGAAAAGTATTAGCTTGTTCAGGAACTTGAGGTAAAGCTGTGCTGACTTTCCATTGAGGAATTGGGGGAATTATTTGGACTGTAATAGGCTGTTTTTCAAATCTCGGAATAAAATAAAATAAGGCGGCTCCATTAAAATAGCCATGAGTTCCATCTAAATGATTCGTTCTAACCGTTAGTTCATTAGCAAAAACCTGATATTTAATGGTAATATCATTAATATTTTCTGTTTCAATTATCCAATGATTTTTACTAATTTTTCGACTTAATAATTTTGTTCTATTTTGACTAGAGTAGGCAGAAAAATGCTGAATATGCCTAGCGTATTCCCGAACTAAATAGGAGCCAGGAGTCCATACAGGCATTTTTAAATCAAGGATAGACTCTTGCCATTGACTAACTTGTAATGCCACCTCAAAAATATGGGAATTAGGTTGAGACATAGCTACAGTATAGGCAATCATCGGAGAAGTTTTAGAAATATTTGATTTTTCGATTGTTGTTGCTCTAGTCATGCTTAAAGTTGTTGAGAAAAGTGATGAATTTGCTTAAGATTGGTTAAGTATAAATTGTGATTGCCCATGTCCATTTCTAGACAACCTTGACTTTGTAATTGAGTAATGACCGACTGTAATTCTTCTAGGGAAACATCAGCAATATCAGCTAAATCTGGCTCAGGAAGATAGGAAATTTCTATCCCTTTTTCAGTAGACTTCCCATAGGTTTCTGCCAACTTAATTAAAGTTTTAGCTAACTTAACTTTAGAGGATTGTTGGCGCAATTGAAGGCGGCGATACAGTTGACGAACCCGCCGCACCGTTAGCTGTAACATCCGATGATGTAATTGAGGGTCTTTAAACAGCATTTGTAGGAAACGTTGTGCCGAAATACTCAATAATTGCACGTCAGATAAAGAAATGACTTCAATTGATTTGAGAGATTCTTCAAGAACCTCCATTTCTCCGAAAAAATCTCCGCGACTGAGAATTTCTAGGGTCACTTCGGAACCCTGGTAATGGGAACGGACTTTAACCCAACCAGAAACGATAAAGTAAACAGCCTTTCCCCAATCATCCTCCCTCACAACTTGGAGATCAGGGGGATAGTCCTCTTGGTCTACAACCGATAAAAACCATTCTAAGGTCTCTGGGTTAGCTGTATGGAATAAGGGAAACAGCTCGCTAATTGATTGAGTCTCCATTCAAAGTCTGTCAGTGTTCGACTGAAATAACGGGTTAGGAAATCACAGAGATATACCATTCCATTACACCACACTGTTTGTCAACTCGGACAGGGTGACTCATGGATTGTGATATAACTATTAAGGCTCAACCTAGGAACTTTTTACCCGTAAGGGGAACATAATGGCTCCTTATTCGGGAGCAACAGGTTCGGATGTGTCAATTTGACTTTTAAATTACTCCTAATTCACTATTTCAACATTACTGATCGTTCATGACAACATTGATTAGTCCTACTCAACACAAAACCTTATCACAACTGGATGCTAAGGTACGTTTGCGAGATATCATTAATACTCTACCCTCAGATGTATTTATCAAAGACCCTCGAAAAGCTTGGTTTAAGGTAGTTTTAAGCATTTCCATGGTAGCTTTAGGGGTGGCAGCTTTAGCGATCGCCCCTTGGTATTTACTCCCTGTGGTGTGGGCATTTACTGGAACGGCTTTAACCGGATTTTTTGTGATTGGCCATGACTGCGGCCATCGTTCCTTTTCTAATCGTACTTGGGTTAATGATTGGGTGGGACATTTAGCCTTTTTACCGATTATTTATCCTTTCCACAGTTGGCGTATTCTCCACAATTACCATCACAAACATACCAATAAGCTGGATGTGGATAATGCTTGGGACCCCTTCACCCCAGAATTTTTTGAAAGCTTCTCCCCTTTGGCTAAATGGGGTTATCAACAACTTCGAGGACGGTTTTGGTGGTTAGCGTCTGTGGTTCACTGGGCTAAGATGCACTTCGACTGGACAACTTTTAAGGGAAAAGAACGCGAACAAGTTCGTTTTTCTGTTTTAGTGGTGATTATTGGTGCAGTCATTGGCTTTCCAGTCTTGTTAATGACCGTGGGAATCTGGGGTTTTGTTAAATTTTGGTTGTTACCTTGGCTAGTCTTCCACTTCTGGATGAGTACCTTTACCTTAGTTCACCATACTGTCCCCAATATTGCTTTTAAAAAGGCTGACCAGTGGAATGAAGCCCAAGCACAACTAAGCGGAACCGTTCATTGTGACTATCCCCGTTGGGTGGAAATTCTTTGCCATGATATTAATGTTCACATTCCCCATCATGTTTCTACGGGAATTCCCAGTTATAATTTACGCCAAGCTCACCAAAGTTTAAAGGATAATTGGGGGAATTATCTGTGTGAATATCGCTTTTCTTGGTCTTTAATGCAGGAAATTACAACTCAGTGTCATCTCTATCACCCTGAGTCTAATTATCAATCTTTTAAAGATTATGATCAAGAGAAATCAAAAAATACTGATGTTTCTTCCCTAAGCTAAGGGGCGTTTTCTGTAACGTTTCTAAAAATTTAGATGACATCTTTGTAGAGACGTTGTATATCGCGTCTCTACGTTAATTTTAACCATTGAAGTTTTTGGCTATTATAGTTATTGAGAATCGATGACTATGATTAAAATTTAATGATTTTCAAATACCTAAAAGTATCGAGGTAAAAAAATGAGTGTTATAGAAAATCTTAAAAATCTCTATGAAGTTGATAATTATCAATGGCTAGAACTAACCATTAAACTTTTAAAGGAAAAACGGTTGGAAGAATTAGATTTAGATCATTTAATTGAGGAATTAGAAGAATTATCCCGTCGAGACAAACTGGCTGTTGAAAGTTTATTAGAACAAGTCATCAGACATTTATTACTGCTTCAATATTGGACAAAAGAAAAAGACCATAATGCGAACCATTGCAAGGCAGAAATAATGAGTTTTAGAACTCAAATCGAAGAATATTTAACCACTAATTTATATAATCATTTAAGTGATAATCTTTCAAAAGTTTATGGCAAAGCTTTAAAATATGTTGCACAAAAAACTGGTTTTTCTGTAAATTTCCCCAAAGAATGTCCTTATAAACTCGAACAATTATTAGATCTTCATTGGCTACCTTAAAATTAGTTCTGGTATTTCTGATTCTCTATGCCTTTGTCTAAAACGTAGTCTTTACAATTTAGATAAAACTAATATAATCAAATAGAAAATAAATTTTACTGCAAAAAAATGGAATTAGAATCGTCAATTAAGCGTTTTATCTATGGTGTAGCCATTGGACTTTTTCTAGCCGCGATCGCTTGGTCTTATTCGGCTTACTTTTACGTTTCAATTCCTTTAGTTCAAGGGATTATTAGCACCTTATTATTGTCCACTTCTATTGGTTTCATTGCTACTTTTGGTAATCTAGATAAATTCATGGATAATCTTCCATTTCTTTAAAACAGATACACTATATTCCTTAAGGTAATTTTTATCCTCGCCAGGGAACTTATTTAAGAATTTTGCTAACATCACTCACAATAGATCATAAAATCTGACCCCAATTTATAAAAAATAAAAAATTACTATGGTAAAATTACGCGACTTATTAACCAAAGTTCCCAGGATCGGACAAATTCCTGCCCATGAGTCCCTCGATCGCCAGGTTAAAGGCATTTGTACTAATTCTCATGCTTGTCAACTGGGGGACTTATTTATCGGAATGCCAGGAACCCGAGTTGATGGCGGTCAATTTTGGGAAAGTGCCATCGAAACAGGGGCGATCGCAGCTATCATTACCCCCCAAGCAGCCGCCCAATTTCCCCCAACCCCTGATGCTTGTATCATCACCGCAGAGGATATGGTGACAGTTTGCGCCCAAGTAGCCACGGCATTTTACAACTATCCCAGTCAACAATTAAACATGATTGGGGTGACCGGAACCAACGGGAAAACCACCACCACCCACTTAATTGAATTTTTCTTAACTCAAGCACAACATCCTACCGCCTTATTAGGAACCCTATACACCCGTTGGCAAGGGTTTCAACAAACGGCTACCCACACCACTCCCTTTGCCACAGAATTACAAGGACAACTAGCCGAAGCAGTGGCGGCACAAAATGAATATTGTGTCATGGAAGTGAGTTCCCACGCTTTGGCCCAAGGACGGGTTAAAGGATGTCAATTCAAGGTGGGAGTCTTTACCAATTTGACCCAAGATCACTTGGACTTCCATAAAGATATGGAAGATTATTTTTCCGCTAAAAGTCTCTTATTTAGCCCAGAATACTTTACAGAACGGACAATTGTTAACCTAGATGATCCCTATGGAAAACGGTTAATTGAGGGGTTAGATCCTGATCAGGTGTGGAGTTACAGCGTCAGTGATGGGACAGCAGACTTTTACACCAGCGATCTCACCTACGAAGCAACGGGAGTGTCAGGAACCTTACAGACTCCCAAAGGAAACGTCCGTTTTACTTCTCCCTTAGTAGGACAATTCAATCTGTCTAACCTGTTAGCAGCAGTCGCAACGGTGTTACATTTTGGGTTAGGGTTAGATGAAGTTATTGCTAAGTTACCTGAATTTACAGGAGTTCCAGGGCGCATGGAACGGGTACAAATTAGCGATAAACAAGATATTAGCGTGATTGTAGACTATGCTCACACCCCTGATAGTCTAGAAAATTTACTCAAAGCAGCCCGTCCCTTTATTCAGGGTCAGATGATTTGTGTCTTTGGGTGTGGCGGCGATCGCGATCGCACGAAACGTCCTTTGATGGGTCAAATTGCTGCCCAATTAGGGGATGTCTGCGTTGTCACCTCCGATAACCCCCGCACCGAAGATCCCCAACGAATTTTAGCTGATATTTTAGCGGGTATTCCCGACTCAGTGAACCCCATTGTGATTGGCGATCGCGCTGAGGCTATTCATCAAGCCATTCAACAAGCCAAACCAGGGGATGGGCTTTTAATTGCTGGAAAAGGCCATGAAGATTATCAAATTTTAGGGACAGAAAAAATCCACTTTGATGATCGCGAACAAGCTAAAAAAGCCCTATTAGTTAGACTGGGTTAAAAAAGTTCGTCGTGAGGGCTTTAGCCCTTTGAAAAAAGCCCTTTAGGGCTTACTACAAACAGACAATTAATTCATAACCTGTTCAAAATTAATCAACTGTCCTAACTTTTGGCGTAAAGTTTCGAGTCCAAACCGCTTACTCGCACAAATAAAAACAGCTTGAGGATATTTAGCCTTAGCTTGTTCAAGAATGTCACTTTCTACTTGATCCATTTTGTTGAATGCTAACAAAACAGGTCCTGGCGTTAGGGGCATTTCCTCTAGAATCACCATAACCGATTCAATTTGATGTTCCCAAGCCGGATGAGATAAATCAACCACATGGAGAAGGGCATCTGCTTCGGTTACTTCCTCTAAAGTTGCCCGAAAAGCATCGACTAAAGACGGGGGAAGTTCGTGGATAAATCCTACCGTATCCGTTAACAAAATGGTTAGAGAGTCCCCAGTAACCGGATCAACAAGAGGAAGACGGCGAGTAGTGGGATCAAGAGTCGCAAAAAGTTGATCGGCGGTATAAACTTCGGCGTTAGTTAGGGCATTAATTAGGGTAGACTTCCCTGCATTGGTGTAACCAACAATAGCAACGGTAGGAACGGACTGTTGTTGTCTTTGATGACGTAAACGGGACCGATGGGCTTGAAGTTGGTTAACTTCTTGTTGTAAGCGAGAAATACGCCGTCCGATCGCCCGACGTTCGGTTTCTAGTTTGGTTTCTCCTGGCCCTCTAGTCCCAATTCCTCCCCCTAAACGGGACATGGCTTGACCACGACCAATCAAACGGGGCAGCATATATTCTAATTGGGCTAACTCCACTTGTAATTTACCCGCCCGTGACTGGGCCCGTTGGGCAAAAATATCGAGGATAACTTCGGTACGATCAATTACCCGTACCCCTAATTTGGTCTCTAAATTGCGTCCTTGGGCTGGAGATAAGTCTCGATCAAAAACCACTAAATTCGCCCCCAAGGTCTGAACCCGCAGGGCTAGGTCTCGAACTTTTCCTGATCCCACTAAGGTTTGAGGATGGGGGGTTGAACGTTTTTGTCTGATGGTTTCTAGGACTTCTCCGCCGGCGGTGTCCACCAAGCGTTTAACTTCGGCCAGTCCCTCTTCAAAGAAGCGATCGCTGATCCCTTCGGTTTGCAGTCCTACCACAATTACTCGTTCGTGATCACTATCGACTTGTTGGGCGACGTATTCTCGACGGAATTCGGCTTCTAACCCTTCTACTAAGTCTAAAAAGTCCTGTTCTACCAAGGTTTCTAAACTCATGGGGGGTGAAACAGTCCAGTAATATTGCTGGTCAGGGTTTAAGTCTGATGAGGGTAACAGGTGGGCTAGATAAGCCTCTTTGATGTATCCTGTCGCGCCGCCTCCCCGTCGTAGTTTCCCTTCTCCGGTCAAGGAGAATACTACTAATCCATCGAGTCGTTGGAGTACCATAGCGGTCAAACTGGACTCTTTGGGGGCTTCTGATTTTAATTGCGTGGCTAAGCAGCGAATTCCACACAGACGTTCTGCCCCATAACGGGGTAATTCTAGAGGGGGAATTTGGGTTTGTTGGGGTGATCCTACTCCCACCCTAATTACTTGACCCCGACGATTAATATAAGCGCAAACAGGTTGATTAATCTCAGTGCTAATTGCCCCTAACCGTTGGGCAAATTCAGGGGTAGTCACGCGATCGCTTCTCAGTCTCTGGTGATACAGCCGTTGTAGCTGTTTGAGTTGACTGGGTTTAAAACCTTTTAGGTTACCGTAGATAGTTTCGATAGGCGACTCCTTGGTGAGGGGGAGGGGGGGGAGGGCTTCGACTGTCGCTCAGCCCAAGGGGTGAGTAGGTGAGGGGAGGATGATCCCAGAAAAATACTTATTCCTAGAGGATTGTGACTTTTTAGAATATCTTAACTGATACTTTATTGATAGAAACTCAATTTTATCTTAATTATTCAGACCTTCTATATTTTAACGCAGTTAATTGGGCTTCGGCTTTTTGTAAGGACTCATGCCACTCTTTTTCAGGGTCACTATCGGCGACAATTCCTGCCCCAACTTGTCCCCAAATGCCATTTAAACCATTAGCTAAAGGGGTAGACAAAAGAGTTCTAATTAAGATATTTAGGTCTAGATTTCCCCGTTGATCTAAATAACCACAGGAACCATAAAAAAGATTCCGACGTAAGGGTTCAAGTTCTTCAATAATTTCTAAACAACGAACTTTAGGGCAGCCGGTAATTGTTCCTCCTGGAAACAAGGCTTTAATTAGGTCGATGGCATTATATTTGTTGGCTAATTTTCCTCTGACATTACTAACTAAATGGATGACATGACTGTAACGTTCGATGATTAACAACTCATCGACTTCAACTGACCCCCATTCACACACTCGACCTAAGTCATTCCTTTCTAAGTCTACTAACATAATATGTTCCGCTCTTTCTTTGATATCTAGGGTCAATTCTTTCAGTAATTCTTGTTCTAGTTCAGGGGTTTTTCCACGGGGGCGCGTTCCAGCAATGGGGCGAGTTTGGGCTTGATTTCCTTGTAAATTAATTAATCTTTCTGGGGAACAACTGATAACATCTCCCCAAGGAGTTCGCCAATAACTAGCAAAAGGAGAAGGATTTATCTGTTGTAAAGTATGGTAAATCATCCAACTATCAGTAGAAGTTGTTGAATGAAATCTCAAAGAAAGATTCGCTTGAAAAATATCCCCTATTTCAATATATTTTTTAGCTTGACGGACAGAGGTTTCGTATTCTTTTTGGGTGGTGTAGAAAGAGATGGGAGGAGGGGGGGAGGGGCTTCGACTTTCGCTCAGCCCAAGGGTGAGGGGGTGAGGGGGTGAGGGGGGAATTGTGTCTAGTTTATGTTCTAGTTTATCGAGTTCTTCATAGGTGGTGCTGGCTAACCAGAGAGTTTGTTCAAGGTGATCGAGGACGGCAAAGGATGCCGGTTCATACCAGTAAGCAACAGGAAAAGGCAGGGGATCTCGATTATAATTGGGTATTTCTTCAATTTCCCAGGCAAAATCATACCCTAACCATCCTAACCATCCTCCTATAAAAGGGAGATGATCGCAGGTCTGAGAATGGCTTGAATTAGATCTTAATAAACTGCGTAAAAATGGTAAGATTTCTCCTACCTGGGGAGTCCATAATTGAGGTTTTTTATTAATAACACGAGGTTCCCCAGCGCAAATGGAATAACGGGAGAGATAAGGATAGTCTGTGGGGGTCGGAAAGGGACTTTCTAGTAGGGTAGCGATGGTTGCATCATCCCTAAATAAACGTTCAAATATGGCTGAACCGGTCTGATGGTTCAAGGAACGCGATCGCCAATGCCAAGGTTGAATCTGCCTCATTCTCTAATTTTAACCCATTTCTTGTCTATATTCGGAGTTTTTTTTGATTAATCATTTTTCTTCTATTATGGCGTTTCCTAGAGTCATGAAGTACATTTTTTTGTTCCGGCGTTCCCCGTTCCGGAGTTCCGATCCTCCCTACCCCTGTTATTAAGGGGGGATTGTACCGTTCGGACGTTCGGCGAAGCCTCAGTCGTGTAGGAATTGCTAGATTAATCAATGTCAAGAAAAAATTGAATTTTGTTAGAATTTATATAATGAATTTTATCAAAAAAGATGTTAAAGTTGCGAGATTTTTGGTTACTGATCGCCGTGATTTCTTTTATTATTGGAATTTACGATTTTGTAGACCTTAAGCGGGCTATACAATCTGGTGATTTACTTCGAGAAACTAGATTACGGGCTGATGCTTATACTGAGATTGGATTTGGATTAGGGAGTGTCATCATTTATGAACTAGCAGCGATTAACGCTAAGTTACGACAAGAATATGAAGATAAATGGAAAATATCTAAAATGTCCCAAAAGAGTGAAGTGAGTAATGATTCAGGAAAGTTTCTAGGGAAAGAAACGACACATAAAGTTAAATTATAAATTATTAATCCTGATTCTCCCCCTCTCCCTATTACATTCCTCCCCAAATAAACCGCGCCAACCAAAAGGGAATTAAAACCCCTAAAGCAACCCAATCCCACCGAATTAAGCGTAATTGATGCCATTCAACTCGATGTTCATTGGGACTGGTAAATCCTCTGACTTCCATCGCTATAGCAATTTCTTCAGCCCGCATCAACAAGTTCTCTAATAATTTTTCAACGACGACTAACCACACCTGAAAACTGCGTTTAATACCCAATTGTTTCCAATTAATTGCTCTAGTCCGAATGGATCTGGCTAAATTTTGTATTTCTTCCAAAACTAGAGGAATAAATCTTAAGGAAAGGGTCAAAGTTAACATTATTTCTGTAATGGGAATTTTGAAGCGACGCAAGGGTTTTAATAAGTCTTCTAATCCTGCGGTAATTTCTTCTGGTGCGGTGGTTAAAAGATAAAGGTTAGTGCTATAAATGAGAATAAAAATTAGGGTGCTAATACGAATTCCTAACTCCAAAGATCGACGAGTAATTAATCGTCCTTTATCGAATAAAACATAGGTGTAACTGGTTGGTTGGGGTAAAGATAACTCCCTATCTGGGAGTCGAGGTTGGGAAGTTACTGCTAAACCATCCGGAGCGATCGCTGTAATAATAAAAATGAGAATCGAAAGGATAATTAACCATCCCATCTGTTGTCGCCACACTCTCAGGGGAATCCGTGCAGCTACGGTCAATAAAATAAGCATGGCAACAATTCCTAGTCGCCAGAGGGGGTTAGCTAAAATGGGGGCAATTAAAAAGGTCATTAACCAAGTCAGCTTAACCCTAGGATCGAGTGTATGTAACCAGGTTATCGGTTTTTCTAGGTAAAGTCCGATGGGAAGCGATCGCAGTAAATCCATAGTGAACTATTTAGGCTATCACCTTTAACTTTCAAAAGTAATAATTAAGCTAAATATTAGCCAGGTTATTTTTTTGATACATTTTATTTTATCACAGCGTATTATTTTCTTGGCTCATTTATTCTAAATTTAGGGTACAGTTTTAATAATTAATCTTTGTTTACTCACAGTTTGGTATTGAGCAGTAAAATGATGGAAATATTTTCAATAAAACAATTATTCTGGTTTAAATGGTTTAGTATTTTCTGTTTAATTTTAGGGGTTTTAGGAATTTCTTCTTGTGGCAATCAAGCAGAGCTTCAACGTCCTAATCCTTTACCTCAAGATTCCTTTATTAAGGTTTATTTTAACCATAACCAATCCCAAGGAGCTAATTATACTGAACCCAATCGCAATGTGACTCGTTCAGGAGATAATCTTGAACAAATTCTCATTGATGCGATCAAATCTGCCAATTCTACTATTGACGTTGCTGTTCAAGAATTGCGATTACCTAATATAGCTAAAGCATTAGTTAAACAGTCTCAAAATAACATTAAAGTTAGAATTATTTTAGAAAGTAATTATAGTCGTCCTATTAGTGAATTTACTCAGAAAACTATTAATAAGATAGCAACAAGAAAACGCGATCGCTATCAAGAATATTTTACCTTTATTGATATCAATCAAGATGGGAGTCTTAGTTCTCAAGAAATTAGAGAAAGAGATGCCCTCATCATTCTAAAAAACGCTAATATTCCTATTATTGATGATACAGAAGATGGAACGAAAGGAACGGGTTTAATGCACCATAAATTCATGATAATTGACAATAAAACGGTTTTGACTGGTTCCGCCAATTTTACTCTAAGTGGTATTCACGGCGACTTTACTAATATAAAAACTAGAGGAAATGCCAATAATTTACTTAAAATCAATTCACCCCAAATTGCTCAAATTTTTACTGAAGAATTTAATCTTATGTGGGGAGATGGGATGGGAGGTAAACCTAATAGTAAGTTTGGGGTTAATAAACCTCAGCGATCGCCTCAAACTATTCTCCTTGGTGACTCAACTGTTACCATAAAATTTTCGCCTAATTCTTTAAGAGATGATTGGTCAATTACGAGTAATGGATTAATTGGACAAACCCTAAGTATTGCTAATGATTCTATTGACCTAGCTTTGTTTGTTTTTACAGAACAAAAGATAGCTAATATTTTGGAAAAAAGACAAGGTCAAGGAGTAGCCGTCAAAGCTTTAATTGATCCAGAATTTGCCTTTCGTAACTATAGTGAAGGATTAGATATGTTAGGGGTTGCTTTAAGTAATAATTGTCGCTATGAAACTGATAATAGACCTTGGGTTAATAAGATTGATACAGTAGGAATTCCTCAACTCCAAAAAGGAGATAAACTACACCATAAATTTGGCGTAATTGATAATAATATTGTAATTACAGGATCTCATAATTGGTCAGCAGCAGCTAATAACCAAAATGATGAAACTTTATTAATTATTAATAATCCGATTATTGCAGCCCATTATCAACGAGAATTTGAAAGGTTGTACAGTAAGTCAGTATTAGGATTACCTGATTTTGTCATAAAAAGAATCGCAAAAGACGCTGAAAATTGCCCTACTTTTTCAACCTCTAACTCGTTTTCTGAGGGAAATCAATTAATTAATGTCAATACAGCCAATCAAAGAGAATTAGAAAGCTTACCAGGAATTGGGGAAGCATTAGCTCAAAGAATTATCGAAGAACGTCGTCAAAATAAGTTTACTTCCTTAAATGATTTAACTAGAGTCTCAGGAATTGGAGAAGGGAAAATAAAGCAGTTGGAAGGTAAAGTGACTTGGTAAACTTTACATTGATATAAATATTTTGTATGAATTGATGAACCAATTTAGATCCTAATTGATCTGCTTTTATCTATATTTATGCTTGTCGAAAACATCTGTACTTTATACTTCATTACAAATACTATAAATGCTCAGTTATCAAATAAAAAAAACCTTGACTAATACTTTTATTGTCGTCATTTTATTTTTAATTACAATTGACGCACTACCAGAAACCTCATTAGTACACCGTCGTTTAAAAGAATTCGTTGATCCTTTATTAGATAAAGTAGGAATTTGGCAAGGGACATGGCAATTATTTGCGCCAGATGTTGACAAAACAAATCATCATTTTTATGCTGAGATAACATTTTCTGATCAAAGTACAGGAGTCTGGTATTCTCCAGATTGGTCTAAAATGTCTTTAATAGAACGTTCTCTTAAGTTTAGACAGATGGAATATTATGATAGTATTTATTATATGACAAATAATCAAAAAATCTGGAAAGGTTTAGCAGAACATTTATCCAAAACAATCATACCTTATCATGATCCTAAAGCTAAGCCAATTAAGATTATTTTATTCAGAGAATGGACACAAACTTCTCCGCCAAATCAACAAAATTTATTATTGTTGGAAAGAGATTTTAATAACCGTGATAAACTATATATTTGGGAATCTTTTGAATGAGTGTTTCTCCTTTTAGCTTACAAAAGTTTTTTCGTCATTGGGATAATTTTTTTTATCAATATAATAATCCCAAAATTTGTTGTGTTATTCGTATTGCTTATAGTTTTCTTTTATTAATTAACGCTTTAGTTTTGCTTCCAGATTTATTTAACTGGTTTGGAGAAAATGGATTACTTCCCTATGATGTTTCTAGAGAAATTATCGATCCTGATACCTTAACAATTTTTGGCTTTTTACCTCGAGAAGATTGGGTATTACGAATAAGTTATGGACTGTTTGTTTCTCAGATTATTTTTTTATTGGTAGGTTTTTTTTCAAGATTTCAAGCAGTTTGTGTATTTATTTGGTTTGTCTCTTTTGTTCATCGTCATCATATTTTATTTGATGGGGAAGATAACTTATTTAGACTAATGGGATTTTTCTTGATTTTTATGCCTATTGGTTCTTATTATTCTGTCGATAGCTGGTTAAGGAATAGAAAACAGTCTAAGGCAAAAGTTTCATCAACTTGGGCTTTGCGGTTACTACAAATTCAAATGTGTTTGATATATTTATCTACTGTTTGGGAAAAAATGAGAGGAGAAGATTGGGTTAATGGAACAGCTATTTATTATGTGAGTCGTTTAGATGATGTTTTTGGGCATTTTCCCCTTCCGAGTTTTTTACTAACCTCTTTTAGTCTGATGAAATATGCAACTTGGTTAGTGATAATTGTAGAATTATTAATTCCAATTTCTGTTTGGTTCAAAGAAACTCGTCGCTTTGGTTTGTTATTAGCTTTTGGATTACATTTATCTATTGAATATGCCATGAATTTATTTTTATTTCAATGGTTAATGTTAGTAGGACTATTGTCTTTTACTGAACCTGAAGATTATAAAGTTTTAAAAAAGAATTTTAAAAAAATTATCATTAGCTTAAAACAGTTACTTTTAAAAAAAGATTTAAAAAATAAATAAACCATTAAAGTATCTCAGCGATTTAAAATCAGAATATTAAATGAACCCATCGAACTCACAGAATTAAAACCCACAAAACTGTCATTAAATCCTATTAGAGCAGATGCTTGAATCTTTTTACAATCAGAGGAAATTGTCTTACATATTGAGTTTCAAACCTCACCTAATGAAGATATACCTTTTAGGATGACTGACTATCGTTTACGGGTTTATCGTCGCTATCCTAACAAAGAAATGTATCAAGTGGTGATCTATTTGAAACCCAGTAACTCAGAATTAGTGTATCAAAATAGATTTGAATTAACTAATTTACGTCATCAATTTAATGTTATTCGATTGTGGGAAGAAAACACAGATAGTTTTCTGAATAACTCAGGTTTATTACCTTTTGCTGTCCTAACTCGTACGGATAACCCGACAGAAACTTTAACCCAAATTGCTGCTATTATTGATAGTATGCCCAACAAACAACAGCAAAGTGATATCAGTGCATCCACAGCTATTCTATCTGGGTTAAAATTAGATCAAGACAGTATTAAACGAATTCTTAGGAGCGATATCATGAAAGAATCAGTTATTTATCAAGAAATTTTCCATGAAGGTGAAGTTAAAGCAATTAGAAATGTTGTTTTAAATATGCTCAAAAATAACATGAATATGGAGGAGATTGCTAAACTAACGGGATTAACTTTACAAGAAGTTGAGCAACTTAATTCATCTTTAAATACAGAGGAATCAAGCTGAATAGTAATCTTAATAGATTGGGTTTAACACTGTTAAACCCCTACAAAATATTATAATTTTAGATTATGAAAACTTTAATCACATTAAAAATAGAAAAGTTTGAAGAAAAAGGACAGGAGTATTTTGTCGCAACTAGCGATCAAATACAAGGATTAGTTGCTGAAGGTAACACTATTGAAGAAGTTATCGAAATTGCTTCAGATTTAGCTAAAATTTTAATTGAAATGGATCAAAAGAAAGAAAAAAAACATAATCAAATAACTGCTATCCCTGATAGTTTTGAATATCCTTTAATTGTAGAAGTATAATGGGAAGACTATCGGGATTTTCTTATAAAGTCGTGACAAACAAGTTAAGAAAACTTGGCTTTGAATTTTATCGTCAAGCTAAAGGTGATCATGAAATTTGGGTTAATACTAATTCTAATTTAAGGACAACTATTCCACATCATCGAGAAATAAAAGAAGGTACTTTACGAAATATTTTAAAACAAGCTAATATCAGTGTTGATGATTTTTTGAATGCTTAATAATGGATTATTGATTAAAATTGGGTTTAACAGTGTTAAACCCCTACAAAACATTATAATTACCGTAGGGTCATAATATTATTATGGTCTAAAAAATTCGTCATGATTAAGAGATATATCAGCTTTACAACTTCCCTTCTCAGCAGGGTTAAAATGTAAACCTTTTTTAAGTTCTGCCTTATAACCTTTTGTTTTGAGGAACACTAAGAGTGTATTTGTTTCGTCACCTCTATTCGAGATTTTACTTTTTGGTGTTGATAGCATCATCTAATTTGTGATTACACATTCTAAGTTTAACAGAGTAAATTATGAAAACAGGAATACAAGAAATTTATTGTGATGAAGCTGGTTATACTAGCAGTAACTTATTAGATAAGCAACAACCCTACTTTGCTTATGCAAGTGTTGCTACCAATAATGATGAAGCTAAAGAGTTTGTCAAAGAAATAATTAAAGACTATGGAATATAAGGACAAGAGTTAAAGGGGTCAAAATTACTCAAATATAATAGAGGTAGAAAAGCAATTGCCCATATTTTTAGTAGATATAAAGACAAAATAAAACTATCCATCTTTCATGAAAAACTAAGTTTGGCTTGTAAATTTTTTGAGTATATTTTTGAACCTTGTTTGGCGGAACAAAATTATCTATTTTATGGAATAAATTTTCATCGATTTATTTCTCATATTTTATTTTTACATTTTGAAAGTGATAGTCAATATGCTGAAGAAATTTTCCAAGATTTTCAAGACTTGATGAGAACAGGAAACGATGAAGATTTAAACTATTTATTGGGACAAGTACAATTACCGAATATTTCACCAATATTAGAGGCAATAAAAACTTTTTGTCATCATAATCAACAGTCGATTCTAGAAGAAGTAAAAGATACTGATAAATGGATTTTAGAGCTTACAACAACAGCTATTTTTAGTCTTCTCGCAGACTGGGGACAAGAATATGAACAGATGAAAGTATTGTGTGATAAAAGTCAAGCATTAGAATTAAATCAATTTATATTTAATACAATGATTAACAGAGAGGATAGAGTTATTTTTGAATTTTTTGAAAATGAGCAAAAACCTATTACTTTTAACATATCCCAAGAAATAAAATTTGTAGATTCATTAGACTTTCCTGGAGTACAAATTGCCGATGTAGTTGCATCTGCTTGTATTTGTGCATTTCAAGAAGGATCTAACTCAAAAACAGATAGTTTTATAGAATATATCCCAAGTTGTTTGGGTGGCAATTCAATTATGCCAGACTTTGAAGAACATCTAGACTTAAATAAACTTGAGACTCACAGAAATTATCTTGTCCTAGATGAATTAGTTACAAGAAGTATTAAGTAACAGTCTTTATTATATGGAATGGAAGATTTTGTAAAAAAAGCAACCTTCGATCTATACATGAAGCCTTAATCAATTGTGAAATTAATTTAACTTCATAAAACTGAACGCATCCCAACCTTCTCACACATTCACCAAAAATTAGAGATAATTGATCATAGAATCTAAATATTATGCAGCAGTAATAAAATAAAAATGTATCCAATAGGAGTTTAAACAATGTCTGATGAAGAATTAAAACAATTGATTGAATCTAACGCGCGTGCAATTGAAGCATTAACTGATAATTTTGCCTCATTTCAAAAAGAATGGCAAAAAGACAGAAGAGGTATCTATCAACTATTAGGACAATTAACCCGTTCAATGTCAGATTTTTATGAAGTCCAATCAGATTTTTATCGACGTTTTGATCAGATAGATGAACGACAAGCTAGAATGACTGAAATATTAGATCGCTTATCTCCTCCCGAAGATAAATCATAAAAACTTCTGACTTCAAACTTCTGACTTCTGACTTCCCCCACAGATCAGGGATAATTGATCATGGAAAACTGTTAACGGTGGAGAATATTCGTGGAGTCCCAATATAACGCAGCAGCGATCGAACAAAAATGGCAACAAGACTGGGTTAAACAGGGGTTAGACAAAACCCCAGAAAACAGTGATAAACCCAAATTTTATGCCTTATCCATGTTTCCCTACCCGTCAGGAAACCTACACATGGGTCATGTTCGCAACTATGTTATAACTGATGTTATCGCCCGTCTCAAGCGATTGCAAGGATACCGTGTCTTACATCCGATGGGGTGGGATGCGTTTGGACTTCCGGCCGAAAATGCAGCGATAGATCGGGGTATTCCCCCCGCAGAATGGACATACAAAAATATTGCCCAAATGAAGCAACAATTGCAAACCTTGGGACTCTCTATTGACTGGGATCGAGAAGTGGCAACCTGTTCCCCAGACTATTACAAATGGACGCAATGGTTGTTCTTGCAATTTTATCAAGCAGGGTTAGCCTATCAGAAGGAAGCAGCAGTTAACTGGGACCCCATCGATCAAACGGTTTTAGCGAATGAACAAGTAGACAGTGAAGGGTATTCCTGGCGATCGGGTGCTAAAGTAGAACGGAAACTGTTGCGTCAGTGGTTCTTTAAAATTACGGACTATGCAGAACAATTATTAAACGACTTGGATAAACTGTCAGGATGGCCCGATCGGGTTAAGTTAATGCAGGAAAACTGGATCGGTAAGTCTGTCGGTGCATATTTAGAGTTTCCTGTCAAGGGCAGTGACGAAAAAATAGCCGTCTTTACCACCCGTCCCGACACCGTTTACGGGGTGACTTATGTGGTGTTGGCCCCTGAACACCCTTTGACCCCGAAAGTGACCACAGAGGGGCAAAAAGCAGCCGTAGAAGCGTTTATTGAAGAGGTATCCAACGAAAGCGAAATTGAACGCACAGCAGAAGATAAACCTAAACGGGGGATCTTAACCGGAGGGACTGCTATTAACCCCTTTAACGGCGCAGAAATCCCCATTTTGATTGCAGATTATGTATTGTATGAATATGGTACCGGTGCGGTGATGGGTGTCCCTGCACATGATACCCGTGACTTTAAGTTTGCAACGGAGAAAGAGTTACCGATCAAGGTGGTGATCGTTCCTGAAAATTCCGAGGATAACAACCCCACGTTAACGGAAGCATACACCGAACCTGGAATTATGGTTAATTCAGGTGATTTTGATGGAATGCAGTCCACCGAAGGCAAAACCGCCATTATTAACCATGCAGAAACACAGGGTTACGGGAAAGCAAGGATACAATATCGTTTGCGAGATTGGTTAATTTCTCGGCAACGTTATTGGGGTTGTCCTATTCCCGTGGTGCATTGTCCCAGTTGTGGGACGGTACCGGTTCCTGATGGAGATTTACCCGTTAAATTGCCCGAAAATGTCGAATTTACAGGTCGTGGTGCTTCTCCTTTGGCAAAAATGGAAGATTGGATCAACGTTCCTTGTCCCAGTTGTGGGGAACCTGCAAACCGAGAAACGGATACGATGGACACTTTTATTGATTCTTCTTGGTACTATTTACGTTACACGGATGCAATCAATGATCAAGAAGCATTTAAGTTAGGAAAAGCCAATGATTGGATGAATGTAGATCAATACGTTGGAGGTATTGAACACGCTATTTTACACCTGTTATATTCTCGCTTTTTTACTAAAGTATTGCGAGACAGAGGTTTAGTGAATGTAGATGAACCATTTAAGCGTCTTTTGACACAGGGAATGGTGCAAGCAATGGCCTATAAAAACCCCAAAACCGGTAAATATATTCCTGTGGATAAAGTGAACCCTGAAAGTCCTAAAGATCCCGATACTGGGGATAATTTAGAGGTGTTTTATGAGAAGATGTCTAAATCGAAATATAACGGTGTTGATCCACAACAAGTATTAGGAAAATATGGGGCAGATACAGCCAGAATGTTCATCTTATTTAAAGCACCCCCAGAAAAAGATTTAGAATGGGATGATGCGGATGTAGAGGGACAGTTTCGCTTTTTAAACAGGGTGTGGCGTTTAGTTAATGGTTATGCAGAAAAGCAACCTGAAGTTATCAGTAATAAGGAGTTAAGCAAGGAAGAAAAAGGGTTAAGACGTGCTATCCATACGGCGATTAAAGAGATATCCGAAGATTTGGAAGGAGACTATCAATTTAATACTGCGGTATCAGAATTAATGAAATTAAGTAACGCACTTAATGATACTAAATGTTTTGATTCTGCGGTTTATAAAGAGGGAATTGAAACCTTATTGATTTTACTTGCACCGTTTGCCCCTCATATTGCCGAAGAATTATGGCATAATTTGGGACATAAAAAATCAATTCATTTAGAAAGTTGGCCAAAGCTTGATCCTGATGCGTTAGTGGTAGATGAAATTACTCTCGTTATTCAAATTATGGGTAAGACAAGAGGCACTATTCAAGTGTCAGCTAATTCCGGTAAAGAGGAGTTAGAAAAATTAGCCCGTGAGTCCGATATTGGTAAACGAAACTTAGACGGGAAAGAGGTTAAAAAGGTGATTGTTGTCCCTGGAAAATTAGTCAATTTTGTGGTTCCTAAATAACCCCGTAGGGTGGGCATTGCTCACCTTACTTATTATTAATAGTATAACTAAGGAGAAAACCCCAATGATACGAGATTTAAACATTAAAAATTATCGTTGTTTTGAGGATTTTTATGTTGATGGTTTAGCACAAGTTAACTTAATTGTTGGTGATAATAACAGTGGTAAGACCAGTTTACTAGAAGCGATTTATATTTTAATGAATCAAGACAAAACTCATGATCTAGAGAAGGCTTTTGCTGACATTTTTAAAAGTAGAAATGAATTCTTCAATGTTATTGAAGAATCTATAATTGATGATAGTCTCTTCATAAGAAATAAACGTCTATCTATTAATTATGTAACAGATTATTTATTTTATAATTTTAATCAGAAGAATCTCATCTGTATTTACAGTGAAGAAGAAAAAGCAAAAGTAGTCAATATTCTTCCAGATAATTCTCATTTTTATTTGATTTATAATAAACAAGAAAAAAAAGATGATTATGGTGAGTTTATTGGTATTTTCAACAATACAACTGGAAAGATTAAGTTTATTCCACTTGATCTCGAATCTTCTAATAATCCTGATTTATTAACTTTACTTAAATCACCTTTGATAAAACGAGATTTACCAAGAAACTCCGAGAAAAATGATAGCAAAATTATTCTCTGTAAATTAATTTCAACAAGAGCAAAAAGCTATGAAGAAGTAGCAAATTTATGGGATAAAATAAGCATGACTCCGAAAGAAAAGAGAATAATAGAAGCATTAAATATAATTCATCCTGAAATAGAACGCATAGGGTTTACTGTTAGTCGAGGAATTAATCAAATTCGTCTAAAACTTAAAGATAAAGATCAGTTAATTCCAATAGGAAGTTTAGGGGAAGGAATTAATAAAATACTTACTTTAGCTATGTTTACTGTGACTTCAGAAAATGGAGTATTATTAATCGATGAAATAGAAACAGGATTACATTATAAAGCACAAACAGATATGTGGCGTTTACTCATAAAAACAGCCCAAGAATTGAATGTACAAATCTTTGCAACTACTCATAGTTGGGACTGTATTTGTGCCTTTCAAGAAGCATTAGAAGACATAGAAGATCAATCAGTTGGTAAACTATTTAGACTAGATAATAAATACGGAAAACTTAGGGCAGTAGAATATAAAGCGGATGAAGTTTCTATTGCTGTGGATCAAGGAATTGAGGTACGTTAAATGAGAAAAAGAAAAACATCAAGTCAACCTCATCTACAACAACTTTTAGTTGAAGGAGATAATGATAGGCACGTTATTTGGGCATTATGTGAACAATATAATGTCCCTGAAACATTTGTCGTAGAATTACCTGATTCTAGAGAATTATCTGATGGAAAAAAAGCAACAGGAGTAGAAGCATTATTATTAGGATTACCTATTAGATTAAAAGAACCTTATTTACAAACATTAGGAATAGTGGTTGATGCTGATCAAGATTTACAAGCAAGATGGCAAGCAATTAGTAATAAACTAAAATCAATAGGTTATGATAATATTCCTAAAACTCCTTGTGCTGAAGGTTGGATTTATGAACAAAATGAACTACCTAAAATCGGGGTTTGGATAATGCCAAATAATCAATTAATAGGAGAATTAGAAGATTTTGTGTCTTATTTAATTCCTGATGATGATCAATTACAATTGAAAGCTAACGAAATTTTAAACGAAATTGAAACATTAAAAATTAATCGTTATACTAAAGAAGATAGAGCAAAAGCTTTCATTCATACTTGGTTAGCGTGGCAAGAAAAACCAGGAATGCCAATGGGACAAGCAATAACAGCCAAAGTGTTAAAAAATAATCCAGCGATCTCGAAGAGATCCGCTTCGCGGTGCGCAGCAACTTTTATTAATTGGTTAAATCAACTATATCAATAATAATGCTTAAGTATCTTTTATGATTGTAAATAAAGTTCAATTGCTTCTTTAATAAGGCTTGAGAGATATCAAATCTATTTGATCTTCTATAAATGTTATAATACAAAAGTAAAACTTAATGGCTTAAAATAGTAATGAGTCCAACAGTTTTCTGAGAAGATGGTTATCGTTTCTTTTTCTTCTCTCGTGAAGAAACAAGAATGCACGTTCATGTTTATTGTGGAGATGGAGAAGCTAAATTTTGGCTTGAACCCAACATAGAATTAGCCCGTAATCATAACCTATCTTGGAAACAATTAAAAACAATAGAAAAGATGATTGAGGAAAGACAAGATGAAATCAGAAATGCTTGGAACAAATACTTCTCAAGTTGAAGTTACTAATATTTCTTCTCACGGAATATGGATTCTATCAAACGATGATGAAATGTTTCTCTCTTATGATGATTTTCCTTGGTTTAAAGATGTTCCTATTAGAAAAATATTAAACATTGAAGAACCATCTCCTAATCATTTTTATTGGCCAGACTTAGATGTTGATTTAAGTAGAGAAATTATCAAAAATTCTCAAAGATTTCCTCTTAAATATCAATCATGATGCTTAACTGTTGTTTATGGCTCTAAATAAAGTTCAATTGCTTCTTTAATGTTTTTAAAGCATCTTCAATATTATCTACTTCCCTAATATAACCAGGGAGGGACGGAACATAAACAGTATAACCGCCCTCATAGCTAGGTTCTAAAATTACATTTAGTTTCATTTTCATTAGTGGATATTTTACTCAAGTAATTATTTTTAGCTTACAATAATAGTTAGTATGGTATCAAAATCAAAAGAATATGAAATTTAAAGTCATTGTTCATACAGCAGAAGAAGGTGGATATTGGGCAGAAGTTCCTGCATTACCTGGATGTATTACTGAAGGGGATACCTGGGAAGAATTAACCAATAATCTACAAGATGCAATTCAAGGATGGTTAGAGGTTGCGAATAACGTTGATACTCTAGAATCAGAAGATAAAATTATTGAAATAACAGTATGAAATCTATTTCAGGTAAAAAATTGTGTAAAATAATTGAGAAGAAAGGATGGACTTTAAAAAAGATTACTGGAAGTCATCATATTTATCAAAAAGCAGGAAAACCTCAAATTTTATCTATTCCAGTTCATCGTAACCAAGATTTAAAAATAGGAACCTTAAAAGCTTTAATTAAAATAGCTGGACTGACTGAAAATGATTTACTATGAAATGGATAAAAGAATTGATTTGATATTTTCAGATGCTTGGAAATTTTTATTAAAAGTGTTAGCACTGCTTGAGTTTTTAAAAACTTAAGCTGATTTTAAAAACCTTTTTGACAGTCTCAGAAATATTCCCGAATAGCGATCGCAATAATCAAGTCATCAATCTCCACTAATCTTTACTAAACTTTCTCCTGTTTGTAAAATAGCCAATACATCCAGTAATGTAATTTGTAAAATCTCTCTCAAACGACTATTTGAAGTATTCCCACAGGTTAACCAAATAATTTGGCGTGGTATTCATCAACGATCAACCAACTCCACAAAACCCCTATCCTTGGTCATCAAGATAACATTTTGAGCTTTTGCTGCTTCAAAAATATCTAAATCTTCTGCATCTCTTAACCCTAAATCTCGTAAAGCGATCGCACCTATCAAGTCATCCTCTTCTAAATTTAAACTTTTGTAACGACATCTAGAATGAAATGCAGGAACTCTTCTAAGATTCTATGAATAAAGGCTATGCTCAGCCTAAAATTGGATAGTGTCGCGCCTAAGTGCGCCAACAATGGTTAAATTGATTCAACTTAAGGAGTTTATTTCTCATGTCCATATCAGATACCCAGGTTATTGTCGCCCTACTCATTGCTTTAGTCCCTGGATTTTTGGCTTTTCGTCTATCCACGGAACTTTATAAGTAGAGTTTTCGTTTAATAAAATAGTGAGTTGCTCATCTCAGCAGTTAGAGTTCGGGATAATTACTCTTGATTCTTAACTTTGATCAAAGAGGTGAGCAGTCTATTAAATCAGTATATTTGTTGACTGATTCCTTTTAAAACTTTTTTATTGACGATTCTTGCTCAAATAGTTTAACGTTATATGGCTGCACTCCAAACTTTAGAAACTCATCAAAATCGTAATTTACCTTCTCGTCACCAACGTCGTCGCCAACGTACCAATAGAACTAAAAATAGCCATTATCAATGGATGGCTGCTGAACTTAAGGTTAAACTAATCGTTAATGGAACTTTATCAATTCTAGCAGTTTTTACATTATTAAAATTAATTCCTTATCAGTTTTTACAACAGGAAAAATTAAAAGAAGTAAGAACTCAAGTACAAGAAACAGAAAAACGAGTAGGGCAGTTGAGAGAAGATTTTAGCCGAAATTTTGATCCTCATCAAACTAAAAAAGTGATGCAAGAAAATAGTCCCTTAATTGATCCCAACAAACGACGAATTTATTGGCAATAAAATAACATTAAATAAATTAACAGACTTTTTTATTGGTTTGGAGGTCTATCACTCAAGTTTTTTAGAGATTTCCTTTAAGGGATTATCTTGAGTTTCCTGATGTTTTTGGTAGGGAATAACTGTTAAATAAGGAGTCAGAGAGTTATCATCAACCCATCCTGAATAATAGTGAACTTCCGTCGTTTTTCCAGTTAACTTAATTAATTCCAAATCGCCTCGCATTGCGTAAATTTCAGGTCGTTGTTGTCCAGGACTATCCCAGGTACTAATTCCTGTTGGTCCTCCTCCAAAACTGTTAAGAAGAACCCCATCAAAAGGCCGAATAAAGCGATCGCCTGACCATTGCCAATCTTTCCCTATCCAATATAGTGGTGCAGCCCACGGCTTAGCATTAGGGGAATGTTGATACAAGTCAGACCAGGAAATCCCCCCGTTATCGTTTAAACTAACCGTAAACCCAGGATCATAGACCACTTCATACCGTCCTTGGTTTGTTTGATAGTCTTCACTTGACCACCATAATACCTCCACTGTTGAAGGTTTTTGTGTTGGAGTTGAGGTGACACTATTCGAGTTCTTAGTATCGTCGGTTCTTTGTTTGTCGTGTTTGTCTAGATCACTAACCTTGTTTGAGTTAGAAATATTGGGGGAGAGGGTTCCTTGGGGAGTGGAGGCTAATAGACTCGGATAAACCTCAACCCCTGTTTCGGGTAATTCAGCCTGTAGACTAAATCGCCAACATTGCCAACTATCAGACGTTTCGATAGTCTTCCATTTTACCTGGCAGATCCCATTACCTGTTCCTACCCACAGAAATTGACCATCAAGGTTTAATTCACGGGGAATTGACCCCACCAGGGGACTATTGCGAAGATGATAGGTTTTGAGATCCTTGGATGTTGGACGATAGGCTACCAGTCCCATTCCAGGTAAATAAGGGTTTCCTTCCCCACTCATTTGGGTAGCCATCCAGAATATAGGTTGATCGGGTTCTCCAGTGATCGCTAGATCATTAATTTGTTGGCTGACTAATTCTTGAGGCTGAATGAGGGTGATTTTATCGGTTTTCGGGTCATAACTGGCGATGGTAGCAATCCCACCGTTCCCTTCTCCTTGTTCAGGCGCAATTGTCCAATAGAGGTGATTATTATAGATTAGACTAGCTGTAATCGTGGGTATCCCCAACTGAAGCCCCGTTTTTTGGGATTTTACCTGGTCTAAGGTATATAAAGTTTGGCGTTGGGGGTCGGTTTCTTCGGGTTTAATTAGTTCTAAGATTACTTGGCGCGGTTCAGTTTTAAAATTGGGGAAGGGATTAGGATCAAGAAGGACACGATATTGATAGGATTTCCCATCTAATTCTAAGGTTTGGTAGGGGGGATCGCCTAATCGCTTCAAGGCAGCTTCGTAGTCCTTGGGAGGCTTTTCTGAGGGGATATAAGTTCCTTCTTGTACTATCCAAGTCTGGTTAGGACGACAGAAAGTTAAGTCATAGCGACGAGTTTGAAAGGTAATAGTGTCATCTGTAGCGATAGTCTGGACACTTTGTAAGTTGTTATAAAAATCCTGTTCTCCTTGAAGTTGGAAGGATGGGGGAGACTTGGGTGGAGAAGGACAGTTGATCGTCTCTACTGTTGCTTGTGGTTGGGAGGTACAGCTATTAAGTAACCAAGTCACACTCAAAAGGGTTAACAACCGTTTCATCATTGCAGCAGTAAAGATCAATTAAAGGACAGTTGATCTAAATTTTAGCGCAATATTTTCAATTTTTTTAGAGTCTTAAGTCATTTTTACCAATTTATTGTCTGAGTTTTTCTAGGTAATTAAACCATTTTGCCGCTAAGGGAATTTCGGTAAAAGGAATTTTGATGGGGGGTTTATCGTCCGTAAAGTTAAATTCTAGGAAGGGCTTTCCTTTAACGGGTAAATTGTTAATATCTGCGGCATGATTGTTGACTAATAACCGAATCTTGGTGACATCTTCTAGAGAAAATGAAGGCAAGTTTTCAGGAAGCGATTGCGCAGGTTCTCCCCAGGTTATTTGTTTTTCTTTCACCCCAATAATAGCATAAATATCATACTTGGCTTGGTCAAACTTTTCTGCCCATTGACGATAAGCTTCAAGTTTTTGGTATTCATTTTTGCCACTCCAAGCTAACCAGAAGAAAATCATTAATAAAGGTAGCCAAAAAAGACCGCGTTCCATATTACTTTTTAGGTTGAAAGGGGCTAAAACCCCAACGACAAACTTTCTATATTTTACGTTTAATTTTCCTTAGCGCACGATTTGCACAGGCATCACCAAATAGGTCATTTTCACTCCTCCTAAAGGCGTTAATATAACGGGTTGATTGCCTTGATTCAACTGCATCTGGAATTCTTTTGTAGGTAATGCTTTGAGTCCATCCATCAGATATTTGACATTAAAGGCAATATCCCCGCTTTCCCCAGTAATTTGGGCTGGCATTGATTCTTTAGCCTTTCCTAAGTCCTGTGCCTCTACCGATAAGGAAACTTGTCCTTCGTCTTCATCAATCGTACATTTGACTAAGTTATTTTTTTGATCAGCCAAAACAGCTACTCGTTCAAGACTACTGATAAATCCCTTACGATCTAAACTAACTGTTCGTGTAAATTGAAGGGGAATAAGTTGATCATAGGCTGGATATGCCCCATCTAGTTTACGACTGGTAAGGCGTTGTTGCCCCAATTCAAAGACTATTTGAGCATCATCAACGTATAAAGCTACCCTATCGCTCCCCTGATGGCTCGAAAACATCCGCTCTAATTCTCGCAAGGCCCTAGCCGGAATAGTAACGGCAAATCCTTCAAAATCTCCTTCAGGCAACTCTTGTCCTTCCTCTTCTTCCCCATCTGTTTGGCGGTTTAGAGGCGTTTCCACCACGGCTAAACGATGACCGTCAGTGGCAGCAAATTCTAAACTATCAGGTTTTCCGGCAACATGAACCCCTGTTAAAACTTGTTTGGTCTCATCGCTACTAGCGGCAAATAAAGACCCTTTTAACCCTTCAGTTAAAAGAGCAATGGGCAATTTGAGAGTTTCGCCTCCTTCTACGGTAGGAAGTTCGGGGAATTCTTCGGCACTCATCCCCCGCAATTGAAACTGGCCTGATGCTGATTTGAGGGTGATTAATTGGGTTTCATCATCCAAGTCATCTTCGTCAGTCATCAGCGTAATTTCCCCTTCTGGGAGCCTTGAAACAATATCGTTAAGGAGTTTAGCCGGTAGGGTTATTTTTCCCTCCTGGTTGACATCAGCACTGAAACTGGTTTCAATGCCTAAACTAAGATCAAAAGCGGTAAGACTGACCCGTCCTTTTTCCCCATCGGCTACCACTAGGACATTACCTAATACGGGGTGGGTTGGACGCGAAGGAACAGCACGACTAACTAACGAAAGGTTGCTGTTGAGTTCGCTTTGGCTGCAAATAAATTTCATGGTAATGACACCTCTAAAATAAAAATAATAGATAAAAACTTTGCTAATTTTTATACCAATAGGGTAGGGTGAACAATAATTATTGAATTGAAAAAGTTTGCTTTAAGTTAAAGCAAACTCGACCAATTTTAAACTATCTTATTCAGCAAAAATACAGTGACTAATGGTAGTAAAAGTTATTTTTTTCATGGACTAATCAATATATACTTTCTTTACTCTTACTTACCTCCCTGAGACCATTCTATTAACAATGATAAATTTCTCATGGATTGTAAATGATAATATAAGAGGTCAAGTTGTCCCGTCTTCATCAACTGTTCTAATTGTTCTCCTGATAGTTCTCTCAATCGCTCTTGATTAACACCAGAGAACCCTGTTAAGGATTTTTCTTCCCCTCCGCTTATGCTAAATTTTGCTTGCATTGGCTCGACTAAATTTAGTTCTTTGAGTTGCTTACAGAATAGCTTTGTTAGCTCAAATTGCTTTTGATATTCTTGTAAGAAATTTAGCATATTACTTAAATATTGAGTCTGTTGTCCCTCAGAATCAAATAACCTTTCTCCTCGTCCTTCTTGATTAAAACCTTCATATTTTTCATCAATGCACAGCACAAGAGTTTTATTATCTTGCTTGCTTGAAAAAACAAAGGGATACCGTCGTAAAAAGGCCGGAATATATCTAACACGCCATTTGCCATCATCAGTTAAATAGAGATTTTTTTGAGACTGAACTCCCAAGATAGCAACAGGAAGAAAGCTTTCTTCTGCATTGACAAATACAACAACATAATTTCTGGCTGCACTAGCAAATTCTGATGCCATTAGGGGAACAACATCTACATCATTGGCAAATCTATATTGGTCTTCCCGTTTCAGTGACCAATCACGATGTTTCTCTTTATCAACCGGGATCACTTGATTATAAATTAGTAATTGCTTTGTCATTTCTAAAACCCTAATTGGCTATTTTTCAATTAACTCTAAGTTCAGAGAGATAAGATAGCTGATTTAAGTAACCTACCTATAACCTCTACTTTTCTTCTCATAAACTTACAACAAAAATCACCAATTCTTAGCAATTTTTGACACTAAATATAAGTCGGTGATTATTTGATTAATTATCCAATTATCATTAAATCACGGGGATGTAAATGTGTCCACTCAGTCTTTGGCATCCTGTTTCCCATTAGCTAATAAGCCGAGGCAATACCCAAACAGTTAACAGAGTTCTGATATTCTTGTTTTCTTTGTTAAGTTTTTTTGTACTTAGCTAAAAGCTAAACGTTATATATTGGTAGATTCTTTTGCTCCTAAAAGTCAATTCACCTTGTATTGGAGACCTAGCTAGAGAGTTGTTCGTGATAAACTTCAGTTTTGATCCCCTTTGATTAAAACCCCATAGCCTTAGCAACAACAGATAATTCGGGCTTGATACCTGATTTTACCTGATTATTACTATGATTGATGGCACAGTCGGGATCTTTAAGTCCATTTCCGGTTAATACACAAACCACTGTTGCTTCACTGGGAACTTGATCCTTAACTTTTAATAATCCTGCCACGGAAGCAGCACTAGCTGGCTCACAGAAAATTCCTTCTTGGGAGGCTAGTAAACGATAAGCTTCCAAAATTTCGGTATCAGTGACAGCATTGAACTCCCCAAGACTAGCTTCTTTCACTCCCCAAGCCTTATCCCAATTAGCTGGGTTGCCGATACGGATAGCTGTAGCTAATGTTTCAGGTGAGGGGATAGGTTGGCCACTGATAAAAGGAGCAGCTCCTGCAGCTTGAAACCCCATCATTTTCGGCAAGCGATCGCACTTCCCTAAAGTATGATACTGACAAAATCCCATCCAATAGGCACTAATATTACCAGCATTGCCCACAGGAATACATAACCAGTCTGGAGCATTTCCTAAAACGTCTACCACTTCAAACGCTGCTGTTTTTTGCCCTTCTAGGCGATAGGGGTTAATCGAATTCACGAGAGTAACAGGATAATTCTCGGCCATCTCTCGGACAATGGTTAAAGCATCGTCAAAATTCCCTTCAACTGCTATTACTTCAGCCCCATACAGCAATGCCTGAGCTAATTTTCCTAAAGCAACATAGCCATCAGGAATGATGACAAATGCCCGCATATTGCCCCGTCTAGCATAGGCTGCTGCTGCTGCTGAGGTGTTCCCCGTACTGGCACAAATTACGGCTTTAGCCCCGTTTTCTGAGGCTTTAGAAATGGCCATGGTCATCCCCCGATCCTTAAAGCTTCCGGTCGGGTTTAATCCATCGTATTTAACCAATACTTTAACGCCGCGCCCTATTTGTTGAGAAATGTAAGGCACGGGAATTAGGGGGGTATTCCCTTCAAGCAGGGTAATAATGGGGGTTGTTTCATTTACAGGGAGATAGGAACGATAGGTTTCTATTAACCCTGGCCAAGGTTGGCAATTGGAAGAGGAAAGATTTTGCGCTTCAAGGGGTCTGGTTGATTTAGTTTGAGAAGTTTGTGGGGTTAGATAATCAACTTTCATGGACTAATTTAGCTTAAGGGTTGGTTGCCTTGGCAGGTTTCTAGGGGAATTATCTACTTTTAGACATTTGTCATTATTTTAAATTATCTATGTAATCTTTTAGACAAGTGTCTAAGTTAAGATTTGAGATAGCTGTTTAAGTTACTCAACTACTCCTACCAAATATCCTACAATTGAGTAAGAACTGAATAAGGAAAGCCCCTGAGAGGGATTGAGGTATTCTCAAACCTCCATACAATCAGAATTTAAGGTTAATGCGGACGAAGAGACTCGAACTCTTACGCCAAAGACACTAGAACCTAAATCTAGCGCGTCTACCAATTCCGCCACGTCCGCTTGTATTCCGACTTATAAGCATAGCACTTATTTCTAAAAAAGACAAGACTAAAAAAGGCAAAAAACTAATTACCATACCGAGTTTTTAGAAAATTTTCGTCGGTCGGATCTTCCAATGCACGATACTGTTGCTGCCAGTCTTGACCAAGGACAATGGTAACATCCGAAGCTAGGGTTCCAGTACTTTCTACTAAGACTTCTCCTACTCCTAGAGTAGCTCTTAATGAAGCAGCCCCTAAATCATCTCCTTGCTGGGCGACAATGCGGGTAGTCGATAGGGGTTCTCCCCAATTATCACTGACAAAAACTCGACGATAACCCCTCTCGCGTAAATAATTGACCATCGTTTGTACTGCGTCTGGATCTTCAAGACTATCTTGAATGGCAATTCTCAAACGAGTCGGATCAGGCGTTTCCAAGTTTTGATAGTCACCATGATCAAAGTAGTCGGCAACCATTTCCCTAATTTGACGAGGATAAGGAATCCAATAGCTAATTTCTTCTTTGCCATCGCCACTAAAGCCCCCAGGAACCATTAACATTTGCACATTGGACCGTTTAGTTTGGGCAGCAAATCCAGCTAACGCAACCAACTCTTCAACAGTTAAATTAGTATCAATATAAGCCCCAATGACTGAGAGAATTTCGGGTATCTTCAGAATTGTTTGGGGTTTGAGGGCCTGTTCAACTACCGCCCGCATTAACATCTGTTGTCGTTGTACTCGTCCAATATCTCCATAGCGATCATGACGAAACCGCAAAAAAGCCACTGCATCAGCCCCATCTAAGTGTTGTTCTCCCTTTTTAAGATCAATATAGAGATGTTGACTATGGTCAGTGTATTTCATATCTTTGGGAACATAAACATTAACACCGCCCAAAGCATCAATTACTTTTTCCACCCCTTGGATATTAACCCTGACATAGCGATCAATAGGAACTCCGTCTAGTAAGCTACTAACAGCTTCAGCAGCTAAAGCCGGACCACCATAATAATTGGCTTCGTTAATTTTTTGAATTCCTCGACCAATATTGGCTTGAGTATCTCTCGGAATTGATAAGAGCCTAAGCTTATCTCGATTGGGATCAAAGCGTAACAAAACCATGGTATCAGATAGCCCTTTAAAAGAATTCACTAGGGCATGATATCCTAAGTCTTCTTCGGGTTTCTCATTCACTTCTGACGTTAATACTTTAGTGCCTAGCACCAAAATATTAACAGGGCGACTTAATTGGGGTAAGCGTAAATTCTTATAGGAAATCGCTTCATCTTGACTAAAAACTTTTTCTTCTTCAGGGGTCAGGCTACTTTGCCGTAGAGGAGTAGCAGAAAGAGAAACCGCCAGAAGTGCGCCAGCAGCAGCAGAAACGAGGGAGACTGCTGTTAATCCAACCCCAATTAATAACCAATTTAGCCGTTGCTTTTTTGGTTTAGGCTTTTTTGGGGACAGGGGTTGACTTGGGGTAGGACTTGTAGGATAAGTTTTCTTGACTGACACAGTTTTCCTCACACCTTACGATTTGTCCATTGTTTTAGGTTTAACCTATGAGGTTTTACCTGACCATGAATAGCATGATCTTTCCTTGGGGATTTGGACACAATCCCATTCGGCAAATTATGCCACAACATACTCAACTTGGCTAATGGCATTTTAACTTAATCTTTAAATTGAGTTGGGGGATTTGAGAGCAATCAACAACGAGGAGACGCAGAAGATAAATGATTATGAGAATTTGCTATCATCAAAGCCGAAAAATCTTCCACTCCCTTCGAGATTAACTTATGATATTTTCTGGTTGGTCAAACAAACTTAATCTCAACCGCCAAGCTATCCGTAAACGTATTCTCAATGATCCTTATTATCGATTTCGTTCCCTAGAAGAAGTGGCGATCGCTGAGGAATTAGGCATTAAAATCGATGTCAATCAAGCAACTGTCGATGATTGGCTGAGATTACCTGGAATTTCTATCCACCAAGGGCGAACCTTAGTCGAGTTAGTCTCAATGGGAGTAGAATTACTCTGTGTTGAAGACTTGGCCGCTGCTTTAAGTATTCCAATACAACGTCTCAAACCGTTAACACCCATTTTAGTCTTTTCTTACCATGATCCCGACAGTCTGCTAACGCCGCAACGGGTTAATATCAACACCGCTACCGTAGAAGAACTTCAAGATATCCCCATTATTGATTCCCCCCTGGCTCATACCATCATCAACTCTCGTCAAAAAAACGGTTATTATAAAAACTTAGCTGATTTACAACGGCGATTAAGTCTAACAGGGTCGATTATCTCTGAATTAATGTACTACTTACACTTCTAATGCTAAAATTTCAACGTTCAACTCTCATTAATTCTCCTGTTGAGGTAGTCTGGGAATTTTACGAACGTCCTGATATCTTGCAGTTATTAACGCCTCCTTGGCAACCTGTCCAAGTTATTCGTCGTGAAGGGGGATTAGATGTGGGGGCTATTTCTGAATTTCGTCTCTGGTTAGGATTTGTTCCCATCCGTTGGTTGGCTTGTCATACTAAGTGTGAGAAACCCTATTTATTTGTTGATCGTCAAAGAATTGGGCCAATGGAATCATGGATACATTATCATTATTTTACCCCTGAAAACGGAAAAACCCGTTTAATGGACGAGATATACTATGAAATTCCTGGAGGAACGATTATAGAATTCTTGATTGGATGGTGGGTTGATTCAAGATTACAAGAAATGTTTCGCTATCGCCATGAAGTAATCCAACGGGAATTTGACACTCCCCACGAATAAAATTCGGGGTATTCTTCCTTCATAGTCCCATCTTGCTATCACTCCGATAAAATTGATTATTACAAAGAAATGCTATATTTCTGAATTGTATGATGGAAATTACACCAGCCGCAGTGAAAGAAGTCCAACGAATGCAGAGCAGCCGTCAGAAACTCAACACTTACTTTCGGCTAAGGGTTAAAGAGGGAGGATGTTCGGGACTCTACTATGTTTTTGAATTGTCTGAAACCCAACAAGATGGCGATCATCTCCACCAACTAGAGGGAATTAATGTTCTGATCGATCAAGCCAGTCTTCCCTATCTTGAAGCGTTACGTCTAGATTATGCCGAAGACTTAATGGGTGGGGGATTTCGCTTCTCTAACCCCCAAGTGGCTACAACTTGTAGTTGTGGTCTATCCTTTACTGTCACCCGTTAACCTGAAAAATTCACTCCTTCAAGAGTTGACAGAACATATTCAATATAGGTATTATGGTAATTTGTCAACGATTATATTAATCATTACGGGTTGATTGTTACCCTAATTGAGTTTACTCATGCCCACTATTCAACAACTCATTCGCAGCGAACGCTCAAAACTAAAGAAGAAGACAAAATCACCAGCCCTCAAACAGTGTCCCCAACGTCGAGGGGTTTGTACCAGGGTTTACACAACGACCCCGAAAAAGCCCAACTCAGCCTTGAGAAAGGTAGCGCGGGTTCGTCTTACCTCTGGCTTTGAAGTAACGGCCTATATCCCCGGAATTGGCCATAACTTACAAGAACACTCTGTGGTTTTAATTCGTGGTGGTAGGGTCAAGGATTTACCTGGAGTACGTTATCATATTATTCGCGGAACCTTAGATGCACAAGGGGTTAAAGACCGCAAACAAGGGCGTTCTAAATATGGAACCAAACGACCCAAAGAATAAGATGTAGATTAGGACTCGTTGATGATTTAATCATCCCTAAATCTAAAAAGGTAATCATACGCCGAAAAACGGGATCATCCCATCTTGACTGTTACTTGGTATTGACTGAAACGAGTTTAATTTTTTCAACCAAAAATTGATCGAAAGGCAATGCTAAACTATGTAAGGCAATAAATCAAGCAAAAAAACTCCAACCATCCTAATTTAGAGGGGACGGGGGAGAGAATAACTGACTCAAAATATTAATTCTGAACCTGTAAGAGGAAAAACTCAACTATGTCTCGTCGAGGAAACATTAAAAGACGCCCGGTTCCCCCAGATCCGGTCTATAACAGTCGGTTAGTTAGCATGACAATCCGTCGGGTAATGAAAAGCGGGAAAAAATCCGTAGCAGCCGGGATTATCTATGATGCGATGACATCCATTGCAGAAAAAACAGGAAGTGAACCCCTAGAAGTGTTTGAAAAAGCCATTAAAAATCTAACTCCCTTAGTGGAAGTGAAAGCTCGTCGGGTTGGGGGTGCGACCTATCAAGTTCCCATGGAAGTTCGTTCCTCACGGGGAACAACCTTAGCTCTACGTTGGTTAGTCCACTATGCTCGTATTAGAGGCGGTCGTACCATGGCTAGTAAATTAGCCAATGAAATTATGGATGCCGCCAATGAAACCGGAGGGGCAATGAAAAAACGAGACGAAACCCACCGGATGGCCGAAGCCAACAAAGCCTTTGCCCACTATCGCTATTAAAGACAAGACAAAGGGCTAATGGTTGCCAAGGAGCAGTAGATCAACCCCAATCTAAAGACCCATTATCTTACAGTGTAAACAAATAGAAATTATAGATAACGAAACTAAGCCAGATAAAACTGAGGAGGTCGCTGTGGCACGTACTATTCCACTGGAGAAGGTACGCAATATAGGTATCGCAGCCCATATAGATGCAGGCAAAACCACCACAACAGAGCGAATTTTGTTTTATACAGGAATCGCCCACAAACTCGGTGAGGTTCATGAAGGAACCGCTACCATGGACTGGATGGCCCAAGAACAGGAACGAGGCATCACCATTACGGCTGCGGCTATTAGTACCAGTTGGCTAGATCATCGAATCAATATTATTGATACCCCCGGTCACGTAGACTTTACCATTGAAGTCGAACGCTCGATGCGGGTGTTAGATGGTGTAATAGCCGTATTTTGTTCGGTGGGAGGTGTCCAGCCCCAGTCTGAGACAGTATGGCGACAAGCAGATCGCTATCAAGTTCCTCGCCTAGCTTTTGTAAACAAAATGGATCGCACAGGGGCTAACTTTTTTAGAGTTTGCGAACAAATTAGAAATCGTCTCAGAGCTAATGCAGTTCCTATTCAAATTCCGATTGGCAGCGAAAACGATTTTCGTGGCATTGTAGACTTGGTGAGGATGCGGGCTAAAATCTATCAAGATGACTTAGGGAAAAATATTAAAGATACAGAAATTCCTGAAGAATTTTTAGAGCAAGCCCTCGAATATCGGAGTCAACTGATTGAAGCAGTAGCAGAAAATAACGAAGATCTCTTAGAAAAATACCTCGAAGCCGAAGAATTGACTGAAGCTGAGATTAGGCGGGGACTACGCTTAGGGACTCTCAATCGTTCTATCATCCCTCTCCTATGTGGTTCTGCGTTCAAAAATAAAGGGGTGCAATTGCTTCTTGATGCTGTCGTTGACTATTTACCGTCTCCCTTAGAAGTGCCGGCAATTAAAGGATTATTGCCTGATGGAACCGAAGAAGAGAGAAAAGCTTCAGACGATGAACCTTTCTCCGCATTGGCTTTTAAAATTGCCGCTGACCCCTATGGTCGCCTAACCTTCATGCGGGTTTATTCAGGGGTTTTGGCCAAAGGAACCTATATATATAACTCAACCAAAAATAGTAAAGAACGGCTTTCACGCTTAATTGTCTTGAAGTCTAATGATCGCATTGAAGTTGATGAACTGAGAGCCGGAGACTTAGGGGCGGCCATCGGGTTGAAAAACACAACCACGGGGGATACGCTGTGCGACGAAAATAAGCCTATCATCCTTGAATCTCTATTTATCCCAGAACCGGTTATTTCAGTTGCTGTTGAACCGAAAACAAAACAGGACATGGAGAAGCTCTCCAAAGCGTTGCAATCGCTTTCTGATGAAGATCCCACCTTCCGCGTTAGCATCAACCCTGAAACCAACCAAACGGTTATTGCGGGGATGGGAGAACTACACTTAGAGATTCTGGTAGACCGGATGCTACGAGAATATAAAGTAGAAGCGACGGTCGGTAAACCTCAAGTAGCTTACCGTGAAACCATTCGTAAATCTTGTGACGCGGAAGGAAAGTATATTCGTCAAAGCGGTGGAAAAGGTCAGTATGGCCATGTTGTGATTCACCTAGAGCCAGGAGAATCAGGAAGCGGATTTGAATTTATTTCCAAGATCGTTGGCGGAACCATCCCCAAAGAATATATCGCTCCCGTCGAACAAGGGATAAAAGAAGCCTGTGAATCAGGTATTATTGCAGGATACCCGGTAATCGATCTTAAGGTTACATTGGTAGATGGTTCTTACCATGATGTTGATTCTTCAGAAATGGCCTTTAAAATAGCAGGGTCAATGGCCATTCGCAATGCGGTCACCAAAGCCTCCCCCGTTGTGCTAGAACCAATGATGAAAGTTGAGGTAGAAGTCCCTGATGATTTCTTAGGAGATATCATGGGAGATCTCAACTCCCGTCGGGGCAACATCGAAGGGATGGAATCTGAAGACGGCCTTGCCAAGGTTTCTGCTAATGTTCCTCTAGCAGAAATGTTTGGCTACGCGACCGATATCCGGTCAAAAACCCAAGGTCGGGGGATCTTCTCAATGGAATTTAGCCATTATGCAGAAGTCCCTCGCAATGTCGCCGAAGCGATCATCGCTAAAAACACAGGGAACGCCTACTACAGTGAATAATAAATAGTGAATAGTGGATAGTAGACCCTTAATAGTTAATAATTAACTACGGGTAACTGATACTAATCACGGAAAAATATCACTGTGATTTAAACAGAAGACAAAAAAAGGAACAATTGATTCATGGCACGCGCAAAATTTGAACGGACAAAACCCCACGTTAACATCGGTACTGTCGGTCACGTTGATCATGGGAAAACCACCCTCACAGCAGCTATTACCATGACGTTGGCTGCTGCAGGTAGTGCTAAAGCTCGTAACTACGAAGATATTGATGCAGCTCCCGAAGAAAAAGCACGGGGTATTACCATCAATACCGCCCACGTTGAATACGAAACACCAAACCGTCACTACGCCCACGTAGACTGCCCAGGACACGCTGACTATGTTAAAAACATGATTACTGGAGCCGCCCAAATGGATGGGGGAATCTTGGTAGTATCAGCAGCAGATGGACCGATGCCTCAAACCCGTGAGCATATTCTGTTGGCTAAACAGGTTGGGGTTCCTAGTTTAGTTGTTTTCTTAAACAAAGAAGACCAAGTTGATGACGAAGAACTCCTCGAACTCGTAGAACTCGAAGTACGCGAACTCCTCAGTGAGTATGATTTTCCTGGAGATGACATTCCCATAGTCACAGGGTCTGCCCTAATGGCCGTAGAAGCCCTCAAAGAAAATCCTAAGTTGGGTCCAGGAGATAATGAGTGGACAGATAAAATCCTCAAACTGATGGAAGAAGTGGATGGTTATATTCCTGAACCTGAACGGGAAGTTGATAAGCCCTTCTTGATGGCGGTAGAAGATGTCTTCTCTATCACTGGTCGGGGAACCGTTGCCACCGGACGGATTGAACGGGGTAAGGTTAAAGTGGGTGAAACCGTTGAAGTGGTTGGTATCCGCGACACCCGTAGCACCACAGTAACTGGGGTAGAAATGTTCCAGAAAACCCTTGATGAAGGGATGGCAGGGGACAACGTGGGATTGCTTCTACGGGGTATTCAAAAAGACGATATTGAACGGGGAATGGTTCTAGCTAAGCCTGGTTCAATCACTCCTCACACTCAATTTGAGGGAGAAGTCTATGTTCTAACCAAGGAAGAAGGCGGTCGTCACACACCTTTCTTTAAGAACTATCGTCCTCAGTTCTATGTCCGTACCACTGACGTTACCGGAACCATTAAAGACTATACCGCCGATGATGGTAGTGCGGTAGAAATGGTCATGCCTGGTGACCGGATTAAAATGACAGTAGAACTGATCAACCCGATTGCTATTGAGAACGGGATGCGTTTTGCAATTCGTGAAGGTGGCCGTACCATTGGTGCGGGTGTTGTCTCAAAAATTCTTAAGTAGGACAACCTAACTGTGGCCAGTGATCAGTAACTATTATGGCAATTACTGATTGCTGGCAACTTTTTTTTGCTTATTGACTACCGAACCTTGAAAACTAAACACTATGGCTACACTGCAACAAAAAATACGGATTCGCTTGAAAGCTTTTGATCGTCGTTTACTCGACACCTCTTGTGAAAAAATTGTTGATACGGCTAACCGAACCGATGCAACCGCAATCGGCCCTATTCCTCTACCTACTAAACGTCGAATTTATTGTGTTTTGCGATCGCCTCACGTCGATAAAGATTCCCGCGAACACTTTGAAACCCGTACTCACCGTAGAATTATTGATATTTATCAGCCCTCTTCAAAAACCATTGATGCTCTGATGAAACTCGATTTACCTGCAGGGGTTGAAATTGAAGTGAAACTCTAAGTTAACGTACACCCCAATCTTAAACATTAGATTGGGGTCTTGCCAATCAGATGTTATGGGTCGGCGATATTTGCGGCCATAAATAGCTAACCCCTGAAATTAAAGTTAAAATTACAGCCCCCCAAAATGCAATTACGCAAAGGGTATTCCACTGAGGGGGAAGGGGAGCAATTAATAAAGCAATCGCTATGATTTGGCTAACCGTTTTCAATTTTCCCCACCAATTGGCTCCTTGAATTTGTGGGTTTCTGGTTACATTCGGATTAACCCGCCACCCAGCGATCGCCAACTCACGGCCAATAATCAGAAAAACGCCCCAAGGGGGAATATTTTCTAATTCAATTAAACTTAATAACGGGGCTAAAACTAACAACTTATCTACTAAAGGATCAAGGAATTTGCCTAATTCTGTAACTTGATTTAATCGTCGCGCTAAATAACCATCTAGCCAATCTGTTCCGGCTGAAACTAAAAAAATAACCATACTAATCCAGCGATGGGATGGGGTAGGATTACTCAACAAGTAAAAAAGAAATGGCAATCCTAATAAGCGCGATACCGTAATCCAAGTAGGAAGATTCATTATTGATTTTTCTAGCTTCTGTTATTTTTTTTCTCAGTTGCGATTAATTTCGCCGCTAATACCCCACCGAGAAACCCGAATAAATGACCTTGCCAAGAAATGCCAGGGCGAGAAGGTAACACCCCTAATACTAATCCACCATACAGAAAAACCACTACAACTGAGAGAAATATTGAGACAAAATTCCTTTGAAAATAGCCTCGAAATAGTAGAAATCCTAAATATCCAAAAATAAGAATACTAGCCCCAATATGAATTGAACCAGGAACAGCAAATAACCAAACCCCTAAACCGCCTACTATCATTGTCAGGATCGTAACAATCCAAAAATCACTGGTTTCTTGCAACATTACAAACCAGCCTAGGACAACAAAAGGAATCGTATTAGCAATTAAATGACCGAATCCACCATGTAAAAATGGGGCAAATAAAATCCCTCGTAGTCCGATCAGATTATGGGGAATAATGCCAAATCGATCTAAACTTCCTTTAAAAACAAAAAAATCTAAAAATTCAGCAATCCAAAAAATACTAACAAATCCACATAAAATACTAACATGGGCTTTAACCTCACGAGAAATACTATTATTTTTGGGTTTATTCATAGGACTTAAGATTGACTGACTCTTAGTTTTGACTTAACGTTGACTTAACCATTGTTGGAGTATATTAACGATCATAACCGTTAAAATCAGATTTTTAGAACCAAATCATCGATAAAATAGCAAAAAGATTATGGACTTCATTGAAATCACTGAAATTCGCTGTTATGGCTATACGGGATATTTACCAGAAGAACAGGTTTTAGGTCAGTGGTTTGAAGTTGATTTAACCATTGGGGTTGATTTAATGTCTGCAGGAAATAGCGATCAGATTGAGGATACTTTAGATTATTGTCAAGCGATCGCTATTGTTAAACATTTCATTGCTACGGAAAAATTTTCTCTCATTGAAAAATTGGCTGAGGCGATCGCTCAAGAGATATTAACCCTAGATAAAGTTCAACAAGTTAGAGTTCGTTTGAGCAAACTTGCTGCCCCTATTCCTCATTTTGGCGGGAAAATCACTATTGATATTACGAGACAATAAAAATTCTTGTGGAGACCTACCTTGATAGTCAATAGGTTAACCTCTTACCTCAAACCCAAGTTAATCAGATTCTCTTAACAGAAAATGTGTAATTAGAGAAAACATCACAACAATTTTTTATGTAAACATCAACTATATCTACTAGAAAACACGGAGTTCACCTAAATATTCTGAAAATATTCCGAGCTTTCGACGAGACAAAATAAGCACACAATCTGTCAAATTAATAATAAGGAGCTATGACAAATAGGTTAGTCTCCTTCTCAAGAAATATCTAAATATTTTTGATTTTAAAGTATTTTAAAGGATTGTCGAACAATGACATGGAAAGTTAGAGTTTGGAATTGTCAACAAATCGCTATGGCGACTTGGAAATATCTTAATCAACCGCTTTTTGATAGCAACAAACCAATGGTTGGGAAAATTAGCCGCTTTTGGTATTGTTATAAAATTTCAATGCTAGAAAAGTGCTTAAAGATAAACACTATATCCCAAAGACATTATACTCAATAAAGAGTTTCCTATAGATAGGGGTCTTTTATGAGTGTGGAGTCTGAGATTAGACGACTATTAGATATCATGCCAGCTTCAGGGCGAATGTTAACTAAAATTGTTAGCAAACCCCAACAGTTAAAGGTTATTGACGCACCCTTTGCTCCTCCTTGGAATCGGGATAGCCGTCCAATATATATTAACTTCGATTTGTGGCGACGAATACCAAAGGGACAACGAGACTTATTACTGCTCAGAGCAGTTAGCAGTTTAATCACAATTCAATGGCTGAAACCCGATTTATATCAGGGAATAACCGCAGCTGGATTAATAGGACTCACCGTTCAAACGATTCAAGGGGACATCTTAGGAATGGTCGCATCAGGAGGATTAACCGCGATCGCCGTCTATCAAATTTGGCGTAGTAACCAAAGTGTTCAACGGGAACTCGATGTGGATGAAGCCGCGATTAAAGTTGCTCTCAGACGAGGCTACAGTTCGGTAGAAGCGGCGAAAAATCTCCTAGATGGACTTGAAGCATCCGCCCAATTAGAAGGACGTTCAACCCTAAATTTTACCGAGTTAATTCGTTGCCAAAATCTTAAGGCAATGGCTAATATTTCTCCGATTGGAGTTCCTGATTTAGTGAAAATGAGAGAATAATCCGGCTAAAATTCATTATTAACTTCCTCTTTCTTCCATAGACTCCAAAAAACCTGAGAGTTTAAACGCTGTTGTTGATCGAGAATCATTATAAATCCCGATCAAAATAATAATGTCAAGCAAAAGAGTCTAATTTCAAGGAATTTATTGAATGTCTTGACTCAGTCTAAATCTATTCTCCCTGAGAATTTATTAAGTTATATTAATCGTAGTCAAATTGAATTATTGAGCCACCATTCATGAACTCAGGAAAAATTGTTGCCATCATTACTGGCGTAATTTCTATTGTTTTAGCAGTCGCTTATCTTATTCTTGTACAATTACTAGACATTAGAGGAGAAATGATTCCTGCGCCAACGTTTAACAGTGAACAGGCATCAATCAATAACCCTTTATGCAATAGTAGGATAAATAATTGTAACGTATTGGGTCAGGGATCTAGAATTATTTAAAGAAGATTGGATAAACTAAGCAACAAGAGGAGAACCCCTACCATCATAGGAGGTTGAGGAAATTGTCCACAGATAAGGATTGGAATGATTCCCCTTGAACTGACCCTAAAAAACTTTCTTAGCTATCGGGAAGCCACCCTAAATTTTCGAGGACTACATACAGCCTGTATCTGTGGGGCAAATGGTGCAGGAAAATCGTCTTTACTTGAAGCAATTACTTGGGTAATTTGGGGTCAAAGTCGGGCAGCGATCGACGAAGATGTCATTCATGGGGGGTGTGAATATGTGCGCGTTGATTTTCAATTTATTTCTCACCGAGAAATCTATCGGATCATCCGTAGTCGTCATCGAGGACGTAGTAGTGACTTACAATTTCAGATAGAAAGTGGGGGTCAATTTCGTTCATTAACGGCTAAGGGAATACGCCCTACTCAAGAAAAAATTATTTCTGCTTTAAAACTTGATTATGACACCTTTATTAATTCAGCCTATTTACGTCAAGGAAGGGCTGATGAATTTATGCTCCGTCGTCCAACAGAAAGAAAGCAAATATTAGCAGATTTATTAAAACTTGATCAGTATCAAGAATTAGCTAATCAATCGAAAGATTTATCTAAACAATATCAAGGACAAGCTAAACAAATTGAATTAAGTTTAGCTCCTTTAAAAGAAAAACTCGCTCAAAAAGGAAATCTTCAAGAGCAACAGAAGACTATCAACCAAGAAATCAAAAAGATTCAACTTCACCAAGAACAAAAAAGAGTTAAATTACAGCAAATTCAAGGAGAAGAACACCAAAGAAAAACTTGGTGTGAGCAAATAACTTGGCAGCAACAACAATATAAAAATTTAGTTAAAGATGAAGAAAGATTAACCAAAGAAAGAAATGAGATAACCCAAGAATTTAATCGGTTAAAGACCATTATTGAGCAAGAAAATAATATCATTAAAGGCTACCAAAGATTAAGAGAATTACAAAAAGAAGAAAAAAAATTATCTGACAAATTTACAACTCATCAAGAATATTTACAAAGACAGCAAATATCTACCCAAAAACTTAACAAAATTCACAATAAAATTGAGCTAAAAATAGGCCAAACTCGAACTGAGTTAGAAACCTTAAAAAGACAGGAAGAAGAACTAGAAAATATTTTGAAGAATGGGGATGAAATTAAAATTGTTTTGCAACAACTGTCTCGTCATCGTCAACGCTTACATGAATTAGATCAATTACAGCATCAAGTTGTTCCACTTCAACAAAGACGCTATAATTTGCAGACCAACATCGAACAAGTAAAAGCTAACTTAAAGGCACAATTAGAACAACTATATTTAACTGAAAAAGATTGTATAGAAGAACTAGCAAAAATTCCAAAAATGCGAAAAGCTGCTTTAGACGTTGATGCAAAAATACTAGAACTTGACAACAAAAAAATTTATCAAAAAAGGGTAGAAGAGAAGGGACAAGAAAAAAAAGAATTTCAAGAAAGACTTAAAGAAAATCAGCGAATCTCTCAAGAAAAAATCGAAGAATTACAACAAAAATTACAACAATTGGAAGTTCCTAATTCAAGCTGTCCTCTGTGCGAGCAAGCATTAGATGAAATCCATCTTCATCATGTTATTACAAAAACGCAAGTTCAACAGCAAGAGATTAAAGAAAAGATTTGGATATTACAAGAACAAATATCTCTGGGAGAAAAAGAATTAAAGACACTAAGGGAAGAATATATTCAATTAAACCAAGAATTAGCCCCTTACCCTTCTTTACAGCAACAGTTTGGACAATTAGAGGCACAACTAGAAACTATTGGCGAAGTACATATAAAACTAAAAGAAGTTAGAAAAAACATTCAAGAAATTGAAAAAAAAATACGAGAAAACACCTATAATTTAGAATTACAATCAGAACTTCATAAGCTAAATCAAGAATTACAAAAACTTAATTATGACGAACAAACTCATGCTTTAGTTAGAGGAGAAGTTGAACGATTTCGCAGAGCAGAAATTCAACAAGCAAAACTCGAAGAGGCTAGTCGTCGTCAATCAAGAATTTTACAAGAAAAACCACAACTTATTCAAAAAATATCTAAGCTTCAACAACAAATAAAAGAATTAAATGAGACTTCAGAAATCAAAAAAGGGATTAATAAATTAGAACAATCCATCAAAAATTTAGGCTATAAAAATTCAGATCACCAACAATTATTAGAGTTACTTCGTCAGTCTCAATGTTGGGAATTCAAATATCAAGAGTTGCAACAAGCAAAACAACAATATCCTCAATTACAGCAACGACTACAAATTCTAGAACAAAGATTAAAAGAGCAAGTAATAGAAAAAGAAAAAATAAAAGAGCAACTAGATGCTTTGTCTATCAAAATAAAACCCATAGCTGATAAAAGAGAAGAGATCACCATCTTAGAAAAAAACATTCAAAACCAACGCCAAAAACTAGATGAGTTATTAGCACAACGAGGAAGACTAGAACAATCAATATCTCAATTGGAAACTCTCAAACAACAATATAGCAATAATCAAAAACAACTTAAAGACATTCAGAAACAATATCGCGTTTATACAGAATTAGCTAAAGCTTTTGGTAAAAACGGCATTCAAGCATTAATGATCGAGAATATTTTACCTCAACTTGAAGCAGAAACGAATCAAATTCTTGCTCGATTAACGGGTAATCAACTCCATATTCAATTTGTGACTCAAAGAACAGGACGTAGTGGAAGTTCTCGTAAGAAATCCACAAAATTTATTGATACTTTAGATATTTTAATTGCTGATTCTCAAGGAACCCGTTCCTATGAAACATATTCCGGTGGAGAAGCATTTCGTATTAACTTTTCTATTCGTTTAGCCTTAGCAAAATTGTTAGCACAAAGGGCTGGAACTTCCCTACAAATGCTTATTGTGGATGAAGGGTTTGGGACTCAAGATACTCAAGGATGTGAACGATTGATTGCTGCTATCAATGCCATTGCTTCAGATTTTTCTTGTATCTTAACTGTCACCCATATGCCTCAATTTAAGGAAGCTTTTCAGAATCGGATTGAAGTATATAAAAATAATCAAGGTTCTCAATTAAACTTAATTAGTTGATTCTTTAAAACTCTATACATTAAATGAAATATAAAACTCTGTCTACTTTCATTTTAACGTTAATTGCCACTGTATCAATCAGTGTACCCGCTTATGGTGATCAATGTGCTTACATTAGTAAAGAACAGGCATTAAGGGCTATATCTGTCTTAAATTTAAAGCAAATAATCTATTTTTTTTGTGAACCTTGTGGGGATAAATTTCCTCAACAAAGTCAGATTCAATCATTGTCTGCATCAACCGTGGGTTATGAGAATTTTTGGCAAGTTTATATTAACGAAAAAGGGATTGATTTAGCTTATACTTTCATTGAATCAAGTCTTGAGACAAAACCAATGAATTTAGCTGCGATCGCTCGATGTCCTGCGCGGGATGTTAGCCCAGTTTTACCACGATAAACACAGCTAAACTTAATTTTAGATCGTCAATTCTTCTCGTAACTGTTCGACGACTCGGTTTAATCCCACAGAATTAGACGCTTTAAAAAGTAAGCGATCGCCTGGTTCGACAACCTCTTTTAATCGCTCAATCAGTTCCGAGTGAGTTGAGATACAATCTGTTATTATCCCCAACGCTCCTTGGGCGATCGCCTCAGCTTCAGGATCATCAACTAACACCAATAAACGATCAATTCCTAGCTCTTTAACCGTTTCTCCCACTTCACGGTGAAATTGCGCTGATTTTTCCCCCAATTCTTTCATCGTTCCTAGAATGGCTAGATGTCGTTTCCCAGGAATTTCTTTCAACAGATTTAAAGCGGCCTTCATAGACTCTAAACCGGCATTATAGGTTTCATCGAGAATGATAATATCCCCTGATAATTGATATTGTCGAGAGCGGCCTTTAGGTAAATCTACTGAAATTCCTTGGGTTAAAGGAGTCCAATCTAAATTTAAACATTTTGCCACAGCTAATGCCCCCAGATAGTTTAAGGCGTTGTGACGGCCTGGTAAAGGCAAGGGAAAATTCATCCCTTCAACTTGTAAGGTGTGGGGATCGATTATTTTTCCCATGATATCTCCTCCCTCAAGTCCATAGGTAATAGTTTCTCCTGACCATGCTTTTTTTGCTGTTTGAAGTAAGAGGGGATTATCGTGATTGAGAATAGCGATTCCCTCTTGAGGCATTTGAGCGAGTAACTCACATTTTGCTTGGGCGATCGCTTCTTTTGACCCCAACCGACCAATATGAGCCGTTCCCACATTGGTAATTAGTCCCATAGTAGGATGAGTAATTTTCGTCAATAAATCAATTTCTCCCAAGGCTCGCATCGCCATTTCAATCACCGCAAAATCATGGTCACTGGTCAATTCTAATAATGTTTTGGGAACCCCTATTTCATTATTGTAGTTACTTTTGGTTTTGTGGACTTTTCCCTTGGTTTCTAAGACAGCCGAGATTAATTCTTTAGTGGTAGTTTTGCCTACTGAACCCGTGACAGCTATCACAGGAATATCGAATTTGCTGCGCCACCAATGAGCAATTTGTTGATAAGCAGTTAAAGTATCTTTGACTTGAATTTGTGGTATTTTCTTACTTGAATTTACGGATAAATAGTGATCAACAATCAAGGCTACTGCCCCTTTTTCTATTGCTTGTTCTGCAAAATTATGACCATCAAAATTTTCTCCTTTCAAGGCCAGAAATATTTCTCCTGGCTTAATTGATCGACTATCTGTGTTAATTTTTTTAGCCCGATCAGGGGAACAAAAATCAAAAATATTTTTAAGGTTTTGTTGAAAAATATCAGAAAAATTACTGGGTATTACGGAAAACAACATATTTATTGATCGCTAGAATTTTTGGTAAGTTTACTTAGACTAGATTGAGGGGTTTTACTGTGATCAAAATCACTTGACAATACTTTTATTTTGGCATAGCATGGCTAGTATGATTAATTTGATATAAACTAAAATTTGGGTTACTAAAAGAAGTCTAATGAATTAAGATAGATTGAGCATGGGCTTTAATGGTCAGTTATACTCCTTATCCTGATGTATTTCTTAATAATGGATTTAAAAAAGGTTAAGGGAATCTGCGTCCAAGTTTACCAGGAGAGGTCAAAAAAAACCGCTCTGAAAAGTTACAATCAATCTCTACTATAAGTCAAGTTTCATGTTCAACCTACCATTGGATCATAAATTCTCATTTACAACCATAGCGAATTTTGTGGTTCCCATTGGCATCTGAATCAATCCAAGAGACTCAAAACCATGAACACACTATCTCATTTTCAGGGATTTGATAAATGTCAAGGATCATACGAAGAACAAGTTCTGTATGATTACTTCTTGCAGCGTGTTCGGAAAGATTCTCCTGAACAGTTAATCGAGTATTTTCGGAGTCTGTTTATTCAGGGAAGAGGTTTTAGACAAGCTGAAGTTTATATAGCCTTAGAAACAATCGTCAAATCCAAAAATATTGAATATCGCTTTAATTATTTCTTTAACCGTTGTTGCCATATTCTCATTAACCGTTGGCAGATGGAGCCTCAATTACAAGGTTATATTCCTCAGTTAATTAGTCTGTTTGAGAATTTGGCTTCGCCTCGTCATGGTTTTCACAACACCACCAGTCGCATTCGCTATTTGGTTAAAAACTTTACCAAGTCTGATGAGTATAAAAAGCTTCAGCGATTAGCCAAAGTTATTGATAACAAAAATAATAATTATAAAAACCAATCAGTAGGCAATCTTATTCATCGTTATCCTTATTTGTACAACCATTGTTTATTAGGAGACGACAGTAGTTCAGAAAACCAACAAACTGTCAGACATATAAAAATCAAAACAGAACGTCGTTTTGAGGTCAATCTATCTAGATACGTCACCTATAAAGTTAGGATGGCTCAACTAATGCGTTCTCCAGAATTCGATCAACAGCACAAACACCTGATTCGTCCAGTTCAAAACCCTACACTTCTAAAAGATAAAGAATTAAATGGTGCTTTAAAACATTTTCTAGGAACAGTAGATGGTGGCTACACCTATAAAAGTTTATCCCAGGACTTTCTAAGCCAAACTGTTCATACGAAAACATTTGAACGGTTTAAACTTGACTTATATGAGTATCTAATTACCTCTCTTGATCCTCAGTATGTCAAAGGTCAATTCAATAAAAATCTATATCAAGTTTTACAAAATACTTTACCCGAATGTAATCATCAAAAACCCAGTGAGTTTTTAATGATGAGAACGTCGAGTCAATTATTGAATTTTTTTGTTGTTGAAAGTAGTCGGCGGCCAGAACACTATGTTTTTATTGATATGGTTTCTAACTTAGGGGTTACTAGAACCATCGGCACCTTACTGAAAGTTGTGTTAATGTCTCGTAAGATCAAACCCTATTTAGAAAAACGCTTTGCTATTTTATTCAATCACTACGAATCTTTTACCAGAGATGGCGTTCCTTGGTTAGTTAAAGCACTCGAGCATCTTCAGTTAGCCTTCAGTGTTCATTTTGGTAAAGTAGATTTAACTTGTTTAAATCCAGTCAAATTCAAATAGCATCAATCTCAATGATAATAATAGTTAAAAATCAATCGGTCTAATTGAACCGCAGTGACTCTTCTGTCTGCTCAGAAAAAAAATATTTTGCTATAATTCTATAGTTTTCTATTTTTGAACGGTTGATTAACAAGAAACCGCCAATAGTAAAGAATGAGGTTACTTAACCCAAAACCATCAACATCATCAGAATTTCCTCTGTTTGTCTATTTACCAGGAATGGATGGAACAGGGGAATTATTACATAGACAAGTTGAAAAATTAAGTCACTTTTTTAAGATTCGTTGTTTATCAATTCCTCAAACTAATTGCAGTAACTGGAGTAGTTTAGTTAATCAAATCATTGGTTTAATTCAAAAAGAAATAAACCATAACCCTCAATTTTCTACTGTTTATTTGTGTGGAGAATCTTTTGGAGGATGTTTAGCCATCAAAGTTGCTCTCGATGCACCTGAGTTAATCGAAAAAATGGTTTTGATTAATCCTGCTTCATCCTTTACCCAACGTCCTTTATTAAGTTGGGGAAGTGAATTAATTCAATGGATACCTGATATTTTACATAGAACCTCAACGGTAGGGTTCTTACCCTTTTTAGCCGCTTTGGGAAGAATGGAAAGACAAGATTATCAGGCATTATTAAAAGCCATGCAGTCAGTTCCGCCATCAGTTGTCACTTGGCGACTAAGATTACTACGGGATTTTCAAGTCGATGACGCACAATTAAAACAGTTAACGCAACCGATTTTAACCTTGGTCAGCGATAGCGATCGCCTATTACCTTCTGTCGCCGAAGGAAAACGATTAGTTAATTGTGTTCCTAATGGAAATTTAGTGATCTTACCCGATAGTGGCCATGCTTGTTTACTAGAAAGAGAGGTAGACTTAGCTAACCTGCTTCAAAAACACAATTTTTTACCCATCAAAACCATAGCCCATGAATACCAAAGGTAATTATTTAAGGATTTAAGGAAACTTCTGATCGCGCACTTCTCGAGAAAACTCCTTTACCGCCTCAGTAATAAGCTCACGTAGATTAAGATAGGATTTAGCAAAAGGGGGCTGTTTTTCTGATAATCCCAGTAAATCGGCGGTAACTAATACTTGGCCGTCACAGTGAGAACCTGCCCCAATACCAATAGTAGGGATCGGCAGTTGACTTGTAATTGCCTTTGCTAAATCAGAGGGAATATGTTCAAGGACAACCGCAAACGCCCCCGCCTCCGACAAGGCGATCGCTTCTGATGAAATCCGTTCCGCATCGGTTTCAGTTTGTCCTTGTTGACGATATCCTAAACGATGCACTGACTGGGGAGTTAAACCCACATGACCCATCACTGGAATACCAATGGCTGTTAGTTGGGCGACGGTTTCTAAAGCCGTCGGGTGTCCTCCTTCAAGTTTAACCCCCTGAACTCCTGTTTCTTTCAAGATGCGTCCTGCTGTATGAATAGCTTGACTAATACTTTCTTGATAACTCAAAAAGGGCAAATCACACACCACAAAAGCCCGTTTAACTCCACGCTTTACCGCCGCCCCATGATGTAGCATTTGCTCAAGAGTGAGGGGTAAGGTCGTGTCATGTCCTAAGGCCACCATTGCCAGAGAGTCCCCAACCAAAATAATATCAACCCCTGCTATGTCTAATAATTGACCTATGGCATAATCCCAAGCGGTGAGGACAGTTAGGGGACGGCCTTGCTGTTTGGCCTTAATCAGGTGTTGAAGGGTAATGGCCATGGAAAACAAAATATGAGTTGAAACTTAAGTGATATCGAGGAATTAAGGTCGCGTTGCCTCTAGAATTCGAGAGTAATAAAAACGGGTACTGGTCATGGCTTCCCGTTGTACTTTTAGCCCGTTGTTTTCCAGAATAGCAATGATATCCTGTTCTCTATGTTGATAGGCGCGGGTCGTTTTGCTTGGCCCTGGAAAAAATTCGCCAATTTTTTTGAGGATTGTCAAACAAAGGGTTTTTGGCGCAAAACTAAGAATTAGGCGAGACTCTGCCAAAGAAGCAAGATGGCCAATCATTTTGGCTGCATCTTCGGCAGGATAATGAATCAAAACATCAAGACAAATCACAGTATGATATTTACCCGTTAATCCTTCTAAATCTTGAACCGCAAAGGTAACCTTACTAGGATCTTGTAGAGTCTGTTGCGCCCGTTCAGTAGCTTCTTCTACCATTTTTTGAGAAATATCGCTGGCAAAGATTTTAGCCCCTGTTTGCGCTAAGGGAATACTCAAACTCCCCACACCACACCCCGCGTCACAAATAGATAAGCTGGCAATATTTTCTTCAGCTTTTAGCCAGTCTACCACGGTATCAATGGTTTGTTGATGTCCGCGCCGAATGTCTCCTTGAACTTTGTTGACTTCTCCGTCCCCATAAATTCTGCGCCAACGGTCGAATCCAATGGCGTTAAAATAGTCTTTAACAATTGCTTTATCGTCGATAGTGTTCATTGGTGTGAGATGATTTGAAATTCTTGAGGACAGTTTCTTATTGTACTGTTAAGGGTGGTCATCAATCACCCCTATTTACTTTGATAATCAGTAATTATTTATTCAACGGTGTATTTATTCACTATACAATAAAGCTCGAAGTAAACCTTGAAATTTTAATTTAATCTCGCCTAATTCTTTTTCTGCTTCAGATCCCTCAACAATCCCTGCTCCTGCATAGAGACGTGCTTGATTACCTGAGATCAAAGCTGACCGAATTCCTACAATAAATTCACTATTTCCTTGATGGTTAATCCAACCTAATGGAGCGGCATAAAGTTCTCTTTCAAAGGCTTCATGATTACGAATTTCAGTACAAGCAATATCAGTAGGAAATCCAGAAACGGCTGGAGTAGGATGAAGTTTGGCAACAATTTCTAGCGGATGAATATTGGGAGATAATTGAGCATAAATCGGTGTCCATAGATGTTGAATATTAGACAACTTTAAGATTTTAAGGGGAGAAATCTGAGGGCATAATCCCAGCTGTCTTAAATGTTGTATAATACAGTCAATAACCAGTTGATGCTCTCGTCTTTCTTTACTATTTTTAAGTAGAGTTTGTCCTAGATAAATATCTTCTTTAGCACTTTTACCTCTAGGAGCCGAACCAGCTAACGCATCAGTTACTAATTGCTTATTATTAATACTAATTAGCCGCTCTGGACTCGCTCCTACAAAGGAGTGTTTTTGACCATTATTTAAGGCAAAGACGTAACAATTGGGATAATATTCTCGTAAATTTTTTAAACAATCAATCAAAGAAAATTCCTGAGATGCAATAATATCTAATGGGTGGGAAAGGACCAACTTATTAAATTTATTTAATTGAATTGAATGCAAAACGGAGGCCACAGATTTTTTAAAATATTCCGCCATCGGCAGTTGTATTTCAGAGTTAATAGCAACTCCGAACTTAACTAATGACTCATTGGGGTTATTGATCGAAGTGATTTTCGTAATGGAAGATTTTATCTGATTTAATAAAAACTCTAAATCTGTACTTTGTTGTAACAAAAAGTTGATCGTGAATATAGATTTTTGGCGTATTTTTATTATTTGTAGTTTTGGCAAAAACACAAGAGAAGAAGGAAATATATTCGAGTTATTATCAGCAGTAGAGAAAAACCTAAATCCGCAAAAAATATAAGGTTCTGAACCTATAATATCTTGAACACCAACCCTGATAATTTTTTGAAAACATTCTTCAATTAATTTTTGGGAAATACAAAATCTTTCTTGTGCTTCTATAAAAAATTTCTTAGTTGTATTGTAACCTAAGATAGCGATATTATTCGCTTTATTTTCCCAATAAAAGTAGAGGGGTTTAGGATCATTTGATAATAACTTTTTTGAGTTATTTTCTATAAAATTTTCTAAAATTAATAGGGGATCTATTGGATTAATAATATGGGAAAAACTAATAATTCTAGAATCGTTTTTTTCGTCTAGCTTTTCTTGATAGTGTAATAGTAATTTATAAAGTTCTTGTTCGTCATATAGTGAATTGTTACCATTAGGGATAGCAGAAAAAGCAACAGACATTGTAAAATTATTTATATTAACTTTTTGCTCGATTCACCTTTTATTTTACACTGCTCATCCCCCCAATACTTCAGAGACTTTAAGTCTCTTAGCTGCTTGGCATTGAAACGATGAAAGCTTCAAAAGAGCTATTTAAACTCTCCTACCTCATCGATTAGAGAATGGTTTAAGCAGATGACGAGGGTCGGGGATCAATTGTCGCTTTAAGACCCTCATCTTGGTTAAATTTCTTTTAAATAGTCTCTTCTAATCTCATCGGCGTACTGGGAAAAGCAAGTTGGGCTTTACTGAGGATTTTGGACTTCCTTAAAAATTAGCTAGAGACCGGAGGCACGAGGCAAAATTCATAGAATATAACCATAAATCATTTAGCTATTTCGTTGTATTGTACTGGTGCAAGATGTGAGTTTACTATTAATACATGAAAAAATCGGCACTTTTGACAGCCTAATTAGTAGATTTGACTCAAATCTTGGAAATTGACCCAAGTAATTTCTAAATTCATCGAACTTACGTTACAAATAAAGTCCGCTAAGGCGGACTCATGAATCTAGAAGATAATTAACTAATGAACCGCTTATCGAAGTTTGACTACTAACCGCCTATCGGGTTCTTGGCCACGGCTTTCGGTTTCCAAATCTTGCACATCCTTCAATAAAGTGTGAATTTGACGACGTTCTGCCGATGATAGGGGGGACATTTCTACCTCCCGTCCTGTTTGGCGCACTTGTTGAACTACCTCTTGCGCCCAGATAGTCAGTTCTTCTTGACGCTTGAGACGGTAGCCATTGAGTTCAACCGTATATCCCCGTTGTTCTTTGGGCTCCACACTCAAGTTAATGAGCGTATTAGCTAAATATTGAATCGCATCTATTCCTGACCCTTGTTCCCCTAAGAGAATATTAATCTGTTGGGGAGTTAACTGAGTTTCATCAATCGTCAACCAGCATTCGGGGGACTCATCAGAGTCACTTTGGTTTTGTTCAACCTTAACTTGTGCTGTTAACCCCATTAACGTTAACAGGGTTTCGAGCCAAGCTTTACCTGAGTGGACTTCTCGCTCCATCTTGACAACTTGTAACCTATCGTTAAGTGGCAAATTAAGACGTTTTCTCCTTCTTCTTAGAACGTTTTTTCTCGAAGGGAAGGGCTTCTTGAATTTTTTCAGCCTTTTCCTGCTGTGCAACCAATTTTTGTAGATTCTCCGGTAAGGGTTCCCGCATCAAAATGACCGTTTGTATGGTCTGGAAAACATTGGCAACAACAATATACATCAAGACCCCTGCCGGTAGAGGAAAGAAGAGAAACATTCCACTAAAAATGACGGGAGTAATTTTATTCACCGCCTGTTGTTGTTGGGCTCCTCCGCCTGAAGAACCGGACAATTCTTGGTTGAGATAGATACTGACACCGAAGAATAAAACCATGCCTAGGATATCCCAGTTAATGGTTCCATCATCTCCTACAACACCAACTCGTCCTAACGCTTCAATGAATAAGAAACCTGTCTTGGCAGCAATGCCTGGTATAGTGGCTTCAATAGTTGCCTCTCCAGGGGCTAAGGCTTCTATCGTTCCATCTTCATTAATTTTAATTCGTTCTGAGCCTTTTTTAACTTCAAAGGTTGGCTGAATGTTGCTTTCAGGAGTTTCAGCGACTAATTGTCTAAGGGACTGACCTTCAGCAGTTTGAAATTCAACCTTGGTTTTTTCTCCAACTGCTAGTTTAGTGCCTCCAGGTAATAAAGCAGAAATAGGATAATGAATCCCATCGCTAATGTAAATATTACTGGGTTTCGTGCTAAAAGGTTGAGGGTCAACGCGCTCAATTTGCTCACGAGGGAGAATTTGAACATCAACCGTGTAATTAATGTTAGCAAAAGGTGATCCCCGTAGAGTAGCAAATAAAGCAAAGAGAATGGGCATTTGTAGCAACAGGGGCAAACAACCCGCCAAGGGGTTCCCAAACTCTTGCATCACCTTTCCCATTTCTTCTTGCTGTTTTGCAGGATCGTCTTTGTAGCGTCGCTGAATTTCTTCTTGTCGCTCCTTCATTAGGGGCTGAGTAATCTTCATTTTTCGCATATTGCGAATTTGCCCCGCACTCAATGGGTACAGTCCAAAGCGAATTACTAGGGTTAAGGCAATAATCGCAAAACCGTAGCTAGGCACAATCCCGTAGAAGAAATCCAGGATTGGCAGCATAATGTTTGTGGAAATAAATCCGACACCAAAGTCCATTCGTCTTAATCCAAGCGGTCTCGCTGTAGGGTGATCTGTAGTTTACTTTACCGAATATTGGTAATAAGGAAAGAGGTTAAGGAGCCTCTGACCTGGTTTAATTTTAGAATCTATCTGCTGGTAATTGCTTCAACAGGTTTCCCTGTCTTAGCGGCAACTTTTTCAGCCATATAGTCATAAGCTTCGCGGAAGTTAGGAACTGCCCTCAACTCCAGACGACTTTTATCTCTGAGGGTAACAACAATATCGCCCCATAGTCCGATCCCCCGTGGCATTTTAACCATTTTGATGATTTCGCCATAGACAATATCAGTGCGATCGCGTCCCATCCAACCACCTGTGACTGAAATCCGGCGATCTGTAATGCGGTAACGCAACCAAATTGCTCTGACTACTGCCCCAACCGTTAGGGGTAAGCAAATAACCGTAAACCCTAATAAAATATTGATGATTAAGTCCCCGATATGAGGACCTCCTTCATAAAAAGTATTCTCTCGTATGCCCATAGATGATATTAGATTTAATTAACAACTGCTTTAATTCTCGCAAAAAATGTTCATAATTGCACTCGCTTCCATGATGTCGTACCGTAATTACCACTTTTAATCCTGGGGAAATTATGGGAAGTAAAGACCGAATTGCTGCTTTAATCTGTCGTTTCAGACGGTTGCGAACAACAGCTTTTTTACTAACTTTTTGGCTGACAGAGATACCAAACTGAGTTGGGGGTGGGGTGCTAGTTTGATGGTTTGTCGATAGCACCCGCATCAAAAGATGAGAACTTTTATAACGTTGACCCCGTTTATAAACAGCTTGGAACTCTTTGGGGTTCTTTAGCCGATGGACTTTAGGTAATCCCACTATGTCACTTGGTTAGAATCGGTTTGAAAATGACTTATCAGGCAACCTATGGCGTTTAATTTTAATCTAACGCTGAACACTTCGACCCCTTTAAAACAAGGGTGACAAGGGTCAAACAGATAACCGATGCCGTCCTTTCTTTCTTCTAGCTTGAATTACATTACGACCGTTTTGAGTTCGCATCCGCACGCGAAAGCCTGATTTTCTCTTTTGCTTTCGATTGGTTCCTCCTAGGGTACGCTGAGTCACAAATTTATTCCTCCGACAACGCTACCGTTTACTTAACGTCTTAAAAGACATAGCTTTTTATTATACCCTTAAAAGCTAGACAAGTAAAGGCTTGAGAAGTAATTCTTTAAACTATAATTGATTTAACCACTTAACATGGTTAACTGCAATGACAACCTTAGACCTCACCCCAGAAATCACCTGTCCTCCTACTGACTTATGGAGTGATGAACCTCCCTTGGAAAGCGATTTACATTTGCAACAAATCATCCTACTTTTAACCAGTTTAGATTGGTTATGGCAAGATAAAAATGATTACTATGCGTCGGGAAATCTGACGATTTACTACAATGAACGTCAATTAAAAAAGCGAGACTTTTGTGGACCTGATTTTTTTGTCGTATTAGATACGGAAAAACGACCCCGTAAAAGTTGGGTAGTTTGGGGAGAAGAGGGCAAATACCCTAACATTATTATTGAAATTCTCTCTGATTCTACCGCCAATATTGACCGAACAACTAAGAAAAATCTCTATCAAAATATTTTCCGTACTCCTGACTATTTTTGGTTTGATCCCAATACATTAGAATTCCAGGGGTTTACTTTAATGGGAGGACAATATCAACCGATTACTCCCAATGAACAAGGATATTTATGGAGCGAACAATTAGGGTTATATTTAGGAGTTTTTGAGAATAAACTGCGTTATTTTACATTTGAAGGGGAATTAGTTCCTACCCCTAGTGAATCTGCTTTACAGGAAAGAATAGCCAAAGAAACTGCACAACAAGAAGCAGAAAAGTTAGGAAGAAGATTGCGAGAATTGGGCATTAATCCTGATGAAATTTAATTTCAATTTGGTCTATTCATCTAAAACAGAAGGACATAAATGAGCTAATTTACAATCAAGACAATTTGGTTTTCTAGCATTACAAATTGCCCGACCATGATAAATGATACGAATTGAAAAGTTTTCCCAATCAGGTTGAGGTAATAGCTTCATTAAGTCTCTTTCAATTTTCACAGGATTAGTCTCTTTTGTGAGTCCTAAACGTCCACTTAAACGCTTAACATGGGTGTCTACTGTTACCCCTTGATTAATCCCAAATCCATGTGCTAAGACCACATTAGCAGTTTTGCGAGCAACGCCTGGTAAACTCAGTAACTTTTCCATTTGTTGAGGAACCTGCCCATCAAATTCTTTAACGATTTTCTGACAGGAACCTTGAATATTTTTTGCCTTATTACGATAAAATCCTGTCGAACGGATCAACGCTTCTAATTCTTCTCGATCTGCTTGAGCTAAGGATAACGCATCAGGAAACTTTGCAAATAGATTAGGGGTTACTTTATTAACTCGCTCATCAGTACATTGTGCCGATAAAATAGTGGCAACCAAAAGCTGCACAGGGGAGTCATAAGTTAAGCTACAAGTGGCATCAGGATAGAGGCGTTTCAAAATATCTAAAATCTCTAATGCTCGCTGTTTTTTAGTTCTCCCCCTGCGCTGAATACTCATACTTAGTTAGCTCAAATTACAACCCAATTTGTTGAAATAACTCTTGGAAAAAGGCTAAATTAACGGTATCACGAACAATCAGAAATACCCCTAAACTAAGCAATAACACTAACCCGGTTTGCATGATGCCTTCTTGCAGTTTATTGGGTAAGGGTTTTCCTCGTAGTCCTTCTACCATTAAAAAGGTTAATTGACCCCCATCAAGAGCAGGTAAAGGAAGAATATTAATGATGGCTAAGTTAATGCTAATTAGCGCACCAAATTGGAAGAGATTTCCTGCATTATTTTGGGCAATACTAGCACCATACTCTACAATTTTGACAGGGCCTGCTACTTGTTTAGCGTTTTCTTGAAAATTGCTAACGAGTTGCCAAAATCCTTTAGCGGTTAGGGTTGCTAAATTTTGGAAAGCATCCGCACTGTAAGTAAACGCATCAAAAAATCCTTGGGACTTTTTCAGTTGTATATTAGGGATCAATCCTACCCCAATTTTACCTTGACCTTGATCATTAGATTTTGGAGTAACGGTAACAGATAAAGTTTCGTCATTCCGTTCAATGGTAAAACGAAGAGGTTGATTAGGAGAGTTTTGGATTTTTTTGATAAAGAAATCAGTCGCTTCGGGGAAGTCATCTAAGGAAGTATCATTAACCGCAAGGATAATATCCCCTGATTTCATTCCTGCTTCCATCGCTGCGGATGCGGGTTCAATGCTAGGAATAGCTAGTCCAGGTTGAATATCTTGGATACCGACGGTGGCGACTTGCGCGACTAAGAGAAAATAAGCAAAAATTAGGTTAGCGATTACCCCGGCACTAATAACAATCGCTCGATCGAATACGGGACGGTTGCGGAGTAAATTGGGGTCATCTAGGGGAATTTCACTATCGGGATCATCGTCGGGAAATCCTACATATCCCCCCAAAGGAAAAGCGCGAATGGCGTATTCGGTTTCAGATCCTTGATATTTAACAAGAGTGGGACCAAACCCGATAGAAAAGCGGTTAACTCGGATTCCTTGGAATCTTGCGGCGGCAAAATGACCTAATTCGTGAACGACAATTAATACGGCTAAAACTGCGATCGCTGCCAAGACTGACATAGTTTCTAGACTAAACGGATAATATTAACTTTTCTTATTGTAGTGTAATTGGTGTTGTGAGAGATGGGGTACAGAGAAAGGCAACAAGGTAGAGAGTAGGGTAGGCCAATTAATCTTATTAACATTAGAATTAAATAATTAAGGATTTTGCTCACCCTACAAGGCTAATTTCAACAAGAATTAAACCTCAATATTGATTCGATGTAATAGTTCAATTTGTTGAAATAGCTGAGATTGAAGAAAATCCATGACATCCATTATTTCTTCTCCTTCTTCAAATCCTGGAAAGTCCTTAATTCTATCTACTAGATCAGTATAATCAGTTTCCCAAGCATTAAAATAAAGAGATTGGTAATTATTTTGTTCTAAATAAGCACGCCATAACCGAACAAAAGTCGTTTTTCCCGTTCCCCAAGCAGCATTAATTGTCATTACCAAAGGTGCATCAACATTAAGAACAATAGGGGTTAAATTCTCAATTTCACTGTGACGATCTAACTTATCATTTGCAAAAGGATTATCATCAGGAATCTCAAGCTCTTTAAGTTTTAATTTCATAATAATTTAATTTAAATTAATAATTAATTAAGTTAAGCAGTAATCCAGTTAACCTTAACTACAATCTAAAATTAATTTTTGCGGCTAATTGTTTGTCATGGCCTTGGTCAGATTAGTGAGGTAATCACCTCTTATTCCAACACCTGGCTCTTAATGCTCAAATTTCTAATCATTTATGACTAATTTTAACGTATCGTGTCCGATACCTCTCGATCAATATCCTCAAGTCTTACTTGCTCATGGAGGAGGAGGAAAATTGATGCAGCAGTTGCTCGAAAAAATGATTTTTCCTGCTTTCAAGACCACTCAAAATATCCCCCCTCATGATTCTGCTGTTGTTAATTTAAACGCCAATAAAATCGCTTTTACCACTGACTCCTATGTTATTCATCCTCTATTTTTTCCTGGGGGAGATATTGGTAGTTTAGCTATTAATGGAACTGTTAATGATTTAGCCATGAGTGGGGCGCGTCCCTGTTATCTTAGTGTGGGGTTTATTTTAGAAGAAGGACTACCAATGGAAACCCTTTGGAATGTGGTTCAGTCCCTACAAAATGCTGCTCAAATTGCTCAAGTTGAGATTATCACGGGAGATACCAAAGTAGTTGATCGGGGCAAAGGAGACGGTGTATTTATCAATACCGCAGGGGTAGGTATGGTTGAACATAATCAAATAATTGCTCCTCAAAGCGTTCAACCAGGGGATGCTATCCTAATCAATGGAGATTTAGGCCGCCACGGTATCGCCATTATGGCCGTCCGAGAAGGGTTAGAATTCGAGACAACCATCGAAAGTGACTGCGCCCCTTTACATTCCCTTGTATTAGCTATGCTAGAGGCTGGAATAACTATTCATTGCCTACGAGATCTTACCCGTGGCGGTTTAGCCAGTGCCTTGAATGAAATTGCGATGGGTGCAGGGGTTATTCTTAATATTCAAGAAAACGCTATTTCCGTGCGTGAAGATGTTCAGGGGGCTTGTGAAATTTTAGGGTTTGATCCCCTCTATGTCGCTAATGAAGGAAGGTTTGTCGCGTTTATTCCCCAAGACTCTGTAGATACTACCCTAAAAATTATGCGATCGCATCAACAAAACCCTTGCATTATTGGTCAAGTTACAGGAAGAGGAACAGGGATGGGGTTAGTGACTTTAGAGAGTAAAATTGGAGCCAATCGTATTGTTGATATGTTAAGCGGGGAACAATTACCTAGAATTTGTTAAGGTTTGAGTGTTCTGAAAAAGAGTAAGTTGTCCATAAACTACCTTTTGTCAAACTCAAAGTAGAACTAATAAAATTCAAACAACTTACCCGCCTACGGAGGCGGGTTAATCAGTGTACAAAGGATATGGACTCCTAGAATTCTAAAGAAATTAGTTAGATAGTTACTAAGGTTGACACCGATTCAACAATGACTTCCCTTAATTTTACCACATCTTATATCCGATTCAGGTGTTGATTATGGCGGCTACTCGTAACAATTGACTTTCGGAAAATTTTCCTAAATTGTCGAGGCCGATACCATCTTTTTCAAAAATAATGTGGTGGAAAGAAAATCACCGTATTGATTCAGAGTAGGTGGCACAAACTCTAATCAATTCCTTTATTAGAAGTATGGTGAACTTCTTTTGTGCCTATTTATAGATTAGCACTATGTTTTGAATAAATACCCCAATCTTTACTAAACTTAATGATTTATCTAAGTTCAAAAAATGAACAGAATCAGTCAAATTAGAGGGGGAGTCAGGGATCTTTAGAAGCAAACTAGCAATAGAGTTTTTGCTGATCCCTAAGCTCTTAAAGACACTTCTTTCTAGTTATTTTTACTTATTCTTGAATGGCTTCTTGTAGTTTTTCTTGATCGAGACGACGTTTTTTCGCATAAAGCTGAATTGAAGCAGCCATCGCAATAACCAGGGCAAAAATTAGCCATGTGGTTAAATCTAAAGGTAAATTCCCTTTAAAAACAGCTAGTAAAACAATCACCACTAACAATACCGTTGGGGCTTCATTTAACGCCCGAAACTGTTGACCTGTCCATTGACATTCTCCCTTTTCCAACTGTTTCATAATCCGCCCACAAAAGAAATGATAAGCCAAAAGTAGGGCAACAAAAGCTAACTTAATATGTAACCATCCTGATTTTAGAATTTCGGGTTCTGTGGAAATTAACCCGATCGCCATAGCTACCGTAACGGCCATTCCTGGGGTAGTAATAATGTTATAGAGGCGTTTCTCCATAATCTTGTACTGAGTTGTGAGAATAGTTTGAGCAGGTTCTGTTTGTTGAGAAGCTTCTGCATGGTAGACAAACAACCGTACCAAATAAAATAATCCTGCAAACCAAACTACAATACCAATAAGGTGAAAAGCTTTAAACCAATAATACGCCATAATGCTCGTTGACACTAAATTGAGACTGACTACTAAGTGTGAGTTTATCGAGTTATCTAGGGATGTTTTAGAAATCCTCAACAAAAATTTATGCTAATATTCCCAGTCTAGTAAGTCAAATCTAATCAGTAAGTCGGTCGGTGTAATTAAAGGTAACATCTAAACGTTCGTGACTTTGGGCGTTAACCTTCCGTCGTCAACAGCTTTCTTAGCCCCAAGGAAACCTACTGCAAACTTATCTGTATTGTGTCCACTTGCTTACCAATGATTCGATCTTCATTATTTTGAGAAATACCCTAATATTTTTAGCTAGATTGCTAAGAGTTTCTATGCCCTAAAGATAAGAATAACAAGCTATTTATGTTATTGATCATTTAAGATACTATCTAGTCATTGCTCTATGTATTGTTCAACTAAATCATGTGGAAAAATCCCCAAATTGACCATTCTAGGCAACAATTTAAGCCGTCAAAGGGCAACTTATATCAAGCAAATATAAGCAAAAAAAAGACGCAATTTCAACCGATTTCAAGAATTAAACTCCTTGAAAGTTTAATATTAGCGATTCACACTTTAGAGGAAAAATTCGACAAATATACTCAATCATTATTACCAACTTTACAAGCTAGTTTAAGAAGAGGAATGGAAGAGGAGCGTGAGCAAAATTGTTTTTGGGTTCACCAAGGAAAAGTGACAACAGTTGCTTTTAGTCCCGATGGAAAATCGATTATTAATGGTAGTTGGGATGGAAGCATCATAGTATGGAACCTCAAAGGAGAAACCATCTACCCACCTATTCATGGTCATGGGTCTCACGTAACCAGAGTAATCTTTAGTCATGATGGCAAATACATTATTAGTGGCAGTGCCGATCACACCCTGAGAATTTGGGATCATCAGAGAAACCCCCTTACTCATAAAATTGCGGGTCATGACTCACCTGTGACAGCGATCGCCTGTAGTCCCCTAGGAGACTATATAATCAGTGGTACTCACAATGGCATCCTACAATTATGGAATTTTCAAGGAAAACCCCTCGCCCCACCTTGTCAAGGTCATGAAGCAGAAATAACCAGTATTGCCATAAGTCCCGATGGACAATATTTCGTCACGAGCAGTTGGGATCAAACCCTGAAACTATGGAAACATCAAGAACAAACACTACAAGAGATTATTTCCCCCATTAAAGCTCATCAACAACCCATTAACGCCGTAGCTTTTAGTCCTGATGGACAATATTTCGTTAGTGGAAGTTCAGACAAAACCCTAAAAGTATGGAACTTCCAAGGTGACTTAATTAGTCCTCCCATCGAAGGCCATCAAGATAAAATATTATCCGTGGCCATTAGTCCCGATAGCCAAATCATTGCCAGTGGAAGCAGCGATCGCACTATCCGTTTCTGGAACCGTCAAGGAAATCAGGTTTTTTCCCTATTAATTGGTCATCAAAGTGCTGTCTGTTGTGTGGCTTTTAGTCCCAATAACAAAACCCTCGTCAGTGGAAGCAGTGACAAGACGGTTCGTTTATGGGATCTTCAAGGTCACACCCTAATTCAAGCAACAAAGGGAAAGGATCAACAAGTTTGGTCAATTGCTATTAGTCCTGATGCTCAAATCTTGGTGAGTAATTGGGGTAATGGTTTTATTCGGTTATGGAACTTAGAAGGAAAGCCTCTAAGCAACCCAATTAAAGCCCATGAGTGGGATGTAACCTGTATTGCTTTTAGTCCTCAAGGAGATATCTTTGTCACAGGGAGTAGAGATCAAACTATTCGTCTGTGGAGTGTTCAAGGAAAGCCCTTGACTGACTCGATTAAAGCCCATGATCACGAAATAACTTGCCTTGCTTATAGTCCCCAAGGTCACTATATCGCTACTGGAGGACGAGATAGGAGCATTAAACTCTGGAATCCTGACGGGGAAGAAGTTTATCACCTTTGGATGGGAGAAGAAGTAACGGCTTTAGTATTTACCCCTGATGGACAAACATTAATCAGTAGTGGTGGGGAAGGAACAATTTGGCGATGGAACCAAGAAAATTTATGGTTAGGACGTTCCTTTTCTAGTGATCAAGGACGAGTAAATACAATTGCGATGAGTTCTGACGGAAACTCTTTAGTCAGTGGGGGTCAAGACGGAACGATCTGTGTTTGGACTCTTGAAGGAAAACCCCTTAAATCTTTTATTCCCCCTCTCGATTCTCCTATCAATCGGGTGGCATTTAGTCCTGATGATCAACTTTTAGTGACTGGAGAAGTAGACGGAAAGCTTCGTTTATGGACGGCTGATGGTCAACCGTTAAACTATCCCCAACCACACCAACAGGGGCAAGTCACTTGCCTTCTTTTTAGTCATGATGGTCAACATTTAGTGAGTGGTTATGAGGACGGCACTATTAAGATCGAGGTGGGCGGTTCTTGGAAGAACTGGTTAGATATCTGCTGCGATCGCCTAAAAAATCTCCCTAGTTTACAAAATCCCCAAACCGATCTCGAAAAAAAAGCATCTGTCATCTGTCAGCAGTATTTAGGACAGATAAAGGGAGTAAAGCAATCTCAACAGCAGTTGGAAAACATTTCTCCCACCGAAACTGATAAACCCCGTCCCACGTTAAGGGTAGCCATTGGTTTTATCGTCTTAGGATTTTTGATTCCATTTGTGATGTTAGGAGGAATAGTCATCGGTCTAAAATCTCCCTATGTAGCGAGTTTATGTAAATTCCTGAATAATTGTGTTGAAGATGAGGAATTAGATACTATTTATAGTCAACGATTAAGTGAGGCCGAACAAACACTGTTAGATCTTGAAAAAGCTGAAAATATAGGGGAATTACAACAGCATCGCGATCACTTATTGGCAGCCATTAGCCAACTTAGTAATCTTGCGACAGATGCTCCTATTTATGACCAATCTCAACAAGCATTAACCCGGTTTCAAAAACAATTAGATCAACTTGATGAAACTCTTTCTCAAGAACAACAGTCTCAAGCAAAATTTACCAAGGCATCTCAACTGGTGTTAGAAGCGGTTCAATTGGCGCAAAATGCCAACACGATTGAACAATATCAAGAAGCTAAACAGCAATTGGAACAAGCACAAAATCAACTGAAGGCTCTTTCTTCAGAAGTTTCTTTGAACCCACAATTATCAGAACAACTGAAGTCAATTGACGCTGCTTTGGTGGCTGTAGAAATTAAAATTAAGCAATTAAACAATCAAATAGCACGGGAACAAAAAGCACAACAACAATTTAATATAGCTACCCAACTTATTAAAGATGCAACCCATCAGACAGATACCGCACAAACCATTGATCAATATACCATTGCTCAAAATCACTGGGAAAAGGTTAGAGAACAATTAAATAGGATCGATTCTGATATTGCATTTCGTCCTCAAATTGAAACGAAACTGTTACAAGTTAATGCAAATATTCAAGAAATTCAAGCCAAAATTCAGCAACTAAAGATTACTAATCAATCTATCCCAACATCCCAAGCATCACCGAATCAAGGTAAGAGGACACCCACTATAATACCTTCTAAAAATTCTAGTAATGCTGTTGAAAAGTCTACCGAACCTATTAATATTCCTTCCCCATCCCCTGGTTCACCTTTGTGGTAGAGCCATTAACAATATGTATAATTCAAGGAGTCAGGGAAAGCCCCTAAGAGGGAGTAAGGAATTATCAAACCTTTATATCATGCTGGTTTAAGGTTAGCGGGACTGGAGGGACTTGAACCCCCGACCTCGTGGTTCGTAGCCACGCGCTCTAATCCACTAAGCTACAGTCCCGTGTTTTTCTCAACGATTATCTATCGTAGCATAACTTATGTGAATTGTGCAAGGGGTTAATTGAAAAATTTGGAATTTTCTTGAAGTTAACAACCCAGATTGTGGGTTCAGGTTTTAGACTTAAGATTTCCAAACCACTAAAATAACCCCACAAACAATGAATCCTAGCCCAAAAGCACGATAGATAGGGATTGATTCTTTAAAGAAAAAATAGCCAATTAAAACAGAAAAAATATAAATTAAAGCCGCAGAAGGACCTGCGACGCTGAGTTTGACGCGGGTTAACAAGAGAATATAAGCGATCGCCCCTAGACCATAACAGGATAATCCCGCTAATAATTCTGGGGTTATTACAATATTTAGGATATGACTGATCGCATTGTCTGAGTTAACCTTACCTAGCTTGGTTGCTCCTAGCTTGAGAAATAATTGCCCCATGGCACTTGTTAGCACCGAAATCAACAATAGACAGAATTCTTTATAGGTCACAACGGCTATTCCATCCCAATTATACAAATAATCTATTAGAGGTCGAGAAAGGAGTTGCCTCTTTCCCCTCCCAGTCCAAACCGAACATGAGACTTTCACCTCATTCGGCTTTCGGTAATCAGTCCCTTTACACGGGTACTACCAATACAGCGTCAATCCATCTGTAGTTTTCTGGAAATTCCATGTTATCATCAACAGATTTCTCGTTACTTCCATCATGTCTTGTTTTGACATCATGACAGTGACGATGTAGAAGTTGTAGATTTTTCCATTCATCCTTACCGCCTTTAGACTTAGGGATAATGTGGTCTACTTCTACAACATCTTCAGGACAAAAGTGTTGGTTACAGAGGTTGCATTTACCTTTCTGTTTCTTCATGAGTCTTGCAACTCTTGAGGGTGTTTCAGGGTAATTGCCTCTTCTTTTACTCCAAGTAGTACCACGAAATCATCGGCGTATCTGATGATTGCGGGTTTATAATTGTTATTGCGTTCTCCCTTAACCATTTTGGTTGGGGGGAATATGTCAGTTATATCCCTAATCATTCCATCCAATGCGATGTTGGCTAATAGTGGGCTAATTATTCCACCTTGTGGAGTTCCACTATCAGTTTCTTCAAATACGCCGTTATTCATTACACCAGATTTTAGCCATTGATTGATTAATAATCTGATGTTAGATGGACAATCTATTTTGGACATGAGGTAATCATGGTCAATCTTGTCAAAACACTTGGTGATATCAGCATCTAGGACGTATTTTGCCTTTGTATTAATACAAGTGTAAATGCGTCCTATAGCATCGTGTGCGCTTCTACCTGGTCTAAATCCATATGATGTTCCCTCAAAGAGAGCCTCCCAATATGGTTCTAAGGCTGATTTAACCAAGGCTTGTATTGCTCTGTCTTTGATGGTTGGAATCCCTAGGGGGTGTTTTTCATCCCTTCCAGGTTTTGGTATCCATACCCTTCTAAGTGCCTTTGATTTATAACCTTTGATACCTAATTGTTGGGTTAATAGAATTCTTTGGTAGTCGTAAATGACTTTTTTGCCATCTATGCCCGCAGTTTTCTTACCCTGGTTATCTTGGGTTACTCTTCTTACGGCTAAGAGCTTTGCATAATATGATTTGAACAGAAGTTTTTGGAGCTTTCTCGCTTTAGCTTTTTGTCGGAGTTTGGCAGCTTGAAATATTCGTTTTTGCAACTTGAATGTCTTCCTTTGGATTTTTGCCCAGGGGAGTTCATTCCATCGAATCGTAGTCTTTAAACTCGCTTTACGCATTGAATTGCTACTCTCAACTATTTCTTACTAATTGACCAGTCAGTACGTTAGCTTATCCATCTCATTACAAGTAGGCGTTGGCTTCTTACTGCTTCTCACCCCCTTAGTCCTTGCGGTTAAGTTTGTCCCTACTTATCATTTCGACCTTTTTGATAAGAGAAGCTAAGGGGTTAATTCGTTCCGTTAGTTAGGGTTTTTTTGGTTTTAGGTTTTGGGATTGCTCCCTCGTCTTGGATTACTCCTTGACCCATCTATCCCCCAGGTTACTTTCAGGATTCTGTGTGGATAGTTAATTGAGCCTTCCACTTTTCACCTTGTCCTTTTGGACGCAGCCTATCAAACAGATTTGGCTACTTTGTATTCTTGAGGGTTCAAGCCGATAATTCACTTATGTTAACCATGACCAATTGACTTGGAGAACTACTTATACTGCTGTTTCAGTACGGGTTCTCCTTTATACCCTGCTTTCATCCATAGGTTACTAATCTATAAACGAAGGATATTGTCGTCGCTCTCAGGAATTGCTTCCCTTTGAATCCGAGTGTGCCTCCTTTAGGCAACTAACTAACAGTTATAAGGCTAGGAGCCTTACGAGATGTACGTTTTGGGGTGATTCCCTAGACTTTCCATCTCAACGAATCGCACCAAACTTAATACAGTATAAAGGGAATATTCTAATTAATATTTAGATACTCTGTAAACCGCAGTTGGGAGTCGGGAGTTGGTAAAACTGACGAATATTGGATTTATCAGTGAAATTCTTCTTTATATTCGACACTTGAAGATGTCAAGGAACGATAGATGATAGAAGACATATTTTCAGATAAACGATAGGATTTAAGCAACGTAATATTTCTTCTACTTACTATTACTAATCCCAACACCAGCTAATAGGGGAAAGCCTATCAAGAAAAAGCTTCAGAGGTGATTTGGGTTTCTTCCACACCTCTCTCGGTTCCGACTAATATGACCAAGCTGTTGTGCCTTTAAACCACTAGATCTAAAAGTATAATTTATCGTCAGGGTTTTTCAATATGTCTTATCATTTTTGACTTGAAAGAAATCTGATGCTCAAGATCAAATATCGTATAATTTCTAGGAATGGTTAGACAGTAAATTTGATATTTTCTTGTTAACTTATAAGTTGAACTAATTACCCAAATCATCTTCTATTATGCCTAGATCATGAAATTTTTAGTCTGAGCCAATTTTTCATTAATTTTGTCTTTTTACTGATTAACCCCATGTTATCTAAACTTTCATCCTTCGTTATGGATAAAAAGAACTTTTTTCGCTTACTTCCTCCTTGTTTTAGCTTCATATTGTTTGGACTAGCTCTTTGGACAATTCATAAAAATTTCCACTATTATAATGCCCAAAATTTTTGGAATAGTTTATCAAGTATTCCTCCGTCTAATATTCTTTTGGCGGTTGCCTTAATGAGTATCAACTATGGGATTATGACGGGATATGATTGTCTTGGGGTAAATTATGTTCGTCACTCTCTACCGTATTCTAAAATGGCTTTAGTAGGGGTTATTTGTTCGGGTATTAGTAATAGTGTGGGGTTTGCTTTATTGAGTAGTTGTATGATTCGCTACCGTTTCTATTCTACTTGGGGATTATCAGTCATTTCTATCGCTCAAATCTCTGCTTTTTGTAATTTAACGTTTAGTTTGGGATTGTTTGTCATGGGAGCCATCATTTTTCTCAAAGAACCGTTGGCTGTCCCTCATGTATTAGATTTGCCTTTTAACTCAGTGCGACCATTAGGGGTAATTTTTCTTATGTTTATTTTGGCTTATTTATTAGTAACGGTTGTCCGAAAAAAGCCCTTCACTATTGGTAAGTGGACGTTACCTCATCTTTCAATTAGATTAGCGTTAGGTCAGTTAATTGTGGCTGCTTTAGACTGGTCACTAGCAGCGGCTGTTTTTTACACCATTGTGAGTTCGTTTGTTTCGTTATCTTATTCAGCTTTTTTTGGGATATATATCCTAGCACAGGTAGCGGGATTAGCGAGTAATGTTCCGGGGGGATTAGGGGTTTTTGAAACAGTCATGCTTGTGTGTTTATCTTCGTTTATTTCCTCTGAAGAATTATTTGGGTCTTTATTAATTTATCGCGGGGTTTATTATTTTATTCCCTTAATGGTATCTGTCTTATTATTTGGAAAATATGAATTAGGACGAGTTTTTTCGTATTCAAAATCTTCCTCCGTTAGGCCTTGTTCAAAATCGGAGGTTTTGAGATAGTATAAGTCATCACAATTAAAATTAAGTTTACCACTTTTTGTAAGTCTCTAACGCCCTAACTTATTGGGAATTTCGTAACAGCCTCCTGGAATAGTAGCACGGGTGTTTTCTCCGCCCCACGCACAACAATAATAACGTTGTTCTTCTGTTAAATTTTGGACAGCCGTTAGATTAGCATTTTCGAGGACTACCCCGGTATAAGCTCCGGTTTCATAATCAGGGGGGAAGTTACGCGATCGCGGACTAGCAGTTTCTACAGGGCCATAAAATAAACGAGTCCCTTTGAGATCTGCACCTTTTAAATTAGCATCATAGAGAACGGTTCGAGATAAATTACCTTTAAGCAGATCGCACCAACTCAAGTCCGCACGAACCATATTCGCTTCGCTCAAATCTGTCCAGCGTAAATCTTGTCCTGATAATTTAGCCCCCGCTAACATCACCCCTAAATCAATCACTCGCACCCCGCGAGGTCGGTCTTCTGCATAACCGCCAACTCCGTCAAGCATCGGTCTTCCTAAGCGACTATCACGCATCAGAGGAGTTAATAATTTTGATTGGGAGAGAAAGCGCAAAATTTTAGCCTTTCCGACTTCATCAACACTACTGAGAATGGCAGCAGTTCTTCCTTCAGCAATAGAACGTTCTTGAGGCCAGTCTTCTAGCATTCCTTCCCCATTAAGCACTAAATCAGAGATTCCTTGAAAGTAGGTATCGATGGTTTGTTGTTGGGTAATACGATTTTGCTGCAAGGTTAAATCCTTAGAAATCACATATTGAGCCCAGGCTACATAAACCGCTAATAAGGCAATCATAATTTGACCTAATGCCCCTACCCATTCAGCCCAAGAGCCAAATTCATCGTATTTAAACTGATTAAGCCAATTTCCGATTCTTTGGTACAATCCCAAATAATTAGCCAGTCCTGCGATCGCTAGCGTAAATACCAGAAATCCAATTAAGGTATCTCGTTCTTGGGGGGTTAGATATCGAATTAGCCAATCTCTGACTGAGGGTAAGATGATTTGAAGGGATAGCAATAGGGCGACAACTCCCCCTGAAAATCCTAGCCAAGGGATATGAATTGCTAATCCTAATCCCATGATTGCTGCAGCGATTAAAAGGAGCCAAGGATTAGAAGATTTCACGTCTCGTATATAGGAAGGTTCAGGTTGAGAAAAAGCGATCGCAGATGTCGTCTTCTGGAATTTTTGACTTGATGAGTCAGTGGCTAATGGCAGAGATTTTTGCCCATTTTGTTGAACTAACTGCTCTGGTGTTTTTGTGATAGAAGAAGACTCAGGAGTCGTCGTCATGGAGTATTAATAGCTAACAAGTCACTTAGTTGATTTTATAGCAGAATACAAGGATAGCAATCACAACGATTGGGCGTGTTTTAATGACTTTCAATTTTAGACTTGATTGAGAAGCATGATACTCAGTCAGCCTAATTTTAGGTAAAGCGGGAAATTTATGAATTTTTAGGTTATAAAACAGTAATTTTAACGACTATACAAAACTTACTACCAACTTAGCTCTATTTTTACTTGCTTAACTAACTTAGTTTCACGGAAGCTTTCAATATATATTCTCTCAATAGAAAAATTCTACCCAGTATTTTCGTGTTGAGCAATTCAAATAATTTAGTTATGTTAAGATATATTGCAAGTCAGGAACATTTTTACACATTACACAAAGGATAAAAAGCGATGTTAAAGCTCTCTGTATTCGTAGATTTTAGTCTCAAGCTTTTGGTTGCTACGGGTCTCACCGCAACTGCTCTCGGTTTTATTTCTCCAGCGATCGCTAATTCTGAGATTTCCGAAGGCTCTTTAGCTCAGACAATGAAAGAGTCCGCCAGTAAAAAAATGGATATTGTTGATACAGCAGTAGCCGCTGGTTCTTTCAACACCTTAGCCGCAGCTTTAGAAGCAGCAGGGTTAATAGAAACCCTCAAAGGCGACGGTCCTTTTACGGTTTTTGCTCCTACCGATGAAGCTTTTGAAGCACTTCCCGAAGGAACGGTTGAAGAACTTCTTAAGCCAGAAAACAAAGATAAATTAATCGCTATCTTGACCTATCATGTTGTTCCTGGAAAAGTTAAATCTAGTGACCTCTCCGCAGGTGCTGTTAAAACAGTCCAAGGAGGTGAGGTTAAGGTTAATAAACTAGGAGACTCCGTGATGGTTAATGATGCTACGGTGGTTAAAGCTGATATCAAAGCCAGCAACGGTGTTATTCATGTTATTGATAAAGTAATTCTTCCTGCTGAATAAAACACTGCTCAATAAAACGCTCAATTGTGGATTTTAACGCTTGTTTAACACTTGAAAACAAGTACCAGGATCATCACAAAATAAACCATCTACCCCAATACTAACTAACTGCTGTATTTCATCGGTTAACGTTTGGGGTATTTTATTCGGGTTCAAACAAAGAAACTGTTTTTCTGGACGCAATGTATAAGCATGAACTACCAGCCCCGCATGATGAGCATGATCAATAAAGGAAGTCACTTCTCCTGTTAGTTGGAAGATAATTGAGGTATTTGTACTCCCGTTTTCATCCACAGGAAGATCAATAGAAACACGAGGTAAAAGATTATTTTTTAAAACACCCACTCCTGTTGCGTAAGTATCCCTAATCCATTGTAAACTTTGAGGATTATTTAGATTGCCATAACCTGTCTTAACAGTAAGTTTTTTTCCTTTGAGTGTATCAGCTAACTCTCCATAAATAGCAGTCATATCTTCTCCATTTTGAGTATTAAAGAAAATATCATAAGGACAGTCAAAACTTTTTTTCGTCGGTAAATTGAGCGAACCATAAAGCTGTACTAGAGGAATATTTACCCCTGCATTTGGCATAATTATGTTTTTCAGTTCAATCAAATTTTCAAACTCAAAGGATTGAATAAAAATGCGATTTTCATCTGTGAAATACTTGGTTACTAAAGTCTTGATTAGCAATTCTCCCAAAGATATATTGATTAAATTGCGGTCTTCTTTCCCCCCAAAGAATCTCCCTTCCTTAGCAAAAAAGGTAGGATGCTTGGTTTCAGGATAAATTCCAATATCTCGACTTAATTCTCGACTTTTTTTATTGACTAAATCAATAATTTCTTCGAGGGTGGGAATCTCAAATTGACCATTAAATCGAGTATTATCAGGACGAATCTTAGGAATACGTTCTATTGCTCTTAGGGTTTTTACTTCCTCTAAAGTAAAATCTTCTGTAAAGTATCCTTGTATAACCTCTCCATCAATCATTTTTGTCGTTAATTTGTGGGGAAATTTATTAGCTACATCGGTTGTGTGGGATAAGTTATTTTCGTGACGTGCAACTAAGATTCTATCCCTCGTTACCACTAAGTCTGGTTCAATGAAATCTGCACCGAGATCAATAGCTAATTCATAAGCTTCTAAAGTATGTTCTGGACGAAAAGCACTAGCTCCTCGGTGTGCAATAATTAGAGGATTTGTCATTATTTTAGTCGGTAAATGTCCTAAATTAAGTGAAATAGTAACCAGAAAAATGACTCAACCAACCATCACAAACAGCAACAGCGACAAGGTGAATTTTCAGAGAATTGAGAGGTGGTGGTCATTTTATCTTCAAGAAAACGACGGTTATTAACCCATACTCCGAACCTCCCCTATCCCAGTCAAACCTATTACAATAGAAATAATTGTTAAAAAATATTACGAATTATGAGTCAGACTACATTAGCCCAAATAGCCGTCCAACTCGAAAGCAAGAATTCCCGTGATCGCCTCTTAGCCTTGGCTTCTCTAAGACAAGTCCCCGCCGAAGATGCGGTTCCTCTGATCAAAAAAGTATTAAACGATGAAATACTTCAGGTTCGTTCGATGGCTGTCTTCGCCCTAGGAGTTAAGCAAACAGACGAATGTTTTCCCATCCTCGTTAAACTCCTCGAAACCGATCCCGACTATGGCATTCGCGCCGATGCAGCAGGGGCTCTAGGTTATTTGGCTGATGAACGGGGGTTTGAACCCTTAGTGAGAGCTTTTTACGAAGATACTCAATGGTTAGTCCGCTTTAGTGCAGCAGTTTCTCTGGGAAATTTACAGGATATTCGTGCCAAACAAGTCTTACTTAAGGCTTTAGATAGCCCAGAAACCGTTGTCCAACAGGCGGCGATCGCAGCTTTAGGAGAAATTAAAGCCGTTGATACTGTTGATCAGATTACCCGTTTTGTCTCCTCCGAAGACTGGCTCATTCGCCAACGTTTATCCGAAGCGTTAGGCAATTTAAAGACGGAAAAAAGCATCTCTGCCTTAAAATTCCTCGCTAAAGATGATCATCCCCAAGTCAGTCAAGCAGCTAAGTTATCTTTACAAACTCTAGGAGAAAATCAGTAATCTTGACCTAATGGCTTAAAATGGATAAAGCTGATTTTGGCAAGTCAGCCATCAATCATTCATTGCAAGGGAAACGACAACAATTCATTCATGACTATTCAAGAGTTTTTAGAGTTGTGTGTTGGGAAATGGTTTTCTCAACGCACCAGCTATCATTTTGAGCAACAAAAAGCCGAAAGCCATAAGTCAGAATTGACTATTGAATGGTTAACCCATGATGATCCCCAAGTTACAGCCTGGTGTAAACACTATCAAATTGACCCAGCAGTAGCTCTTGGGGGTAAAAGAGTCAGTTGGGATAACTCAGTTGACTGGGGAAAACCGAAACAAGTTGGTTCAACCATGATTGTTATGGTTCCTGACCCTAATATGGCACAAGTAGGACAGATTTTGCGAGGGGAGACTAAGGCAAACACCTCTCCCTTAGCTGGACGTTATAGTTTAGGAAATGATCAAGCATTAACCTTAATTTTGGAAGATAATAATAATTATTTAGAAGAACGTCTCTGGTTTGCCAGTCCTAATTTACGCTTACGGACAAGTTTAATTAAAGCCCCTAATGGATTTAATCAGACGGCTTTTTACTCAGAAATTCGCAAACTTCCCCCAAAACCTGTTACTTAGATGGGTTTAATTACCAGTTTACTTTTTGTTATTGTCTATTGTTAATCACGAATTATGTCCCACCCCACTGATCTAACAACCTTAGCCCGTTGGATGGCTGCTGATTTCAGTAATCAAGAACAAGCCTATGCTAATCCTCCATTTTTTGCTCATATTCGGGTTTGTATTCGCCCATTACCCCTTATAAATTTCTCTGAACCAACGTTATTTTTAGAACAAGCTTATGATTATCTGTTAAATAGACCTTATCGTTTAAGGGCGTTTAAATTTAACATTATTGATAATAAGATTGAACTAAAAAACTATAAAATTAAAGATGAAGAATCTTTTTTTGGGGCTTCTCGTAATTTAGAAAAGTTAAAACAATTAACACCAGATCATTTAGAAGAAATGTCGGGTTGTGATATGTTGATTGACTGGACTGGAACCAGTTTTAAAGGCTCGGTTAAACCTGGGAAAAATTGTATTGTGGTTCGCAACGGGAAAACAACCTATTTAGATAATAGTTTTGAGGTAGATGAACACAAGTTAATTAGTGTTGATCGTGGCCTTGATCCTGAAACCGATGAACAAGTCTGGGGATCTGTGGCTGGACCTTTTCACTTCTCTCGCTGGACAAGTTTTGCAGATGAAGTCCACTTTTAGGAAGAAAACTATGAATAAATTAACGTAATGTAGTTGGTGATTGTTTGTAACTTAAGACTTACCTATTTTTGAAGTTTTAGGGAATTTTAATGATTGTATTAAGACGCTAGGGGAAAGATGCTCAAGAAATTTTTAAACATCAAAGATCACTTTTCCCCTTTTTTCTATTGATTAAGGATTTTTTTCTTCCAAGCAGGGATTTTGCTTAACTTAGCAGTATTGAGCTTGATCTAGCCATTTTACTAGGAATTCTCATCATAATTTATGTAGAGAAGAGAATGTAATTATTTCTTAAAACTACAACCAAAAGGGTAAGGAGATTGATAAGTTGTCTCCCGTTCCCCGAACCAATTATAGCGGTTATCCCTAACTTGCTCATAGGTTTTATCTCCTAACCATTTCATCCCTGGTAATGTCCGATAAGCAGCAATAAATGCTTGTCCCAATGGTAAAAGATCGACGATTTCTTCGGCTGCATCACTCCCTTGCCAACGGCGTTTTTGATCCTCCCCATCAATTAAAATCATCCCCATTTGACCATCATCAGCAGTAATCCCAAATTGTTGTAAAGTGGTTTCATCTTGCATGGGAATATAGTTAAATAATTTTCCTTTATCAAAGGTAGCTAGAAGTTTGCTAAAGGTAGCACAAAGGTTACAATTACCGTCATAAATTACATGATAAACCATAATATTTATTGTATTAGTTACTGATTAGATTCTAACCGTCTTTGCCATTCTTGATCTATTCTATCTGATTGTTCAACTTCTTGTTCTAAAACATCCTTTTCAGTGGTATAGCTAATATCACCTTCTGTAATTATTTTTTCCGCAGCAAATTTATGAGCATATTCAATTTTTTGCTGTAGAGTTTCACTTGGTTGTAATAGATTTTCTGCTCTTGCTTGCCGAATTATATTACGGAACTTAATTTTATCATTACGCCATTGAATCCAGAAATAGCGAATCAATGGGGTGCTTAAAAAAGCTATTGCGTAGGTTAATAAAATCCAATAAATAGAATTAACAAAAGCAACTAAACCACCGATTTGATTAACCACTTCAGGTTCTTTAATTAATGATCCTAAAACCAAAGCAAGAATAAAATTTAATGCACCCAAACCAATAGATAACATTATTTGTCCGCTACTAGCTTTACTAAAACAGTATAATTTTTCTTTGAAATAACTAGCAACTGAACGCTTGGTTCTATTTTGAACAGTTACCTGCAAATCAGGAAAATAATAAATTATTTCTCCTTGAGGGGATACTTTAGGATAACCATTAAATCGGGTTAAAACAGGCAAAATATAATCTTCATTTTCTTCATTATATTTAGTGATATTGTCAAGATAAGGTGCAATTTGTTGGGCAATAACTGCGCCTCCATTGTTACGAATTACTGTTCCAATTTCTTGCCAACGACGGTCTTCTAAGTCATAATTAGGATTGCCATCGCCAAAGAGAAAAGAAAAAATAGCTTCTAGAAAATTAAGCTCACTTTTCTGTCGAGTTCTTTCAGGAGTTTGGTAAGATTGATCTTGGTATCGATTGTAATTATAATTTGGATAAAAAATCCAAAACAAATCAGAGAAGTTTGGGAAAAAAATGAACCCACCTCCGTAACCTCGACCTCTACTATCTTGAGAGTCTCTCTCCCCTTCACGACTAGAACTAATCGCAATTACAATAACAGCAATAGTAATCATCATTAAAATGATAGAAGCAATGAGAATTACTCCAAAAGAAATCCGGATTAAATAGAAAAGAACATTCCAGACTTTTTCCCAGGTTTCTCTAAGGCGAAGTTTCCAGTATTTATTGCGAAGAATTGTCCGAAAATTTTGGGGAAAAAGATAGATAATTTCCCCTGAATCTGCTACTTGTAAATGTCCCCCTGCATCAGACGCTAAAGCGAGTAGTCCCTGTTGTGCTAAATTAAGCTCAAGTCCAGCTTGAGTTGCCACATCTCCAACCGTTACACGATAGCCCAGTTGTTCAACGGATGTCATAATTTCAGGCTTGGGAGTCATCGTATTGCTTTCCTTCCCTCTTTTCAGTCTTTTCTACTTCCCAGTATAAGGATCTTTAAGTTGACTTGCTTTTGTTAAGAAAATGCAAGATCTACGATTGTTATGATCCCCACTTTGTTAAAATTTCATAACTATCTGACAATCATGACGTTTAAATGTAACAATAAATACAGAAATTCTTGAAAAATTTTATTTTTATCTTTAAAATTAGATTTATGTCATGAAATCAAGACAATTATTTTAAGTAATAATACTTGTAAGAGACAAATGATTTTTTCAAGGTTTGTAGTGAGGAATCGAGTCTTGTTCAACCATGAAAAATTAACAGACAATTAACAATTAACAATTGACAATTACTTCTTCGGTACAAGTGAGAGGATTAAAAAAATGGACGAATGGCAAATTCTAGGTTGTGAGGAAGACAAATATCAATTTCCTAGGCATATACGGTTTAAAAAAAACCTCCTACACACCAGACATCCACAAATTAGGGATTATGTATTGTTACCTAACGCAACTAATAATATCTCGATAGCTAATCCACAATCAAGTGAACAAACTTGTTTAGTTTCGTTCAATCTTTCAGGTCGGATCGTTACAGGTACCATAAAAAAACCCTATGAGAAAAATATTTGCTGTTTTAGTCTTACACGGTGATTTTTCTGGGGCTGAAATGCTTTGCCTTGGTTAAAAATCGAACAACTGAGCAATACATTCTAATTTCTTATCCTCGATGGTTGTTATTGTAGTGAATTCTTGTGCCAGCCCATTGTAATTTTTCTCGTAAGGTTTGATAAAAAGAATAATTCTCTTGAAGGATAATAAATTTAGCCACACAATCAGCCATATGGACTCTAACCCATTGTCCTGGCCAAATAGACGTAGCTAAAGACCCATCCGTCCACAACTTAGTATTTAATTCAAAGTCCCCCAAAGACCAAATATCTACGACAGACCGAGGGGGGATAATAATGGGACGACTCGCCAGACTTAGGGGACAAATAGGAGTCACCGCGATCGCATCCATTCCTGGATGAACAATCGGGCCATTGGCTGATGCCGTATAACAGGTTGATCCTGTGGGAGTTGCTACCAATAACCCATCTCCTTGATATTGATCGACTACTTCTCCATCGAGTTCCATTTCTAAAATTGCCGTGGGCATTCGATCAATACTCGCCGGTTTGATACACATTTCATTGAGACTATAAAACCGTTCACTCGTGGGGGTGGGGTTAGTCTTATCCCCTTCAAATAAACGGGCTTCTAACATCATGCGTTGTTGTACTGCATAGCGATCGCCTAACAGACGATCCCAAACTTTTTCTGTATCTTGAAATAACTCAAAGGGTTCAGTAAGAAATCCCAAATGTCCCCCTACATTTACGGCCAAGATTGGGATATTTTCTGGGGCTAATTGTCGTGCTGCGGCTAATATGGTTCCATCTCCCCCTAAAATAATAGCTAAATCGATCTTCTCAGTAACAGAAGACAGAAACACAGGATAAGGATTATCTTTAATGCCACTAGGTCCCATCAAGACTTTACAGTTACGAGTTTCTAGTTGTCTAGCACAAGTTTGCGCCCAAGATTTACTCTGGGCATCTGCGGCTTTGTGAGCAATAATTACTTGTTTAAGTTCCACTTTAGTTGAGTTTGATTTTTGTGTCTTCCCCCAACTTACCGAGGGATTTCTAAACCTTAATACCCCTACTATTGTATCTAATTAGTTTCTCTATGCCATCATCTAATCATGATTTTATAATAGTTTATATTATTAATTAAGCTGTTACTTTTTTGTTTTTTAGCTACTGAACTTTCTCCAATACTTTTTGAGGCACTTTCCGTCTGGGTACTTCGTAGGTCATAAAATCACGGGCAAGAATCGTATTAGAAAAAATTGCTCTAGCTTCTGTTAATAAATCATCCAATTGTAAGACATTTCCAGGGGCATAACGGGGACTAAAATGAGTCATAATTAATTGTTTAACACCAGCCATTAGGGCTACTTGTGCGGCCATGGTTGAGGTAGAATGGAGGCGATCAAAGGCTAATTGAGCATCTTGGTGGGCAAATGTTGCTTCATGGATTAAGACATCTCCATCTTGGGCTAATTCTACGGCTCCATCACAAAAGACTGTATCAGTACAATAAACCACTTTACGACCTGTTTCTTTTTCTCCACATAAGTCTTGTCCTCGAATACGACGACCATCGGGTAAGGTTACCACTTCCCCCCGTTTAAGTTGTCCATAAATTGGCCCTGGAGGAATTCCTAGTGCGGTTGCTTTTTCTATATCAAAGCGACCCGGACGATCTTTTTCTTCGATACGATAACCATAGGCAGGAATACGATGTTTGAGTAACCCACAACGAACAATAAATTGATCATCTTCGTATACCATACCAGGACGTACCCCATAAACCCGTACTCGATGGGAGAGTTTTATCTGGGAATATTTAGTACACGCCTTTAAGTAGTCTATTAGGTCTGGTGGCCCATAAATCTCGATATCTTGGGCATTTCCTGCTAATCCACAACTGGCTAATAATCCCATTAACCCATAGATGTGATCGCCGTGCATATGGGTAATGAAAATTCGGGTGATTTGGGAAATTTTGAGATCACTACGCAACAGTTGGTGTTGGGTTCCTTCCCCACAATCAAACAGCCAAACTTCTGCTCGTTGGGGAAGACGTAGGGCAACACTTGATACATTCCGCGATCGTGTCGGTACACCAGAACTGGTTCCTAAAAAAGTGATCTCCACAATATATTAATTCTGCTTGCTTTGGAACTATTAATCCATTTTAATCGTTTCTGTTTAACCTTCTCAAAAAATCAAGAGCATTTGCACAGGACAAAAATAGTAGACACGGCAAGAACTCATGGTTTTTCCAGTCTCAATCACTGATTCTGTGTCATCGGCAGAAATAATCGAGCTATTTACCAGTGATAGGGGCATAGTTAATTATACCCCTATCTATTACTATGGCTCCCTCAGCCATCATTAGGGATAAGTTTGAATCAAGTTAGCTAACTTCTACCGTATGGGGAGCTTCTACAGATGCTTGGTAAATAATCGTTTCGTGATCATCTTCAAGCTTGATTTCAGGATTTTTTCCTGGGGTGGTGATTAAACGCGCACCTTTGCTATCGGTGAAATAACTCCAAGCCCACTGAATCATCACAATTAACTTATTGTCAAATTCGAGTAAGTAGAAGACATGAATAAATAACCAGACAAACCACGCAAAGAAACCCGATAATTTTAACCAACCCATATCAACAACGGCTTGATGTTTTCCAATTACCGCTAGGTTTCCCCAGTCGGTATATTTGAAAGGAGATAAAGGACGGCTTTGGAGACCATTGCGGATAAAACGGGCTACATATTCTCCTTCTTGCATGGCAACAGGAGCAATACCCGGTAAAATTCCTCCTTTTCCATCAGGATAATGGGCTAAATCTCCAATAACAAAGATATTGGGGTACTTAGATAAGTTAAAGTTGGGTTCAACCATAACGCGTCCGGCTTTATCGAGTTTCACCTCAGCACAGTCAGCTAGGGTATTCGCCATCGCAGAGGCTTTCATTCCTGCTGTCCAGAGAACGGTGCGAGCGCGAATTTGCTCAATGGTTTCACCCTGACGGTAGGTGATTACCTGGCCTTTGATGTCGGTGACTCTCACGCCAGTTTTGACCGTTACTCCGAGTTTTTCTAAGGATTTCTGCGCTTTAACGGAGAGGTGGGGAGGATAGGCGGGTAAAATGTATTGAGGACTTTGTAAGAGAATGATTTCGGCTTGAGAGGTATCAATGTTACGGAAATCCTCTTTTAAGGTTCCGTGGGATAATTCGGCTAAGGCTCCGGCTAATTCTACTCCAGCAGATCCCCCACCGACTAAGACAAAGGTTAACCAGTCTTTTCTTCTTTCAGGGTTGGGTTCTTTTTCGGCTGATTCAAAGGCAATAAAGACCCGACGACGGATTTCTAGAGCGTTTTCAATGGTTTTTAATCCAGGGGCTTTTCCTTCCCAGTCATTGCCAAAGTATTGATGGGTAACGCCTGTGGCTACAATCAGGGTATCATATTCGATTTCTCCATAACGGAGTTTCACCGTTTGTCTTTCGGGATCAATGGCAAATACCTCTCCCATTAATACTTCTGTATTTTTACTCTTACTCAACAGAGCGCGTAAGGGAGAAGAAATATCAGCCGGGGATAATCCTCCGGTGGCGACTTGATACAGTAACGGCTGAAAAACGTGAAAGTTACGTTTATCAATTAAGGTGACTTTCACGGGGGCATTTGCTAGTTTTTGGGCGGCATAAAGTCCTCCAAAACCACCACCAATAATCACGACATGATGAAGGTCAGTCTTATTATGTTGTTGATTAACCATAAGTTTTTGTCTCTTTGTTGGATTGGTCTGGAAAACTTTAGAAATACTGATACTCAAACAAAACTAATACATCTTTAAATTATTGAAAATTCTTAGATGTATTGAAAGTCAAACATTTCGTTGAGGTGATTTTTAGGAGAGTCCTTAAAGGTTATGGTTGTCTTTATCTAATAGCGTAATTTATTTGAATAGATTTTAAAGTATATATTAATACTGTTTGATGGTTACAAAACTGCTTGATTCCCAAATATTCTGAGTCGTCTTTACTCAATTTTTGTGAAAATTGTCAAGATTTATTGATATTTAAAATAAAGAATTAGATGATATAAGTTGAAATACTCAGATAATAATTCATAGAGCAACTTTGTGATAAATATCAGCAAAACTTAAACTAATGTTATTTATTTCTAAGTCAATTTGTTGATCTTCTTGGTAATACTCTTGAAATAACCATTTTTTCTCCCCTGTTTTCACAAATTTTGCGCCGTAGATTTGCGTTTGACTAATTAATATATATTCTTGAAAAGTCTTGATGGTTCGATAAGCAGCAAATTTGCCTTCTTTATCATAATTTTGGGTTGATGGGGATAAGACTTCAATAATTAAACTGGGGTTAATAATTGTATCTTTGCGATTTTCATAATATATAGGGTTTGCTTGAATTACCATGATATCTGGATAGGTGAAAATTCGTTTCTCTGGTATCCAAAGTCTCACATCTCCCATATAAACACGATAATCTAGTTTGTTAAAGGCAAAATTTAATTCAGCATAGATATTGCCTACGATTTGATTATGATTTGTTGTTCCACCTGTCATGGAAACAATTTGCCCGTCGATATACTCGCTTTTAAACTCTGCTTGTTCTTCTTGCTGTAAATACTCTTCGATAGAGTGGATTTTGATGACTGTTGCTTCCATAACAGATCAATGATTTATTTTTTTAAATATTTTTGCAATTATAGCTTATTTATCTAGTTTTAATCATAAAATTTTTTGAAGTTTTTCTTATGCCAAAAATAGTTATTCATAAAAATAGAAAAACGTCAGATCATTCAAATATAAAACTGCCGTTTTTATCTTAAATAAATATTAAAAAGTTGCAAGATATACAGTTACTTCTTAATTAATTAAAAAGTCATAAAATATACAAATATTTTTTGATCAATCTCATAATATTTGTTACCAAAGACTTAAGAAATGTACTGACAGGTGAAGATCTGCCAAGTAGAGAAAATATGTTTAACTATCTTCCACCTTTGAATGACCATAATTTGCCCTATCCCGATACCATTCATCCCATCGTTGTACATTTCGTGATTGCAATGGTTTTGTTTGCTTTTTTATGCGATGTGATTGGTTATTTCACTCGTAATCCTCGTTTATATGAAGTAAGTTGGTGGAATATGTTAATTGCCACCGCTTCTATCTTTGTTGCCATTATTTTTGGTCAATATGAGGCGGGATTAGCCCAACCTTATGAAGCGGTAGAACCAGTTTTACATCTTCATACATTGATTGGTTGGTCATTATCAGGAATTATTGCGGGAATTACGGGGTGGCGTTATGTAATTCGCTCAAAAAACCCAGAAAAACTTCCTATTCCCTATCTAGGATTAGGAGTAGTTTTAGTGGCAATTGTTGGCGTTCAAGTGTATCTCGGAGACGAATTAGTGTGGGTATATGGACTCCATACCGTCCCTGTTGTTGAAGCCATTAAGGAGGGAATTTTACAATAATGAATCCGGAAGTTATTAATACATTAAAAGCCGATTTAGGAGCGAATGGACTACCTTATGCGATTCCCATTCATCCTAACTTAGTTCATTTAACCTTGGGTTTATTTATCATTGCCATTGTCTTTGACACCCTAGGGGCGATGTTTGGGTTCCAAAAACCCGTGTTTAAATTCTTTGCTATTCCCGCTATTCGTAGTAATTTCTTTGATGTGGGCTGGTATAACCTCTTAGCTGCTTCGATTGTTACGGTATTTACAGTAGCTGCCGGATTTTACGAAATGATGCTGGCCAACCCCATTACAGATGTTAAAAGTGCCTGGGGGATGGATGCAATGACCACCATGTTATGGCATGGGGTTGGGGGTGTTTTTCTCCTCGCCTTTATGGTAGGAATGACTATCTGGAGAGGGTTTCAAAGATTTTTGTGGCGAAAAGAAAGAACCCTTCAAGTGCAATGGAGTTATTTGGGAGTGGGTTTCTTTATGTTATTTTTGTTGTTTATTCATGGCACATTAGGGGCGCAAATTGCCGCAGAATTCGGGGTTCATAATACGGCGGATCAATTGTTGGAATCAGGACAAGAATCTCAGTTATTGATGTCAGAAGTTGACAGTCAACCGTCAGATATTTTCGAGTAAACCCCTTACGAATCGCCATTACTGTTATTGTTCTGGGACTTAATTATGAAATTGCGTAATATTTTATTTTTGGTTGCTTATGCGATCGCCCTAACTGCGGTTAGCCTTTGGATGGGACAAGTTTCTTATTCTTGGTTTCCCCCCCAAGCGTCGGCAGAATCTCTTTTAATTGACAAATTATTCGCCTTTTTAGTGACTCTAGGAACCTTTATTTTCCTAGGCATTACTGGGGTCATGATTTACGCTGTGGTGTTTCAACGGGCAGCTAAATATGATTATAGTGATGGCCCTCATATTGAAGGGAATATCGCCCTTGAAATTGTTTGGACAGCTATTCCTATTCTGTTGGTTTTTTGGTTAGCCGGATATAGCTATTACATTTACGATCAAATGGCCATTCGGGGTGCAACAGAGGTGAGTCCCTTACCCATGATGTCAGGTAAAACCGCTACTGTTACCCCAGATGAACCCAATGAAGCAATTGAAGTGTTGGCCAAACAGTGGTCTTGGGTGTTTCGGTATCCTGAAAACAATGTCACCAGTACAGAATTACATCTTCCGGCGAATCAGAGAGTTCGCTTAGCTTTAAAGTCCGAAGATGTGCTACATGGCTTATATATTCCAGCTTTTCGCGTTAAACAAGACATTGTTCCCAACGAAACCACCAACTTTGAATTTACCCCCATTAAAGAAGGAACATATCGCCTCAGAGACTCTCAATTTAGTGGAACCTATTTTGCCACCATGCAAACGGATGTCGTGGTAGAGTCCCCCGAAGCTTACCAAAAATGGTTATCCGAAGCCGCTAAACGTAAACCGTCTCCTGCTAATAATGTGGCCGCTTCAGAATATGCCAAACAAAGCGAAAAAGCCTTTAAAACGGGTTGGCCGACTATTGTTCCCGCAGAACCCCCAGTAGTTAATTATCCCACGTAAAAAAATGTAAGTTCCGAGTTCAGGATTCAGAGTCAACGTTTCTCCCTTGTCCTCCTTGTCTCCCCACTCTCCTTATCAATCTTTGTAAAAAACCTTAATCCTTCATCATTAGCCGAATTCGATGTAAGGCAAAAATCCATGACAGACAGTCAAACTCAACAAAAAAACATTATCACAGAAAGCTATCAAGACCTATCGGCCAGGAATTGGCGACGATATTTTAGCTTTAGTACGGATCATAAAGTCATTGGGATTCAATATCTCGTGACTTCTTTTATTTTCTTCCTCGTGGGTGGCATTTTTGCCATGGTCATTCGGGGAGAATTAATTACCCCTGAAGCGGATTTAGTCGATCGCACCTTTTATAACGGAATGTTCACCATGCACGGCACCATTATGCTATTTTTGTGGACATTTCCCTCATTAGTGGGATTAGCTAACTATTTGGTTCCCATTATGATTGGGGCCAAAGACATGGCGTTTCCTCGCCTCAATGCAGCCGCCTTTTGGATGGTTCCAGTGGTGGGAATTTTTATGATAGCCAGCTTTTTTGTCCCTAGCGGGTCGGCACAAGCCGGATGGTGGTCATATCCGCCGGTAAGTGTGCAAAATCCCACGGGACAGTTGATAACGGGGCAAGTTCTTTGGTTGTTAGCCGTAGCTATTTCTGGGGTGTCCTCCATTATGGGGGCGGTCAATTTCGTCACCACGGTGGTTAAAATGCGCGCCCCTGGCATGACCTTTTTTCGGATGCCTATTTTTGTTTGGGCGGTTTTTAGCGCGCAAATCATTCAATTATTTGGACTTCCTGCCCTTACCGCAGGGGCAGTGATGTTACTGTTTGATGTCACTGTGGGAACCAGCTTTTTTGACCCCTCTAGAGGGGGAAACCCGATTTTATTCCAACACTTTTTCTGGTTCTATTCTCATCCGGCAGTCTACGTCATTATCCTGCCTATTTTTGGGATTTTCTCGGAAATTTTTCCCGTTTATTCTCGTAAACCCCTATTTGGTTACAAAATTGTTGCCATCTCTTCGTTATTAATTGCGGGGGTGAGTGGTTTGGTGTGGGTACACCACATGTATGCCAGTGGTACTCCTGGTTGGATGCGAATGGTGTTTATGTTATCTACCATGTGTGTCTCGGTTCCCACCGGAATTAAAGTGTTTGCTTGGGTAGCCACGATATGGGGCGGTAAATTGCGTCTCAATACCCCCATGTTATTTGCCATGGGGGGGTTAGTCATGTTTATTTTTGCGGGGGTAACGGGCATCATGTTATCAGCCGTTCCCGTGGATATTCATGTCAATAACACCTATTTTGTGGTGGGACATTTCCATTACGTTCTCTATGGAACCGTCACCATGGGAATGTTTGCCGCCATTTATCATTGGTTCCCTAAAATGACCGGACGGATGTATTACGAAAGTTGGGGACAGGTTCACTTTTGGTTAGCGTTTATTGGAACCAATTTGAACTTTTTACCCATGCACCCGTTAGGATTACAAGGAATGTTGCGTCGGGTGGCTTCTTATGACCCTGAATACACTTTTTGGAACGTGGTGGCGAGTTTTGGCGCATTTTTGCTAGGAATGTCTACCTTGCCCTTTATCGTCAATATGGTGAGTTCTTGGATACAAGGGCCATTAGCTACCAGTAACCCCTGGCGGGCTATTGGGTTAGAGTGGTTAATTTCTTCGCCTCCTTCTGTGGAAAATTTTGAAGATCTTCCGGTGGTTATTTCCGAACCCTATAGTTATGGGAAGTCAGAACCGTTGGTTAGCAACCTTGAAGGGGTATTAGGACATAACGAGTAGTTGATAGTTAATCGTTGATAGTTGATACTTTTTAAGTGTTGGCTATTGACTCATTAGACCTCATCTAAAAATTTGGAGGATAAAATGGATAGTTCAATTTCATCACAACAGTTACACGGTGCAATTGGAGAACATGAACATGATGCAGAGGGGAATAGTTTATTTGCTTTTGTGGTGTTTCTTCTCTCAGAAAGTATCATTTTCTTGAGTTTTTTTGCGGGTTATATTGTTTACAAAACTACTACTATTGACTGGCTACCGGCGGGAGTAACGGGACTCGAAATTAAAGAACCCGCGATTAATACGGTGGTTTTAGTCTCTAGTAGTTTCGTTATTTATATCGCCGAACAATATCTAGAAAAGAGACAATTATGGGGGTTTAGACTCTTTCTATTTTTAACGATGGGCATGGGAACCTATTTTTTGATTGGACAGGCGATCGAATGGAATGGTCTCGAATTTGGCTTTACCTCTGGGGTCTTTGGGGGAATGTTTTATCTATTAACTGGATTTCATGGGTTGCACGTTTTTACGGGGATTCTATTACAAGGCATTATGTTAGGTAGATCCTTTTTCCCAGGAAACTATGATGAGGGACATTTTGGGGTAACTGCCACCTCCTTATTCTGGCATTTTGTTGATGTCATTTGGATTGTTTTATTTGTATTACTGTACCTTTGGCAATAGTATTTAATGACTTCCGTAGGGATTATAAAACTATTGATCCCTACCCAAGTTAACCTTAAGCAATGATTATATTAGGTAGAAGCAATTATGATTATTGATGATCAACATTATGACGTAATTATTATTGGGACGGGGGCAGGAGGAGGAACTATTGCTAATAAATTAGCCCCCACCGGTAAGAAAATTTTAATCCTAGAACGGGGGGATTTTATGCCCCTAGAAGAACAAAATAGGGCGAATGTTGATGTCTTTAAAAAAGAACGTTATCGCGCCCCCGAACGCTGGTATGATAAGGATGGAGAAATATTTTCTCCTCAGATTAATTATGCTGTTGGTGGGAATACGAAAATTTACAGTGCAGCATTAGTTAGAATGCGGGAAAAAGACTTTGAAGAAGTCGAACATCAAGAAGGAATTTCACCCGCATGGGGATTAAAATACAGCGACTTTGAACCCTATTATACTGAAGCAGAAAAACTGTACATGGTTCATGGGAAAAGCGGAGATGATCCCACCGAACCCCATCGTAGTGCTGATTATCCTTTACCTGCGGTGGAAAATGAACCTCAGATCCAAAAAATCGTTGATGCGATCGCCCAACAAGGGTTACATCCTACCACTTTACCTTTGAGTCTCACCCGATCTGAAGATGACCCCACGGGTGACTCGGAAGTATTTGGCATTGTTCCGGCTTTAAAACATGACAATGTTACCTTAAAAACTTCAGCAAAAGCGGTTTGTTTACTCACTAATTCCTCTGGAGAAGCAGTTAGGGCAGTAGAAGCAGAAATAAATGGTCAATCTTATCTATTTTTCGGTGATATCATCGTTTTAGCCTGTGGTGCGATTAATTCCGCGGCCTTATTACTCAAATCTGCTAACCATAAACATCCTAACGGGTTGGGAAACAGTTCCGACCAACTAGGACGTAATTTCATGAAGCATCATCAAACCGCGATGGTGGAACTCAGTGTTAAGTCTAATTCTGGTCAATTCCTCAAGACGGTAAGTGTCAATGATTTTTATTGGGGAGATGAAAATTTCCCTTACCCAATGGGTCATATTGAGAATACAGGAGGACTCCTCCAAGATATTATTTTCGCGGAGTCTCCGCCTATTTTATCGGTTTTGGCCAAGGGAATGCCTGGTTTTGGACTGAAGCAGTTAGCAAAACGGTCTATTGGTTGGTGGATGTATACAGAAACTTTACCTGACCCCAATAATCGGGTTAGAGTAAAAGGGGACAAACTGTATGTAGAATACACCCCTAACAATATTGAGGCACATGATCGCCTGATTTATCGTTGGATAGATGTATTGAAAAAGGGAGAAAATAAGCTAGGAAGTTCTGTTTTTGAGAAACTAGCTGTTTATCCCCGTGGAGAAGTTCCGATCCAATCTGTTGCTAACCAATGCGGAACCTGTCGCTTTGGAGAAGATCCCAAAACGTCTGTCCTTGATCTTAACTGTCGCACCCATGATCTCGAAAATCTTTATGTTGTTGATAGTAGTTTCTTTCCATCAAGTTCGGGGGTTCCTCCTGCTTTAACTATTATTGCTAATGCGTTACGGGTGGGGGATCATCTGATAGAAAAGTTTCAGTAAACAACCGAAGGTTAAGAATCAATATTACCCATGAAGGGGGTTTAAATTGGGGATGAAGACAAATGCTCTTTTAATCCCCATGTTAGCAACTCAAACAAAGAAGATAACTTTAATCGGGAGCATCTTTGATCTTTGGTATTAATTAACTATCGAAAAATGGGCTTTTGAAAATGTTTAAAATAAGTAATTTGACTGGCAGCATTTTTTTTGTTGATTAACTGTATTAATTGTTACAAAAATTTTAATGTTTCTAATTTGTAACATTTCTCCATCCCCCCACTAGGCTAATCCGATTTGGGGGTTTATTATTAGGGTTGAATGTTTACTATAAAGGGTAAAGATGGGACAACAATTGAAGAGCATGACAATAACCAAACAAGAATTTACAAGAAATTCGGCTAATGTCCATCTATTTTCAAAACAACAGCCCTCATCAAAATCCATGGAAGACTGGAAGCAGGTAGAATCACTCTTGAAGCAAAAAAGTCACTCAGAAAACACGTTTATTCGTGATTTTGTGACTTATCTGAGTCTATCTACTCTTTTTATCTTACTCGGTCTTTTTGTTGGTATTCTTGGCTATCATTGGACCGCTCATTTGAGTTGGATTGATTCAATGGTAGAAGCATCTATGATCCTCAGTGGGATGGGTCCTGTCAGTCCCTTATCAACCAATAGTGCCAAGTTTTTCGCCTCACTTTATGCGCTTTTTAGTGGGTTAATTTTTGTCTTAGCGATGGGGGTTGTCCTCTCTCCTCTTGTCTATAGTTTACTCAAACAATTACGTTTAAATAAACCTGATTAAAATTGAATTTTGAGTAATTCTTCATATCGTGTTTCCACTTGGGAAATTAATTCCCGTAAACTAGAATCACTTTCTAGCTTTTCCCATACTTGCAAAATATAGTCATCAGAAACGTCGGCTAAAATGCAATTTCGTTGTGGAAGAAGGGTTAAATACTTTTCTAGCAACTGAATTGTTTCTTTTAACCATTTACCTCGATTTTCATCTTTTAATTGATCATAAACTTTTTTCCCTTTTGTTAGTGCTTGTTCAATACGAGTTAATTTAGTTTTCTCCTGTTGAATCATCCATTGCTGCATATCAGGAGGATATTGGTCAAATTTTTGTTTAATGTTCATATATAGTAGTTCTAATACTTGCGAAGTACAGAGTTTTATCTTAATTTGTCCAGGGGGATAACTAACATTTTTTAACTTTTGACAACTCTTAAAATTTTGATATAAGATTATTTGCTGAATTCTTTTAACTAAAAAATTTCGTTTCTTTTTTTATCATTATAGTGGTTGATTAGTAAGATTTCCACTATGTTTTTATAGACTCCCTAATACAAGGAAAGATACATAAAAATTCCCCTTGATAAGGAGAATTTCAAGAGATTCTATGTTTTGGACACAAGTGTCTAAAAGCTCGTTTTAACTTTGTCTCAGGTTAGACTAATACCACATCAAGACTAGGACTAAAACCAGCACGGGTTTCTTGAACACTTCCAATAATATCCCCATCTACTCTAAGGTATCCAGTTTCTAGGCCATTATTATAACCATAAACATCGAAGGTAACTGAACTTAAAGAACTTATCCCATATACAGACGCATCGATGTGTATTTCGTCAAACAGCCAATCAAAATCTCTGACTAAAGTGTATCCTGTTCCTGTAGGTGCATCGAAAATAAAGATATCATTACCTGAACCACCTGTTGCAGCATTTCCAGTCACATTACCATACTGATTAATCGCATCACCTCCCGATAAGGTATCGTCTCCTGCACCTCCATAAAGATCATCAATTCCTGAACCACCATAGATACGATCATTGCCACCCTGACCATAAAGGTAGTCATCACCGCTGCTACCAGAAAGATAGTCGTTGTTATTCCCCCCATACATCGAGTCATTGCCGCTACCACCGTACAGAGAATCAATTCCTGAACCACCGTAAATACGATCATTGCCACTCTGACCATAAAGTCGGTCATTGTCAACCTGACCATAAAGGTAGTCGTTGCCGTTACCTCCATAGATAGTGTCATTGCCAATACTGGCGTACAGAAAGTCATTGCCATCCTGACCATAGAGTCGATCATGACCTACACCGCCGCTAATAGTATCATTACCATTGCCTGTGTAAATCCAGTTATCATCAGCAGTACCAATGATACTGTCATTTCCTCCACCGGTATACACCCGTTCAAAGTTAGTGGCTATTTCTCCCGTAAAGTTTGTCACCCCAGTAACCATATTCAACACATAGGCATTATTAAAGAAGCGTACATCAAGGGTGTCAAATCCTCCCGCACCACCATCCATGGTGTCAACGCCCCAACCACCATCAATCCAGTCGTTGCCACTACTGCCGTAAATACGGTCATTGCCGCCTTGACCATAGAGGTAGTCGTTACCACTGCTACCAGAAAGATAGTCGTTGTTATTCCCACCATACATCCAGTCACTGCCGCTACTACCATAAAGAGAATCATTGCCATTATCACCGTAAATACGGTCATTGCCACCCTGACCATAGAGTCGGTCGTTCCCATCACCACCGCGAATAGTGTCATTTCCTGAACCTGTATAAATATAGTCATTGCCAGCAGTACCAGTAATACTGTCATTGCCACCACCGGTGTACACTCGCTCAAAATTGGTGGCGGTTTCTCCTGTAAAGTTGGTGACACCTGTAACCATATTTAACACATAGGCACTATTCCACCAACGCACATCAAGGGTGTCAAATCCTCCTACACCACCATCCATGGTGTCAACGCCCCCACCCCCATCAATCCAGTCGTTGCCAGTACCACCATAGATCTGATCATTACCGTTACCACCATAGATCTGATCATTACCAATACTGCCGGACAGAAAGTCATTGCCATTGTTACCATCAAGTCGGTCATTGCCACCCTGACCATAAAGTTGGTCATTACCATTTCCGCCGCGAATAGTGTCATTTCCATCTCTTCCTCTTACTGTATCATTTCCACCACCGCCATTAATCACATCAGCAACTGAAGTTCCGCCAAGAAAATTGTTAAACTCATCTCCATTAATTATTGCCATAATGCTATTTCCTGTCTATTCAACTTTTTCACTTAGATATTTCCAACAATTTCGACATAAAACTAATGCCACCCTACTTTAATTTGAACCAGGTGTCGTTTTATATAAAATTAAAATCTACGCCAAGTATTACATCAAGCTGATCTTGAAAAACAGTTATAATATTGCCGCCGCGAGGTAGACCATCTGAGCCTGCGCCCAAACCTCTGTAAATGAGAAGAAAATCATCGTACGTATCTAATCCATAACTTAATCCATGACTCGAAGCTCGTTCAAGTGTATAGTCAGATTCTCGACCAAATACTTGCATTTTATCACCTTCGTACCATCTGAAATCTGTAATTATAGATCTTGAATGATTATTATAATGAATACCACTGTTATCACCTAATACAAAAAGATCGGCTCCTAGACCTCCAGTTAAAATATCATTTTCAATCAGAGAAAATCCATCGGAAAAACCGAAGCCTGTAAGAGTATCATTCTCGTAACCACCATCTAAAATATCAGAGTCCCGACCACCGTAAAGCTCATCTTCTCCATCACCCCCATAAAGTCTATCATCTCCGAAATTGCCATATAATCGATCATTTCCACTATTGCCATATACCCAATCATTCCCATCACCACCATATACAGCATCATTTCCACTAAATCCATCTACTGTATCATTTCCATCACCACCAAATAACCTATCATCATCGCGGCCACCATTAATATAATCATTGCCATTGCCTCCGCTAATCACATCATTACCAGCATCGCCGTATAGATAGTCACCACCGCCTCGACCATATAGGTAATCACCCCCATTTCCCCCAAAGATTGTGTCTCCTTTGTTACCACCATAAATCCAATCACTCCCATCAAAACCATAAATCCTCCAATTATCCCATCTTCGATTACCAATTCCTTTATTTTTAAAAGCGGCGAAAGAGTCAGAGCCATTAGTAAGATATCGTGTAGTAGTCATGGGTTTTCCCTCTAATGAACTTTTTTTGTAGTGATGCTTAATTTATAATAGAGACGAGAGAGAAAAAAAATAGAGAAAATGTGGGGAGTTGATTGTGGGTTTTTGTGGGTTTTTGTATTATAAATGTTACTTTTTCTAATTCAAATTTGAATCAACTTAATCTTCTACTGCACCAAGAGATAACAGCATTTCTCGTTCCATTGGACTCAAACCTTGAACACCTTTAATATTCAATTCTTCATAAATTTGCGGTGGTTGTAAAATCGATAAACATTCACCGGAATTAATATCCCAAAGTCGAATAGTTCCATCACGGCTACCACTGGCGATGACATTTTCTCGAGGATGAAAGCTAACAGAAAAAACAAATCCTTTATGTCCAGATAAAGTATGAAGACAGTCTCCGGTTCTGACATCCCAAATTTTAATCGTTTGATCAAAACTAGCACTAGCCACCAAATCGCCACTAGGATTAAAATCAATCGACCAAATCATATCTTGATGCTCTCTCAAAACTTTGATACATTCACCCATTTCCGTATCCCAAAGTCGGACAGAACAATCGAATCCTCCACTTACTAATAAGTTATTTTTCGGGTTAAAGGAAACCGCATTAATATAACTTTCATGACCGACTAAGGTTTGGCTTTTTTCCCACGTTGTCGTATTCCATAGGTTAATCAGACAATCGTAGTTACCACTTGCGAGGATTTGACTATTGTGGTTAAAGGCAACAGACCAATTAAAAACTTTAATGTTTTCCTCCAAAATCTGCAAAAGTTCCCCTGTCTTCGCATCCCGAATATAAACCAGTTTATCTCGACCCGCACTGGCTAAAAATTGACCATTAGGGCTAAAGGCAATTGACCAGACCCAATTTTGATGTCCTTTTAGCTGATGAAGACATCGACCAGATTGTAAATCCCATAATTTTATTGTGCGATCGCCACCGCCACTGGCTACGATTTTACCTTGAGGATGAAATCTCACACAGGTAATTTCATTGTCATGTGCTGACCAAGTGTTGACACATTGTTGAGTGGCCAGATTCCAGAGCCGAAACTTGCGGTCTTCACCACCACTGATTAATTGAGTGCCATCCGCATTAAATGCAATAGACCAAAGGGCTGTGTAACTTCCTCGACTAACTTTAAGCGGTTTCCCTGTCTCTACTTCCCAAAGTCGCGTACTATGATCCATACTCACACTAGCCAAAATTTGGTGATCAGGACTAAAAGCAACGCCCCAAACGTCACTAAGATGACCTTGAAGCACTTGTAGACATTCGCCAGTGTCAAGATTCCAGATTCTGACAGTTTGGTCATGACTACCACTAGCCAAAAGCTTTCCGTCAGAGCTACAAACAACTCCTGCCACGTGATTGGTATGTCCCCGAAAAATCTTGAGACACTCTCCGGTGTGGATATCCCATTCTCGAAGGTTATGATCCCAGCTACTGGTAATAAAACTTTTACCATTAGGATGAAACACAGTAAACCAGATTAAATGACCATGACTGTCTTTGCTTCTTCTTTGCTGTTCAGTTCGCAAATCATACAGTACCCCATAACCATCAAATGAGCCATAGGCTAAGAGATTACCATCAGGACTAAAAGCGACTCCTCCTACTTGCCCAGTAGGTTCCTCAATGGTTTTGAAACAATTCCAATGCTTAACATCCCAAAACTTGATTAAGCCATCATGACCGCCGGTGACTAGGGTTTGGCCATCAGGACTGAAAGTCACTGAGCTAACAGGAGCTGTATGATCGCAGAGGACGGCAATACAGTTTTGTGTCGATAGATCCCAAATTCTGACAGTAGCCTCAAGACTGGCACTAGCTAAAATTTGACTATCAGGACTGAATGCCACCTGATTGACCCAAGAGCCATGGCCGGATAAATGATATTGAATATTCAGACTTGGAAAATCTCTAAGGGTTATTTTTCCTTGTGCGCCGCCAGTTGCTACTAGTTTTCCTTGAGGATCAATGGCAATAGAAAAAAAATAGTCTAAATTATCGCTAAATGTAACGTCATTCAGTGAAGCTCCTTGTAAATTAGCCCTCTTGAGCATTGTCATTTGTAGATCGACTTGGCGAAGCGGAAGATTCGAGAAATCGTAGCCACTCAAATCTATCTCTAGTTGCTTCGCTAAATGGATGATATTTCCTGTGGCATAGCCAGCATCCTCAGACCACTGCTCACGAAGAAGGGTCACCAGTTTTCGGAGTTTGTTTTCTAGCTCCAGTAATGAGCCACAACACTCTAAGAGTTGCTCAGTAATGGGTTTAATGACGACCCTTTGCTGATAGGCGCGAATATATTCTTTGGTTTGGGTTTTCAGTAAAGCATAATCCACCAAAATATTAGGGGTATCTGAGATAATTTCTTGAGTGACTTGTTCTCTGAGTTTTTCAATTAAATATTCCATTATCACAGGTTGCTGGGTAAACCCTTTAGCTGTTTTTTGAATCAGTGAACGACGAATCAATGATTTCAAACTCTCAAAAAGTTCTCGTTTGGAAAGCGACTGCAAAATATCGGTTTGCAACGTTTCAAGGCTTACTGGTTCCCGTTCAATGGCTAACCAATACATCACCTTTTGCTCTAAACGTGATAAACGATTAAACTGCTCATCTAACAAATGGGTGATGTCGTCAAAGATAAAAATAGCATTTTCGAGAAATTCCTCAATCTGACCCTCGAAAAGCTCTCGAATCGCGGCTGCAACAATTTTGAGAGCTAATGGATTTCCTGCATACAAATTGACTAACCGTTGCCATATCTGGGGAGTTGCGGAAAAATTGCCTTTTTTTTCAATAATTGCTTGACCTGTTGACTCGGAAAGTCCTGTCAGTTGCAGCGAACGGACTGGTAACTGTTCCCCATCAAAATAAGTATATTCGTGGGGTTTTTCCCGACTGGTAAGTAACAGACAACTTTGATGACGTTGTTCCCCAACTTGCCGTAAAAATTCTCCATAATCTTCATACCTACAGCGATATCGACCACAGCGATCGCCACTTTGTAAAATGGCTTCAGCATTATCAAGAATTAGTAAGCATCGCTGATTTTTGAAATACTGCATTAAATGGCGAATACGACCCCCAGTCTCTAAAGGCAAACACTGTTCTGTATCTCGACGATCTGAAACAAATTCAATGGTATGAATTAATAGTTCATCTAACGGTGGCGCATTCCGTAGCGATCGCCAAACCACGTATTCAAAGTCGTGTTGTGCCAATTGAGCGAGTTTAACAGCAAGGGTAGTTTTACCAATTCCACCAATGCCAAAGATACCAACCAGACGACAGCGATCATCAATAATCCAAGATTGAATGTGTACAATTTCGTCTTTTCGACCCAAAAAAGAAGAACTATCTGGAGCATCTTCCCAATCGACTAGCGCATTCTTTTTCTGATTTGTACTGCTCGAAAGTTGGTCATTATTGCTCTGTGTTGTTTGCGAAATTCTGTTGTTAGGAACATCCGTATCTAAATTTTGCTGTTGTCTATACAGCCGTCCTATCACCGATTTAAAATTACGCTTTGTGATATTTTCTCCTAACAATTCAGACAACAATTGCCAAAATTGAGAACCTGTTTCTCTGATATAGTCAGCATCATACCCAACTTTGAGGGCAATTTCAGTATAAGTTAATCCATTCTATGATTCAATAAAAATAAGATCTTGAAGATTACTTAATTGTTTATTACCTATTGCGAAATCAATGATTTTTCGAGCTTTTTCTATGTCCATAATTATGTTTCAATAAGATCTGATTGTGGCAATCACATAAACATTTATATGCAACTCAAAATTTTTATTTTTTAAATGATTGATTAACGTCAAAGTCCAGTAGCATTTCGGTTACTATAATTAATAGAGATAACTGCAAAAAAATAAAGATGCTTAGTCAAATAAAACCCATAGACACTATCTTAGCAAAAGGGAAAAAAGGGATTGATTTATCAGAAAATGATGGTATTACATTGCTAACTCAAACGGAGGAAGCTGCTATTACCACTATTCGTCAAACAGCCGATGAACTCCGTCAGCAACAAGTAGGAGATACTGTTACTTACGTTATCAATCGTAATATAAACTTTACTAATATTTGCGAACAACATTGTAATTTTTGCGCCTTTCGACGGGATGAAGGACAAGCAGGGGCATTTTGGTTAAGTATAGAGCAAATCATTGAAAAAGCTGCCGATGCCGTCCAAAAACAAGCCACCGAAATTTGTATGCAGGGAGGGTTACATCCCCAAGCTAAATTAAAGGGAACTTCCCTAGATTATTATTTAAAATTAGTAAAAACTTTAAAACAAGAATTCCCTCAACTTCATTTACACGCTTTTTCCCCCCAAGAAGTCCAATTTATTGCCAGAGAAGACGGCATTAGCTACAGTGATGTGATTATCGCTTTACGAGATGGAGGGGTAGGATCGATGCCAGGAACCGCCGCCGAAATTTTAGATGATGACGTTAGGCGTATTATTTGTCCTGAAAAAATCAATACACAAACTTGGTTAGAAATTGTGAGTACCGCCCATCGTTTAGGAGTTCCTACGACGAGTACAATGTTATCAGGTCATATTGAAACCCCTCAACAACAAATACAACATTTAATTCATTTAAGAAACCTTCAAAAAACCGCCATTGAAAACAATTACCCCGCCAGAATTACTGAGTTTGTTTTATTACCTTTTGTAGGAAAAGAAGCCCCCCAACCCTTACGAAAAAGAGTCGGAAGAGATCAACCCATTTTAGAAGATAATTTATTATTAACCGCCGTGGCCAGAATTATGTTAGGAAATTGGATACCTAACCATCAACCTAGTTGGGTTAAATTGGGTCTAAATGGGGCATTAAAAGCCTTGCAATGGGGCTGTAATGATATTGGAGGAACTTTAATGGAAGAACATATTACCACGATGGCAGGGGCGCAAGGGGGAACTTGTATGGAAGTAAAAACCTTACAAAACGCCATACAATCTATTAACCGTCCCTATCAACAACGAGATACTGTGTACTCACATCTTTCAAGTCTTAAAAATAGATAGGGATTAATAGTAGTTGAAACTTTGAAGTTTATCAGGATCTATTGCTGTTTCTAAGTTTCAATCCCTCATAGGGATTAATAGTAGTTGAAACTTGCAGTAAATTACTTTAATTTTGGCTTAGATAATGTTTCAATCCCTCATAGGGATTAATAGTAGTTGAAACATTCCTGATCCTGATTCTGATCCTAATCAGGATGATGTTTCAATCCCTCATAGGGATTAATAGTAGTTGAAACTCCAGTCCTAGAGCGAGTTCTAGAGTATAGTACAGTTTCAATCCCTCATAGGGATTAATAGTAGTTGAAACGCGGGGGGGCTAGGCAGATCAGGATCGGCTTTTTCGTTTCAATCCCTCATAGGGATTAATAGTAGTTGAAACGCGGGGGGGCTAGGCTCTATTTTTGCTAAATGGGGTTTCAATCCCTCATAGGGATTAATAGTAGTTGAAACGCATGATGTTGATTTCCATGGCTGTTAATTAAGACGTTTCAATCCCTCATAGGGATTAATAGTAGTTGAAACGGGACTCAATCCCCGTTCCCTCGCTTTTCTAGCGTTTCAATCCCTCATAGGGATTAATAGTAGTTGAAACTTCAGAGGCTATTTTTATCAGAAAAGAAGTAGGCACTGACGTTTCAATCCCTCATAGGGATTAATAGTAGTTGAAACGAGGTGCCCCCGCCTCAACCAGTTGAAGTCACTATGCCTGTTTCAATCCCTCATAGGGATTAATAGTAGTTGAAACCAGTTTCTACAACAGTCCTATTTACTACTACCCCACTTTGAGGTTTCAATCCCTCATAGGGATTAATAGTAGTTGAAACTGAGTTTAGAAAACGAACTGAAGCAGAAGACAAGGTTTCAATCCCTCATAGGGATTAATAGTAGTTGAAACAGGGATGCGAAAAAATACCAATCGGGAACGGTAGAAGTTTCAATCCCTCATAGGGATTAATAGTAGTTGAAACTTTAGTCACAGTCACAAGGCCCTATACTTCCTTTTCTCAGTTTCAATCCCTCATAGGGATTAATAGTAGTTGAAACAATTGAGATATCAATCCAGTTTTCAAAATCTAGGTGTTTCAATCCCTCATAGGGATTAATAGTAGTTGAAACACCAACATGGCCAGGAGGGAGTCAGGTTTTCGATGGTTTCAATCCCTCATAGGGATTAATAGTAGTTGAAACGGAAATGTAGCAAGTGTTTGGCGCGCAAGCCATGCGTTTCAATCCCTCATAGGGATTAATAGTAGTTGAAACATATTTTCATTGATATCCTGGTTGCCGCATCAGGAATGTTTCAATCCCTCATAGGGATTAATAGTAGTTGAAACAGCAGGAACCTAGAAGGCATATAGTATGGGGTTTTCAAGGTTCAGTTGCGCTTCACCCCCATTACTGTAGCATAATTTTTCAATGCACACTAGTCGAAATCCCTGAAACCCGCACTGTGTAAGGTGCGCTTGGGGTTGTCGGTAGCCAAATAACTCTAAGCTAAAACCCATAAGACTTTTAGCCAATTTTCTCTTAACCGTTATTTTTACACCTACCCTGTAGCGCAAAATCTTGGCGTTAGGATTAGATTAAGTTTAACTTTTTCTAGATTGCGCCCGATGTCCAATATCTCGGCGATAATATTGTCCTTCAAAGTCAATACAATCAACTCCTTGATAGACTTTAGTAATCGCTTCATCAAAATCTTGTCCGATCGCCGTTACTCCCAAAACTCTTCCCCCATCTGTTACCAAGCGATCGCCGTCTAATTGGGTTCCTGCTTGAAACACCGTCACTCCCATCGTCTCAGCTTCCTGAATTCCTGTAATAGCTTTCCCCTTCTCATACTTCCCCGGATACCCCGCAGAAGCTGTTACTACGCAAACAGCCGTTCCTGACTGCCAACGTAGGGGGGGTAATTCTCCTAAACGCTGTTGAACACAAGCTAAAATCACTTGATCTAAGGGAGTTTCTAACAACGGTAACACCGCCTGGGTTTCAGGATCACCAAAACGACAATTATACTCTAATACTTTGGGTTCTCCTTGGGGCGATACCATTAACCCTGCATACAAAACCCCCCGATAGTCTATGCCACGGTTGCGTAAAGCGGTTACAGTGGGTTGTAAGATTTCCTGATCGACCCGTTGCAATAAGTCTGGTGTGGCTATGGGTGCGGGACAATAAGCCCCCATTCCCCCTGTATTGGGTCCTGTATCCCCTTCTCCAATGCGTTTGTGGTCCTGGGCGGGTAACAGAGAACGAACGGTTATTCCGTCAGTTAGGGCTAATATAGAGACTTCTTCCCCAATTAAACATTCTTCTACCACGATCAGGGAAAATCCGACTTGAAATAGGTCATCAACAGCATTATGGGCTTCTGGGATAGTTTGAGCGACAATTACCCCTTTTCCGGCGGCTAACCCATCAGCTTTAACGACAATGGGGACTCCTTGTTGAGTAATATAATCTTTAGCTGCGGCTGCATCAGTAAAAGTTTCTCCTTGGGCGATGGGAACACCTGCTTCGGCCATCAGAGTTTTAGCCCAAGACTTGCTTGACTCAATTTTTGCCCCCAGTTGGGTCGGTCCAAAGACAGGGATACCTTCTTGTTGGAGGCGATCGCTAATTCCTAAGGATAGGGGAACTTCTGGCCCCACTACCACGAGATCAATCTGGTTTTCAAGGGCAACTTTAACAATATTATCGATGTCCTCTACCGCTAGCGGAATATTTTCACATCTTTCGAGTAAAGCGGTTCCCCCATTCCCTGGAACACAAAAACACTGTTTAACTTGAGGAGACTGTAACAGTTTCCATGCTAAGGCGTGTTCGCGCCCTCCATTGCCAACAACTAATATTTTCACCCTTTTTCCTAGTCAAACGACGTTTAAGATATCATTGACAATGGTACTAAAGAATCAAACCAAGAAGCTGAAAAAATGATATGATTTCTTAATTTTCAAACGATGAGACAATTTTGATGATTTTGTAAGGTGGGCAAGCGTTCAACGATATTATGATCACTCAAGATAGCTATTGTATTTGCCTACCCTAAGCTCTTAAGGTTTTCTAAATTTTTAGATATCAGTAGATATTTTACTGAATCACCTCAACATCGATGGTGGTTTCGTGGGAGGAATTATCGTCAACAGTTTGATCATTCTGACGTTTTTGACTATATTCCCAAAATAAACTGGAGAGTTCACTAACCAATAAGGATATTAACAAGCCATCATCAAGCCATCCTAAAATAGGGATTAAATCAGGTGAAACATCAAGGGGACTTAATAAATAGATGAGGGTCCCAAAAATGACAAGCCAACGATATTGGGGATGTCTGATTGCATTGCGATACCAATTATAGAAGGCTTGAATCATAGAATTCATAGTGATTTCCCCAAAATTTAATTGAACTGACTCACTTAATAATAGCTTGACCTAAATTGGTATGGTGGATCAAGGGAAGATTCCCGTACCAAAAATTCAAAGTTAATTTTTCCCTCGGTCGGAAATTGATAATTAGGGCTAAAGCCCTTACTACAAACTTAATTAATTTTAAACTTCTCGATCAAATCCGAATTTATCACGGATCTGAGCATTAAAAAACTGTCCTTTTGAGGGGGTTTTTTCTAATTCTTGGTAGAGAGATTTAGGCACCTCATGATATTGATAAATACTTCCATTGGTAAATTCAACCCTTAGAATTTTTTTTTCTGCATCATAGTCAAAAGATTTAACCGCAACACTTTGACTTTTTAAAAGAGGAAAGGCAATTACATCCCGAATACTTGCCGAATCAGTTAATAGCATTACTAAGCGATCTATACCAATTCCTAATCCACCTGTGGGGGGCATTCCGTATTCTAAAGCGGTTAGAAAATCTTCATCAACTCCTTGTGCTTCTAGATCTCCTGCGGCTTTTTGGGCAGCTTGTGCTTCTAATCTTTGTCTTTGATCAATGGGATCAGTTAATTCAGAAAAACTATTAGCCAATTCCCGTCCTACAATATACAATTCAAAACGTTCTACTAATCCTTTTTGGGAGCGATGAGGCTTAGCTAAAGGAGAAATTTCAACGGGAAAATCAAGAATAAATGTAGGTTGAATTAGGGTTTCTTCTACGGTTTGCTCAAAGGCTTCATTGAGTAATTTTCCCAAAGAAAGACAATTTTCAGGAACTTCAATTCCTGCTTTCTTAGCGGCTTTTTTAGCTTCTTCAAAAGTTTTAAATTGATTAAAATCTAAGCCACTTTTTTCCTTGACAATGTCGTGCATTGTTACCCGTCGCCAGGGAGTAGATAGATCAATTGTTTCTCCTTGATAAGTAATTTCTAAAGTTCCTAAAGCGTCTTTTGCCGCAGTGGTAATAATATTTTCGGTTAATTCCATCATATCGAAGTAATCCGCATAGGCTTGATACACTTCAATGGAAGTAAACTCAGGATTATGTTTAGTTGAAACCCCTTCATTCCGAAAAATTCGCCCCAATTCAAAGACCTTTTCAAACCCCCCTACAATTAACCGTTTGAGGTGTAATTCAGTAGCAATCCTCAGATATAAATCCATCTCCAAGGTATTATGATAGGTGATAAAAGGACGAGCTTCTGCGCCCCCTGCTTCTCCTTGTAAGACTGGGGTTTCAATTTCGATAAATCCTTGGTTATCTAAATAGCGACGAATAGAGGCGGTAATTTGGGCGCGACGGCGAAAGGTTTGCCTAACTTGAGGATTAACAATCAAATCAACATAGCGTTGACGATAGCGTTTTTCTGTATCCGTTAACCCATGCCATTTATCCGGCAAAGGTAAGAGAGATTTAGTCAAAATAGTATAGGTATTAACATTAACGGAAAGTTCTCCTTTTTCCGTCCTTTTCAGGGTTCCTGTTACTCCTAAAATATCACCAGTATCTGTTAACTTTTTGAGGTTATTAAACGCATTAGGAAAGTCCTCCATCGAGGATTGAATTCGTTTTTTATCTAAGTATAATTGAATCGTTCCTGTCTCATCTTGCAGGTTAAAAAAGGCCAATTTTCCAAAGACTCGACGGGCAATAATTCTGCCTGCGATCGCCACTTCTAAGTCAACTTCTTCCCCCTCTTTAAGATCAATATATTTATCTTGTAAATCAGCGGCCGTATGGGTAGATTCCCATTTATAGGCGTAGGGAACTACACCTAATTGTTGTAACTGTTCAACTTTCTCAAGGCGTGTTGCGCGAATTTCTTCTAAACTAGAGGCAGATTGGGGTTCTTTTGAGGGCTGATTGGAAGACATTGGTATTAATAATTAAAATAGTCTAAAATTTTGAACAGTAATCGCTGATTAAGATTTCTGTTTAACAAAAGTCCAAACGAAGTTTTATTATAGCTTGTCACTCTTAGAGATAAGGTAATTTAATCAAAATATTATTTTAGACAGTCAATTTTACCAAAATCCTCGTTTACCACTAGGCATGACCGTTCGCCAGTTCGTTTTGGCGGTTTCGAGTTGAGCCTGAGTAACTTGAGCCAAACTCAGATCAGCCCCACACAGATTAGCCCCTGCTAGGTTAGCATACTTAAAATTAGCCCCATAAAGATTGGCTCCGCGTAAATCTGCTCCTGTCAAATCAGAATAACCAAAATAAGCCTCACTTAGATTAGCATCTTTAAAATTGATCTGATGTAAATTAGCTTTCCCAAAATCAGCACGGGACAATTCTGCTTGTTCTAAATTAACTTGACTAAGTTTAGACCCATAAAAACTAATTCCTGGTAAATCAGCCTTACTTAGATTAAGATTATTCAATTTTTGGTCATTAAAATCCCGTTTTCCTTTTTGATAAGCAGTGAGTAAGGTTTTTGTTCTCCATTGAACAGGTTTTATCGTCGTTGGTGTTTGGGAACCCGTTTTCCGACGTTGACCTTTCTTTGCTTGTTGTGCCAGACTGTATCCAACATTAGGGGTCTCACTGTATCGATTTCTATTTTTAAGAGAACTTGAAGGTGACCTCTTAACAGATGTTTGGACTCTAGAAACGGGGGTAGCCTTAGAAACGTTGATGTTTGTATTATTTATAGAACCTTGGGTGTTTCCGACCATATTAGAGATGTCAGAATTGGAAGATTCTTGATGGGTATGGGAATAACCTTGACTGATACCAGTATTACCCCCAGGACTAAATCCGCTAATCATGGTTGTCATGCTTTGCTGCATTTGCTCATCATAGGCGGGCATAGCCAAAGCATCTAGAACTTCTTGGGCTGATTTATAACGATGCTTGACTGATATTTCGAGCATTTTTTTGAGTACATTAGCTAGGGATTCACTAATTTGAGCATAGTTTTCCCAAGCAATTTCCCCCGTTTCAGGATGACAGCCGATATCTTTGGGGTTTTTTCCTGTTAATAAATAGACGCAGGTAACTCCCACGGCGTAAATGTCACTAGCATACACAGGACGCATGGCCATTTGTTCAGGAGGTGCAAATCCAGCCGTTCCCACAGCAAAAGCAGTTAAAGCAGTTTGGGCAGAGGTATTACTAGCCACCATAGAGTTAACTTGATTTTTAACTGCCCCAAAATCAATGAGTACCAACTTTTTATCCTGATGGCTACGGATTAAGTTAGCTGGTTTAATGTCTCGGTGAATTACTTTCTGAGAATGAATGTATTGGAGAATTGGTAGAAGTTCACTGAGAAATTGTTGAATTCCTGCTTCACTAAACGGTCCATTTTTCCTGACTTCTTGGTAAAGGTTATTACCCTTAACATATTCTTGAACTAGATAAAATTGTTGATTTTGCTCAAAATAGTCGAGTAATTTAGGAACTTGTGGGTGAACTCCCACTTTTCCTAGGGTTTCAGCTTCTCGCTCAAACAATTGCTTGGCCATTTTGAAAACACTGGGGTCGTCAGTGGCTGGACGTAATTGTTTGACCACACAAATGGGAGTCCCTGGAAGGGACAAATCAGCAGCCCCAAAGGTCGCCCCAAATCCCCCCTTACCCAATATCCCTAGGGGTCGATAGCGGTTATTTAATTGAAGAGAAGTTCCACAACTTTGACAAACCTTAACGTTGTTCGGATTTTTGGGTTGGGGACAAGTTGGATTTATACAATAGCTCATTAAGCCTCACCGATGTCGCGTTTTTTGACTGTGACCAATCGGATTCAAAAAAGGGTCAATACCAATCAATTTGGAGTGGTCTAATTTTAATATTCCCTAGTATTGTCTAAAACTAACAGATTAAGCAATATGATCAAAATTATTTGACTTTGGCTACTTTTGTGGCTTTGAATTAGTCAGCAAGCCTATTTGACGAGACTTGCTGATGTTAGAGACTTTAATCAATCGAAATTGATTGAGGTCCACTTCCGTTATCGGCAGTGTGATCTGTATAAGTAAAGTTGCTGAGTCCTTGTTTTTCTAACCAGCTTTTTAACGGATCTTCAGATAATTTGAGTCTTAAGCTGCCAGAAACAAGTCCCCCAGTAAATGCTAAGGGTTGTTTCAAGAATTCTTGAAAAATTGGCTGTAATTCGTCGAGGAACATCACAAACCTCCTTGTGTTTGATGCAATTATACTTAGGGTTCTTGAAAGACTATCCTCTTCAACAATACCCTTGTTAAATGTTAAGTTAATTTAAGTGAACGGGATACATTTAATGGAGAAATTGGGTCATGTCTACAACAACTGAGTCATCAAAGGGTATTAATCGAGTTCTATTAACAATTGTTGTTTTGTTAGGGGTGGTGGCTATTTGGATCGCTGTTCGAGTCATTGCACCTGATACTCCAACGATTTTCGCAGGGACACAACCTGATAATTTAGGGGTGAACGATCAAACCTTAATATCTTGTCCAAGTAGTCCTAACTGTGTCAGTTCCCAAAGTTCTGACCCCGAACATTACATCGAGCCGATTACTTTTGAGGGTAGCACAACCGAAGCGATCGCCGCTCTTAAACAAATTATTGAAAATCAAGATCGTACCAAAATTGTCGCAGAAACTGATGATTATTTTTATGCTCAATTTACTAGCCGTTGGATGGGGTTTGTTGATGATGTGGAATTTTTTGTTGATCAACCCAAAGGGGTGATTGATGTACGATCCGCTTCTCGTTTAGGGGAATCTGATTTAGGTGTTAATCGTCAGCGTATTGAACAGATTCGTCAAGCATTTAATAGTTGATAGTTAATAGTTAATATTGTTGGGTGTGTTAGTTAGCCTAATGCACTTTCTCCTTTATCTTTGTTGATTCGCTAATATTAAAGTTGTTTTCGAGACACATATTTTTTTCTAAAAATTATGCAGTTTATTATTGAAGCTATTCAAAAATCACCTGAACAAAAAATTACTTTTGCTGATTATATGAATTTAGCTCTTTATCACCCCCAGGAAGGATATTATGCTTGTGGAAGGGCGCAAATTGGAACTCAGGGCGATTTTTTTACCGCTTCTTCTTTGGGATCAGATTTTGGCGAATTGCTGGCTGAACAGTTTTTAGAAATCTGGAAGGTTTTAGGTTCTCCTAATTCTTTTGATTTAGTAGAAGTGGGTGCAGGAAGTGGTTTTATGGCTGCTGATATTGTCAAGTATTTACAGAATAATCATCCTGATTTTTATGCGGTCATTAACTATGTTATTATTGAAGAATCCAAGGGATTAATTGAGCAACAAAAAAAGACTCTCGCTATAACGTATAAAGGGAATAAAATTATCTGGAAATCTTGGAAGGAAATTGACAACTTGTCTCTGACTGGTTGTATTTTTAGCAATGAGTTAATTGATGCTTTTCCCGTTCATATTGTTACTGTAAATAGCCAAGAATTACAAGAGATATATCTAACGCTATCGGCGGGAAATGTAAAAGAAGTTGTTTCAAGTTTGTCAACTTCAAAAATTATTGATTATTTTAATTTAATAAATATTAATTTAACTACCAATGATTACCCAGAAAACTACAGAACTGAAGTTAACTTAAAGGCTTTAGATTGGTTAGAAACTATATCTAGTAAGTTAAAAAGAGGCTATTTATTAACGATTGATTATGGATATTCAGCGAGTAAATATTATCATCCTCAACGCTATCAAGGAACCTTAAAATGTTATTATAAACATCGTCATCATAATGATCCTTATGTTAATATTGGAAGGCAAGATATTACCTCTCATGTTAATTTTACTGCTTTAGAAAAACAAGGAAAATTGTTAGAGTTAGAAACTTTAGATTTCACTCAACAAGGATTATTTTTAATGGGGTTAGGATTGGGCGATCGCCTATCAGAATTATCCACAGGAAAGTATGGTTTTGTTGATGTGATCAAGCGTCGAGATACTCTTCACCAATTAATCGATCCGATGGGGTTGGGAGGGTTTGGAGTGTTATTACAAAGTCGAGGACTAACAACACAAGAAAAAGCGCGATCGCTGAAAGGGTTTAAAGGATAAATATTAGCTTTTCCCATTATTATTGATCTGTTCAATACCCATAATTTCAACATCATCCCCTATCTGTAAATACTTACCTACTTGTGATTCTGGTATTTTTGTATTAACACTAACCCGATATAAATGATTAAATTGATTAAGATTTACCCAACTCGGTAAAGTTTCCTTTCGCTTGCTTATAAACTGCTTTTGAAATTGATTGGTTGTTTCCCCTGTATAAGAATCTTTTGTAGGAACAATACACCGTTGACAGGGATTAATTCCTTTCAAAAATACATTTCCTATTCTAAAGTTTATCGATTGATTTTTATTCCCAAATAATTGATCTTCCCAAAAAGGAGGAACACCATTAATTTCTAAATTTGCTCTTAATCTTCTTCTCATTTCTTCGACACTTATATTAGGAAACCAATCAGCAATGGTTTCTAGGGTTGCTGTACTAATAATTGTTGGTCCAGAAGCATTAGTATCATCAGGAAAACCGATTATTTTATTCTGTTTTAAATATACAGAAAAGCCAAAATAATCACTTAACCAAGCTTCTAATCCTCTGTTTTCTATATCTAAATTGAATGCAAATTTTTCCTGCTTTCCTTCTATTTGTAAAGACAAGGTACTTAATTCATTATCAAACAATGCTCTTAATCTATAAATTTTTTGGTTACTTTTTCCATTAACCACTCTGTCATTCTCATCAAAAATTGCCCATTGTCGATCATATTTTAAAGCACCAGTTTTGAGAGTTATGACTTGAGATATAGATATTCCATCTAGGGATTTAATAGGATAGATAATAATCTTATCCAGATAAGCTTGATTATTTAGAGTTGACATCAATATGAACACCCGCAGATTCAAGTAGTTCAATAAATTCAGTTTCTGAGAGTTGACGAATTCCTAGTTTCTGAGCTTTTTTTAGTTTATCACCTGGAGTTTTTCCCACAACAACATAATTAGTTTTAGAACTCGGAGAACTGGTTAAAGTTCCTCCGGCTTTTTGAATGTACGATTTAGCTTCATCTCGATTCATTTTTGATAAGCTTCCCAGAACAACTACTTTTTTACTTTCAAGGGAATTGACTTCTTTTATGTCTTTTTGACTTTCTTTTTCCTCTTTTTTATTTTCTTTAGCTACTGTTCCCTTCAATTCCTTTGTTTTTTCTGATATTTTTTTAGATTTGGATGGAAGATCAGAAGGTTCAGAAACATCCTCTTTAACACTTGCTTGTTGCTTTTCTAAATTTTTGATATTTTCTTCTAAACTCGAAAGTTGTTCTCGTTCTTTAGTTAGAGTTTGTTGGAGAGTTTCTTTCTCTTGAGTAATACTTTCTATCTGTTGTTGTAGAGTGGCTTCTAAACTAGATTTTTCTTGATTTTGCTTTTGTAATGTCGTGAGTTGTTCTCGTTCTTTAGTTAGAGTTTGTTGGAGAGTTTCTTTCTCTTGAGTAATA
>NEED01000023.1:0-209138 GCA_002110465.1 unicellular cyanobacterium SU2 | reverse complement strand
AACTAGATTTTTCTTGATTTTGCTTTTGTAATGTCGTGAGTTGTTCTCGTTCTTTAGTTAGAGTTTGTTGGAGAGTTTCTTTCTCTTGAGTAATACTTTCTATCTGTTGTTGTAGAGTGGCTTCTAAACTAGATTTTTCTTGATTTTGCTTTTGTAATGTCGTGAGTTGTTCTCGTTCTTTAGTTAGAGTTTGTTGGAGAGTTTCTTTCTCTTGAGTGAGACTTTCTATCTGTTGTTGTAGAGTCGTTTCTACACTAGATTTTTCTTGATTTTGCTTTTGTAATGTCGTGAGTTGTTCTCGTTCTTTAGTTAGAGTTTGTTGGAGAGTTTCTTTCTCTTGAGTAATACTTTCTATCTGTTGTTGTAGAGTGGCTTCTAAAGTGTTCTTTTCTTTGACTTGTTCTTGTAGTGTAGCTAGTTGTTCCTGCTCTTTTGTTAGGGTTTCTTCTAATTTTCTTGTATTTTGAGTTAGACTAATTATCTGTTGTTGTAGATTAGTTTCTATCGTATCTCTTTCTTTAGCTAACTGTTGAAGATTTTGTTCTAAAGTGCCTAGTTGCTGAGCTTCTTGTTTCAGAGTCTCTTCAAGTTTATCTCGCTCTTGAGTCAAACTGGCTATTTGTTGCTGTTGGGTTGTTTCTAAGATATCTTTTTCCTTAACTTGTTCTTGTAAATCAACTAATTTTTCACTTTCTTGTTTCAGAGTTTCTTCTAGTTTTTCTTTCTCTTGAGTTAAACTATCTATTTGTTGTTGAAAACTACTAACTTTTTCAATCTCTTTCTGTAACGTATTTACTGTGTGATCTTTTTCACGGCGCAAACTCTCAAGTTTTTGTTGAAGAGAAGATACTTCCTTTTGTTGTTCAATTTGTGAAGTTTCTTTGGATTTTTCTAACTCGCTAAGGTTATTTTCTAAGGAAAGAACTTGTTGTTTTTCTTGATTCAAAGTATTAGTTAAAGCAGCAATTTCTTTCTGTTTTTCTTGTAAATTTTTAGCGAAATCGCTTTTCTCAATTTCTAGTTGAGTAACACTTTCTTCGAGATTAGTCAGTTTATGAGATACTTCATCAAATTGACGTTTAATTTTCTCCTGATCATTATTTAAGATTTTATTAGATTCTACGGCACGGTTTAGCTGCTCATTTAGGGATTCTTTTTCTTTTGTTAGCTGTTTTTGTTTCTCAATAAGTTGCAATTCTCGTTTCAGGCTATTACTACGAAGTTGCCAGTAGTTAATGAGGGAAGCTCCCAAAACAAGCATCAATGCGGCAATTTCATAAATCATTCCATTTGTCATATTCCTTCTCCTAGTAAAAGCAGCCGCCCGCTAATCGTTAACGTAGAGCATATATATTTTTTAGAGTCAAGCTGATGTGACTGACTCATATCTTTTCTATTTATATCAGGCTGTCATGCTAGAAAAGGGGCAAAGAGAGTAAATCTTACAAATCTTAATAGAGATGGGGATAGAGGAGAGTGTTGAGTGTGACGGGAATGGGAAATACGGGACAGTTATCCATAACATAATCTTAGGAATTTGAAACAATTTCTCTCTAATTTCATATCCTTGATTAAAATTACTAAATTAGTCTTTAATAAGGATGAATTTTACCAGATTCTACTTTAAGAATTTGGGAAGATTGTAACCATTGAGAATCAAAAGAATCTAAATAAGTCGTGGTAATTAGGGTTTGAAATCGTCCTTGAATTACTTCTAATAGCTGGTTTTGTCGATTGGGATCAAGTTCAGCTAAGACATCATCGAGCAATAATAACGGCGGTTCTCCTATCACCTCTTCAATCAATTTTAACTCAGCTAATTTCAAGGCTAAAACAAGGGTACGTTGTTGTCCTTGAGAACCATAGGATTTAGCAGGAGTTTGGTTAATGGTAAATTCCACATCATCCCGATGGGGTCCGACGACGGTTGTCCCTAATTGTTGTTCTGCGATGCGACGCTGTTCGATTTTATCAAAGAAAGCTTGTTGTACTTGAGTTGGTTGATCTGAATCACAGTCAATATTAGGTAAATAGATAATTTCTAAGATTTCTTGTCCCCCACTAATGCTTTTATGCCAATTTTGAGCTAAAGGGGTTAATCTTTCTATTACTCTAGCCCGTCGCCTTGTTACCCGTGAACCTATTTCTACTAACTGCTGATCCCAAAGGTGCAATTGGGGCATCTGGGTTAATAAATTGGTAGAGGTTTCTTCTTCGGCGGCTTTTTTGCGTAATTCTTTTAGGAAAGCATTGCGTTGACGCAAAACTTGATAATATTGGTGTAGGATGTGGGCATAAACTGGCTCTAGTTGAACTAACAAAGTATCTAGCCAACTGCGACGGGCATCAGGTGAACCCCTAACTAAGTCTAAGTCTAAGGACGAAAACTCTACTGCATTGAGACTGCCCAAAAATTCCAAATGACGGCGTAAATTTTCCTGGTTCAGGGTTAGGGTTCGTCTTCCTGGGGAACGCAGGATAATACTAAGATCTGACATCCCATAGGTGCGTTCAACGATTCCCAAAATTTGCCCCGTTGTCTTCCCTTCAAGAATTAAATCGCGATCGCGGTTTGTCCGATGACTTTTGAGAGTGGCTAATAATTCTACTGCTTCGAGGATATTAGACTTTCCTTGGGCATTATTTCCTAGCAAAATCGTCTTTTTTTGTTCAAATTCAACCGTTTGTTCCAAATAATTCCGAAAATTATGTAAATGTAAGGTTTTTAGATACATTGTCTAGGGAGTGGGAGTGGGAGAGTGGGAAAATTTTTTAACTTCTGCCTTCTGCCTGCTGCCTTCAACGTAGTTCCCAATTAAAAGGAAGACGGGAATAAATCCCTTTGGGATCATTGAGACTACCGAGGATGGCTAAATCTTTTTTAAATTTAAGAAATTCTGCGGTTAAGGGGTCAACAGAGGTAACTGATTTGATTGAACTATCCTCTAGAGTGTTCTTCAAAAATAATGCTCCTAAGCCTCGTTTTTCGGGATATTCTTGGAGTTGCCAATCCTGTCCTACTCCTAGATTAGCCTGTCCTACCGCATAGTTAATGGCTGCATCTAGTCCTCCCATACTATCAACTAATCCTAAGTTTTTAGCATCTTCTCCAGACCACACCCGTCCTTGGGCAATTTGGGACACTTTTTCGAGGGATAAATTCCGAGATTGTGCCACTTTTTCGAGGAATAAATTATAAACTTGCTTGACAGATCCCTGATAAATTCCTAATTCTTGGTCAGTTTTTGGGCGAGTTGCTGTTCCTAAATCAGCAAACTTTGCAGTTTTGACCGTATCCCAAGTAAGACCATTATTATTAGCCAACTTTTGAATATTAAATAAAATTCCGAAGACTCCAATTGATCCGGTTAAAGTGTTAGCTTGGGCAAAAATATGTTGCCCTCCCGTGGCGATCCAATAACCTCCCGATGCAGCTACATTTCCCATAGAAATAATAACGGGTTTTGTTTCTTGAATCAATTGAATTTCTCGGAGAATAATATCAGAAGCGGTAGCACTTCCTCCAGGGCTATTAATGCGAATAATAACGGCTTTTGTTGCCTCATCTTGCCGAATTTTTCGTAACAGTTTAGAAAAACGACTTCCCCCTACTTGCTGTAAGGTTCCTGAGCCATCAACGATCGCCCCTTCTAGGTAAACCACCGCAATTTTATTACTAGAAACTTGATCAGCAAAACCTTTAACAGGAACATTAATATAATTACTGAGGGAGACTTGAGGAAAGGATTTTTCCTCAGTAGTTTTTGTTAATTCTTTTAGTTTAGCGATCGCCTGATCTCGATACCCTATCTCATCGACTAACCCTGCTTTGAGGGCTTCTTTTGATGTTAACACCCCTTGAGTATTGGCTATTTGTTGAAGGGTTTGGGGGGAAACTTGGCGACTTTCCCCAACGGTGCTTAAAAAGTCACCCCACAGATCATCGAGGAGAACTTTTAATTGTTGACGGTTTTCTGGACTAAGATCAGTACGGATAAAGGGTTCTACTGCTCCTTTGTAGCTTCCTACCCGTATTACTTGAGCCCCAATGCCGTATTTTTCTAACGCTCCTGTCCAAAATAGGGGTTCTACTGCCAACCCGTTAAGTTCCATTTGTCCCATGGGATGAACCATAACCGTATCTGCGAGGGAACTGAGATAATATTCCTGTTCGCTTAAGGTGACATCGTAAGCAATGATTTTCTTGCCTGCTTCCCGAAATTTCATCAACGCTTCCCGAATTTCGCTAAAGGTAGCGTATCCACTGCCTCCACTGGCATTACTTCCGTCTAAAAAGATAGTTTGAATGCGATCATCTTTGGTGGCTTTTTTAATAGCTTGCAAGACTTGACGAAGGGGAATAACCGTTTCATCCTCTTCAGAGAAGATATCAGTTAAAGTCAAAGGAGGTTCAGTATCACGAATTTGGGTAGCCAGATCTAATACCAGAACTGATTTATCCTTTACCGTTGGACTGCTATCAATAGCAGCTAAACCAATTAGCAACAGGACTAAGCTACTGGTTCCTAACGTGACGAATAGAAAGAGTCCAGCAAGGGTTCCGATTAAACTGGCAAAGGTTTGTTTAAAAAAGTTCATTTAGGCATAATTTAGGGGTTATATATCTTAATCATAACTCTCTTTTCAAATTTAGGTCATCTTTCGTTTCTAAGTGGTTAAGCATAATTAGAGTCACAATAGAAAAGTTCGTACTTCGGCTTCGCTCAGTAGCAAATAGTTAGGGCTTTATCCCTTTTATTTTAGTTTAAATTTAAAATTAAAAATTCAAAACTTAAAACTTTTAAGAAGAGGGATAATTTTTTATTGGAGAAAAGGAACTTGACGATTTTTCTGGTCTAGTGAAGGTTTACTACAAACTCAACTGTATTTTTGTTTGTCTATTCATCAATTAAGTGAGCATCAATTCATTATTTTTTGAGGGGGAAACCAATCATCATCTAACGCTTGTTCTAAGGAAATTTGAGCATTTTGAGGAAGGTCAAATAGTTGAGATACAGATTTAATAGCAACTTGATGAGCTTTAGGATATATTTTTTCTAATTCGGGTTTTAAACTGGGACTATCTTCTAATCTATTTTGAATTTGGGCGCGAAAATTAACAATTTCTGATGCCCAATGATTACCAGATCTTTCTTTTTCATATTCCCAATAGGATAACTTCAGAAGATGTTCTAACAGACGGGTTAAAAGACTCATTAAAGCACGTCTGTTATTCTTCCCCATGTCTTCTAATTCTTCGATTAAATTATCCCAGTCTACATCATTAAATTGACCTCCTTTTAATTGATTTACTGTCTGTTCAATCCATCGATTATAATCACTATTGTATAAAGTTCTATACATCAATTATTGACTCCTTTTTTCTCATTCTTATTGTTTGTTGAATTAAGGTTTTTCTGAAAAATAGAATCAAGGCTCTTTATAGATTAAAATTTACACTACTACCAAGGCAAAATTTCGCCATTAGAATGCCAAAAAGTTCCCGTATTTTCTAGAGTCAACTGGTCAATACGAGTGATTAATCCTTTGACTGATTGTTCAGTGGTAATACCTGATGGATTGAAATTAGTCATTCGTGTTTGAACTAACCCTGGATGGAGAATAGCAACAGCAATTTTTTGGGATTTTAAGTCAATAGATAAAGATTTTCCAGCCATTGACAGGGCGACTTTTGACATTCGATAACCGTAAGAACTTCCTGAAGTATTATCTTCAATAGAACCCATACGACTCGTCATCATAATAACTTTTGAACCTGTTTTTAAATTAGGGAGTAAAGCATGAGTAAATCTTAAAGGAGCGAGAGCATTGACTTCAAATTGCCGACGAATACTATTAATATCTAAACTATTTAAACTGATCCTTTCTACAATTCCTGCGTTATTGATTAACACATCTACTAATTGACCATCAAGTTTTTGGACTAAGTGATCAATATTTTCCTCTGAAGTAATATCAATACCTGTCTCTATGGATACATCTAAATTCTTTAATTCGTCTGACACTGAACGACACACAGCAATAACAGTTTCTCCTCGCTGTTTCAGTTGACGACAAAATTCTAAACCAATTCCTCTATTTGCTCCTGTAATTAAATAAGTTCCCATTAAATTTTTAACCTGACTTTTTCAACAATAACAACAATTTTTGTCATAATAACTCATTGGACAATAACTTTCATAAATTGCCAATCACCCAGATTTAACAGCCAATCAAAAAACTATGCACTATTCACTATCAACTATTCACTAAAAATCTTGTTTTCCTTTCGCATATTGTTGTCGATAAAACTTAGCATAACGACCTTCTTTGGCTAACAATTCATGATGGGTTCCTGACTCAACGACTTGTCCTTTTTCTAAGACTAAAATACAATCAGCGCGACGGACTGTACTTAAACGGTGAGCAATAACAAAAACCGTTCTATTTTGCATTACCCTTTCTAACGCTTCTTGTACCAACGCTTCCGACTCTGAGTCTAAGGCAGAAGTCGCTTCATCTAAAATCATAATACGGGGATTAAGCAGAACAGCGCGAGCGATCGCAATTCTTTGTCGTTGTCCTCCCGAAAGGTTAACGCCTCGTTCCCCCACCCAAGTCTGATAACCTTGGGACAATTTGGTGATAAATGAGTGAGCATTGGCAATTTTGGCTGCTTGTTCAACAGCTTGATAATCTAATTTATCCTGTCCATAAGCAATATTTTGGGCAATAGTCCCCGAAAATAACGTCGTTTCCTGGGGAACAATACCAATTTGACGACGGAGACTGGTTAAGGTCACACTTTTGATATCGACTCCATCGATGAAAATTTGACCATCTTGGGGGTCATAAAAGCGAGGCAGTAAATTGACCAAAGTTGTTTTACCAGCCCCAGAAGACCCCACTAAGGCGATAATCTGACCCGGTTCAGCTAATAGAGATAGATCTCGTAAAACCGGTTGACCAGGTTGATAGGCGAAACTGACATGGGAATACTCTACTTTTCCCGTCACTGGGGGTAACGTCAACCCCTGAGAACTTTCAGTTACACTGGGTTTGCGTTCAACTAATTCAAAAATACGATCTACCGATGCTTCGGCCTGTTTAAATTCATTGTAATTACTGGTCATCAAATCAATAGGATGTAGTAATAAAGCAACAGCGGCTAAATAACTAACAAACTCTTCAGATCTGAGGTTTCCTTGGGAAATTTGCCATCCCCCAATTAGAAACAGTAGCATAATGCTAATCGCTTCTAGAAAACCCACTACAGGGTATTGGGTGGCTTTGAGTTTTTCGGCATGATATCTAGCTTGACGGTTGTGTTCCGCTTCTTGGCTAAACCGTTTGACCTCGTAGTCTTGCGCTGCAAATGCCTTAACGACTCGAATACCACTAAAAACTTCTGTTAGTAAGGCCGAAAGATTAGAAACTTGGTTTTGGCTACGACGGGATAATAATAATAATTTTTCCCCAAAACGACTGACCAAGGTAGCCATCAAGGGAGCTAAAATAAAACTGGCAATGGTTAACTGCCAGTTGAGATAAAGCATATAAGCGGGAATAACAATTAACTGAAGAAAATTAGAAACAAATTGATGGGATAATTTATCAACAATTTCTCCAACCCGATCAATATCTTCTGTTAAACGATAGGTTAAATCTCCCGTTTTTGCCGTTTCAAAATAATCTAATCCTAATTTATGTAGATGGGAATAAACTCCTTTTCGTAAGTTTAAAACCATAATGAGGGCAGCATCAATCATAAAAATATTTTGCCCATATTGAAAGATTCCTCGAACTAAAAAAGCTAGGGTTCCTAACCCTAACCAATAAGCAACTTTTTCTACCTCTCCTTTACCAATAAATAGGGCTACCTGACCAGCAAGATAGGGCAAACAAAGAGTGATAAAAACAAATCCTAAAATACAGAATAATCCTTTGACAATTAATGGCCATTGTGGCCATAAATAAGGAAGTATTTGCCACCAATTTGATCGGGTTTTCATCTTAATTATTATCGTTAATTATCAATCTAGCGTTATATATTAAGGTTAGGGCATTGATACACCAATTTTCTTGATGTAAGAGTCAACAGCCGTTCACCCCTACTTTTGCCTCACCCATAGCGGTACTACCCTATTATTGTAGTGAGGTTTGATAAGCTGGTTTGGCATTATACCATAGATAATTTATTTGTTCTTTGATTGATTAAAATTTATTTGACTTAATTGATCTAAAAAATTTCCTTTGACTCAATAAATTTAGGTTAATTTGAACTCCTAAATTGTGTTAAGTTTCATAGATTGATCAATCTAACAATATTGGCTATGGTACATTGTTAATTTTTTGGACTTGCTTGGGTACTATACAATTATCCAACTTCCTTTAGTCATCATCAAGTTATTCCGATTTCCCTGCCTTTTCCTAAGTTAATAGAAGAAACTAATCAAGAAAAATTCAAATTAGCTGAGGGAGTAGCATTAACAGATTCTACCATTGATGAAGATATAGTTATACAAAATCTTGATGATCTGCGATCGCAAATTTCTCAAAATTAATTGTATGTTGGTAGTAAGTCCCAAAGGACTAAAGTCCTCACTACAAACCTTGAAATAATATCTTATTTTCTTATAAATTAAAACTCTATTCAATTAATAAATTAAATTCAGGTAAAACATCTTCGCCTGATAAAGAAACAGGAATCGTTAAAATTTCTACAGGGTGTTGAGGACGATAAATTTCCACAGTTTTATCTTGGGGATTAATTAACCATCCTAATCTTAACCCACAGTCTAAATATTCTTTCATTTTGTCTTGCAAGGGTTGTAATCTGTCACTAGGAGAACGCAATTCAATGACAAAATCAGGACAAATAGGCGGGAATTTTTGCTTTTGTTCAGTTGTTAGGGAGTCCCATCTTTCTCTTGTTATCCAGGCTACATCAGGAGAACGATTTCCGCCATGAGGTAAATTAAACACAGTTGATGAAGTAAATACTAATCCTAGCTGGGTTTGATGATTCCAAAGACTAACCTGAAAATTTAACTCAGATTCTCGATTTCCTGTTTCTCCCCCGACAGGCGACATGATGATCAATTCTCCATTACGACTTAATTCTAAGGGAAGATCTCGGTTAATTTGACAGAGTTGATAAAAATCTTCTGATGTCAAGTTAATTAAAGGTTTTAAATCTAATACAGTTGTCATAATTCATTCTTTTTTACTTGAATATTAGGATAAAATACTAATTCTTTTATTCTCTTTTTTGAGCAGCAATTATTCTAAATTTCAACTCCCATATAATGTAATAAAAGCTTAGCAATTCTGACCGATGCCCCAGGCGGTCCAAAGCGTTTTTGTCCTTCTTCGACACAAGCAGCTAAATAATCTTGATCAGCGAGGGTTTGGGCCACTCGTTTGGCCGCTTCACGGAGGGTTTGTGAGGTAGCAGGACCTGTTCCGATAGTTTGGGCGCAACTGCCAATCAGTCGCGTTTGTGCCTCAGCAAAAGCATAAGTAAATTGGGGTCCTTCTCCTGGGACTTGAATAACCGGTTTTCCTAATGCTATACCTTGATCTACCGCTAACCCTGCCATTCCTAACATCAGGGTACAATTATGCAAAATATCGCTAAACGCATCGGAATAACAACGAACTTCAGCTATTCCGTGATCAGATTGGTAGGTCAATTTCCCATCGTCGTGTTCCCACCCTTCACTATGGGCTATTTCTGATAATTGATCCATTACTTTAGGAACCAAGGCCGCCCGAAATTGGATTTTATCAGGGGGCATTACTTTGATAATCTCTAAAATTAGGTTGAGTTGTAATTTAAAGTTACGCACCGCTTCAGGAAGTCTCGACCCAGGAAGTAAAGCTATGGTAGGAAGGTTGGGGTTAAGGTGTAACTCTTTTCCTGTGGGGGTGAGTTTATCTAAGGACGGAATTCCCCCAAATTTAGCTTTATATAACCCTTGTCGCTTAAGATCTTGGGCAGTGTAGGGATCTCTAGTTACTACGGCTAAACATTTTGGCGATCGCAAAAACCGCCCAATAAACGGACCGATATACAATTCCCCTTCATACAGACTCGATAGACAAGAAATAAACGAAACATAGGGATAACCTGTGGAATAGGCAAAACCCTGGGATACGGTGTCTCCTGTGGCCATAATTAAGTTACAAGTCGGGGCATATTCCCAAACCGCTTTTAATTGTTGCCAAGCTAATCCAATAAGTCCTGCTTGGAGATCCGTCAGAAACCGCCAACGGTTAATATAGGAAAATCCTCCAGAGGGCATATTTTGAGTCGGTCCGATAATAGGAATATTTAAGCGACGGTAGGCATTCCCTTCCCCAACAATAGGCATTGCTGCGATCTCGAGATCGGGATAAAGTTCGAGTAAGGTTTCAATTACATAGGATGAATGATTATCCTCTCCATGACCATTACTAATAAATAAAATTCTTTTTCGGGAAGATGACATCGGATGATTTTCCATAAAAATTTTTTAACGGTGAATTTTTAACGTACATTGAAGTAGTTGATTGATTTAGCTTAACCGAAAAGAACCCTTACCCCTAAATCATTTACCCAATCGTCAGATCAACAGACTAAACATGAGAATGAACTTTTCCCTCCACACCTCCCACACTCAACTTCACTTAAATGTTGATACACTCAACTGAAACCTGCTATTAGGAGGAGTGAAGAGTAACGATTGGACAATATCTATTAAGGAGTATAGGGTTTAATGAGTGGGAACACAATCTTAGTCATATCAGACCTATCTTTTGAGTCTGTTATCTAGCGTCATTCAAAAAATAGCCTAACATTAAGTCAGTACCTAGGCTAAAACCAAGGCTTAATTATTTTTTGTTTTACACTTTTAATTCTGTCTCACTATTTTCTCATTTAAAAAACAACCATGATTAATTTTATTAAAAATGAAGTCATTCCTTCAAGAACCGCCCAATTATTTATTCAAACTATTTTAAAATGGCAACAAGATGAATGTTTAGAAATGGGGGCAGCACTAGCTTATTATGCTCTTTTTTCCCTCTTTCCAGTTTTATTAGTAATACTCAGTATTGTTGGAGCAATTTTAGGACCTGAAACTAATATTCACGGTCAACTACTAATTTTATCTAAAGATGCTTTGCCTCCTAATGCCTATGATATTGTTGAAAAAACCTTATTAAATCTTAACGAAGGTAGTGTTAGCGCAGGGTTATTTGGCTTTGGAATTCTTTTTGTCACTGCGAGTCAAGTATTTGCAGCCCTTGATCGCACCGTGGATAAAATTTGGCATTTGCCCAAAAATAGACCTAACAATCCCTCATTAATTTGGATTATTTATGATTTTCTAAAAACTAAAATATTTACTTTTCTTTTGGTGTTAGGAACAGCCGTTATTATTTTGCTTTCATTCCTTTCAAACATTGCCATAAAAATCTTTTTAGAAACCCTTTCCCAATTTGAACAACGGATGAGTTGGTTGACAATTGATACGGTCATAGTATGGAGAGGATTACAACTAAGTATTAGTTTTGGATTGTTGACCATTGTTATCATGGTATTGTTTAAAATTCTTCCTTCAACTCGTCTTTATTGGGGGGATATTTGGTTAGGATCATTGTTCACTGTTTCTTTATTTTCCCTGCTTCAAGGATTAGTAAGCCGTGGAGTTATTCGCATTGGTGAACGCTTCCAAGCCTATGGGGTAATTGGTGGGGTTATGGTACTTTTATTATGGATGTATTTTAGCTGTCAAATTTTCTTTTTAGGATGTGAATTTACTTATGTTTATACACACCTGTTTGGCAGTAGGCGAAATTCAGAAAATCAGAAAAAGCAAGAGTAAAAAGGCCAAAAACCCCTCTTTATTTTATTAGGAAAATTAACTTTTATCTCATATTTAGGAGTTTAACCGATGAGTTCTATCTTAAATGCACAAACGAGAATGGCTAACCTTTATGAAACAGATTTTGTTCAATGGACAGAACAACAAGCAAAAGCTTTAAGTGAACATAATGAAAAAGCACTTGATTGGGAGAATTTAAAAGAGGAGATAGATGACTTGGGAAAAGAGCAAATAAATGCTGTCCATAGCTTTTTAAAGCAAATCATAATCCACAGATTAAAGCTAGACTACACTAACGATCAACTCTCACGGAAACATTGGATAGATGAAATTGATGATTTCCAAGATGAAATTGAGAGAAGAGTCACTAAAACCCTATTAAATAAAATTAAACTCGACGCTGAATATGAACGAGCAAAGCGCAAAGTATTGAGACTGTATGATGTTAGTTTACCTGATCAATGTCCTTATACTTTTAAAGATTTAATGACAAGATTACCAGAAAATTGATCATCAAAGAGATGAGTTTTTACTGACTAACTTAGCTAATTGTTCGGCACTGTCGAGAACAGCTAAAGTCCCCGCTTTATTTGCCATCTCTTGACGTTGATCGGAATTTTTTAATAAGTCTAATACTGACTTTTCTAAGATTTCAGGAGTTAAGTCTTCTTGACGATAGACCAATGCTGCACCCGCTTTCTCAAAAACCTGGGCATTATAAGCTTGGTGATCTTCGGCCGCAAAGGGATAGGGAATTAAAATTGCTGGGGTTTGGGTAACGGCTAATTCGGTCAGGGTTCCCGCGCCGGCGCGACTCACCGCTAAATTGGCTCGTTGCAACAATCCTGCCATATTGTCATAAAAAGGTAAAGGGAAATAATGAGGATGCTGTAAACTTGAACCATTAGGATCATTGTTCCCGGTCAGATGAACGATATAAGCTCCCTCAGACATCCAAGCATAAGCACATTGACGAACCATATTATTAACCGAGACAGCACCTTGAGACCCCCCTACCACAACAATTAAAGGGACATTTTCAGGGATAGGTAAGTCTAGTGGTTGAGGATGATAAAACTGCGATCGCACGGGGGTACTCACCCACACGGTTTTGGTTTGGGGTAAATATTGCGCCGTGTCTTTAAATCCCAAAGCCACCCCATCGCAAAACCGACTTAAGAGACGGGTGACTTTTCCAGGAATAAAATTTGATTCATGGATAATTGCTCTAATTCCTGATAAACGGGCTGCTAGAATGGCAGGGGCGGCAATATATCCCCCCGTGGTAAACACGACATTAATTTTATTTTGTTTAATCAGTTTTTTGACCTGAAAGACTGCCCCCATCAATCCTAGTAAGACTTGTAGGCGTTTGAGGGGGTTAGGACTTTGAAACCCTTCGACCGCAACAGTATGGAGGGGATAGCGATCGCCGACTAGGGTTTGTTCTAAGCGGTCAGGAACGCCCAACCATTCAATGTGATAATCCGGTAGATGTTCAGCTAAGGCTAAAGCCGGAAACAGATGACCTCCGGTTCCACTCGCAGCAATCAATAAACGAACCATATTAGTAATGAGTTAGGGTTAGACAGAGAAATGATCAAGATCAGCTAAAATAAAACTTAGATCCTGTATCCTTAACACAGGATACTAGAAAGTAGATAGACGGATGACTCAATTGCGTTGGTTCCTCTCTTTGATGCTTGGTGTGGGATTAAGTTTAGGCAGTAGTTCGCTACTCCGTGCAGAAAGTGCCGATTCAGCCCCGACCGCTTTAAAAAATTTAATTGAACAAATAGATGATGCGGCTAATAGCCATAATCAGCAAAAATTAATGAATTTGTATAGCGATCAGTTTGTCACAACTGATGGCTTAATGGCGGATTCTTTTACCAAGGCTTTAACGAATCTTTGGGCAAGTTATCCTGATTTACAATACACGACCACCCTTCAATCTTGGGATAAAGCAGGGGATAGATGGATCGCTGAAACTCTGACCACCATCGAAGGAAATAGCGAGACAGTCGGTCGCGTCGTTCAACTTAAAGCCACCATTAAATCTCGTCAAACTTTTCAAGATGGAAAATTACTGCGTCAAGAAATTCTATCCGAACGAACAGAACTGAATTCAGGGAAGAACCCGCCTCAAGTGGAGATGAATTTACCTGAAACGGTGCGGGTCGGGGAAGAGTTTGATTTTGATGTTATTGTCAAAGAACCCCTCGATGATGATCTTTTAGCAGGGACAGCTATCAGTGAAGAGGTAGATAGCAGTCGCTACTTAGAACCTGGTGTGATGGAATTACAATTATTGCAAGCTGGCGGACTCTTTAAGCGCATTCAAGCCCCAGAAAACCCAGAAAAACGATGGTTTTCAGCCTTGTTAGTTCGCAAAGACGGCATCACCTTAGTGACTCAACGAGTTAGCTTTGAACAGTAACCCAAAATTCCCAAAAAAAGAGGGTAGACGTTTGGTTCGTTTACCCTTCTGTGTACTTTTTAGAGGTATTTTAGAGGTATTTCTCAATAGTGTTGGCTAAAGTCGTTTTAGGAACTGCTCCAACCACCATATCTACCCGTTGGCCTCCCTTAAAAATCATTAATGTGGGAATGCTACGGATTCCGTACTGACTGGCTATTTGAGGATTATCATCCGTATTAAGTTTGACGACTTTGACTTTACCTTCATATTGTTCAGCAATTTCCTCCACCACAGGGGCTACCATACGACAAGGACCACACCAGGGAGCCCAAAAATCGACTAAGACTGGAATATCGCTGTCTAAAACGTCGTCTTTAAACTTATCATCTGTAACTTCGGCTGGCTTTGACATAAAAAGAATTCCTTTAATTGCTTGCGCCTATCTAGAATACTCTAGAATTCTACCATAACGAAAACTATCTTGGATTTATCTTAAAAGCCGAATAATTTTACAAATAATTTATTTTTTTTGATGTAAAACTTAATAGTTTTAGAGAGTTAAAGAAAATCTCCTTACCGTTGAGGCATAATAAGAAACCGCCCGAACAATGCTCGGACGGAGTGTGGTGTGAGGAGTGAACGGAAACATTTGTCTCCGCTACTTCTATTGTAAATGACAATTTCGATTTTGATGCAGTCTTTATGGCACAGTTAAGGAATTTTTTAGGAATCAAAATGCTACAATAGGTAATTTTACTTTAATTTCAAGACAGTGATCGCCCTTGTTTGATTCCTAGGAGTCCCTCAACTAAAATCACAGATATACCCTTTCAATTGTAAAATCCATGACCGTTGATAGTTCATTTCTTGTCCAACTCAATCCCTCACAACGTTTAGCTGTTGAACACTTTTGTGGTCCGTTATTAGTAGTGGCTGGTGCAGGTTCAGGAAAAACTAGAGCGCTTACCTATAGAATTGCCTATTTAATTAGCCATTATCAAGTCGAACCCGATTCTATTCTAGCGGTTACATTTACGAATAAGGCCGCCAGGGAAATGAAAGAAAGAATAGAGAGACTTTTTGCTCAGGAGATGGCCATTAAAAACTATGGACAACGGTTAGACCTCCTCTCAGAATATGACCAAAAGAAACTCTTGTCACGAGTTTATAAAACAACTACTAAGAAGCTTTGGATGGGAACTTTTCATAGTTTATGTTCTAAAATATTAAGATTTGATATCAATAAATATCAAGATGAACGGGGACGACAATGGCAGCGAAATTTTTCTATTTTTGACGAATCGGATGTACAAAGCTTAATTAAAAATATTGTTACTAAGCAGTTAAATTTAGATGATAAAAAATTTAATCCTCGCTCTGTTCGCTATCAAATTAGTAATATTAAAAATTTAGGATTATCGCCCGATCAATATCTCAAAAAAGAATCCTCCTATAAAAATCGGGTTATTGCCGAAGTTTACAACGAGTATCAATCCCAACTAGCAGCCAATAATGCCCTAGACTTTGATGATTTAATCCTGGTTCCCGTTAGACTGTTTCAACAAAATGAATCTATCCTTGGTTATTGGCACAACCAATTTAAACATATTCTCGTTGATGAATATCAAGATACGAATCAGATTCAATATGAATTAATTCGTTTATTAACAACCAATGGAGAAACCAGAAAAAGTGAATGGAATTGGCAAAACCGTTCTATTTTTGTTGTGGGTGATGCTGATCAATCAATCTACAGTTTTCGCATGGCAGACTTTACTATTTTGCTTAATTTTCAATCAGATTTTGGAGATGGTTTGCCTGATGAAGATACTCGTACCATGGTTAAATTAGAAGAAAATTATCGCTCAAGAGAAAATATTTTACAAGCGGCAAATTATTTAATTGAAAATAACACCCAACGCATTGATAAAATTTTGAAAGCTACACGAGGATTAGGAGAATCTATCTATTGCTACAAAGCGGATAATGAACAAATAGAATCGGAACTGGTGATTGAGCAAATACAAAATATAGTAGCCGAAAACCCCGAATTAAACTGGGGGAAGTTTGCCATTCTTTATCGAATCAATGCTCAATCTCGACCCTTTGAAGATCGATTAATTCGAAGCAATATTCCCTATACAATTGTCGGGGGATTTAAGTTTTATGATCGCCAGGAAATCAAAGATGCTTTGGCTTATTTACGCCTCATTGCCAACCCCGCAGATACGGTTAGTTTACTAAGAATTATTAACACCCCGCGTAGAGGAATTGGTAAAACGTCTCTTGATTCTTTAGTTAAAGCATCCCAAGAATTAGAAATCCCTCTTTGGGAAATTATTTCTGATGAAACTTCTGTGAATACCCTAGCAGGAAGAGCAGCAAAATCAATCAACAAATTTTCTAACATAATTAAATCTTTTCAGGAAAAATTAACCACCCTATCAGGGGCAGAAATTCTTGATCAGGTGATGGAAGTTTCGGGCTATATTGACCATTTGAAACACAAAGGAACGGAAGAAGCCGATAACCGTCTAGAAAATATTTCAGAGTTATATAATGCTGTTTTACAATTCCAAGAAGATACAGAAGACACCAGTTTACAAGGCTTTTTATCTAGTGCGTCCTTAGCTTCTGATCTCGATGATTTAAAAGAAGAACAAGAAAAAGTCTCTTTAATGACCCTTCATTCGGCCAAAGGATTAGAATTTCCTGTGGTATTTTTAGTCGGTTTAGAACAAGGATTATTACCCCACGCCCGTAGTCTCAGTGACCCTTTATCATTAGAAGAAGAACGCCGTTTATGTTATGTGGGAGTAACTCGCGCTCAAGAACAATTATTTCTCACCTATGCTAGGGAACGGTTTGTTTGGGGATCAAAAGAAACTAAAATGCCGTCGCAATTTTTAAAAGAGTTGCCTTCAGATTTAATTAAAACTAATATTAACCCTCAACCCCGAAAATCTCGCCGTCAGCCTAATACATTTCAATCTAAAACCCTTCAGTTATCTAATCAACAATGGTCAGTGGGAGATCATTTAATTCATCCAGGTTTTGGAACTGGAGAAGTCACTCATATTTTAGGGTCAGGAAAGAAAACAAACCTAGCCGTTAAATTCCCAGGACTCGGACAAAAAATTATTAATCCGAGAGTAACGCCCCTGGAAAAAATTGATTAAACTAACGGCATGAAGACGATAAAATAATAGATAATTTGTTTAATGCACAATTTGAGCTAGGTTAACTTGTCTTCCCCATCCCAACCCCAATTACCTCCCAACGGAGCGATTGCCCCAAAAACTCATCTCAACGCAACTACCGAGGGGTGGTTTGAATATCCTGTGCGGGTTCAACCCCATCATACCGACTATTCAGGGGCAGTTTGGCATGGAACCTATCTTACGTGGATAGAAGCGGCTAGGGTTGAATATTTGCGTTCAATGGGTATTGATTTTGCCGAATTAGTGAAATTAGGCTGCGATCTCCCTGTGATTGAGTTATCCTTTCGTTATCACCGTGCCATACGGTTAGGTCAAGAAGCGATCATCAAAACTCGGATGAATAAAACTGCTGGAGTGCGAATTAATTTTGATTATCGCATGGAATCTCCAGATGCACAGGAATATTATGTCACTGGCGTGGTTACTTTAGTGGCCGTTGATCGTAAAAAAGGAAAAATTATGCGTAATCTTCCTCCTAGGGTTAAGGATGCTTTAATTAAACTCTTACACTGATTCAGGTTATCGTTAACTAGAGTTACTTACTAATTAAAGTAATCGCTGTCACTTCGGGAGGACAATATAGTCTTCCAGGAAAGTAGGTTCCCAACCCTCGATTAACATAAAGTTGATTTTGTTTGATTTGATGCCATCCTTGCGCCCATTGCCAATGCTTGACCACTTTAGAGCAAGTTTTGACAAAAGGAATCCAAGGATGTAAGTATTTAGGGGTATTTTGACGAATTTCATCGAGCAAAACAGGTGCCGGTCCAAAACCAGGGATATTGACGTGACCTCCATGGGTGTGACCAGATAACTGTAAATCAACTCGCCATTGCTGTAGAATTTCTGCTGAATCTGGATTATGAGATAACACTAAACGGGGAACATGGGGCGGTAATTGATTCATAATGGGTTCAGGGTTAAATTCCCGTGACCAAAAATCAGCAAGTCCCACAATGGGTAAGTCTTCTCCTAGTGGGGTCGCAATTTCATTCCAGAGAACCGTAATCCCGATACCGGTTAATGCTTTGATGAGTAACCTTTTGGCTTTACGATGATAGTAGTCGTGATTACCTAGTACCGCATAAATCCCCAGACGACTTTTGAGGTATTGTAGACGATTAGCCAGTTCATCAATGGTATTCGGTCGATCCGTTATATAGTCCCCTGTTAATAGTACCAGATCCGGATTTTCGTTGTTACTTGCTGCGATCGCCTCCGCTAATAAGTCTTCGGATAAACGCCACCCATCATAATGTAAGTCTGAAAGCTGGGTGATTTTTGTTCCCACTAGAGAGGGGGATAAATCAGCGATCGCAATATTCAAGCGTTCTACTGTTAGGGGTTCAAGCAAAATCGGCGATAACATTAGATTGACGGTCCGATAAAGAAGGAGAACATCGTCTATAAGATAACTGAAATACGCTTAACTAACCAGATATTTTCAGTTCTTTATAAACGTTAAACAGATTATAGTCAATAGTTTTGTCCACTGAAATTCTAAAATTCATCATGATTAAGGAAACCATTGAGTTATTTAAGCTAATCTTAACGCTTTTATAGCCTAAACATAACTAATTTAGCTTACCTTGACTTCTCATCCATAAACCTAAAATTCCGAGGAAAACTAACCCCATTGCTCCGGCAATCGGATTATTATCAATTCCCGTTATCCAGGGGGATACTTTGTCTGTATACTCTAACAGTTGACCAACATTCAAAATATAGTAGCCCCACACTAACCCCCCATGCAGACCAATACAAATTCCTAGACGGTTTGTGTGTCCTTGTTTTGCCCAAACTAAGATTAATCCTAATAATAATAAGGCGGGAAATTGGGGAAAAGTTCGGATAACTTCGGCTAGGGGTTTAATAAAATGTAGTAAAGCAAAAAGTAGGGCATTAATCCAGCCAGCCTTTGCTAAAGAATAATTTCTCTTTAGTTCTTCTAATAACCATCCTCGAAATAATAATTCTTCAGCAATTCCAATGCCTAAAGCACTCAATAATCCTTCAAAAATTACTTTAATAATAGTTGATGAAGGACTCAAAAAATTGACCCATCCTAAAATTGATTCGACAATAAATAAACTAAACGTAAATCCCAAACCAATGCTTAATCCTTTGATAAATTCAAATCCATTTTTTTGGGTAAATACTAATCCATATTGTCTCCACCAATAGACATTGTGATAGACTTTTCGGTTCCAAATAAATAAGAGTCCAATAAACTCTAAATATAATAATCCCATGGTGACAATTGTTGTCAAATTTGGGTCAGATTTAAGTATCAAATAAAGAGGAATTGCTATGGGAAGCCACAGGGATAGTAATACAAGAATAAAAAGTCCCAGCCGTATCGGTGCTGGATAAGAGCTAATACGAGTAAAATTAGATTTCAAGGGTTAAAATTCTTATTGACAAAGACTATTATTCATCTGGTTCTATTGTGCTGGTTAACCCGTGACTTTTGAGGGTTTCACAATAAAATTCAGCGTGTTCTAAAGCACAGGTAATCACTAAAGCTGTACCATTGGTATGAGCTTCCATCATAATATCAACTGCTTGAGGTTGCGTCATACCCGCCACCGTTTGCATCAATGTTTGAACCACATACTCCATGGAGTTAAAGTCATCATTATGAAGTAGGACGCGATAGCGGGGGGCTGGTTTCCGAACAGTTGTACTAGATGGCGATCGCTTTTCGATTACTTCAGTAGACACAGAGTTCCTCCTTTCGTTGAATTCCCCTTAGACAGTCCCTGTTAGTCCAGGGCATTAGTTAAACTTACTGCTTATGATACTGAATTTTAAGAATAAATTCACATTCTAGTATATCTCATTGATCCCAAAAATGCCATTAACTATTATCTTTAATAAGCCCAAAATAACTATAAAATAGGATAGATAATAATTTTAGACTTCTAAAAATAAGGTAAACTAAAAATAATTGAACCATGAGGTAAACTTAAATGGGACGGAAAGCTAAGCTTAAACAAATCAAAAAATCTCAAACTAATAGCTCTAATCATTCTCAATCTAATCAGGATCAATTCGTTCAAAATATGGAAAGGCAAGGTTATTCCTTAAAAGATATTGAACGCGCCCCAGGTGTTCCTCAAAAAAAAGTTGAACCTCAAGTTTAATAGACAACCATATCTGGTTTATAGGAGGGTTTAAAATAGTTTTTGTTTTGATAAGGGCTAAAGCCCTGACTACTTGCTACTGAGTGAAGCCGAAGGACAAACTTTTCTATTTTTCGTTTAATTAAATATCTACTTAGGAAAAATAAGAAATGCTCAACTATTTTGATTTAACATTATATTTATAATCGGTCTCTCAGTTTGTTGGTTAAAATGTAAGTTGAAAACCACCCTAAAACTTTGATGGAATCTGAACAGCAATTTACTGTTGACACCCTTTCGGTTTATATTTCTCAAACTGAAAAAGAGTTAGCTAAACAATCTGCAAAAATCACTCAAGAATATCTAGAAAAAGTTTTACAAAAAAAAGGTGAAGCAAGGATAATACTAGCAACAGGTAACTCTCAGTTACACTTTCTTGATGCTTTAATTGCTACCCAGAAAATAGACTGGAGTCAGATTACCTTATTTCACTTAGATGAATATTTGGGAATTGAGGAAAAACATCCAGCTAGTTTCCGTTATTATCTTAGGGAAAAAGTAGAAAAGCGAGTTCATCCGAAACAATTTCATTATCTTCAAGGAGATAGTCTAGAACCCATAGAAGAATGCGATCGCTATACCAAAATATTACAAGAAAAACCCATTGATTTATGTTGCTTAGGAATTGGAACCAATGGACATTTAGCATTCAATGAACCGACTGTTGCTAAGTTTGATGATCCTTATGGGGTTAAATTAGTTCGTCTAGAAGAAGAAACCCGCCAAGTACAAGTTTTTCAAGGACATTTTTCTCACCTAGATAAAGTTCCTAAATATGCGTTAACTTTGACGGTTCCCATGATTCTTTTATCTCAAAAAATACTCTGTCTTGCGTCAGGAAAAAATAAAGCAACCGTCGTTAAAACTATGCTTAAGCATAATATTCGCCCTTGTTGTCCTGCTTCAATTTTACGAACACATTCTGATAGTAGTTTATTGTTAGATAAAGAGTCAGCAGAGTTACTATAACTCAAAGTTTTCTTCAAACCATTGACGAGTCATCGGTTGTTCAATTTCTAATCCTTCTCCTCCTAAAACTTCTAAAGGTTCCCCCTCTATTTTTAGCCAAACTGGAGTATTAGGATCAAGACTCGTAGCAGTATAGAGAATTTGGGCTAAACGACCCGTCATAGAGGTGCTACCACCCCCTGTGGTAAATTCTTGGGATAAGTTAAGTTTAACCCCTTCCTTATCCACACTCAGGTCTAATAGCTTCGTTCCTTTAGGAATGGTTGTAGTCTGATCAGGATTTGTTGGACCGGCAAACAGATTTTTGAAAGCGGTTTCTAAGACTTGTTGATTTTCATCAGATTTCTGGACAGTCAGTGAACTGGCCACTAATCCTAAGCGATCGCCTTGATCTTTTAACCAGTAAACTTGTCCCTTTTCTATCTTAGCTGGGTCTTGGGTCGTTGGGCTTTCAGTCGGAATTGGTGTAGGTTCATTGGAGACGGTTAGAGTGTTCAAAGCCCACCAAGTTGCTACGCTTCCTGTGGCTAAAATAGCGGCGATAATTCCCCCAATAAACCCAATGGATAAAGACTTTTTGCGATGATTATCTTGGTGATCTTCCATAATTATCTCCTTATTATCATCTTTCATAATACTTTGTGACGTTTAGTAATCTAATCAGGTTACTGTTTCCTAGATTCTCCCTCTGATTTTAAAGGTTCTAAGCGAATAAATGAGACAAGATCGAGAGTTTCATCATCTACTTTTAATTGGAGTAGTCTAGTCATAATTCCTCGTTTTTCTAGGGTAGCTAAATCAAATTGTTCAAAGCGACTTAAAAACTGTTTTGATAGGGTTCTGTCATTCAGTTTACCATTTAGATCAAGAACTTGAAGCGATCGCCCATCTTCGGTTTTAAATCCTGCTTCTAAACTTAGTTCTATGGTTTCAGGGGGATTTTCCTCATCAGACTCTTTTAATTGCTGTAATTCTACTTTTATTCCTAAGCGATTTTCTGGTTTAAATTCAACGCGAAGGGTTAATATTTTAAATTCAGGAACTTGTTCAGGAACTATACTATTAATAATTTTTTGCAATCTTGCTCTTATTTCATCTGATTCTAAGGCTTGATTAATGTCGTTTTCTTTAATAACTAAACGTAATCCCCCTTGTAAGGGTTTTCGTAGAGACTGTCTAATCCCTTTGAGATTTTTGGCTTGTAGATTGTTAATATTAACATCAATAGCATCTGTTTCTATTTCAAGAGCTTCTATTCTAAAATTTTCAATCGGTTCTATTCCCCGACTTGCAATGCGGACTCGATCAATTTTTCCTTGAATAGGTTGGTAACTAGGAGTATTATCAATACGGACTGCTAATTCTTCAACATCATTGACTTGGGAACGAATCGTCTTAGCAACCACCGTATCAACTACTAGACCTATAGGAGAAAGAACTGTCAATAAACTTGATAAAAAAATCACAAAAAATTCCATGATTATTTCCAAACAATTATTGTTAATAATGAGATTAATTCTTTGATTTTTAAGTTATAGCTTTACTGCTATAATTTGTCAACCACACCATATAGGTTATACTTTTAAGGGTAAGAGTAATCGGTCTTTTAATCTTGGGTCATGAAGGAACTGCAAGGGATGGGCTGTCTTACGAAACAATTCTCAACATCAACCGTAATTTTATTATAATGTTAAGTAGTCACAAAACCAAAGAATTATTATCCTCTATAAATGCCTTAGAGCAAGAACTTTTAACATATTTTAAGAATGTTTTAGAATTAATCATAAGCTAGATAGAAAATTAGTTAGTTTTCAGGCAAATAAAGCAGAGGCATTTTACTGATGGTATAAAATAGTATAAATATAAAGAAGCTTTTTCATCTCGTTTAGTTAAATTACTTTTGCAAGAATATCAAGTACCTAAAGGTATTATTTTTGATCCCTTTGCAGGAGTCGGAACAACAATTTTTGCTTCTTCTGAGTTAGGATATGATACAGAGGAAATTGAATTATTACCGATTGGAATTAAATTGATTGAGAATAGAGTATATGGCGTTAGTAAAGCTGAAAAATTTGAGATATCTAGATTAATAGATTAGCAAAATAATTATCCCTGGAAACAATGAATAAAATAAATTATTCCTATTTACATTCCAAATCAAAAGAATGGATAGTAGGTTCTAAGGGTGATGCTGATGTTGAAATTTTTTTAAAAGGATTATCATGGAATCATAACCATGGAAATCGAACCTTAATTTATAATCTTACTGTTCCTATTGTCAAGAAAAATGTTTACCTTTGTTTATTTGATGCTAAACGAGAAGAATTTATACCAGGAAAAAATAAAAGGTCTTGTCATCATCTTCCATCCAATCATATAGCACTGGGAGAATTAAAAGGAGGAATTGATCCTGCCGGTGTTGATGAGCATTGGAAAACCGCTAATTCCGCATTAGAGCGTATTAGAAAAAATTTTTCATCCAATAATTTACAGCCCAAAACATTTTTTATTGGTGCTGCTATTGAAAAAGCAATGGCTCAAGAAATTTTTACTCAACTTGAGACGAGTCATTTATCTAATGCAGCTAATTTAACTGATGATAAGCAACTTATTTCATTATGTGAATGACTAATTACTTTATAATTATCGGTGTTACATTAGCGTAAAATTTTAGAATTCAAGTAAAACCCCAATGGGTACTATTCAAACACCACCAGGAACGCGAGATATTCTGCCAGGAGAGATTGGATACTGGCAATATGTAGAGACGATCACCACAGAAATTTTGAGTCGGGCGATGTATCAAGAAATTCGCGCCCCCATTTTTGAACAAACCTCCCTATTTGAACGAGGCATAGGAGAAGCTACCGATGTGGTGGGCAAGGAAATGTATACCTTTAAAGATAGGGGCGATCGCTCCCTAACTTTGCGTCCTGAAGGAACCGCCGGTGTGGTTCGCGCTTTCTTGCAAAATAATCTCTATGCCATGGGAGGGGTACAACGTCTCTGGTATAAAGGACCGATGTTTCGCTATGAACGCCCCCAAGCTGGTCGTCAACGGCAATTTCATCAAATTGGTTTAGAATTACTTGGTAGTGGCGATCCCAGAGCTGATGTAGAAGCCATTGCTTTAGCAACAGATATTCTCAAAACATTAGGACTACAAAGTTTAAAATTAGATATCAATTCTGTCGGTGATCGCAGTGATAGACAACGCTATCGAGAAGCTTTAGTGAACTATTTTCTTCCCTACAAAGATGAGTTAGATTTTGACTCCCAAGATCGCCTCGAAAGAAACCCGTTACGCATTCTAGATAGTAAACATCCACGAACAAAAGAAATTAATCAGAATGCCCCTAATATTGTCGAGTATTTGACAGATAAATCTCGCCAACATTTTGATCAAGTTCAGCAATTATTAACCGACTTAAACATTGATTATCAACTTAATCCCTGTTTAGTACGAGGCTTAGATTACTATACCCATACCGCTTTTGAAATTCAATCAGAGGATTTAGGCGCACAAGCCACCGTTTGTGGAGGAGGTCGTTATGATGGCTTAGTAGCAGAATTAGGGGGACCTGATACCCCAGCAGTCGGATGGGCGATCGGCCTCGAACGTTTGATTATCCTGCTAAAACAGATCAAAGATGCCCCAAATACGTCCCCTGATTTCTATATTGTCTCCAGAGGAGAAAAAGCAGAGGGTCAAGCCTTGATTTTAGCCCAGAAGTTGCGTTATGCAGGATTAACCGTAGAATTGGACCTCAGTGGGAGTGCCTTTGGGAAACAATTTAAGCGGGCTGATCGCAGTGGGGCGATCGCTTGTTTAGTGTTGGGGGAGACAGAAGCACAAACCCAAACGGTTCAACTAAAATGGTTAGCCAGTCAAGAACAAAAGACCTTCAACCAAGGGGAATTAATTACTCAAATTGAGGAACTAAAAGAACAACTCACCCGACATAAACAAACAAGCGGGTAAATATAAAAGGGTGAGTAATAATGAAATCTTGGGAATTTTTGATTCAAAAAGAAGGCGATCGTCAATGGGTTCCAATCTCCACACCAACCCTTGAACTTGAAACCGATGTCTATCGCATCATGGCTAAGTCTCATCGGATCAATAGTGATCTTGAGGTTCGCATTACTCACCACCCCCCAACCGATGAACACTCGTCTGATGATCCCCAAAATTATTCCCGTCACATCAATCAACAAGGGTTGGTCATGATTCTTCCGTTTACGGAACTATCAGTCGGAATTTGGAAAATACGCTGTTGTAGTGATGTTATGTCGGAATTCCTCGGGCAGAAGTGGCAAGAAACCCTAGAGATTCAGGTTTTAGCCCCGACTCTCAACTCATCTTCACCTGACGACCAGATAAAAAGTTCGAGAAATGTTAATCATAGTCTTTCTAAAGAAGAGGAAAAAAAGAATCTTTCTCAACTTGATGATCACGATCAAGGGGAACAGTTGCCTACTCCCTATAATAGTTTTTGCAATAATAAAGCTCAATTATATCTTAACCAATTAGACCAGTTAATCCAACAAAAAGTTGAGCCATTAATTATTAATAATAATGGAATAATTTTTCAGGAAAATACAGATTATTTTGTTAAACTATCACCATCAGAAGAAATAATAGCACCTACGTTACAACTGATATTAAATAGCCAAACTTTTCAGGGATTTCCAGGAGAATCTGTAACCCTCTCTGGGAGAATTGAAGTACAAGACACTGATGAAGAGTTATTATTAACAGCCCAGGTTTGCTATCAACTGAAACATCCCCAAACTGAAGAAATACTTTATCAAAGTAAGTCTCCTTTAGCTGATGTGAGATTACCCCACAGATTTAACCAAACATTAGAGATTCCGAATCAACTTGAAGGACAAAAATATCTGTTAGGTGAAGTTTTATTAGAAACCATTACAGGAATTGCTATAACCTACTATCCCTTTAAAATTTATAGTAGTAAATACTATCCTGTAAGTTATACCATAGAATTGTTTAATACAGAATATCAATCCTCTTGTAAAATTGACCTTGAAGTAACTAAAAAAACCGAGCCATTATCAACACCAATTGAGTTACCAACTGCCTCTAAATCTAGACATTTATCAACTTCATTAAAAACACAATCTCCTCAAATATTGCCTCCTAAATTAAAACGCAATTCAACCACACCAAAATCAGATAAAAAGTCTTTACAACTTCCTCAAGTTATAATTGACTAAAACCTGAAATTTAGATTTAAGTTAAGATAGAAAAATCTCATCAGCAAGAAATGTAAAGCACCATAGATGTTAAAATTTTTTGTGTCAAGTTCTTTAGTTTTAATCGCTCAAGTGCCAACAGACAATGCTCAATTTATCACCTTAAAAAATTTGTTAGAACAATCAGGTTTTCAAGTAATAGTGGAACTTCCCCCCCAAAGAGGAGCTTATGGTTTATTACAAACAAGTTCTAAGAAAATTTGGATTAATCCAGTAGTATTTGACTTGAATATCGCTTTACCAACATTAATCCATGAATCAGTTCATGCAGCACAAGTATGTTCAGGGGAAGGAACCATAGAAATGTTAGGATTAGATATTGAACCCATTAACCAAGCAAGGCCTTTTTTTCAGCGTTATGGAGACATTCATCGCCAAGATTTAGAGAGAGAAGCATACGCTGTTCAAACGCAGCCAAATAGTTTTGAGTTGGCACTATCTCTTGTCAAAAAATACTGTAAACTAACATCCTAATTATTGATTTAATCTCCATTGTCCATTGCTCAATTATCTTACCCAAACGCCTTATCATATCCACCGTCATTGGATGGAAAAAGCATTAACCCTAGGCCAAGCAGCGGGAAAAACGGGAGAAGTTCCTGTAGGGGCTGTTATTGTTGATAGTCGAGGAAATCTGGTAGCCCAAGGGGTTAATCGCAAAGAAACCGACCAAGATCCTACCGCCCATGCAGAAATCTTAGCTATCCGCACCGCCAGTCAAGTATTGCACCGTTGGAACCTAAAAGACTGTACCCTCTACGTTACCCTAGAACCGTGTCCGATGTGTACTGGTGCAATTCTTCAAGCTCGCTTAGGATTGCTAGTATATGGATGCGATGATCCCAAATCAGGAACCATTCGCACGGTACTTAATTTACCCGATAGTTATTGTTCTAACCATCGTTTAAATGTTATGGCAGGAATTCATCAAGTTGAGTGTCGAAAACAGTTACAAGAATGGTTTGCTCAAAAACGACAGAAACTTTAACGGCGTTCAATGTCGGGATCTAATTCAAAGCGATCATTATCCCGTTGTCGCATTTCGTTGATCACTTCCACGGGTTCTTCAGGCGTAATATTAATCCCCGTCGCATCAGCAATATCGTCAATGTTATTTTGATCGGGAGTTGGGGTAGATCCACCGATCGCTTCTTCTCCAACGACTTTTGCTTGCTCATTCATTGCATCGGGATCTCCTCCAGTGGTTGGTTGTCCAGATGCCATGTGTTGACTAGCTGACTCTACAGTAGCTCCTAACCCAGTATTACGGTCTTTAATCCCCACGGGAAGAGCATTAGGTTCAGACTCTATATCTTGTACATCAGATTTTTCTACAATGGGGTCTTTATTGTCGATAGGTGGCTGATTCAAGTTTGATGATAAAAAGTTTTCAGAGGAATTGTCGGTTCGTACCATAAAAAAAATTGAGAAAATAGGAATGTCATTATTAACAACAATAACTCTTAAAAATTACAATTCTCATCGTCCAATCGATAGATGTGGTCGTTTTTAGGCATATTAAATCAAGCTAGAATTGAGACAGAAAGAATAATAGATAATCTTTATAAACCATTAAGAGCAAAACTGAGAAAAAAGCCGAGAACTTCTAGAAAAATTGCCAGCAAGGAATACTTAAAAGTAGCTAAAAAACGAAAAGTGTCTTATCAAGAAAGAAGAAAAGCTATCGGGAAATAGTTAGATTTTGGCAGCTCAACTCTCGGTTAGCTGTGTTGAGAACTATGTATTTTTAGACAGAATATGTTGGGAAAATTTCAAGGAATCTTGTCATTTAAAAGAACAAATAGAAAAGTATAGAGAAATTTTTGGCTATTATCCCGAATCCGTCCATGTCGATAAGATTTATCGAACTAGAGAAAACAGAAATTGGTGTAAAGAAGCGGATGCGACCCCGCGCCGTCGCACGGCGCAAGGGAACGCGCACCAAGCAAGAGGGATAAGAATCAGTGGTTCGAAGTTAGGAAGACCTCCGAAAAATGTGAGTGTAGATTTTTAGAAGGTAAAGTTATTGATCGGGAGTGGAATTGTCGGGTTTTGGCCGCATAAATTTTTGAGTAACTTTTTCAGCAAACCCCAATTAATTGATATTAATATTAATGGTGTTGTTAGAACAATTCGAGGGTTTCTACCAACAATGATTGCTCAAAATCGAGGAATTAGTGTTAACTTTAGTTCAGGATGGGGCCGTTCAACTTCATCGGAAGTCGTTCCTTACTGTACCTCGAAATGGCCAATCGAAGGATTATCACAAGGTCTCGCTCAAGAAGTGCCAAAAGGGATTGGTATCGTTGCTCTAAATCCAGGTATTATTAACACACAGATGTTACAAACTTGTTGGGGGGAGCAAGCGCAAAGTTTTCCCTCTCCTGAGCAGTGGAGTCAAAAAGCTGTTCCCTATATTTTGAAGTTAACAGCTAGGAATAATGGTCAGTCTTTAACCATTATGTAACTCAGAAAAAACAGAACAATATAGTTTATGTGTTAAAGATTTTTAACCTTTTTTAAAAGCCAATTCGTAATCAATTTTGGGGTGTTTTTCCGAACCCAATAAAAAGCCACAATCCGAAATCCAGGTTTAGAAAGTCTAGCAATGAGCTTCATTACTTGATTCAAGGGACGCAGGGCAATTTTTTTATTAATTAAATTAACTGAACCAACATCATAAAGACAATCAATAATCATCTTAAAAGTGGCTTCTTCTCGTTCTATTAAATTTTCTACCAGAAGTAGTATATTTTTCTTTTGCTCAGCTTCTAACTGCTTAGATTCTGAGAGCCTGGGAACATATTTAGTCACTTGAATGGGATTTTTTTTATCCTGGCGAGAGGTCAACATAAGTAATTAAATACGAATACTTCAAGTTACTATAAACTAGACTTGGCATTTTCACCAGGGAAAAATCCTCTTGGTTTGAATTAAACTTTGCCAAATCGCCTTTCCCGTTGTTGGTACTCTAACAAAGCTTTATAAAATTCCTCCCGATTGAAATCTGGCCAAAGGGTTTGGGTGACATAGATTTCCGCATAGGCTAATTGCCAAAGGAGAAAATTGCTAATTCGCATTTCTCCACTGGTACGAATCAAGAGATCGGGGTGACTAATGCCAGTAGTATACAAATGGCGTTCAAATAAGGATTCATCAATCTCATTGGGGTTTAAAAGACCCTTTTGGACAAGAGTGGCGATCGCCTGACAAGCTTGAACAATTTCTTGACGGCCGCCATAATTAGTCGCTACTGTAAATTGAATTCCTGTATTATCTTGAGTATCCTTCATAGAACGAGCAATTTCTGATTGTAGAGAAAGAGGAAGAACCTCTAAATTACCCACAAAGGAAATTCTCACATTTTCTTCCATCATCTCCCGCAGTTCACGACGCAATACTCTTTCAAACAGGGTCATTAAAAATTCTACTTCTTCAAGAGGTCGTCCCCAATTTTCTGTTGAAAAAGCATAAGCCGTCAATGCTGGAATTCCCCAGTCTCGACAACAACGAAGCAAATCTTTTAGGGTATCTACCCCTCGTTGATGCCCCATGATCCGAGGGAGTCCACGACCCTTAGCCCAACGTCCATTACCATCCATAATCACGGCTACGTGTTTGGGAAGACGGACTTGATCAAGATCGGCGGGTAAGTTGTTGAATAAAATGGGTTTAACAGTCATTTCTCATTATTATTTCTTATTATCTGAAGATTTTGATGATGAAAGCAGGTTGCGTATTTGTGAGCTAAGGGTACGGCTGACCAGTCCCCAACCAGGTGTCACCGATTCTCGCTCGACGAGTAAAGAGAATCTTTCTTCAAGGAGTTCTTTTAGTTTACTGCTAGTGAGGGGACGATCAAGAGTTCCACCTTGAGCTAAGGAAATTGATCCCGTTTCTTCGGAAACGACCACACACAAACAATTATCGACCCGTTCCGTAATGCCCATAGCCGCTCGATGTCGAGTTCCTAATTGCCGATGGGCAGTTCGTTCGGACAAAGGTAAAATCACCCCTGCCGAGACAATCCGCGATCCCCGAATAAAAATGGCTCCATCATGTAGGAGAGTTTTTGGCTGAAAAATTGTCTGTAGTAGTTCCTTTGAGACCTCTCCATTGAGGGGAACGCCTGGATTAACGAATACCCGTGTATCTACTGAAGCCACGGTTTCTAGCACCATTAAAGCTCCGGTTCGATTTTGGGAGAGTTCTTTAACCGCATCAACAATTTCATCAACCACACTATCAGGTTTAGGGGTTGGTCGTCGCCGTTGAAATAATTGCAGCATTTGTCCGCGCCCCAATAACTCAAGGAATCGCCGAAATTCCCCTTGAAAAATCACTGCCATAGCAACTGCTGCCCCTAGCACTAATTTATCCAAGACAACTTCGAGCAGCCTAAGTTGGAGCCTTTGGCTGATCACTTGTGCCATCATTAAAATAATTAATCCCCGCACCATCCAGAGGGTACGACGTTCCCCAATGGCGAGGAGAATTAAATAAGTTAATAGCAGCACTAATGCAATATCAATGCCATTGTGGATTAGCCCAGGGGGTATCCAGCGAGGGCCAGGAGTATCACCCGACATGATGGAGGATGGTTAGATTTAAGGATGAATCAAAATAACAAACAAAAACGAACCAGATTAAGACAGTAGCCTTTCAGGGAGTTGATCTTGGCGAATCAGGTCATCATAGGTTTCTCGTTCCACAATTAAGTTAGCCTCGCCATCTTTAACCAAGACAGCAGCCGGCCTCGGCAGACGATTATAGTTAGAAGCCATGCTATGGTTGTAAGCCCCTGTTCCCATAACTACCAGAATATCCCCTGGTTGAGTTTGAGGCAACTGACTATTTTTAACTAGGATATCTCCAGACTCACAATGCTTACCCGCAATAGTGACAGTTTCAGTCGATGGTTCTGACATCCTATTGGCTACTACCACACGATAGAGAGATTGGTAGGTAATGGGACGGGGATTATCGGACATTCCTCCATCCACAGCAATATAGGTGCGTAATTCGGGGATTTCTTTACGACTCCCTATGGTATAACCAGTGACACAGGCTGAGCCGACTAGGGAGCGTCCTGGTTCGGCGATGAGTTTAGGGTAAGGTAATTGATGGCTATCACAGGCTTTCATTACGGCTTGACTTACCCCTTTAACCCATTGGTCAATACTGGGGGGATCATCATCTTCAGTGTAGCGAATGCCTAAACCCCCGCCAATATTTAATTCTGATAGGACTAATCCGTAATTTTGGCCTTTTTTTAGCCATTCTGTCATCACTTCCCCTAAATCTTGGTGGGGTTGCTCCTCGAAAATTTGGGAGCCAATGTGAGCGTGTAACCCCCGACAATCAAGGCACGATTGTTGACTAACATAGGTAAAAACAGCATCGAGTTGATTGGGATCAAAGCCAAATTTACTGTCTAGGTGTCCGGTCCGAATATATTCATGGGTATGACATTCAATCCCTGGGGTGAGTCGCAATAGGATAGGAATGGTTTTAGTTTCGGTTTGTTTCCCTAGTTGAGTAAGAGTTTCCAATTCAAGCCAATTATCGACAATGATAGTACAACCTACCTCTAAAGCCAGTTTAAGTTCTTCAAGAGACTTATTATTACCATGAAAATAAATTTGTTGGGCAATTTGTTCAGGGGTATATCCCATCGTTTCTAAAGCTTTAAGGGTCGTATATAATTCTCCTCCAGAGACGACATCAAACCCTAATCCTTCACTAGCAACAATACTGACAATGGCTAAGCAACTCCAAGCTTTTGACGCATAAATCACCTGGGAATTTCCCTGATAGTAGCTGTTGAAGGCTTCTCGATATTGACGACAGGCAGTTCGTAGGGTGATTTCGTCAAGAACATAGAGAGGGGAACCAAATTGTTCAATTAAGGTTTTAAGATCGCAACCCCCAATTTCTAGACAATCACGATGGTTGATTTTGGCGGTGAGAGGAACTAATGATTGATTAGGCGAGGGCTTACCCTGTTCTAGGTTAGCTTTCTTTAAGTAGTCTTTCCCAGAATGGCTTTTCCTTGGCTCTGTCGATAACATAGTTTACGATTAGTGGGTAGGTATTATCAAAGTCTAGTTCTAACTATGACCTAGGAAGAAACTCAATAAACGTTTTCTCACACCAACCTCGTGGTTAATGAGCTTACTGACGCTACGGCTCCCTCTATCTAGTCTACAATTGAATCTCTGATGTGGTTGGTGGTATTTTATTCAAATCAAGACCAAAGAATATTTGACATAACACCCCAATGCTAATTGATTAAAATCTGCTCTAGTTTTGAACTATACTTCAAACTACTAGCAATCACCAAGATTGACCAGATTAATATTGTTAGCATGACTGCGTATAAAGGCGTACGCTTGTAAGATACGGTAATTGAAGCTATGTTCCGTTAGTTAGGGATTATTGGCTTTAGGTTTTAGGATTACTCCCTAATCTCCGATTACTCTTTGATCCATCTGTCCCCCAAGTTACTTTTAGGATTCTGTGTGATTGATCCAACCAGATCTTCACTTTTCACCTTGTTCTTTTGAACGCAGCCTAATAAAACAGGTTTGGCTACTTAACAATTTTGAGGGTTCAGGACGATAGTTCACTTTCGTTAACCATGACCAATTGACTTAGGGAATGACTTAGATTGCTGTTTCAACCAGGATTCCCCTTTATACCCTGCTTTCATCCATAGGTAACAAATCTACAAACGAAGGGTATTGTCAGTCACTATCAGGAATTATTCCCTTGAATCCGAGTGTGTCTCCTTTAGACAACTAACTAACAGTTATAAGGCTAAGAGCCTTACGAGATTTACGTTTGGGCTAATTACCTAAACTTTTCATCTCAACGAATCGTACGATTGGTTTTATTATTCATGTCAGGGGTGAGGATATGAATCCCCTCGAAGAAAACCTATCTTCTCTAGTATCTTCCAATAGAAATAGTTCCGACTTGAATGGATCGCACATTAACCTTATGAATCAGGCAAAAAATTAGTTTAACTGGCTTTATGCAATAATTGCCCTCGATAGTTCTAGAAAATTCTTGAATAATCTAGTTTACTGGCAAATTTTTGTTTTGTCTATCTTTAGACATATCAATAAATACTCAATTAGGAAGTTGATTATCACTTAATGATTTTTATAGCATTTATGTAACGCAGTTTAATATCGTTACTGAGGCTATTCTATTAATGAAAATCCTTATGGAACTTTCCGCAAGTACATCTCATTTCCCTTTTGCAGCAACCATTGTTTTAGGCGTTGGTTTTTTAGCGGCTGCTGTTATTGGCTCTATTGCCTGGTACAATTCTAAACGTCCTGTTGGTTGGAAAGATAAGGAACGTCCTGACATCATTCCTGAAGTTGATAAGCAAAGTTAAATAAATAAAGACAACCCTAAAATTCGTTAATCAATAGTATTTACACGAGGCAAATTATTATGACTAAGGAAACAGAAAATAACGCAAAGCAAGCAGCTAACTATGACCGTAATCTAACTACTGCTGAAACAGCAGCACGTATGGAAAGAGAAGGCGAAAACTTCAGAGCTAAACCCGAAGCTCATGGAAGTATGGATACAACTGGTGGTTACACCGTTAGCCGTGAAGGACTACTGAATAACTACGCTATTGAACCCGAAATGTACGTCAATGAACCGGGGGATTTACGAGAAAAGCAAGAAGCAGAAGCTGTTGAGAGAGCCAAAGAATTAAAAGATATTAATACTGAAGGGGGAAAAGGTCCGGGTGTTATTTAGTTAACTGTTAACTACAGATTGATTTAAACTAAATTAAGCAAAAGAAACGGGATTTTCATAGGAGTTGAACCCGTTTTTTTCTTAGTAAAATCTGCGATTCTCCGACCCTCGTCAAGTTGCTTTAGTGTATCGCGCTCCAGAAGTACAAGTTTCTTGAATTTCTACCCCTTGAAGTCCTGGAAGTCCTGCTACTTCAAGTTTATTAAAGATCCACTGGGCGATCGCCTCAGAGGTGGGATTTTCTAATCCAGTGGTTTCGTTAAGGTAATAGTGATCCAAAAACTTTGCTAATAGAGGCTCTAAATACTTTTGGATATCGCCAAAATCAATAACCATCCCTTGTTTAGCCCCTTCTTGAATCAGGCGATCGCTTTGAACATAGATCCGTCCTACCCAACTATGACCGTGGAGACGACGACATTTACCATCATGGTTAGGTAAACGATGAGCAGCTTCAAAGCGAAATTCTTTATAAATCAACCAATTATCGACGTTCATACAGTAATTACATGAGAATTGTCTCACTCAATTTTTTCAGGATAACAACTTCTTTTAGCTTAACGAATACGGTAAATTAATCAGTAGATGGACAAAAATACAGCTAAGTTTGTAGGCAGTTATGGTCAGGCTTTCCCTCTTTATTTTCTCAAAACTCAAGACTCAACTACGCACTTTTATCTTTGACGTTTAATGATGTCTACTGACTGAGTAGACGATCCCCCAGGTGTAACAAATTAGTTATCCTAGACATACTCAACAGCGATAGACTAGGAATAACTCATTTTGCCTGTTTATCTAGCTTCTTGACGAATCAACTATGATTAAAGCTTTTTTTATTTCTCGTCGTTCCTGGTTTTATTCTTGTCTTTCTTTACTGGTAACACTAGGCGTTATCCTAACTAATATTCAACCAAGTTATAGTCAGTCTTGGTTAGAGCTACTTTTCCAAGGCGTTCAAGTGATTCAATTATCAACAATGTCTGATTCCCAAGAAGTTAAATATGGGAAACAAATCAATGATGAATTAATTCGCACCGGTCAATTTCGCCCTTCGAGAAATCAGGAATTAACCCAAAAAATTGAGCGAATAGGACAAAGGTTAGCCCGCACCAGTCAACGTCCTAATCTTCCCTATACCTTTCAAGTCGTTGATGATAGATCGATCAATGCTTTTGCTACGATGGGGGGATTTGTCTATATTAATACGGGGTTAATAGCCACCGCAGAAAACGAGGCCGAATTAGCCAGTGTTGTCGCTCATGAAATTGCTCACATTACTGCTCGTCACTCTATCAATCAAATGCGAGATGTTGCTATTTCCCAAGGGTTAATGTCAGCTGCTGGTTTAAGAGAAAATACAATTGTTCAATTAGGAGTACAATTAGGGGTCAATCTTCCCCATAGTAGAGAAGCCGAATTAGAGGCAGATCAATTAGGATTAAGAAACTTACGAAATGCTGGCTATGCTCCCATTGGCATGGTAACTTTTATGCAGAAATTAATGCAAAAAAGTGGGTCTTCTGCTCCTGATTTTTTAAGTACCCATCCCGCAACTTCTGATCGAGTTAGAGCATTAAGTCGAGCCGTTGATGATCAAAGAGCTTATCAAGGAGATGGTCTTGATAACCAAGCTTATCAACAAAATATTCGCCGTTTATTGTAACAAGAAAACTTGACAATTAATCAGTTTTAATGATTAGTTCTAAAAATAAAAATTTGTACTTCGGCTTCGCTCAGTAGCAAGTAGTTGAGGCTTTAGTCTCCTTCAACAATCAACAATTACTGCTCTTTTGTAGGAGAAATGTAATTTAGTTTAATGAAATCAATTACTCTTCAAACATAGTGCTAAGGCGGTCTACTTCACTTTGAGCAGTATATATCGGACTGCCGGCAAGAATTCCTGTGACATTACGGAAGGGTTTCCCGATGTGCATTCCTTTATGATCAATTGAAAACTCACGGATATCCTTATCGTGCATAGAACCACGCATTTTTAACACGGTAACTCCTCGTCGCATTTCCCCATACATTTCCACATAACGAAGTAAAATAATTGAGTCAGTAATGGTAGAAATATGAGCTTCGGTAATAGAAGATCCCCCTAATAAAGTCGGTGTTGTTGACGTAAATAATCCCCCAACTTCTTGTTGTTTAATAAAAGATGTTAAGCCAATAATAAACTCTCGAAACCCTTTTAATGTAGATACTCTTTCTAGTGCAGAAAGACTATCGACTGCTACTCGATTCGGTTTGAATTGTTCTATGATTTCCTTCATCATAATTAGATGATTTTCTAGCCCTGTCGTTTCAGGATAACGACAGACCACTTTCAACTTCCCTTCTTGTTCCATTTTCTCAAAATCAACCCCCCAACCTGTTGCGTTTCGGAATAACTGTTCACGACTTTCTTCAAAAGCAAAGACTAAACATCGTTCATTATTCATGACCCCGCCGGCCATAAATTCCGTCACCATCAAGGTTTTACCAGTTCCTGTTGCCCCTGAAACTAGGATGATAGAATCTCGGAAAAACCCGCCCCCACACATTCGATCTAATTCCTCGCTTCCAGACGTAATACGAATATTGGATGATTTCTGTTCCAATTCAATGGCTGATAGAGGAATAATCACTACCCCACGCTTAGGAATAATGGTAAATGGATATTCTCCTTTTTGGTGATCTGTCCCCCGATACTTGAGAATTTCAATAGTACGGCGACGCTTTTCATCAGCGAGAACGTTACGTAAAATGACCACATTGTCGGCGACAAACTCTTCTACACCATAGCGGCTAATATCTCCATATTCCTCGGTACGTTCGGCTGTCATAATAGCTGTGACACCCAATTCTCGTAAAGCCGATGCTAGACGAAACAGATCACTACGAACCTGTGCGCTATCGGCTAAATGGCTAAAAATAGCCCCCAAGGAATCTAACGAAACCCGCTTAGCATCATATTTACGGATAGCGAATTCAATACGAGCAATTAACGCTCCTAGATCATATTCTCCTGTCACCAAAGGCCTATCTCCTGGTTGGGGAGAAGCGTCCACAAATGCCCATTTTCGTTCTTCTTCCCACTGAGCAATATTCCAACCAAACCCTCGCATATTTTTTCGTAACGCTTTAGGGGGTTCTTCAAAGGTAACAAATACCCCGTTTTCTCCTCGTTTAATCCCTTCGGCGAGAAACTGACAAGCAAAGACAGTCTTAGAACTTCCCGCCGTCCCTGCGACTAAAGTTGCTCGACCTTTAGGAAGTCCGCCAACGGATAAAAAATCAAAGCCTGGAATGGCGGTCTCCAATTTCTCGATATAGTCCTGTTCGTTATCTTGACTCATCAGCTACTTAATTGTTGGTCAGTCAGTGGTAAGTAATGGTAATGGTAAATTGTCCGATATTTATTGTGCCTGTTTGTTGGTAATATTGCCAATCAGGTTAGAGCATTAGGCTTTTTAGTATATCAGTCTCTCATCACGTCACAAATTAAAAACTTCCCCCTATGTCCCTTTACCAATTTGTGAATAAATTTATTAGGACTTAAGACTTTCGTCGATTAAATCTAAGCCAAATAAGACTTTTTTGGTATTAGACAAGTCTCCAATAATTCGTTGGATAGGAGGAGGTAGCTCTTTAACTAAAGTAGGAGTAACGAGGACTTTAGCCTTTTCAGCTTCCTGGGGTTGTTCTAGAACATCAATAATTTCAACACTGTACTGATCGTTGAGTTCCTCATGACACAGTCGCAACAGGTTAGCGATCGCCCGTTGAGAGTTGGCTGTGTTTCCGGTTATATACAATTTAAGTAGAAGATGTTTACTCATAATTCTTGGGAAAAGTTCGCTGCTGGGAAGAGAGATTAATATTGCTCAATCCAATATAATATTTTCGATAAAATGAAGCCAAATAGCCCATAAGTTCCAAAATCATCAGTCTTCCTTCGGATACATAAGCTTGCGCTTTAGCAAGAGGAACATCTTTATTTTTGTCTTTCAGAATCTTAGTGTGAATTTCTATGGCATCTCTAGGACTTGCTTTTACAAATCCCAATTTATCAGCTAATGCTCTCAATTGTTCTGATACATGATGATCCACTTTGAACGCTCGTTGTTCTAAGGCAAGGTCAAGTAAATTTCCATAGGTTCGAGAAAATTCGAGAAAAATATCGGGCAAACTTTCCTTCAAGCTCTCTGAGCCAAACATTCTTGCTGTAATCCCTGTTTTGTGCCTAAAATTTCCCCAGGATTCCAATTCAGCAAATTCTCTGATTTGTTGCTGCTGTTGTTGTTGTTGAGCTAATTTAGTTCGATAATACTGTCTTTCAATCGCTAAGCGAAGTTCATAGATTAATAAGTTACTGTCAAGGGTTGAAATTTGCAAATACCCATCAGCCCCCAACTGAAATGATTCAACAATTAGTGTTTCATTTTCCTGGTTAGTCTCCACAATAATGGGAATATTAGCCAATTGTTCTCGTATTTTGACTAGGGTATTTATTCCTTGACTATCAGGTAAATCTAAGTTGAGGAGAATCAGATCAAACCCATTTTCCAATTTAGTCAGGACTGTTATGGCTTGGTCGAGACTGCTGACACAAGTAACCGGAAATGTCAATCCTTGAGCCAAGGAACTATGTTGAGCTTGGGCTAAAAGCTTCTGTAACAACTCAATGTTGTCTAATTTATCTTCTACTAAAAGAATGCTACAGGAACTCTGTTCCATTTTTGTTGAACAACCTAACCTTTAGGTAATAAATCCTGACTATCTTACCATAGCAAACTGAACATTTGTTCTCATTGATTCTTTCAAACAAAAGTCTTGTGAAGAGGAATACCATTCTGGTAAAATCCATAGTCAGTATTTAGACCTGCTCGCACAAGCCTTGCGTTGTCTAAAGTCAACGTTGGGATTAATTGTTAGCAGTGCTTGAGATACGATCAACCATCTTGACACGGCGATTAAATAGGGGAAATCAAGCTAAACACAGATAAAGCAAAGCCCTTTGAGACAACCGTGTTCTTCCCTTGAGAACGAGGGACTGGCCTATTGTTTAGAGTGTAAGGTTTATTGTGTTTCTTCTCACAAAACCCCACCCTTTAGGTAGAAAATCGAATGTTGTAATCTTAGATTTTAGCCTTCGGTAGTTCACTATCAAATACTCAACTTACTCGAACTTGCCAAAGCCTTGTGAGAACAAGAGACTTTTTATTAGGAATTTTGTCTCAATTAAGGTTATCATCAACCAAGAGACAAGAGCTTAACCCTATTAAAGGAGTAACGCAAGGCTCGAAAATTAAGGCTTCACTGGTTGAAGCATTTAATTAAATAGTAACTAAACCAGATTAAAAATTGGTGTTTTGCATTTAGAGGGAACTATGACCACTCAGCTAGACCACGTGGTTCTTATTGGGGTCGCCGGAGATTCCGGCTGCGGTAAATCAACTTTTTTACGTCGTTTAACTGACTTATTTGGCGAAGAATTTATGACAGTCATCTGTCTAGATGACTACCATAGTCTTGATCGTCAAGGGAGAAAAAAGGCTGGAGTCACAGCCTTAAACCCCAAGGCTAATAACTTCGATCTCATGTATGAGCAAATTAAAGCTCTTAAGTCAGGTCAAGCTATTGACAAACCAATTTACAATCATGAAACAGGAATGATTGATCCACCAGAACGGGTAGAACCGAATAAGGTGGTTGTTATTGAAGGGTTACATCCTCTGTATGACGAGCGAGTTCGTGAGTTAATTGACTTTAGCGTATATCTAGATATTAGCGACGAAGTTAAAATCAACTGGAAAATTCAGCGAGATATGGCTGAACGGGGACACACCTACGAAGATGTACTGGCTTCGATCAATGCTAGAAAGCCTGACTTCTCGGCTTATATTGAACCCCAGAAACAATACGCAGATGTCGTCATCCAAGTGTTACCCACTCAATTGATCGAAGATCATGAAAGTAAGCTCTTACGGGTACGCTTAATTGAGAAAGAAGGAATTTCTCACTTTGAACCTGCCTATTTATTTGACGAAGGGTCTACCATTGACTGGCGTCCTTGTGGTCGTAAACTTACTTGTGCCTATCCAGGGATTAAGATGTACTACGGCCCCGACAACTTTATGGGGAATGAAGTCTCTATGTTAGAAATGGATGGTCAATTCGATAATCTTGAAGAAATGATTTATATTGAAAGCCATCTGAGTAAAACAGGAACCAAATACTATGGCGAAATGACAGAATTGTTACTTCAACACAAAGATTATCCTGGTTCTAACAATGGAACAGGTTTGTTCCAAGTGTTAGTAGGACTCAAAATGAGAGAAACCTACGAAAAAATAACGGCTACTGGGAAAGTTGCTGCCCAAGTATAACGCTAGCGTCAAAAAATAACGTCTAGACTCCTCCGTCAAAGGCCAAAAGCCATCTTAACGGGGGAGTTTTACAGTTATCAGTCGTTGGGGGAGTTTTCTGGATTATTGTGTAAAGGTTGAGCAGTAAACCCATTTGGTTTGAGTAATGCACCCAGTCCCTTTTCATAATTAGAGGCGATCGCTAAAAAAGCTCCAGCTAAAACGTAAATAGGCAAAGGCAACATAAACCCTTTGAGCCACTCAAACAGTTGGAATAAAACGAACAGAATACAAACAGTTGTTATCCATACTCCCATAGAAACCCCCTCAATTAGATCCTTATCCTTATTAGTAGTGTAAAGACGGTTCAAGATAGTTGACAAGTTTCAGATCTTTATGAAATAATAAGGAGAATGATAAAAAAAGCGCGGGTATAGCTCAGCGGTAGAGCGTCACCTTGCCAAGGTGAATGTCGCGCGTTCGAATCGCGTTACCCGCTTTAGAAAGTTTGAGAAATTATTCAAATCCCTGGCTAATGGATATTAGGCTTCTAGGATTAGGAGTAGCCGTTAACTTTAGCCTCAAGGTCGAGGAAGGGGAAAGAGATTGATTAAGCTACGATTCGGTAGTCGGGAATTAGAGACTATACTATATAGAGCTAATTTTGGATCGACTAAACTGACACTTGTGCGACCTCAAAAGCCTGTAAAAATAGATTTAAGTAATGACTATCCTTGTCCCTGTCGGCGACGAGGTCGTCTATTACCAATTGTCCTCACCGAAGCCTTTGGCTGTGATCGGTGTCAGCAAATATTTGTCGTTGAAGAAAACGGACAGACCATCGAACAGTTATCATCAAGTTATCCTTATAAGCGGTCTTGGCGTTGGACAGGTTATCGATGGATGGTAGTTCGACCTAACTTAGGAGACGGTTATTTGCCGATGATGTCAGGCATGATTGTGGTTCTCCTGATTGGATGGCTGTTGTTAGCATTGCGATCATCGGCCAGCCTCAGTATCATAATTTGGATAACCCTTACGGGACTACTGGTTATTTTATCGGCAATGATTTTTTGGTTAGCCTATCGGCGTTGACACAAAAGCTATGGTAATAGAAAGCTCTCCTAACCTGCTACTCACCTCCGTTCAAAGGGCTTATAATGCCTTCCTTGCCTTAGAAACAAGTGATAGTAGCCATCGTAGCCAAGGCATCCGCGCTATGGCTCAAGGAATCAACCATGCCTTTGATGACATTTTAGAGGCTAACACGCTCGATCTCGAAATGAGTCGGGAAATGGCTGTTCCTGATCTTTTGATTGAGTGGCTCAAATTGACTCCTGAGCGTCTCCATCAGGTGGTCAATATATTAGAGCGATTAGCTGAAGTCCCTGATCCTATTCAACGAGTTTTTCATGCTCCTTATCCTCTAAGTGCATCTCAAACCTATTGCCAATTAATGCCTTTAGGTGTTATCGCTTTAATTTACGAAACCTTTCCTGAGTTGGGGGCGATCGCGGCCGGTTTCTGTCTTAAAACAGGCAATAGCCTAATTCTACGTGGCTGTGGCTCATCTACCCATTCTAATGCTGTCATTGCTAATATTCTTCAAGTCGCCCTCGAAGAAACAAAATTACCGACGGGGTGCTTAGAAGTTCTGTCAGGGGAGGAAGGAACGTCTATTCAAGACTTAGTGACTCAGGATCAATATCTCAGTTTAGTAATCCCCTATGGCCGCCCTAGTCTTGTAGACCAAGTAACTCGTTTAGCTACAGCCCCCGTCCTTAAGTCAGCTATGGGAAATTGCTATCTTTATTGGTCTCCTACGGTAGATTTAGATTTAGTACGATGGGTTATTCTTGATAGTCATGCGAGTGAACCCGATCCGGTTAATGCTATTGAAAAAGTCCTAATTAGTCCTTTACAAAATCCCTCTATTTTAGTGCGGCTATTCAATATCCTACGAGAAAAAGGGTTTCAATTAAGGGGTGATGGAGAGTTATCAGCCGAGTTTCCGGATCATCTAACGCCGGTTAAATCCTCAGAATGGGGCAATCCCTATCTTGATAAAATCATCGCCTTTAAGGTGGTCAATGATTTATCTGAAGGAATTAGTTGGATTAATCAATATAGTAGTGGCCATACGGATTGTTTGGTGACAGATTCTTATCCAGAAAGTCGCCAATTTGCTATGGACGTTGATAGTGCGTTGGTGTATATTAATGCTTCTCCTCGTTTTTCGCGCAATCCTCAACGGGGAGAATCCTTGTTTCTAGGAGTTTCTAATCAAAAAGGACACCATCGAGGTTTGATTTCTTTGGAGACGTTCACAACCCTTAAACACGTCGTTCAGGGGAATGGAAAATAATCATTAGGGCTTTTAAAAATTGTTTTGAGTCCTTAACCCTCACTAACAAAGTTATGGCTAATGACCCTAATTAAGGTGTCCTTGAGGTTTGAACTAATTTGAAAGACCTTCAGATTAGCTCATGGCTGCGTGAGAGCGATCATAGGAAGTCCGGAAACTTGAACAAGGTTTTCCTTGAATGGTTGTCCAATAGTCTTGTGCTACATCTACTCCTATTTCAGCCGCAGCACGATTAAGCATTGACTGCTGACGGTTCTTGATCATTTGATGATGACGCATCATTAAGGTACGAGCTTGTTGTTGAGTAGACATGGTTCTGATCTCCGATTGCTTATTATAGTTTGTTGTTTGATGTGATTAACCTTCTCTACTATATATATCACATAAAACTGTATCAAATGTTACACAAAATCCCTTAATACAAAAAAATTAACATTTATTTTATTTTCTTGAGGAATATTGACTTTGAATCCCATTGCTACGGTCTCAGATAAAATTAAAGCAAATTCCAAGGTTATTGGCGATGGCGGTTTTTGATTTGCTTACCTGGCTAAAAGAACGTACTCCCCTGAGTGTATTGAGCGCAGAAATACTAGAGGCGATCGCGCTTGAGATGAAGTTAATCACCATTGAAACGGGACAAACCCTAGTAGTCGCAGGAACTTCTCCCGATGGACTCTATATTCTCAAATCTGGACAAGTTCAAAGTGATGGGCCAATGACGCCAGAGGTGAGCTTACTACCAGGGTCAGTGATTAACTTGAGAGCCTTAATGTTAGATCAATCTGTTTCAGACACCCTCAAAACCCGGAGTAAGTGCGAGTTATGGAAGATTGAGATCGAAGCTTATCAGTCTTTGCTCAAGCAATATCCCGAAATTACTCAAGCAATATCCCAACAACTGGCTAAAGAGGTTAAACAACTGTCATCCGCCTTAAGTTTTGAACAAGAAAGACAGACGATTTTACGTCCCTATTTAGTTCCCAAAGTGAAACGAGGGGTCATTGGCAAAAGTCGCTATGGAGTCAAATTGCGATCGCAGATCAAAAAAATGGCAGATAATCGCCAACCCGTATTGATTTTTGGCGAACCAGGCTTACAAAAAGACAATCTGGCGGCCTTAATCCATTTTAGTTCTCCCTTTCGTCGAGAGCCAATCATTCAAGTCAATTGTTCCCAATTACAAAGTAGTGGGGCGGAATTATTCGGACGAGTCGGCGGAAAATTAAGCTTACTCGAAGCCATAGGAAAAGGAACGATTATCTTAAATAATCTACACGAATTGACCCCTGAATTATGGCAACCGATTGCTGAAGTACTGGCCACACAAACCTATCACCCCGTCAGTCGCCAAGGAGATGAGCAAACGAGTCCCAAAATGACCCAAGGGAGAATCATCATCATTTCCGAGAAAAAGCTCCCCAACATTGATGAATTGGTGGAAAATGTGATTAAAGTCCCTCCGCTACGGGTTCGCAAAGCCGATATAGAGGACTTGGTGAATTACTACATCAGTTTAATTTGTCGCAGAAGGGGCATTGCCAAAGTGGGTCTGAGTGCTGAAGCACTGCGAAGACTGCAAGCTTACGATTTTCCTAATAACTTGAGAGAACTAGAAAATCTCGTGGAACGAGCGATTATTCAGTTACAAGGATATCAAGAGATTACTGAAGAAATTATCTGGCCATCACAAAGCAAAAAACAGCAATTTCGCCTCAATCTCCTGAATGCTTATCCAAGTTTGCGGCAATTTTTGCGGAGTCACTGGTATCCTGACCGTTTAAATTATGGTTTTACCCTGACTGCCTTTGCCGTAATTAATATTATTCTTTTTGTGGGGCCGCAAACACGAGAGCAAAATTTTGCCCTAAATCTTTTTTGGGCTTGGTGGTGGCCTTTAGTATTAGTCGGATTTCCATTTGTAGGAAGGCTTTGGTGTGCCGTCTGTCCTTTCATGATTTATGGAGAAGTCACCCAAAAAATTTCACTTTGGTTATTTCCCAGAAAACTCAAAAAATGGCCGCGTCAAGGGGCTGAAACCTGGGGAGGTTGGTTTTTATTCGGTTTATTTACCCTAATTTTGTTGTGGGAAGAACTCTGGGAGTTAAAAAATACGGCCTATCTTTCTTCATGCTTGTTACTCTTGATTACTGCCGGTGCAATGATTTGTTCAACAATGTTTGAACGTCGTTTTTGGTGTCGTTATCTATGTCCCATTGGCGGGATGAATGGATTATTTGCCAAGCTATCAATGACAGAATTACGAGCGCGACAAGGAACCTGTTCAGCCGAGTGTAGCACCTATCAATGCTATAAAGGGGGTTCCCAAAAAGGAGAAGGGTTAGAAACCACAGGCTGTCCACTCTATTCTCATCCAGCGCAACTTGAAGATAATCGAGATTGTGTCTTATGTATGACTTGCCTTAAAGCTTGTCCTCATCGTTCGGTGGAATTTAACTTGCGACCACCAGGGATTGAGTTATGGACTACTCATCAGCCTCAAAGTTATGAAGTGGCTTTGTTGTTTCTGTTATTAAATGCGGTTTTTTTACATCGCTTACCACAGGTTCAAGGGCAACTGGGGATTTATGGGGATTTAAGTCGATTTGGGAGCCATTTAGGAATAGCTGTATTAGCCTTAAGTTTGCCTGCCCTATTGCCAATCATTCTTCATCAAATGATGCGAATTTTTTTACAGTCTCAATCAAATCTCAAAATTCCCTCGTTTAAGGAATTAGCCTACGGTTATTTACCCTTAGTCTTAGCCGGAAATTTGGCTTATTATTTGCAATTAGGGCTCGGAGAAGCTGGCACAATTTTACCCCTCACCTTAGCTACATTTGGGGCTTCAGGAGAAGGTTGGCCTGTGATTGTTGCCCATCCGGCTGTGATTGCTTTTTTACAAGGAACTTGTTTAATCGTTGGTATACTTTTATCAATTATTTTGACCCAAAAGATTGCTAAATTCCCTTTTCAATCCTTACTTTTTCAACATTTATGTACGTTAATGTTAGGGATTGGTTTATGGAAGGTTATTCTTACTTAAAAAGGAGATATGAAAATTCAGATTGATTTTTTAGAGCAACAAGCAAGATAAATTACAGACGTTAGGAAAATTTAGTAATCCTTATAACTTTCAAACAGAAGGGGAAAAAATAAGCGATCGCTGATAGGATTAAATTATAGAAGTGGTTCTGATGGGGAACAGTCATCAGAAGCAATGGGGAAAACTCGGTGTAAATCCGATACTGTCCCGCAACTGTGATGAAATGACGCTTCATATCTAAGTCAGGATGCCCGCCACTTTCGTTAAATTGTTTAATTCATCTGCGAGGTATGGATGATCATTAAATCTAATACATCTCCCAAAATATCGGAACAATTGCCCCCGTTACCCCTCAAACGTCCTTTATTAATTATTGGTCATGGAACCAGGGACACAGATGGGAAACAAGCATTTCTTGATTTTGTAGAAGCGTATCAAACCTTAGATACCTCTCGTCAAGTTATTCCTTGTTTTTTGGAATTGACCGAACCGTTGATTCAAGAAGGGATTGATCGCTGTGTGGCTGAAGGGTTCAAGGAAATCACGGCTCTCCCGTTTTTGTTGTTTGCGGCCCGTCATACAAAGTTTGATGTTACCAATGCTTTAGATCAGGCTAAAAAACGGTATCCGTTTCTGACATTCCACTATGGTAGACATTTTGGCAATACCCCCCTGCTAATTGATTTATGGCGATCGCGTTTAGCGCAACTCGATCTAGGCACTATTTCCCCCCAAGAAACTGTATTGCTGATTGTTGGTCGGGGTTCAAGTGATCCTGATGCCAATAGTGATGTTTATAAATTTTCTCGTCTATTGTGGGAGGGAAGTCACTATCGGACGGTTGAAACCTGTTTTATCGGTATTACTCACCCCCGCTTAGAAGAAGGGTTTAAACGCGCTCGACTCTATAACCCTAAACGAATTATTCTCCTTCCTCATTTTCTGTTTACAGGGGCATTGGTGAAGAAGATTTTTCGCATTTCTAGGGAACAGCAAGAACAGTATCCTGATATTGAGATTGTTACTTTACCTGAAATTGGCTTTACACCTGAATTATTTTCTATTGTCCGCGAACGGGAAATTGAAAGTCAACTAGGACAAACTCAGATGAATTGTGAGATGTGTAAATTTCGTCTTGCTTCGGTTAATGAGACCCATTCCCATAATGATCATCACCATCATGATCATCATCATCACCATCATTCCCCCCAAGACCCCTACAGTGATGTCGGAAAATACCATCAAAGAATTTGGCAAGTTCCCTAGTTATTATTTGAACAAATTTCTGATGCTCGTAAAGACTGGCATTTTAAGTTAGCTCACCATCTTTGTGACCAAGGGCAATCAATATTTATTGAGAATATTGATTTTCGCTCATGGGGTAAAGGGATGCTGTCCAAGCATTGTCTTGATGTGATGCAGCTTTTGGGAAATTCATTACCGTTCTCAAGTGGGTGGCGTGGAAAAGAGATGTTTTTGTCGCTGAGGTTGACAAGAATTTCACATCTCAAATCTGCCCTAATTGTGGGTTTCATACTGGTAAGAAAACCCTTGATATTAGAGAACATAATTGCCCTGAATGTGGATATAAAATCCACAGAGACGTTGCAGCAGCTCAAGTTATCAGAAATCGAGGTGTGGAAAATGCGCTAGGGCATAGCGTATCTGAAAATGCCTGTGGAGATGGTCTGACGGGGGTTTTGCCTAGTCAAGAATCTGTGAAGCAGGAAATCTTAAATGCGAGTTTAAGAATCTCCCGTTACACTGCGTAGCGGTTAACGGGAGAGTATGTCAATCCAGAGAAGACCTCAGTGGTGGTCTTTTTTTTGTCCCCAAACTATAGGCGATCGCTGCGATCAATGAGTCTGATAAAATTAGAGTGATTATTTTTTTAGAAATCAAGATGATTCAATTTGGCAGTCCTTTACCCGATGATCAAACTAATCAATGGCGATACCAATTAGATGATTTTGTGGCCGAAAATCAACAATCTTTAGCGGCGTTGGCTTGGGGATTATTACAGGAGTGGGACAATAATCAAAATACCTTAGGAATCGACTTGCAACCTCAACCCCATTTTGTTTGCTGTTCTCGCCAAGCTATTGAAGAACTCAATCAAAAAGTTAAGCGACAGATTCAAGAAATTTTAGGAGTTTTAGATGGTTATAATCCTCAAGAAGAAGTAGTGATTATTGCTATTGGCAAAGGACAAATTAAATTAATTAATTTTAAACCTGATCCGACTCCTCCTGTTTGTTTTGAAAATACCGCTAATAGTTTAGATGAGTTGATTCAAAAATTAGAAGAATTGATGGTTAAACAATTGAATTAGTTTTTTATTTTATTTTAGTTGTTGAATTAGCTTTAGAAATTGCGGGGGGTTGACGGCGACGACGATACCAAGCAGCAACGCCTACTAACAGTCCCGTTAAAGTGAACCCACCTAGAAGGGGCAAAATATTGCCTTGGTTAAGAGACTTAAAACCGGCTCCCATCATCACAAAAGGAAGTATTCCTGGAACAGTACCAAGGGTTGTCCCAATCAAATAATCTCGAAACCGAATTGAGGTTAATCCGGCTGTAAAATTAACGATGCCATAGGGAATAATCGGTAGTAAGCGAATGGCAAACATATAAAATAAGCCACCGTGATGGATTTCTGCGTCCATGACTTCCCATTTTCCTGCGAGTTTTCGGGTGATATATTCTCTCCCGAGGGTACGGGTAAAGGCGAAGGCTAGAACTGCCGCTAAAATGGCGGCAATTGTTGTCCAGAAAGTTCCCCATCCTGTTCCAAACAAGGCCCCACCACTTAAATTGAGGGGGGTAGACGGTAAAATCAATAAAGTCGCTAAAATATAAAGAATGATGTAAATAATGGGTGCCCAAATTCCCATTTTACTTAGCCAAACTTGTAATTTTTCAGGGTCAATGCCCCCAATTAAAACTACTCCAATTCCAGTAGCAACAATACAAAAAATTGTCAGTAAAATGATTCCTTGTTTCCCTTTAGTCATCTGCTATCTTCCTGACGAGACTCAACCTATAGGGTATCATCTAGATTTTGGACTGAATGTTCGGAACAATTAAACGGACTCTTGAAGGAATGTTTAGTATAGCAAGGAAAATCTCAGATCAGATCACCACAGGTAAGGTCATCTTAAAAATAGTGCCTTTCCTAACTTGGCTATTGACTGTAATTTTGCCCCCACATTGATCAACTAACTGACGAACCATGGCTAACCCTAATCCTGACCCTGCGGTGTCTTCGCCAATGATATTGCGACCACGATAGAAAGTGTTAAAAATTTTTGGCAGATCACTTTCTTCAATCCCAATTCCTGTATCACTGACTATCAATTCTACGCCATTGGTTTTAAGAAATGCTTTGACATAGACGCGACCTTCAGGGGGAGTAAATTTGAGGCTGTTGTGTAATAAATTACGAAGAATTTGTCGTAACCACGCACTCGGACAAGCAACGGGAGGAAACCCAGCCGGAATCGTATATCCTAAGCTAATTCCCTGTTCTTCAGCAATGGGTTGATAGGTGCTAACAATTCCTGGAACCAAATCTTCAAGTTTGACACAAACGTCATTTTCTTCAGCAAGTTGATTGAGTTGTGCCAATTCCTGGAGACTATTAATCATAGAATTTTGGCGATCGCACTCTTTTTTCAGTAAATCAAGATAGCGTTGTCGAGGTTCGCGTTTATGTTGCATCGATTCTAACAAACGCAGTGCCGTTTTAATATTAGTTAAGGGGGTACTAAGTTCCCGTGTTAGAGAATTGAGAAATTTTTCATTAATCTGAGATTGGTACACAGGAGATCCCACGACTAAGGATTCTTCTTGGTCTAAGTTAGAGGTATTTTGACCTAAACTATCATTTAAATATTGATGCCAAAGTTGAGTCAGTAAACCAGTATCGATGGTGGTGGGGAGGGGAAAAGATAAAACACAGTCGGTCATCAGTTCAACGGGGGTGGTATCTGTAATGGTAATCCCTTGCTTAATTCCTTCTAAAACCGTTTTAATGACTAATGGCTCAAAACTATAAACAAGTTTAAGGCGAGATGATTTTAGTTGGTGGTTAGAAGGTTTGTCTTCTGAGGTTATCGAGGATTCCTGGGCAAGAATTAGACTACAAAGTTGGGGTGATAAAATCAGACAAAAGTATTCTCGTTTGAGTTGAGAACTTGCTTCTAGGACAATGGGAGTGATCTCATTCTCAGAAATAGAAGCACTACTAGAAGTAGATGAGTGAGATGTGGTTAACTCATTACTATCATTGATACTACACAAATAAATTTTTTCGGCAAGTTCTTCTTGCTGATAAGATTCTATTATGGCTAACCATTGAGGAACTAGGGGAATTTTAACCCAAATCGTTGCCTGAATTTTCTGGTTAATTAGAAATTGGATTAAGGTTTCTACCCAGCTTTTAAAGATATTAGGTTTGACTGTTAAGCATGGGGTTGAGATGTCTAGGGTTTGGGTTAGTTGATAGAGAGAGTGTTCTGAGATGATTGGAGAATTCATAGGTTTGTTCAGAATATCTTGACAAAAAACGATTAAGGATTAAGTCCCCTCACCCATTAATTATTATTCTAGAGAAAGGCAAGAATAGAATTTTGTCTATATTTTATGCTAAGGGATATTTTAGATGAGCCGCGATCGCTTGACAATTTTAGGGTTAGCCTATGTCATCGGATTATTAGCGACAGGTGTTTGGGGGTTTCCTAATCCTAATCCATCTTGGTCACAATGGTTGTTGGTGATTTGTTTGTTAATTTTTCTAACCTGGGTGGTTGCTTTTTTTCTTAAAAAATGGTGGCACAGATGTCCCCAAGGAAAATTTTGGATTGGGGTTAGTTTAGTGGCAATTTTAGGGACTGTCTATTTTCAGTTTCGGGTTCCCCAACCGAATTCTAATGATATTAGTAACATTTTTAATAAGGGTTCATCCTATGAATTAGTAACGGTTACTGGCCAGGTTTTATCAGAGGTTAGATTAACCTCAAATCAACGCCATAAATTTTGGTTACAAGCTCAACAAGTCCAGATTAATAATCAGAATAATTCTTCTAGTCAATTAGTGACAGGAAAGGTCTATGTAACTGTTCCTTTCGATTCTAAAAATAAACTTTATCCAGGTCAAACAATTACAGTGAGTGGAGGGTTATATAAACCGCGATCGCCTACTAATCCAGGAGCTTTTGATTTTAAAGTTTATTTAGCTCGTCAAGGGGCATTTGCTGGTTTAAAAGGGGAAACAATTGAATTTATTGGGAAAAAACCTTGGTGGGGTTGGTGGAAGTTTAGACAACCCATTATTAAGACATTTATTAATGGTTTAGGAACTGAAAAAGGATTAACCTTGAGTTCTATGGTTTTAGGACGAAAAGCGGTAGATTTACCCCCTGAAATTCGGGATTTATTCATTAAAGCAGGATTAGCCCATGTGTTGGCTGCTTCGGGGTTTCATGTAGCATTATTATTAGGGAGTATGATGCGTCTCACCCGTAATTTATTGCCTAAACAACAATTATTAATTGGAATTAGTATCTTATTATTTTATGCGGGTTTAACAGGATTACAACCGAGTGTATTTCGTGCGGTATTGATGGGAATTGCTGTTTTAATTGGACAGACTTTTCAACAAAAAGTAAGAATAACTGGTGCGTTATTATTAGCAGCAATCATCATCTTATTATGGAATCCTTTATGGATTTGGGATTTAGGATTTCAATTGAGTTTTTTGGCAACCTTTGGCTTAATTATTACGGTTCCTATCTTAATAAAAAAGTTAGATTGGCTGCCCCCTGCTATCGCCACTTTAATTACAGTTCCCATCGCCTCTTCTATTTGGATTTTACCCTTATTGATTCATACTTTTAGTATTTTGGCTACCTATAGTATTCCCACTAATATTATTACTTCTCCTCTAATTATGATGATTAGTTTAGGGGGAATGGCTAGTGCAGCTATGGGCTTAGTTTCACCTGATTTGGGGAGTTTAATTGTTAATGTTTTATATTATCCCCTTAATGTATTAATCGATTTTCTCAAATTTGTTGTCAGTTTGCCTGGAAGTTCTTATGCCATTGGTCAGCTATCATTAGGAATGATGTTGATCATTTATGGTATACTAATTTTGATTTGGTTAAATAAATTTTGGCAACGGTATTGGTGGGGAGGGGGAATTTTAATTGTTGGTTTAATTTGTTTACCAATTATCTATCAAAACTTAACGTTAATTCAGGTCACTATTTTAGCCGCCAAATCCGATCCAGTTGTGGTTATTCAAGATCGAGGGAAAGTCAGTATCATTAATTTAGGAAATAAACAGACAATTAAATATACAATTCTTCCTTTTTTAGCACAACAAGGCATTAATCACTTAGCTGGTATTATGACATTTGATTCTACAACAATTCAAAATTGGATATTGCTTAATCCTGACGTTAGTGTAGATCAATTTGTTTATATTTTTGGAGAAAATAAGCCTAATTATCAAAAAATACTCCTTGAAAAAACGTTGAAACTAGGATCAACTTCTATTCAAGTGTTAGAAAATCAACCGACCTTAATTAAGTTTGAGATAAATCAACAATCTTGGTTATGGTTAACCAACAGTCACAAGACCCAAAATAAAAGAACTAAACTAAAAACGATTCCCTCACAGATTCTCTTATGGTCAGATAACTATCTTCCTTTAAATTGGGTCAAGAAAATTAATCCAGACGTAGTAATATCAGCCTCTTCTTATATTCCTAAATTTGTTCGCCAAGAATTGCAAAACCAAGGAATAAAACTCTACTGGACTCGCCAAGATGGTGCAATTAAATGGACACAAAAACACGGATTTAAAATAAACTCTATTGAAACTCAAAACAATTTTTGGTGACTTTTTATTGATCAACTATCAACTATCAACTATTAAAAACTATGCCAAAAATTCAATGGTATCCTGGCCACATTTCCAAAGCAGAAAGACAACTCAAAGAACAATTAAATAAGGTTGATGTTGTCCTCGAAGTTCTTGATGCAAGAATTCCCCTAGCGTCTCACCATCCCCAAGTTCCCCAGTGGATCGGGCAAAAACCCCGAATTTTGGTGATGAACCGTATGGATATGATACCGGAGTCTGTGCGTCAACAATGGTTAACCTGGTTTGAAAACCAAGGAGAAACCCCCTATTTCACCAATGCTAAACAGGGAAAAGGGGTAAAAGCACTGCATAAAGCAGCACAAACCGCAGGAGTCGCGATGAACCAACGAAGACGAGATCGCGGAATGCGGCCTCGTCCCGTTCGCGCGGTTGTTATTGGACTGCCAAATGTGGGAAAATCTGCTTTAATTAACCGTCTTTTGGGACGTAAAATCGTTGCGAGTGCGAGACGTGCGGGGGTAACTCGTCAACTGCGTTGGGTTCGCATTTCCGACACCATTGAACTGTTAGATGCACCAGGTATTATCCCAGGAAACCTAGAGAATCAAAAAGATGCGGTTAAATTAGCGATTTGTGAAGATATTGGGGAAGCAGCCTATGATAATCAACAGGTAGGGAGTGCTTTAGTTGATTTGCTGGTAGAATTAGATTTTGATGAAATCTTGCGATCGCGCTACGGAATTGATCCCCTAGATATGACGGGGGAAGAGTACATTCAAACCCTCGGTTATGAACGTTATCAAGGGAATGTCGAACGAGCAACCATGCAATTGTTAAACGACTTTCGTAAGGGACTGATGGGGTCTATTCCTTTAGAATTACCACCAATTTAGGCTCTGGGAAGTTACTTTTAAGTAGGTTGGGACTTATCTATTTACATGGATCACCCTACTCATAATAAACTTGTTTCTTTTATCTAACCTGAATTGGAGTCAAAAGTTAGAGTCTAAAATCTTTACTCTGAGAGAGTTTCAGTCAAGCGCGTGGTTTTTGTCACAGATGCTACTCAAACGCCGGTTTCAATTGAATTCTTGCCTAGCTTGAGTGAGAACTTTGCCCGCAGATTGGGCAAAAACGACGGTGAGGAATAGCCCTAAGATAAAATCTGGCCAAAAAGAACCAGTTAAGAAAACTAACCCCGCAGTCAGCAACACTGAAGTATTGGCAATAATGTCGTTACGAGAACACAGCCAAACTGAGGACATATTGATATTGTCATCACGGTGACGAATTAACAGTAAAAAGCAGATTAAGTTAGCTATCAAAGCTAAGAGACCAATTTCGCTCATTACTTGCACTGTGGGAACTGTTTGAGTAAATAATTGATGGGTGGCTCTGGCAAATACAGCGATCGCTGACATAAACATAATACCCCCTTTAAGCATTGCGGCTTGCGCCTGGGCTTTGTTCCCTTTTTGAATGACGTAAAGGCTACAGCCATAAACTAAAGCATCCCCCAGCATATCCAAGGAATCACCAGTCAGAGATAAAGAGGCTGCTTTAATTCCCCCGCTAAACTCTACCACAAACATCACTGCATTAATTATCAAAATAATCCATAACACTTTGATCTGGCGTTTTTGTAGCTTTTCCAATTCCTTTGCTTTATGTTGACAACAATGTTCTGCCATTTTTTGTTTAAACGTTCAAAAGATTGTTTGAATAAAACTTATTTTATCTTAAAACGTTCAAAAGAACATTAGAATGTAAACTCAATTGAAATGATAAAAATAGAGCAAGATTAAGACATACTAAATAAAAGCTATATCAATTCCCGCAAAGAATAGCTGAGAATATCAGTCACTCGCCTATCTTTTAGCGAATAATAAGCTAATTTGCCGTCATTACGATATTTAAGTAATTTCAAATCGCGCATTTTCCGCAAGTGATGGGAAGCGGTAGCGATCTTGACATTTAACATGGCAGCAATATCACAAACACAAAGCTCATCGCCGTTTCTGAGAGCATAAAGTATCTTAACCCGCGATCGGTCTGCTAAAGCACCAAAGATAACCGTCATTTCCTCTAAAGTATCTTCATTAGGTAATGTTGACCGAATTTGCGTAACTAACTCGGTGTTGAAACATCTTACCTGACAAAGATCGTCTGTTTTAGTTTTACTCACGGGTATTTAAGGATGATGGCTAAATCTATCTAGTTCAATAGTACAAGATACTTGAATTCTTAGTGGGTTAGAAAGCGCGATCGCATCTTCAAGCCAAAAATCAGTTAATCGCCAAACTGGGTTTAACAATTGCTGGCACAATACGTCGACAAGCCATTTTCCCACCATGAATATTTCTGGCAACAGGACCAATTTGTAAAGCAGCTAAACCGCCCATAATAAAAAAGTTAGACTTGGGGAGACGTAAATATTTATCTAGTACGGGTAAACCGTTAACTATTTCTGTGGGATAAACCTCAACTACCTCTTGCAACAGAGGATGTTCTATCGCACTAAATTTTGTACCAGTAGCCAACCAGATACGGTTAAATTGATGTTTACTTCCGTCGTCACAATAAACCTGCCAGAGATTATTTTGCCATTGTGCAGTCCCAACTTGACAACATTCATTGATTATCATTGTGCCTTCAGAGACTGCCTTTCTTAATTGCAGCATCATTTCAGGAGTCATTGAACCACCATTACGAGCTTGCTGTATTTGTTGGTAACGGATAGACCAATCAGTTTGGGCGTGAAAGTCTTTGAGATATTTCGGCCCCAACCAACCCGGATCAGCATCAAAGATTTTTTCTTGTAACTGTTTTCTGGTCATTAACATAACAGTTGCCCCCAGTTTGATCGCACCTTTAGCTAAATGTCCGCTAGTTAATCCACCACCAACAATTAAAATCCTTTCTCCTGTTAACTTAAGTTGATTGAGATTTACCTGTTGAGAATGACATAATCTCTCTGAGGGGTAATCTGAGGTAATATTATCTACCCAATCAGGAAACTGTCTTTTTCCGCTTCCCGTAGCTAGTACCACTCTACGAGTCAGAATAGTTTCTCCCGTGTCTAAAACCAATTGAAATCGCGAACGTAAAGCACATTTAATTGGTAGAATCTGGATAATTTTAGCTGGATAAACCTTATCAGTTAACTTCCAGCGACGAATAACTTCATCACAGAAATCATTAAATAGTTTTGTCCCTGGTCTATCATAAGGAGAAAACAATTCATGATGTCTATGTTCAGCAAAAGTTCTTAATTGATGTGGGTTAGGATCAGGATGATGAACCGCAGGCGATCGCAAAGAAGGAATTTGTTGTGCTGCAAATTGTTGCTGCCATTGACTCATCCAAGTTTGACTGGGATCGAAAACTAAAAATTTATGATCATACTTCGCGCTTTTTTGTAAGAGGTGGGTGGTCAACGTTAGAGCCTGAACCCCTGCCCCAATAATCCCTAGGTCTATATAATTGGGTAATTTCATTGTCCTGTAATAAAAAGAATGATAATCATTCTCATTGTATAATAATGGTTATCATGTTAATTAACCATTTATCGACTAAACTTTATGAGTTCTACTAATCAATATCCTTCCATACTCCATCGCCTTCATCCCAAAGCATCTTTACAACGATTTTTCCTTGCTACTGTCACTGGTTTGATGGCGATCGCTTGTGGTACAGAACCCACACCCCCAACAAGTTCTGATCCTACACCCGAAACAAGTTCTGACCTTAAGATTGTCACTACTTTTTTACCCGTTCATTTGTTTACTAAAGCTGTCGTAGAAGATACGGGACAAGTCGATATTTTGATTTCCCCTGGTGCAGAAGTTCATGACTATCAAGCCACCCCAGAAGATGCTAAATTGTTAGCACAAGCAGATATTTTAATAGAAAATGGTTTGGGTTTAGAAGCGTTTCTATCAGATTTAGTTGCCAATGCAGGTAATTCTGAACTTCAGCAAATTGATGCTAGTGAAGGAATAGAAGTAAGAAAAGAGGAACATAAACATGATGAACATAAACATGATGAACACGGACATGACGAACATAAACATGATGAACACGGACATCACCATCACGGAGGGAAAGATCCTCACGTCTGGTTAGATCCTGTTTTCGCGCAACAACAGGTAGCTAATATTAGAGATAGGTTAATTGAAATCGATCCCAGTAATGCAGATAGCTATCGTAGCAATGCAGACGCTTATATTCAACAACTACAACAGTTAGACAGTGAATTTAAAGAACAATTAACACCCGTTCAAGGTTGTAATTTTATTACGTTTCACGATGCTTACGGCCATTTAGCGCAACGCTACGGACTGCAACAAGAAGCAATCGTTCATATTCCTGAAGATAGCATTACTCCCCAAGATATCCAACGGGTACAACAACTAACTAAAGAACATTCTGTTAAAGCTTTATTCACTGAACCAGGAATTGAAGACAAACGCATTGAGCAAATATCCAGTGACTTAAATCTATCTCTCGAAACCATTAACCCTATTAGTTCAGGAGAAACAGATCCGCAATATTATTTTCAAGCTATGCAGAGTAATTTAGAGGCATTGTTAAGAGCGTGTCAATAATCAGTTATCAATTTTTTATTCTTGCTATTTTCCTCTGCTTAAATCAAATTAGTGAATTGAATGTATCAAAACGTATCTATTCCCCAACCCATTGTTACAGTGAAAGATTTATCGGTAATGCGTGGGGAATATCTAGCAGTTGATAATGTCTCTTTTGAATTATTCCCAGGCACTCATACGGCCATTATCGGTCCAAATGGTGCAGGGAAAAGTACCTTGCTTAAATCTATTTTAGGGTTAATTGAAGCGCAGTCAGGTGAAATTAGCTTGTTTGATGGGAATGGTAAACGGTCAAAGCGATTAAAACAGCAAATTGGCTATATTCCCCAAAAGTTTCCCTTTGAGCGTACTTTTCCTTTAATCGTATCAGAATTAGTGGGTTTAGGCTTAAATAGCAAATATTGGTGGTGCGATCGCAAACGGAAACGAGAGATTATCCATCAAGCGTTAGAACAAGTTCATCTAACCAAACAAGCTCAACAAAAAATCGGTACTCTGAGCGGAGGGGAATTAAAGCGAGTTTTATTAGCTTATTGTTTAGTGGTTCCCCGTCGCCTTTTAATTCTCGATGAAGCTTTAGCCGGGGTAGATGCTACGGGAGAAATGGAATTTGCTGCTTTACTCAATAATCTTCAAAAAGAACAAAATTGGACGATTTTGGAAGTTTCCCACGATTTAGATTTAGTCAGTCGGTATTGTGACTCGGTAATTTGTTTAAACCGTCGCTTACTTTATCAAGGTTCCCCTCAAACCACTCTCACCCCCGAAAATCTCTTGCACATATACGGTGCTTTAGTTAGTCCCACTTGTCATCATCATAATGAATCTAGTCAACTTCCTGAATCTTTTTAGTTTACCCTTTATGCAACGGGCGATAGTAGGTGGCGTACTGCTTGGTATTTTAGGGGGCATTTTGGGTAGCTTTTTAATCCTGCGTCGTCTCTCCCTATTCGGGGATACAGTGGGACATTCGGCGATGCTAGGAGTGGTTTTAGCTGCTTTATTAGAACTTCCTACCACTTGGACATTGATTGGTTTTACCGTTGCTTTTGGTTTAGGAGTTATTTATTTAATTGACAGAACTGATCTCGGTAGCGATACCGTATTGTGTATTTCTCTATCGGCATCGATCGCTTTAGGCACAATTGGTTTTAGTTATTTAAAGGGATATCGGGGTAATTTATTATCGATTTTATTTGGAGATATTCTAGCTATTAGTAATACCGATTTGATTTTATTATTATTACTTTTAGCTGGAACTATAGCCTGGATTATGATTAGTTTACCAGAGCAAATATTACTTACCCTAAACAGCGATTTAGCTTTAGTAAAAGGCGTACCTGTTAGCAGCAATCGTTATTTTTTTATCGTGCTTTTAGCAATTACGATTGCTCTAACTATTCGTGCTGTTGGGATTTTATTGGTAAATGCTTTTTTAGTTATTCCTGCTGCAACTTCTAGATTAATTTGTCAGCAGTTTGTCCCTTTTTTAGTCACTGCTGCTGCCATAGGTGCCACCAGTGGAGTAATGGGAATGGTTATTTCTGGGGCGATCGATCTTCCTAGTGGTCCAAGTATTGTTTTGGTTCAGTTATTTGGGTTTTTAGTAGTAGCTTTATGGTGTCAGCAGGGTTGAATAATACATAGAATTGAAAAAATTATCCCATTAAGTAAAAAACAAAGAAGTATTTTCTTTTAATCATACTGACTCTCATTTTTAATCATTTCTTGTCTTTTTTCAACGGTAAGTCTTTCATGGCTACCCATATAAATATATTGAGAATTTGCAATCCAAGTAGAGCCTAGTGTTCCATCTGGTTGAATAGGTAGTGATTCCCATGTAGTGGAAAATTTATAAACTGTTAGAAACCTTAACATTGTAATGGTGGATGAAATACCAAATAGCCCCGATATGATTTTCTACTTTCTTAGAAAAGGATAAAGTTTCTCGAACTAAGCGAGATATTCTTTGGCGAAGGGTATTATTGAACCGTTCAATATGGTTAGTTTCACCACTATCTTTATAAACTGGTCGATGACTTTGGGGAGGAATAACTGTATTATAAGCTGACCAGAAATCCGTATAAGCTACGGCACATTAACGATAAACTGGTGGCAGCGAAGCCCAAAGTTTTTTAGCCGATTCACGGGAGCGATCGCCTATGTAGCAACCAACAATTTCTCTGGTTTTTCTATAATTAAAAAGGAGCAGACTTGAAATTTTAATCGGAGCTAAGCCTATTATAACCGAAGTTGACTAATCCTTGCCTTTTTTGTCTCCTAGCTAATACAAATTCACTACTCAAAAATTTTCCACTACATGGGAATCACTACCCTTTGAGTTAACTTCTAAATTTTCTAATTGCTTGACCGCTAGATTATGGAGATTTTTGGCGACTTCGACTAACTGCTCTTTTTCGAGAGAGCGAAAATAGTCGTCATTCATTTGCGCCAGGTCATTTTTATCCAGTCTTGTCATGCTCCTCAGCATAACCGATGTTCTCTTGTACTTTCAAGGGGGGGGTGTGAATAGTTACATCTTCGTCCTTGCCAGTGGATGAGCGTTTGTGACCATTTGAGTTAGAAGACAAGTAGTTATCTACAGCCTTTTGAGCGACCTGTGAAATCATAGGAGCAGCTAGCGAAACAATCTGCTCGGCTAGAGAATTGACTTCTGCTGCTGTAATGTGGGCTTGATTATTTAAAGCTTTAGCTCGCTTGCTTTTCATAGAAGGCTGCTGTTGCAGACTTTTCCCACCGTTTTCTGGTCGATACTCAATCAAATCAGTTGGAGTACAATTCAAACTTTGGCAAAGTTTATCTAATAACTCTCCATCTACAGAAGGCATTCGGTCAGCACGTCGGAGTCGATACACCGTATTAACGTGAGTGTTAAGTGCTTCGGCTAATTGTTTTCCCGTAATGCGCTTTTGAGCCATTACCTGATTAAGCTTCCATACAATCATTTACGCAGGTGGTTTGAGTAAATCTCTTAATACATCTTAACCTACAATCATTGATAAAAAAGTTTACACCATGTTGTTATAAGTGACAATAAAATGTAAATAACACACAATTAAATGATAACAATAAGTGTTTAATCGATCGCGATAGAGGAAACGTTAATAATGGATACTGAAGACTATTGGCAAAATCATCAGGATATAAATACCGTACAAGACACACTACCGACTTTTGAAACAGAACCAGACTACAATAGCAATCCTGAACCAGATTACTCTCAGTCGCTAGATGACAATCAGAATGGGAACTGGTATGACCAAACTTCGCCTTATCAGACTGAGGACTACTCCTCATATCCGTCGGGGCAGGAAAATTGGCATGAATCTGGTGAAACTCAGTTTGGCAATCAATACAATAGCAATCCCGAACAACATTACTCTCAGTCAGTAGATAACAACCAGGATGGCAACTGGTACGACCAAACTTCGGCCTATCAGGCTGCGGACTACTCCTCATATCCGTCGGGGCAGGGAGAGAATTGGTATGAACCTAGTGAAACTCAGTTTGGCAACCAAGGCGAAAACTGGGCTGATAACCATTCACCATATGCCGAATCGCATCAGGATAATCACTACCAACAGACCGATCATTATTCGCCCGATAGGTATCAAGACAGCCATGATGATGTACGGTTTGGCAGTGCCTATGGTTCGCCTACCGATCTCGAACAGTTAAAACAAAGTGTTGTCGAACACTACCAGGAACTAGCTAAGGAAGCGCACAATGAGCAGCTCAGCAGGGAACAGTGGGCGGATGATGAAAGAAGTGCTGCTCAGGATACGGAGGCTGAATTGAATCGGATGGATGGAAAAGAGGCATTAAACGAGCATTACTACAAAGAAGCATTAGCCCACGGAATTAACTACGATCCCCGATCTACCACTGGAGTTATGGATGCCGCTATGCGTGGATGGTGGGGAGCTGATGTACATATTCATAAACGTAAAGCACTAGAGTACGAAATGGCGGCGAGTTCGTATGGCTATGATGCCGATCGCTATCAAGCAAAAGCACGAGAATACGCCCAAATGGATGCTTCATATTTTACTGAAGAACGAGCTGCCCAGTTAACCTCTGAGCCACTTAAAACGCATTTTACTTACGATCGATCGTGGCAATAAATACGTTATCGTTCCCAACGCTTGAAACGCCAGCTTTTCGGTAGAGATACGTTTATTCTTTTTTTGGTACTAGAAAGTTGGCGAAAGTTATTTTCCAATCCAATAGAAGAAGGTAACAAGAAAATGTCATATCCAGTCCATAAAGATGTACTACCATCAGCGATCCGCTGTTTCGGATCGGTTATTTCTAGCTTAGTGCAAGCGAGAAATACCGATCTGATGATTGCTGCCAACGCCGAACTAGAACAAAAGCGTCGCCAAACACAGATAGAGCTAGAAAAACTCCGAGTTGAAAGACAAGAGAAATTTCAGTGGCAGCAATTCGAGCGGCAAAAAGAGCTACAGGAACAACTCGCTACCTATAACCGCCAAACGCAGCTATTGATGGCTAACAAACAACGAGAAACTGCACTTCAGACGGCTGAAGCCCACAAAATTTGGGAAAACTGGCCCTTAAGCGTTACTGCTAGTCAAATTCTCGGTTCTCACTCTAGCAATGGCTCAAAACGTCTGATGGTAATTATTTCGCCTCCAGAAGTAAACTTCGACCGCTATGTGGCTCAGTCCTCTCCTCTAAGAATTGAAACGGATTTGACTCAGGGACTGCGGAAATTTCTCAACCAGCATTATTCCCTGCACCGTTCGGTAAGACCAGTTAAATTTTTGGGTGGTGCTTGGGCGAGCAATCGTTTTCACAGTGAAGCTAGCATCACGGCTCTGTTTTCAATGTTGAGTTCTCAGCCTACTTTGGCAATTGAGTCGCAAGTTAATGGCGATTATCTTAATTTTAATGCTGCTTACTGGGGATTGGGACAGCAAGAACCAGTTTACGAAAATATCCTTGACGACCTCAATCACCGAGAATTAATTTTTGAGCTAGCTAAACGTCGCGGTGCTGATAAGCCGAGTCAAGAAGATATTAAAGTATTCAGTCAGCTTTTAGTCGCATTGCACAGTTTGGTAGCAGGCTGGATCGCTGATGCTCACCATCTCATTCACAATGACGTACCACCGTTGTTACCCCAGCTACTGCCTGGTTTGATCGAAACACTAGTGCCTACAGAAGAATTTAGAACCGTTTTCGATGAGGTATCAGACACGATTGTGCCAGGCTATCAAAAGCTGTATGAAGCTTTACGAACAGAGCGTCCAGCTTGGTCTCCTGAATTGATGTTGGAGTTTGCCGAAAGCCTAACTCCTTTACCTGATAAATCATGGGTAAGGAAGCAGATCCATACTTCAGTCAAACTCTGGCTAGAACAGCGTCAAGTGCCACAACCAGAAGAAGAAGAGCTTTTCGAGGTTATGCATTCTGTTTTACAAAAAGAAGATCTACCTTATATCGAACAGCTAGATCGCTGTTTTACCGCACTTGAAGATGAGCGAGGTATAGAGTCGGTGAAAGGTCTTTTGAGTGGAGTTGAAGAGCTCAGTCGTGTAGTTTGGACGGTTGACACTCCCGTATCTGTAGTCGAACCTGGTAGTAATTTACGCATTAAGGCTCAGACTCCTTTTGGTCTTCATTGGACAGATGATAATTGGCAAACCAAAAAAGATGCTTTGTCTAAAGGAGCTGCTGATTCAGCCTATGTAGATATTGCTATTCCTGAAACTGATTGCGAGTCAATCCAATTCACCTTTTTTTGGCGTGAAAGTAATACTTGGGAAGGACGTAATTTTGAAGTAAGCATTGGCGAGTTCTCTGAGACCTTTCCACCAGATGACTCAAATGCTAGAGATAAATTCGACCGCTCTCAAAGTCAAAATACGGAAACTTCAACGACTCAAAGCTCACAAAAAATAACAAACAGCTTTCTGCTTTACGATTCAATTTTAACCGACTATCACTGGTACGAAAATCTTCGAGATGATTTGAGTAAGAGAAATTGGGGCGGTGCAAATAGAGTCACAGAAATACTCCTTAGCGAGTTAGCACTGGAAGTAGACTATATTGGTGAGGTTGAGGATCCTCAACACATTCTCAATTGTCTCGAAAAATATAAACGTCAACTCAGAAATGATATTAAAAATATAAACGGTCTTTGGATGGAGTATAGTAATGGGTTATTTGGTTTTCAAGCCCAAAAAGAGGTTTATGACTCAGTAAGTTTTACTTCTAGCTCCTATATGCTGGATAGAGAACTTAGCATAGATGAAAGAAAGAAAATAATGGTTAGCCAAAAGTTCGGTTGGTGTGCTTACCTCGGATTTTATGATGAGGATATGGAAGATGATGATATTTTAGATGATGAGCTAACTTTAGATGATGTCAGTGACTATGACCCAGTCAAGATTATAAAGGCTAAAAGAAAATCAGATAGTTTGTACGAGCCTGGTAAGTTAGCAGTGGGATGGCTTAGCTCCAGCTATCGGGTAATTCGTGAGATAGCATCTCCTCCTGATGTGCCTAAGGGATTCCTTCCAATTATGGATCAGGGAGAACTAGGCACAGACAACGGTTACGCATTCCCTTATGAAATTTTTTATAAACTACGACGATTGCTTTGAAGTGGAAAGAAACACGGAAGCAACTTGTTTCACTAGGAAAATCTGCCTCAGAAATCGATCGTTTGGGGGGTGATAATGCTTTAAATTTAAAACTTTTAGAAGAGGAAGAACAAGTACGTCAGCACGATATAAATCTACAACATTAGCAATTTTGGAATTATTGTCTCGAAGTTTATTTTGTGGATTATTTTCAAAAGTAAAACAAGCCACTAAATTAGGTCTGATTCGAGCTTTGAGCCAGAAAAATTAAAAAGTATTCAACGCTGCACGAGTTTTTTGTTGATTGGAGAAAGATTTATGTATAAAAAATATGAAGAACACGAATATAAAGAACTAGGAAGAGGGGCTTCTGTGATCGCCGCTTTTATAAACCTGGTTAATGGTGAACTTTCAAGACGGGCAACTGCTCAGTTGGAAGATAGACGACAGCAGTTTCAAAAAGAACAAGGAGAACAGCAAAAGAACTTTCAACGGGAGCAATTTAAACAACAGAAAAAACTACAGCTTGAGCTAGCTGCTGAAAACCGTAAGACACAATTGGAACTAGCAGCAGAACAGCGAAAAACTGCGCTTCAGTTAGAGCAAGCCAGACAAGTGTTTACTAATTGGCCTCTACGAACGAAGGCACCAGCAGACATTCTGATGAAATATGACGACGATAAGCCAATTCCACTCAATCTAATCCTAGCACCGCCAGTAGTAGACTATGACAAATACGGTACTCAATCTAAAAAGTTTCCTCCCCTAGAATTGGGATTAGCTGACGGGTTACGGCAATTTCTTGGTAAACATTATTCTGCCCACAGTTCGGACAGACCAATCGTACTTCTAGATGGAGTTTGGGATAGTAAGCGATATCATGGCGGTGGCACGATTGAGCTTTTACATGACTGGTTAAAATCAGAGCCGATTTTGATTGTTGAATCCATCGTAGATGGCAACGAACTTAACTTACGAGTAGCCTACTGGGGACAAGGGCAAGAACAGCATTCATACGAATCGATTTCCCCTAAGTTACCTTATTGGGAAATTATTGGTGAATCGGTAAAAGCCCGTGCCTTAAAGTGGAAAGAAACGCGAGAGCAACTTGAGGCACTAGGAAAATCTGCCGAAGAAATCGATCGCTTGGGGGGTGATAATGCTTTTAATCTAAAACTTCTAGAAGAGGAAGAACAGCTACGCCAACACGGTATAGATACTACAACATTAGCAATTGAGAAACAATACAAGATTGACGGCGAGAAGGACATTACATATCTCCGTCAGTGTCTCGTCACCTATCACTGTTTGGTAGCAGGTTGGATGGCAGACATCCACTATTTGGTTTATGAAGGCGTACCGCCCCTGTTGCCCCAATTGCTGCCTGAGTTAACCAAAGATTTCCACGAGCCAAAATTATTGGAAGCGATTGTCTTAGGCTATCAAAAAGTCTATCAGGTACTGGAAAATGAACGACCAGCATGGATTCCCGAACTTTCACTAGAATTAGCCGATAGTATTAAGTATTTGCCTGATCGAACTTGGGCGAGACAGCAAGTAGATAACTCGATCGAATCCTGGCTAAAAATACGTGGAGTAACCCTCGAAGAAGGAGCTAATTTAATCGAAGCAATAAAATCAGTACTAGAGCCAGAAGATTGGGACTATCTGAAAAAAATAGGCAACTGTTTGTCAGAAGTTGGCGATTGGGAAGCTGCTGCTGAAATAGAAGAAATCATCAATAATAAAGCACAAGCTTACTACAACCGAGGAATAACATTAGCGGCTCAAGAAAAATACAAAGAGGCTATTGAAGATTACGACGAAGCAATTAGCCTCGATCGAAAACATACCGCAGCTTACTATTACAAAGGATTGGCGCAGGATAAATTAAAGCAGTATCAGGAAGCTTTAGAAAGCTATAAGCAAGGTTTAGATAATTCTGAACACAATAGCTTTGAACAAGCAAAAACCATCTTTCAACCCGATATGGCAGAGGAAGAATTATTTTACTTAGGTTGTGCCTTTTCTGCATGTGAAAGATTAGGCGAAAAAGCATGGGAAGAAGCGAGAAAATGCTTTCAAGAATTAAAGAAAATTAACCCCAACTACTATCCTCCCAATAACTCGGAAATGAGACAAATTTGGGAGAAATTCATCAGAGAATTAGGAGAAATTCCCATACCATCCGATCGAGGAATTAATTATAGTAGGCTTCGTAATTTTCTCATCGCTGGAAAGTGGTGGGAAGCAAGTGAGGAAACTAAAGATCGTATCGCTGAAGTAGTAGGTAAAAATCTGTCTTATTATACTTTGAAGAGTTATGATGCAACCGAAATTCCTCGATTAGATCTTGAAACTATAGATCGTCTTTGGAGAGAATATAGCGGTGGACGTTTTGGCTTTAGCGTTCAATATAATATTTACCAATCAGCATCATCTATTCGGATAGACGATGAGTATAAGGTTCAAGGAGAGAATAGTTCGCTAAGAAGAAAAAGAATAAAAAGAATAAATTTTGGAATTGTAGTTGGCTGGTGCGCCGTGATCGAGTGGGATTACGAAGAGTATCCACAAGAAAGCTATGAGGAATTCGATCCATTAGATTTTATAAATATAACGACTTTTAATACCAAAGATTCTGATAGGGATTTAGTGAAGGTGAAAATTGGTTGGTGGGAGGAAGTAACCCCTGCATCAGATCCAGAAGAGGGGTTTTTCCCAGTGCTTGATCGCGAGAGTCCAACACGCCGAATGCAGTTCTTAGAAAGCCTGTTTGACAAGCATTACAGTTACTTTGCAAGCAGTATTTGAAGCAGCATGGTAAGCGCATTTAATTTTGTATTAATTTAATGAAATCTCCTTTATTTGAGGATTAAAGGACAACCTTGAGAATCAAATCTCTTTCAGCAACAGCAACAAACAACTCCTCAATTACGACTAATTTTACTCTTCTATAAAGCGATCATGCCCAATATGAACTTCTTTTACTATCTAGCACTGGCTATCTCAAGCTTAGTGCAAGCCAGAAACACCGAGCAGGGAATCGTGACAAACACTGAACTGGACGAAAAGCGTCGGCAAGTGCAACTAGAGCTAAGGGAACTCAGAGAAAGACAAGAGAAATTTGAGCGGCGGCAATTTGAGCGGCAAAAGCAGCTAGAGGAAAAACTTGCTGCTTATAACCGCGAGATGCAGCTATTAGTCGCTAACAAACAGCGGGAAACAGCACTCCAGACGGCTGAAGCCCATAAAAATTGGGAGAATTGGCCTTTAAAAAATACTGCTAGCCAAGTTCTTGAGGGTCGCCATGGCAACGCACTTATTCCTTTATTACTGTTAATTTCCCCTCCTGAAGTAGACTTCGATCGCTTTGGTGACCTAGTTCAATTCTCTCCCCTAAGAATTGAGACAGACTTGAATATTGGACTGCGGACATTCATCAATCAGAACTATAATCTGCAACGTTCGGTAAGACCAGTAAAATTTTTAGGTGGGGCTTTGAAGAGCAATCCTTTTCACAGTGAATCTAGAATCTATGCTCTATTTTCAATGTTGAGTTCTCAGCCTACTTTGGTGATCGAGTCCCAAGTGAATGGAGATTATCTCAATTTTAATGCTGCTTACTGGGGGTTAGGGCAGAAAAAACCATTCTACGAAACCATCCTTGACGACCTGAATCACCGAGAATTGATTTTTAAGCTAGCTAAACGTCGCGGTGCCGAAAAGCCGAGTCAAGAAGATATTAAAGTATTCGGTCAACGTCTAGTCGCATTGCACTGTTTAGTAGCAGGCTGGACCGCTGACGCCTACCATCTCATTCATCACGATGTGCCACCGCTATTACCCCAGCTACTTTCTGATTTGATAGAACAACTGGTGCCCACAGAAGAATTTAGAACCGTTTTCGATGAGGCCTCAAATACGATTATTCCCGGATATCAACAGCTTTATGAGGCTTTACGAGCAGAGCGTCCTTCGTGGTCTCCTGAGTTGATGTTGGAGTTAGCCCAAAGCTTAGCTCCTTTACCCAATAAATCATGGGTCAGAGAGCAGATCCATAATGCGGTCAAACTCTGGCTAGAACAGCGACAAATGTCAGAATTTTACTAAAAAGTAAAAAGCAAGTCGCTGAGTTAACCTCTGATTCACTCGAAATATATTGAGAGAGAAATAAAATGACTTCTTATTCATATTCAAATTTACTTCCTGAAGATCTATGCTCCACCGCTTTTAATCTAGGAGTCGTCATTTCCAGCTTAGTGAGGATTTGGATCATTGAGCGGTGGTCATGGTTACTTGTCGCTTACCTGGAGCTAACTGCCACTAACCGCGAGCTAGATGAAAAGCGTCGGCAAACCCAGATGAAGCTTCAGCAACTAGCACAAGCTAATCAACGGAAATTACAAAAGAAACGCCTCGAACACGAAGCCCTTTTAGCAAAGCTCAATCGCGAACTCCAAGGGGAAATAGCTGCTAAGCAGCGGGAAGTAACACTCCAGTTACCGGAACTAAACAAAATTCTAGAGAACTGGCCCCTGAAGTTATCTCCTTCCCAGATTCTTGAGGCGCACCACGGCAGCGGACCTCTACCATTATTAATAGTAATTTCCCCTCCCGAAATAGACTTCGATCGCTTCGGTGTCTTAACTCAGTTCTCTCCTTTAAGAATGGAGAAGCACCTGGCTCAGGGACTGCGAGAATTTCTTGAAGCGAACTACTCTTTGGACAATCCTTTAAGACCAACAAAACTTTTGGATGGTGTCTGGGACAGCGACCGCTTTCATGGTGGTGCCAGTATTAAGGCACTCTTTGGTAAGTTGCGATCGGAGCCAATGTTAATTCTAGAGTCAGAGGTTGATGGAGATAAGCTGAATTTGCGCATCGCTTACTGGGGAGTGGAACAGGAAAGATATTGCTATCAGACCATTGTCTCTGGCTTGCCGCATCGAGAATTGGTTTTTGCGCTGGCAAGACATCGTGGCGCTGACAAACCCGATAACCAAGACCTAAAAAAATTTAGTCAGCTTCTCATCGCGATGCACTGTCTGATTGTTGGCTGGGTGGCAGATGCTCACCATTTGATTCATCATGACGTGCCACCGCTATTGCCTCAGCTACTGCCCAGTTTAATAGAAAAGCTCTTGCCCACAACTATTTCCACTTTTACTAAAAAGCGATTTGCAGAGTTAATCTCTGATTTACTTAAAAAACATTGAGAGGGAAAGAAAATGACTCCTTATTCACATTCAAGTTTACTTCCTGACAGTTTATCATCCACCATTCATCATCTAGAACCCGTCATTACTAACTTAGTAAGGATTTGGATCGCCGAGCGGTCACTGGCCACTAACCGCGAGCTAGATGAAAAGCGTCGGCAAACCCAGATGGAGCTTCAGCAAATAGCACAAGCTAATCAACGGGAATTACAAAAGGAACGCCTCGAACACGAAGCCTTGTTGGCAAAGCTCAATCGCGAACTGCAAGAAGAGATAGCTGCGAAACAGCGGGAAGTAACGCTCCACTTACCGGAACTAAACAAAATTCTAGAGAACTGGCCCCTGAAGTTATTTCCTTCCCAGATTCTTGAGGCTCACCAAGGCAGCGGACCAATGCCATTATTAATAGTAATTTCCCCTCCCGAAGTAGACTTTGATCGCTTTGGTGCCTTAGCTCAGTCCTCTCCCTTAAGAATTGAGAAACGCTTGGCTCAGGGACTGCGAGAATTTCTCGAAATACACTACTCTTTGGACAATCCCATGAGACCGACAGAACTTTTGGATGGTGTCTGGGACAGCAACCGCTTTCATGGTGGTGCCAGTATCAAGGCACTCTTTGGTAAGTTGCGATCGGAGCCAATGTTAATTCTAGAGTCAGAGGTTGATGGAGACGAGCTGAATTTCCGCATCGCTTACTGGGGACTGGGACAAGAAAGATATTGCTATCGAACCATTATCTCTGGTTTGCCTCACCGTGACTTGGTTTTTGCGCTGGCAAGACATCGTGGTGCTGACCAACCCGATAACCAGGATGTCAAAGCATTTAGTCAGCTTCTAATCGCTATGCATTGTCTGATTGTCGGCTGGGTAGCAGATGCTCACCACCTGATTCATCACGACGTGCCGCCTTTACTTCCTCGGTTGCTGCCTCATATTCAGAAACTGGTTCCTGATTTAACCAAAGAAATATTTGATGAAGTTGTCAAAACCATTATTCCTGGCTATCAACAGCTTTACAAGGCACTGCAAGCCGAGCGTCCTTCTTGGGCTGCGGAACTGACCTTAGACTTGGTTCAAAGCTTGATTGATTTACCTAATAAATCTTGGGCAAAACAGCAGATTCATTCCTCAATCGAACTTTGGTTACAGCAGCATCAGGTATCGGGAATTCAAGGAGTCGATCTTTTGGAGGTAATGCGATCTTTTGTGACAGGAGAAGACCGAAAGTATGTACAAAAGCTCAAGGAATGTTTTACCGCACTCGAAGATGAGGATGGGTTAGACCAAGTAGAGATACTCTTCAACTTTATAGGCGAAGATTACGAAGAAGCTGAAGCTCGACAAGAACAAGAGATTGCTGAAAGCAGACCTCAACTCAATATCTCTTTAGTCCGTACTCTGGATGCAAAACAATTTGGCATCCACTCACTCGCTATTAGTCCAGATGGGCAGGCTTTAGTTTGTGGTGGTTTTGGAGGAGAGCCTAATTCGACCTGGAATTTGAACATTTGGGATTTGAAAAATGGAGAACTGCTACATTCGGTGCCTAATGTTGGTTTTTTTAATCCACCACCTGGTATTGGTCTTGATAGAAAAACTCTTGCTATCAGCCCAGATGGAAAAATAATGGCTAGTGTTCTGGGCATATTACCAGGAATCAAAATTTGGTGTTTAGATTTAGATTTAGATAATGGCGGATTAGTCAACCTTAAAAAACTTAAGAAATTAAGAATAGGAGAAGGTAAAATCGATACTGAAGGTTCATGCTCGTCGATTGATATTAGCCCAGATGGTCAGACTTTGATCTTTGTCACGGAGCAAGAAATCCATATTTATCTGCTAACTGATGAAGGGTATGAAGGGCAGTACAGTCTCAAAATGGGCCAACCTTTAATTAAATATTTCTCTGTTGCTATTAGTCCAAATGGGCAAACCTTTGCTTGTGGCACTACGAGTGGAACGATTGATGTCTTCAATTTGAGCAACGGAGAACATCTTTGGTCTCTCCGTCATCTGGGAATCGAATCCCCCTATGATTTTAGTACTAAAAACCCCACTCAAATCGCTATTAGTTCAGATGGAAAGACTCTTGTCAGTAAAATGTTTGACGAAGAAAAAAAACAAAACGAGATTAAGATTTGGGATTTAAATACTGGCGTGCTGCTTCGAGTTATCGATATAGATGCAGATTTTAGGGTTAATTCATTTGATATTTGTCCAGACGGTGAAACGCTCATTTGTATTGGTTTTTGTTGGAAGAGAGATATGATGGTACCATTACTCAAAATTTGGAATCTATATACTAGAGAACTGCGGTACACGCTAACAGCTGAAAAATATCAAATCGAATATTTTAGCCGTTTGGCTATTAGCCCCGATGGGCAGACTCTTGTTACTGCCGATAATGACAAGATTAGAGTCTGGCAACTATCTGAATCAATTGAAAAAATCAAAGTAGCCGAAACTCTACGAAGACAAAGAAGCCTTGAGAGTAAGCAGAAACTAGAAAACGTTTCTCTGGCTAATACCTGTATAGCGGATTCAGAATGCAAAATTCAATCCATAGCCATTAGTCCAGATGGAAAAACTATTGTCAGTGGTAATGCATACAAATTTGGCGGCGAAGATTACAAGCATAACACTATTGACATTTGGGAGTTAGATACAGGGAAAAAACTGCGTACTCTCTACGGACATTCAAACCCTGTTAAAACTGTAGCCATTACTCCCGATGGACAGACGCTCCTTAGTCTTGACGGAAGGATTATTAAAGTTTGGGAGCTAAATACTGGTAATATACTACGCACTCTCACTGAGCTTCCAATTGCCGAGAATCTAACTATTAGCCCAAACGGTCACACTATCATTGGCAGCAATTATGAAAACGAAATTAAAATTTGGGAGCTGAATACAGGAAAAGAAATTCGTACTCTCACCGGGCATTCAGACTGGATTCGAGCTTTAGCTATCAGCCCCAATGGAGAAACTCTCGTCAGTAGTAGCGAAGACAAAACTATCAAAGTTTGGGAAATAAATACGGGCAAAGAACTGCATACTCTTACAGGACATTCAGAGTTTGTTATTAGCATGGTCATCAGTCCCAATGAACAAATGCTCGTCAGTAGTAGTATAGACGAAACAATCAAAGTTTGGGAGCTGAATACGGGCAAAGAACTTCTTACTTTCACTGAGAGCGAGCGCAGACCAATGTTTATAAAATCTTTATCTATCAGCCCTAATGGAAAAATTCTTGCTGGTATTAGTAGCGATTGTATAAAAATATGGGAACTGAATACGGGTAAAGAACTTCGTACTCTCACAAGATTTTCAGCAGGTGTGCTGAAATCAGCAGAGGATATTCACTCTGTAGCCATTAGCCCTGATGGGCAGAGCATAATTAGTCACAGCGATCGCACTATCAGAATTTGGCAAGTCCAAAACTCGTTCTAACGGATTTTGTGGGTAGGGGATTTTGGCAAGTGATCGCCAGCCAATGACAGAGTGTTATTTTTTCGTTAGGGTAGTCAAGCCGGGCGATGTTCAGTCATGATGATTGTCAAGGGGGTAGCATAATTTTCTTGTTGGGGATAGGGGATTAGGGATAGTTGGATAAAACTTTCCCAATAACGTAATCATTTGTGATTACATTGCGTCTCAAAGCGAAGAAGAGGTAACCGTTCACATCCCCCCCTTGAAAGCAAGAATTAAGCAGCTGGAATTAGAGGTGGATTAACACCCTTTCGAGCAGAAGCAATAATTTCACAAATAATGCCCCAAGGTTTCAAATTTCTCAGACGGCAAGTTTCAATGACGCTCCTCCTATCACTACATGGGAATCACTACCGTTGAATATTATACCAACACCATGTAGTTAACCATTTGAAGCTCTCATTTGATATGTATTGAAGAGGAATTGTTCTTCCATATTGTTTATACCTCCATTTTTCCAGCCATGTTGGGCGAGTTTCTTGCAAAGGAAGATATGTTCTTAATGGACCATTTGCCAATATATTAAATTTAAAATCTAAGTAATCTTCATTTATAGAAAATGTTATCCGAAGTCCAGTCCGAAAACGTCTTTTTGAGAGTAAAGCAGGTAAGTCTTTAGGAATTAGATGACCATCATTAGCAAGCCTACATCCAAAACTCTTTACAAAGTATTTATAAAGATTACGCTGACCATTCTCAAATTCATCGCCATAAATATCTCTGAAGTTCACAAACCTACGCTTGATTACTAGGTTTTCATTATCAAGAATGTAGTTAACAAAAATTTCGTATGCTTTATCAAAAGGCTGAGAAAAATTATTGTTGCAATTAGCACACAATATTTTATTATATTTGACAATTTTAGAATTAGGTCCTTGGATAGGAATTTGTTGGTCTCCACGGAACATTATAAGTGTATTTTTATACGAGCCAGAGCCATGAAGAGTTACTAAGTCACTTTTTTTAATCCTATGCTCAGCACTGTCAGCAGTTTTTTTACAAATCCAACAATAAGTTTGGTCTTTCATACATAATTTTATTGACTACTCTCACTATGGCTATTCTAAACTAAGAACTTTATGATCTGTGGAAAAACTAGCAAAAAATGTATAGTTAAAAGAAATATTAACAATTGCTCAAGAAGGAGAAAGTAAACTAAAAGAAATGAGTGATCGCGCTAAGATTGTGTAAATGGCGAAAACAGAACGGGGATAATTTTAATTATGAACTATAGAAACTATATCACAGTCGAAGCGAATAAACGCGGTGGTAAACCTTGTGTACGGGGTTTGCGAATTACAGTATATGAAGTCCTTGAATACCTGGCTTCTGAGATGACTGAAGCAGAAATTCTTGATGATTTTCCCGATCTGACACGAGAAGACCTAAAAGCTTGTATTGCTTATGCGGCTGATCGTGAACGTCGGTTTATGGCCGCAACCGTATCCCCATGAAATTACTGTTTGATGAAAACTTATCACCTAAATTGCCGAACCGTTTGAGTAATATTTTTCCCCACTCCCTTCACGTCCGAGATGTGGGCATGAAAGCAACAATCGATCCAATCGTTTGGAATTATGCGAAAGACAATGATTTAATGATTGTCTCGAAAGATGCTGATATGCACGATCTGAGCTTAGTATTTGGCAATCCACCAAAAGTCATTTGGCTTCGACTGGGAAACTGTTCAACATTACAAGTTGAAAATTTGCTGCGTCGGGAGTTTGAAGCGATTAAACTATTTTATGAAGATAAAAATTTATCTCTGCTTGCTTTATCATAAATATGCTAAAGACTTGAGATTTGTTTTCTAGTTTTTAACAAGAGGAAAAATGCGGCGATCGCCCGTAATTTTAAAGCAGTTTACAATAGCGATCGCCATAACCAAGCTGATAAACTGAATACAACAGTGAATTAGATCGGTAAATAACTTCTATGTCTGCCACAGCTTTATCTCGTTATGTAGCTAGAAATCCTGAGATTTTGAGTGGAGAACCAATTATTAAAGATACTCGGACATCTGTACGTGCTATTGTTGGCTTGTGGCGTTTAGGCATAATGCCAGAAGAAATTTTACATCATTTACCTCATCTCACTTTGGCGCAAGTGTTTGATGCTTTAAGTTTTTATTTGGATCATCAGATAGAAATTAACGAGTATATCGAGCGTAATCAAGTTCCAGATGATTTGGTTCATCCTGCGGTGAAAGCCTCCTTAAGTTAATTTTAGCTATGCCAGCAGCACTTTACACCGATGAGGATATGTACGCTTTGGTTGCTAACCTTTTAGTATGCTTAATTGTTTGATTGTAGTGCGATCGCCTAAAATTTTTAAAGCAATTAAAAAAAGTAATCCCATGAGGTTTATATGACAGTTCGGAATAGCGATCGCATTTGTCTATATACACAAATTCAGCTCGTAGTATCACAACCAAGTCTATAATTGAAAGCAATTAAAGATTTTATCCTCGATCTGTCCATGTCAACCATAGAGAAAATTGAAGCAGCTATACTCGAACCTCGAACTCTCCTCAGAAGAATTTGAGGAACTCAGACAGTGGTTTTTCGAGCTAGATTATCAACATTGGGATAAGAAGCTAGAACAAGATGTTGCAGACGGGAAACTAGAAGCTTTAGCCGAAGAAGCGATAGGGGAATTTAAAGCAGGTCACTTTCGTACCTTATAAGGCATTGCACAACGCCAAGATTTTGGAAATGCTATTAAGCTCTACCCAAGAGTGTACAGAAAATTGCAGATCGCTGTTATGAACTACTTAAAGCAGATCCTTCTCATCCATAATAAAATATTAGTCTTGTAACTTGTTGAAACAAGAAAGAATAAGCTGAAAATTAGCAGCGATCGCCTATCATTTTAAAGCAGTTAAAAAGGCGATCTCGCCTCTTAAATTCAAATCAACCAAAACCTTTACCCCGCTTAGACTCAGAGAAAATAATTAACTCTCCATCCTGTCCACCAGCAGCCAACTGTCTGCCATCTTGACTCCAAGCTAAACAGGATAAACCATTCATAGCACGTTCTAATACTTGTCCTACTTGTTTGGCTTTCGTCCATAAACACAACCAACCATCATCCGCAGCAGAAGCGAGTAATAAACTATGGGGATGAAATGCTAACCCTTGAATCTTCCCATCATGTATAGTTAAAACCTGGGCATTCCAACCATCTTTGTCGTCAGCTTCTTTTTTCCAAACGACAATGTCTTCCATACTCGATGCTGCTAAGAGAGGCGTGTTATTGGACAATGGTTGTGACCAAGCAAGATTGGAAATCTTCCCAGCAAAACCGCGCATTACCCAAGGATGAGGACTACCATATTCTAGAACTGTAATGGTATTGTCTAAATTACCAGAAGCAATATATTTACTGTCCCCAGACCAAGCTGTAACAATACTAGCTGAGGGCATATCAATTAGATAAGGGTCGTCATCCCAATCCGTAGTAGACCATACTTTGACTCCTCCATTACCGGCGATGGCGATACTGTCCCCATTGGGTCGCCAAGCTAAATCTAAAACAGAGGAGTTAGCAAAGGGTAGAGTAGTAATCACTGTTTGACTATCTGCATCCCAGATTTGCACGTAACGCCCCAAACTAAAGGCTAAGTGGTTCCAAGTAGGACTCCAAGACAGTTTATCAACCCATGAGGGTGCATTATCTAAACTAGCAACTAATTTCACTTCCTGTTCTTTAAGGGGGGTAGGGGGGATTGACCAAACTCTAACTTTGCCATCCTGTCCACCAGCAGCTAAAAACTTGCCATCAGAAGAAAAAGCCAAACAGTCGATTGACGTTACATCCGCAGGTAATAAACTAATCAGGTTACTATCTTGCCATACAACGACTTCTCCCGCCGCCGAACTAGCTGCTAATAGACCATCGGGCGACCAAGCTACTGCGGTAACGTATTCTGAGAGACTACCCTGCCATTGTTGCTGAAATAAGACTTTCCCCTTTGTACCTACGCTAAACATTGCTTAAAGTCCTCTCTCAGTTCTGCCTCATCTAGATTACGCCCGATAAATACTAATTCATTATTACGGGTTTCTTCTTCCTTCCAAGGGCGGTCTGGTTTACCATCAAACAGCATATGTACTCCCTGAAAGACAAAGCGGTCTTCTTCCCCTGCAATATTTAAAATCCCTTTCATGCGAAAGATATCTACCCCTTTAGTTTGTAGTAAATTACTCAACCAATTATTTAGTTTTTGTCCGTCTATTGCCCCAGATTCCACTATGGCAAAAGACGTTACTGTCTCGTCGTGTTCGTGGGCATCCTCATTTAAAAATTCGGGGTCGATTTCCAAAGCATGGTCTAGATTGAATGCTTTTACTCCCAATAATGCGTCTATTTCTAATTCAGAATTTTGGGTACGATAGATTTTTGCCATCCCGTTCATGGCTTTGATTTTGTTTTCTAATTTATCCAATTTTTCAGGACTAACGAGATCGATTTTATTGAGGAGAATAACATCCCCAAAAGCAATTTGTTCTTGTACTTCCTCTGCTTCCCAATGTTGCTGAATATGTTTGGCATCCACTACCGTAACCACTGCATCTAAAGCAATCTGATCTTTCATATCTTCATCGACAAAAAAGGTTTGAATGACAGGGGCAGGATCGGCTAATCCAGTGGTTTCAATGACCAAATGGTCGAACTTGTTACGACGCTTCATTAAATTGCCGATAATGCGAATTAAGTCCCCCCGAACCGTACAGCAAATACAGCCGTTGTTCATTTCAAAGATTTCTTCATCGGCATCAATTATCAGTTGATTATCGATACCCACTTCCCCAAACTCGTTAACGATAACTGCTACTTTCTTGCCGTGTTCGTAAGTAAGGATGCGATTGAGGAGAGTAGTTTTCCCCGCACCGAGATAACCAGTTAGGATGGTGACGGGAACGGTGTTAGTGGTTGTCGCTACCATAATCTAATTCCTAAGCTCTTTTAGATAATGATAATAATAATCGATCTCATTCTCGGAAAAACAGTTTTTAGTATAAAGAATCGAAAATGAGCATGACAAGAAATAATCAATATTTTGTGTATTATAAGAATATGTTGCTGTATTCTGCAATATATTCTTATTTATCTACGACCCCTTTAAAACTCTATGGATTTTCCCCAAGCAATTAGCCAATTAAGAGTAGAAGCTGAAAATCTCGATCCTGTAAGAAGAACTTTAGTCAATGAACAAATTACAGTATTAGAATCACTGAGAAGCTATCATACAACTTTATTTTCAAATAACCTGATAACCGCTATTGATAGAACAGTTTTTGAGAAAAATAATACTAACCAATATAAGGAATTAACAAGAAATTTAGCAGATTATGCTTTTGGTTATTATAAAATACTTCAAGCTAGATATAAAGTATTAGCCGATCAAAATAGAGGTCAAGCAGAAATTCTTCTTGTCGATAGTGCAAGGATATTTATATCAAATATAAAAGTAATTTTTTCAGGATCTTTAAACGCTATATTTAATATAGTTTTTGATTTATTTATAAATGATAGAGAATGGATAAATAGTTTGATATCATATTTTAGAAGTAGTTACAAAAAAAAGATTGCAGAGAATGAGTTTTTTGAATTTCTAGATAATATGTTTAGACAAGTCTATAGATATAATTATTTAATGGATCATACTATTCTATATAGCTCTATGGCAGATGCTAACAAAGAAAAACTATTAAAATGGAAACGAAAGAAAATGCCAAATAAGTCTTCTCGTATAGTATTTATATTTTTTTTGTTATTAATTGCTCTTTTATTATGGGTAGGCTTTATATTCATATTTTATGTATTTCCTGCAACATTGATGTTGTGGTCAATTGCAGGTGGAGTTTTTTATTTTTATTTTAATCAAATTAGACCATACATTAATTCTGGATTTGATATACAAGACTATGAATATTTTCTTTATGAAATAATAGATAAAAGCTATGCGAGTAATGACTAGAAAATACTAAGACATGATTTTCTGGATCGAAATCAAATCCTAAACCAAAGAAGAATATTAACCAACCTGAGTTCGGGGTTAGGGGTTCGGAGTTCAGAGTTGGAGCATTATTAACGAGACAATAGGTATTTCAGACAACCATAGAATCAGCTTTTCAGTTTATCCCGAATTCACGTTAACCAGGATTTGAGATTTTAATTATTTTCGCGATCGTATTCATTACAACTCGCCTCGCGCTTTTTTAGCCAACGTCAATTGTTATTTAAAGTGTAGCAAGATTTTTTATTTGCGATTTGAATTATTTTTGCGATCGCCTCAAGAAAATATCGCTATAGAAACAGTACAGAGATAAAGGGCGATCACCATTATCTTTTGAATGCAGCAAAATACTCTCTCCAAAGTAAAATAGACTTAGCTAGTAGCTTAGTTTATATATTGTAATATGGCACAGGTTAACATTCACGAAGCCAAAACCCATTTATCTCAACTCCTTTCCCGCGCTGTTTTAGGGGAAGATATTGTTATCGCCAAAGCTGGTAAACCGATCGTGCGCCTCGTTCCTGTAGAACAACCGCTTCAAGACCGCATTTTAGGGCAAGATGAAGGATTATTTAGTGTTCCAGAAGATTTTAACGACCCTTTACCAGAGGATGTTTTATCGGCGTTTGAAGGTAATGCAGATTGAATATTTTACTAGATACACAAATTTTTCTTTGGGCATTAACAGAACCAAAACGTTTAGGAAAAAAGGCTAAATCTTTATTGAAAAGCAAGAAAAATCAACTTTATCTTTCTGCTGCTAGTTCTTGGGAGATTGCGATTAAAGCAGGTTTAGACAAACTACCATTACCCGAACCGCCTGATAAATACATTTCTAGCAGAATGGCAAGTCTTCAGATTGCGCCTCTTGATGTCAAACACTATCATACCTTCATCGTCTATCAACTCCCTTTGCATCATCGAGATCCCTTTGACCGTATCTTGATTGCTAGTGCGATCGCAGAAAACCTTCATCTGATGAGTGCTGACAAACAGTTTCGTCGTTATGATGTTGATCTGATTTGGGGTTTAGATTAAGTAATAAGAAAATTTTGAATCGCTTCTGTCACGGCTTCGGGATACTCTTCATAAATCCCCAAGGTTCCCCTTAATTCAACTGTTTGCACTTGTTCCAACTCTGCCATTGCCTCCATTTCCACTTTTGATTTGGGTGGTGCATTTTCCGCCAGAATAATTAATACGGGTATCGATATTGAATCTAAAAGTTGCAAAAACTCCTCTCTATCTGCTGTTGGATCGATCGCACCAGTGACAAAAGCAGCAGGGGCATATCTCGCACCCTCTTTAGACGTGATTTGGTGTTTTTGGGCGATAAATTCAGGAGTTAGTTTGCTTTCATCCACATAGACATGGCGTTTATACATCAAGTGCAGAAAGGAAGGAGTAGTATTGAGATAGTATAATCCTTGTCCGATAAAAGGCGGTCACGCAGTGCCTCGCGAAGCGAGACCGCACTAGATTTTTTACCCCATTTCTTACTCCATCAGGTAAACCCATTACTCGTAAAGGCCCTTGCCAAGTGGGAGCAATTAAAATTAGTTGAGAAATCATATCTGGGTTACTCTGTACAAATTTTAGAGCGTATCCAGAAGCATGACCGGCAGCAATGAAGATAAGTGAGCTATTAAAAACAGACTTAGCAAAATCTCTTAATAAATGATGAAATAAGGCGGGATTATAATCCACAGGAGGACATTGAGACTCGCCAAACCCCAACCAATCTAAAACCGTCACCTCATAATGTGTAGCAAGTAGATTGGCAATACCTTTCATCTCGGTGCGACTGGAAACCGTACTAAAAGCAGGAAGTAAAAGTACAGAGTTTCCTGCGCCGATAGTTTCGTAAACAACTCGATATTGCTTGTCTAAAAAATTCCAGTGGTAAACATTCTTTGTCCCGCCAATACTAGAGTTGAGTTGAGTTTGATTGGTTGCTGTAGTCATAGCTATTAATGAAGAGAAGTTTATTTATCATAGGATTATAGTTGAGCAATTTCACTTTAGCTCTAAAATAAGAATGATTATCATTTTTTATAAACCAGTTCTGCACTAGACGTTATGAGTTCTACTACTGAACATCTCTCCTTACTCCATCGTCCTCGTCGCCTCCGTCGCACCCCATCCTTACGTCGTATGGTGCGAGAAACCCAATTAACAGTTAACGATCTGATTTATCCTGTGTTTGTCATGGAAGGAGAAAACCAGCTTGAAGAAATTCCTTCAATGCCGGAAATCTATCGTTATACCCTCGATTTACTGCTCAAAGAAATAGCCGATGCTGCTAATTTAGGAATCAATGCGATCGCACTTTTTCCCCTCATTCCTACGAAAAACAAAGATAACGCAGGAACAGAAAGCTATAACCCTGATGGTTTAGTACAACGCACTGTCAGAGCAATTAAACGAGAAATTCCTGAAATGACCGTTATTACTGATGTAGCACTTGATCCTTTTTCTAGCTACGGTCATGATGGCATCGTTAAAGATGGCAAAATTCTCAACGACGAAACAGTAGAAGTATTAGTAAAACAAGCAGTCTCCCAAGCAGAAGCAGGAGCAGATATCGTAGCCCCTTCCGATATGATGGATGGTAGAATAGGAGCAATTCGTCAAGGTTTAGATGCTGCTGGTTATTTTGATGTAGGAATCTTAGCCTATTCGGCTAAATACGCTTCAGCCTATTATGGACCTTTCCGCGATGCTTTAGAATCGGCCCCTCAATTTGGTGACAAACAAACCTATCAAATGAACCCTGCCAATAGTCGAGAAGCCATTAAAGAAGTGGCTTTGGATATTGCTGAAGGGGCGGATATAGTAATGGTTAAACCAGCTTTAGCTTATCTCGATATTATTGGTCGCATCAAAGAATATACCAACTTACCGGTTGCTGCTTATAACGTCAGTGGTGAATATGCAATGGTTAAAGCTGCTGCCGAGCAAGGTTGGATTGATGAAAAGCAAGTTATTTTGGAAACTCTTACCAGTATGAAACGGGCAGGGGCAGATTTGATTTTGACTTATTTTGCCAAACAAGTGGCTTTGATGTTGCAGTAGGAATTGTGTGAACTACCCCAACTTACTCGACTATCGCTTCGTTGAAGTTGGGGCTTCTGAACTCACAGGGAAGTGCCTCAAGACAGACTTACGCCCACCTTTTGGTCTGACTTCCCCTCCTTGAGCAGCAGTCCTGGTTCCCAAGACCGATATCCCTTCGACTACGCTCAGGGCGAGTTGCCTGATGCCCTGTGTTCTAATGTTTTTGCTGGCGTTTTCATCACGGTCATGTTTTGCTCCACACAACATCAACCCAGCTTAATCTCATCCCCCCCACTCTTCTACTCCGCATTCTCTATCTATCTCAGCATCATTTTAAAATTATTTGGAGGGGCAACCGTTAACCCTCGGCGAACAGGTTTTAAAGGGCGATTATTCAGTAATTGAAGTTGAAATTGAGACAAGATACTAGCGATGACTAATTTCATCTCTAAACGGGCTAATTCCATTCCTATACAACGGCGGATTCCTCCCCCAAAAGGTAAATATTCATAGGGAGAAAATTGTCTTTCTAAAAATCTTTCTGGTTTGAATTGTTTGGGGTTAGGATAAATATCTTCACGGTGATGAACCAGATAAATAGACGGAATAAATGCGGTTCCTGGTTCAAAATGATAACCCATTAGATCAAAAGGAGATTGTAGAACCCGAAAAAATGCACTAACAATGACAGGATAAATTCTGAGAGTTTCACAACAAACAGCATTAAGATAGGGCAGTTTAGCAATGTCTTCAAGAGAAGCATTTTCGCCTAAATTAGATAGCTGAAAACGTAATTTTTCTTCAACTTCTGGTAGATAATGAATCCAGTATAATGCCCAAGTTAAACTAGACGCAGTGGTTTCATGTCCCGCAATTAATAATGTTATCAATTCATCGTGTAATTCCTCATCTGTCATGGGGTTTCCTTCTTCATCTGTCGCTAACATTAATAGAGTTAAAATATCTGACCCTGAAAAGTTCCCTTGTTTGCGTCTTTCTCGAATCTCTTCATAGATTAATTGATCAACTTTTTCTTTTAATCTAAGAAATCGACCCCAAGGACTCCAATTTCCCCAGTCTTGTTGTAGGGAACTAAAGAAAATAATTGCCGCATTACGCGGAGAATTAAAGAACTCTAACATCGAACCAAGCAAGTTTTGTAATTTTGTATAACGTTCTCCTGAAGTAACACCAAAAACAGCTTCTAAGATCACCTTTAGAGTAATTTCTTGCATAATGGGACGAACTAAAAAAGGCTTTCCTTTTTCTAAAGGTTCAGTCACTTGTCGGGTAATATCACAAATAAGCTGACTGTAGTTGCGTAATCTTTCCCCATGAAAAGGTGGTGTTAGTAATTTACGTTCTCGTTGATGGCGTTCTCCTTCCAAAGCAACTAGAGAATTTCCTCCTAATAAGAACCCAACAAACCCCACCCCTGCACCGGATTTAAACAAAGTTTTATCAGCATTGAAAATCTCCTGAATTCCTTGGGGATGGTTAACATAAACCAATGGAGTTTTTGACTTGCCAACAGCAAAGATATCTCCGTATTGTTTCTGGTAATCTTCTAAATAATCTAAGGGACGAAAGATAAGTTTTAAGACACGAAGTAATTGGGGAGTTTGAGGACGGGGAGGTAATTGAGTAACCATTGACTCTAGTGAATAAATAAAATTTTATAGTTTATAGTTAATATAACAAGAAATTATTAAAAACATCAAATATTAAAGTCTGAATTCCTAATAGACCAGTCATTCTAATTTCCAGAAAATTTAAGAGTTTAAAAGTGATAGAATTAATTAATGTTTGACTCTACTTGCAAATTCATTGCTGCCACCTTTGCATCGGATATGGCTACTTGGCTACTAGGCAAACCTATTGACTTAACTGAACTAAAACCCTCAGAACTGTTACTAGAACCGATTCGAGCCGATAGCTTAATCTTTCTTCAGTCAGAAGAGTTGGTACTACATATCGAGTTTCAAACCAAGTCTGATGAGGATATTCCGTTTAGAATGCTCGATTATCGGGTAAGAGTGCATCGCCGTTACCCAAATAAACAGATGCACCAAGTAGTAATTTATTTAACGAAAACTAGCTCAGAATTAGTACAGCAAGCGGTTTTTGAATTAGAGCGAACTCGCCATGAATTTAATGTTATTCGGTTGTGGGAAATCGATTCACAAGAATTGCTACAGTCACCAGGGATATGGCCATTTGCGGTTTTGGGACAAGGAAACAATCGAGAAGCGGTGTTGAGAGATGTAGCCAGTAGAATTGAAAGAGTAAGTGACAGAAAAGACCGAAGCAATCTAGCAGCTTCAACTGCTATTTTAGCTGGTTTAATCTTAGACAAGAGATTGATTCAAAGGATATTAAGAGAGGAAATTATGAAGGAATCAGTAATTTACCAAGACATTTGGGCATCAGCCATACAAGAAGGTAGACAAGAGGGTAGACAAGAGGGTAGACAAGAAGGTAGACAAGAAGGTAGACAAGAAGGAGAAGCCATTTTGGTACTACGCTTACTAAACCGTCGTATAGGGCCAATTTCTCTTACCATCGAGCAACAAATTCGTCAACTCCCTGTAGCTCAGTTAGAAGATCTTGGAGAAGCTCTGTTAGATTTCCAAGAAGAGGCTGATTTATTGCAATGGCTGGCTCACGACAGAAGATAAGATACTATTTTTTTAAGTAAATCTTATAATAATTGTCGGGTGTGTGGAGTGTAATAATCCATCTAAACTCTTTCGTATTGCTGAGTTACGGCATGATTTAACCTATAAAAAGTAAAGAGTGTGGGAGGAGAAAACCAAAAATTATATAGAAATTTTTAGAACTGGGTTGGGAATGAGGGAATAGTTATGATTTTTGTTCAAAGTTTCTGGAAAGATTTGGTTTAGTAATATCTGGAAAACTAGCAAAGTTTCGTCGTACCCAATCCATCCCCACTTCATTATTGAGTTTAATTTTTTGCGGGGTATTTTGATAAATTTTACCTAAAATATTAGAATCCTGATCTACAACAATTTGACCAAATTTGAGATAGCTTTCACCTAAAAACTTAAACAAAGAATGTTTGAATTGAGCAAATAGTAAAATATAGGTTCTGGTTTGATTGACCCCTTCTGGGACAAATAGATGACACTGAGCAAGTTTACCAAAGGGACTCTCTCCATGAAAAATAACTAAGGAGGGAAAAATATTTTCTAGATGAGCTTTAATGGTATTAGGCAACAAAAATAAATCAGGTTTTTTGAGTTTTTCCATTAAAGTATAGGGGGCAGTAGGCATTTCATAAAAAGCATGAGAGTGATGTCCCTGATCAACAAATTGATGAAACTTTACTTCAGTAATCTGAAACAAGTCACGGTGAGTACCATTTTGATGATTATAATCGTGCATATTTAACAGCATACTCAGTAAATCTGTCTCAACACTTCTATCTGCAACAGATCCTATGAATGAATAAGATTGATTAATTTCATTAAGTAAAGTCGGAATAGGCCGTAATGGCTCATAATTGCCATAAGACCAGATAAAATCTCCTTGAATAATTAATTTTAGAGGATTTATTTGAGGTAAGGTTTTATTATTTGTCCCTGGTAACACTGTACAGCCAGTACCATCAAACCCTAGGGCATGAAAAGGACAAACTATCTGACTTGTCCCATCCTTATCAGTCTCACACCATCCTTCTGATAACATAGCCCCCATGTGAGGACAGGCGTTAGGTAAAGCATGAATATCATCACCTTGATCTTTCCAGATCACATAGTCTTGATCGTACAAAGTTACTTTGTAGGGTTGATTAACCGTCAACATAGACTTATGGGCTAACAGCCAAGGGGAACCCGGCAACATCGATCGCATAAGAATCTCCTTCAGTTATAAAACATGAATAATTAGTCACATTTAAAAGATGACACAAAATTCACATTTGTCAAGCCATCTTCGTCGTCAGCCAAAACAGAAACGAAGTAGAGAAAGGGTAGCCAAAATTTTAGAGGCAGCCGCAGCCGTCTTTGATGAAGTCGGTTATGAAGCAGCAACAACTCATCAAATAGCAGCCAAAGCAGGGACGGCAGTTGGTTCTATATACCAGTTTTTTCCCGATAAAGCCGCCATTTTTCATGAAATGGAGTTACGTCACATAGAACAGGTTAAAAACTTCTGGGCAAAAATTGATATCCCTAAGATTGTTAACCTACCGCTTCGTGAGATGATTCATCTATTGGTAGTTGCTACGACCCAACTTTTTGAGAACCCTGTCTCACGGGTTGTATTCATCCAGTTTTATACTTCACGAGATATTTTTAGTTCAATTGATGAGTCAATGACTCAAGAAGCTATTGATTTTCTGGCAAATATTTTGAAGCAAAAAAATTCATGTTTAAAAGAAGAGAAATGTTGTCTGTTAGCGGAAGTTTGTATTCATAGTAGTAATGCAATTATTCTTGCTAGTCTTCGTCAATCTAGTCAAAAGCAAAGTCAGCAACTCATGCAAGAAATTGAAAATCTATTAGTATCTTATTTAGACCCTTACCTCGATTTTTAATTTTTTCTCCATTTTCTTGGGGTAAATCCTTTTTTTTATTTCTTTATTGTTCTTATCTTTCTCTCTATACAGGGGGTATGGGGGCATACTGCCCCCATCTAAATAACCATGAGCGATAGCGAATTCTATTGAATGAGATTATCAACCCAAAAATTTTTTTTCACATATTAAACTACCTAACAATGTGGCTTGATCCTTGACAGGGACGAAAACGCTAGTCGCAACCTTTTGGCTAAAGGATTGGAATATTTGAGTAGGGGGGGACACTCCCGAATTAACGCCAAGGACATTTGAACCTCTGTCAAATAAGTGAAAGCTTGCTTGATAAGTTTGGTGGTTGAGTTGGGAACCCCGCACTGTACCGATAGGTCAGTGTCGGGAGGATGTCAGTCCACTTATCCCTGATTTTGTTTTTCATTCAACTTTAATCGCAAAGACGGACTAAATCCGTTCTTCTATATGTTTTTTAGTATCAAACATATAGAAGAACAAGTCTCTCGCCAACGCTTAGCAGAAAAGTTAAGAGAATTGGGCTAACCTCGTCTAATTTTGATGCTAAGCGTATTTAAACAAGGAACCACAGGCAATACGAGTCCGTTTTGCTGCCCCGCGCCACAATTCTAACGCTACATCTTCTAAATTTTGCCCATCCGCCTCAAGCATCCGCGAAATCATACTAATTTTGCCAAAAGACCAAAACAGTCCGGCTTCAAGCAGATAGGGTTCCTCGGTTTCTTCGTGTACACGAAAATCATACAAAGAATAATCACGACAGCCTAAAGCGATATGGGACTGTTTAGCAGCATTAGCGAGCTTCTCGAATAATTCTGGGGTAACACTCGCCGGACACACAGGTTTAGCGGTGGGTTTTTCGGGTTGCTTACTGGGGGTTCCATCCGACTTAAGATCGAGCTTATCGTGTAAAGTTCTGATAGGGTGGTCTTTAGTAAACACATATTCGATCATGGGTAGTACAGACAACTTGCCTTCTTTTTCAATAACACCCACACGCAGTTCCCGTCCAGGAATATAGTCTTCTACCAACAATGTCTCATCATATTCAAACCCAACTTGCAATGCTTGGGTTATTTGATCTTCTCTTTCAACCAACATCACTCCTAAAGAGTTATCTTCGGCATTAGGTTTTACGATGAAAGGGGGTTTCATGGTAACAGTATCCCCTCGACGTAATTGCTGCGCCTTAGCCACCCGAACCCTAGACGCAGAGACAACGCTACGGGTTTGGGCTTTATTGGTAGCTAAAGCGGTACATTGAGAAGGAGACCCCACTATAGGTAACTGTAGAATATCCTCAAATAAAGCACGAAAACTGGTCATCCCTGGAAAGCAAAACATATGGGGAACAACTACATCAACCTGGGGTAAATGACTCATCATATCCTGTAGTGACATCTTTTCTGACATCGCGTCTAAAGATGTGCCTAACTGCCATAAACCGTCAGGATGGACAACTGCATAGTAACTGCGAACCCCAACCGGTTGAACGACTTCTTTTGCATAGATGAGCGATAGGTTATAGTAAAAGTCCGAAACACTTGAACCCGCTAAATGTAAGACTTGCAGTGAGGGGTTTGTGGTTGAAGATAAAGGGTTAGGTTGACGAATTGATTCTAATTGCATGATAAATTACTCCAAAATTAAGTTAAAACCGAGATAGTTTAAAATGATTCAAAACTTGGGACAGTCCATAAACACCCATTCCAGCAACCATTCCAGGGAACACTTCGTAGATAACCCCTGAAAGATTAAGTCCTAATTTCCAAATTAAAGCCATTGCAATACCCACCCCCATCATAGCCATCGCGGTTGCTACTGTTACCGGCCGTTGCCATACTTGCAATACTAATAACGGCCCCAACCCAGACGCTAGAGACGACCAAGAAAAGGTCACTAGGGCAAAAACGTTGTTATCTCCAATAAGGGCGATCGCTAAAATTCCCCCAGTCACACCTAAAGTTCCGAGTTTCGCCCAACTATAGGAGTTAGCTAGGTTAGGAAATAAATCTTGAGTGAGGGCAGCAGAACAAGAGAGAATTTGGGAGTCTGCGGTGGAAATAGTCGCAGAAAACAGACCAGCCAGCATTAATCCCACTAAAATAACGGGTAATAATTCCAAAGACAGATAAGGAAGGGCTAATTCGGGATCACCGGTAGTCATTAAATTGGGTAGCAATACTCGCGCAGTTAACCCCACCCCCATGGCTGAAACAGAGGTGATCAACCCCAACCCTGTTTTAAGATTTCTGGCAAAATCAAGGTTTTTCGCCGAGTCAATAGCCATGGCGCGAACCATAATATGAGGTTGTCCAACGACTCCAAACCCTGCGACAACCCACCCTAATAAAAAGGGCAAAAACCCTAAAGGTTGGTTTCTCGGAGTCCAGTCAATTAAGCTGGGGTCGATGGTAGATAGCGATCGCCATAATTCCTCCATTCCCCCACAATTCATCACAGCCACCGTTAGCAACAATAACAAAGAACCGATCATAATGGTGGACTGTAGGGCATCTGTCCAAATTGAGGCGCGAATTCCCCCTGAAAAGCAATAAATAACCACAATTATCGCCCCAATAATGATGCCTAGGTTATAATTCCACCCAAAAACGGCGTTAAGGGCTTTACTTCCTGCTACTAATTGGGCTGCGGCGTAGGAACCTAGAAAGACGATAATAATGAGGGCAGAAATGATCGCGATCGCACGAGATCCTTTAATATTTTGGCTGAGAAAGGAAGACACGGTATCTGAATTGGTTGTCTCTGAAACCTCCCTTAATTGTTTAAAAACAGACCACCAAGCCAGATAATCACCGATTGCCCAACCTAGGGTAAGCCAGAAAGAGGAAATCCCGATTGTGTAGGCAAAACCGACTTGACCGATGAATAATAAGCCACTTTGACCCGTAGCCATAGCAGATAAAGCGGTTAACCAAGGGTTGACGTTGCGACTGGCTAATAAGTAGTCAGTGGTGGTATTTTGTTTGCAAGTTGCTGAATAAATTCCCACTCCAGTAAATAATAGGAGAAAGAGAATAAAAGTGATTGCAATGCTCACTTGGTTAGCCATTTTTATTCATCAGATTAACTATCAACTATTAACTATCAACTATCAACTATTAATTAATCTCCTCCTAATTCAACTAATTTACCTATATTAAAATCAATTTTCACCCATCCTTTTAGTTTGCTTAAATTTTGTAGCAATAATAAGGTAATTTGCCAGTGGGGAACCGTTAAAAATGGTAAAGGATCATCTACCCGAAAAATAGCATCAGTTCCTTGATTAAATCGCTTTACCCACGCTTGTAACTCTGACCAAGATCGAATTCCAGTTAACCGCCAAATCTCATGATAAATCCAATAGGTCGGTTTACTATCAGGAAGGGGAGCAATGGGAGAATCATTACTATCAACACTATCATTTAGATAAGCATTAGCAACCCCTGGATGATTATAAAACATGGTAATAGCTGAGTGGGTTCTGGGGTTACATTCAATGGGATAAACCGTTCCATCTTCGGTTTGGATAAAGTCAAAAGATATTTGACCTGTTAAATTTAATTCCTTGACAAATTTCTCAACCCATGCGTATATTTTAGGATTTTCAATGTGTTCATAATTGATTTGAAAAGGAGAAGATTTAGAACAGCAATGAAGCCTAATTTTTCCTTGACGAACTGTGCTATGGGTACAATATTCTTGCCCTGTAATAAACTCTTGCATTGTCCAGGGGTTATTCTGAATAATGGGCAACTGTTTGACATAGTTTTCCATTCCCTCAAAGGGTAACTTAGTCATGTCTAGCCGAGAAACAGAGTCATAGCGAATACTTTTTAGAAGATAACGACTCCTACCTTTAGTAAAGTCAAACTCTAGAATTTGTTGAGGATCAGTAATTAGAAATGATTTCGGTACAGATAACCCTAATGAACGGGCTTTATCACAGAGACTAAATTTATCATCTAACATCTCAGTAATGTCAGGGGAAAAGTGTATAACTTCACACAAAGATGATAATGAATTTCCTGCAACAGCATCATAATAACTAGCGACAGGACTAGAAACAGGGATAAAAGCATCGACCTTTTCTTGTTTAACAATTTCTAGTAATTTTTGACAGTAACCATCGGGGTCTTTTTCGGGAGCAGGTACTGTATAAAATTTATTAATTGCTTTAGAAAATCGATGTCCTGATAACCAATATTTATCAGTTTCTACTAAAATAACTTGATGTCCAGCAGCATAAAATGAACGGGCTATTTGTAAAGATTTTGTCATCTTACCACCCGTAATTAGGACACGCTTTGGATTATCAGCTACCTTTCTTTTTTGAAAGGGAAAACCAATTAAATTCCAAGCCAAAAAAATCAAGACAGTTATTAAATTAATCGGAAATACAAGCAATAGTAATGCTAAGGTTCCTACTCCTTTAAACAAGGCACTTAGTCGATCTCGAACCGATAATTTTTGTGTCATAAGTCTATACACTTGACTGTTAGTCGTAAATAATAATGTTCGTAGTAGGGGCTTTAGTCCTCACCCTTAGTAAATATTGAATAGTGAATAGTTAAGTAGAGAAATTAAAAGTAAAATAGGAAAGTTCGTAGTCAGGGCTTTAGCCCTTCGTAACAATGAATAAATCAACCAATTTTTAATTGAAGTAAATTATCAATTTGTGAAACGGGTGTTTCAAGTCCTAAAGGACTTACTACAAACTTCCATTAATTTTTACTTATTTACTAAGAAGTTAAGGGAAATAATTGCCAAATATAATGATCTAAACAACTTTTCCCCAGACCTCTTAATGTGGGTTGAAGACTACTTACGTCTGATAATGGTTAAACCATCGCGCAAGGGAAGCAAAACCTGTTCAACTCGTGGATCATTAGCCACAAATTGATTAAATTGGGCGATCGCTTCTCCATTGGGAGTCCGTTGATCGGCAGGTAAATAAGGTTGTCCTTGAAGTAAAGTATTATCAACGCAGATAAACCCACCTCGAACCAATAATTCCTGATCTAACAACACCATCAAATACTCAACATATTCCTTCTTATCGGCATCGATAAATACCAAATCAAAAGATTCTTGAGCATCTGCTAGGCGATGCAATGTTTCTAAAGCAGGGGCTACTTCAACCTTGATTTTATCGCCATGAGGAGATTCCTTAAAGCAATTCAGGGCAAAATTAGCCACATATTGATCCACTTCACAGGCCACAATGCAACCATCGTCAGGTAATGCTTCAGCCATCGCTAATGCAGAATAACCTGTGAACATTCCTACTTCTAAAATACGCTTTGCACCCATCATATGAACAAACAGCTTTAAGGTTTGTCCTTCAATATGGCCAGAAAGCATTTCCTGTTCCAACTGACGTACCGTTTCCCCATCGGAAAAGTGTTTACTCCAGTCTTCCTCTGCGGTTTTTTTCGCTAAAGAGGCTAATGCAGGAGACTCAGGGGTGGTGCAGTTTTCAAGGTAGGGATCGAGTTTAGCAGCTAATTCGTAAGCTTGTTGGAGGTAATTTTTCAGAGAAGTTGAGACTGACTCTGTTTGAGCAATTTCAACAATTTCCTCTAGTTTTTCGACGAGAATACCCAAGGGGGTCACAGGTCTAGGAGCAATTGGGGTTTTAACAGGTTGACTCATGGTTTAATTCCTCCTACTCTAGACCGAGATCACTTAGGTACATTTGTTGACCCTTTCCTTCATCGGAGAAAGCAGTACACAATTCTTTATGGGTTTCAACCGCAGTTTGCAGGAGTCCTGACGAGACTTCTTGAGCATAGCTACAAGACCCAATTCCTGTGGGTAAAGGAGCCCAAAGACCCCCTTCTCCGCGCTTACGGCGCATATTCTTCTGACCTTCAAGCATTAGATCAAGATCTTCGAGAATGGGGTGATAAACTGATAAACCGAGGGAACGACACAGGTTAATAATGCGATCGCGGTCTTCTGTATTCAACCATCCCATCTCTTGGGCTAAGGTTGCGCCAAAGGCCATCCCAATAGTTACTGAATGACCGTGCATTAACTTAACCGCAGGTTCAAAACGGGGACTCCAGGTGTGACCATAAGCATGGGGACGATCCTGATAAGTTTCAAACATATTTGTCCCTTCATGCTTCATGTAGGAGAATAATGCCCGATAGATTACTTCATCAGCAATGTCTGCTAGTTCATTATCTCCGCCAAGGGTAGCAAAATGATTCTCTAATAACTGTGGGCCATAGTCTTCAAGTAATTTAAAGAGAATCGGATCATCTGTCACAGCCATTTTGATAATTTCTGCCATGCCATTGCGAACATGACCCGTATCTAAAGTGGCAAAGAACTTGCGATCTACTAAAGTTAAAACAGGAGGATGATAGACTCCCATACTATTCTTAAATTGCTGACCATTGGTACAGGTACGAGGAGACGGACCCGCATCAATAGCGGCAACGACCGTTGTTCCGATCATGATGTAGGGAGTACGACGATGTTGTAAAGCGCAAGCTAGACCTGCTACATCACTGAGGACACCGCCTCCAACGACTAATACCGGTTCGTTACGGGATACATCACAACCATCTTTCCCTAAAAAACCAAGAAGACGATGAACGGTTTCAGGGGTTTTGTCCGACTCCCACGCACGACAGGCCATTAGTTTTAGAGGAATATTATGGGCTTCAAAATAACCCCGTATTGCCTCTCCATAAAGCTCATTGACGGTTTGATCAACAATAGCGACACAGCGACCACGACGACTATAAACGTCAGCCAAAATAGGGTTAGATGGCTCGAAAATGCCATCTACTACTTGGACTTCTGCTTTTAGGGTATAGCTGGCAGTGATCTCAAAAGACCGACCATCTCCTTGCGCGGCAATTTTGCCATGACCGGTGTACCACTCTGAAGTGCGGTATTTTTGAGGATGGTCAAATTCGATAAATTGCTTAACATTTGGGGAAACAAGAGTGTTGCCATTAACAGCTTCAGTCGCTGAATGGGGTTTCGCTTGAACGATGCTCATATCTATTTATGGGGGAAAAATTGCAAGTTTGATTTGAATATCGAAGAGTAAGACCGCATCTTGGGAAGATGAGTCACTTGATGAATTAATTAGCTTGAATGCTCTTCTGAAAACAATGTAACAAAGAATGAACAAAATGTAAATTTATATTAATTTATTTTTTTGAAGGCTGTCTTTCCAGAACCTGACTTGATCAAGACCTTGTCTAGGATATAGGGCAATATTTGTCAACGAAAAACCTTAAATATTCTGTGAATATATACCTAAAGATTCTCATAAAACTTTACAGAGAAAGGGCGGATAAGTTTCCCCGTTAAACTAGAACAAAAATACTTAATTAAAACAGCCAATAGTGTCAGTAGATGACAAACATCCTTATGTTTGATTGCAGGGGAGATCCAGAGACCGAAGCAGGGGAAAAAGAAAACAGGAGAAAAAACAGAAACGAACAACTTTAAGAGACAATTTTAGATTTTATTCTTCTTCTTAAATTGTTATTATCTTGACAAAGCTTTCAAATAACCTCCCTTTCTCCCCGCTTCCTCCTCCATTGCAGCTTAAACAAGTAAGTTCTCGATATACTGAGTGTAATAGTGGGTGTCCCCTTCCGACTTAACTACTTGGGGAACATTTAGCCAGCCATTAACGTTTAGATGAATAGTAATGATTAAATTTACTTATCCAATGGAGTAAAACCCTCCCTATTAGCAAATAGGGTATATCCTTTAAGGGTGAGTGTGTTGTGTGAGGAAGTAGACTCGATGGTAAGTTCCTTATCTCGTAACGGAAACGGTCGGATTAATCGAACCAGTGCCACCATAACCCCAGGCTTTTTGGGACAATTAACCCACCTACCCAATAGCCCATTGTTTGGAACGGACGGCATTCGGGGGAAAGCAGGTGACTTGTTAACCGCCCCCTTTGCCCTTCAACTTGGATTTTGGGCGGGACAGGTCTTAAAAATGAATCGGGTGATAACAGGACCTGTAATTATTGGTCAAGATTCCCGAAACTCCAGCGATATGTTAGCGATGGCCATGGCCGCTGGCTTAACCTCTGCGGGGTTAGAAGTCTGGCAGTTAGGGTTATGTCCCACTCCCTGTGTTGCCTACCTGACCCGTACCAGTGATGCGATGGGTGGAATTATGATCTCTGCAAGCCATAATCCCCCTGAAGATAACGGAATTAAATTTTTTAACCACGAAGGGACAAAATTAAGTTCAACCCTAGCACAACAAATTGAAGACGGGTTACGAGGAAATCTTTCTTTACCGTTAGATCCCACCAGAGAATGGGGCAAAATCTACCATCAGTCAGGGTTAGTAGACAGCTATTGCCAATTTTTACAGGATAATCTTCCCCAAAATTTAGAGTTACAGGGAATGCGGGTGATTTTAGATTTAGCTTGGGGGGCTTCGGTGAATGTGGCCGCCAAGGCGTTTGAAGCATTAGGGGCGCAAGTCATTTGTTTACATGATCTCCCCAACGGCGATCGCATTAATGTTAACTGCGGTTCGACCCATCTTGAATTACTCCAAAGTGCCATTGAAGAATACCAAGCAGACCTAGGATTTGCTTTTGATGGGGACGCAGACCGGGTAATGGCTGTAGATAGTCACGGTCGAGTAGTAGACGGAGACTATATCTTATATCTGTGGGGCAAATATCTCCTGCAACAAGGAAAACTTCCCAATAATCTTTTAGTGGGAACCGTAATGGCTAATCTAGGGTTTGAACGGGCCTGGGAAGCATTAGGCGGTCAATTTATGCGGACAGCAGTGGGCGATCGCCATGTTCAAGCCCAAATGTGGGAAACTGGGGCCATGCTTGGGGGTGAACAGTCAGGCCACATCATTTGTCATCATTATGGAGTGTCTGGCGATGGGGTACAAACCGCCCTTCACTTAGCCGTGTTAGTTCGTGAGTCAGGAGAGTCTTTAGCCAGTCTCGTAGAAAACAGTTTTCAAACCTATCCCCAGATTTTACGCAATGTTCGAGTCGAAGACCGCGATCGCCGTCGCTATTGGCAAGAATGTACTCCCTTAACAGAAGCGATCGCCCAAGCAGAAACAGCTATGGGTAACATGGGTCGGGTTTTAGTTCGTCCCTCTGGAACTGAACCTTTAATTCGAGTTATGGTAGAGTCAGTTAGTGCTGAAGATGCCCATTACTGGGTTGAATATTTAGTACAAGTCGTTAAGGAAAACTTGGCGGGTTAATCGTCTGGCTATTTCAACAGCTAATAAAATGCCCACATCAATGGTGGATGTGGGTTAGTATCAATGTAAATTCTAAAAAGATTTATCTCAATTTTCTAGATATCTCTTGAAGATCAGTTAACAATTTTGCGTTTTTTGCGTTGCGACTGCCATAAAGTCTTGCTTTGAAAAGGGAAACTATCTCGTTGAATTCTTCGTTGAGTTCTTCCTCGATCTGGGACTCGTCCGTACTATTAATAATAATGACTTGTGTATTAAAAATTTGGCACAGAGTGAAAATTAAATCAGACCCAATTACCCGAAACCTATCCTGATGAGTAATAACCAAACGCTGAACTTGCTTACTGCAAATTAACTTAATTAAACGCATTAACCCTGGATTATTTTCATTAATTCCACCACCAATATCTCGGATAACTTGACAATTCCAATTGTTTTCCTGACAAAACTGTTGTAACCTTGTAACTTGATCAGTTAAATGCTCCGATGACTGATTTTTACTAATCCTTGCGTAAACAATCGTTAGCTTAGAACTATTTTGCGTTCCCAATAATTCACTAACATTAAACCGACGATGACCGCCAGCCGTCCTGATAGATTTAATCTTACCCTGTTGATCCCAACGTCTGAGCGTTTTCGTACTAACAGCTAATAGTTGAGCAGCTTCTTTAATAGAAATGAGATGATCTTGTTTCATTATTTTTTTCCTTATCCTTATATTATGTGTAGGGACTATATCAGAATTCAAAAAAAACTATTTAATCTTTGATAGGTATTAGTCTATACTTCTAGTTAATCATGGCTATCCCTAAGTGTCTATGAGTAAAAATTCCTATTTTAGGTCATAATTAAGGTACTTCGTCCTAGATGCTCCCGATGGTTTAAACATTTTTGCAGAAGAGTTGTCTAGTAATGGGTGTTAAAAATTGGATATATGCAGATTCACATGATAATTTTAGTCAGTTTTTGTCCAGATATTCTCTAGATCCCATAGTTTGTGCATCGGTTTGCGTGAATATACATAGATTACCTGATTAGACAACATTACTTGCCTTTACTTTCTAGAAAAAGTCAAACGACCAATTTTAAACTTAGATCTTGTCCTAAGCATATTTTGCCTGAAACAAACTTTCACTATCCATAGGATTAAGTCAGGGATTGATTGCTAAAAAGTTAGATAAATAAGGTACTTGTGGCTCAAAAATCTGATAAAATCAGGTTGTTAATCATAACTTTTGTCCCTCAGTTGATTGGCAAACCCTATGAAGCCAATTAATCTTCGATGAGAAGTGCAAGATCTGAGTTAAAGTAAGGAAGATAGAAAAATAGCATTAAAGACTTATCAGATATTCTTTGAGATTGTCATAGAAATTTTCCCACTGTCAGAAAAATTTCCTTTAGTCTCAAAGATTGTTTATCAATGAAGCCTTAAGAGCATAGAAGGTAAGTTAGGATCTATCTTGAGTAATTATAGATCACTGAAGCCTTGCTCACCCTACAAAACGATAAAACTTGTCTTTAACTTTTTTCTAACAAACAGTTTCTTCATTAACAATTTAAGCCATCAATAAACTAAATGAGAAAGCTATATTTTTTGGTTCCAGGGACAGGGGGGAATTTTTCTTGCGGCGGGCTTTGGGCTGAATTAAAAACCCTCAATTTAGCTAAACAAATTTGTCAAGCACAAGTAGTTACCTATCGTCAAAGAGAACCAGAAATCCTATTTCTTGATGATATTCTCCAGGGAAATTTCTTTGAAGATATCATTTTTGTCATCAGTTGGGGTTTTGATGTTCCTAAGCTTGCTGTTAAATTAAAGCCTTACCAAGTCATTTATCATGCTCACAGTGCTGGATATAATTTTAAATTATCGCCTAGTATTCCTATCATAACAGTTAGTCGTAATACTATGGGTTATTGGGGACAAAAATCTCCTAATTCTCTGATTTATTATTTACCAAATCAAATTTCTGATGAGTTTACTAACTTAAATCTTGAACGGGATATTGATGTTTTAGTGCAAGCAAGAAAATCCTCACAATATTTAATTAAACAGTTAGTTCCTGAATTAAAAAAGCATTGTCAAGTGTTTGTCGTTGATTCCTATGTCGAAGATTTAGGTAAATTGTTTAATCGGGCGAAAGTGTACCTTTATGATTCAGCAGAATATTGGGCGCAACAAAGAGTAAGTGAAGGATTTGGACTACAACCAATGGAAGCGTTAGCCTGTGGTTGTCAGGTATTTTCTAGTGTTAATGGTGGATTATCCGATTATTTAGATCCTGGTTTCAATTGTTATAAAATTGCCGGGTATTCAACCAGTTATGATGTAGAAAGAATTTTAAAAGTAATTAATTCTTCAGACAAGTTGAGTTTATCACAAGAGGTTTTATTTGAGTATCGGGGAGAAACTATTATTAAGCGTTTAGAAGTAATATTAGCCGATATCAATCTATTTTTTGATCATAAGTCTCAGTGTTCCAATGATATTGCAACGTTAACCAAGTTAAGAATGGCTCAATTATTCTTGACAAGAATAGGAAAAAAAATTCAGCAAAAATTTATGACATAAAATTGATTGCATACAAGTTTATTTATCGTGAAATTTTAGGAATAATATTTTAATGAGTTTAAAGTAAGGGTAATAAAATGCGCCACCCTTTAATAAAATTTCCCTGCATGATGGCTGAAATCCCCTCTAACGCCTGGAATTCCTCAACATTGGGTTGAAGTTCAAGGGCAGGTTTTAAAGCCTTTTCTGCTGCTTTTGGCTGCCAATTATAGAGATAAACAAAAGCTAGATAAGCATGGTGATAGGAGTTATGGGGATCAAGTTTAATTAATTGTTTTAAAGCAGCGATCGCCCCGTCAGGATTTTCTTGTAACACTTGGGATAATACTAACCCATAAGTCCAGTCTAATTCATGTTTTTCGGGTTGATGATTTAAGCGATAAGTTAAGGATTCTTCTGCTTGTTTAAGATAATCTTGAATGGGGTCATATTGATTAATCCGATCAACTTGGTCAAAAATGGGATCAAGTCCTTCTATTCCTTGGGCTAAATTTAAGGAAAGTTGTCTTAATCTTGTCACTAAATCTAATGGTAATGAAGGAATTGGAGAAGCATTATTATCAATGGTAATTATGACATCAGATACAGTGATGGGGTAATTTTTTCCTGTGTTACGATTCAGATATATTCCTGTTAATTTATAATTCCCTGATGGTAAATCTGGAGGAACCATCATCCCTAAATTTTCAATAACCTTAAATTGTTGGTCTTCTGGGTAATTACCATGCAACATTCCCCCTGCAATTCCATGATCATGTACCCAAAAATTCACTGGCTTTTTATTATTATTTTTTTCTATTAATTCCCAGTTTAATAAAACTAAACCAGCTTTTAGTTCATCCCAAGATCCTAACCATTCATAAGTGATAGTCACAGGAGAACCTGGAGGAATTTTTGTTGGAACTTTTACTTGATTTAACTTGATTTTCTGTGAAGTGTTTGAGTTTTTTTCGACAATAAAAGATGGCAGTTGACGATGATATAATTTTAGGGTGCTATTATCGGATAAATCCCAAGTTTTGATAGTTAAAAAATTCGGATCAGTTTCTAATCTTTTAGCTAAGGCTAATTGAGGATCTCTAGCAAATCCATTATCTCCTGTTTTGGTAACGAACCAATCAAAATGCTGTTGATCTTGTTGTATATCTTCTTCTTTATTCCCTAATTCTCGGCCATAAACTTGAAAATCAGCTATTTGTCCATAATAATTAAAAGTATTATGATTAAAAAAATCTGTATTGACAATAACTCCTAAATTAGAAAGTTGATATGGTGTAGTTTTTTTGACAGTTTTGATTAGTTCAGTATTAGGGAGATTATCATCAAGATAGGGACGAAATAAGACCCCTGGACTTAATGCTAAGGTGAGTTTATCCGTCCCAGGAATAGGAAATAAATTCGTACACATAATCACAAATGCAACGCCTACAGTAAGCCATCTAACCGGTTTCCATTTTCCTCTCCACTGAATTAAACCATAGGCTAAAAATATACCTAAAATGGGCAAGTAAGACATAATATAGCGAGTATCTTTATTGAAAATCGCTGAACAAATTAAATATGAACCGATGAAATAAATAGCTAACCAAATAATTCCTTGTCTTGTTTTACTTATTTCTATCTCCTGTTTATTGGTAGGAAACTTTCCTAGCCCATTTAGAATTAACCCAACTAAAGGAACAAGCAATAAGACCCAAGTCACAGCAGAAGGTAAATCTTGCCAATAATAAGTCCAAGCTGCTAATGTATTTAGAGGCGGATCTCCTTCATATGAAGCAGGAATAGCGTTAGAATTACTAATGGTACTAAACAGATAAATCCAGTTAGTTCGATACCAGGGAAACCAAACTAAACTTGATACGATAAAACTAATAATTAATTGCAATATTCTTTCCCATTTACCTTGAAAAATATAGCTTATGCCTAACCATAATAAGGGAGTAAGCAAGAAAAACATAACACTTTGTTTGGTCAACAAGGATAATCCCCAACAGAATCCAAAAATGACAGTCCATAACCATTGTTGCTTACGATTTTTTTCCAGTTTCCAAATGGTTAAACAACAAAAAGATAGAACAGTTAATGTCATTAATGGAGTATCAATTAAAAATTGTAAGCGGGTTTGATATAACCGAGGAAATAACATCGATAACCCAGCACCCCATAATCCTACTTGAGGACTAAATAAAGTTTTTCCTAATGTATGAACTGACAAAATCAAAATAGCATTGTATAGAAAATTACTAATTAATGCTGGATCATTGCCAACCCCAAAAACTTTTTGAAATAAAGCAGCAATAATATAGGTTAAGGGAGGGTATTTTGATGATATCATCCAGAAATTACGCCACCATTCACTATTAAAAAACTGGGGATATTCTAGCGCATGGAAATATTGAAGAGATTTAGTTAAATGATTACTTTGATCCCAAGGAGGAACAGAATGATCTAACATTAACCAGATCTGATCACTCAGACTACTGATCAACCAAATTAGTCCTAGTATGATCCATACTTGAGTGGGGGTTAGGAATCGTTTTTTTAGGTTCATCTTGATAGAATTAATCGGAGAAGTGATATAATTATTAGTATATTCTAACATTATAGCTGGTTCTGAAAGTTTGCTTATCTACTTAAATAGCATTGAGAGGGAAAAAGAATATTAAGCAATTCTCCTACTTTATTATGATTAAAACAAACTATTTTTTGTTCCTTTTATTAATTCTGTTAACTCCGATTACAGTAATTGCATCAGAGAGAAAAAGTCATCAATCAGGTCATTTAGAATTCAATCTTAAACCAGATACTCAGAAAAAGTGGCTAATTCATCCAAAATCTTTAATCAACCTATCTAGCCAAGAAATTAATAATTTCGCTAATCGTTTAACCAGTCATTATCTGAAAAAACAAAAAATATCAGACTTCCCCAGTAATTTAACTTTAAAACAGGCTCATATTATCCAAAACAAACTAATTCAATCTTTATTGACTAGCCAGGGAAAAATTATTGGTTACAAAGCAGGATTAACCAACAAACAAGTTCAAGCTAAATTTAACACAAATCAACCTATTTTAGGTAGCTTACTTACCAATATGTTATTACCATCAGAAACTACTGTTACTACGAAATTTGGCGCAATTCCTAGGTTAGAAGGAGATTTAATGGTTAGGGTTAAAAGCGAAAAAATCAATAGAGCAAAAACACCAGAAGAAACTTTAGAATATATTGATACCGTAATTCCTTTTTTAGAATTACCTGATTTAATGTATTCCCAGAATCTAAGATTGAAGAAAGAAATGTTAATCGCTATTAATGTGGGAGCAAGATTAGGAATTGTAGGAACTCCTATTGAGATACAGCCTACTCAGGAATGGCAAAAAAGATTAAAGAAAATTCAAGTAATTATTACTGATGAATCGGGAAAAGAATTAGCCACAGGAGAAAGTAAGTCCTTATTAGGAGATCCTCTCAATGTTGTGCTTTGGATAAAAGATCAGTTACAATCTCAGGGGAAAAGTTTAAAGAAAGGAGATTTACTGTCATTAGGAAGTATCACCCCTTTAATTCCTGTAAAACCACAAACAAGAATTTCAGCCCATTATCTAGGGTTAGAACAAGATAGTCCAGTGAAAATATCTGTCTACTTTCAAGAATAAGCTAGAATTACAATAATTAAAATAACATTATAGGTATCAACTATTTAGCCATTGCAATGATGATAAATTCCCATCAACGTAACCCTGTTTTATTAGTTCATGGACTGTATGACACGCTAGCCAAATTTAACACTATGACCGACTATTTGACTCGAATGGGGTGGTCAGTACATCGTCTCAATCTAAAACCCAATAACGGGGATGGTCATCTAGAACATTTAGCCCAACAGGTAGCTGATTATATTAATAATAATTTCAGTCAAAAACAATCTATTGATTTAATAGGATTTAGTATGGGGGGAGTAGTAACACGCTACTATCTACAACGTCTTGGAGGCGTTGATAGAGTTCAGCGTTACATTAACATTTCTGCCCCTAATAATGGGACATTAACCGCTTATGCGTTGCCAAATCCAGGCATTAGACAAATGCGTCCTAATAGTGAATTTTTAAACCAATTAAATCATGACATCCCAAAAAGTTTAGAAAAAATTAATGTTACAGTCATGTGGACTCCCTATGACCTAATGATTCTACCAGCAAATAGTTCTAAAATTAATCTAGGGAATGAGATTAAAATTCCCGTTTTGGTTCATGAGTGGATGGTTAAAGATATGAGAACCTTAACAGCAATCTCTCAAGCTTTATCTGAACCAATTAAAAGTTATATAAATTAGATTAATCAATTAACGATGAAGTCAATTCAAGCATCTGAAATAGAATACGTTGATGTTATTGTTGTTGGGGGTGGTATTGCTGGAATTTCCATTGCTGAATTTCTAGCTCGTCATAGCAATTTGACCATTAAGGTATTAGAAAAATCCCCAAAATTAGGCAACTTAGCATCAGGAAAATTAGAAGGATGGTTTCATACAGGAGCGTTATATTCTGGTCAAGATGATGCTCAAACTTTTATTAATTGTGTCAATGGGGTAGAAGATATAATTAATCTTTATTCCCCCTATTTTTCAGAAAACTGTAATATTAATTTAACTGAAAAACATCCTAACTTTTATACTCCAACGATTATCCCTAATCCTCAAGGATGGTTTAACGATCAACCCGTCTATATTATTCATCCGAAAGCTGATGCCCCAGAAATCAGTTCATCTCGTTTAAAAAGTGATGCAGTACAAATTAATATCCAAAGAAATCGAGTCTTAGGGAGGCTAGAAGTAGCCTATGGAAAACAACATAATTGGAAAAATCATAATACTTGTATTGCGCCTACTTATGCCCAAGTAGAAAATCATGAAGGGCTATCTTGTTCTTTGCGTCAATCAACTCAAACCATCCGTAATCTTTGTTCTCAATTTGATTATTCCTATGGGATAAACCCTTCTGATTATGAAATTCTTCATACTCTAGATTGTTCGATGAACACCAGTAAAATTCTCAGAGATTTAGTCGCAAGTTGCCTAACTCAGGGAGTGACATTTGAAACAGGAGTTACCATTGATAAACTTTTGATGGATCGCTACGGTCCCATTCGCTTGAAAAGTTTAATCTGTCAAACCCAACAAGGATTACCCAAACGCTTGAAAGCTAAGTTATTTATTTTTGCAGTTGGAGAAGGATTTAAACCCTTTTTATCCGATTTACAAATTCGTGCCAGATTGAAGCGAAGTCGGAGTGCTATGGTGGTTGCGTATCCCGCTTTAGCGCATAACAATTTTGTCAGAATGTCTACAAAGAACCGCTTTCATTTCAATCATTTTATCCAGCAAAGAGAAAAGGGCAAGCAGAAATTTATTTATTCAATGTTAGCTGATTCAGGTTATGCTAGAGATGGAGAAGAAGAGGGAGTAGATATCGAACCAATTTTAGAATCAGCAGAGCGTTATTTCGGTCAAGAAAAATTATACAACCGACACCTTTTCAGTTATGAATGTGTCAAGACTGAATTTATTAGTGAGGAAGAACAAAAAAGGCGTTACAGTTATTGGATTGAGTCTAATCCTCAAAGTAATTATTTATGTGTTTTGCCTGGTAAATTTTCCTTTTTTCCGACTGTTGCTTACCAAGCCTATCAACGCATTAAAACCTTGATAGAGTTTGAAGAAACTTTTCCTAAAACACCGTTTGATTCTAAAACCTTAAAAGATATCAAGGAACAAGCAGCAACCTTGGTGGCTGACTCCTATCCTTTACAAATTTTTACCCAAGCTACCTGAATATGACATGATATGGAATCAGAATTAATCATTATTTAGGAGTTATGGAAACACCCCAACTAATTTTCAACGGACTGGTTATCGGCAGTATTATCGCCCTCACTGCGGTAGGTTTAACCCTAACTTATGGCATTTTACGGCTGTCTAACTTCGCCCACGGTGATTTTATGACCTTGGGAGCTTATCTTACGTGGGTAGCTAAAATTAGCGGGCTGAATTTGTGGGTTTCGATGATTTTAGGAGCTATCGGAACCATTGTTGCTATGATCATCGCAGAATATTTACTCTGGAAACCCATGCGTGATCGCCGGGCAACTTCCACGACCTTGATTATTATTTCCATTGGTTTAGCATTATTTATTCGCAATGGAATTTTAATGATTTGGGGAGGAAGTAACCAAAATTATCAACTTCCTTTAGTTCCGGCGCAAGAATTTTTAGGAATTAAATTTGAACAAGATCGACTCATTGTCATGGGGTTAGCCATTGCAGCCATAGCAGTGCTTCACTTTGTCTTACAAAATACTAAAATTGGTAAGGCCATGCGAGCAGTAGCCGATAATATAGATCTAGCTAGGGTATCGGGAATAAATGTTGAACAAGTCGTTCTCTGGACTTGGGTAATTACCGGGGGGTTAACCGCTTTAGGAGGAGCCATGTATGGACTGATTTATACCATCAAACCTACCATGGGATGGTTCCTAATTTTGCCCATGTTTGCCTCAGTTATTTTAGGGGGAATTGGTAATCCTTACGGGGCGATCGCTGGTGCATTAGTGATTGGTGTTGCCCAAGAATTAAGTGTTAGCGTTCCTTGGTTAGGATCAGAATATAAACTAGGAGTATCCCTATTAATTATGATTGTTATTCTGTTGATTCGTCCCCAAGGAATTTTTAAAGGAATGATGTGATTGATTCGCTTAATTGGTAATAGTATTCTCAAAGAATTATGACTAAAATCACTCAAAAGTACTGGTGGAATAATAGTGTTATTTATCAAATTTATCCATTGACTTTTGCTGATGCTAATGGGGATGGACAAGGAGATATAGAGGGAATTATTAAACGGTTAGACTATCTTAAAGATGATTTAGGAATTGATGCTGTTTGGCTATCTCCTATTAATAAATCTCCCATGGTAGATAATGGATATGATATTAGTGACTATTTTGATATTTGTCCAGTCTTTGGTACCTTAGATGATTTTGAGCAACTTCTAGCAGAAGCCCATCAGCGTCAGATTAGAATTATCCTTGATTTAGTGATTAATCATACCTCTAATCAACATACTTGGTTTCTTGAATCAAGCCAAAGTCAAAACACCCCTAAAAGTGATTGGTATCTATGGCAAGATCCGGCGCCAGGAGGAGGTTTTCCTAATAATTGGTTATCCTATTTCGGAGGAACAGGATGGACGTATAATCCTCAAAGAGATCAATATTACTTTCATACCTTTAATGAAAATCAACCCGATCTAAATTGGCAAAATCCAGATGTTAGAAAAGCAATTTATGACATCATTCGCTTTTGGTTAGATAAAGGGGTTGATGGATTTCGGTTGGATGCTTCGAGTGTTTACAGTAAAGATAAATACTTTCGTTATAATCCCGTTAAATTCGGGGCAACTGATCAAAATGATTATAATAATTTTCATCATATTTATAACAAAGACTTGCCAGAAAATCATCAAATTATCAAAGAAATTCGCCAGATTATTGACGAATATGACGAACGAATTTTGATTGGAGAAACCTTTATTGATAGCCGTTTATATGAATCAACAGTTTTCTATGGAGTCAATAACGATGAACTCCATTTACCCTTAACCTTTGAATTTCCTTTTAGCCCTTGGTATCCTGGTTATTTACAACAAGAAATAGAACAAAAAGAAAGATTAACGCCTCCTGGGGCTTCTCCTACTTACTTTTTGAATAATCATGACATTCCTCGCCATTTATCCCGTTGGGTTGAATGTAGTTTATGTACTAATCCTATTGCCATTGCCAAGGCAGCCGCGACGATTTTATTGACGGTTCGCGGCACACCTGTTTTATATTATGGGGAAGAAATTGGTATGGTAAACCATCTCAGTATTCCCCCAGAAAAAGCCAAAGATTACGCCATTAACGAAAGTCGAGATAATCAATCCCTAGAATCAAGAGATGGGGCAAGAACCCCTATGCAGTGGGATGATTCGCCTAATGCAGGATTTAGTTTTGGTAAATTGGTAGAACCTTGGTTGCCAGTTAATGACAATTATCTAGAGGTTAATGTTAAAAAAGAACTCGAAGATCCAGACTCAATTTTAAATTTTTATCGAGATTTACTAAAAATTAGAAAAAATAGCGAAGCTTTATGTTATGGAACCTGGAAAACTTTAATACACTATCCCTACGAACATTTAGCCTATATTAGAGAAACGGAGAAAGAACAAGTTTTAGTAATTATCAATTTTTCTTATGAAAAACCCTTTGAAATTGACGTGAAGGTTTCAGAAAATAAATGGAAAGTCTGGTTATCTAACGTAGAGGAGTCAGGAAAAATTATAGATTTACCTGAGACTTTACAACCATTTGAAGTATCAATCTTAGGAAAAAAATTATAAACAATTAATGAAAATAGACCTAGTACAAACCTTAGGTCTACTTCCGTAAAGAGGGAATTATTGCTCCAGATTTTTTGAGAATAAAACAAACGCCGATTTTAACGCTTAGGCATTTTTATCCTTCTTTTTGGATTGTTTGGAGATCTTTTTCTTGAACCAAGATCCAAACCCGATCGCTGTCCCTGCACCTAAGATCGTTATCGGTTCAGGGTTAGCTTGAGTAGGGACAGGAGAACTAGGGGAGGAGAGGGCTGTAACGGTAGCCGAAAGATCTTCATATCCAATATCTGACCAAATTACCTCCTGATTAAGGTGTCTAAGGCCTATCCTTCCGCTAGAAAAAGGCAAGTCATTAAAGGTTAGGTCGATCAGATTACGATTTCTATCACCCCGTTTCACCGCGACAGAAAGTTCGCCATCAATGAAACTGATATCGAAATCATAATTTCTTTCCCAATAAGGGGTGTCACCCCAGTATCGTGCAAACCGACCACTGTCTCTCCACCATTTTTCTTTGAAGTTTAACTCGGTTTCTATTCCATCTTGCACTAAAACTACATGAAAACCGAATGTATTATCGGGATGATCGTAACACAAACCCCTATCATTAAGTACGCAGTCATCCCACCCTTCAGAAGGCATTGTATCGTTGCCAAATGGTCCTGGTTTTGCTAATCCAGTCCAACCGATCCGAAGATGATTCTGTTGATCTTGATGAAAGAGTGTCCATCCCATGGCATCGTTATCGTTTCGCATCTGGAATGTCCCAGAAAAGCGAAAATCACCTGGAGTTTCCCAAGGAGATAACTTAACACCATGAACCCAGCGAGACCAATTAGGTTTATCTGTCCAAAAATTCCCTATCTCATTCGTGAGATAATCGGTGCCATTCCGATTAGCGACACCCCACTGATTGTTTTCTCGTCTATCAAAATAAGCTGAATCTCTGCGCTCAATCCAAGTCTCTGCAATTGTATTTAGATTAAGTTTTGCAGCTTGTGCAGCCTCGCCAATTCCTAAAACGCCTAAACTAATCAGACCTATATAGATTAGGCTCTTAAATTTTACACTAAGCATTTCTCAACAAGCTCCTTTGTATTGTTTTTGGAACATTTACTACTAAACCTGTTAACTTATATTGTCTTTTTGATTGCTCCTCAATAGAAGTTAACACTCATAAATTCATTATGTCAAGATTATCTCAAGAGGTGCATCTTTTTTCCAAGTTTATACAAATTTACAACTTTAAAAGCAATTCGGACTGTTGACTTTTTTCTAAACTTTTCTTTAATATTTCAGCTAACACTCTAATGCTAGGTTCTTTAAGAAGACTATGATGATCTCCAGGAACTTGATAAACCTCTACCCCTTCTAAAGCTATTGTTTTCCACTTTCTTAAATCACTGATATCGAGGCTACTGTACTCACTAGCTCGAAAAATTGTAATCTTACCTGAATAACTTTTTGGGATATAGTTTCGACTCGCTGTGACATTAGCTTCCAAAACCTTGGGATTATAGAGTTTTTTGTTAGTTTTAGCAGGTTGAGCTACTTTACTACTCCTAACAACAGACTCAGAACGCCTAACAAGTTTAGTAAAATGATATTTTATCTTGTGCCAGACATAAGTTAGTTGTTTCGATAAAGACAATTTTAAAAGTGTCCGCAAATTTTTAACGATTAACGTCAACAAGCTTCTATCGACTATCGGAGGTTCTGGATCAAACAATGCTAACAAAGCAACCTTTTCTCCTTGAGATTGAAGTTGCTGAGCAATTTCAAAGGCTAGTTTTGCGCCAAAGGAATGACCTCCTAAATAATAAGGACCGTGGGGTTGAATTGTCTTAATTTCTTCAATATGAATCCGAGCCATATCTTCTAATCGACTCAAGGGGACTTCTTTTCCATCTAACCCTTTAGATTGCAACCCATAAAAGGGTTGATCTAGACCCAGTAATAAAGCTAACGAACGATAGTAAATTACATTTCCATACACCCCTGGACAACAAAATAAAGGTGGTTTCGAGCCTTGAGGTTGAATTGGGATTAACGAATCCCAAAAATTCGACCACTCTTCATTTTTTAGTATCTCTGCTAATTTCTCAATGGTATTGGCTTCTATCAAGGTAGATAAGGGAAGCTTTTTGTTGAAGGATTCCTCAATTTTCAAAAATAGATGGGCAGCAATCACTGAGTTTCCTCCCAAATCAAAAAAACTATCCATTATGCTGATAGGAGATTTGTTTAATACCTGCTGCCAGATTTCTTGTAGTTCAAATTCTTCGGAATTTCTCGGAGCAATAAATCTATTCCTAATTTTCGCTTTTTCAGGATTCCTTGCTTGTGGAGACTCCATTGTATTAACTTGTAAATTAGGTAGGTCAGCAAGTAATAATTGTGGGTCATCAACAAGTTGATTCAGTAAATTCTGAAAGTTTTTTAGCAATTGATCAATCGTAACTTCTGTAAAAATAGCTTTCTTAAAATCAGCCCCTATTAATAACTCTTCTTGTTTCTCTTCGACAAATACAAATAAGTCAAAGTTAGTTGAGCCATTGTGTAAAGTTTCATGACTTACTTGAATGTCTGGCAGTTGAATTGATATACCATCCATATTTTGCACAGAAAACATAGCTCTTGTTAGAGAAATAGAGGCTAGGTTAGGAAGCAACATAATTTCTTGGAATGGCAAATCTTGATATTTATAGGCTTCCTGGGTTACCTGAGAAACTTTCTTTAATAATTGTTGAAAGCTTATAGATTCTTTTAACTGACTACGAATTGGCAAAATATTGTTGAAATATCCAATCACTCCTCTAGATTCACAACGATAGCGTCTGGCAACTGGAGAACAAACAATCATATCTTCTTGGCGAGTATATTGATAAAGTAAAACCTTAAATGCTGCTAACAAAGTTGTATATAAACTCACCCCTGATGAATGGCTTAACTTCTTAATTTTTTGCGTCAAAGAAGAATCAATAATTAAAGATTCTCGACCGCCTTTATAACTTATGGCATTAATCTGAGACGTCTGAGTAGGCAGCTGAAGAGAGGTTATATCGCCACTTAACTGTTGTTGCCAATAGCTGATTAAAGAGTTTCTTTGTCCCTGTAGCCATTTTTCTTGTGAGATGGTGAATTGACTATATTGTTTAGGAGACTTAAGTGTAGGAAAAGACTGGTTATTGAGAAAAGCATCATAGAAAGTAGCCAATTCCTGCATGAGGATACCGATAGATGCCCCATCAAAGATAATATGATGAAAGACTAGCAGTAGCACATAATGTTCTCCTCCTAATCGCAATAACTGAAAACGCCATAGAGGAGCTTCAGAGATATCAAATACTATTGTCGCTATTTCAGTTTTAAGCTTTTCGACTTCATCACTTTGCCTTTCACCAGAAAAATTAGTTACATCAATAACAGGTAATTTAACGGTGATTTTAGGTATAATTTTTTGAACTGGACTATTATCCTCGATTTCAATTCGGGTTCGTAGACTTTCATGACGATCAACAATTCTCTGTAAACTTTTCTCCAGTAATACTGTGTTGATTTTCCCTTTCAAATGATAGGCAACAGGAATATTATGTAGAGGGATATTGAGCTTTAATTGCTCTAAAAACCAGATGCGTTGTTGTCCTAATGATAAGGGAAAAGTTTTATTATTGTTCTGCTTGTTTTTTAAAAGAGATGCTAATAATTCCTTCTTATCTTGTTGAGAAAGTTGATTAATAGAAGAAGCTGTGTTCATAATCATCACCAAAAAAAGTATCTTAAAGTTTCTAGTTATTCGAGGCTAATTTTAGATTCAGTCAAAACTATACAGTTGATTTGATATAACCCAATCTTGAATTGGATAAGAAATAAAGAGTTTCTTGATTAAGTATTAATTATTGGAATTTTATGACAAAAAAATAAATAAATAACCATTATCTTTTAGCCAAAATTATAATTGAGTTGCTAAAAGGAATTTAAAATCCCTTTTAGCATATTTTCTCAAATTACTGTTACTGTTGAGCTAAAAGAGAACTTAATAAGGAGTCCATATCTTCCTCTGAGAGATTATCAATGTTATCAATTAACTGATTCACATCAGAACCTGTTTCCTCTGAAGAGTTTGATGATTGAATACTTTGAGCCTCTTGAGCCAAATATTGAGCCAAGGTCTTAATATTAGGATAATCCCATGCTAAGGTAGGGGATAACCGACAACCCAACCAGTCCTCTAAATCACCCACTAACATCATGGCGGTAACAGAATTCATGTCATAACTCAAAAAGGATTGATGAATATCGATTTCTGTTGGTTCTAAGTCTAATTGTTCAGCAGTCCAATTGATTAACCAGGTTTCAATAGTCCCTTGAGATTGATCAACAACAGTAAGGTTAGTTTGAATGTTCATTTTGTTTTACTCCATTATTTAAACTAGTGGTCAAAAAAAATTGAAAAATCTGCAGGTTATTCAGCTACGATTAGATGAATTAGACTTTTGTTGAAGTAACTTGCTCAGAAGTTTTCTTTTTGCATCGGGAGAAAGATTCTTCACATCTGGATGAGGCCGAGATGTCTTTTGAGAATTAGAGGTCTTCTTCTCCGAAAAATTACGTTTTAGAAGGGATTCTAACTCATTTTCTTCCCCTGATGCTCCTTGTTCAGTATTTCCAATCGATAGGTCATAGTTGTTTACTTTGTCAATAATTGCCGAAGACTTCAAGATTACTGGCTCAACAGGGGTGCCTTCTAACGCTTGATTTAGATGATAATCAAACTGCTGCGCTAACCACTCAACAGTCCCATCGGCCGCTAAATAACGGTTCGGTCGTATAGTAGCCAGTAACACGCCATAGATTACTACGTCTCCCATCAGGTAATGAGCCCAGTTGATGGCTTGAGAGCGCGTTTCCCAAGTATCAAGGTTAGATAAACACCGCTCGCTAACTTTTTGGGTAGTATAACGGAACTTCTCAGAAAGATCTAGTCCATTTAGCGTATTTTCTAGATATCTATGTATAATCTCTGACTGCATGACACTTTTACCTAAATAAGCCCGCAAGTTTTCGTTAGGACCTTCCCCAATGGTCAATACACGCACATCTCGGTAAATTTGAGGGACGATATTATTCTCCATATATCCCCGTCCACCGAGGAGTTGCATACAATCATCTGCTGCTTTAATGGCTCCTTCAGAGCCTATAATTTTAGCGATCATGGCAATTTCAGGCGGTAGGACTTTTCCCTCATCGAGTTGTTGGGTTAAACTTTTTAGGAAAAGATCAACCACGGTGATTACCTGGGTTAATTGGCTAAATTTGGCTAAAGTGACTGGATTATCCAATAAAAGACCTGTAGCGACCGACCGACGACTCGCATAGCGAAGCATGAGTTGAGCGCATCTTTTCATCGCACCTAAACTGACAGCAGCTGTACAAAGTCGTCCCATGAATAGGGCATCATTAGCCACTTTCATCCCCTTACCAATTTCACCAAGAAGATTTACGGAACTGACGTTAACATCCTCAAAATAGATACTATTTTGGACGATTCCTCGAAATCCCATGGTTAATGCTTCCGGTCCGACTCGTAGTCCTGATGTACCTTGGCGAACAGCAAATCCTGTAATTCCTAGGAATTTATTGTTTTCATCGACTAAACGAACAAATGTACTGATGACTCCTGCCCAAGCTGAGGCATTCCATCGTTTAACTCCGTTTAGTTTCCAAGAACTTTGGCCCGTCGGGGTGGCAACGGTAGCTATTCCCCCTAAACTAGACCCTGCACCAGGTTCGGATAACCCAAAGGAAGCTAATTCTCGTCCCGTCGCTAATAGGGGTAGTAATTCTTCTTTTAAAGTTGGGGTTCCATAATGTTGAATGGGGCGAATTCCATTAGTATTGTTCAGAAAAACGAGAGTGGCTAAGGTGGTATCAATGGCAGCGAGTTGCTCTAAGACTCTGGTAAAATCTCGGTAATTTAAAGCTAATCCGCCATATTCTTCCCCTATTTGCATTCCCAAAATGCCCTGATTCCCAAAATCGAGAATAATATAAGGTGGAACAGAACGGCGTTCATCTATCAAGCGGGAATTAATCCGTTTTTCAGCATAATCTCGCAACCAATCTATCACTTTATCGGCTCGTTTTTTACTCACCTCAGCGTGATTTGATGACTCAGATAATTCTTTAGAAAAAGAGATGTTATTGGAAGGAGAGTGTCCATTGTGATTTTTCACAGCCCCATTGCTCTTATTTAGTTTGGGTTCAACATTTGAGGACAATTGTGCATTTTCAAGATGATAATTATCCATGGTTGATTGAGGTTTGAAGTTTAAGGAAGATTTTACATTTTGGAGATTATGCTTAAATTCAGTTTTAGATTGAGTCTTTCGCACATATTTGCCGTTATTAACCCCAATATTGTCGTTAATTGACCGATTGGCTGTCCAACTTCCTAAAACTTCTAAAGTTCCCTTAAGAAAATTGGATTGACAAGCGCGGCGTTGAATTTTTCCACTGGCAGTTTTAGGCAAACTTCCTCGTTTTAGGAGTAAAACTGCGTAGGTATCTAACTCATGCTCTTCAACAATGGCTTGGCGAATTTTGGTGATAACTTCTTCTTCATTCAAGCTGTCTCGATACCCTCGTTCGATTTCTTGGGTAATAATTAACCGTTCTTCCCCTTCGATGTTTACGGAGAAAACAGCACCATTTTCAGGACGCAAGGCGGGGTGACACCCTTGTACTGTCCACTCAATATCTTGAGGATAGTGGTTAGTCCCACGGATAATAATCACATCTTTAATGCGACCGGTAATATAGAGTTGATCTTGATAAATAAACCCTAAATCTCCTGTTCGCAGAAAAGGTCCTTCTTCGGTGTCTTGAATATAGGCTTTAAATGTTTCTTTGGTATCCTTCTCTCGCTGCCAATAACCTTTAGCAACACTGGGATCTTCAACCCAAACTTCGCCGAGTTCGTCAGGCAAGCAAAGGGTTAGGGTATCAGGATTAACAATTTTTACGTTAATATCTGGCATTAATCGCCCGCAACTGGTAACAGTTCTAACTAAACCGTTGTAGTCTTTAGTTGCTTCAACAATTTTGCTTTTTTCTAATTCTGAAGCCACAAAATTGGTTGTTTTAAAAGATTCATTGTGAGAATTAAAAGAGACAGTTAGGGTAGCTTCTGCTAATCCATAGGCTGGACATAAAGCTTGAGGGCGAAAGCCTGCACCAGAAAAAGCATGAGCAAATTTAGCTAAAACCTCTGGGTTGATGGGTTCACCCCCATTTCCTGCGGCTTTCCAATGGCTGAGGTTTAATGACATCCGTTGTTTTTCACTAATACGGCGAACACATTGATCATAGGCAAAGTTGGGGGCTTGACTATGGGTTCCTTGATAGCGAGAAATGGCTTCCAACCAGCGTAAAGGACGTTTAATGAAGGCAGCCGGAGACATAACATAACAAGGCGTGCCATTGTATAGAGGTTCGAGTAACCCTTCCACTAAGCCATAATCATGAAAGTAGGGAATCCAGGTGACAGTGACACTATCAGGGGTATAGCCACAAGCTCGTTGTAGATTATGGCAAAGGTAGATGACATTTTGGTGGGTAATCATGACACCTTTTGGGGTGGCAGTGGAACCAGAGGTATATTGAAGATAGGCTAGGGTATCTCCATTAATCTCAGGAGGTTGCCAGTTTTCCCCCAATTCAGGCTTAATGACTTCAGTGTCTAACCATTTGATGGTTTGGAATTCGGGAACCTGTTGGCGGTATCGCTCAACCGTTGAGATGATGTTTTCATTGGTAAGGGCAAGGGAGGTTTGGGCATCTTTAGCGATCGCCTGAAGTCTGGGTAGGGTGCGCTTCAAGCGGCTAGCTTCAGGAGGAGGGGCAGGAATTCCAATGACCCCTGCATATAAACAGCCAAACAAGGCGCATAATATTTCTAATCCTGCTGGATATAGGAGTAAGGCTCGTTCTCCGTAAGCATTTAAAGATTGTAAGTGGGCGGCGATCGCTTTAGCTCGCTGATCTAATTGTTGATACGTTAGTTTCGCCCCTTCTGTTTTGCCATCTTCGAGAAAGGTATAGGCAATTTTGTTGGGATGCTGTCTAGCTCTTTGCTGTAATAAGTCAATTAAAGTGACGCTTGAATTTACCATATTTTTACCTTTTTTGTATATACTTAAAAAAACAGTTAATTTATCCTAATATTGCTGCTGAAGAATTTTTAACTTCATATTTTCTGAAGGAGCCAATAAAGTTCCATGGCGTACTGGTTTCACCTCTCCCTCGATGGCACTGGTTAATTGAAACCGCGATAGAATCGTAGCCAAAACCAGTTTTAATTCCAGTTGTGCTAAACCAGCACCAACACAGACTCGGTTACCTCCTCCGAAGGGGAAATATTCATAGGGAGCATACTGACGCGAGAGAAACCGTTCAGGTTGAAAAGCATGGGGGTTCGCATAAATATCTTCACGATGATGCACTAAGTAAGTACAAGGAAGTAACGTCACCCCAGGTTCAAAATGATAGTCCATAATCTCAACAGGAGCCGTTAATTTGCGCCCGGTAGGAGTTGTTACCACGGGGTACATCCGTAAGACCTCCTGACAGGTAGCGGTTAAGTAAGGAAGTTTAGCTATAGCCATCGGCTCAACTTCATTGGGCAATGAATCTAATTCTTGGCGAATTTTCTCAAGTATTTCGGAATTCTTATGAATCCAATATAATGCCCAAGTTAACCCTAAAGCTGTCGTATCGACCCCGGCAATAAAGAACGTAAAAATATGGTCTTGAATTTCCGCATCGCTAAGGGACTCAATTGAGAGTAATAAGTTAAAAATGTCTGTGGAATTGGGGTCTGGATTTTTTCGTCTTTTATCCATCGCGTCCCCAATCATTTTTCGTAATAGAGGATGTAAATGACCAAAACGCGCCCAGGGACTCCATGATCCTAAATCTTGAAAAATTTGTGAGCGAAATAGGGAGGTAATTTGTTGTTTAAGGACTTGCTCCGAGTCTCCAAAGATCGTCTGCAAAATTACCTGTAACGATAGTTCGTGCATGGACAGACGCACCGAAAAGGGGTGATCACTTGGCCATGAATCAGTTATTTGGCGGGTAATTTGACAAATTTGCTCAGCATAGATTTTTATTCGTTCTATATGTAAAGGGGGTACTATCTGCTTCCGTTGAGCTTTGTGGCGTTCTCCATCCTGAACTAGGACAGAATGTTCTCCCATTACATATTTATAGTGTTCATTGTATTGATGACATTGAAAAACTTTAGGGGATAAAGCAAACACTTGACGGACTGCTTCTGGATGACTCATTAAGACAACTGATCCTAGAGAACCCAGTTGAACTGTGAAAAAGTCACCGTACTCTTTGGCACAAGCTTCCCAAAAGTCAATCGGATGTTCGATCCACTCCTTACTCTGTTGTTGGGGTGATATTTGAGGACCTGGAGGCAGGGAAAAATCTGATTTTATCTTCACCGCTAGTCTCACTATGGTTACGTTTGATAAGTTTTGAGTTTTTTTTGATCGATCAATTCTAGACATAAAGCCTAAAGCTCGACAAAATCTCTAAGGAAATTTTTATTAATAGTATCTTGACCAAGTCTGTCAGCATTCTAACTTAGAACTTTCTAAGTTGCATAGGTCTGAGGTGAAGTAATTAACTAACCCTATCCTTGAGGGGCTTATAACCTTAATTTTCCGTTCCTCAATCCCCTTTATAAAGAAAATATAAAGTCTTTTTTCCCAATTTCCTCCTCATCAACTTCCCTAAATCTCCCTGATAGAGAAGGATTTATCTCATTACTTTTTTCGGTTAGCAGTCCATACTCTACTTTAGTAGATGACTTATTAGTAAATTTTTGAGTCCTCAGAAACAAGCTCTGAGTATCAACTTTTTAAAGTATAAAAATAATATAAAACCTGTTTAAGGTGATTGAATTGTTATCAAGTTTGCTAATCAAGGAGGATTTGAAGTGTTTTGTATCTTATCTAACAAGATCACATTTTTTTTATAAAGGTAAACTAGAAAAGTTTATCGTTAGGGCTCGATCAATTCTCAAGCCAGGATTTTCAGCCCTAAAGGGCTTACTAAAAACTTGGATTGGTTGATTTGATTCTTTGGTCACCTAGCTAAACTTTCTCTCTTGTGTGAGATGGGAGACCAAAGTCAAGCTAAAGGAAAGCCATTAAGGGAAATATAGTTAAAATTGAGATAAAAACCGCATATCACTCTGGTAAAGGCGGCGAATATCGTCAATTTTGTGTAATACCATAGCGAATCGTTCTATTCCTAATCCGGCAGCAAACCCTGTGTAAATTTCTGGATCATAACCCACCGCTTTGAGAACATTGGGATCGACCATGCCACAGCCCATCACTTCTAACCATTTTCCTTGCCACTGTACATCTACCTCTGCGGAAGGTTCTGTAAACGGAAAATAACTCGCGCGGAATTTAACGGGTAATTCTTCCCCAAACATCTGCTTTAAAAATGCTTTAATTGTGCCTTTAAGATCAGTAAAAGTTAACCCTTTGTCTACGGCTAAAATTTCTACTTGATGAAACACGGCTGAATGGGTGGCATCCACTGTATCCCGACGGTAAACTCGTCCAGGGGCGACAATACGGATAGGGGGTTCGTGGGTTTCCATATAGCGAATTTGAACCGGAGAGGTATGGGTTCGCAGCAGACGACCATCGGCCAAAAAGAACGTATCTTGCATATCTCGCGCTGGATGATCGGGGGGAATATTCAACGCCTCGAAATTATAATAATCCGTTTCTAAATGCGGGCCTGTAGCCACGCCATATCCCAGGCCAACGAAAATATCTAATACACGATCAATGGTACTGTTGAGAGGATGGAGACGGCCTATAGGACGACTAACCCCAGGCATTGTGACATCAAGGGTTTCTGCTGCTAGTTGGGCTTGAATTTGGGCGGTTTGTAGGGTTTGACGTTGCTGGTCAAGACTGGTTTGCAAAGCTTCTTTGACTTCATTCGCTAAAGCCCCAACACGGGGACGTTCTTCCCCACTTAATTTACCCATCCCCCGCAAAATTTGGGAAAGTTGTCCTTTTTTTCCTAAATAGCTAATGCGAAGTTGTTCGAGGTCTTCTAAATTAGTGACGGCAGCGATCGCGTCTTGGGCTTGCTGCTGTAGCGTCTGTAATTCGAGTTCTAGGGGATTAGAAGTAGTGGCCATGAAAATGAAGTCAGAAGTTATAGAGTGAGTAGAGGATTAATAGTATTAATTCCCTACCATAAGTCAGAAGTCAAGTATTATTTTCTAGAAATGGAACCTCTAAAACTACTCCTTAGTAATGATGATGGCATTTTCTCTCTTGGTATTCGCACCTTAGCCAATACTTTAGTCGAAGCTGGCCACCAGGTAACAGTGGTTTGTCCTGACCGCGAACGCTCAGCAACGGGTCATGGGTTAACCCTTCATCGCCCTATTCGTGCTGAGGTGGTGGAAAACCTTTTTGATCCCCAAGTGATCGCCTGGTCTTGTTCAGGAACGCCTTCAGACTGTATTAAATTTGCTCTGAGTGCTGTGTTAAAGACTCGTCCTGATGTGGTGCTATCAGGAATCAATCATGGGTCTAATTTAGGAACTGATGTATTATATTCGGGGACAGTTTCAGCAGCCATGGAAGGAGCGATCGAAGGAATTCCTAGTATTGCTCTAAGTTTAGCCAGTTTCTCCTCAAAAGAGTTTCAACCTGGGGCTAACTTTGCTTGTACCTTAGTTAAAAAATTGGCTAGTCACCCTTTACCAAAACCCACCCTTTTAAATGTGAATATTCCCCCTGTTCCCCAAAAGGCGATCGCTGGTGTGATGATGACTCGCCAGGGGTTACGCCGCTACGTGGAGCAATTTGAAAAGCGTCTTGATCCCAGGGGAAAAAGCTATTATTGGTTAGCTGGAGAGTTAGTCACTGATATTGAACAACCTGAATATATTCATCTTCCCTCAGATATTCCTACGGATGTCCAAGGAATTCAACACAACTACATTACTATTACCCCGCTACAGTATAATTTGACCGATGTTGAGGGATTTGATTATTTACAGAACACTGGTTGGTTGAACACAGATGTCTCTTAATTTTGGTCAATAACTGATGACATTGTGTGATATTCTAATCAACTATCACAGCCCTACTCAAGACCATGTCCTCGTTCCAATTTAGTCCAGAAAACGAGCCGGAAGAGATTGATAGTGTTACCCTAACCGATGACGAGGGTCGCACTTTAGAATGTTATGTAGAAAACGCCCTGGAGGCAGAAGATGGAACTTATATTCTGCTTATGCCTGTGGATATTCCTGTTGTTATTTTGGCCTGGGATGGGCAATCAGAGGAGGAAGATGAGAACACTAATGTTGTTCTTTTAGAAGATAAACTAGAAATCCAAGAAATTTTTCGTGATGCTAAAGCGGTTTTGGCTGAACTGGATTTGACGTTAAGTTTTACTGCTTTTACTCTCACCGTTCAAGGAGAACTACCCCCCATTGAAGATGATGGGATTCTCACCCTTGAATTAGATACGGAAGAACCAGCATTAGACTCAGAAGAATTACAGTTTCTGGCTAGCTTCTATCACAAAAATAAAAAATATTCTATCTATACTCCTCTTGCGCCTTTGTTATTCTTGGCTAAATATAATTTACTCGGAGAAGTCTCTTTAGTGTCTCCTGATGATGAACGGATGCAGCCTATTTTGGAAGAGCTACTATTTGATGATATGGAATAGTTAATAGTTAATAGTTAATAGTTAATAGTTTAATTAACAATTATATGAAAGACTGGGATTTTAGTCCGCCCCCGCCTTCGGACTTGGGAGATCATGATGTTCCTTTGTTAGGTAATCATCTAGAAGGACAAAATATTGCTTTACTGATTACTGGGGGAATCGCTGCGATGAAAACCCCTTTAATTGCCCGTGCTTTGCGTCGAGAAGGGGCTAATGTGGTAGCTTTTGTCTCCAAAGAAGCAACCCGTTATGTTACCTTAGATGCCCTAGAATGGAGTACCAATAATCCTGTTGTTACTCAGTTAACATCGGCGGCAGAACATTTAAGCGATCGCGATCCTTTTACTGCCTATATTGTGGCTCCTGCTACTTACAATACTATCAATAAAATACGCTATGGCATTGCTGATGGGGTAATTACTTCTACCTTAGCATCTGCTTTAGGACGCATGGAACAAGAGGCAACTAAAATCATGATTGTTCCAACAATGCACGGCAGTTTACATAATTCCATTTTAATAGAATCTTTGAAATTTTTGAATAATTTGGGGGTTAAAATTATGTCCCCTAGACAGGACTATGGTAAAAATAATATTCCCCACGAACGAAATATTGTAGTAGAAGTTTGCCGTCTAATTAGTGATTCTCCTTTAAAAAATATTCCTATCTTAATCACAGGGGGACCTACCCCAGTTCCCATCGATAATATTCGTCGTTTAACTAATCATTTTACGGGACGGTTAGGGGCAAAAATTTCAGAAAAACTATATTTAAAAGGGGCAGATATCACTTTAATTCATGGAGAAAGTTCGTATCAACCTCCTGATTATTTACCTTTTCAAATTGCTAGAACCTATCAAGATTATCTAAAATTAGTAATAAATAATTTAAGTAATAAAACCTATAAATTTGGTATTTTTTCGGCGGCAGTTGCTGACTATCAACCAGAAAGAGTGGTATCAGGTAAAATTCCTAGTGGCGACAAATTAAAAAGTATCAAACTAATTCCAACTATTAAAGTAATTGAAGAAGTTAGAAAAAAGTTTCCTGAGCTTTACATGGTGACATTCAAATATCAGGAACAAGTGAGTCATGAAGCTTTAATAGAAATTGCTAATGCTAGAATCAAAAAAGGGTATCAAGTGGTGGTTGCTAACCGAGGAGAAGAAATGGTAACTCAACCGAGTCATATTGCTTATTTAGTTACTGAAAATGAGTTACCTCAAAAGATGATAGGAAAAACAGAAATAGCCAGGAAAATTGTTGACCATTTAGAAGATATTAGTCAATCAAGATAGGATAATTTAGGAATTAGAGATCCAGAAATAAAAACTAAACCCACTTATGTTTTGATGCTAAGATTTTAACTATTCACCTAAGTCGCGGGACAATTGATGATAGTGAAAATTAGAATTTACAACAATTGAGAGATTAGTTATGATGATAAAATCAGACAACAAAATAAATATATTGTTTTGACATTTATTCAGAAGCATTAGATATTTTGTTAAATGTACCGTTCCTAGTAGACTCTATTCCCTGCTCCCTTCTTTGGGGTTGATATTGACTGGCAATTAACGCGACTAAAAACCACCACAATGTATTAATTTGGGGACGATACCAAACCGTATCTACTAACCCTTGGGCTAAAATACCAGCCATTCCAGCGATCACGGCTATTAACCAAATTCCTTGGGGATTTTTTTCTAAGCGTAATCGTTGCATTTGTTTAACTCCTTGATTAACGGTAACAACAATTAACCAAAGAAAAATACCTAAGCCAATTAATCCCATTTCTACCGCCGTTTCTAGAAAGATAGAATAGGAACTTAAGGCACTATATTTCGGACTCATATAACGAGGATAAACACTATTAAAAGCAGCATTTCCTGGGCCAATACCTGTGATTGGATAATCTCGAATCATATCAATAACCGCCATCCAAACGTTCATCCGAAAATTATTACTGCTATCTTCTCGTCCTGCGAAAATACTCATCACTCGCAATCGTAAGGGTTCTACTGTTATCACCGCTAGGAGAATAAACCCGGCAAATCCTCCAAATACTAGGGGTAATAACCATTTACGCCAAAAAGTAGGAAGAAAATCTCGAAACCAGAAGAAAAGCAAGAGCATAAAAACCCCTAATAAGGCCATCATCCCAATCCAACCGCCTCGACTTCCGGTAAAATAAAGACAAGCAGAATTAGCTAAAACCATGGTGAGTGCCAGGGTTTTCGGTAGCCAACCTCGCCAGACAAAAACTGCCCCCATACTGAGGGCGATCGCTGGAAATAAATAAGCACAAAGTAAGTTAGGATTACCTAAATAGCTATAAACACGGGTAGCTTGGGCTAACTCAGAGGTAGGATCATTCCAGGTGGCTAATTGTTCAACCCCAAAAAAGTTTTGCCTAACTCCATAGGAACTTACCACTAACCCAATGAGTAAGACAACAGTAATGAGCCAATTCGTGAGGCGAGGCGATCGCAAAATTCTGGCACAAATTAGGAAAAAGAAAAGATATAAGCTTAATTTAATTAATCCTGATAAGGCTGCTGTTTTTACCGGAGAAAATGCCACCGCAGTTGCTGCCATTCCCCAATATAACATCACCATCAGATGAATCGGAGTAATTCCTGGTTTTCCTTGATCAGACAGGGTTAATAGTCCCCAATACCCCGCCAAAGCAATTAACCAAACCCCAATTAAGCTGGTGGTAATAAATGGTCCAAAAATAAAGACAATACTGATCAATAATGCCCCAAGGGGTTCTCCCCATTCTAATAGTAAACTCCCTTGTCGCCACTGACTCAATAAACCAACAATACGGTATATGTAGCTACCATTAAGCCATCGGTAGGGGGAAAAAGACGAAAGGGTAAATTGATCCCAAACAGAATTCATAGATAGTGACCAACGATCGCAGATTTGTTATTAGTAGTTATGAAGGATAAGGTTAATTATTGTCAACTCCCTCAAGGGTTAGCTATTAGTCCGAAATAGTTAAATAAGTTGACTCATAAGTAACTTTAGTGGTTTTAGACGAAATTAATCAGAGTTAAGTTTCTATCTTTTGTCGCAAACATTAAAATTTCTTTTTTCTATGTTTGATCAATTATTTAGTTTATCCTAAATATTTGAGGGCTAAAGCCCTTACTACCAACTTAAATTTGTTGTTTTATTTCTAGAGATTAGACATTCTTACCTATAAAAGTTCTCCAGTTTCTTGCAAAGAATGAAGACGATGATAAATTCCTTGTTGGTTTAATAATGCTTCATGATCTCCTACTTCTACAATTTTTCCTTGATCCAAAACAACAATTTTATCTGCTTCTCGAATGGTACTTAAGCGGTGAGCAATGATTAGGGTTGTACGGGTTCCTAAGATAGATTTCATTGCCAATTGAATCGCTTTTTCTGACTCATAATCTAAACTAGAGGTTGCCTCATCAAAGACTAACACATCAGGATTACAAATTAAGGCTCTAGCAATGCCTAGTCGTTGCCGTTGTCCTCCTGATAAACGGACTCCTCTTTCTCCAACTGTTGTATAGTATCCTTGAGAAAATTCGCTGATAAATTCATCAACTTTAGCAATTTTACACGCCCTCATAATTTCAGAAAAGGGAATAGTTGGATTGCCATAGGTTAGATTATCTAAGATGGTTCCATTAAAGATATCAACCTCTTGATGTACAATGGCTAACCGTTGACGATAATAGGTAATATCTAGAGATTTTATATCCTGTCCATCAAGACAAATTCGTCCGTTTGTCGGTTCAAAATAACGAAATAAAAGTTTGACCAATGTTGATTTTCCTGATCCAGAATATCCCACTAACGCAACCGTTTCATAAGGTTCAATCAAAAGATTAATATTCTTAAGCACTAATCGATTCTCATCATAACCAAAACTGACATTTTGCAAGTCAATTTTTCCGGTAAATTGATAAGGATTATTATCCAAATATTTCAAGGTTAAACTTGCTGCATCTTTACCTGATGGAAGCGTAATAAACTGATGAAGACGAATCATCGATGTATAACGACGGGATACGGTTTCTGCTAAGCGAGTGATGGGGTCGAGTTCAGCATAGGCAATACTAGCAACGGTGAAAGTGGTGATAAAATGACCCAGAGATATTTGTCCTTTTAATGTAGGAATAAGAGTCATTATAAGCACTAAAAATAAGGAAAGTTGAATGATAGTTTTTTGCCAAGTTACTAATTTGACATAGCCTTTATGAATTCGATAGGTAATATACTTAAACTCCCGTTCTACTCGTTGTTTTTGTCGCTTAAATTCTCTTGCTTCTGTAGCAAAGGCTTTGATAGTTTTAATATTAGTAATTATTTCAGAATTTCGGCTTTGAGTGTTTTCTATATATTGATCTAATATTTCTTCTTTATCAATTAAATATTTAAGTTGTTTTAAACTAAATAATAAAATTAGGATAAAAGACACTAAAAACACTATAGCTATCTGCCATTCGATTACTGAAATAATTACTAAAATACCTATAATACGAAATAGTTTAGGGACTAATTGTCCGGCAATTTCTGGGTAAGTCCACATCTGATTTTCTACCCCTTTAGAAATTCTATTGGCAATTCTACCTGGATTATTTTCATCATAAAAAGATAGGGGTAGGGTCAAAATTTTGCCAATAATTTGACTTAATTGATCTCGTCTGGCTTGTAAAGAGATCGCCCAATGATACCAAGAACTGATCCAAGGCTGAATAGGAGATTTTACCACAGTCACCAAACAAATAATAGCTAATAGAACAAATAAAGATAACTCTTTACTTTCAGGCAAACTCGTGATACTAGAAATATATTCAATGAGTTTTTTTAGTGGCGTATCTACAGGTTGATTAGATAAAATATTAAGAATTTGTCCTATTATATAAGGAACCACTAAGTCAACTATCTCAAATAACCCAGATGCGACCATACTAAAAATAGCGATCGCTTTATATTTGCGGTAGTATTTAACGAGATTCCACAATGATGTCATGGGACTGTCCCCTTAACTTTGTTGTCTTCTATACTATTTAACGAGTTACAAATAAATCTTAAAGATGAAGCCCTATCATAACATTTCTATTCAAGATTGTGGTGAATCATTGGTTGCTATTCCTGTCGAAAAATTTGCCATAGCATCTCCTCATCCCTATGAAAAATTAGGAGTTAGTTATCAAGGAAAATCTCCTTATTATTTACGTCAAGGAGTTCTTGAGGCTTTTTTAAATGCCCAAAGCGATTTACAGCAAGAATATCCAGAATGGAATATCCAAATTTTTGATGCTTATCGACCCGTAGAAGTGCAACAATTTATGGTTGATTATACTTTTAATTTAGTGGTGGAAAAACAAGGATTAATCGGGGAGAAATTATCTCCTCAACAGCAACAAGAAATCTGGGAACAAGTCTATCAAATTTGGGCAATTCCTAGTGATAATCCCGCAACTCCTCCTCCCCATAGTACAGGGGCAGCTATCGATATTACCTTAGTTGATCAAACTGGAAATCCTCTCAATATGGGGGGAGAAATTGACGAACTTTCAGCGCGATCGCACCCTAACTATTACCTGGATAGTAAGAAGGAAACAGAAAGAATTTATCATCAGCGACGAGAATTTTTAAATAAAATCATGACTCAAGCAGGATTTTGTCGTCATCCTGGAGAATGGTGGCATTTTTCTTTAGGCGATCAAATGTGGGCTTGGCAAAAAGGGGAAGCGATCGCCCGTTACGGTAGAATTATTAGATAAATCAAAAGTTTCTCAGTGTTTAATAGTCCGTCGGAGCATAATAGATGATGTCTAATCAGAGAATAAAGCGATGCAACGAATATCTACCAAAGAAATCTTAAAAAATCTCAACAGGAAATTAAACAGTATTCACCAAGAGATTAGGGACTTGAAAACTGGAACTGAAACAACAAATGAATCCCTCGAAGGACAAATTAAAGCATTTGATAAAACCGCTCCAGAAGCAACCACCAAATCTGTCACGGGGGACACTAAAGATCTTGATCAGAAAGTAAAGGATATTGATAGTCAAATCAAAGCCATGCAAGAAGATATTTATCATCTGAAAGGAACCTCCCAAGCGCAAATCTGGATCTTACTGGGTATTTTAATCGCGGTCGTGGGTGGCGTTTCAATTGCTATTGTTGGTTTATAAATTCAACCAATTAATAATATTAAATTTGATTGATATTTTCCTAAACTTAATGGAGACTGCTATACTTTAACCCCCAGTTATTGAGGGAGCCAATAAACTTTAGGTTGATTAACAGAGGGATTAACTTGAGAAAGATAATGCAAATAAGCTGCTAAATTCTCTCCATTTAAAGGAGTTATTTGTCCATCAACTAAAATCTCTAATTAACAACAGGTGTCTTTTATTATTAAGACGAAGCTTGATAACGAAACATCTCCTTAATCACTAACCCAGGATCAATATATTGACCTCTATGTTTTAACTCCCAATGTAAATGGGGTCCAGTGGTTCGGCCTGTCATTCCTACACGACCAATTCTTGCCCCTACCGGAATTTCTTGACCTTGCCAAAGAATAATTCCCCCCTCTCGATCCATCAAGTAACGTCCTTGGGGACTCTCTTCAACTGACCCCATTAAATGACAATAAATATGTTGCCACTGTCCTGATTGAATTTTAATCATCGTTCCACAGGCTGTATGGTCTGACAACGCAACCACTCGACCTTCCCACCAATTTCGTACATAACTTCCCAAGGGGGCGGCCATATCTAGCCCTCGATGAAATTGAGGTTCTCCTGTCACTGGAGAGGTGCGATAACCATATCCAGAGGTGTAGGTTTGGAAATTTTCTACTGGAAATGAAGCATATTCCCAAATATTGCTCGAAGCGGCTGTGGGAACGTATTGTGCCTTTAATGGAGGCTGTCTTAGCCCTCCAATGCTTAAAAAGGTTACAAACCCGAGTATGGTTAGTAACACAAGCCAAGAGGGACGGGAACGCAAGACTGTTAGCTTTCGTCTACAAGAATTAAGAACCTTAATCATCTCACCACTCACACCCTACGTTAAATAGGTCGATCATTGTTTCAAATTATTTATTAGTTGGCTACTATTTTTGCATAATAATCGTTTTTGTTGTTAAGTTCGATATTGATATGGGCTTATTCCTGTACCATGATTCTCAGCCAATGAATGATTGTGCAGGATTTGAATGAGTTTTGTTAATATTGATCAATATTTTAAAAATTTTGATCGAAAGCTAAAACAAACAACAGATGTTAACTGACCTTCTTCCCTTTCAATTTTCCCTGGATACGGCGATGATTGCTGGTACGTGTTTGTGGTCTCTGGCTTTATATTTAGGGCTATCTTCAATCAGAGAATGGGTGATTGAGGCCTTAAATCGCTGGTTCAATTTTGCTGAGCGATCGCTCTATCTCTCAAGTCAAGAGTTTGAACGAACCCGCAAGGCGCGAGAATCCCAAAATGCTTTTTATGCTTCCCTATTTAGCATTATTCCCTTCTTAGTCATGGGAGGACTCTGTAATTGGGGTGTTGAATTAGGGTTAGGTCAAAGTTGGGCTGTTAGTGGGGGAATGTTGATGTGTATGGCCTGTGGCATTTATGAATTGGGACGACGCAGCACATAAGTAACTTGGGTTCGGGGTTTAGGCTTTTCTAAGAATTTGCTCATGCCAAACTGCGGTTAGTAGGTCAGGTCAATAAAATTAATTGTCGGTTTGTAGTAAGTCCTTTAGGACTTTTTTGACGACGACTAACACTTTTAATTACAAACCCTTAAATTTCTCCTCAATCTTAAGCTTAGAACACCTTAGCTAAGCCAGGAATCAACAATTGTTGTATTTCTGTTTCTTGTTTTTTGATGACTTGCTGCTTTGTTTGATTATTCCATTTTCCCTCTAACATAGCAATCAAACATTGTCCTAAATGATAAGCCATATTCACAGGAACAGCGTTGCCAATTTGTTTATATTGACTGGTTAAAGACCCTGTAAATTTCCAATCATCAGGAAAGGTTTGAACCCTAGCATATTCCCTAACGGTTAGGGGTCTAGTTTTGTCAGGATGACATCTTTCAGTTTGGGTTTGTGCGGGACTACAAGTAATCGTTAAACAGGGTTCATCCCACGACAAACGTTTAGCAAAACCTGTTCTTCCTCCCCCTTTATAAAAGCTGTTTTTTAGATACTTTTTTTGAATTTCTAGCGGTAAGTCTCTCCAATTTCCTCCTGGGGGAACTAATTCCATAATGGCTTTTTTTCGGTCATTATAGTTAACACCGATGGAGTCTGGGCAGTTTGTTAAAGCTTGTTTTAAAGAAATAGTATAACTTTTAGGATCTGGAAAAATTGAAGGAATATCTAAGTCTTTACGAACCGCAATAATAACAACTCTTTCCCGTTTTTGCGGGACATCTAAAAATTGTGCGCTGACGACTTGATAAGCAGGTTTATAGCCTAAGTCTTTGAGAGAAGCTAACATAATTGATAGGGTTTTACCTTTTTGATGACTCAGTAATCCTCTAACATTTTCTGCTACTGCTATTTTTGGTTTTACTTCTTCTAAACAACGAGCAAATTCAAAAAATAAGGTTCCTCTAGTATCTTCAAACCCTTTTCCTTTTCCAGCATAACTAAATGCTTGACAGGGAAATCCACCAGAGACAATATCTATTTTTCCTTGATAGGATTTAAAATCAATTTTAGCTACATCTTCTTGAACAACTGACCAATGAGATCGATTTTTTTGTAACGTATTAACACAATCTTTATTGAGTTCTATTAATAGTTCATTTTGTAATCCTGCATTTTCAAAACCTAGTGCCATACCCCCACATCCAGCAAATAGTTCAATGGTAGTAAACTCTGTTTTTTCTGTATTTTGTAAAATTTTAAATCCAACCTCTTGTGATTTCCCTTGTGAGTTATCATAAATTCTTTTAAGTAGTTCTAAGTCAAAAAAACGAGTATTATTATGATCTTTTTTACTTTGGATTAGTTTTTTCTTTTCCCAACTCCGAATTAATGCAGGAGCAACACCTAAATATTTTGCTGCTTCATCAAGGGTTACTGTTTCCATTATCTATCTAATACTAGACTTTTATTATGTATGGTAATTATAATCTAACTTCGATTTTATTATCAACTGTAAAGTTCTTTGTCAAGTTCTTTAATAGTCTTCGCAACTTTAGTTAAAATCAAATCATAATCTAAATTAATTGATGACCAAAATGAATGACCAGCCATTAGCTGTATAGTATAATCTTGAACGGACTTAGCACTAATTGTCCATGAACTCCCCATATCTAATGCTGCTGCAAATATTGAATAAGGATGGATTTTTAATTCGTCAATACTTCTATCTTTTTGACTTCCCGTTAATGTATCTTTTTTGGTTTTTATTTGAGTATATTTAATTAAGCCTTGATCATATATAATCAAGTCAACTCCTTTTAGTTTAATTTCTATTTCTTGTTCTGGAATATATACTTGATGACTAATATTAGCTATATCTTCAAACTTATGCCCTAAATTTTCTGAAATGAAACGAGTATATATATTTGATCAATATAGATTCTCACTTCCAGAACACTCAAATATATTTTTAAAGCGTTTTTTACTTTTTTGACTTATCTCTCTAAATTTTTGTTTCTCATTTCCCAAACCTTCTAACACTTCTTTTTTGAAATTAGCCATTATCTGGTCAATTTCTCTGTGAATGTCTAATAAAAAAGGAGAATCAAGAGAATCACTAAAATAATCGATTAGATAATCATCTAAAACTCGACATATTTGATAAGTTTCAATTAATTTTTTGGGAGTATTTTCAGGGACTTTTATTGAATTTCTTCTTTCTAGAATCTGTTGAATTAATTCAGTCTTATTATTATGATAGCTATATAATTTTTTCATTGCCAAATATTTATATTAAAAGATGTAATATTTTTAGATAAGTCTAATATTCCCTATTGATGAGCTAGATTGCATGATAAAATCCATATAAATTACCGAAATTATTATCTTCTAAACTATTTTATCGTAACCTTGATAAATTATCCTAAATTAATGGGGATGAAAATAATTATAAATTTCCTTAGCTAAAGCTTCACCAATACCAGAAACTTGTTGTAATTGTTCGATAGAAGCTTCTCGAATATAATCAATAGAATGGAAATAAGCTAACAATTGTTTTTGACGTTCAAACCCTAACCCTGGAATTTCATCTAACCGCGATCGCCGACTTTTTTTAAGTCTTTGTTGACGATGAAAACTAACAGCAAAACGGTGCGCTTCATCTCGGACTCTTCTTAACAATTGTACACCGGGTTGTTCCGCTTCAGTTGCTAATGGTTGAGACTCCCCAGGAAGAAAAATTTCTTCTCTTTGTTTAGCTAAACTTACTACCTGAAATTCTTCCATTAGGTCTAATTCTTCTAACACAGTTACAACAGATGAAAGTTGACCTTTTCCCCCATCAATCATAATTAAATCAGGACGATATTCACTATTAGATTGATAATTCCGGAAGCGACGACCAATGACTTCAGCCATACTCGCAAAGTCATCAGAATGACCAATTTTTACCGTAGGATTTTTTATTTTGTAATGCCGATAATGTTGTTTGGCGGGAATTCCATCAATAAAAACTACTTGAGAAGCAACCGCATTTGACCCTTGAATATGGGAAATATCATATCCTTCAATCCGTCGTGGTAACGCTGGTAAATCTAACACTTGGGTGAGATCTTCCATTGCCATTAAATTGCGTTCAGTTGTCCGTTGAGTTCTTTCTAATTCATAATTTGCATTACGTTCTACCATTTCAATTAATTGGGCTTTTAATTGCCGTTGAGGAACGGTAATAGAGACTTTTTTACCCTTGCGATCGCTTAACCATTGTGCCAAAATTTCCGTTTCTGGTAATTCGTATTGAACAATAATTTCACTGGGAATTTCTACCCCATCCGCTTGCCAATAATGGTCTTCTAAAACCCGTTGTAAAATTGCCCCAGGAGTTCCTGATTCAGCATCGGCAAAAAATCCCAACCGTCCTACTAAACGACCGGCACGAATTTGGAATAATTGAATACAACAATGTTTAGTATCGCTGGCCAAAGCAATAGCATCTCTTGATATAGTATCATCAGGTAGCGAAACTTTTTGATCCACTGTTAAGGCATTGATCGCTTTAAGTTGATCTCGAATCATGGCAGCTTTTTCAAAGTTTAATTCAACTGCAGCTTTCTCCATTTGTCGTTGAAGGTTTTCAATTAATTCTCCTGTTCTTCCCTGAAAAACCATTGCTATTTTTTCCACAATTTTATGATAATCTTTAGGAGATATTAACCCTTGACAAACCCCTGGACATTTCCCGATATCATAGTTAAGACAAGGACGATCTTTAAAAAGAGGTTTGGGACGCTGACGTAAGGGAAAAACCCGTTTAACTAAGCGTAAAGTGTAGCGTAATAAATGGGTGTCTACATAGGGACCATAATAGCGATCGCGTTCTTTGTTTAATCGTCGTTTACGGGTAATAAAAATACGGGGATATTCTTCTGACCAAGTAATACAAACGTAGGGATATTTTTTATCATCTTTGAGGAGAACATTAAAATAGGGTTGATGTTGTTTGATCAGGTTCGCTTCTAAAGCTAATGCTTCAGCTTCGGTATCAGTGACAATAAACTCAATATCAGCTACCTGTTGAACCATCAAAGCAATGCGAGGACTGTGGGGTTGGGAGTTACGAAAATAGGAACGAACCCGCGATCGCAGTTTTTTTGACTTCCCAATATAAAGAATATCCCCCTCGCCATCACGCATCAGATAGACCCCTGGTTCCGACGGAAGTTCCTTGAGACGGGTTTCTAAGGTATCAGTATTCGATAATAATGGTAAAATTTTGGACAATATTGTACTCCTGTTACTCAGCAGGTTGATCCTAAAATGTCGGAAAAGGAGAAAAAGTCCCCTTTTAATTAGAGTATTTCTTCTCTAACTCTTTGTCTAATATTTTGATAGAGATCACGAAGAGATGCTAGATTTTTAATTCAATAATTTACGCTAGAATATTAGCTCAAAAATATCCGTTCAAAGGGTTGTTTTCGATATCGACGATAAATATCAAAATCACTGTCTAGAGTAATAATTACTGAAACATTAAGTCTTTCAGAAATAGCAATTAAGGATAGGTCAGCCAAATCTCCAGGTAAGTCTGCATACTGTTCATTTTTAGAAGGGAATAGCCGCTTTCACTTGGCGTTAGATTAATTAATCCTAATCAGCAGGTTTAGTTAAATTACTAGGGGGGCGATCGCTACTCCATCCCCACCAAGCTTGTCCACATTCACAATGATAGAATTCTTGCCATTTTCGATGATAATTTTCTCCCATCACTGGAGAACGTCGGTTAATCCAGACTTGCTGCGCTTTATTAGCTGCACTGTGACAACGAGGACAGTAGAATCCTATTCCATGAATTGCTGTCTCGGTCCAAGCTGGGGGAGAGGGACTAAAAGCATCCATTGTTTCAATTTCCTACAATAAAATTTTATTTGACTACTTAGAGAACCGTTATCATTCAATTATGACTTATTTTCGGTGAGGATTAACTGCTGACGATGAACTCGTAGTAATTGTAACTCTTGTTGAGAAACTTTTTCTAACATATAAATTACTTGTTCGGGTTGTAACATTGTCCCATCGTTACGACAACTTCCTTTATATTTCAAGACCACAGAATTATCAGTATGGTGAGATTCCAAAGATAAAGAAAACAAGCGATCGCGTAAATTTACTACCGACTTTTTCCCAGATTTTGTTGTCTTTTCCCAATTAATTTCTGAACAATTATTGATCTGCTCAATCCAATAGTGCCACTGTTCAACAGTAATTAATTCATAGCTTTCAACAGTAATTAAATACTCTGCTTGCTCCAATAATCGAGTTGCTGCTAAAGATTTCAGAGGAATTTCTTCTACTTCATAAAGGGGAATATCTGAGGGAAGTTGTGCCGCTAAAACTTGACGAAATTCTTCAATTTTCATCCTTTCAGTTAATTCAAAATCCACAATTTCCCCATGACTGGTAATTCCCAAACTTAGCGCATTCGCCATAGAAATTCTCGGGCCTGGATGATATCCTCCAGTAAAAGAAATAGGTAAGGCCCCACGACGCACCGCCCGATCAAATAATCTGACTAAATCTAAATGACTGACTAACGCCATTTCCCCAATTTTGCCAAACCGAACCCGTATCCGTTGCGCCCGATTTTGATTGGGTTTAAATTGTCCTTGAAACTCAGGAATTGGCGGGGGTTCTACTACTATGTTATGTCCAAAATCTAAGCCACACACCCCACAATGGGAGCAACCATCAAAGGCACAGTCAGGAACCGTTGCAGCTTCTAAAGCCCGTTTTAGGTCTTCTTTGAGCCAGTTTTTGTCAATTCCTGTATCAATATGATCCCAGGGTAAAGGTGCATCGTAACTATCTGAGGTTTCAAAAACGTTCCATTCCCCATTCTCCACTTGACGGAATTTCCAGGTTAACCCTGCTTCTTCGATGGCTTGTTCCCAAGCAGAATGGGCTTTATCTGCGTTTTCCCACCAAGAATCCATTCCTGCGCCTAATTCCCAAGCGCGACGCACTACAGGGGCTAAACGGCGATCGCTACGTCCTACAAAATCCTCCATGGCAGAAATCCGAATATCGGTGTAATTAACTTTTACTCCGCGAACTTTGCGGAAAGCTTCCCTTAATAGTTCCTGTTTGCGACGAAATTCACTGGTAGACACCGAATGCCATTGAAAGGGGGTATGAGGTTTGGGGGTAAAGTTAGAAATCGTGAGGGTAAATTGGAGCGATCGCTTGCCTTGGGGACGACATTCTCTTTTTAACCAGCGTACTGTCTCCACAATGCCTAATACGTCGAGATCGGTTTCTCCTGGTAAGCCAATCATAAAATAGAGCTTAATTTTATCCCATCCCTGTTCAACGGCGGTTTTAATTCCTCTGAGTAATTCTTCGTTAGTTAACCCTTTATTCACCACATCCCGCATCCGTTGGGTTCCTGCTTCTGGTGCAAAGGTTAACCCTGACTGTCGGGTTCCTCCAATAATATTGGCAATATTTTCATCAAACCTGTCTACCCGTTGACTGGGTAAAGAGAGGGAAATATTCTCATCTTTGAGGCGGTTTTTGATTTCTAACCCCACTGATGGGAGGGAAAGATAGTCGGAACAACTCAACGATAGTAAGGAAAATTCGTTATATCCTGTCTCACGGATGCCTTTTTCGATAGTATTGATAATTTGTTCTGGTTCTACGTCTCTCGCAGGACGGGTTAACATTCCTGGTTGACAGAAACGACAACCACGGGTACATCCTCGACGCACTTCTAGTACGAGGCGATCATGAATGGTTTCTACGAAGGGGACTAACCCCACCGAGTAAGCAGGAATGGGAGTGGCTACCCGTCGTAAAATTCGTTTGGGGACATCGGAACGGTTAGGATAAACTGAACCATCTTCAGCGATATCGTAAAAGCGGGGAACGTAAACACCAGGAACTTGGGCTAAATCTAGGAGTAATTCTTCTTTGCTTAATTTATTGGCTTTTCCTTCTTCGATCACTAAACCAATTTCCGGGAGTAATTCTTCTCCATCTCCCAAGGCGACAAAATCAAAAAAGTCGGCAAAGGGTTCGGGGTTAGAGGTTGCGGTTTGTCCCCCTGCAAAAACTAAGGGATAATTCCCTTCGTTGCGTTCTTGCCAAGTGAGGGGGATTCGGGCTAAGTCAAGCATTTCTAAGATATTGGTTGCTCCTAACTCATAACTGAGATTAAAGCCCAAAATATCAAATTCAGTCAGGGGACGGCGAGATTCTAGGGCAAATAGGGGGGTTTGAGTGTCTCGAAGTTTAGCAGCTAAATCTGGGGCGGGAAGGTAAGCGCGATCGCATAGTTGTCTGGGTTGGGCGTTTAGGATGTTGTAGAGGATAATATGACCTAAATTAGAGGCTCCGAGTTCATAAATTTCTGGATAGGTAAGAACCCAACGCACCTCGGCCTTTTCCCAGGGTTTATGCTGAGATCCCAATTCATTGCCTAGATAACGGGCAGGTTTGTTAATCTCAGGCGTAATTAATTTTTCGATAGCAACTGTCATGATAATGAGACCTCCGGTACTTAGACTTTAGGAGAAAACCCTCTCGCTTTTCTAATATACCGGAAGTTTTAGGTAATCTGATGGGAGTTTAGGCTGCCACCGCTTGAGGCATTAACAATTCAAATTGACGACGATTTTCAAAAATTTCAAAAGCTTTATCTAGCTGAGTTAGCTCAAAAATGATACGGACTGAGGGTTCAACTGAACATAAGCTAAACCGCTTGTCTAAACTTTTAGCTAAGGAATAGACTGAGACTAATGCCATTAATCCAGCACTGTCGAGAAACTCTACTTTACTCATATCAACCAGGAACATAGAATTTTTGTGGGAACTAACGGCCTGAGCTAGTTCTTGTTGGAACTCGGCCGCATTGGCTGCTGTTATATAGCCACTAGGCTCAAGAATCGCTAGTTCTAGTCCGATAAAATTACTCCTCATCATTGCCATGTATCCTCATTTTCAACGTGATTTTTCTAAAAAGGGTACTCAAATTATAGTTCAGTAATTTATCTAAGAAACATTCTTCAAAACTATTTTTATAAGTGTTACCTCTTGACCTAGAAACTTACAGTTTTAAGTTTAAGTTTGTGTTAAGAATACACTAGATAGTTTAGATTTTCTTAGATAATATCTCAAGGGGTTAGGTTTGGTCGTCCCTAATAGGTCTATCCCTAGACAAAATTCAACTTTGATTGTTTGTTCTTAGTCAAAACTTAACCATTTCCCCTTTATTAAGAGTCCTTTTTAGATCAAAATCATACCAAACATTTTTTTAAAAAAAGTAAAAAAGACTACAGAATCCTGTTAACTATTTTGAGTCTTCTTAAGATTTATATAATCTTTCTGAGGAATAAGAACTTGGTGAATAGCCAATTCTCGTCAGTAGTTTGGGGGATTTTTGTCGTGTGCCATCTTTGTCAGAGATAATGGCTTTAATCGTCTTGAATCTTTTGTCCAACCAATTTATCTACTTTTTTCTATTTTTTTAGACCAAATGAGGCCAATCTTATGGGTTTGTTCATAAATGATGAAATTTTCAATAATTGGATAATCTTTGACCCGCCTTGAATGCCAATTCTAATTTCGGTAAGGCGCGGGTCTTAATTTATGGGAGACGAGAAACTAACTTAAACTCCTGCGTGACCTAAGGCTAACCCTGCAACCAACATCCCTAAAACCAAAAAGGGTTGTGCGCTGGCTTGATATTTAACATCATTGTTCAGGGGATCTCTTAGAAAATACATATCTTGGAAGGTAATTTGGGGAATGACCAGCAACAGTAAAATGGCCGCATAGAGGTTTTGATGGACATAAATTAAATATCCAGCAATTCCTGCTTGAAAGACATCAATCATAATCACACAAATCCAAGCAGCTGTATTCACCCCAAACATCACAGGAAGAGACTTTAACCCTAACTGGCGATCGCCTTCAACGCTCTTAAAATCATTAACGATCGCAATTCCTAAGCCAGCCAAACTATAAAACAGGGTCAAAACCACAATTGTCCAATTTAACTCCCCGAATAAAGCGTGACCAGCCCACCAGGGTAAGGCAATATAACTAGCACCGAGGGCATAATTTCCTAACCAGCCGTTTTGTTTTAATTTCAAGGGAGGGGCTGAATAGATATAAGCTAAGAATGCGCCTCCTAGGGTCAAGCAGAGCATGATCGGAAACTCATGACCTGCCCAAACATCTAAACCGTATCCTAGGGCTAGTCCTGCTCCTAACAGCCCTACAATTTGAGTCACGACTTGAGGGACGGAGATTGCCCCTGACGGGATAGGACGGTAAGGTTCATTAATAGCATCAATTTCGCGGTCATAAAAATCATTGGTGGTTTGGGTATAACCAGCCATCAACGGACCTGAGAGCAACATACAGGCGGCGATTTTGAGGACATTTTCTAAAGTCCAAGTATATTCTCCTGATGAAGCAGCCCCACAGACTACGCCCCAAATTAGGGGTATCCAGGTAATCGGTTTCATCAGTTGCAACCGTAATTTCCAGATGGACGTTTCTCCGGGGGTTGCCCCTTTCATTCCTAGCAGTTGACGGGTTTTTCCCCTATCTTCGTTAGTCTTAGATGTAGAAGAGTCAGACATAATATCAGTAATTCAGTCAATTAGTTACTAGGGTTCACCCCATTTCCCCCTCCCCCATTCTATTTGGGAAGATAATCCTTTAGCCAAAATCGGGCGTATCTGAATCTAGAGTACGCCCCTTGACTTAGAAAGAAATAATCAAATAATGATTTTGGAATTTTGCCCCTTTAACTGGTTGTCCTCGTAGGGGGGCAGGTAGATCAATATTTCTTCGTTGGTCTCCCGCTTCAATGGTGATCTCTGGTCCGTATTGGGTGAGTTTCACTTGTTTTTTCTCGAACCCTGGCAGAAATACCCGAACCTCTTTAGCTCCCACATCAACCGTAATGGGTTGGGGGACGATTGACTCAGCGAGGAAATCTGGTAAGGCATTCTCTAGGGGTTGCCAATCTGTTCCTCTTGGTTGGGGAATGGCTGTTACAGACAAAGGAGTAAAGGTTTCAATTAGGGCATCACTAACCTGACCTTGATTAAGTAAAACCCCTTTAACCGTTAATCCTATTTGTTGAGCGCAACCCCAATAATATTTAGTTTCAGCGATCGCTAACTCATCGTCAGTTGTCACCAAATAGGCTGCTACCGCGTTGGGATCAGCTAAGGCCGTTTGACCTTGCCCTAAGATATCATTGGCGCGATTGGTGGGTTCTTGAGTGAGATCATCGGCTGTCCAAGACACATTGAGGATAGCACTGGTAATGGGTTGGATAAAGGGGGAAAGGGCTTTCCCCACGTCTGATTCTTTCAACACCTGGCCAAAGCGCCGTAGATACCAACTCAGGATTTCTGGAATGCCAAACATCCGTAGGGTACTCATTGGGCTGTCGCCGTCGTAGATAATGACATCGTACTTGCCGCTTTGGTAATACTCCCGTAAGGCGTTGAGGGACAATGCCCTATCCATCCCTGGTAAGATTCCCAATTCTTGACCGTAGACATTTTTCAGGGTCGGCGATCGCAAATATTGAGATTCTAAATCTTTCACCTGTTCCCATCCCTTCTCCAGAAGAAACGTCGAGGACAACTTAACCGCCATCAGATTCGGAGATACTTCTATTGGGGAAGACTCCACCAAGGTTTCGAGTAGAGTATTTAAGGTCGGTCCTGGGTTTTGTCCTACCAAGAGAACCCGTGATCCTAAACGGGACAGTTTTTGGGCGGTAGCGATGGCCACCTTAGTTTGATGACTATCGCCCTTACCGAGAAAAGTCACAATCAAAGTCATGGGAATTCCTAATTCATCTTCTTTGGCTATTCAACCGGTTTGAGTTCATCTTCAAAGAACCAAACTGCTGTTTTATCGGTAAACTGAACAATTGCCCCAATACCACTGCCATCAGTCATTTTAAAGTCTTGAATGGTTCCTTCTTGACCTAACTTATCAATGATATCTTTGGAGACTCGATCACGAAGACGGTAAACTTGAACTTTCTGCCCGATTTCCATGCCCTATTATTGTAATTAAAGTAATGAAACATTCCTCAGTGTAGCTGAATCTGGCCTCATATTCACCCCAAAAAGTTAGCTAAAATTTGGGAGTCTATCGAGCTAAGAACTCGACAAAAGTGCCTGACATTGAATACAATACCCCTTTAAATCATGATTTGTCATCCCGATTCCTATTATGAGCTTATCGGCACACCCTAGCCCTAAATGGTCGCCCTTCAAGCGATATCTGGAGCTACTCCATATTTTAGTTGAACGGAATTTAAAAGGACGTTATCGCGGTTCGTTTTTAGGGATCTATTGGTCATTGCTCAACCCCTTGATCATGACAGGACTCTATGCTGCCATTTTTGGGACAGCTTTTGCGAGTTATTTTAATAATTCTACTTTAAACTATGTTTTGGCGGCGTTTACAGGGCTAATTGTTATTAACTTTTTTTCAGCCGCTACCAATCAAGCTCTAGCGAGTGTGGTAGGCAATGGAGCCTTACTCAATAAAATCAAGCTTCCCATTTCAATTTTTCCTGTATCGATGATTGTGGCTAATATTTTTCAATTCATTATGGGGCCTTTCCCCTTACTAGCCATAGTCACCTTAATGATTACGAAAAATCCAATTAATGTGTTAGCTCTAATTTTTCCCCTAATTGCTTTGGGTCTTGTCTGTGCGGGGGTAGGATTTTTAGTTAGTGCTTTATATGTTTTCTTTCGAGATTTACCCTACTTTTATGAGTTGGTTTGTTTTGTGCTTTGGATTAGTTCCCCCGTGTTCTATCCAGCAGAAATCGTTCCGGCTAAGGTTAAACCGTTTTTATTGCTTAACCCCTTAATTCCTATTATCGAAAGTATTCGTCAAATTTCTTTATCAGGGGCTTTGCCTGATTTAATATTAATTGGACATTCATTTCTCAATGGAATCATTCTTTTAATGCTAGGGTGGATGTGTTTTCGTGCCTGGCAAAACCAATTTATGGACTTGCTCTAGAAGTTACATGACGGAAGTGATTAGACTCGATCAAGTTTCCCTATCTCGTAGAACCCAAGAGGAGTTTTCTTATGATCTGAAGAAAACTGTTCTCTCCTTTTTAGAAGGGAAGTACCGCCAACCCTCAAGAAAGTTGATTCTCGACCAAATTAATTTAACAGTGGAAGCGGGAGAAAAAGTTGGCATTATTGGGGCTAATGGTTCGGGAAAATCCACCTTACTCAAAGTCATCTGTGGGATTTTACAGCCCTCTGTGGGGCAAGTACGAGTTAAAGGGGAAATAGCCCCCCTAATTGAGTTGGGGGCTGGTTTTGATGCAGAATTATCCGTAACCGATAATATTATTCTCTATGGGGTCATGCTCGGATTCCCTCGTCAAGAGATGAATAAGCGAGTCGCGTCTATTTTAAACTTTGCTGAGTTAGAGGAATATGCTTGGGCTCCGGTTAAAGCCCTTTCCTCAGGGATGACGGCTCGTTTGGGATTTGCGATTGCCACTGATATTGAACCAGATGTACTAATTCTCGATGAAGTGCTTTCGGTAGGGGATGAAAGTTTTAAGAATAAATGTCAAAGACGGATGGATAAATTATGGGGTCATCACACAACTATTTTAGTTGTCTCCCACGGATTAGAGTTTATTCAACAGTCATGCGATCGCGCGATTTGGTTAGAACGAGGTAAAATTCGCTTTGCGGGTAATACTGATGAGACAATTGATCGTTATTTAACGTCTGTTCAACAACATCAAGATATAGGACTACACAATCATCTATGAAAATACTAATTACTGGTGGCGCGGGTTATATTGGGTCAGTCTTAACCCCAACCCTATTGGCCCAAGGCTATGAAGTAACGGTTTTGGATAATTTTATGTTTCGCCAAAACAGTCTGGCTGATTGCTGTCAATATGATACTTTTAAGGTGGTTCGTGGTGATTGCCGAGATGAGTCGCTAATTAAGGAATTACTCAAACAAGCAGATATTATTATCCCATTAGCAGCTTTGGTGGGTGCGCCTCTGTGTGGTCGGGATCAAGTAGGAACCCAGACTATCAATTATGAAGCGGTTAAAATGCTCTGTGACTTAGCCAGTCGAGAACAACGAATTTTAATGCCTGTTACTAATAGTGGTTATGGGATTGGAGAATCGGGTAAATTTTGTACCGAAGACTCTCCTTTGCGTCCCATTTCTTTGTATGGAACCACTAAAGTTGATGCAGAAAAAGCTGTTTTAGAGCGTGAAAATAGCATTACGTTTCGCTTAGCAACGGTATTTGGAATGTCTCCTCGAATGCGGGTAGATTTATTGGTGAATGATTTTGTTTACCGTGCTTTTTATGATCGTGCTGTGGTAATTTTTGAAGGACATTTTAAGCGCAATTATATCCATATTCGAGATGTGGCTAAGGTATTTGTCCACGGGATTGAGAATTTTGAGTCGATGAAGGGAAAACCTTACAATGTGGGTCTCGAAGATGCTAATTTATCTAAGTTGGAATTGTGTGCGGAAATCAAAAAGTATCTCCCTAAGTTCGTCTTTTTAGAAGCACCCATCGGGGAAGATCCTGACAAACGAGATTATATTGTTTCTAATGCTCGGATTCTCAATACTGGATTTGAACCAGACTGGTCTTTAGGACGGGGAATTAAAGAGTTAATTAAGGGTTATACTATTTTGCGTAATACACTCTATTCTAACGTTTAAAATCTAAATAGGAGTCAATTTTGGCTCCTTTTACTTTAACGTAAATTATCGATTTTTTACTAACATGAATAAATGGACTCTGATGTCCTTTTTACAAGGGTAAGAACTGAACTTGATTAATAAAATCTTCTGGATTTCCCAATTTTCCAATAATTTCTAAATCATTAATACATTGACCAATAGAAACCATTGATTGACGAGCAAAAATCACACCAGAAAATTGAATATTTTGAGATTGACGACGATTAGATTCAATTAGAAAATCTTGATCTTGACTAAATAATACTCGTTTAAGTTCAGTTGCACGGTCTAATATAACTGAATCAGAATAACCTCCATAACCATCTTCTTGAACAGTCAAAACATCAATTCCTCTAAGTCTCAGTCCAGAAGTAATTGCGCGATGGATATGTTCATCCATATAGAAAGTCACAGACATTTATAACATACCTTGAGATTTTAAGCGTTTAACAAAGGGAGTTTCTGGAGTGTTTTTTTGCATGGTTTTAACATAGTTTTCTCTTTGTTGAATATCAGCATCTAATTCTGCTTTATGTTCCCAATAATAAGCTAATGCAGCATGAATTTGACTCATAGTTAAGTAGGGATGTTGAAAGTGTATTTCTTCGGGACTCCAACCATAAGCAGTTTTTGCCATAATAATTTCTATTACTTTTAGGGTTGTTCCTTCAATAATAGGAATTTGATCATCATTGAGAACAATGTGTTTATATTCAGTGGTAGTTGTCATTAATTAACCTTGAATTTCAGTATAAGTATTATATCAAGTTGAGTATCGTACTTGTTCCATTCCATAAATAGTCTCGATGGAATTTAGAGGAAATTTGAATAAATTTGGCTATAATATAGCAAATTAGCACAATATTTACTGTCAAGACTGGTCAAAATTCTGATGAAAAGCAACCATATTAACTATAATTTTGATAAAAGCTTAGCAAGAATTGACGAAATTCTGAATACTCAAGACAATTCATATGAAGAGACTAATAATATTCCATCAAGGGATAAACTAACATATACTAATGGATTTTATTTCAATTGTACAGCATTGTTTGTCGATATTCGAGGTTCTTCATCACTTCCTCAAAAATATAGAAGACCAACCTTAGCTAGGATTTATAGAAGCTATATATCTGAAGTAATTGCTATTATCAATAGTAATGATCAATGTTCAGAAATTAATGTTCAAGGTGATTGTGTTTGGGCAATTTTTGATACTCCTTACAAAAATCATATTGATATGGTTTTTTCTACTGCTTATTGTATATCTTCTATTGTTGATGTTTTAAACTGTAAGCTTAAGAAACGAAAAATTGATCCCATATCTATCGGACTTGGAATCGACTATGGAAGAGCATTAATGATAAAAGCAGGATATAGTGGCAGTGGAATTAATGAAGTTGTCTGGATGGGTGATGTTGTTAATTGCGCTTGTAAGTTATGTGGTTATGGGAATAAAAGTTATTCAGATAATGAGATTATGGTTTCTTCAGATATTTATTCTAATCTAAATAATCATAATCAATCTCTTTTGACATGGAATTTATCTCGAAATTGTTATCATGGAAATGTGGTTGATAGTCAAATCAATAATTGGGTAAAAGAAAATTGCTAATGGATGATATTCTGTACAAAAAACTCATAACTATATTTCAAATCGTCAATGAATGGTTGAAGTATGCCGAGGCTAAAAATGCTATTTTACTTGCTTTCTGTGGAACAATTGTTGCAGCAATATTGAGCTATACAAGTGCTGCACAAAACATTCCCAGATATTTACTATTTAGTCTTATAACTGCAACAATTATTTTGGTTTTTTGTTCGTTGATTTGCTCTATTTCCTTTTTGCCTAGAACCCATCTTGAGGGTATTGTATGGATGAGAAATAACCCCTCAAGAAATCGTCGATCTTCACAGCAGGATACAGATAACTTTTATTACTTTGGACATTTAATCAAATATGAATCTTCAGAATTATTAGAATCACTTAATCGTTTTTATTTGAATAATAAAATACGACCTCCATATAAAAAAGAATTTTTGGATATTGCTAATCAAATTGTCATTAATTCAGAGATCACATTTTTAAAATTAAAGCTTTTTGTTTTTGCATTATGGTTTCTTATAATATCCATTATTGTTATTGGTATTTGTCTAGTAATATATCTATTGAACATCCATTTATAAGTTTAGCATAATTGACTGAGGTTGGGGGAACAATATCTCCATCTTCTACTAACATTAATAAATGAACTCTAACTGCTTCTTTAATTTCTTGTATTGCTTCTTCCTGAGTTTCCCCATGTGCCATAATACCTAATTCAATACATTTAGCTAAATATGCTCCATCTTTTAAAGAAAAGTACACTAAATAAGAATAATTTTTAACATATTCCAAAATATCAATCATGGTTCTCTCCTTCTTTCCTTGCTTAATGAGTTAACTCCCAATAAATTTCAAACGCTATTTGTCAAATAATACTTGGTTAAAATTTGTTTACATAAACTGAGCATATACTTCAGTTAAATTGTCAATAATTGTAACAAAATATTTCATGTTTCTTTGCAAATTGTGTCAAATGATCGAGTAACTGCTCATTTGCCTGCCATTTTCTGGTAAAAACACATAAGAGTCCTGTAAAATTTTTTGCTAACTCTGATCAGGGTTTGCAGCGTTTAGACCATCATAAAATTAAGGAGCAATATCATAGATGTTTACTCATGTAAAGTCCACCATTCGCCATATCGTTCCAGAGGCAATTAATGGTCGTTCTTTGTTAAAGGTGGTCTATGTCGTGTTAGAACCACAGTATCAAAGTTCTCTCTCGGCGGCCGTTAAAGCAATCAATAAGAATAACCCGAAGTTAGCCATAGAAATTAGTGGTTATTTAATTGAAGAACTCAGAAATCCTGAAAACTATGAAGAATTTAAGCGTGATGTAGCCGATGCAAACTTATTTATTGCTTCTTTAATCTTTATTGAAGACTTAGCGGATAAGGTAGTTGAAGCAGTTCAACCTCATCGGGATAATTTAGATGCTGTGGTGGTCTTTCCCTCCATGCCCCAGGTAATGCGCTTAAATAAGTTAGGTAGCTTTTCCATGGCGCAGTTGGGACAGTCCAAGAGTGCGATCGCTCAATTTATGCGGAAACGGAAGGAAAATTCCGGCGCGGGTTTCCAAGATGCCATGTTAAAACTGTTGCGGACGCTTCCCCAAGTGTTGAAATATCTTCCGGTGGAAAAAGCCCAAGATGCCCGCAACTTTATGCTAAGTTTTCAATATTGGTTGGGGGGATCATCGGAAAATTTAGAGAATTTTTTGGTGATGTTAGCCCATAAATATTCTTACCCTGATTTACTCAAAGATCAAACCGTTGATTATAAAGATCCGGTAGTTTACCCTGATATGGGAATTTGGCATCCCTTATCGATGCAAATGTTTGAGGATGTGCCATCTTACCTGAAATGGTTTAATAGTCGCACCGATATTTCTGATAATTTAAAAGATCCTTTGGCTCCTTGTGTGGGTTTAATTTTACAACGAACTCACCTTGTAACTGGAGATGATGCCCATTATGTGGCTATGGTACAGGAATTAGAGGCTATGGGAGCCAGGGTTATTCCCGTATTTGCCGGAGGGTTAGACTTTTCTAAACCGGTGGATGCCTATTTCTGGGATCGTAGTGTCAAGGGAGTTGAACCCGTTGCTATTGTAGACGCAGTGGTTTCCTTAACAGGGTTTGCCTTAGTGGGAGGGCCAGCGCGCCAAGATCACCCCAAAGCGATAGAATCATTACAACGCCTTAACCGTCCCTATATGTGTGCGTTACCGTTGGTATTTCAAACCACCCAGGAATGGGAAGAAAGCGATCTGGGGTTACATCCGATCCAAGTTGCCTTACAAATAGCTATTCCCGAATTAGATGGGGCGATCGAACCTATTATCCTCTCAGGACGGGATGGCAATACCGGACGGGCGATCGCACTCCAAGATCGCATCGAAGCAGTAGCGCAACGGGCGATGAAATGGGCGAGTTTAAGGAAGAAACCTAAATTAGACAAAAAAGTTGCTATTACGGTGTTTAGCTTCCCTCCTGATAAAGGCAATGTAGGAACCGCCGCGTATTTAGATGTATTTGGGTCAATTTATGAGGTAATGAAAGCCTTACAAGGAAATGGGTATGACGTAGAAGACTTACCCGACTCTCCTAAAGCATTGATGGAAGCGGTTATTCACGATGCACAAGCAGAATATGCGTCCCCTGAATTAAATATCGCCCATCGGATGTCCGTTGAACAATATGAACGGTTAACCCCTTATTCGGTTCGTTTAGAGGAAAATTGGGGACCACCTCCTGGACATTTAAACAGTGACGGACAGAATTTATTAATCTACGGCAAGCATTTTGGTAACGTTTTTATTGGGGTTCAACCCACCTTTGGCTATGAAGGTGATCCCATGCGGTTACTATTTTCAAGATCTGCCAGTCCTCATCATGGGTTTGCTGCTTATTACACCTATTTAAACCAAGTTTGGAAAGCAGATGCCGTGTTGCATTTTGGAACGCATGGATCATTGGAATTTATGCCAGGAAAACAGATGGGAATGTCCGGTGATTGTTACCCTGATAGTCTCATTGGTAATATTCCTAACCTATATTATTATGCCGCAAATAATCCCAGTGAGGCGACCATTGCTAAACGTCGCAGCTATGCAGAAACCATCTCTTATTTAACCCCACCCGCAGAGAATGCAGGATTATACAAAGGACTGCAAGAATTAAGTGAGTTAATTGGTTCCTATCAAACCCTCAAAGATAGTGGTCGCGGCATTCAAATTGTTAACACTATCATGGATAAATGTCGCTTAGTCAATTTGGATCAGGATATTGAATTACCTGACACCGATGCTAAAGACATGGAAACAGAACAACGGGATAATATTGTCGGTTCTGTCTACCGAAAATTGATGGAAATTGAGTCTCGTTTACTTCCTTGTGGACTTCATGTTGTGGGTAAACCTCCCACCGCAGAAGAAGCGATCGCAACCTTAGTAAATATTGCGTCTTTAGACCGAGAAGAAGAAGAAATTACCTCCTTACCTCGCATTATTGCTAACAGTTTAGGACGGGATATTGAAGAAGTTTATCAAAACAGCGATCGCGGTATTTTAGAAGATGTGGAATTACTGCAACAAATTACTTTAGCTACCCGTGAAGCAGTCGCCTCTTTAGTTAAAGCACAAATAGACGCAGATGGACGAGTTTCTCTGGTTTCTAAACTGAATTTCTTTAATATGGGGAAAAAAGCACCCTGGGTAGAAACCTTGCATCAATTAGGTTACAAAGGAGTTGATCAAGAGGCATTAAAACCCCTGTTTGAATACCTGGAATTTTGTTTAGAACAAGTTTGTGCGGATAACGAATTAGGGGGGTTACTCAAAGCATTAGAAGGAGAATATGTGTTACCTGGCCCTGGTGGCGATCCTATTCGTAACCCCAATGTTTTACCTACTGGAAAAAACATCCATGCGTTAGATCCCCAGTCTATTCCCACTTTAGCGGCGGTTAAGTCTGCCAAAATAGTGGTAGATCGGTTATTAGCGCGTCAAAAAATTGACAACGGTGGCAATTATCCTGAAACCATTGCTTGTGTCTTATGGGGAACCGATAACATCAAAACTTATGGGGAGTCCCTGGCACAAATTATGTGGATGGTAGGAGTAAAACCCGTTCCCGATGCCTTAGGACGAGTTAATAAATTAGAGTTAATTTCCCTCGAAGAATTGGGACGACCCCGTATTGATGTAGTGGTTAACTGTTCTGGGGTTTTTCGTGACCTGTTTATTAACCAAATGAACTTATTAGATCAAGCGGTTAAAATGGCAGCAGAAGCCAATGAACCACTAAAAATGAACTATGTTCGGAAACACGCTTTACAACAAGCGGACGAAATGGGAATAAACCTTCGTCAAGCTGCAACCCGTATCTTTTCTAATGCTTCAGGTTCCTACTCTTCTAACGTAAACTTAGCGGTTGAAAACAGCAGTTGGGAAGAAGAAAAAGAGTTACAAGATATGTATCTCAACCGCAAAGGATTTGCCTTTGATTCAGACAATCCTGGTATCATGAAAGATAACCGAAAAGTGTTTGAGTCGGCCTTAAAAACTGCCGATGCAACTTTCCAAAACTTAGATTCATCGGAAATTAGCTTAACGGATGTCTCCCATTATTTTGACTCTGATCCCACAAAAGTTGTCTCTAGTTTACGGGAAGATGGTAAAAAACCCGCTTCTTATATTGCCGATACAACTACCGCAAATGCACAAGTTCGGACATTATCAGAAACCGTCCGCTTAGACGCGCGTACCAAATTATTAAACCCTAAATGGTACGAAGGAATGTTATCTCATGGTTACGAAGGTGTGAGGGAACTTTCTAAGCGGTTAGTGAATACAATGGGATGGAGTGCAACTGCTGACGCGGTGGATAATTGGGTGTATGAAGACGTGAATACTACCTTCATTGAAGACGAGGAAATGTGTAAACGTCTGATGAATTTAAACCCTAATTCTTTCCGTAAAATGGTTGGAACTTTACTCGAAGTTAATGGACGAGGTTATTGGGAAACCTCAGAAGAAAACTTAGAAAGGTTACAGGAATTGTATCAGGAGGTTGAGGACAGAATTGAAGGAGTAGAATAAAATAGTAGGGTGGGCAATGCCCACCTTAACTTTTAAAAGTGGGTAAACTAAAGTAAATTAATCCAAAAATTTCTCTCTCGTCCTCCAGAAGTCCGTTTTGACGACTTAAGATATATCTTAGAAGCATTCGGTTATGTTGAAACTCGTTCTAGAGGAAGTCATCACGCCTTTGAAAATAATGCAGGAAATGTCATTATTATTCCCAAAAAAGGAGGGAAAAAAGTTAAACGAACTTATATAGAAGAAATCATTAAGTTATTAGATTTAGCGAATTGGAAAGATGACAGTCAATAAAAAGTTAGAACGTCCATCTTTAGAGTATTTTTTATCTCTAAAATATCCTATCTCAATTTTTCCTGAAGATGAGGAAGGATATGCCGCTTTAATTACTGACTTACCAGGATGTATGACTCAAGGAGAAACCTTAGAAGAAGTTGTTATTAACATTGAAGAAGCAAGGGAATTATGGATAGAAACGGTTTATTATAGTGAAAAGAAAGAGATTCCGTTACCATCACCAAAAAGTTAATTCAATCAATGTTATTGATGTCTCAAATAGTTAAATATTTTATCTTTTCGAGGATCGATTATGAGTATTACACCAAAAGGAATGAGTATATTAGAATTGTATCGTCTTTACAGAAATAAAAAATTAATAGTTAACCGACGATATCAACGTAAACTTGTATGGACAAAAGAAGAAAAAGCATCTTTAATTGAAAGTATTTTTTTAAATTATCCGATTCCTTTAATTTTATTGGGCAAATCAGAAAAAGACGAAAATGCCTATGAAATTATTGATGGAATGCAACGATTAAACGCAATATGTAGTTTCATTGAAAATCAGTTTTCTGTTAATGAAAAATTCTTTGATGTGTCACAGCATCCACTCGCTAATGAATTAAGTAAAAAAGGTGTTTTCAAAGCTGTTCAAGTTAAGAAAGAAAATTTATTTGACTCCGATAAATGCGTCAGTTTTTTAGAATATTCACTAGCTGTGACATTTTATGAACCGCAATCTACAAGAGATATTGAAAATGTTTTTGATAGGATTAATTCAAATGGAAAGCATTTGTCACCACAAGAAGTTAGACAAGCTGGTGTAACAACAAGTTTTTCTGAATTAGTAAGAACTTTAGCTTCTGAAATTCGAGGAGATGTATCCAGAGAAATTATACCTTTAACCGAGATGCCAGAAATTAGTATTGATTTTAAGTCTGTTGATTTAGGATATGGAGTGTCAGCAGAAGATACATTTTGGTGTTATCAGGGAATTATTAGAAATCGAGATCTTAGAGATAGTTCTGACGAGCAACTATTAGCCGATTTAATTTTATCAATAGCTTTAGGTAAACCCTTTGCTGCTAAAAAAGAGAATTTTGATGCGTACTACGGTAAAGCTGATAATAGTAAATTAGATGAGATAGAAATAGCTGTATCAAAGTATGGTTTAGATAATCTAAAGACAGATGTAAAAACAGTAATTTCATATATTAAAAATTCAATTTCGTCAGTAGAACCAAATAATGATAGGAATTTTTTAAGAAAAACATTAAGCCGTAGTGGTGGAACAACTAATCCTGTAAAGGAGCCTTTTTATACTTTATTTATGGCTTTTTATGAATTGATTATACAACAAGAAAAAGAACCTTTTATTTATCAAAAAATCTTTGAAGCTGTTGAAGGTTTAATAGCTAAGTTAAAAATGAGTTCAAGTATTACAACGGAAAATAGAATCCATAATATCGATCTTACAAGAGGATTAATTGAAAAATATTTTAAGGCTTGTAGTTCTAAAATTCGTAGTAGTGGATCACATACTATAGACTTTGAAAATTATTTAAGACTTTCAAAAACAGAAGCTCCAAGTTATGATTTTAAACAAGGACTTATTAGTTTAAACCCAAAAAATAGAGAATTTAATCAAGACAGCTTTGAAAAAATTTGTCAAAACTTTTCTGCGATGGCAAATTTAGGCAAAGGGAAAAAGGGTTATATATTTATCGGAGTTACTGACAAAGAGACAGATACGCAAAAAATAGAAAAATTAGATAATATTATTGCTCCTAGAGTTGGTTATTTTGGTATTGTTGGTTTAGAAAGAGAGGCAAAGATAAACAATATGAGTTTGGATGATTATATTATGTTAATTAGTAGAAAAATTAGAAAATCAAAATTACCTGAATGGCTGAAAACAAGTATTAATACAAATTTAACACCTATTACTTATAAAGATCATACAGTCTTAATGTGTACAATACAAGCAGGAGATGAACCTGTATGGTATGACGATAAACTATATATACGTGATGGACATGAGAAGCAACCACAAGAAGTATCTGGAAAACAAGTGAATGCTGTATTTAAACTGTTCCAATAATCCTTTGTCATCAACGACTAATACAGATAATCTTTACGAACGCGATTATTATCTTTGGTTAGAACATACTGCCCAATTAATCTCTGAAGGTAAATTTTCTGAGGTAGATACAGCTAACTTAGTTGAAGAAATCAGCGATATGGGCAGAAGTGAGAAGAAAGCAATCAAAAGTAATTTAATTGTTGTCTTACTCCATTTACTCAAATACAAGTATCAGCCCCAGAAAAGAACGAATAGTTGGAAAGCTAGTATCAGAGAGCATCGCCGTAGATTAAGAGATGATTTTCGAGCTAGTCCTAGTTTAAAAAATTATTTTGCCTTAGTTTTTGATGAGTCTTATCAAGATAGCAGAGAACAGGCCGCCGATGAAACTGGATTACCTCTTGATACCTTTCCTGCGAAATCTCCTTTCACTCCTGACCAAGTGCTGAATCCTGATTACTTACCCTAGAACTGGTTACGGGCTTTATCTAACGTTAACTGAAGAGTGTCATCAATGTTTAGATAAAATGAGTTTTCATGATATTTTTGCTGATATTAAAGAGCGAGAATCTAAACAGTTAATTATAATATGAAGTATTAGACTTAAATATTCAAGAAGCTAGTAAAATTATAAGGAGTGAAGAAGAGCATAATTAAGTTTAAAATAATTTAGTAATAGCAAAATCATAACCATAAGTTAGGACAAATTTTATATAACTAAAAAGTCAATTGTATCAGATTGGAAAAAGAACACAATGAGTAAATCTCAACCGATAATTTATTTAGCTGCAACAGGTCATGGTTTTGGCCATGCTGTCCGCATCTGTTCAGTAGCCGCCGCTATTCAAAAACTTAATCCTAATGCGTTATTAATTCTAGTTACAACTGCCCCTCGTTGGTTACTAGAATCTTATATTGAAGGGAATTTTATTCATCGTCCACGAGCTTTTGATATAGGGGTGATTCAATCTGATAGTTTGAGAATGAACAAAGACGCAACCCTGCAAAAATGGCAAGAAATTTTCAGAAAAAAGAATGCTTTAATTGCTTCAGAAGTTAACTTTATTAAAACAAATAAGGTAGACCTTATTTTAGCCGATATACCACCTTTAATTGCTCCCATAGCAAAGGCTGCGGGGATTCCTTGTTGGATGATGAGTAATTTTGGTTGGGATTTTATTTATCAAGCATGGGGAGAACAATTTCAAGAAATTACTGATTGGATTAGCCAATGTTATCAACAATGCGATCGCTTATTTCGTCTTCCAATGGCTGAACCGATGACGGCATTTAATAATATTATTGATGTGGGATTAACTGGAGGAAATCCTAATTATAGTGAAGCAGAATTACGACAAAAATTCAACTTAACTGCCCCTCAAGAGAAAATTATTTTGTTAACATTTGGCGGTTTGGGATTAGAGGCGATTCCTTATCAAAATTTAACTAACTTTCCAAATTGGCAATTTATCACCTTTGATCGTCAAGCCCCCGATTTACCGAATTTAATCAAAGTTACTGATAATGCTTATCGTCCTGTAGATTTTATGCCTTTATGTGGAAGAGTATTTTCTAAACCTGGGTTTAGTACCTTTTCCGAAGCAATGCGCTTAGATGTTCCCATTATTTCCTTAACCAGAAACGATTTTGCTGAAGCTTCTGTCCTTTTAGAAGGGATCCGAAATTATTCCTATCATCAAATTATTGAGACTGAACAATTTTATCAAGACAATTGGGAATTCTTCCTGGAAGATCCTAGCCAACCTTTAACAAATATAACCTTAAAAAAAGATGGGGATGAAGTTATTGCCCAGGCAGTTATGGACTATTTTAAAAATGATATAATATAAGCCCTAATCAATTATTTTTAATTAAATAAAAATGAATAACTTTGATGTAATTGTTATAGGAGGCGGTGCGGCTGGTAGCGCGGCAGCCTATTATTTAACAAAACAAAAACTGCGAGTTCTTCTTCTTGAACAATTTGAAATTAATCATCAAAAAGGAAGTTCTTATGGCTACTCACGAGTCATTCGTTATGCTTACGATAACCCTATTTATATTAACTTAATTAAATCCGCTTATCCCCTATGGTTTTCATTACAAGAAGAAGCCAAAGAAACCCTTTATATTAAAACAGGAGAACTCGATTTTGGTAGACTAGACAGTTCTAGTTTACAGCGACTTGTAAGCACTATGGCACACAATAATATTCCCTATGAACAATTAACTTACAAAGAACTTGAACAAAGATTTCCTCAATTTAATCTTTCTGATGAAATGGGAGGAGTTTATCAAGAAGAGACAGGGATTCTTAAAGCTTCTCGATGTGTATTATCTCATCTTAAATTAGCTAAAAAACAAGGAGCAATTATCAAAGATAATACTACGGTTACTAATATTAAAACCGAGTCTAATAGTATTACGATTAAAACCCAGAATGATAACTATTCCTGTGCTAAATTAATTATAACAGCAGGAAGTTGGACAAAACAACTTGTAGAAAAGACAGGTTTAAGCTTACCTTTAACGATTATGCCTTGTCAAATCGGATTTTTTAAATGCCAAAACTCAGATAACTTTAAACCAGGAAAATTCCCAATATTTTTAGCGCATTTAACAGGAGACTATGGAGAGTTTCCCTATGGACTTCCTAGTTGTGATCATGAAGGGTTTAAAATTTCTACTTTTTATGGTTGGGATACAGTTGAAAATGTTAATGAAGTGGACTATCAACCCTCCCAGAAATGGATAAAAAACATACAAGTATTTTTAAATCAATATTTACCTGATGCTAGTGGGGAATTAATATCCACTCGACGCTGTTTATATACCATGACTCCTGATAAACATTTTATTATTGATTACCATCCACAAAACCCTAATATTCTGATTGCTGCTGGATTTTCAGGACATGGTTTTAAGTTTACAACATTGATAGGGAAAATACTCAAAGATTTAATTATTCAAAGGAAAACTGAATACGATATTAGTCTATTTAAGATCAATCGATTTTTATCGTGTTCTTGAAAAACTTATTGACAATTTATATTAATCTATTCACCGAAGTAATACCTTCTCTTTTTGGAATTTTATCAACTATTAACTATTAAATATGAGGTGGGAAATACCCACCCCTAATTTTTATGATTCCTTACTTATTAGGTTGGGGAGTCATCCGCAAATATGGCTTAACTTCCGTAACGCCTTTAGGAAATTTCTTCTTAGCTTCTTCTGTAGAAATGGAAGGAACAACCACACAATCATCTCCGTCTTTCCAGTTAACAGGGGTTGCAACTTGATGATAATCCGTTAATTGCAACGAATCAATCACACGCAGAATTTCATCAAAATTACGTCCCGTACTTGCTGGATAGGTAATCATCAAGCGTAGTTTTTTGTTGGGGTCGATAATAAAAACTGAACGCACCGTTAGGTTATTAAGGGAATTAGGATGGATCATTCCGTACAAGTCAGCAACCTTGCGATCAGGATCAGCCAAAATAGGATAATTGACAGTGGTATTCTGAGTCTCATTAATGTCGTTAATCCAACCTTTATGGGATTCTACATCATCAACACTTAACGCTAAAACTTGGACATTACGTTTGTCAAATTCTGATTTGAGACTAGCAACCGCCCCTAATTCTGTGGTACAAACGGGAGTATAATCGGCTGGATGAGAAAAAAGAACAACCCAGCTATCTCCAGCCCATTCATGGAAGGAAATCGTTCCTTCACTGGACTCTTGGGTAAAATCTGGAACAACATCACCTAATTGGAGAGCCATAATCGTAACTTCCTATACAATTTAAGAGGAGCAATTCTCATTATTGCCACAGAACCTGAGCTTTTTCTGAATTCTTTAGATATTTATAATAATTCATCTGGAATCATTAGCTATTGATAGTTTAGCTCTTAAAATAACAGGAAAAAATAGTAAAATGTCGATAATTATTGATATCTTTAAGTAATAAATCTATACAACTCTATACTTTTTAGGAAAAGCATAACAAAATCTCTGACAAAAAATAGATTAATTACCTTTATCTTAAAAGTTAAGTAGTTAGTTCTGAATGTAGAATCAGTCAATTAGAATATGGAATGTAAAAGCTAGATCCAGTTATAGATCCTCACGGTTAGACAGAAAATAAAGAAAGTTCAGAGCAAACTGGATTCATTTCTAAAATAGGTAACTAGAATGGATAATCAATCAAGGTTATATGATAATTGATTTTGTTTTATAATCGATTAGATTAATGTTGAACTTTACTTATGCCTAATCCTATTCTTCCTCCTGTTTATCGTATTAGTCTCTTAACCTGGATCAAGAAAAATCTTTTTAGTAACTGGTACAATAGTCTTCTTACTATACTTAGTCTTCTCTTGTTATATTGGATCAGTTCAGGTTTATTTCATTGGTCTTTTACTCAAGCAAAATGGGGAGTTATTGGAGCAAATTTACGTTTGTTTTTCGTAGGAAGATATCCAATCGATTTATTATGGCGCACTTGGTTAAGTTTAGGAATAATTATTACTTTAGGAGGCTTGTCTTGGGGAATTTTATACTGCAAAATAAAGTTATTTAATCCATTTATTATAAGTTTTTTTGCTGTGTTGGCAGTTGTGTGTTCCCTATTAGCTATTCCTATTAGTATTCAATCTAGTATGATACTTTTAGGATTACTAATTTTATTACCTATCAGTGCTTTAGGCGGACAACAAATCGGACAAAAATTGCCTCATTTAGGAACTTGGTTAGGATTGATTTGGTTGCTCACCTTTTTTGTGCTTTTGTGGTTACTCCAAGGGGGACTATTTCTCCAGACAGTTAGATTAGACGATTTGAGTGGATTAATTCTGACTTTATTAACTGCTATTGTGAGTATTATATTATCTTTTCCTTTTGGGGTTTTATTAGCCCTAGGACGGCAAAGTGATTTACTTGTAATTCGATGGTTATCTATTACTTATATAGAATTAATTCGTGGTTTACCCCTGATTGGTATCCTCTTTATGGCTCAGGTTATGTTACCTTTAGTTTTACCAATGGATGTACGAGTTGATCGAGTAATTCGAGCGATCGCAGGGTTAACGTTGTTTAGTGCGGCTTATTTAGCAGAAAATGTTCGAGGAGGGTTACAATCTATTCCCAAAGGACAAATAGAAGCAGCAAAAGCCTTGGGATTAAATCCGATTTTTGTGTTAACTTTCGTTGTTTTACCCCAGGCATTAAAAGCAGTTATTCCTGCCATTGTCGGTCAATTTATTAGCTTATTCAAGGATACTTCGTTACTCGCTATTGTTGGATTAGTAGATTTATTAGGTATGTCTCAATCAATTCTCGCTAATCCTAAATTTATTGGTCGTTACGCCGAAGTTTATTTATTTATTGCTGCAATTTATTGGGTATTTTGTTATTCTATGTCAGTAGCAAGCCGTAAACTAGAACAAAAATTAACCAAATAATTTAAGCATTCTCAAGTCACTAATTCCCCTTTTCCACACTGCTCTTTTATAAAGGACAGAAAACTAAACCTTGCTCAAAAGCTCCTCAACACTAGCATTAGGATTAAGAAAAGAGAATAAATGTTTGTATTGTATTTTTCCCATTTTATCTAAGATGAATTGTGCAGGAAGGGGCGCGCCCAAGGCTTGTCCCGTATGATACCTCCGAAAAACTTGACAATCAGGATTACTCAATAATGGGATTTTTAATTCTAAATCTCTAACCACAATTTGACTTTGTTTTTGAGCGGTACTGGTAATCATTAATACCTCAATTCCCTGCTCAACAAACTTTTCATAGTATTGGTTAAGGGCGATAATATGAGGATAACAAAAAGGACAATATTGTTTTTCAGTAAATATCCTTGTAAAGGCTAAGATAACAGGCTTTTGTTTCCAGCAATCCGAGAGTCTAAGCAGTCGGTTGTGGGTAATATCTGGTAAAATAAAATCGGGGGCAGTGGCTCCTAAAGGTAAACAATTATTAGCAGGAATTGGTAAAAAGTTCCCAAAAAAACGCTTATTTATTAACCCAGTAAAATCTGTAGAAGTTAACATTATCTATTCAAAAATAACTCTACTCGACGTTAAAATTATTTGACTAAGCTTCCTAGAGAAAAACTCCGTTTCTTTTGTGATCGATTAATGCTAATAGATAAACCAGAGACTAAATAGCCGAAAAATAGACTTTCGCTTTAACAGGGTCAGGAATCATGGTTCTGTCGCCTTCCTTCCAACCGGCTGGACAAACTTCATCGGGGTGACTTTGAACGTGCTGAATCGCTTTTAGAGTCCGTAAAGTTTCGTCAACGCTGCGACCAAAGGAGAGATTGTTAATGGTTGAATGTTGAATAATTCCTTCTTTATCGATGATAAATAGTCCCCTTAAGGCGACTCCTGCATCTGGCTCTAATACATTGTAAGCTAAGCTAATTTCTTTTTTGATATCAGAAATCAAGGGATAATTAATATCACCAATTCCCCCTTCTTTACGATCAGTTTGAATCCAAGCCAGGTGAGAAAACTCACTATCTACCGATACCCCTAAAATTTCTGTGTTAAGCTTGGAAAATTCTTCATAGCGATCGCTAAAAGCAATAATCTCTGTGGGGCAAACAAAGGTAAAATCTAGGGGATAGAAAAACAAGACAACATATTTTCCACGATAGCTAGAGAGTTTTTTTGTCTGAAACTCCTGATCAATAACAGCTGTTGCTGTAAAATCAGGGGCACTTACCCCAACGCGCAAGCATCCTTCTGTCGTCATAAGCTTTAAGTGTCCTCCATTTTGCTAACCCTTGGGCAAGCTTTAATATTTACCTTCGATTCTGAATATATCATAGTCATCTCTATTTTGAGTCAAAAAACAGTCTCTCAGACCATGATGACCTCAACTTCTGATCAGAGGCCATACCCTTTAACCCACACCCATTCGTGGGTCTACAAAACAAAATAAAAGTATTGTATAATAATAGTTTTGGAATAATTGCGTATTAGGAGAAAATAAATTATATGTCTCGCTATAGAGGACCACGCCTAAGAATTGTAAGGCGGTTAGGAGAACTTCCTGGCTTAAGTCGTAAAACCGCCCGTCGCGACTATCCCCCCGGTCAACATGGACAAGGACGTAGAAAGCGTTCAGAATACGCCATCCGCCTTGAAGAAAAGCAAAAACTACGTTTCAATTACGGCGTAACCGAAAAGCAGCTAGTTCGGTATGTCAAAAAAGCCCGTAAAGCAACAGGTTCTACTGGTCAAAAACTGCTAGAACTACTAGAAATGCGCTTGGATAATACAGTTTTTCGCTTAGGAATGGCTGGAACAATCCCTGGGGCGCGTCAATTAGTCTCTCACGGTCATGTTACTGTCAATGGTGGAATTGTCGATATTCCTAGTTATCAGTGTCGTCCTGGAGATGTGATCGCAGTTCGTAATCAGGATCGTTCTCGTCGCTTGGTTGAGGCGAATATGGAGTACCCTGGTCTAGCTAACCTTCCGAGTCATTTAGAATTTGATAAAAATACCTTGACAGGGAAGGTTAATGGAGTTATCGAACGGGAATGGATAGCTTTACAAATTAATGAATTGTTGGTGGTTGAGTATTATTCTCGGAAAGCGTAAGGAGTCAGTTGGGCAACTCTTGGGGTTGTCCAATTTATTTAGAGTCAAAAATTTATAGTCAAAAAATTAAGCCATCACAGATCAAACTCATCTCATCACTTGTAGGATTTGGGGTCGTTTTATCTTATCGATAGTCTTTTTAAGTCTGGCAAAAAAAATACTCTCTCAATGAAGAGAAAGTGTTGTAAAGGTAGTATTTTAAAAACTTTTTTTGTTCAAAAAAGATAGTTCTATAACCCAAACTAGATAACTAATAACAATACATAATTTGAGTTATATACACCTCATTTTTGAATTCCAATATTTTTATAGTATGGGATTGATCAACTATCCTCAAGGATTAAGATCACATTTAAAGTGTGATCTTGTTTCTGCTAAAAGTGATTTCCCAGGTAAACCCTGGGAAAAAGACAATAGAGTAGCAGGTTAATCTGTTATCGTTATCGGGTTAGTTCAAAACGTCTCCATTGAGGAACTTGAGGTAGCCGAGACACAGGCGCGGCCATAACGGTAATTTTTTCCATCAGCCAAGGAGCTAATCGTTGACACCAGACAGCTAAATAGCTTTGCCATCCTACGAGAATTTCTGGGGAGTCTTTTTGCAGTCCTTTTACCAAAGCTTGGGCAACGTTTTCAGCAGAAACAGGTTTCATCGAGCGAAATAACTTTAACCCTCGCACCATATCCGTATCAGTTAAAGAAGGAAGCAAAGCGACTACTTTGATATTGTAAGGAGCGAGTTCTCCCCGTAAGGCTTGAGTAAAGCCCAAAAGAGCGAATTTTGTTGCGGAATAAGTGGCCATAGTGGGAGCAGCAATTTTTCCCATCAAGCTTGAAACATTGACAATAGTTCCCTGTTTTTGTTGAGCCATGCGTCGCGCCACAACCCGAGTAATGCCATAGGTTCCCATTAAATTGACAGCCAGTTCATTTTTGACTTGAGACACTTGGGACATCAAAAAAGAAGTTTGATGAGCTACGCCGGCACAGTTAACCAGGAGATCGATAGGGCCATAGTCTCGCCAAGCTTGGCTAATAGTCTTATTAACGACAGGCAATTGGGTGAGGTCTAGGGGGAGAATTATGACTTCTACTCCCATTGTTTCGATATCTGTAGCCACACAAGCCAATTGTGCCGCATCACGAGCTACTAATAACAGGCGTTTAAAGCCATAGCGGGCTAATTCAAAGGCGATCGCCCGTCCAATACCACGGGAAGCCCCTGTTACCAGTCCAGTTTTTCCTAAAAATCTCATATTTAACACCTCACTCAATGGAAAGTCTCAAAGGTTAGGCGCACGAAGACTGCATCCTTACTCTAGATAAGACAAGATAAGTTGGTCTGTGATTGCACTGTGAGAGAATTGGGAAGAAGTTAGATCGAAAGAAAAATTTTCAATAGATCAACACTCAACAATTATTCGGAATGTGTTAAGGGGAAACTCACTATTAAAGTCGTTTATCTATCAAGGAAGACAGGGGTCTTCGAGGGATAAAACTGATGATTTACCAGATAATAACTGCTTGATGGGACTGTTTAACTTGAGAACCTATTTTTAGTACATCCTTTCTTTAACTCGACCTAATAAAAAGGATAAACACTGGTTCGTACAGAGGTTAGGAGTCTTGTTGATTATTGCGTCGTAACTTCTTTCTTTTCTCCCAGAAAAATCTTTGGTCTAAAAAGCTGTCACTACTCGACAGATGGCACAGTACAAGAGACTAAGTATTGGTTGTTGTAGAGCATTGATAATATGTCTCCTTGATACGAGAGTTGACTAGATTGACCTCGTTAGACATAGCTTAGCAACTCAATCAAAAATCGGCAACAAATCTTTACAATTAAGGAACTGACAATGAGTTCAGTCACGCTAGTACACGGGTTTACTAGACGAAACAGTAAATCACCAGTTTATAGAAAGTGAACGTTAATTGATTGGTTGGGATTTTACCCAAAATTCTAGAACTTTATCCGTAATGAACTCGGAACGTTCTTTAACTTCCGATTTCTTTAAATTTTAGCTTCAGTAAACTGATGGATAACTTATCGAATTTTTGACTTTGTTGCGGTTTGATAAAAATTAATTACTTGTAGGAATTTAGTTAAATCCTCTCCAAACAATCAATAGCAAGGAGTCTGTTATGAAACTACAATCAATACGTTTTATAGGAACAGGAGTTTTAGCCTTTGTTAGTGCGATCACCTTAAGTTTGCCCATAATTGCCCAAGAAACTGATTTCGAGGGAACTATAGAAAATCCTTCAGCAACCCCTTCTGAAACCTCCTCAGATGACATGACTTCCGACTCTCCTTCTTCTATTTCTGATAAAAAAGAAACGACTATCTTAGAGGAAACTGAAGTAGAATCGGATGAAGCTGATGCTTCTCAAGAAAATCTCACCATTATTGAAGAAGATCCCTCAGAAACTTCCACTTCTGAATCAGAAGAAACCCTAAAATCTAGTCCGAAGGCTTTTCCCACTTCCGACTCCAATTCTTCTGAAGAAACAGATTCTGAACCGATGGTTCAATAGTTACCAAAAGTTAGAACACTAGAGATTTAACGATTAAATCTCTTGCTTGTAGAGACATTCCTAATAGTGTCTCTACCCTTATAATTTTATGATTGTAATTAGCTGATTATTTTAAAGTAAAAAAATCTATTTAGACAAGAATAAAGCCCGCTTTTTTTGACTTAAGGTTCGAGAAAATAAGCAATCTTTATTTAGATCGATTAACGTTGAGAATTTAAGGTTTTTATTCCTAGGGTTTATTGAGTTTATAAACCAATTTCTTGATTAGTTTCTTCAAAATTTTTATCAATTAGACATAGATAGTAAAGCCACATATCAGAATTGGTAATTAGGTCATTTTTGCTCGGGATTTCTTGACCCGTTTTCCATGAATAAACTTTAATTTCTCTAAAATTAGAGTCTAATTGTTTAATTTGCTCCGTTGGTCTAATATAATAGGTTTTTAAACGGAAATTATGGGATTCATCTCTGAGGATGGCAAAATTAGACGCTTTAAGTTGAGTATAATTAATTGATCGATTAAAAAAACGGAGAAAAGCAAACATAATTCCATTAACATAGGTTGTAAATGGGTTAAAACTAAGCTGATTTCTCCAATAAAATTCTCGCTCAATTCCTTGAAGATTATGACTAGAAAAGAAAAAATAGCCTCCCGATTTCCCAACCCGATAAATTTCTTGAAACACTTGCAATCGTTGATCGTGAGAAATATAGTCAATGCCATTAAAACTAAATAAAATCAAATCAAAAGAATTATCTTCAAATTGACTTAAATCCCTAGCATCACAGACATCAAATGAAATAGTCTTAGTCGTTAAGTTAAATCGATTCTGACAAGCAGCAATCATTTCACGAGAATAATCAATACCGATGTATTTTTTGACCATTGGAGCAAAATGTTGCGTGGTGCGCCCTCCTCCTACCCCAATATCGAGCATAGTCATAGAAGATAATTGTTTTTGGAAAAAATTGAGAACTGTCTGCTCTGCGGGCTGTAGCTGACGTAACTGCCCATAATATTGAACAATATCACGGGTTTTATAGATTTTCTGATTTGTGTCTTCACCCATTACCACAATTTTCTGGTTATTCAGATACTTTTAAACTAAAATTTCCCCACCTTCAAAAAATATACTAATCTAATTGATACATTGAGGATAATAAAAATAACAAGATTTCCATATTTTCCAGACTATGAGCAGTTCCCTTTCTTTTTCTGAGCCGTCATCTCTTTCTCTCCAACAGCTTGAACCTCTCAGAGACTATATTAAGCAAACCTGGAAAACCCTCACTCGCTCCCATCAGCATCTTGTTCAAGCCGCTAAAGATCCCAAAATTGAAGCTATTGCGAATCATCCCCTACCAGTTTACTTATCCGCCAAAGAAAATTACGATCAGGTGGAAAAAACGCTGCGTCAAGTCCTAACACCAGAAGAATTTAAAGAAATTGAACTGCGAATTTTACCCCCAGAAGTCGATCAAATCAAAGAACATGGACTCCTCTACCTTCCTGGGGACTATGTCGTTCCTGGGGGACGATTTAACGAACTCTATGGGTGGGACAGTTATTTCATTAACCTGGGATTACTCCATGATGGAGAAATCGAGTTAGCCCAAAGTATGGTTGACCAATTTATCTACGAAATTGAACACTATGGAACGATTCTCAACGCAAATCGCACCTATATGCTCAACCGTTCCCAACCCCCCGTGCTAACGCTGATGATTTTAGGCTTATTTGCTCATACCCAGGATGTAGAGTGGTTGCGATCGCTTTTACCGACTGTGGAAAGTTATTATTTCTACTGGACGGTTCCCCCACACCTCAACCAAGCAACCGGATTATCCCACTATAATGCGTTAGGGACAGGGCCAGCCCCAGAAGTAGTGAGTTCAGAACTCGATGACGCAGGACGAAACCATTATGAACGAGTTCAAGAATATTATCGTCATTTCCATGTTGAAGATTACGATGTCAGTCTGTATTACGATCGCCATCAAGATTGCTTAACTGAATTATTTTATCGAGGCGATCGCTCGATGCGAGAATCGGGGTTTGATCCCACGAACCGTTTTGGGCCTTTTAGTATTGATATCATTCACTATGCCCCCGTTTGTCTGAATTCCTTTCTTTATCAAATGGAGTTAGATATAGCCGAGATACAACGGATACTTGGTTACGATCATGCCGTTCCCTATTGGCTTAACCACGCTAAAAATCGCCGTAATGCCATTACTCAGTATCTTTGGGAGCAAAAATCGGGGTTTTATTTTGACTACAATTTTCGCACCAGCCAATGTCGTCCCTATGAATTTGCCACCACCTTTTTTCCCCTTTGGGCTGGTATTGCTTCTCCCCCCCAAGCGCAATTGGTAGCCAATAATTTACCGAAATTTGAGGCTCCTGGAGGACTTTTAACCAGTACCCACGTCTCAGGGAATCAATGGGATGCTCCTTTTGGGTGGGCTCCCCTACATTTAATGGCGGTTCATGGGTTGCGTCGCTACGGTTTTGTTCAAGATGCTCACCGCATTGCTTTTAAATTTATTAAGCTAGTGCTTCAAGAATTTCTGACCAGTGGCACGATAGTAGAAAAGTACGATGTCGAAAAATGCTCGGCCGATGTCTCTGATGAGATTTTCTTTGGCTATAGTTCCAATGAAATCGGTTTCGGTTGGACTAATGGGGTCGTTTTAGATCTGTTAGCGATGTTAGAACGAGATGGAGTGATTTAGAGAAAGTCTGGGAAGTGTCGGGAGGATAAGGAGGATAAAAGTATGGTTAATCATGTTAAAAGGAAGTCAACTCAAAAGCAGTCAACAGAACAAACTCCTTTTGTCCTCAAAGATTGTGCCTTAATTGCCATTGCCACGGGAAAACGGGCATTTAACCTCAAAGAATTACGAGATGACTTGAATATTGTGAGTGAGGATAGTATTTATCAACATTTCTGGGGAAGTCTTCTAGAACCTCTGTTCGAGGAACGAGAATACAATAATGATTTTGCCGCTTGGGCTAGACGGGGACTTCACGATGATAAACTAGCTGAACGTTTAGCGATGGTCGATCCTAGTGAGTATACCAACCTCGAACAGTTACGAGAAGAATTAATTGAAATTATTGAAGAACGTTGGGATGAAAATGAATCTCTTCCCTGGCGACTCGCCACCGAACCCTTTGTTTTTATCGAGTCTCAAATTGTTGTTTTTGACACCGATAAACGAATTCAACAACCAGAAGAGCTAACAACGTTGCTACCAAACCTATCTACCAGTAGTATTTTCTATCATTTCATTGATGCCAGACGACGTTTGAGCGATCGCAGTGATGATTTTCGTGCCTGGTTAACAGGATTTAATGGAAAATATGATGATATTTGTCAACAATTAGCGGCTCTCGATCTTTATTTTTCGACCCTAACCGAACTTCGTCAACAGCTTACTCAGATTTTTAATAATTGTTGTGGGGAATTAAGTTAAAAGCAGGAGGTAGGAGACAACAATCGAGAACACAGAAATCCATCGTCTTTTATCAGGTTAAGATCATGAATTTACTCGATACTTACACTCAAGTCTGTGGAGAATCAGCGATCGACCATCTCAAGCAACTCGCTGCACCCCTTAAAGGGATGAAAGTCGTTCATATTAATTCTACAGCCGTGGGAGGAGGTGTGGCAGAGATTTTAACTAAATTTGTTCCGTTAATGCGGGAATTGGGGATTGATGCTTGTTGGGAGGTGATTCGAGGAGATGAATATTTTTTTGAAGGGACGAAAAAAATGCACAACGCCCTTCAAGGAAAATCTGTAGAAATTTCTGATGATTGGTGGCAACATTATGAGCAGGTAAATGCCCAAAACGCCGAAGAATATCGACCGCTTTTAGAATCTGCCCCGTTTGTGTTTATTCATGACCCCCAACCGGCTGCTTTAATTAAATATTTTCCTCAACGTCAGGGTAAATGGGTATGGCGATGTCATATTAATGCTAGTCGTCCTTATCGTCCTGTTTGGAGAACCCTTAAACCGTTTTTAGTTCCCTATAATGCCAGTATTTTTTCCTTAGCTACTTTTGCCAGAGATTTGCCCCATCGAGAATATATTGTTCCTCCTAGTATTGATCCCCTGAGTGATAAAAATATAGAGCTTGATCCCGCAGAAATTGAGTCAGTTTGCCAGGAATTTTCGATTGATCTTCAGCGTCCTTTATTGGTTCAAATTTCCCGTTTTGATCGTTTTAAAGATCCTGTAGGCGTTATCCAAGCCTATCGATTAGCCACTAAATTTATTCCTACCTTACAATTAGTTTTAGCTGGAGGAAGTGCCACGGATGATCCTGAAGGAAAATTGGTTTTAGAAGAGGTTAAAGCGGCGGCTGATGGAGATAAGGATATTCATGTATTGTCCCTTCCTTCTGATGCTCATCGTACGATTAATGCCCTACAAAGAGCGGCTGATATTATTATTCAAAAGTCTACTAAAGAAGGGTTTGGTTTAACGGTGACTGAGGGGATGTGGAAGGGAAAACCCGTTATTGGGGGTAATACAGGAGGAATTTGTTTACAAGTAATCAATTACCATACAGGATTTTTGGTTAATACGCCAGAGGGAACAGCATTGCGTATTCGCTATTTATTAAAACAAACTGATCAGTTACAAGCCATGGGAAAAAAGGCTAAAGAGTTTGTTCGAGAAAACTTTTTAATGACCCGCCAACTTAGAGAATATTTAACCTTAATGGTAGGTTTAGTTGATAACGCTAAAGGAAGAATTGAATTGTAATTAAAAAACAAAAAATGGTCAACAATGGTTGACCGCTAAAATAATCTAATTTTCACCCAAAAAACTTGGGTCATTGCCTAATTACACTCTTTCAATTGATACAATCCAAGTTCCCACATACATACGAATGGGGATATCTCCTGAACTGAGAACATCACAAATTAAATAATAAGTTCCATTGCTAGGATTTTTTACACCAGAAAAAACGATTTCTGCTTTTTTACTAGCTTCGATCGGGGTTTCTAAGTCAATTTCAACAACGCGACTTTCCTTATCCCAATATACTTCTTTTAAGGGTAAAGATTCGCCATCAACACGGACTTCTACTTTATCAAGATTAAATTTTCCATCAAATTCAGGTCTTTCGAGGTAAGAGATAAAAAATTTACTTGCCCCTTGAGTCAACTTCTTCCCTGGAACATATAGTCTATACCGTTCCCCTACCTGTCTGGGGCGGCCATTAAAATCCAAATGATAATTAAGGATATCCTTACGGTCTTCAACTCCACTAAAAATGGTTAACCCAGGATTGCTTCCTGCCCAAGTAAGAGCTTGTAAGCCAGTTAATAAACAACCAGAGACAGCTAAGGCAGAAATAAGACGCTTAGGAAGAAAATTGAGGATAAATAAACGATTCTTATTCATAGTTTGTTTTTTTAGCTAAAAGTGGTTTAAGAGAAAATTAAGCAAATTCACTCATTAGGTCTTAGGATAGCAAATGGCTCGCCATAATGGGGAGGAAATAAGACAATCCTCTGAGTGTCGAAACGTCAAGAGAAACTGCGATCGCTAAGCTAAAAATATTGAAGAATGGGATATTGTGCTAAACAAGGATCAACAACTATCAATGCAACCTGCTGATATTCTTATTTTGTCTAACGGGCCAGGAGAAGTCACCACCTGGGTACGTCCTGTGGTCAAAGCGATACGAGAAACCCTCGGTTGGGATCGATCTCAACTGCGAATTTCGGTGATGTTATCTCCTTGTCCTCATGCTACTGGTCAAGAAGCCGCCATTGCCCGTCGCTACCCAGAAGTTGATCGGGTTCAGTCAAGTGAGCATTTTTTTGATTTTCTTCTCTGGGGCAAAACAGTTGATCATTGGAACTGGCATCAACAGGGAATTGTCTTATTTCTAGGCGGTGATCAATTTTATCCGGTGCTACTCGGTAAACGATTAGGCTACCGCACCGTCATTTATGCTGAATGGGAAGCCCGTTGGTATCGTTGGATTGATCACTTTGGGGTCATGAATGCAGAGGTGATTAAGCCAATTCCCCGACCTTATCAACATAAATTGACTGTAGTAGGGGATTTAATGGCAGATATTATTCCCACAAATTCACAATATCCTAATTTACCTACTTCACCGACCATCAGCATTCTACCAGGGTCAAAACCGGGAAAATTGATGCAGGGGGTTCCCTTATGTTTAGCGATCGCCCAAGAAGTTTATCAAAAAAGACCTCAAACCCGCTTTATTCTCCCTGTTGCCCCTACCTTAGATTTATCTTCCTTAGCTACCTTTGCTGATCCTAATCGAAATCCTCTAGTGATGAAGATGGGGGGAGTCAGTGCTAAATTAGTGATGACTAATTCTGACTCTTCTCAACCTCCCCGACTTGAAACCCCCAACGGACTCCAAGTAGAATTAATTACCCATTTTCCTGCCCATGATCACCTGTGTCACTCGTGTTTAGCTTTAACGACTGTGGGGGCTAACACTGCCGAATTAGGAGCATTAGGCATTCCTATGATTGTCTTACTTCCGACTCAACAACTAGATGCCATGCGGACTTGGGATGGGATTCCGGGGATTTTAGCGAGTTTGCCCTTAGTCGGGGGAAGCTTGGCTAAAGCCATTAATTTAATGGTACTCAAACAAGGACGACTATTTGCTTGGCCAAATATTTGGGCTAACGAAGAAATTGTGCCGGAATTAGTGGGAGAACTTCAACCGTCTGATGTCGCCCAATTAGTCTTAGAGTGGCTTTCTAATCCTATTAAATTAGAGAAAATGCGCCATCGCTTACTACAAGTCCGGGGACAACCAGGAGCCGCCAAGGCGATCGCCAAAATTCTTAAAGAACAGTTAAATTGACCCATCCACTTGATTGGCTAGGATAATTCCCTCTCCCTATAGGCTACCTCTTGATTCGGAGGATTAATCAACAGTAAAAAGATTAACTAAAAAGTAAAAATGTAAGAACAAATGTTAACATATCTCAAGTATTCATAATTTGTTTTACTCAAACTCGGCTTGAGCGAGTCCTGTTATGTTAAAGGTGTTAATACGCTGCTTCAGTTTTAATAGTCTGATGGTTACCTTGTTGGTATTAATTATCCCATCAAGTCCAGTACAGGCTCAAATGCCCTCTGTCAACTCTGAAAGTGGGGAGGCTACTGAATCACCCACCTCAGACAATGAAGGAGAAACCCCAGAGGAAGATCTCAGCGACCCGTCTAATTTGCGTCCCCTAACTCAAGCTGATAGTTTGCTTAGCTTACAAGGAGCTCAAAGACTAATTTCAGAAGCCAATGAAGCTGTTAATAGTGAAAACTATGACTTAGCTGCTAGTAAACTTCAGCAAGCTCGCAAAATTTATAATCAGTTATCCAACTTCTATTTACAATTAGCCAATAGTTTTTCTGGAATTGATAGTGATATTTATGAATCTCAACGAAATAGCGCGTTAAAAACAGGTCAAATGCGCGATTCAGCTACCTATAAGTTAGCCCTTGTTCACCGAGCGCAAGATAAACCAGAATTGGCTGTTCCCCTATTAATCCAAGTTATTCGTTCTCAAAACCCCACAACTGATTTAGGTAAAAAATGCTATCAGCAATTATATGAACTAGGGTTTGTTGATGTTCCTTTTGGGACTCCTCCAACAGCGACCACCCCTAGTGAGTAGATAAGTAGATAGTTAACAACAAAGTTAAAAAATGTAGATAAGTACCTAAACTTAATTAATTGCACACTTTAATTTCCTACAATGCTTATATAATCAGGTTTTTAGTCTAGCTTGATGTGCAATTAATTTTATGTACTCACTTATAAAAAATCGACTTGACTTAGTTGAAAAATTTTCGAGGTTTTCTTAATCTATACTTTATCAAATTGCTTTAACATGAAAGCGCAATTTTATAGATGTACATTGAGGTAGAGAAAATAATGACTCAACAGGTTCTTAAAGGTACTAAATTAGTCAAGTTTCTGAAAAAGAAAATCAGAAGAGTAGTTGCTAACCATGGAATTAATCCTAGTACCCGCACGGGGGATAAAGAATTAGAACTTTTAGTTAAGCAATTTGCAAAAGAACCTTTTACCTCTTTTGAGCAAGCTGAGAACGTTGCTAATCAAATAGCAAAAAAAATTGTTGCACTATCTCAAGAAAAAGATAAAACCAACCTCGATAAAGGTATTATTAAGCAACTTTCTTTAACAGGAGAGTTATCTTCCTTAGTTTCTGGTTCAACAACGTCTTCTCTGGAGAAATCAAAACTAAAGGAGAAAAAGACTAAAGAAATGACTTTAGTTAACCCTCCCAAATCGAAAATCGAACCAACTCCCGAAGCTGAAGTAGAAACCTCTGTCCCGGAAGTAGAGGAAGTACAAGAAGAATCAACTGCTGACCCTGAACCGAAAGCTAAAGTAGAAACTCCTGTTGCTGAAGTACAAGAAGAATCAACTGCTGAACCTGAACCGAAAGCTGAAGTAGAAACTCCTGTCCCGGAGGTAGAGGAAGAACCAACTGCTGAACTAGAAGTAGAAACCTCTATCGCGGAAGTCAAAGAAGAACCCGCAGAACCGACTTCTGAAGCCGAAAAACGATCTGAGTCAATCTCAGAGTCAGTAAGACTTAAAGAACGGTTAACTGAAGATATCAAAACAGCTATGAAAGCGAAGGACAAAATTCGCTTGGAAACCATCAGAAGCATTAAAAAAGCTGTCCTCGAAAAGGAGGTTGCAGTTCGTCCTGACGGACAAGAAACCTTAACTTCAGAACAGGAACTTGAACTTTTAGCGCAACAAGCAAAACAGCGTCGGGACTCGATAGAACAGTATCGTCAAGGGGGTCGAGATGACCTGGCTGATAAAGAAGCACAAGAACTAGCCATTATCGAAACCTATTTACCTGCTCAAGCGTCTGAAGAAGAAATTAGTCAGATTATCGATGATATTATTGCAGATGTCGGTGCTACTTCTCCTAAAGATATGGGGAAAGTTATGGGACCTGCGATGCAACAGCTAAAAGGGAAAGCCGACGGAAAAAAAGTTCAAGCGTTAGTTAAAGCAAAATTAGCCTAGAAACTAAGTTGTTGCTACGAATGGGAATAAGTTCGTTCGTCTTTTTCCCCTGTAAGACAGTACAGAAGTCTCTTACCTTTAATGGAAGCCCCGAATACTTTATCGGTTAGGGGCTTTTTTCAGAAAACTGATAAGATCAATTTGTATAATTGTAATCAACTAATCCAGGAAGATTGAAACTTATGGCTGCCGCATTAATTATTGAAACCTTGATCAAGTCCATCAATATCTATTTACTGTTGATATTTGTGAGAATCTTACTCTCGTGGTTCCAAACTGCTGAGTGGGCTTACAGCGCAATGGCTTTCCTAAGCCCAATTACTGACCCTTATCTCAATGTTTTTCGGTCTATTATCCCTCCCTTGGGTGGTTTAGACCTGTCTCCTATCCTAGCCATTTTGGCACTGCAGTTTATTTCCTCAATGCTTACCCAAGTCCCTGCTATCCTCTAGGGTCAAGCTTAAAAAATAGGCGTTACTTTACTGGTAAACCCAGAAGCTTTGAATTGCTTTAATTTAAGGGGGGTTGGTTGATTGGCTGGAACAGTAATCCTTAGTTCAAAATCGCTGACCCCTGGAGGGACTTCAGTAATTGAACCCACCCGACTCCGGTTTTGCAAGACTGGCTCATTATTAGCATCCAGAATGCGTCCAAAAACATCCGCATCATAGACAGTTTTTCCAGATGTGTTTTTAGCTTTTCCAGTAACAATATAACAACTAGCAGGTAAACTTGAGCCTCCACTGGTAACATTGCCTTCGGCTAATTCAGGAGGACAATCTTGGTAGTCCACATCAAATAGTTTGATGGGAGTTAAGGCTATTGCTGATGGAGTCATTAACCAACTTGATAGCCATAGAAGACAGGCAATTAAAATAGTCGCGATCACTCGAAATTTCATAGATATTAATTAACCTCCTTGGCTGCTTCTTGTCTGTTACTGTTAATGTTGAAGCCATCCCGACTAAATTAATTTTTAGATGGATTTTCTCTTTATTGATCTGCACTTCGTCTTAATCTAGTAGGGGTTTCATTTTAAAGCCCCTACTTAGGCTGACTTCAAATAGATAGAAAGGTTTGACTAATTAAACTGTCATAATATCTTTTTCCTTAATCTTTAATAACTCATCAATTTTTGTCGTAAACTTATCAGTTGTTTTCTGAATTTCGTCCTGTAAATTACGGGATTCGTCTTCAGAAATATCATTATTTTTCTCTTGTTTACGAACGGTATCAATAGAATCTCGACGGATATTTCGTATGGAAACCTTTCCTTCTTCAGCCAATTTTCCCGCCAATTTAACTAACTCTTTTCGACGTTCTTCCGTTAGAGGGGGAATATTAAGACGAATCACTTTACCATCATTATTGGGGGTTAGACCAATATCCGAGAGGGTAATCGCCTTTTCAATGGCTCCCATACTGCCCTTATCGTAGGGGAGTATGGTGATAGTGGTAGCATCAGGAGTTCCAATATTGGCTAATTGATTTAAGGGCGTTTCCGTCCCATAATAATCTACCATCACCCGATCTAACAAAGAGGCATTCGCCCGTCCGGTCCGAATGGTATTAAATGACCGTTGAGTAGCCTCAACAGATTTTTGCATATGATCTTCAAGTTCAGCTAACATCACAGAAACCTCCCACAAGTGTTCCAACCGTTTCTCCTTTAATAGCCCGAAGAATATTACCTCGAACAGACAGATTAAAGACAACGATTGGGATATTATTTTCTTTACAAAGGGCGATCGCCGTTCCATCCATTACCCGTAAGTCATTAGCTAACACATGACCATAGGTAAGACTTTGATAACGACGCGCCTTTGGATTAACATGAGGATCACTATCGTAAACCCCATCAACTTTTGTAGCCTTAAAGACCACTTCTGCATCAATTTCAGCTGCTCTGAGGGCGGCCGTGGTATCAGTGGTAAAAAAGGGATTCCCTGATCCAGCACCAAAAATAACCACCCGTCCCTTTTCGAGATGGCGGATGGCGCGACGACGGATATAGGGTTCTGCGACTTCCTGCATGGCGATCGCAGTCAGGACTCGCGTTGGAATTCCCATTTGTTCTAGGGCATCTTGCAACGTCATAGCATTCATAACCGTAGCAATCATGCCAATATAATCAGCTGTTGCTCGATCCATTCCGGCTGAAGACGCTTTGACCCCACGAAAGATATTCCCTCCGCCAACAACGATGGCTAATTGGGTACCATGTTCAATGACATCTGAAATTTCCTGAGCGATTTCGGCCACCACTTTAGGGTCAATGCCATAGCCTAGGTTACCCATTAAGGCTTCGCCGCTTAGTTTAACTAATACTCGGTGGTAAGTCATCCCTCTGCTGCCACTGTTGAATTGAACCTAGAATTTATCTCTATGGATACTCCCACGGGTTTAACCACGTGGGATTCTTGCTTCATTGGGTTTGTCTCGTTGATCTCCCCGTTAGTTGGGAGGATCGCCTCGTCCAGATTCCCCTCCACAAGTATCTTAATTTAAGACCGAGCGTAGCCGAGGTCTTAAAACTTCTACTGGCTGCCTGACAGCACAATGAAGTGTTTTGTGTAACATGACTGATTTGAGTATGTCTGTCAACTCTAATTCAAATCTGTTACAGTTTCTAGATAATCATATCGCTCAATGACTCTTGGGTCTATGGATCAAGTATTTTAGTCAGTATCAATCTTAAAGAATAATAATGAATTAACCACGAGAGTTGTCCTTTTAAGAACTACGATACAATGTAGTTATACTCCCATATATATTGGGATTGCCCAACTTTAACGGCCAAGATTACCCAACTTCAAGATTGTTGAACGCCAGGGAAACAGTTACCGAATGCCCCATATCGATTTGCTCCACTCCGTAAATGGTACCCAAGCTACCTTCGTTCAGGGTTCTACACCTCGCCACAGTCCCCAATCCCCTAAACCGGATCTTGATTTACAAGCAACTAATCAACTCCTATCAGAGGCCAATGCGCAAAACCTAGTCGAATGGTCTGCTACTACCTTCGGAGATGGGTTAGTAATGAGTACCAGCTTTGGTATCCAAGCAGCAGTTATGCTCCATTTAGTTACTCAAGTTGTGCCTCACATTCCGATAATTTGGGTTGATACTGGCTATCTTCCGGCGGAAACCTATCGTTTTGCTGAAGAACTAACTAATCGATTACACCTCAATTTAAAGGTCTATCAATCTCCCCTTACTCCAGCCCGCATGGAAGCTCTCTATGGGAAGCTTTGGGATAAGAAAGATGTAGATTCTCTCAATCAATACGATCAGATTCGTAAGGTAGAACCAATGCAACGGGCTTTACTTGAATTAAATGCAACAGCTTGGTTAGCAGGGTTACGTCGGGATCAAACCGATCATCGCAGGTCTTTGGAAAAGGTTGAACTACAGGGAAACTTCTATAAAGTTCACCCAATCCTAAATTGGAATTCTCGTGATATTTATCACTATTTAACCGCTCATGATCTGCCCTATCATCCTTATTTTGACAAAGGATATGTGTCGGTCGGAGATTGGCATTCAAGTCGTCCCATGATGGCAGAAGATGAAGGCGAACGAGATGGCCGTTTTCATGGACTTAAACAAGAGTGTGGGTTACATTTACCTTTAAGCCCAGAGGCGGCACAAAGTTTAGACTCGAGTACCTTATAGTCTCAACTCTAGTTCATAATTGAGTTAACATAATCCCCCATCATCATCTTGGATTTGACGGGGGATTTTTTCGACGTTATTAATTTAGTAAGTTACCCAGAATCTGAGAGAACCTTTTCCGCTAACCGTGAAGGAGATAATCAGCTAAAAAGGTGCCAGCCAAAATAAGAGTAAGGGAAATTAGTTCCATAGGGGTTCTCCTGCTTAATCTATGCAATAAAAGTGAAAGACTTTCATATTTCCATGGCTTTTTTGCTCCTAGGCAATTTCTTAACCCTCAGTTTAGGATAATGATGTGGTTGGGTACTTCCCCTAGGTAGCTCACCCACTTGGGTTAAATTCCTTTAGCTGAAACAATTCTAAGTCAATTAGTGATTATTTTCAGAGAAATATTTGCTGTAACTCTAATCCTTGCTCAAAAATATTATGAATGGGTAGCATTTCTCCTTCAGTCGTCATAAATTTATGATCTTTTGTTGCTCGAATAATCGAACCATCATCAAGACAATATTCAAAGATTTCTTGTTGTCCTCGCGGATGCCATTGTTGAATCGGTTGGGTATAAACAAAGCCATTTTGCTCCACAGTATAAACGGTACAATCAAGATTTTCTTCTACCACTTTACCGATGGGAATTGCTCCATATTCTACGGTTAATATCTCTGTGTCATAACTCAAGCAATATTCGGCAAACTTAACCATTTGTTCGTATAAATTTTCTGCTACATCTCTAGGAACCCCATTTTTAGTAGAACCATCAATAAAAATCTCTCGATGCTTTTTCATTTCTGAGATTTTCTTTTTTCCCATTGCTCGACGTAATAAGTCGGCTTCTCCTAAAGAATAACCGGCTAAATCTTGTGCCATCTTCATAATTTGTTCTTGATAAACTAAGACAGCATAGGTTTCTTTAAGAATAGGTTCTAATAGAGAATGTTCATATTGAATCGCTTCTTTTCCATGTTTACGATCAATAAATTTAGGAATAAGTCCCGCATCCAAAGGACCAGGACGATAAAGAGCTAAAATAGAAGAAATATCTTCAATTCCTGATGGTTTTAAATCTTTAACAATTTGCTTCATTCCCGATGATTCTAACTGAAAAATTCCCTCTAAGTCTCCTCTTTCTAAAAGTTTATGGGTTTTTTCTATATCACCTGGAAGCTTTTTGGCAGTTCCTTTAGCAATAATTTGTAAAGCTTTTCTTTCCTCTAAGGGTAATTGATCTAAATCTATATCTATATTTCTATTTTGCTTGATTAAATCTGCTGTTCTCTGAATAGTTGTCAAGTTTCGTAATCCTAAAAAGTCCATTTTTAGTAATCCCAAGGACTCCAAATCTTCCATAAAATATTGAGTAATAACTGCTCCTTCATTATTCTTTTGGAGAGGGACAACTTCATCTAACGGTTCCGAAGAAATAACCACCCCTGCTGCATGAACTCCAAAAGTTTTATTGGTTCCTTCTATGCGAATTGCCATATCTAACCAACGGCGAACTTCGGGGTCATTATCGTATTTTTCTTTGAATTCAACACAAGGAGTTTCATCGGAAATCATTACCTTTAATTTAGTGGGTTTTCCCCTTGAAACTGGAATCATTTTCGCCATTTTATCGGATTCTGCATAGGGAATATTTAACACCCTAGCCACATCTTTTAAAACAGCTTTAGAAGTCATTCTGTTAAAAGTAATAATTTGAGCAACATTAGCTTCTCCATATTTTTCAGTAACATATTGAATCATTTCATCCCGTCTTTCAATACAAAAATCTGTATCAATGTCGGGCATCGATTTCCGTTCAGGATTTAAAAATCTTTCAAATAAAAGACCATGATGAACCGGATCTATATTAGTTATTTTTAAACAATAAGCGACTAAAGATCCCGCAGCCGATCCTCTTCCTGGTCCTACAGGAATATTGTTATCTCTTGCATATTTAATATAATCCCAAACTACTAAGAAATAGGTCGAAAATCCCATTCTTTGCAGCATCTTTAATTCATATTCTAATCTTTCTTTATAGTCCTCAGGAATTTCTTCACGGGAGCGACATTTTAGCCGTTCCATTAACCCTTTCCAGGTTATTTCTTCAACATAACTATCAGGAGTATGTCCTGGAGGAACAGGATAATTAGGAATGCGAGGTTCTCCAAAAATATTTTTATAAGGTTCAATTTTATCAGCAACTTCTAGGGTATTATTAATAGCTTCTTCAATGACATCATCCGGGAGATGATCTCGAAATAATAATCGCATTTCTGCGGCAGATTTTAGGTATTCAGTCCCACTATATCTAAGACGTTTGTCTTCTGTAATTAATTTACCTGTTTGAATACAAAGTAAAGCATCATGGGCTTCTACATCATAGCAAGAGATAAAATGGGAGTCATTGGTAGCAATAATTTTAATATCTAAATTACGAGCAATTTTCACAAGTTCTCGGTTAACAATTCGATCTTCTTTAGAGCCATGATCTTGAATTTCTAAATAGTAGTCATCTTTAAAGAGTTTTTTATACCATTTAGCCACTTCTTTGGCCTGTTTTAAATCTCCCGCTAAAATTCTTTGGGGAATTTCTCCGCCTAAACAAGCACTGGTAACAATTAACCCTTCATGATATTGGGTTAGTAATTCTTTATTGATACAGGGACGGGAAAAAATCCCCTTTCCTTGAATTCCTTTAAGATGGGATATACTTGTTAATTTGACTAAATTTTTATAGCCTTGAGTATTTTTTGCTAAGACAACTTGATGATATCTTCGGTGGCGTTTGTTAACTTCAATATCATCATTAATAACATACATTTCATTGCCAATAATGGGTTTAATTCCCTTATTACGGCAAACTTTCATCAGTTCGATCGCTCCATACATCACTCCATGATCCGTTAGAGCGATCGCTGGCATTTCTAATTCTACCGCTCGCTCAATTAAAGCATCTAGTTGAGACGCTCCATCAAGCAGACTATAATCACTGTGAATGTGTAATCCTACAAAAGACATAGAAGTTCCTTCTAAAATAAAAATAGTTGTTCAGTAATATTTTTTGTTAACCCAAAAATTTCGATGATGCTGTTAGATTCTTTCGTTCGGTTCTAACACACAAGGATATTGTGAATCGCCTAACTCAACTTGTAGGGTTGAATGATCAATCGAAAAATTGCGGTCTGAAACCCCGTCCTTCTTGCTCCGTCCCTATGTCTGAGGGAACCTCAGACGGGGCGGTGCGCTTTTAGGACGGCTTTACTCTTTTAGTCTAGCATACTCACAGAATATATGTTAAACTGTGAGGCATGACAGAACGTGCCTATCGATTCCGCTTTTACTAACTTTCATGCTCAACGAGCTAAATACCCTAACTTCAAGAAAAAACGTAATGGAGGGAGTGCAGAATTTACTAAATCAGCTTTCAAATGGAAGGATGGTAAGTTATTTTTAGCTAAAAGCAAAAAACCTCTTAATATTGTCTGGAGTCGCTTTTTCCCTCAAGATTGTAAGCCTTCTACCGTAACAGTGAAACTTGACCCATCGGGACGCTGGTTTGTATCGATTTTAATTAAAGATCCGACTATTAAGCCATTACCAAAAACAGGTAAACAAGTAGGGATTGATGTCGGGATTACTAGCTTGATTACTACTAGCGACGGGGAAAAAGTAGCCAACCCCAAACAATTTAATCGCTTATATAAAAAGCTAAAAAGAAAGCAGAAAGCATTGAGTCGGAAAACCAAAGGCTCAAACAATCGCTATAAAGCAAGGTTAGAAGTAGCTAAAATCCACGCTCAAATAAAAGATTCCCGTACCGATTTTCTCCACAAGTTAACCACTAAGCTTGTTCGAGAAAATGATCTGATTGCTATTGAAGACTTAGCTATTAGAAATATGGTAAAGAACCATAAATTAGCTAGGTCAATTAGTGACGCTAGTTGGGGAGAATTTAACCGACAACTAGAGTATAAATATCAATGGTACGGGAAAGAATTAATTAAGATTGATCGCTATTTTCCTAGCAGTAAACGCTGTGGGAATTGTGGTCACATAGTTTTCCCAACTTATTCGATCTAAAAATATATAATCATCTATACAACTTATAGATAGTTTGGCTCCAAACTCTGTGGGTTTTCCTGCTTTTCCTCTCACGATAGGTCGAATATGCGGTTGAGTTATACTGACAATTCTTTGGGGAACACTTTTGGTTTCTTTTTCCCACATCTGGAGTTGCTGTTCATGGACTTTTTTGACAACTCCCAGAAGCTTTCTTTGTCTTTTATTTAGGCTATCTAGGGTGGCTCCTTCTAAGATTAGTTTCTCTATACTGACTAGATTCTTTTCAATATACTTGAGTTGTTTTCTAATCGCTTCTCTTCTCTCTTTTTTAGTAGAACAACGTTTTTTAGCTATTCTTAAATACTCTTTTCTTGCTATATTTCGATACGTTCTTGGCTTTTTCTTTTTTTCCATTTTAAACTGTTTGGCGTATTCTTCTTCAAACTCCTCCCAAGGTATTAGTTCCGCTATGATTACCCAACGATTTTCTGACGATAACTTGGTTCCTGGCAATAATTCAAAGTTTTCTATGTTATCTAGCGAGCGCGATTTCTTACGGTACATTTGTTCTGAAAAACCAAGTGCAAGGGGCTTTTACCAATTTTAGGGCTTTTTGGGGGCCATAGAAAGTTTTTTTGTTGCACTTTTTCCTTCGCTAGATCGGTCTGTAACGTGCATAGAGTCACTGTTCTATCCTTTCTTCAGCAAACCCTAGTTAAAAATAGCAGATCATCCCGTAATGATGCAACGCCCGTACTTCAGTCGTGGGTACAATCTACAATCGGCAATCTGCAATCCTTTGACAAGCCTCCCCTTTCAAGGAGAAAGGGGTTTGGAGGGAGCTTGCACTCCCTCCTTTCAAGAAACCTGAAACCTCCTGCTGAGTGCCTTTCAACTCCTGCTGAGTGTTGACCATCTATTGAGCAATCTCTAATATTTCGCCTCTGCTAAATCGGCATTGAATTTGTCACACCAAAGTGTCACTTCATCGTATTGAGCTGGGTTGAAATCGAACGGCAAACGATAAATTTGTTTTCCTGCATCTAAATTTAACCCAGAAAATAGAGTATCTTCACTAAATTCATCATTTTTAGAAAAGCCAATTTTGGGATCAGGTGCGCCATCAAATTTAAAATTATCTTGAAGAACTAAATAATGAATTTCTCCTTTTTTAATTATTTGAAATTCCCCACTTACTGTATGACCGCTTTGCCCTATAAAGCTCCCTGTTTCGATTAATTCTCCTCCCCTTAAAATATCTTCTGCTTTTACTACTGTAGGACTCATAGCCAAAGTTAATGCTGACAATAGCCAAACGACTCTTTTCATAATTCTCCTCAAGGTTCTGTCGATTTCTTGAAATTTTCAATTCCTACTATTCTTTATTTAGCAGTAGGAATTTAACTGATTGGCTCTAATTTTCCTTTTTACTTAGAGCTTATTTAAGAAAATAATTAACTCTTATCCAATTGTGATAATTCTAATTGGACTTGGGATAAATAAGTTGCGTTATTAATAGTATCAGGGGATAAACGACCAGACTCAATTGCTGCTTTAACTAAAGTGTACCCATCAATTTTACCAGATTTTACAGCAAAGCCTAATGCTAAATGACTAGGAATTCCTTGGTCAGCTAAAAATCCTTGATTAGCAAGACCAACTAAGGTAACAGCACCAAGAAAAGGTTGATTAGCTGTTTGAGAATTAGAGGTCATTGCGAGTTCACTAGCGAAGACAGAAGAAATAAAACTACCAAAGATTAAAGAAGATAAGCCACTAACAATAAAAGTTTTCATGATGAATTACTCCAATTAAAGAAATGTTTAATTAATTTCATGTTTTTAGTATGTGGGAGTAATCTGAGAAATTAATGACTCAATTATGAATTAAGCTTAAGAGTTTGTTGAGTTACCTGAGTCGTTACTGAGCTTAGTCGATGAGAAAGAGCACAGGAAAGACAATGCCTCAGCCTGAATCAGACACCTGTAAGACCCCATCTACGACTCCCCAAAGAAGCCCCAAGACCTTACACTGCAACGGCTTTGACCAACCATCGAACAAATATCGCAGAAAATCATCCCAACCCAAGACACAGATAGCATTGATCACCTCTTTAGCCAAAGTAACCAAATCTAGATTGAGAAGATCCCTAAACTCATTAACTAAACCATTAGGTGTCAACACCTCGGCTACGCTCGGTGTTGACGCTGAGCGCAGCCGAAGCGTCAACAGAGCCTTATTAGAGCTATATAGGGTGGGTTGACAAGCATATTTACTTACTCGTTCAACAATCTGGTCTAAAGTTAACCCATTCTCTTTGAGGAATTTCGAGATAGCATTATGGGATTTCCCCAAAGCAAGAGCGATCGCCCTGTGAGTGGCCGCCCCCGTTTTGACAACCTGGCTTAGTCTAACGCCTACGAGTGCCATTATTCGGAACGCCCATCAAATTAACCAAGGTCACTATCCAAAACTCGAACCTATCTCAGACAACCCTAATGGTGATTGCCTCTGGCACAACGGCGGGACTGAATCTGAGCATACTGTCCAAGTGATCTCTGAATTAGTCACGGACTTTATTCCACGTCAGAGTTTTGACCCAAGGTCAGATGTACAGGTACTATGTCCCATGACCAGAGGACTCGTAGGCACTCGTAATCTTAATCAAGTTTTGCAGCAGCTTCTTAATCCTCCCTCCCCAGAGAAACCAGAACTCACTTGGGGCGGTACAACATTCCGAATCGGCGACAGAGTAATCCAACTCAAGAATGATTACGATCGCCGCGTCTTTAACGGAGATTTAGGAACAGTCACCGCCATCGACCCCATTGAAAAATCGGCGATTATTACCGTTGATGGCGAGGAAATCGAATACGATTATGCTGATTTAAACGAAGTCACATTAGCTTGGAGTTGCACCATCCACAAGTCCCAAGGCTCTGAGTATCCCGTTGTGATTATGCCTGTGTCTATGTCTCACTACGTCATGCTTTCGCGAAACCTCATTTACACTGGATTAACCCGCGCTAAGCAACTCGCTATCATCGTCGGTTCGTCGAAGGCCATTGCACTCTCCGTTGATCAATGGAACCAGAAACAGCGATATACGCGGTTGGTCGAGAGATTAGCTCAATGTTGAAATAGGAGGTTGAGACAATTTTGCTGATTAAGTTATGTTAGCTCATAGCTATAAGATAAATTTCTCAAATCATCATGCAAGGAAAACACGTTTTATTAACTGGAGGAACTGGGGGTCTTGGTTCAGGAGTTACCCCCGAAGTAATTCACCGTGGCGGTCAGGTCACTGTTACTTATCGACACGAAAAAGAAGTTCAAAGCCTCAAAGAAAAGTTAACAGCTACTGATTTTCAACAAATTCGTTTTGTTCAAGCTGATTTGCTCCAAGAAGCGGTTGTTGAACAACTAATTAATGATTTAGGAAAAGTTGACGTGTTAATTCATCTCGTCGGTGGCTTTTCCATGGCCAAAGTCGCTCAACAATCTTACGAGGATTGGAAATTTGCTTTCGATTTGAACTTGAACACGACGTTTTTAGTCTGCAAGCATTGTCTACGGGTTATGTATCAATCAGGATATGGCAGGATCGTGACAGTAGGCTCGCGCGGGGCTGAACAACCAGGAGCTAATTTAGCTGCTTACTGTGCCTCAAAAGCTGGAGTTGTCGCTTTAACTAAATCCATAGCTGAAGAAACCAAAGATCTTGATATTACGGCTAATACTGTTCTCCCCAGTGTCATTGATACACCAGCCAACAGAGAAGCAATGGGAGCCGATAATTCTTCTCAATGGGTTTCACCAGTTTCTTTAGCTCAAGTCATCTGTTTCTTAGCTTCTGAAGCAGCTAAAGATTTGCGAGGAGCCGCTATTCCCGTTTACGGACAAATTTAGCTACCATCATTCTCCATAAACAGTAACAATAATCTGGCGTTGAAAAGGGTAAATTCATCTTTTCACAATTATTACTTTGGTGCAATAGTGCTTTAGTGCAATAGTTTTTTGGTACAATCAATACAGAATTGCCAATTAAAGAATATCCCTATACTTAGCAGATATGAGGAACATTTAGCTCTCTAACTAAATCTCAGAACAAAGAAGAACTGTTGAAACAAACTACTTTGGTGCAATAGTGCTTTAGAAGAATATTTCTATTCCTGTAAAACAACAAAGTTTTCGATATGTTTAGTCAAAATTCACCGACATTTGTTCCTTTGGCGTTGCATCATTACGGGATGATCTGCTATTTTTAACTAGGTTTTTTTGGAATTTAATTTGAGCGATCCCGCTTGCGGGAGCCTTCGGCTGCGCCTAATAGTAAAATAACAATATCTAATTCTTAATTAGGGAATAAATATCTTTATTTTTTAAGTAATAAATAAGTAGTTTGAGCGATAAAAATAGCATTTCTTTTGACTTGGAATAACAGAATGTTTTGCGATGCAGTCTAGCTAAATAATGACGTAAACGACTATTTTCTCCCTCTATTCTTGTCATAGAGGTTTTGCTAATAATCTGGTCTACGTCAGGAATGAATTTTGGATAAACTTTATATCAATCTGTTATCCAAAAATAACAATTCCATTTTTTTACTTTTGACCATAATTCTTCAAAGGTTTCTGCACTTCTATTACCTATTACATATTCTAAAATAGAAGAGTAATCCTTATCCAAAGCTGTCCAAATCCATATCTTATTTTTTTTTATCTACAAATGTTTGTAATTCATCTAATTGAGCAACCTGTGGAATTTTGTAGTCTTCAGGACTGTCTGGTAACTGTTTTCCTTTCTCTCTTACCCAGCGTATGACTGTATTACGGTTGACTTTTTTAATTCTTTCAATAGCCCTAAATCCATTCCCATTTACATACATAGTCAAACATTCTTCTTTAAACTTTTCAGGATAACCATTATGAGAATAAAAATTAATGAATTGTCTTCCACAATCTTTACATTGATAGTTTTGCTTTCCTCGTCTATGACCGTTTTTTCTAATATTATTAGAGCTACATTTAGGACAGTTCATTTTCCTTTTTTATTTGGCTATCGCTAATCATAAAAAACGCCTTGGAGTGTGATGATGTCCATGACCTATAGCAGAATGTTCATGGTGAGAGTGAGAGTGGAAATGATCATGATGGGGTGTCATTATAAAATTTTAGGTGGGATTACTTTGAGCTAACAAAATAATAACAGCAGCTAAGGGATATTTTTCAGTTCAAACATCTACCAATAGTGGGAAACTTAGAAAAATTTAGACCTATTTTTTAATAGCAAGAATACATAGTTTGATTAAGGATTTGTGCGAATGACGTAAGGAAATTGACTTTTCTCAATATTAAACCATTTATCTTGAAGATTAAAAATATCATCACTACCAATAACATTATCAACAAATTTTTTCCAAGTAGGGTTATTTTTCGGTAACATACAGCCATAAAGTTCGGTGGTGATGGGTTGGCGAGGGGTGAGAGCAAAATCTCTGGGATCATTTCCCTGTTGAACAATTTCTCCTACTAATAAAATGCCATCACTAACCACTGCTTGAACTTCTCCTTTCTTTAGTTGATTTACTCCTTCTTCTCTACTTTTTACCACTTTCCACTTTGCAAACGGATAAATTTGCGGGATGATTTCTTGAGTAGTTGTTCCTGGAATAAAAGCAATGGGAATATTTGCTAAAGTTCCATTAATATTAAAATAAGGAGCCTCTTCAAGTGTCACTAAAAATTGCGCTCCCGTCATGAAAAAAGGTAGAGAAAAATCTACTTTTTGTAATCGGTTTTGAGTAATAGTCGTTGCTCCACATATCAAATGAACAGTTCCATCTTGTACTATTTTAAAACGGTTTTCTATGGTTGCTTCTTGAAGATTTAATTTAATAGATTTATTGAATTTCTTTTCTAGTTCTTGATGAATTAAATTGACCAAATCTACAGAATATCCTGTCCATTGCCCATCCTTATCTTCATAACCAAAGGGAATAGCATCTCTTCTTACCCCAGCAGTCATCTCTCCTGTGCGTTCAATTTTATCTAAAATCGACTCAGATAACACCCTTACAGGAAAAATAGCTAATAATATCCAAATAAATAAAGCTGTCACTGTTTTTTCTCGATTCATAACTCCTCACGATTAATTCTTTAGGTATTGTATCCGCTTTAGATGACCAAGTCTTTCCTAATTTATTAAGTAATATTACAAAACTACCGTCATACTGGCATAACAGCTTGACAGCCCTTGTAGGAATCGCTAAAGTAAAAGCACGTAACCCGGGCTACACCAAACTAGAGTGATATGCAAGACAAGCAAAAAGTCACACTATATCTTTCCCCAGGAACCCATCGGCAACTGAAAATCAGAGCCGCCATCGACGAACATTCAATGTCGTCCCTCGTTGAGAAAGCGATCGCTTTTTACCTCAAATATCCCGATAAGGTAGAAGAAGTAGAGGCAGCCGCTTACGGAAAAACCCATCAAGTTCATATTTGTCCAGAATGTGAAGCCGCGATGGTCATGCGAGAGGGAGAAATGGTTTCCTTAAAAGACCAGCCTAGTGTGATTACTGATGAATTTCCCCTTGAAGTTCGAGAAACAGTCAACGCTCAAGCGGAGATTCCAGGGGAAGAAGCGTTAGTAACTTGCTAAGGGTGAGTTACTAGCCTACTCAAAACATTTTTAAGATTAAGCTGGTTAATTTACCGTTATACAGATTATCAGGTCGATGCCATGAAAGAAGAGCTAAATATCCTAATACAAGCTCAATACCCCTTAATTTATCTTGTTACTCCAGAAGAAGAGCGGGCTGAACAAGCAATTTCGAGAATTGCCCAACTCAAAACTCAGCATCGACGAGTATTTGTTTGGACTGTTACCCACGGCATTGTGGAATATGGTCAGCAACGGCAAAGCACCCAGCATAATACGGTTTCTCCCGAAGCGGCAATAGAGTGGGTTGTGCGCCAGCGTGAACCTGGTATCTTTATCTTCAAAGATCTACATCCTTTTATTACATCGCCTCCAGTGATGCGGTGGTTAAGAGATGCAATTACTAATTTCAAAGAAACAGAAAAAATAATTATTCTAATGTCTCCGCTACAAGAGATACCTATTGAATTAGAAAAAGATATTGTTGTTCTTGATTTTCCGTTTCCAGATTTAAGCGAATTAAACCAAGTTCTTTCTGATCAGTTACAGAAAACGAAAGCCCGTCGAACTACCACAGAAGTCCGAGAAAAACTTCTAAAAGCGGCGTTAGGATTAACAAAAGATGAAGCCGAAAAAGTTTATCGTAAAGCTTATGTGAAAGCAGGTCGCCTGACAGAGGATGAAGTAGATATTGTTCTATCTGAGAAAAAGCAACTTATCCGCCGCAATGGAGTTCTTGACTACATTGAAGAAGATGAAACTATTGATGGGGTCGGTGGTTTAGAAGAATTAAAGAAATGGCTCAAACAACGTTCCGATGCCTTTACGGAGAGAGCCAGAGAATATGGTTTACCCCAACCTAAAGGGATGCTGATTTTAGGGGTTCCAGGGTGTGGAAAATCCCTAATAGCTAAGACCACTTCCCGTCTGTGGGGATTGCCCTTACTAAGATTAGATATGGGACGGGTTTATGATGGTTCAATGGTCGGACGTTCTGAGGCGAACCTTCGTAATGCTCTCAAAACGGCAGAATCTATCTCACCAGTTATTCTCTTCATTGATGAATTAGATAAAGCATTTGCCGGAGGAACGGGGTCGGCTGACTCTGATGGAGGAACTTCGAGCCGTATTTTCGGTTCTTTTCTTACTTGGATGCAGGAAAAAACCTCACCTGTTTTCGTAATGGCAACTGCTAACCGAGTAGAAAGACTACCAGGGGAATTTTTACGCAAAGGGCGTTTTGATGAAATCTTCTTTGTTGACTTGCCTACCCCTGATGAACGTCAAGCTATTTTTAATATTCACCTTAGCAAGCGTCGCTCTGATATTTCTCGCTTCGATATTGGCCAATTAGCTAAGGTTTCTGATGGTTTTTCCGGTGCAGAAATTGAGCAAGCCCTAATAGCTGCAATGTATGAGGCTTTTGCTCAAGATAGGGAGTTTACGCAGCTTGATATTATCGCTGCGATTAAATCTACCCTACCTCTGTCGCGGACAATGACTGAACAGGTAACAGCCCTTCGGGACTGGGCGCGACAACGCGCGCGACCTGCCTCAGCCTCCGTTGCTGAATATCAGCGACTGGAGTTCTAACAAGCTTTCTCCTGCTCCCAACAGGACGAAAGGCTAACCTTGTGTTAGCAGTATAATCAAAAGCCGTTTCTTAACTTTAAGACGGCAAACTGTAAATTGTTGTTGTTGACTTCTGTTCTACTGGAGGAAATCGAAAATGTCTCACTTTAGCACTCTGCACACTAAGATCACAGATGCTACCATTTTAAAAGCTTCTTTACGCGACCTAGGTATCTCCGTTAAGACTGAAGCTGATGTTCGTGGTTACAACGGACAGCGTGTTCGTTCCGACATCGTTGCTGTTCTCGACGGCGAGTATGATCTCGGTTGGTCTCGCAATAGCGATGGAACCTTTGACCTAATTGCTGACCTCTGGGGTGTTGCTAAAAAGCACAACCAAACCGAACTCATCAATTCCATTAATCAAAAGTATGCTGTTAACAAGACCCTCGCTGAAGTTAAACAGCAAGGTCTAGAAAACGCTAATGTTAAGTTAGTTGTTCACAACTAAGATTTAAAGCGCGTTCCCAAGCTTTTGGGTTGACCTTTTGAGGTTGACCCTTTTTTTGTATGTTTATTTTATGTTTTTCCATAGACCTGGGGGGCGACAAGTCGCCTATAATCCATACCTGGTCTAACTTCTGAAAGTTGTGCTTGAAAAAGATAGAAGTAGCGATCGCCAATGAACTAAACGAGATAATGGGGTTTTTAGCAAAAATGATTGCAAGTTTTCCCAAAAATAGCTTGTGAAAAAGGACTATCTTTGTAAACCATATATGGCTCAAACCCTGATTGTATAATGCTTTAAAACCTCAGTGTCGCCCCCCAGTCTATAGACTAATCTTTAAAAGTTTGACCTAACACTTTCCGCTTTAAAGCAACAACGCGAGGACGCGCACCTTTACCAGAAAATCCTAATCCTTCTCGGAAAATTTCTGGTATATAAAAACGTTCTAAGTTTCCTTTTTCTTTATCTTCATAAATTACTCCCATTTGTTCAAGAATATTTTTCGTCAGTATATCTAATTCAAACTGATTATCATCAAAAGGAATTTTTAAATCGATAGGTTGATATTTAGGAAGTACCTGCTCAACCCACTTTTTAAAAGCTGGATATTCTTCTTTAGCTTCTTCAACTTTCTTTTCACTACAAGGTTTAAGAGCGCGACGAATAGCTTGAGGGGGTAATAATCGACTCCTAGACCATCTTTCAAATTGTACTTCTGATGCTCTCTCAATAGTAATATTCGCTGCGTGGTATAAAAAGCGAACAATATCTCTGGCCTGAAGTCTTCCATTAAAATCAGTTAAAGCAGCAAAAATCCAAGAAGCGGAATAAGACTCTTTTGATTTATCTGTGCCTAATTTTTTACCCCATAAGAGTTCAAGTTTGTCCTTTAATTCTTCTCTACTTAAAATATCTATAGCATCTGTTTTTGCTTCAATAACTTGAGCTTGACCACACAGCCAAAAAGCTAATTTCAAGAAAGATTCTTGATTCCAAGTTAAATCATAAGCACTATAACGATTCTCAAATTGATTCACATTTTGAGTGATTGTATTTCTTAAAAAATCTCTTCTAAGGAAAATAATGATTCCTAAGTTTGCTTGTCTAATTTCTGAGAGTTTATTAGGAAGATCATCGATTAAAGCTTTTAACGCAATCTTCTCTTTTTCATTAGTAGCAATGTTAGGAAATATGTCTTCCAATCCATCAAATATAATAATCAATTTTAATGATTTTTCTTGAAGATATTGGTTAAGACTAGAAAGAGTCATTGTTGATATTTTTGTGGTTGCTACCCCAATAGCTTGAGAAATTTCTCTTACCCAAATTTCTGTCCAATCTGGTTCACTCAGATGATCAAAAGTAAGATTGTTTTTGATTCTATCACGACATTCCGATGGTAAAAATTCAGATAAATCATCGCCTACAGCTTTTCTTGCCATATCTCTTGCTTCACTCGTAATATCTTTAGCTGTATCGCTTAAGTTAGTAGATTCTAGTAAAGGTAATATATAGGTTGTCCGTTCTACCTGAGTATTAGTTGAATTAGTTTTTTCTAGGAATTTTTCCCAATATTTAAACCGTGATAACTGAATATAGTTAAAAGTTTTTCCTGCACCTTTGGAACCAATGGAAACAATATGAGGTAAATTATCTTGAAAATTGAGGGCTAAATTTTTCAACGGTTCTGTCACTAATAAATCGTCGCTTTCGCCTTCCTCTGCATACTCATATTTTCTACAAATTTCTCGGAGTGTTCTAACTTGATCAAGTTCTTGACTATCTTGATTTCGTCTCTTGGTTGATTCCAACATTAATTGTTCTTCAGCCCATATTGTAGCAATATCCATTACTGAAGTTCCTTCTAGTTTTTTTTGAGCTTCTTCCCAATTATTAATGTAAAGTAATTCTTGAGCAAAAGAAGATTCTTGAATCTCTAGTCTAGTTGAATATAAATCTTCGTTTTTAGATTGAATATAAGCTGATTGCAATTTAGTAATACTTTCATCAAAAGCTGGTAAAGATTTTACTTCAGGAGTCAGCCAGCTAATAATAACCGATGGATCAAAATATTTCTCATGATTGAGTTTGTTTTCATCATTAGTTTCACTTTCGATATAAGCGATATGGCCTAATTGTTCTAATACTAACTTTGTCCCATTAATAGATTGTTCATTTAAAGTAGTTACTAAAAAGCGTTGCATTCTGGGATCAAAGACTAGTGGACTAGAAATTTCACTTAATCCTGCTCTAAGATCAATAAATATATAATCTGCCTCCACCGCTTGACCTAATTTATAGATAGCATCCCCACATTCCCAAGTTCCATCTAAGTTTCTTACTAAATTTTCTGGTAAAGTAGGAGTATCTAATAACTGTTTTTCTTCATAAAAAGCAGGTAAAAAATACAAGGTTGATTTACCTTCACTGTGAGGAGATTTTTTGATTTCAGATGCCAACAGTTCTAACGATTTTTCTACAGAATCAGGAGAATAATGATAAATCTCTAGAAAATCAATAAATGAAATCTTAGGTTTGAGTTTCTGGGAAGAATTCCAATAATAGGTTAATCCAGGTGCTTCTAAATCAGCATCAATGACTAATACATTAATCTTTTTATTGATTTGTTTAGCTCTTTCTAGCAATGCAAAAACATAAGCTGTTAGGTGTAACGTTCTTCCTACACCACCTTTAAAAGAATAGAAAGCAATTAAATTTGGTTTTTCGGAATAGGGTTTTGGGAGAAATTTGCTAATTTGATTATTGTTACTAAGATAGGTAACTTCTTTCCAAAAGGGATGAATTGAAGGATGAACCGATAATACTTGCTCATCAAAAATAAATTCTATTGGTAAGTCAACTTCCCCAAAATCTAATTGAATAACTTCTTTTTCTTCCTGATACCAATCCCGAAACCATTCTTTTAAGATAGTAGAAGTATTATTTTTATGACTTTCGTCATGTAAACTTATTTCTAAAGCATCTGAAAAGCAACTTATCCGAATTATTCCATTAGGTAACTTGTTACCATAATTAGTCTTTTGAGCAATTACGCGCTTAACATCCAACCATGTTAGCAATCTAAGAAATGTCATAATTTACCTAAGTTCTTGTTCAATCCAGTGTGATATTTTAACTAATTTTTCTTCTAGTTCAGTATCTTTATTATTAACGCTTTCTGAACAACCTCCATAACGCCACATCTGATTGATTTTACCAATCTCACATTTTCTTTCTTCTATTTGAGTGTTGGTTATTTTCAAAAATTTCATATTTAATTGTTCAGGTAACTTTAATTGTTTACCAGCTTTTAAACAATCTAATAACTTATTGATGTTGTGTTGCGATTGAATAATCTCTTGACAGCAATCAGTACGATTTTTACGTTGTCTTTTCATAATGACTGCTTTTAGACCACATTCTACAGAATAAAAGAGAAGTAATCGATGAGCATTAGTTCGTTTTCCAGTATTATGATAAGCTGATTTGTTTTATCGATAAGCTCTTTGGATTTCTCGATCTGTAAATGCGATCACAACTTGTCTTTAGATGAATAAAGTTAATGAGTGGATTGCAAGAGTTAGCAAGATTTTAGTGTCATTATATCTCTTGAAATGGTTTGATTGCTCAAACTTGACTTATTTCAATAACATTTCCATCAGAATCTTGAGTAAAAAAAGCCGCCCGTCCTGAACGACTTTTTTCAACAAAATAACCAGAACTTTCTAATTTTTTTATGGCTTCATTCAGATTATCAACCGCAAAAGCAATATGAGGGTTTCGTCCCAATTTCTCCTCATTGGTTAACGTAGCAGCAAAATTAGGATGTACAATGAGATGGATTTGATAGTTTCCTAACTGATACCAAACCCCTGGATAATTTAGGACACGATCAACTTTTGCTAACCCTAAAATTTGACCATAGAAATATTCAGCTTTTTCCAAATTAGAAACGAGAATAGCTGTGTGAAGATACTGGGTAATTTTCATGAGAATTAGAGACTATCAACCTTATTAATTCAAAGCTTCAGCCGTTTCTGGAGAAGCTGCTAATTCTTCTAAACGTTCCTGCTGATCCTGACTAATACAGGTTTCGATAATATCATCAATATTACCTTCTAAGGCTCCTGCAAGGGCAAAGTTTTGACCTAAACGATGATCAGTAACTCGATTATCCTTATAATTATAGGTCCGAATTTTTTCAGAACGCGCCCCAGTTCCTACCTGAGACTTACGCATCGAACTAACTGCTTCTTGTTGTTCTCGTAACTTCGCCTCATACAACTTTGCCCGTAAAATTTGCATTGCCCGTTCACGGTTTTGGAGTTGCGATCGCTCTTCGGTACAAAAAATACGAATACCGGTGGGTTTATGGAACAAGTCTACTGCTGTTTCTACCTTATTAACGTTTTGTCCCCCAGCACCCCCTGAACGGGCTGTCGAGATTTCTATATCTTTGGGATCAATTTGAATTTCCACATCATCTACTTCTGGCATAATAGCGACTGTTGCAGTTGACGTATGAACCCGTCCCCCTGCTTCCGTCACCGGAACTCGTTGTACCCGATGGACTCCCGCTTCAAACTTGAGTTTACTGTATACCTGTTCTCCTTGAATTTCAAGAATAGCTTCTTTAAACCCTCCCATATCCGCGAGAGACTCACTGACTAGCTTAACCGCCCATTTTTGAGATTCTGCATAACGAGAATACATCCGCACTAAATCTCCTGCCCAGATACTGGCTTCATCGCCTCCAGTTCCAGCACGAATTTCTAACATAATATTCTTATCGTCATTAGGATCGCGGGGAAGTAAGAGAATTTTGAGTCTTTGTTCTAACTGTTCTGACTTTTCTTCCAATTCCTCAACTTCTAGGGCAGCCATTTCCTTCATTTCGGGATCGCCTCCGGCATCTTTAAGAATTTGTTTAGCCCCTTTTAACTCCTCTTGAGTTTCTTTCCATTTTTCATAAGTAAGAACGGTTTCTTCTAAGGAGGAACGGGCTTTAGCTACCCGTTGCAGTTCATCGGGGTTCGTGGCGATATCAGGATCAGCTAAACGATGGGTTAACTCTTTATAGGTTTGTTCAACTGATTGTAATTTTTCTAATAGATAGGATTCAGCCATAGTATTTTTCTACTTTAATACTTCTAATTTAACAATAACAAGATTACGTCGAGGAATTTGTTCTCAAATCAGTTTGAATTAATTCAACAAATTGTGAGATTTGTTTAGTAGATTCAAGATGATAAACTTTTTTTGTGTTTCTTACTTGCATTACATACTCACGGTATTTTGGAGTCAAACGTTTATGACATAACCAAAGGGTGCGGTAACTGCTCATTGAACTTTTCAAAATGGGACTATTTTCAGGCCACCCTTGTGGAGGGGTAAAGAACCCAGTAATAAATCGTTTCGTTACCCACCAAAAATGTATATACAGGGGAAAATCAATATAAACTAGAGTATCCGCTTGTGACAACCTTAACCAGACCGTTTCTAGACACCCAAATCCATCAATAACCCATTGATCAGTTGCCAAAATCTCTTCATGAGCGCGCTTATATTCTTCAGAAGAAACCTTCTCCCCTCCTGATTTATATTGAATTTTATCCAAGACGTAAAGAGGCAAATTGGTAATTTCTGATAATCTCTGACTTAAAGTTGATTTACCGCCGCCAGTATTTCCAAACACAGCGATTTTTTTCATCTTCATCTCTAAAACTATTAACCCAGCAGAAATTCTGCTGGGCTAGTCAAACTAATTTCGTTGCTATTTTTTAGCAGCATCAGATTTCTTTTTAGATTTTTTGCTGCCTCCTTTAACAACCTTTCCATACCGTTTTTGGAAGCGATCAATTCGTCCTTCCGTATCGATCATTTTCTGAGTTCCAGTATAAAAAGGGTGGTTTCCTGACCAAACTTCTACGTTAATTTCAGGTTGGGTAGATCCCACTGTCATAACAACTTCCCCGTTACAAATAACTTTAGCTTCGGGATACCAAGTGGGATGAATGTCTGGTTTAGCCATAATTTTCCTCCTGCTATAACTTATTAATGATTTTGATGAATAATTCAACTATCGTTTTGAGTATTGAGGAGCCTTACGAGCTTTATGCAACCCGTATTTCTTCCGTTCTTTCGCTCTGGGATCACGGGTTAAATACCCTTCAATTTTCAAGGGTTGGCGATTTTCGGGAGACAGTTCACATAAGGCTCTAGCTACACCGAGTTTAACCGCATCTGCTTGTCCTGTTAATCCCCCTCCATGAGCAGTTACTAGGATATCATAGTCATTTTCTAACCCCAAAGTTTCTAAGGGAGACTTAATCGATTGGAGATAAGAAGCAATCCGATTAAAGTAGATATTCCCCGGTTTACCATTAACTGTGAGATCCCCACTACCCGGAACTAACCGAACTCGTGCAACTGACGATTTACGACGACCAGTTCCCCAATAAACGACTTTATCTTCAGAAACAGTAGCTTGCATTAATTTTCTCCTCCATTAGGAATAGTATTAATATTGAGTGGTTCAGGTTGTTGGGCTTGATGAGGATGGGTTGCTCCCTTATATACCTTAAGTTTTGTAAATAGTTTACGACCCAAAGAATTTTTCGGCAGCATTCCTTTAACAGCCTTTTCAATAATTCTCTCAGGAAGACGGTCTTGGAGTTTTTCAAAGGTTTCTATTTTCATTCCCCCTGGCCGACCTGAATGACGACGGTAGAGTTTTTGGGTATTTTTTCTACCAGTCACTAGGACTTTTTCGGCATTGATAACAATAACAAAATCTCCCGTATCCATGTGAGGGGTAAAAGTGGGTTTATTTTTTCCCCGTAAAACTTTAGCAATTTCACAGGCTAAACGCCCCAAACGTTGGTCAGTTGCATCGACAACGTACCATTTGTGGTCGATATTTTCTAAGGTTGAAGTTAGGGTTTTATTCATGGGTAACTGAGTCAGGAATTAAGGGAATATTTAGTTTATTCATCGAGTTCTTGAAGAACCCATGGCACAAGTTATTGGCCGCTCAGACATAGAAAATTGTGGGTCACAACTTTGATTGAAGACAAAAAACGGTTGAGTATCAAACCAAATGCTAGAGGGAAAGGGAAAATCGTGATAACCGACCCGCAGTAAGCATAATCCTTTGGCTGGGGCAGAATATTTAACCTCTTCTCGTCGTTGATTGACCCAAATATCGGTAAAGTTATCAGCAGAACGCTTACCACTGCCCACTTCCACTAATGTTCCGACCAATAACCGCACCATCCCATACAAAAATCCATTGGCTTGAATTTCTAGATGAATAAATGGCCCTTGTCGATAACAATGGGCAGCTTGAACCTCAACCCAACAATGATCACGATGGGAACCAGCGCGACAGAATGCCGCCAGATGATGTCTTCCCATCAAAGGTTTTAGCGCTTGATTCATCACAGATTCATTCAAAGGCGCATGGTAATAGTGCCAGCTAAAAGGTTGGACAAATAAGTTTGGCCGCTTTTCAGTATAAAAAGTATAGCGATAGCGTCGCCACTGGGCAGAGAAACGAGCGTGCCAATGGTCAGCAACGCGGGCTGAGCCTCGAATGAGTACATCTTCGGGTAAGCGAGAATTGAGAATGTCTGCCCATCGAGTGGGAGGAATAGGACTAATATGGTCGAAATGAGCCACCTGAGCGGCTGCATGGACTCCAGCATCCGTTCGCCCTGCACCATGTAAGGTGACTTTTGTTTCAAGCACTTGAGCGATCGCCGTTTCAATTTCCGCTTGAACTGTTCGCTGGTTTGGTTGCCATTGCCAACCATGAAAACGACTCCCCAGATATTGAATAACTAGGGCAACTCGTTGTTTTTCTTTTGGTTGGTTCTTTTGCATTTGTTTTAGACAACCATTCCCTCAAGGATTTTAAACCAGCTCGATAATAGCCATTTCTGCATTATCTCCCCGACGGCGTAGGGTACGGGCAATGCGAGTGTAACCCCCATTGCGGTTACTATAGCGGTCTTTGGCTTCGGCAAATAGGGCATGAACTAATTGTTTATCGTAGATGTAGCCCAATGCTCTGCGTCTAGCTGCTAAGGAGCCATCTTTAGCTAAGGTAATCATTCTTTCTACTTCCGAGCGTACGGCTTTCGCTCTAGTTTTGGTTGTTGTAATTTGACCGTGACGGATCAACTCTGTTGTCAGCGATCGCAACAACGCTTTTCTCTGGTCTGCTGCTTTTCCTAGTCGCGGAACGCGACACTGATGACGCATGGTTTGTCTTTCTCCTAAAATGTAATTTAACGGGTTAAGTCTCACTCCTTGGATCTCAGTGTGTAATCACTGTTAACCAAGTAAGCCAATTAGGGTTTAGCTTTTTCTTGAGGTAAGGTAATTCCTAACCGCTTTTGTAAAGCTTCAATTACTTCTTCAGCCGATTTTTGTCCGAAATTTTTGATTTCCAGCAAATCTTCTTGGCTATAATCCAATAGATCCGCTACAGTGTTTATTTGAGCTCTTTTCAAACAATTGTAAGCTCTTACTGAAAGTTGCAATTCTTCAATCGGAATTTGGCTTTGGGGATTATCATCATCTTGATAGTCAGGCGGACTTGTTTCAAGTTGATTAAGATCTTTAAGGGGGCTAAACAAATCCACAACAATTTCTGCTGCTTCAGAAAGTGCATCTTTTGGATTAAAACTGCCATTAGTCCAAATCTCTAAAATCAGTCTATCTTTTTGCTCTGTCCCATCTCCTCTAATGTCCTCTACACTATAATTTACTTTAGTAACCGGCATAAAGACTGAATCAATTTGTAAGAAATCAAGGGAGGAAGCCTCATCGTTGTTTCGCTCAACTCCTTTGTATCCTGTTCCTTTCTCAACACGAAACTCCATCTCTAACTTTGACCCTTCTGTCAGGGTCGCAATGTACTGAGTTGGATCAACAACCTCCACTTCTGACGGCAATTCAAAGCTTGCCGCTGTCACTGTGCCTGCATCTGTTGCCACTAGGCGACCAATTTGAGGCTGATCGCTATAACTTTTGAGGACTATTTCCTTCATGTTTAACATGATTTCCAAGACATCCTCTCTGACCCCTGGAATGGTAGCAAACTCGTGGTTCACTCCTGCAATGCGGATAGCCGTGACAGCCGCCCCTTCTAAGTTGGCTAACAATACTCGCCTTAGAGCATTACCGACTGTTGTGCCTTGCCCTCGTTCTAGAGGCTCCAGGACAAACTTACTATACTGACTTTGATTTTTTTGAGTCTTAGACTCTACACACTCAATTTGAAACTGCGCCACGACCATGACCTCCCTTCTTTGTCAAATGCCTCTACGACGCGGATTCGCGCCTCATTCCACGCCAAATCTCTATTTTTGCAAGATTGACAACTGTTGGCTAAACTCGGCGTCGTTTTGGTGGACGACAACCGTTATGAGGTATGGGGGTAACATCCCGAATTAGGGTTATTTCTAATCCTGCTCCTTGAAGAGCGCGGATCGCAGTTTCCCGACCGGCTCCAGGTCCACTGACCATCACTTCAATTTGCCGCATTCCTTGATCAATTGCTCGTCGAGCTGCCGAATCGGCTGCGGTTTGTGCTGCAAAGGGAGTCCCTTTTTTAGCTCCCTTAAAACCGCTTGACCCAGCAGATGCCCAGGATACAACGTCCCCTTTTGTATCAGCGATGGTGACGATAGTATTATTAAAGGTAGATTGGATGTGAGCAATGCCATTAGGGACGTTTTTCTTTTGTTTCTTTGCACCGCTTTTTTTTGTTGGTCGCGCCATAGTTCTTTACTGAATCTTCTGTCTAACTCAATTACCAATAGAAACTCATTATTTTTTGGAGGGGGCTTTTTTCTTCCCAGCAACGGTCAGTCTTCTTCCGCGACGGGTACGAGCATTAGTTCGAGTTCGTTGTCCCCGTACTGGTAGCCCTTGACGATGACGACGGCCTCGATATGTCCCAATATCGGCTAAACGCTTAATGTTCATCGCTTCCCAACGTCTCAAATCCCCTTCGATTTGATAGTTAGTTTCGACGTAAGAACGTAAAGTAGCGACATCTTCATCGCTTAAATCTCGAACTCGGGTATCGGGATTGACTCCCGTTTCTGCTAAAATTTCTTGAGATCTTGATAGACCGATGCCAAATAAATAAGTTAGTCCAATTTCTACTCGTTTATCCCGAGGCAGGTCTACACCAGCTATCCTCGCCACGTTTTTTCTCCCTCTACAATCTTGCTGTTTGCGTTTGTTGTGTTTACTTTGAGATGGGTTTCACTATCGTGTAATGATAATGACTAACCTTGACGTTGCTTATGTTTAGGATTAGTACAAAGTACCATTACCCTTCCACGTCGTCGGATGACGCGACATTTTTCACACATTTTTTTGACTGATGCTCTAACTTTCATGGATTTTTTACAGCTTTGACTGCAAGCTTACTATTATAGCAATAATTGTCTTCAAATTCAGCTAGTATAACAAATTTTTTAAGGAGTCGTTGTCAAGCGTCAGCCAACTAACGCCTTATTTTTTCGTTTTTAGCCGATAGGTAATTCTCCCTTTTGTTAAGTCATAGGGAGTTAATTCTACTTTGACGCGATCGCCTGGAAGAATTTTGATATAGTTGCGGCGGATTTTTCCCGAAATGTGGGCTAATACATTAAACCCATTATCAAGATCAACCCGAAACATAGCATTAGGAAGTGATTCTGTTACCGTTCCTTCCATTTCAATTAAATCTTGTTTAGACAAAATTCTAAGCCTCAAATGGTACACTTGAAAAAAGATTAGACGGAGACCAACAAATTAAATAGTTTAGGCACACTAATTTGTGGGCGTTTAGCCCGCCTCTTTCGCTTATCTTATCAAAAATTTTTGGGCTGTGGCATTCATTAACTTGTTTGATAATCGATTCACCTTACAAAGCTAATTAGCAACAATTTTATTCAAAGACGCTGTCACTTCTTCTGGTGGAGGATTACCATCTACAGAAGTAAGTCTGCCATGATTATGATAATAATCAATAACCGGCTTAGTTTTTTCTCGGTAAACATCTAATCGACGGCGAATCGTTTCCTCGTTATCGTCTTTTCGCCCCCTTGACAGAAGTCGATCAATCAGTAGGTGATCAGACACTTCTAAATTAATCGCCTGTTCCGAAAATTTCCCCAACTCTGACAGAAGTTTATCTAAAAAAGTGGCTTGAGAAACGTTACGAGGAAACCCATCTAAAATCCAACCATTTTGGGCATCATCCTGGTTAAGTCGCTCTCGAATTAAGTCTAGCAGTAACTCATCAGGAACTAACTCCCCTTGGTCAACGTAATGCTGGGCTTTTTTCCCTAACTCCGTCTGTTGGGCGATGGCTTGTCGTAACATTTCCCCCGTTGAGATATGGGGAATAGTGAACTGTGCTGATAAAAGTTGGGCTTGGGTTCCTTTTCCTGAACCTGGGGGTCCTAAAAAAATTAATCCTTTTGCATGACTCATAGCTATTGTGTGTCTTAAGGTTAATTAGGCGTTGTCAACAATAGGGACTGGGAATCATTAAGTTCCCTATCCCCTGAATCACCTACTGTTTGATCATTCCTTCATAACGTTGAGAGATGACGTAGGTTTGAATTTGTTTGGCGGTATCAATGGCCACCCCCACTAAGATTAAGAGAGAAGTTGCTCCTAATCCCCGAAAGGTGGTTACTCCAGTTGCGCCTTCAACCAAGGTGGGAACGGTGGCGACAATACTTAAAAAGATTGCCCCGAGAAAAGTCAGACGGTTTAGAACCCCTTCTAAATACTGTTTCGTCTTATCCCCTGGGCGAATCCCTGGAATACTTGCACCCATTTTCTTAAGATTTTTGGAGACATCTTCAGGATTTACGATCAAAGAGGCATAGAAGTAGCTAAAAAACAGAATCAACAAGGAGTAAACCCCGATATAAGTCCAAGTTCCAGGGCGTAAGGTATTAGCAATTTGAACTAACACTTGACTCACTGTTCCTTGATTGCCAAAAAATCCTCCTAACGACTGAGGTAAAATCAAGACAGCTGAGGCAAAAATAATGGGCATCACCCCACCCTGATTTAACCGTAAAGGTAAATAACTGGTTCTTTCTCGGTATAACCGTCGGCCTACTTGACGACGAGCTGAAATAATAGGAATGCGTCGAGTCCCTTCTTGGACAAAAACAATTCCGACAATCATCACCAAAAACACCAACAAGAGAATAACGACTTGGGCAACGGCTTGACGACCACCTGTTTGGGCGTAATCAATGGTATTCCCTAAAGTTCTTGGTAAACTAGCCACAATATTGACAAAAATCAATAAAGATGCTCCATTTCCAATGCCTCGTTCGGTGATAATTTCTGACACCCACATAACGAACATGGAACCAGCCGTTAAGGCTAAAACAGTTTCAGGCACGAACCAAAAGCTATCATTGAGAGCATATTGTCTCAATAAACCGATAGTAATGCCCAAACTCTGTATTATACACCAACCTAGGGCAACATAGCGAGTAATTTGGGATATTTTTCGTCGTCCTGCTTCTCCTTCATTTTTTTGTAAATCTTCGAGGGCAGGAATGGCAGCGGTTAATAGCTGCATAATAATGGAGGCATTAATAAAAGGGAGAATTCCCAGGGCAAAGATCCCCAAGGCGGCAATCCCCCCCCCGGTAAAGATATCGAGAAACCCTAAGACGGGGCTATTACTAATAGCGGCGGCAAATGCTTCACGATCAATTCCTGGAATAGGAATAAAAATTCCAAAACGAATTAAAATCAATAATCCAATGGTAATCAAGAGCCGACCTCGAAGACCGGCGGCTTGAGCCATTTGTAAAAATGTCTCTTGTGCTGTGGGAGTTTTATCTCGACTGACAACCATTAATGGCTACCTCAGTTATCAATGATCAATTATTACTTATCAATTATCAATTGTTTTCCGTGTTTTGTTGAGGGTCTTTAGATAACTCTTCCCAACTTCCTCCGGCTGCTTCTATTTTTTGTTGAGCAACTTTGGTAAAAGCTGCTGCTGTAACCATTAAAGAAGTCTTGAGTTCTCCATCTCCCAAAACCTTCAATGGACCATCATTGGTAGTAATGATCCCTTGTTCTATCAAACTTTCTAAGGTTACTTCTGTCTTGGCTGGAAGACCATCGAGTTGACCGACATTAATAATGGTGTAGTAATGGGGATTAACAATGGGAAAGTGCTTTAATTTAGGAACACGGCGATACAAAGGCATTTGTCCTCCTTCAAACCCAGGTTTAGTTCCTGTTCCTGAACGAGATTTTTGTCCACGCATCCCAAAGCCGCAACTAGCTCCTTGTCCGGCTGAAATTCCCCGTCCGACCCGACGGCGGTGTCTTTTGGAACCTTCTTTGGGCGTTACTTCATGAAGTCTCATAATGTTTTTTTTGATCAAAATAGGGTTTAGCCAATGATTTGCTTTCTACTCATAACCTGTGGAACGACAGATTAGGTGTAGATATGCTCTAAAGGAACTCCCCGCTCTTGGGCAACTTCAGAGAAGGTACGAATGCCTTCAAGGGCATTAATTACAGCCCTAGCGTTGTTGAGAGGATTACTCGATCCAAGTTGTTTAGCCAAAATATTTTTCACGCCGGCTAATTCTAAAACTGTACGCACGGCTCCCCCGGCAATTACTCCTGTCCCTGGTGCGGCCGGTCTAACGATCACCTTAGCTCCTCCAGAAATTCCTTTAGCAATGTGGGTAATGGAACTGGCTTTGTTCAAAGATACGTCTATTAGTTGTTTCTTGCCATCAGCGACTCCTTTACGGACGGCTCCGATAACATCTCCGGCTTTGCCGACACCTACACCGACTTGTCCGTTTTCATTACCAACGACCACAATGGCACGGAAACTCAGTTTTTTACCACCTTTGACAACTTTACTAACCCGACGGATTTGAATCACCCGTTCTTGCCAGTTGGTTTCTTTTGCTTTTGTTCTGCTGCCTTTACGACGTTTTGCCATAATTTCTACCCCTTGTGTGAGATATAATTTCGTTGTGTTTAAAACTGCAATCCAGCTTCGCGGGCTGCATCAGCTAATGCTTTGACTCGTCCGTGATAAAGATTTCCCCCTCGGTCAAAGACCACTTGTTTAATTCCCTTATCGAGAGTACGCTGAGCGACTAATTTACCCACGGAGGCTGAGGCTTCACAAGTAGCCCCAGAAGAGAGAGATTTTTTTAAGTCTGGTTCTACAGTAGACGCGGCTGCTAGGGTTTGCTGAGCCACATCATCAATGACTTGGGCATAAATATGCTGATTGGAGCGAAAAATCGCTAGACGGGGACAGTCGGGAGTCCCACTGACTTTTTTGCGAATCCGCCGATGACGACGTTGAGTCGATTGTCTGCGTGTGAGTTTCATGGTTATTTCTTCCCGGCCTTACCTGCTTTACGTCTGATATATTCGCCTAAATAGCGAATGCCTTTGCCTTTATAAACTTCTGGGGGACGAACGGCACGGATTTGGGCAGCAATATTGCCCACAATTTCTTTATCAATGCCACTGACCACAACTTGGGTGTTGTTTTCAACTTTTACGTCAATTCCCTTGGGCATATTCATTTCCACGGGTTTGCTGTAGCCTACGTTCAAGGTCAGTTTTGTCCCTTGAGCTTGAGCTCGATAACCAACCCCTTGGATGCTGAGGCGTTTTTCAAATCCTTTAGAGACCCCTTCAACCATATTAGCAACAAGGGTACGACTGAGTCCGTGACGCTCCTTGGCAGTCCGAGAATCATCGGCTCGTTCTACTACAAGGGTATCGGACTCTTGAACTACTTTAACCTTCTCAGGAAGGGTGAGATCTAATTCCCCTTTAGGGCCTTTGGCTGCCACATATTGCCCGTTGATCTCGATGGTGACTTTATTAGGAATGGGAATAGGACGTTTACCAATACGAGACATAGGTTTAATTACCAGTTATCAGTTATTAGTTATCAGTTATCAGTTATCAGTTATTGTTTCCTGTTTACTGAAAAGGGCTACCAGATGTAGCATAAGATTTCGCCACCCACGTTTTGACGTCTTGCTTCTCGGTCGGTCATTACGCCTTTGGAGGTGGAAACAATAGCAATGCCAATGCCCCCAAGTACCCGAGGCAAATCTTTGCGCTTAGAGTAGACTCGTAATCCTGGTCTACTGGCCCGCTTAAGCATATTGATAATAGGTTGACGGCTCTTATCTTTGTACTTGAGCCTCAAGACCAGATATTGTTGAACCCCTTCTCCTGTTTCTTCAAAGCCTTCGATAAAGCCTTCTTCTTTGAGAACTTGAGCAATGCTGCGGGTCATTTTTGTGGTCGGCACTTGGGTGGTGGGATGCCGAACAGCACAAGCATTGCGGATGCGAGTGAGCATATCTGAGATAGTATCGTTAGGTGCCATTATTGCTTTAGGTGAATTTCTCCTATAAAGTCGCTGATTGACCAAGGGTCAGAGTCGGCTTTGGGGGTGGGTCACTTGTTCAGTGAAGGGTGACGTAGTCTATCGATATTTAAGTGGTTGTTAACCCCGTTGGTTGTCAGCCGAGTAATCTGGTGACTACTTGCGGAAAGGCATTCCCATTTCTCTGAGTAAGGCGCGTCCTTCTTCATCGGTCTTTGCCGTGGTAATGATCGAGACATCCATTCCTCGAATTTGATCGATGGTGTCGTAGTCAATCTCAGGGAAAATAAGTTGTTCGCGAATGCCTAAGCTATAATTACCTCGTCCATCGAAGCTTTTGTCACTAATGCCGCGAAAGTCTCGAATTCGGGGTAATGCTAAGTTAATCAAACGATCCAAAAAGGCGTACATCCGATCTGCACGCAGGGTAACCATAACCCCGACAGGCATTCCTTCACGGATTTTAAAGCCAGCGATCGCTTTTTTGGCTCGGGTAACAACGGGTTTTTGTCCAGTGATAGTGGACAATTCACTAATAGAAGATTCTAGGGCTTTGGCATTTTGAGAGGCTTCACCCAATCCTCTATTAACGGTGATTTTGACTACCTTGGGGACTTGGTGAATATTTTTGTACCCAAACTGTTCTTTGAGTTTAGGGACAATGGTTTCTTGATAAACAGTTTTCAGTCGTTGAGTCATGGCATTTTATCCTTTGTTTCCCTGGGCTTGGTCAGGGATGGAGTTGATCAATAAATCGATTGGTTAGTCAATAATTTCTCCAGTTTTTTTCAGCATCCGCACTTTCCGACCTTCTTCGGTAAAGGTATAGCTAATTCGGCTGGCGACTTTTTCTTTGGTGGAATAGAGCATGACGTTAGAACTGTGAATCGGGGCTTCAAAGGTAGCAATTTGCCCAGATTCTCCTTCTTGTTGGGGTTTTACGTGTTTTGTTCTCACATTTACCCCTTGAACCACCACTTTACTGGTTTTAGGGTCGGTTTTAATGATTTCCCCAACTTTGCCTTTATCTCGACCAGAAATCACTTGAACGGTATCACCGGTCTTGACGTGCATTTTATGCCGTTGGGGTTTTTGGCTGTTTTTATTACTCATTAGAGTACCTCCGGAGCCAGGGAAACGATTTTGGTGAAGTTTTTATCGCGCAGTTCCCGCGCAACGGGTCCAAAAACACGGGTTCCTCTCGGATTCCCGTCATTATTAATAATGACAGCGGCGTTATCGTCGAACCGAATACTCATACCACTCGCTCGCCTTTGAGCTTGGCGAGTCCGTACAATGACTGCTCTGACAATATCGGAGCGTTTGATTGGCATATTGGGAATGGCATCTTTAACAACTGCAATGATGACATCTCCAATCCCACCGTAGGTGCAATTGCCAGTTCCGAGAACTCGCAAACACATTAATTTGCGAGCACCACTGTTATCAGCGACATTAAGATAGGTTTGCTGTTGAATCACGGGGGTAACAAAAGAACTAATGGGACGTTAAAATTTCTGTGACTACCCAGCGTTTAGTTTTGCTGAGGGGTCTCGTTTCTCGAATGCGAACGCGATCGCCTTCTTGACATTGGTTTTCTTGATCGTGAACCTTGAATTTCTTGGTTTTCACGACAATTTTTCGATATTTTGGGTGTGGAGAACGGTTCTCAATCGCAACGACCACAGTTTTATCCATTTTGTCGCTGACAACCAATCCTACTCTTTCTTTAACTGCCATGCTCCGTCTATTCCTCCTCTTGAGTTACGGATGGGGTTTCAGTGACCGTGGTATCTAATTTGCCTGTGGAAGCCGAATTATTAGCTTTGAGTTGGCGTTCTCGTTCCACGGTGAGAAGTTGAGCTAAACGATGACGGGTATGCTTAAATTCATGGGGTTTTTCTAAGCGACGGGTGGCTTGCTGAAATCTTAGGTTAAATAGCTGACGCTTGGTGGCTAAAATTTCATCAACCAGTTCTTCATCGTTAAGCTTTCTGGCATCTTCAATGTTAGGTAGGGGCATGATTTAGACGTATTCCTCCTCGCGAGTAATAAATTTCGTCTTTATGGGCAGTTTCTGAGCCGCTAATCTCATGGCTTCCCGTGCAATGGGCTCGGTTACCCCTGATAATTCAAACATGATACGTCCAGGTTTAACGACAGCTACCCAGTATTCTGGGTTACCTTTTCCTGAACCCATTCGGGTTTCGGCAGGGCGCATTGTCACTGGTTTGTCAGGAAAAATCCGAATCCAAATTTTCCCACCCCGACGAATATAACGGGTCATAGCTCGTCGAGCGGCTTCAATTTGGCGAGAGGTAATCCAACAGGGTTCGGTGGCTTGTAGGGCATATTCACCAAAATTGAGAGTATTACCTCGGTAGGCCATGCCTCTCATTCGCCCTCGATGCTGTTTCCGAAATTTAGTTCTTCTAGGACTAAGCATTGTCGTTAGTAGTTAGTAGTTAATCGTTGATAGTTATTCAATCGTTCTCTATTGACTATTCCCTTGGACTCTTGTTGGTTAGTTAATTTTCGTTAGATCGGTCTTCAAATTGTTGACGACGACGTTGACGACGGGGGGACTGAGTTGGCATGGGGACGGGTTGTTCTTCTTGACCAGGGATGATTTCTCCTTTGAAGACCCAGACTTTAACCCCTAGGATGCCGTAGATGGTTTGAGCGGTTTTATAGGAATAGTCAATGTCGGCTCTAAGAGTATGTAAAGGAACCCGTCCTTCCCTTACCCATTCTGTTCGGGCAATTTCTGCTCCGTTGAGACGACCGCCTACTTGGATTTTGATGCCTTTAACTTCTGCCCGTTGCGCCCGTTGAATCGCTTGACGGACAACCCGACGAAAGGAAACCCTTCGCTCAAGCTGTTGAGTAATGTATTCTGCAATTAACGCCGCGTCAGCATCAACCCGCGAGACTTCTATCACATTAATCCGAATTTGACGATTACCGCCCAATTCTTGTTGTAACCCAACTCGTAGTTGCTCGATTCCACTACCTCCTCGACCGACGACAACTCCTGGTCGTGCCGTATGAATAGCAAGATCGATTTGATCGGCTTTACGCTCGATACGAATGTCAGAAATCCCCGCATTACTGAGGTTTTTAGTAATATAATCGCGAACTCTGCGATCTTCTTGTAGTAGTTCTGGATATTGTTTGGTATCAGCGTACCAACAGGATTTGTGTTCTTTGGTAACGCCGAGACGAAACCCAATTGGATGTATCTTTTGTCCCATATTGACGTAAAAGGAGGAAAATATTAGGGGTTTTTGTTAGTCTTCTGCTACATCAGGTGCAACCGCAACCGTAATGTGACAGGTAGGTTTACGAATTTGATAAGCTCGCCCTTGGGCTCTGGGTCGATAGCGTCTTAAGCTAGGCCCACCATCAGCGTAGGCTTTGCTCACCACTAGGGTTGCCCGATCTAATCCTTGGTTATGTTCTGCATTCGCTGCGGCTGAGCGCAGGACTTTGAGAACGGGATCACAAGCCCGATAGGGCATAAATTCGAGAATAATTAGAGCTTCTCGATAAGAACGTCCGCGAATCTGGTCTAACACCCGCCGCACTTTTGATGGTGACATTCGGATGTAACGAGCGATCGCCTTTACTTCTACTGTCGTATCAACTGCCATTTTTCTAGTTAATAGTTAATAGTTAATAGTTAATAGTTAATAGCTTTTGACCATTGACTATTAGCTAGGTTATCGACGACCCGATTTTTTATCACTTTTGGCGTGTCCCCTAAAGGTTCGGGTAGGAGCAAATTCTCCTAATTTATGTCCCACCATTTGTTCTGAGACAAAGATCGGGACGTGCTGTTTTCCATTATGGACAGCAATGGTATGACCAACCATTTGGGGAACAATAGTTGAAGCCCTTGACCAAGTTTTAACGACCTGTTTATCTCCTTTATCGTTAAGTTTTTCAATTTTTGAGAGGAGACTGTCGGCCACAAACGGACCTTTTTTAAGAGAGCGACCCATAAGCAGTTCAATGGTAATAAGTTGAGGGTTAATATTCTACAGAAATTTAACTTTCTGGTTAGTTTATTTGGTGCGACGGCGCACAATTAGTTTAGAACTCTGTTTTTTCTTATTGCGGGTTTTTGCCCCTAAGGCCGGTTTCCCCCAAGGAGTTACAGGTCCACTGCGACCAATAGGAGCGCGTCCTTCTCCACCACCATGGGGGTGGTCTACTGGGTTCATGACACTTCCTCGTACATGAGGTCGTCGTCCAAGATGGCGTTTGCGTCCTGCTTTTCCTAATTTTAGATTTCTTGCTTCGGTGTTCCCTACTTTTCCAATGGTGGCGTAGCATTCTTTGCGAACCATTCGCACTTCTTTTGAGGGTAATCTGAGGGTAACGTAGTCTCCTTCTTTAGCCACTACTTGAGCGGCTCCTCCTGCAGCCCGTACCATTTGTCCGCCTTTTCCTGGGATGAGTTCAATGTTATGGACTTCTGTTCCTAAAGGAATCCGAATTAGAGGTAGAGCATTTCCAATTTCAAAGGGGGCGTTTTCCCCCGAAACCACCATGGTTCCTACTTGAATCCCTGCTGGAGCTAAGATATAACGTTTTTCTCCATCTTGATAAAATAAGAGAGCAATACGGGCGTTCCGATTGGGATCGTATTCAATAGCAGCTACTTTAGCAGGGATATTGTGTTTATCGCGACGAAAATCGACGATGCGATAACGACGTTTATGGCCTCCTCCCCGATGACGGCTGGTAATTACCCCTCGATTATTGCGCCCTTTGGGGTTATGCTTGGATTTTGTTAATGATTTTTCCGGCTTACTTTTGGTAATCTCCGAGAAATCTGAGACGGAGGCTTGTCTAGTTCCTGGAGTGTAAGGCCGATAAGAACGAATACCCATAATGATAGTTATTAGTTGATAGTTGATAGGTAATAGTGGTTAAGTGATTCACTATTTACTATTGACTGTTTTAGACATCAGGGAATAAGGCAATGGAGTCCCCGTCTTGCAACGTTACAATCGCCCGTTTGTACAAAGGTTTATACCCTATAAATCGGCCAACTCTTTTCTTTTTTCGAGGTGGGCGAACCGTATTAACTTTTAGCACACTCACCTCAAATAGGCTTTCAACAGCCGCTTTTATTTCGGGTTTTGTTGCTTTAGGGGCGACTTCAAAGACATATTTATTGTCTTCTAAAAGTAAGGTTGCTTTTTCAGTGACAATAGGCTTAATCACTAAATCAGCCAAGTCACGGGGGTTATAATTAGTCACCGTACACCTCCTGAATTTTCTCTAATGCCTCTGGGGTGGCAACAATTTTGTCCGCTACCAATAGATCATAAATATTCAAATTATCGGCTCTTATTATCTGTAGATAGGGGACATTGCGACCAGATAAATAGACGTTGTCGGGAATTTCTGACAAGATTAAAGTCACTTTCTCTCCCTGTTCAATCCCCCAACGCTCAAAAGCACCGATTAGTTCTTTGGTTTTGGGTTGGGCAAATTGCTCGGCAAAGTTTTCCACGATTACCCAGTCTTCAGCACGACTATGTAAAGCGGTTCTGAGAGCTAAACGACGCTCTTTACGATTCATCTTGACATTGAAGTTTCTGGGCTTGGGTCCAAAAATGACTCCACCGCCTCGCCATAATGGAGAACGATTTGATCCGGCTCTAGCCCGTCCAGTTCCTTTCTGTCGCCAGGGTTTCCGTCCACCCCCTCTAACTTCAGCACGAGTTTTACTTGACGCAGTTCCTTGGCGGCCGTTTGTGCGCTGCCGAACTAAAGCGCGATGAACTATGTGAGCAGCATTTTCTTCTTTTGCTACTTTTAGTTCCAAGGTAGCTTGACCAGCTTGTTCTCCTTGCCAATTTTTAATGATGCAATTAACCATTTTTAGCTCTTAGTTATTGAGTGATCGGTTGTCGTGATACACGACTATTTGCCGACTTTTTTGGCGGGGGTAATATTAAGCAAGGCTCCAGGTTTGCCAGGAATTGCACCTCTAACCAGTAGTAGGTTCCTGTCCCCATCAACTTGCACCACTTGAAGTTTGCGGATGGTGACTTGGGTCGCGCCATATTGACCTGCCATGCGCTTACCTGGATATACCCGTCCTGGGGTAGTTCCGGCTCCAGTTGATCCTGGAAGACGATGATTTTTTGACCCGTGGGTCATATTTCCCCGTTTAAAGTTATGGCGTTTTTGATATCCAGCAAAGCCACGACCGATGCTTTTGCCCGCTATATCGACTAAATCACCTGTACTAAAAATATCTGCTTTGATGGCATCTCCTAATTGATATTGACTAGGATCATCAAGCCTATATTCTTTTAAATGACGCAAGGGGGGCGCGTCATTTTTTTTCAAATGTCCTAATTCGGCTTTGCTTAACGCTTTTTCTTTTACTTGACCATAGCCAAGCTGGATGGCACTATATCCATCTGTATCAGATGTTTTGATTTGTGTAACGGTACATGGCCCTGCTTGTACGACGGTAACAGGAATGGCGATTCCCGTTTCCTGGTCGAAGATCTGGGTCATACCGAGCTTAGTTCCGAGGATACCAACAGCCACGGATTTTCCCTCTACATTATTAAACGACAGGCGATCAGCAATTAATCACAGCTAAAGGTACGAGATAGATATTCCTCGCTTTCCTATGCCTGGGTGATATTAGATTTGGTAGATCAAGAAGATGCTTGATTACACATTTAACCAGTCTCTGAAATATACCTGGTTAAGGTTTGCATGCCGTTTTTTCCTTAAGACTTAAAGATTATTCTATATCTTCAGTATCTTCAAGGCGGCTTAACAACATCATTAAAGTTGCTGGATGCTTTTATGATGCCAGTCCAACTAAGACTCTGAATCATTTGCGATTACTGCAATTATTCAGTTTGTCTTTAGTCACAATCACCTATTATAAAGGTAAGTCGTCAAAAAGATCAACCCCTGATTTCTGAAATTTCTGGGAAGCTTGAGCTTCATATAACCTTACATATAAATCTAACCATTGCAACCAAACATCTGTTGTGGCTATGGGCAAATCCACTCAAACCCTATTTACATAAGCCAAGCTTATGAATAATAAAAGTAATACTTTTATAAAAATCCTTTACAAGCTGTTACAAATTCGTTAAGATAGTGACATACATACCAAATAATTCGTACCTCGAAAACGAAATAGGAATTATACCATTATGACTACTACCTTACAGCAACGCGAAAGCGTTTCTCTATGGGAACAGTTTTGTCAGTGGATCACCAGCACCAACAACCGCCTCTATGTAGGTTGGTTCGGTGTCTTAATGATCCCCACTCTCTTAACTGCGACCACTTGTTTCATCATCGCTTTCATCGCGGCTCCTCCCGTTGATATCGATGGTATCCGTGAGCCTGTAG
>NEED01000022.1 GCA_002110465.1 unicellular cyanobacterium SU2 | reverse complement strand
ATAACATTAGCAATAGGTCTAAATAATTGATTTTAATTATCCCTTTTTTACTCCTAATTGTCTACAATCACTTCTTGAAAGTTTAATCAACTCAGCTTGATATTATGTTGGTTGCTTTATAGTACATATGTTTGTACAGATATTTTCGGCTACGAGGTGACAAGCCATAAATTTTTATGCCACGAAAGATGTGCGGAATGTGGGTTAGACTAAAAGAAATGATTTTAGAAGACTTCCAGAGAGAAATACTTAATCGTTATTATTATCCCCTTAAATACATCGGGATTGAATTTGGACGAGAGGATGTTCAAGAAGCCCTAGAAATGTGTTATTATGGCTTTGAATCGGCGTTACAAAGTTGTCTTAGTTATTGGATATGGAAACAAGAACAACGAGAAATTTTTGAACATCCTAATGCCTTTTTAATTAAAGCCCTCAACGAACAATGGGAACCTTATCAATGGCAATATGAATGGTTAGATTTACCCCAATTTAAAAGTCCTGGAAAGCGATGGTGGGAAGCAGCTATCAAACAATGGGGTCGAGACGTTTGTGTGCAAATTATTGCTGACTTTTCAGACTCTCATATTACCTTTGCCAATGGTAAAAAACTGCCCCTGAACTTAATTTATGAATGGGGTTGGCAACGCACCTTAGCCTATAGTTTAGAACAACTTCCCGATAACCATCAACTTAAGTCAAATCATCTTTGACAGTGTGTCTTTTGACTTTTCTCAAAATTTTTTACATAATTATATGCTTATAGTTTAGAAAACTTTTCTGATTCTCATCAACTGAAGTTGAATAATCTTTGACGCTTTGTCTTTTGACTTTTCTCAAAATTTTTGACACAATCATCCCCATCAAATCAATTATTTGGAGATTGAGTCAAGTTAATGAATCGTGGTGTGAAGGAATTCAATTTATTATGTCTAGTAGCAATTGCCAGTCAATTTCTGGTTACTTTATCACTATCTGCTAAAGCAGAAACAATCAAGTTAGAGTCATCTTTAGTCAGTTCTCAAATTATCAATAATTTTGACTTGTCGTCTAGTGAGTTAACATTTTCATCTCCTATCGAGTTTCAAGAGCAATCAAAGACTATAACCTATCTCAACCCTGAAACAGATTACGCCCTAGAAAAGATTGATTTCTCACAAGAGTATTCTTTTCAAGAATTTTTTCTTTTACCGAATAATTGGCATAGTAATAATATTTCTCTGGTTTCTGCAAAACATTTTACACTGAAAAATAATGAGTTTGGAACTGATTCTCTTGGCACACTCATTAATACTTCCCAAGAAAAAAAAGACAAAAAATCTTCTATCCTGATAGCAGATGAACCCTTACCTCCCTCCCAGCAAGGAATCTATTGGTCGCCCTCTCGTCCAGATAGTCATGCCCCCATTAGTGTTATGGGAGAGCATATTCATAGTGAAGGGGAAATAATGCTTTCCTATCGCTATATGTTAATGGAAATGGACGGTAGTTTAGTAGGAGTAGATGAGATAAGCGATGAAAAGATTTTAGAGCAATTTCCTATTACTCCAACTCGTATGACCATGCAAATGCATATGTTTGGCATGATGTATGGCATAACTGATAATTTAACGCTGATGGCTATGTTGCCCTATGTAGTCAAAGATATGGATCACTTGACCCGTTCTAATCGGCGTTTTAATACTGATTCTGAAGGAATTGGTGATATTACAGTAACAGGTTTATATCAGATTTTTAACCAAGATCAACAGCGAATTCATCTTAATGCAGGTATCAGCATTCCTACGGGTTCTATTGAGGCACGAGATGCCACCCCAGCCGGTCAAGATCAGCTTCTACCTTATCCCATGCAACTGGGATCGGGAACCCTTGATTTAAAGCCAGGTTTTACCTATTTAGGACAAAGTGGTGATTGGTCTTGGGGAAGTCAGGTAATTGGGACTCTCCGTTTAGGGGAAAATAGCAATAGTTACAAATTTGGGGATGAGATTATGTTGACTGCATGGGGGGCGCGGAAATTCAGCGATTGGGTAAGCACATCTTTGCGAATTAAGGGTAGGAATTGGGGAAATATTGGTGGACAGGATACTCGTCTCAATCCTAATTTAGTTCCAACGGCTGATCCACAGCGACGGGGAGGAACTCAAATCGATATTGGCTTTGGAATTAACCTTTTTGTGCCAGAAGGAGATCTTAGAAGTGGTCGCTTAGCTATTGAGTTTGAGGTACCAATCTACCGAGCCCTTAGTGGTCCACAATTAGAAACAGATTGGCAGTTAACTGCTGGCTTACAGTTTTCCTTTTAGAAACTATTGCTAAACAAAATATGATGCTTAGGTGCGTTAGGCAAACTACAGTTTTTTGGGAAATTTTTCTGCTTTTTTTTTCTACAAGAACGCACCAAAATAGTTTTTTTGTGTATTAGGCTACGTTAATATATTCTATAAACGTTCTTTTAAAGACTAAGATCTCAATTCACGAGAAAATTGATTGGAAAAATAAGCTAATTTCCTGCCAAACTTGGTCGGTTGCCATGGGATCGAACCGATAACCATCATCTCGCATAAAAGTATGATTAGCTTTATACTCTAGAATTTTGTGTCGGATGCCTTGTTCTTCTAAGTTTTGCCTAATAATAACTCTGCCATCTTCTGGAATATGAGGATCTAAGGTTCCGAAAATTAGTAAAACTTCTCCTTGGATCTCTCCTATCCTTGCAAGGGTATCCGCCTTTTCTCGTCCTAGTTTTCCATTATGAATTCCTGTGGGGTAAACACAAACCGAGGTCTTAACCAGAGGGTTGAAAGCTGCGCGGCAAGCTAGATGCCCACCGATACAAAAACCCATTGTCCCGATTTGTTGAGGGGAAACGGCTTCGTAATTCCTCAAAAAATCGATAACAGCACAAGCATCAGAGTCAAACTCAGCCATTGATGTTTTTCGGGCGGCCTCATTCCCTTGAATTCGTCCAAGATCGGTTGGTTCGATGATCGTCCCTAAAGGTAACTGACGGTGATAAATCTCTGGGGCAGCTACCACAAAACCATAACCCGCCAAGTGATCCACCAGTCGAGTAATGGGACCTCCTAACTGATAAATATCGCTATAGAATAGAATTCCTGGGAAAGTTCCTTCTTGATCTGGACGAGCGAGATAGACTCTCATTGCATTATCATCCACAAGAAGGCTAATATTCTGCCGTTTGACCTGCATACTTTCAAAGGTTGGGTTTAATCTTTACTATTTTAGCGATTTATCCCAAAGCCGAAGATCCCAGATCAGGGGGAATATCTTGCCAACGTCCGGGCCCGACAGCGCGAAGGGCTTCTGTTAAATCTACATCTCCTGTGTATAAAGCTTTGCCGACAATTGCCCCTGTGACTCCCACCGGTTCTAAGGAAAGTAACCCCAATAAATCGGTTAAAGAACTAACTCCCCCCGATGCAATGACGGGAATCTCGATATTACTGGCTAGTTCCCTTAAAGCCTCACGGTTAGGTCCGCTTAAAGTGCCATCACGGTGAATATCGGTGTAAATAATGGCGGCGACTCCTAATTGTGCCATTTGTTGGGCGAGTTCCGTGGCTAAGACTTCTGAGGTTTCTAACCATCCTCGTGTGGCTACTTTCCCATTACGGGCATCAATGCCTACGGCGATTTTTTTGGGAAATTCTTGACATAATTCTTGGACTAAAGTGGGATTTTCTACGGCGACGGTTCCCACAATGGTGCGATCAACCCCAATATTGAGCAGTTGGGCAATACTTAGGCGATCGCGTAATCCTCCTCCCACTTGGACGGGAATAGAAATTGCCCTAACGATGGCTTCGATGGTGGCTAAATTAACGGGTTTTCCTTGTTTTGCCCCGTCGAGATCTACTAAATGGAGGCGCGTTGCCCCCAATTGTGCCCATTTGCGGGCTATTTCTACGGGATTTTCACTATAAACTTGGGATTGTTGGTAGTCTCCTTGATAAAGACGCACACAACGTCCATCAAGAAGGTCGATCGCAGGAATAACATCCATCTTTCAATTATCTGTTGGGGTTAATTTATCTTTATTATCTCTTAGAGTCAGCCGATTGAAAATTGAGACAAGAAAGTTTTAAAATCAATCTCTTTTAATTATTTTTAGTTGATAATTTTAGAGACGCTGCTGACAACGTCTCTACAAGAAATTCAGACTATTTCAAGAATAGATTAACGAACCGTTCCGCGTAAGGCTTCTGCGTCAATGGGTTTGAGTAAATAAATTCGCAATAAATCCCCAACAATTCCAGCAATTAACGGTAGTTTACGCAATGTTTTCACAATTTTAGGAGCGTTACTTTCTCCGATTTCTTTCATCTTCAAGTTACGCTGAGAACACCGTTGTAAACGAGGATAAAATTCGGGATTGTCTACGTCAAGAACACTGGGAAATGCTCGTGCTGAGGTTTCATTAGTTTTACGGATTACTTCTTGATCAAATTCGGTGGCATTTAAGCCTAAAGATTCATAAAAACTAGCTCTTTCATGAACAGTTAAGGTATGGGTAGCAAAGACAGATAGGAGGAAAAAGCGACTCCATAACCTAGATTTCCAAGTGTTCCAAAGTTTGGGTTGAGAGCGCAATAAAGCGGTAAAAATATCCCCGTGACGGTTCTCGTCTTGACACCAGTTTTCAAATTTTTTGAATATGGGATAAAACTGTTTTTCGGGATGTTTTTCTAAGTGGTGAAAGATGATAATGTAACGCCAATACCCAATTTTTTCAGAGAGATAAACGGTGTAAATCACCCATTCTAAGGGAAAGAATGTATAGGTACGGGTTTTGGTAACTTTCCCTAAATCCAAAGATAAGTTAAAGTCTGCCATTGCTTTATTTAAAAATCCCGCATGACGGGCTTCATCCCGCGCCATTAGGTGGAACATTTCTGATAAAATGGGGTTACGGCCTTTCAGTTTCCGCGAAAGTTCTTTAAAGAGAAGAAACCCAGAAAATTCTGAAATACAAGACCGTTCAAGATATTCAATAAATCCTTCTTTGGTGGTTTCATCTAAATGATCCCAAGAGCCTGTCTTAAAGTCTTCGTCGCGGACAAAATGGTGACGGTTGTAGTCATTTCTCATCTCCGTCAACATGGCGTTTAATTCCGTCTCTTGTTCGGTAAGAGAGAGGTTCGCGGCAGTTTCAAAATCTGTTATATAGAAACGAGGCGTGAGGAGGGTTTCCTTGGTGGGAGCTTTCGTCCCTGGTTTGAGTTCTGTTGAAGCGGCTTTGTCTAGGGTATTAACCATAACTATGTTTATATAACTGAATGGTTATACCACAATATACAGCTAAGTATACCCTCTTGGCTAGTGGGTATTTGCAAAGTGTTACGGAATTCTCATAATTTTTATGAACTATTCACTTCAATCGTGCTACCAGGATCTGACGGAGTGACAATAAAGATGTATTGTTTTAATAATAATGAATGCGTTGTGATCTAACTTGTTAATTTTTCTCAAAAAAAGTCAATGTCTATGATGATTTGTTACAAGATAAATTGTCTTAAAATTGATGGGTTTAGTATCACCCATTTAGGTGAGGTTCTGACTTATTTTCTTACTTTAGAGTAAAGGAGAGTAATTAATTAATTAATTAATTTAATTCATTTTATTGTGTGATGAGTGAGGAAATTGCCCTAATATCCCCCCACATCATCATGAAAGTTATCTTATTACTAATTACCCTAAGCTTTCCCTTAACTGCAACAGCGATCGCCTCTGAAACCGAACCCTCCGCTAAAGATTTAGCTGGGGTTGAACCAAGAACGCTTGAGGACTGGAACTGGGCAGTTGGGGGTAAATATACAGATTATATACAACCAGAACCCTACGATTCTAATAGTTTGGGGTTAGATGCCTATCAAACTAGAATCGAGAAACTGAATGATACTCTAGAAGTTAATGATCGGCAACTAGGAGACGTTCAACGTCCTACCCGTCGCCTTCCTTTCGCAGAATTTTAACCTAGATAAGGAGTCCTGTTGTCTGCGTACTGTTCCCCTAGAATAATATTAAATTTCCCAACCCTCATCATCAGGGACTGATTATAAATTAACTCAGTCATGACTAACTTTCTTTGTTGAGATGGAATCCTTTGTAAAATACGATCTTGCCGATTTAGTTGGGTTTCTTCGGTAAAGTAAAGCTGAGTAATCAAAGGTGACTGATGGGGAATTTTTACCTTAAAATGAATATGAGGTGGTCTACGCCAATTAGTGGTAACAGGATAACTTCCTGGTTTAATTGTTAAAAAAGAATACTGGCCATCGTTTTTTGTGATAAACAAACCCCAATATTGAAAATTAGGATCAATAGGGGCTGAATTTCCATCAAATTCATGGTCATAGCGTCCCGACGCACAAGCTTGCCAAATCTCAACCTTTGCTCCCTTTAATGGAATACAATCGGGGGTGATTACCCGTCCCATAATGAGGATTTTTTCCCCCAACGCTATCGATGAATGACCAGCCACTCTAGTTAAGTCTTGATCCGAATCAGAAGGAAAGTTTAGAGGATAAAAAGGTCCTTCTGTTTGATTTGGCGTAATCAGGCATTTATCAGCCAATATAAGTTGTGGAAAATTTAGTAGTCCGATCGCCAACATTGGGCTATTTTTTAAGAAGGTTCGGCGACTGGTTAAGCTCATCCCCTACAACAATTCCTAAAGAGTTGAATACACACAGAGTTCAAGAATACCTGCAATGAATGCAGACACCAGGGCAATCGTTAAATAACGACTCATCATTGCACCAGAATGACTAGGATAAGTACGAGTTCCGTTATTGGGAAAAAAAGACGGAAATATATGGCTATCAGGAGTTTTTTTGTCGCTTTTTGTAATTATCCCATAAATATGTAAAGCTCCGATGGCAAAAAATAACGTTGCCCAGGGATTCCTTTGTTTAGCTGTCTTTGATGACCTAAGAGTCATTCTAGAGTTATTCATCATTTAAACTCAACAATTCAACTGTTTAGATTCATGTTTCCTTGATAGATAATGAATTACATTAAACCCATTTGGGATAGAACTCCTTGACCTGTTAGTAACTCAGTCAATAAGCCAATAAACCCGAGCATTGCTAGACGACCGTTCCAGATTTCAGCAAAACGGGTAAACCCAAATTTTGAATCTTGATTGTTCATTTTCAAAAACCTTCTATATAAATGTCTTATTAGTATAGGTGTTATGTTTAATGACATAACAGACTGTTAAGTTAATTGTAACCTATTTTTTAATAAATGTAAATTTTAGTTAAGAGGTCTTGACAGTCTGACCCTCCTCAAAAACAATCACTTGAGTGTTTATACTTATTGAAAAACTATAATCAGATAGATTTTAGTCATTGCCGATAGATTTAAGAGATTTGCCCAAAGATAACCAAGTCTGTTACCAATTCTTTGAATAACAGATAATGAATGGGCGATAATGCTAAAAAAATATAAGTTCTCGAATTTTGGCAATTGCTAATGTAATCCCCTTGTGGGTAACAGGAGAAAAATTTTCTCCAAACTCGAAATTTATAGCTGGAATTAAAATCCAATAAGCAGTAGGAAATTTTCCATAAATAGCTTGAGTAAAACTCAAAAGCTGTGAGGGATCACTATGATGTCCTAAATTGGTTATTTTAGCCGTTGCTTCGAGTTGATGCAATTGCAGTTTTTGGAATTGAGGAGAAGGCGTTAAGACAGCATCTATAAAAATAACTATATCAGCTTGGGAAATAGCGTCAGAAAGTTCTGGAGTAAGTTGATGAACCGCTATAGATTTTACATGATCTAAGTTCCATTGAGAAACTATTTCCACTACTTTTTTCCCTGCACCATCATCACTTCTTAAGTTATTTCCGTAGCCAATGACTAAGAATTTTTTAGACATTTGTTTGAGGGATAAGAGAAGAAATAATCATCCTATTTAATCTCGTAATACTTCATCCATTAATTGACCTTTGGCATCAAAAAGTTGAATGTGTAAAGGCATTTGTCCCGCTGCATGAGTTGAACAACTTAAACAAGGATCATAACAGCGAATTCCTGCTTCTACACGGTTTAACATTCCTTCTGTCATTTGATTTCCTTGAACATAATGTTTAGCAATTTGAGCAACTGTTTGATTCATTGCTAGATTATTATTTCCCGTTGCAATAATCAAGTTAACTTTCTGAATTAAGCCATTTTCATCCACATTATAATGATGGAAAAGTGTACCCCTTGGTGCTTCACTAACCCCAATTCCTTCTAAATTGTTAATTCCTGCTTTAGCGCGAGTATGTTGGGAAGTAATATCAGGATCATTAATGAGGATTTCAATTCGTTCTAAGGCGGCTAAAATTTCGACTAAACGAGCATAATGATAGAAGAAAGAAGAGGTAGCAACGCCACCGGCACGTTGACGATATTCTTGTAATTCTTGATCCGCTTCTGGTGTGCCGAAATGAGAGCAAATATTAAGTCTAGCTAAGGGGCCCACCCGATAAATTCCGTCGGGGTATCCTAATGGTTTGTAGTAAGGAAATTTAAGATAAGACCATTTTTCTACAGACTCCCCAATAAAGTCTTGATAGTTATCTTCTTTCAGGTTATCTGCAACAATATTTCCTTCACTATCAGTAAAGCGAATATGTCCCCCGTAATGTTCCCAAATTCCTTCTTCTCCTACCAACCCCATAAACAAGGAAGGAAATTTTCCAAAGGTTTGCACTTCGGTTTCAAACTGATCTAAAAGTTGTTTAAATAACGTTAGTGCTGTCTTTAAAGTTTCATAGGATTCGGGAAGGCGATCGCATATCCATTGTTTTCCTTCTTCTGATAAAGGAGATCTCACTCCTCCAGGCACAGACCAAGCTGCGTGAATTTTTTTTGCGCCTAGCCGTTCAATAATTTCTTGACCAAACTGTCTTAAACGAATGCCACTTCTAGCTAATTCTGGGTTAGCTTCAATCAATCCAAAAACATTTCTTTTAGCTGGATCACTATCCCATCCTAACAAAAAATCTGGACTACTTAGATGGAAAAAACTCAGGGCATGGGATTGAGTAATTTGAGCTAAATTCATTAACCGACGTAACTTTTCTCCCGCAGAAGGAATTTGGACAGCAAGAATTTTGTCTCCTGTTTTAGCAGAAGCTAATAAGTGGCTAACTGGGCAAATCCCACAAATTCGAGCCGTAATGCCTGCCATTTCCCACATGGGACGGCCTTCACAAAATTTCTCAAATCCTCGGTATTCGACCACATGAAATCTAGCATCATCTACTTGACCCTTATCATCTAAAAAGATAGAAATTTTAGCATGGCCTTCTATTCTAGTAACGGGATCAATTACGATAGTTTTAGACATAATTACCTCTATTTATATTATAAGTTTTGTGTATCACGTAAGGGCTAACGGCCGTTAGCCCTACATTATTAGAATCAACCGAATTTTATCATTTCTCTTCCTTCCATGATCGGTTTTTTTCCTTCTAACAAAGGTTCTATAGCAGCCCGAATTCTATCAGCATTGGGGGGACATCCTGGTAAAAATAAATCCACATTAATCACTTCATGAACCGGACTGACTCTATCTAATAATTCGGGGACAATACCAGGTTCTTGGGGGAGTTGAGGGGTAATATCTCCTAACTCTAAATAGGAGCGTTTTAACACAGTTTCCGCTGGTCCTAACATATTCCGCATAGCAGGAACATTAGCGGTTACGGCGCAGTCTCCAAAGGAAACAATTAACTTAGTTTTTTTTCTAATTTCTTTAATTAATTTTAAGTTTTCTTCATTAGCGATCGCCCCTTCAACTAAACAGACATCAACATCATCGGGATAGTCTTTTATATCAGCAATCGGACTATAAACCATGTCTACTTTTTCGGCTAATTCTAATAACCATTCATCGAGATCCAAAAAAGACATATGACATCCGGAACATCCGGCTAACCATACTGTTGCTAATTTAATCTTGTTCATGATTACCTCCCTTATCTAAAACTATGAACGATTAACTATTAATTAACTATCTTGTTCCTTCTTTTTTCTCTGTTCCTTCCTTTTTTTTGCGATGGCTACCCTTTCGGGATGGTGGTGCATTTCTGCTACTGTGCTTCTTTGGCGGAAAATCGAACCAGTGGGACAAGCCTCAACACATTTTCCACAAGAGGTGCAAGCGTCCACTTCGCCCCAAGGTTGATTCAATCCTGAAATAATAAAAGATTGTTCTCCACGATTGGCTACATCCCAGACGTGCGCCCCTTCGAGTTCATCGCACGCTCTAACACATCGAGTACACAAAATACAACGATTGCGATCCATAGCAAATACTCGATGGGAAAGGTCAAGGGTTTGCTTGGGAAACCGATAGGGAAAACGGGTATGGTCCATTCCCACGGTAATAGCCATATCTTGCAATTCACAATTTTCATTGACCACACAAACTGCACAAACATGGTTACTTTCTGCAAACAAAAGTTCTACCACCATTCGTCGATAAGTTTTTAATTTTTCGGTTTCTGTGTGTATCACCATTCCTTCTTGGACGTGAGTCGCACAAGCGGGTTGTAGTTTAGAACTCCCTTCGATTTCAACTAAACATAAACGACAGGCTCCCACATCTGAAACCCCATCTAAATGACACAACGTCGGAATGTAAATGTTAGTAGCTTTGGCTGCTTCTAAAATGGTTTCTGTTTCTGAGGCTGCAATTAATTGATTGTTAATTATTAATGTTTTAACACTCATCTTTTTTTCCTTAAGTTGATTGAAGTAAGGTAAGATATTCCTCTCGAAAATAGCGCAAGGTACTTAAGACAGGGTTGGGCGCAGTGATTCCTAATCCACATAAGCTGGTTTCTTTGACCATCTGGGATAGGGCTTCTAATGTGTCTAAATCTTGTTGATTAGCTTGCTTATTAATTAACTTAGTCAATAAATCATATAATTGTACGGTTCCTGCTCGACAGGGAATACATTTTCCACAACTTTCTTTTTGACAAAAATCCAGATAAAATCGGGCAATTTCTACCATACTGGTCTGTTGATCCATAACGATCATTCCTCCCGATCCCATAATGGTTCCTAATTTTTGTAAAGAGTCATATTCGACAGGGGTATCTAATAAATGGGCTGGAATACAACCTCCCGAAGGTCCTCCCATTTGTACCGCTTTGACTGTTCCTTGATTGGGAACACCTCCCCCCATTTCTTCGACAATAGTACGCAGAGAAATGCCCATAGGAACTTCAATTAAGCCGTTATTTTTCACTGTTCCCGTTAAGGCAAACACTTTAGTCCCTTTACTCTTTTCGCTGCCAATATCGGCATACCACTCTCCTCCTTCTCGGATAATGGGAACAATGTTTGCATAGGTTTCTACATTATTAATTAAGGTTGGTTCTCCCCGTAACCCAGCGATGGCTGGATAAGGGGGACGAGGGCGAGGGGTTCCTCGTTTTCCTTCTATTGAAGCGATTAAAGCGGTTTCTTCCCCACAGATAAAGGCTCCGGCACCGACTCTGATGTCAATTTTGAAGTCAAAGGGAGAATCAAAAATTTGTGACCCCATTAAGCCGTATTGTTTGGTTTGTTGAATGGCTTTTTCGAGGCGTTTGATGGCCAGGGGATATTCGGCGCGGATGTAGATATAACCGTGATTTGCCCCCACTGCATAGGCTGCGATCGCCATTCCTTCCAATACCCGATGGGGATCACTTTCTAAAACTGCCCGATCCATAAATGCTCCAGGATCGCCTTCATCGGCATTACAAATTACATATTTTTGCTGTCCTGGCATTTTAGCTACTGTTGCCCATTTAACGCCTGTGGGATAGCCTCCGCCACCTCGTCCTCGTAAACCACTCGTGGTAACTTCTTGAACTACCTCATTAGGAGTCATTTCTAACAAGACATGATGTAATTGTTGATACCCTCCCACTGAAATATAATCATCAATACTGTCAGGGTCTATTTGACCGCTATTTTCTCTAACAATTAATCTTTGATGGGTAAAAAAAGGATGGTTACGATCTCCTTTAGGGGGTAATTCTCCAGAGGGTTTTGTTTTTTGTAATGTAGCAATAATACCCGAGGAATGTTCTGGTGTTACTTGATGATATAAAGTCCTTTCGGGATCTACTTCTATCGATGGACCTTGACCACAAAGTCCCATACAGCCAACACTGCGGACTTCTATTTTCTCTTCTAAATTAGCTTCCTTAATAGCAATTTTTAGGCTTTTTTTGACCGCTTCTGCACCACAAGACATACACCCTGATGCTGTGCAACATCGAATTTGTTTGGTTTTCTGTTGAAGCTTCGCCTTCGTTTTTTTTTGAATAATTAAGAGTTCTTCAATATTCATCTCTTCGTCCTTTCCCTAAGCAAGAAATAAAGAATCAAAATTGCCAATTAGAAATCATACATTATTTTTCTTCTTGCCATGTTTTCACTTTTTGCCGTGCAGTCTCTGGCGTAACTTTTCCTTCTACTGTGTCGTCAAATACAACTGATGGCGCAATTCCACACGCCCCTAAACAACGGGATGACATTAAAGAGACTTTGTTATCATCGGTTGTTTCTCCTGATTTAATTCCTAATTCTTGTTCTAATTGTGCTAAAATTTTATTACTACCTTTAACATAACAAGCAGTTCCCATGCAAACCACACAACTATGCTCTCCAGGAGGTTTCAGGGAAAAAAAATTGTAGAATGTAGCGACTCCATACACTCGACTAAAAGGAAGTTTCAACCCTCGTGCAATATATTCTAAAATATCCGGGTCAAGATAACCGAAAGATTCTTGAGTTTTGTGTAGGATCTCTATGAGAGCATCTTGACGATATTGATTACGTTTCATCGTAATCTCTAGTGCTTTTAATCGCTGATCAGGTTTGGTTTCAACCTTGGCACTTTTCATAAATTGCATCCTAGCAATAATAATAGATCAATTACCATAGATTATTGAGTTAGAAAAATTTAAGTTTTTTAAGGATTTTAACCCCCGAAAACGATAAACTCACCTGCTATCATGCTAATGACAAATAGGACAAGTTAAAGCTCAAGTTAACTTTTTTTGATAAACAACACCAGTCTTTCTAAATCCTAAAACTTATATAATAAAGTATTGTTGTTAATTCTAAAAAGTGTGTTTACTGGATTAATTCAAAGTCTTGGTACAATACGTCCCCAAGAATCTGATCGCTTTATCCTGTCCTTGAAAGACAATAAAGCCACTGAGATTTGGACAGATCTGGCCTTAGGTGATAGTGTAGCTATTGACGGGATATGTTTGACGGTTGAGGAAATAACCTCTGATGGGTTCGTAGCGACGGCTTCCCCAGAAACCTTACAACGCACAACCCTAGGCAAACAAGTCCAAACCGCTAGTTACGTTAATGTAGAACCTTCTTTACGAGTCGGTAGTAAACTTGGTGGACATTTTGTTACTGGTCATGTGGATGGGGTCGGTTGCTTAGTAGAGGCGATCGCTACTGACAAAGCTTGGGAAATGACTTTTGCTGCACCCCCTTCCCTTCTAGAACAGTGGCACAATAGTATTGAACGATATCTTATCCCCAAAGGAAGTGTAGCCGTTAATGGAATTAGTCTCACGGTTGCTCAATATGATCCTAGAGATCATTGGTTTAAGGCAGCTGTTATTCCCCATACTTATCATCAAACCAATCTTTGTTATCTAAAAATAGGGGACTGGGTGAACATTGAAGGTGATATCTTAGGGAAATATGTTGCCAAATTATTGGGACATTCCTTAGACACTCATCAATCTTCTCAAGACATTAGCTTAGTCTTTCTTTCAGAACATGGTTATCTCTAGAGATCTTTCGTTTAATTCAATATTTAATTACTGTTGATTTCTGTTGATAATTTTTGTCAATAAAAAATTTACTAACCCGCAAAAAATTTAACAAATCTTGACCGACAGCTGACATTTATGTTAAAAGTTATATAGGTTAAAACAAGTGAAGCTCACCATATCGTTCATCTCGGCATAGCTATTGGGGTAGGTTGTGAAGAGACGGAAGTAAGTAACGACAACTGAAGGAACGCACCACAATCTGTAGACTATTAACGAGGTAGAAACGCGGAGATGCTTATGTTTTCTTTAATTACTTTAGCGATCGCTTCAGTGTCTGCTTTTCTCGGCCTTCATGCAAAAGAAGAGGTTTTTAAAGCAGCTATGGGATGTACAGCGACTTTGTCTACTTTTCTCACGCTCATTGTTGCCCCGTGGATTCTCAAACTGGCGATTTTAGCAATTCCTATCTTAATCATTGACAGACTTAACCATAAAACCACTGAAGAATCAACTCGTAGCTAAGGGATTCTTCTAGTATTGATCCACAGCATAATTTTAATGAGTAGGTCAGCTGAATTAATTGTATGTTTGTAGTCAGTCATAGGGCTGAAAAAGTCTACTACAAACCCTGAAAAATAGACAAAAAAGAAACAAATAATGTTTCTGAAATAAACTCGACGACCTAAAATAGGCTAACCAATGAAAAACTATGATTGGATTGTAATTGGTGGTGGGATTACCGGATCGGCACTAAGCTATGAATTAGCAAAAAAAGGCTTAAAAGTTTTACTATTAGAAAAGGAACTCAACCCACAAAATGCAACCCGCTATAGTTATGGAGGTTTAGCCTACTGGTCGGGAACCGACAAATTATCCCGTCAACTTTGTCAAGAAGGAATTGAGATTCACCGTAATTTATCAGAAGAATTAGGGACAGATACAGAATTTCGAGAACTTGATTTATTACTAACAATTCCGACAGAAGATGATCCTAAAACCGTTGCTCAAAGTTACAATAAATTTGCCATTCATCCTCAACTGTTAGATGTGCAACAAGCGTGTGAATTAGAACCGCTTTTAAACCCTAATGAAATTTCTGGGGGACTCAAATTACCCCACGGACATATTCATCCTCAAAAAACCAATCAAGCATATCAGCAAGCTTTTGTGAAACTGGGAGGAGAAATTAAAATTGAGTCAGTTAGACAGTTATTACAAAAGGGAAATGCTATTACAGGGGTTATTACTTCTACTGAAGAATATCATAGTCAACATACGGTTGTCTGTGCCGGGGGACTAAGTCGTTCTATACTTCAAAAAGTTGGTATTACCCTTGATCTTTACTTTACCCACGCTCAACTAATTATGACTCCTCCTGTAGAAATTAAGCTGCGAACCTTGGTAATGCCGGCTATTCTAAAAAGGCTGATGGTAGAGTCAGACGTTAAGGAATTTGGATGGGATAATCCCCGTTCAGATATTATTGCTGATGTGATGGAACCTGGGGCAATTCAGTTTCTTGATGGTAGTTTTTGTCTGGGACAAATTAGTCAGATTCGGACAGATCCGATGGCTAAAATTGACATTATGTCGAGCGAAAAAACGATTAGAAAAGAAATTGGTAAAATCCTTCCTGCTTTACAAGAGTTACCAGGAACGCTGCATAATTGCTTAGTTGCATTTACCCCCTATTCTAATTACTTGATGGGAAAAATTGAAGAATTGACCGGACTTTATCTGTTTTCTGGATTTACAAGTACCTTAATTTTTGCTCCTCCTTTAGCTAGAAGGTTTGCCAATTGGGTAACAAAAGATAGTGAACAGATACCAGTGATTAATCAGTCAATCAGAATTTAGAATTTAGAATTTAGAATTACCTCCACTGAAGTTGGAAGCTTGAAACAAGGAAAATTTTTCTTTTTATCCCCTTAAAACCTGAGTTCGATATAAGGTTTTATGGAAAACTTGCCCCTTCTGCAAAAGTCTCAAACCCTTATTCTCTCGTTGAAATAATCCTAACCTTGTGCTGAACGAATGTGAAGTATCCGACCTCCTAACTCCTAACACCAAACTCACGTCCTTGAAAGGGGAGATGTGAAACTCTTTTTTCGATCATGATGTTACATCTAATTTAAGCTTTGGAATGTTAACAATAGAGTGTGATGGGAAAAATAGTCTTTAATTAATAATTTCCTTACTCCATGCTTCACCCGATCGAGGGATACCAAAACCTGGGAGATTTAACAAGATACCTATCTGATTAATATGATAGCTAACCATCCCTCTAGTACCAATCTCCATCGTTAGATTTGATAATATGTTAGACTCCCAAGATTGTTCTTGGCCTTGAATTAAGTCCCATCTTCTTTCGCTATTAAATCCTGATTGTAAAAGACGAATTGCTGACCCTGCTTTGAATTCGCAGAAACTTACTGAGTCAGAAACTGTATAAGCAGCTAATCCAATGACTCGTTTATGAGGGAAAATTTTAGAGATATCTTCAGCATATCTAACCACGTTTTCGGGTTCTTCAACGTAAAGCTGTACCCAAGGGGTTTCCCAATGATAACGAACCGTAAACAAATAGCCCTGAGTAACAAGAATTGAGGAAATATTTTCAACTTCTTCTAGTGTTTTTTCTGGGGCATTAAAAGATAAGTAAATTGCTCCGAATTTTGCCATGATTTATACTTTTAAAGGGTTAAAAATAAATTGTGCAACACTTTAAAGCTCTTTTATCACTTACTACAAACCTTCATTCATTTATACCCCATACTTAGATAAGCTGTTGTCAATTTAAACTAGACATAGTCAATATCTCACCCTATCACTTTTTCACTACGAGTCTAAAGTCATTGACTTCTTGAAATTTAGGTAACGAACCACCTAATTAGGTCACGACTTGATAGAATAACCAAGATTCATGTGTGTGGAGTGATTATGGAATCCAATTTTTTAACAACCGTTTTTCTTCCCCTAGCACTATTTATCATAATGTTAGGGATGGGGTTAGGTCTGAAAATAGATGACTTTAAGCGAGTCTTAATTGAACCTTTTGCTGTCATGGTAGGACTAATAGCTCAATTAATTATGCTACCAATAGTAGGTTTTGTTCTGGCAACCATTTTTCCCCTCACGCCAGAATTAGCGGTGGGAGTGATGATTTTAGCCGCTTGTCCTGGTGGGGCGACTTCTAATCTAGTGACCTATTTAGTTAAGGGAAATGTTGCCTTGTCTATTACCCTGACAGCCATTAGTAGTGTCATTACCGTGTTTTCTCTTCCTTTGGTGGTGAATCTAGGGATGCAGAATTTCATGGGAGAAGGTGCATCTTTACAGTTACCCTTCCTCAAAACGGTGATTCAGATTGCGGTGATTATCCTGATCCCGGTCACGTTAGGTATGGTAATACATTACTATGCTCCCCGATTTGCTGCCAACATGGAAAAATGGGTTAAGTGGCTTTCTCTGTTCTTCTTAGCTTTAATTATCTTTGGGTTACTCTTAAAAGAACGGGCGAATATCTCCGCCTTTTTCTTGCAGGTGGGTGGGGTGACACTCTCCTTAAACGTATTAACCATGATCTTAGGTTATACTCTTGCCACTGTTGCCAAACTTCCCGTAAATAATGCTAAAGCAATTACCGTTGAAGTCGGTATTCAAAATGGAACGTTAGCGATCGCTGTGGCTAGTGCGCCTACCTTGCTGAACACCCCTAGTATGGCGATTCCTGCCGCTATCTACAGTTTACTCATGTTTGCTACCAGTGCTGCCTTTGCCTTGTTGACCCGATATCAGGAAGTGGGATCTCAAATTAAATCTAGTTAAGCCCGACCCTCGATAGTCAGATAAAATTGATTACGGATAGCCAATATAGCGATCGCTGATGGCCAATTAAGGCATTTGTAGCAAATTTTAGTATGACAACCATTAACGACAACTACCTCAAACTCAAAGCAGGATACCTCTTTCCCGAAATTGCCAGACGGGTTAAAACCTTCGCCGACTCTAACTCCGATGCTCAAATTATTAAACTTGGTATCGGAGATGTCACTGAACCCTTACCCGAAGCTTGTCGCACTGCTATGATTAAAGCAGTAGAAGACATGGGCGATCGCGCTACTTTCAAAGGCTATGGTCCCGAACAAGGTTATGGCTGGTTACGAGAAAAAATAGCCAAACATGACTTCCAAGCTAGAAACTGTGATATAGATGCCTCAGAAATCTTCGTCTCAGATGGGGCAAAATGCGACACAGGAAACATTCTTGATATTTTTGGTAAAAACAACAAAATTGCCGTTACTGACCCCGTATACCCTGTTTATGTCGATACCAACGTCATGGCTGGCCATACAGGAAATGCCAATGGAAACGGGGAATATGACGGGTTAGTTTATCTTCCCATCAGTGCCGAGAATAACTTTGTTGCAGACATTCCTCGTCAAAATGTTGATTTGATCTATCTTTGCTTTCCCAACAACCCCACAGGGGCTACTGCAACCAAAGACTATCTAAAAGCTTGGGTAGACTATGCAAAAGAAAATGGATCTATCATCTTTTTTGATGCCGCCTATGAAGCGTTTATCACTGATGAGAGTCTTCCTCATTCTATCTATGAAATTGAAGGGGCTAAAGATTGTGCGATCGAGTTTCGGTCTTTTTCTAAAAATGCAGGGTTTACGGGGACTCGTTGCGCCTTGACGGTAGTTCCCAAAACCCTTACTGCTAAAGCTTCTGATGGGTCAGATGTAGAATTGTGGAAACTTTGGAACCGTCGTCAGTCTACAAAATTTAATGGGGTCTCCTACATCGTACAACGGGGGGCAGAAGCCGTTTATTCTGAAGAAGGAAAAGCCCAAGTTAAAGAATTAGTCAGTTTTTACTTAGAAAATGCCCAGATTATTTGTGATCAACTTAAAGGGGCAGGATTTGAGGTGTATGGTGGGGTGAATGCTCCCTATATTTGGTTGAAAACTCCGAATAATCTCTCTAGTTGGGATTTCTTTGATAAGTTATTGCAAACTGCTCATGTTGTTGGGACTCCAGGGTCTGGTTTTGGGGCAGCCGGGGAAGGATATTTCCGAATTTCTGCGTTTAATAGTCGAGAAAATGTAGAAGAAGCTATGAAACGGATCACAGGTTCGTAGTGAGGGCTAAAGCCCTCTTCAACAATGAGCAATGGACAATTAACCATTATGAGAAGCCCTAAAGGGTTTACTACAAACAGACAATTAGTGTCACCCATCCCTTGAGAAAAGGCGATCGCACAAGTTCGTAGTGAGGGCTAAAGCCCTCTTCAACAATGAGCAATGGACAATTAACCATTATGAGAAGCCCTAAAGGGCTTACTACAAACAGACAATTAGTGTCACCCATGCTTTGAGAAAAGGCGATCGCACTAGGGATTAATGGTGATTAAAACATAAGCATCATCGTGGTAAGCGTTACCGTCATTGGGATCTAAATCGAGCAAGTAAAGAATTTCGTTATCTTGAAGAGAGAAAGTATCGCCGTCAAGATAACTATTTAACTGAGTTTCTAACAAGGAAGAATTATTGGTGTCAATGTCAGATATGTTGTCCCCATCAGTAATATAAACAACATCATTGGTGTTAGAAGAGACAGGAGAGATCCCAATACAGTCCACGCTAAAAGTAACGGTGTCACCTGCGCTGAATGAATTTCCTGGAGAAACACTGGTATTACAAGTTAATCCAGCCAAGATACTTAAGGTTGCTGAGACATTTCCTGAGTCTTCGGGAACAATGCCATAATCGTAAAGAGCATAATCAGGGAAACTTAGTCCACTTGCGCCACTGTAATCGGCTTTGGCATAAGCAAGGGTTTCTACTGTGTAATTCATCTTTTGGTTATAGCGAGAAGTCGCATTGTTGGAAGCAAGATGACCAATTTCATTTTGGCTAGTTGTGGTCAGATGAACTTCGGCTAATTGTCCATCGGGTTGAACACAGACAAAAAATCCTTTAACATCAGCATTCGCGCTTGGGAGACGGGTTCGTCCTGGATTAAGACAAGCTGTGTTAGTAACCGTGTCACTAATTCCGTCAATTAGGGCATCTCCGTCCCACTCTTGGGGATTTAATTGGGTTCGATCATAGTCGCCATCGAGTTTAAACCCAGGACCAAAGCGGCGCAAAACATAAGGAGGTCGCCAAATACTATTGTTGCCTGCAGGTTGTAGGTAATAAACGACTCGTTCGGGAACACTCGGGATTTTGAGGGCAAGAACGGGAATTTTATTGCGATTACTACCATGTGTGGAATAATACGTTGGGGCATTGGTTTGTAAATCTGCTGTAGCTAGACTGGTTTCAATACGATCTGCATTACGGATTTCCTCGGAGATAAAATCAGCCGCCCTATTAGCATTAGTTTGTATTTGTCCAGTGGCATTAGCGACTTCAGTTTCCCGTAAAATTGTTACCAGTGCAAACCCGGAAACACCGACAACCATTAGGGTCAACAGAGAAGCTGCCATCAATTCTATCAAACTGTATCCAGTAGAAAGTTGCGTTTTTTGTAAGTATTTAATGTAGGTTCTTAGCATGATTTTATTGTTATATTTTGACTAACAGTAGAAAAGTTAATTAATTGATAGAAAAGTAATTTATTAAACAGCTACGGTAAGGCTTCTCGATATCCAATCTCGAACTAGGAACTTTTGTATTGTGACTTGAATAATCGCTGCCTATTTATTAGTTAGAAGCAACGCAGGTACTACCATCATAGATTCCAGTTCGCATAATCCCTAACCCATTACTAATCGCCAAACATTTCTGTTTTCCTTTCCCATCTTTAGCTTTCACAATAATGGTTCTACTCGTGGTAGTTGTTCCCTTAAAAGAAAAGGAAAAAGTTCGCCTATTGCCGCTACCAGCAAAATCAATAGCGACTTTGTTTGGGAATTTACGGTCAGTGTTGACTAAACATCCACGATCATCATTGGTATCAACAGAAAGTGAAGGAGGAGTTGTACTTTTATCTAAGACAATGGAACAACTTCGACCGCGACGCATCGCTTGTTGTTGGGCTTCTTGTAACGCATTTTGTAATTGATTTAAGCCCTCATTGACTTGATTCCCATACAAAATTCCCATAATACTAGGACCGGTAAAAGCCGCTAAAACGCCAACAATAATTGCGGTAATGGTCACTTCCATTAAATTGGTGCCGCGATTAACTTTCCTAGTTGTTACTGCAAGATAACGCATCAACATGGATGAATTCGGTGTAGTTTTCGGCCAAAATTGAGGTATTTCCTGTTTGATTATCGGCAAGTCGATCATTGGTGTCTGTGTCATCGGGAACTCCAACTCTATAGGTAATTTGTAAAATGTCAGGTCTGTTATTATCAATTGACATCAGGCGAACTAATCGATAGTCTTTGTTAACTAATTGAAGATTAGGTCCGACTACTTGGACGGAATTAGAAGAAAGGCTGGTATTGACGTTGTATGTGGCACTGTTTAAGATGTTTCGCAACCGAATCCCAAAACCATTATTGGGACAAAAAACAGGACTGCTTGGAGTCCCCGCTACCGAAGCTACTAACTCCATATCCTCTTGAATCCAAAAGTCAGCTTTTGCTTGCCGTTCGGCTTTTACTTCTAATAAAGCGTTAATGGCCATGGCTTGTAAAGCTCCCATCATAAAAGCAAAAGACACCAAAATGGCGACTAATACTTCCATCATGGTGAAGCCGCTTTCTTTAGACGAAGATTTAATCGCTAATTTGAGTAGGTGCTGATTAATCATAATTATTCCCTCTCATTTTGTTTCCAGGTGGATGCTGCTGATAGTCGGGGGGAAGTTTCTCTAGGTGTGAGAGCTACATTTTCCCAGCGTCCCGTCTGATCTACAACTACATTACTGGTATTAGAACCACACCCTGCCCCGGTAGACCATTGATTTGTCCAGACACTTCCTTTGATGCCACCAGTACCTCCTGTTCCCGCTACTCCGACGGTATATTCAGGAGCAAACATAAAGGCTTCTAGGAAGTTATTCCCACTGGTACAAATCTCGTTGGTGTCGTCTCCGTAGCCATAAATTTCAAAATTAGTCGGTTCACAACCGCTAATGGTTCCCCCACTACCATCATCACATGAGTGAAGAATATCACTATTAGCTCCAACGTCGATACTGCCTTGGAGATAGAATGTCACGTGAGTGCCTGGTGTAATGGTAAGGCGATTCGTTCCTGAGCCAAAGTCAATTTCATCCACCAAATATTCATATACTGAAATATTCGTGCCATTAACAGTTCTCGTTGAAGGGGTGTCCCCTGCTCTAGGTAAGGTAACATTAGAGAGATCGGCTGTCGTCACGCTAATGGCTGTCCCTGGAATTGGGGGAAGCTCAGGAAACACCATGTTAGTATATTTAGCTTCGTAATCTTCTCCGGTATCGGGATCGGTTCCGGTAACGACCATAGCCTCTATATCACCATTACAATCACTGATTAAGGCATCTCCTTGGATGGTGTTATTCGTACCTGTATCACCGATCAGTAACCAAACCCCTGGAAGCTTATCCGAATCTGGTGGGCCTGGTTGAATGGGGATTTTTACTTCAAGTTGAGTGCCAGATTGTAATAAGTCACTGCTGTTATTGACCCGTCCTTCAACAATCAATGTTCCCACTCCGGGGGTTGCTCCTGTGTTTGAATAGCGGTAACTTATCAATCGATATTCCCCTTGATCTCGATCATTGGGATCGATGGGAAGCCATTGTTGATTATTGGCTATTTGTTCGATGTCAGGGACTTGGGTGTCATCACAGACGACCAATTCTTTAATTAGATTAGAAGCATTCGCCCAACTTTCGGTCGTGCCGCTATCAGTACATACACCTGAAGCATTACGAGTCACACAGTCGGGGTAAATCGCAAGGTAGCGGTTTTCGTTGATCAATTCGTACAGGCGTGCTACCCCTACTTGAGCAGCATTAAGCCCTTGTGAGGTTACTTGTTGGGCTTTGGTTCTGGCTTGTTTGCTTTGGGAATTGACAATCATGGCTGTTCCCGCTAAAACCATAACGATGCCAATTCCGACGGCAAATGGGAGAGCAAAACCTCGATTAATAGGTCTTAATCGTAGAATAAGTTTAAATTTAGGATTCATTGGGGTATCTTGGCACTAAGGTCAAGTTGGGAGATAGCAGAATAAAAGCAGAGGGCAAGTAATACTAAATTCGATTCCCATACCCCCCTTTTGCAAAAGCTTCGGAGCAGGGAGCTTCGGAGCAGGGAGAGAGAAATCTATAAGCGGGTTTTCACAACCAGATTTGGTATAAGTGGTTAGGCATAATTAGGGTTAAAACAGAACAGTTCGTAGTAAGGGCTTTAGCTCTCATGATTTAAGAATTTTAAGCTCTAAAAAGCTTACTACAAACCTTCATTGATTGATGCCTACCTACTAGCAGATGATAATTGTATACCTTATGAGACAAAGGGTTTTAGGGTTGAGTTGATACCTCCTAGTTACAGTTGGTTGAATAAATTTAAGTCATACATTTGGGTTAAAAAGGGGACACTAAGTTCAGGTTTTAGTTAGCTTCTTTTTGTTTCCAAGAAGAAATTTGTCGAGGTTGAGGGGGAATACCAGTAGGTATGAGATTATCTGAAAGATCCGTCCATTGGGCAGTTTGCTGTACAACAATATTGCTAGAACTAGAACGACACTGAGGATCTAAGCTCCAGTCATTAATCCAGAGACTTCCTTTAATGCCTCCTTGACCGCCACCACCACCTTTAACTCCACCTTCATAGTCAGGAGCTAAGATAAACGCTTCTGTCTGGTGACTACCGTGGAGACAAACTTTACCATTGCTGCTATAGCCATAAATGACGAAGTCTGTTGGCTTGCACTGGCTACTAACTGAGCAGTCGTGAATAATTTTGCCATTACCTTGGGGATCTATATCCCCTTGCAGATAAAAGACCACCCTTTGTCGCTGGCCACCGCTAAAGGTATTGATCGTTACTGTCTCATTGGCAGTGATTGCACTCACTTCATATTCATAAACATCAATCCCATCGGTAGTCTGAGAAGCAGGAATCGTTGGGGTATCGCCTGGTCTGGGAAAGGTAGTAGAAGTGTTACTGCTACCACCGCCACCATTACCATTACCGTTACCGTTACCGTTACCATTCCCATTGCTGGTGGGGCTAGGACTGGGACTAGGACTGGGGCTAGGAGGGTTATTCCTGCCATTATTCCTATTGCCATTTCTGGCAGCTAAAGCAGGCTCACCAATAACACTATTTACAGCTTGATCTAGAAATGTTTCTAGAATACGGGCAATAATAGAACTTTGGGGGTCACGAAGATTATTAGTAGCTATATTAGATGAGTGTCCTAAATTGCTTGCTAGATTAGTAATTTGAGGGATGCCGGATGGAATGGGGGGGGGAGTAGGCATTGTCAAATTAGTATGACTTGCTTGATACCCCTGATTATTAGGGTCTTGTATGTTGACATCAGTAGCAGGATTCACACTACAGTCACTGAGCCAAGTATCAGCTTCAATGCCATTTCTAGCATTACCTGCTTGGTTGAGAACCGCTCCAGATCTTAGCCATAATCCTGGTACACCACTACCCGCAGAACCTTCATTAACAGGAATATCAACTTCTACGCGAGAAGTTGATTCGGTGAGATCTCCTGATTCAACATTACGACCTTCAATGGTTAAGGTTCCTAGTCCAGGGGCTACACCTGGCGTTCCGTTATAGGTATAACTCATCAGGCGATACTGTCCGATCACTCTGTTACTATTAGGAGCAGTAATGTTTTGCCAGTTTGTGTTAGCAAGATTAATGGCATCTTGAGTTTGATCTACGGTTTGATTATTCTCACAAGATCTGAGATAGTCTCTAAATGATGCGTTGTTAGCATTTGCCCAACAATCTGTTTCTCCAGGCCCACAAACAGCAGGATAAAGCAATAGATGTCGCATTCCTTCTTGGTTAAGTTCGTTGATCAAGTCGGTAACAGCAACTTGTACCATACCAGAACCTTTAGACTGAGCTTTTTGGGCAGTTATTTTGCTTTGTTTGGCTTGACCATTCATGAGCATTGCTCCTGCGATTAACATCATCACAACACCGCAAGCTCCTGCAAAAACCATTGCAAACCCCTTATTTTTTTGTTTAGGGATTGAGTTGAGATAGGTTAGGGCTAGTTTGTTTTTGGTATTCATAATAGATAACAGGTGAATAGATAGTTTTTTCTCCCATTATCAAGGATGCTTGTTGTTAGGGCTGTGATTTACTACGCAACTTACAAGTGATCTAAGTCACACCCTTATTATGACTATCTTTCGTGTTAAAAAATAACAGTATTTTCCCCTATTTTTTAGATTTTTTTTAAGTCTTATCGTAAATTTTTCTTACAAACTCTTGCGTCGATCTTAAAATTTTTCCTATACCCAACACCCAACACCCCACCTAAACTATGATCTGTTAAAGTTCAGCCCGAACCGTGAATTGATAATCTCCCCCCGGTTCTAACTGATAGTCACAATGTTCTAAAAAACGCCCCAAAGGTTCATAAATCAAAGCCCGTCCTAGGGTTGGCTGAACCAGTAAACGACCCCGCCGAAAATGCCATTTAAATCGCCATTGATATTGGGCAGCCCAAACTTCTCCTTCAAGATGGCCTTGTTGCCAAGATTGCTGAGTAATGCGGACATAAGCGATGGTTTCTGGTCGGCGTTGAGAATTCACAATGACTTTAACTTATGGTTGTCTTTAAACAAATTATTATCCAGGAAAACCCTGTTTTGTTTAAACAGTAAGGCATTTTTTCCTCTCAATACAGCAGTAGCCTTTTAACCTTTCTTCAAACTTTAATGGAACTAGGTTCATTAACAGCCCCAATAATTCGATGACAACCAGAATCAGGTTTGGCCCACTGATATTGATATTCTTGAGGATTTCCCCAACATAATCCTAAATAAAGTTCGGTTCGTGCTGCATCAATTTCCGCCCATTCGGTTTCTTGGGCAAATTCTTCTATAGAGTCAAGAGAGATAGGACGGCGACGGTGTGCTGACAACCAAAATTTCATCCCCTGAGTCATTTCCCACCAAAAATTTAAGACAGATTCTTTAGCTTTGATTAAAATTTCTTTATCCCCGGGAACTGAGATCAATTGATTATGAAGTTCAGGATAACGAAGGACGTTACCTCGATAACAACAAACGCGCCAAATAATTCCTGAAACGTTATATTCTCGCTGATATTCGTGAATTTGCTCACGAAACTCTTGATAAGCAAACACCTTACTAACTTTTTGCCAGTTGAGGGCTTTGGCAATCACGGGATTTTCTAGGCGATCGCCCGAAGATAGTAAAACCCGTTCCCCTTTCCAAGTAGCTTTTAGTTCATTATCGAGAATGTCAATGAGTTGTTGTGTCGTATAAGTCATTACTAAATCACTATGTTAACAATCAAAAATTAACTATCGAAGATCTTCTATAAAACGTTTGTAGCTTTCTTTTTATTACCTTAATAGTCTTTGTTCTTATAATTTTATCTTTTTTTTATATTTATCTATGATAATGAGGAATATTTACAGTTAATTATAGTAGCACCAGATTAAACAGGGTAAATGTTACACACTTTACGAGTTTTAAAGGATATTTATTAAGTCAATCTTAAAATCGTCTTTTTTCGGGAAAACAGAAAAGTTCGTCGTTGGGGCTAAAGCCCTTTTTTAATCTGAGTTTGGTGTTGGGTATTGGGTGTTGGGAAATCTTCAATGACGGCATGAGGAAAGAAGTCCTAAAGGACTTACTACAAACTTAGCTGTATTTTTGAGCATCTAAAATTATTATCTATTTAATTAGTAAAAGGTTGTTTTTGAATTATTTACTATTAACTAAAATCTAAGTATTTTGAAAAGTTTTTATTTCAAAAAATCAATAATTTCATGTAATTTATCGGCAACTTTCCCCTCAGTTAATAGATTTTCTGCTTGAGCAAATCCTGTTTTTAAATCAGAACAAATCCCACAACGCCATAAATAAAATCCTCCATTATAAATGACCGAAGGCATTAAGTCATTTGATTTTCCCTTCAAAACCTCTTGCATATCTTCAACAACCTTTTTATCTGATTCTAAAGCAACATCTTTTTGGGCAAAACCATAATCTTTAGGATGAATTAAAAAACGTTTCCAAGAAGGATTATTTTGGGGGTTTCCTATGCCAATAATTGCCGTGCGACTTAAGGGTAAATCCCCACTGCCTTCTAACCCTTTAATTGTTGTAAAATGATCGACGCCGCGTAACTCAAATGTCTCCTTAAAAAACTTTTCCGTAGGAGGATGAACAAAACCGGCCATGATATGAACTTTTTCTGAACAGGGAGACCAAATTAACTCTACACTTGCTAGAGGAGGACGTTTACCAATTTGATCACGATAGGGAACTAGTTGGTTAGCTAACCAAAAGTGACGGGGAACATAGACAAATGTTAGTCCCATTTTCGCCAAAATTTCCGAACATTGGGTTAAAGATAATTGGGTAAAATCTACTCCTAACCCTTGCCAAATTTCAACGAGAGGTAATCCATATTTAGTCGCCATGCGATCGCCGCCGTGCATGACCACAGGAACTCCCGCCGTCGCTAAAATTAAGGCTGTTATGGGGGTAACAGGAGAAGTACGCGATCGCCCATCGTAGGGAGTTCCCAATACTGTCACAGGATAATCAAACTCGAGGTTATCAGTTGTCAGTTTCGGTCCTAATTCATCGTAAGCATCCAACATTCCCGCTAATTCGGTAGCTGTTGGTCGTTTAATGCGATGAGCAATCAAAAACGCCCCAATTTGGGCGGGAGTAGCTTCTGCTAAAAGCATCATTTTGGTGGCTGCGGCGGCTTCACTTCGGCTTAAATTTTTACCGGTATGAACTCCACTACCGATTTTTTTGAGATATTCCCTAAAAGTATTGCTCATCGTTTTTTATGCTTTGATTGGTATCTCCTTGTTAGCTAAATATAACAATAACGAGCCTTGACGAATTTGAGTCTCCTCTCTCCCTACTCTTCTGGGGAAAACTTCCGTAAAGCGGCGATCGCGTGTAACCGAACTCCCTGATCAAGATCGGCTGCTAATCCCTGTAAAAGTTGGATCGCTGCTGGCTGTTGTAATTCTCCTAGAGACATGGCTAGGGCTTGTTTAATTGGAGCCTTTTTACTGGCTTCTTGCCCAGAATAGAGGAAATCTATCAAAATTTGGGTCGCTTGATAGGTTAAGGGGGGACTTTTTTGTTGTCCTAAAGCGATCACAATTGCTTGACAAACAATGGGATCACCCCACCGAAGTCCTTCTTTAAGAAAGGTTAATGCTTGAGTTGTTCCCAGCCAACCTAAGACTCGTACTGCCTCTTGTTTAAGGATAATGGGGGTAGCTGGGGATTTTAGCAGAATAGATAAGGCTTGTGCTGCTTGATTGTCTCCCATCCGTCCTAAAGCTAGTACAGCCTGTTGACAAACCTCTTCGTCCATATCGTACAACAAAGGCTTAATCTGACTTACTAAGTCGAATTTGTCTTTAAATTGATCTTGCATTCCTAAAGCAATTACTGCTTGTTTACGAACCATAGAAGCAGGATCTTTCAAGGCTTTAACCAAGAAAGTGATTAAATGTTCGTCATGGAAGCTACCGAGGGCTTCGATGGCAGTTGCGCGAACTTCGGGAAGGGGATCATCAATCACCGTTAATAGGGGGAGAATCGTTTGAGAATGGCGAATTTGGGCTAAAGCATTCACAATGGGGAGTCGTAATGATGGATTAGTGAGTAACTGACTTAAAGCCTCAATCGCAGACACTCCCATATTAGCTAAAGTTGCCGCAGCCATCCTAGAAAGTTCTTCTTCTTGCGTCGTTTGCAGTAGATGGGTTAAGGCGATAGTGATTTGAGGGTCATCAAATTCTCCTAGGATACGTCCTACAAACCAACGGGTTTCGAGATCAGCCTCTTCATCTTCAAGGATCTTAAGTAGGGGGGCGATCGCCTTTTTTCCTAGTTTGGGTAGTAATTTTGTCACTTCCCACCGTTGTTGAAAATCTCCTTCTACAAGAACTTGTAAGGCTAGATTAAGGATTTGTTCTTCTTCAGTCGCCCCGAAATCTTGCGCCTGAAGGTTTTGAATATCTAAGGAAAGCTGCTTTAAATATTGGTTAACCAAGGTTTCTTTGGTCGCATTAGGAATAACAGCTTTATTACTTAATATGTTCTTCATAAGTGATTTTCTGCTAGGTTAACACGCCATGGGTAAAAATAGAGAATTCTTCAGTGAGAGCATTTTTTTTACTGGTTAAGCAGGTCAGCCGCTTTTTTATTAGCTTTAGAGTATTTTTCCATTCTGATTTATCACTCAACTGAGCCACCATCGGTTGCTATCTTGAATAATTTTGACTCATCTTTTGATTAGGAGGGACCATTGTAACAGTTTAAAGTTACCTGTTATGTCTCCATTGATAGCTATCAAGGATATCAATAAGACTTCATTTACTAGCTTAACTAGGTTTAGCTCGATCATAAAAATGTCTTTCCTAATTTCCATGAAAATAAATCATCTATAGAATGTTTTTTTTGCATCAAAAATCAATTTTAGTTACATAAGATACAAAAATTACTAATTTAACCCCTTTAAATAGGGACAACGTCATCCCAAGGAGGACTCAATCTGTGGTTCAGACCGCCAAATCTGATAAACCAATATCTCTAAATAAATTTGAAAAATTTAAAGCAGAAAAGGACGGACTCGCCGTTAAAGATGAGTTAGAACACTTTGCCAAGATCGGTTGGGAGGCCATGGACAAGACCGATCTCCAACATCGCTTAAAGTGGTTAGGAATATTTTATCGTCCCGTGACCCCTGGAAAATTCATGTTACGGATGCGGACTCCCAATGGTATTCTAACCAGTGAGCAATTCAAGGTTTTGGGGCAAATTGTCGAGCGTTACGGCGATGATGGCAGTGCAGATATTACGACGCGCCAAAATATCCAATTAAGGGGGATTCGCCTAGAAGATATTCGGGATATTTTTAGTCGTCTCAAAGCAGTAGGAATGACATCAGTACAGTCAGGGATGGATAATGTCCGTAATATTACGGGATCTCCCATGGCTGGTCTTGATGGCAATGAATTAATTGATGCTCGTGATTTGGTGCAAAATGTTCAAGACATGATTACCAACCAGGGAGAAGGCAATTATGACTTTACCAATCTTCCCCGCAAATTTAATATTGCTATAGAAGGAGGAAGAGATAATTCGGTTCATGCTGAAATCAACGATATTGCTTTTGTTCCTGGTTATAAAGATAAGCAATTAGGATTTAATGTCCTTGTGGGCGGTTTTTTCTCAGCTAAACGTTGCGAGGCTGCCATTCCCCTTAACGCTTGGGTTTCCCCGACAAAAGAGGCAGTTGTGGGGTTATGCCGTGCTATTTTAACCGTGTTTCGAGATCATGGACTAAGAGCCAACCGTCAAAAGTCTCGTCTGATGTGGTTAATTGACGAATGGGGTTTAGATAAGTTCCGTGAAGAAGTAGAAAAGGAATTAGGGGACAAATTAGCTCCAGAAGCCGAGAAAGACGAGATTGACTGGGAAAAGCGCGATCATATTGGTGTTTATCCCCAGAAACAGCCTGGACTGAATTATGTCGGGTTACATATTCCCATTGGTCGATTATACGCCCAAGATATGTTAGATCTTGCTAGATTAGCGGAAGTTTATGGCGGTGGAGAAATTCGCCTAACGGTAGAACAAAACGCGATCATTCCTCATATTCCCGACGAAAATCTCGAAATTTTCTTAGAAGAACCTTTGTTAAAGAAATTTACCATCACGCCACCCCCATTAGAGCGATCGCTGGTGTCTTGTACAGGGGCGCAATTTTGTAATTTTGCCTTAGTAGAAACCAAAAATCGGGCGTTGGCACTGTCGAGAGAACTCGATAAAATCCTAGAAATTCCCCAAACGGTTCGTATTCACTGGACAGGATGCCCTAATTCTTGTGGACAACCCCAAGTAGCAGATATTGGGTTAATGGGGACAAAAGTTCGCAAAGATGGCAAAACTGTTGAAGGAGTAGATCTCTACATGGGAGGAAAAGTCGGGAAGGATGCACAACTGGGAACCTGTGTTCAAAAAGGGATTCCTTGCGATGATCTATTACCGATTTTGACCGATGTTTTAATGGAGAAATTCGGCGCAACGTTGAAATAAAAGGAAAAATAAGAATATATTTTCACCCTAGACCCAAATTTGAGGAAAATTAACGAATGCTTGGAGAAATGTGGACATTACGTGGACGGTATAAAATCCTCCACATGACTTGGTTTGCCTTCTTTCTTTCTTTTGTCGTTTGGTTTAATTTAGCTCCTTTAGCCACCCAAGTTAAAGCCGATTTTGGCTTAGAAGTTAGTCAAATTAGAACCTTAGCTATTTGTAACGTTGCTTTAACCGTTCCTGCGCGGATTATTATTGGGATGTTATTAGACCGCTATGGACCGCGAATTACCTATACATTACTGTTAATTTATGCAGCCATTCCCTGTTTAATCTTTGCCACCGCCCAAAGTTTCACCCAGTTAATCATCGGACGGTTAATGTTGGGTATTGTCGGGGCAGGGTTTGTGATTGGTATTCGCATGGTTGCAGAATGGTTCCCCCCAAAAGAAATCGGACTTGCTGAAGGGATTTATGGCGGTTGGGGTAACTTTGGATCGGCTGCTGCTGCTTTTACCCTGCCCACCATTGGCGGATGGTTCGCTTTTGGCGCACTTTCCCCCGCAGGTGATCCTCTCCTCAACTGGCGACTTTGTATTGCTGGAACAGGCATTATTGCTGCGCTGTATGGGATTTTGTACTACAACAACGTTCAGGATCATCCCCCAGGAAAAACCTACCGTAAGCCTAAAAGTGCTAGAGGGATTGAAGTTACGACGAAAAAAGATTTTTGGTTTTTAATGGTGATGAATGCGCCTTTATCTGGCATTCTCATGGTATTAGCTTGGCGGTTAAACCGTATCGGTTTCTACGGGAACGTTACTATGTACATTGTTTGGGCTTGTTTATTGGGGTTATATCTGTTCCAAGCTTATAACTGTTGGGTAGTTAATAAAGAGTTGATGACGGGTAAGAAACAATATCCCGCAAAAGATCGTTATCGTTTCTCTCAAGTTGCCATCTTAGAATTAACTTATGTAGTGAACTTTGGATCGGAGTTAGCGGTGGTTTCCATGCTTCCTGCTTTCTTTGAAGGGACTTTCCCTTTAACCCCCGCACAAGCAGGAATGATCGCCTCAACTTATGCGTTTATGAACTTAGCGTCTCGTCCTGGGGGTGGTTTAATCTCCGATAAATTAGGCAGTCGGAAGAATACTATGGCTGTTTTAACCTTCTGTATGGGAATTGGTTATTTAATGATGGGGAGTGTGGGTAGTAACTGGTGGCTACCTGGGGCGATTATTTTAACGATGGCTTGTTCATTCTTTGTCCAAGCAGGAGAAGGATCAACTTTTGCGATCGTTCCCTTAGTCAAACGTCGTATCACAGGACAAGTTGCCGGTAATGTGGGAGCTTACGGAAATGTCGGTGCAGTGGCTTATTTAACCATTTTTAGTCTTCTACCGGAATGGTTAGGAGGCGGTAATAACCCCAGTGAGGCAATTATTGCTCAAGCAAATACGGCCTTTTTCCAGATAATGGGAACAATGGCTATTATTGTGGCTTTCTTATGCTGGTTTATTCTTAGAGAACCCGAAGGATCATTTGCTGAACATCATGAAGGGGAAGAAGAGGATCTCGGTTTATCTCCTATTCCTGTGATGGAAAGTGATGTTTCGGTTGACTCGATTTCTAGAGGTTAAACAACTTTGTAGAGGCTTAAATATGATTAAGTCTCTACCTAATTTTTATTTGACTAAAGTACAATCATTAGACTAAAGGTATGGCACGACAAGTGGTTTTTGAGATTCTTTCCCTAGGAAATACTCAAACTGAAATGAGTCGAAAACTTTTATTTTATGAGCGTTATGGCGTAGAAGAATACTATATTTATGATCCTCATAAAAATGAACTGAGTGGACTATTACGAGGGGAAGAAGGATTAGAAATTATTGAAGATATGAACGGTTGGATCAGTCCTCGCTTAGGTATTCGTTTTGAAGTAACAGAACCTGAATTAAAATTGTATTATCCTGATGGCGATCGCTTTACCAGCTATACAGAAGAAAGCAAATATGAATTTTCAAGTTTTTGTCTTTACTAATGGTAATTTTTCTGGTACTTTGTCTCCCGTTCCTATGTTTTCTCGTACTGATGGGAGTCTCTTTAAACTTAATCTTTACCGTGAGGGAATGATAGATGCTTCTTTTAACCGCTATTTACCAACAGATGCCTTATGTTGTGCCTCTCGTGAAAGTCGTCTTTTTTATTAGGTAGACAATAATAAAAATGCCCCTTTTTTAGTTCCTAAGTTACCAGCGAATACCTATGAACGTCCTAAGTAAAATAAACTATTTGTTAGCCAAATATTTATCTAATTTTAAATTATTGTTACAATGAGGTTAGAAAATGAAACCTGATATTGCAACTCATGATTATCTGAGAAAACTTCATCAAACTGATGAGTTAGCTTGGTACGAAACGACTTTAAAAATCATTCAGTCTCATGATTTAGAAAAAATAGATTTAGATAGTTTGACTGAGGTATTAGAAGACTTGGTTAAGGAGACAAAGCGCAGTAGTGCAAGCTTTTTAGAAAAGATTATTCGGCATTTACTTCTGATTGAATATTGGGAAGTAGAAAAAAATTATAATTATCGTCATTGGGGGAGTGAAGTTGTTGACTTTCGTAACCAATTGGAAATAGATATGACAGCTAATTTGTATCAGTATCTTGAAGAAAATATCGAAAAAATATATAGACGTGCTGTTAAATATGTCATAGTTAAAACAGGATTGAAAAAAGATAAATTTCCTACTCAATATTCTTATAGTCTAGGACAATTAATTAATAGTGATTGGTTGCCTTACGAAATAAATGCTGTTGACTGACATAGCAACTGATAACTGAAAAAACAAATGACTGATGACCAATAATTGATAACTGAAATGACTAACTCTGCAAAAACTCTCTGCCCTTACTGCGGTGTCGGTTGTGGTTTAGAAGTATTACCCCCGGCGCAACCTGGAAAACCCGTTAACCGAGACAGGGAAGGAAACCCCATCTGGCAAGTGAGAGGCGATCGCGATCATCCCTCTAGTTTAGGGAAAGTATGTGTTAAAGGAGCAACAGTTAGCGAATCGTTAGAAAAAAGTCGTTTAAAATATCCTATGATGCGGGATTCTCTTGATGAACCTTTTCGTCGGGTGAGTTGGGATCAAGCTTTAGAAGCAATTGTAAATCGTATTCAAACCGTACGCCTGACCCAAGGACCAGACGGCTTATGTATGTACGGTTCCGGTCAATTTCAAACAGAAGATTATTATATCGCTCAAAAACTGTTTAAAGGGTTTCTAGGAACCAATAATTTTGATGCCAATTCCCGACTCTGTATGTCCTCTGCGGTTGCTGGCTATACCCAAAGTTTCGGCAGTGATGGACCGCCGTGTTGCTATGAAGATTTAGAATTAACAGACTGCGCCTTTTTAATTGGAACTAATACGGCTGAATGTCACCCCATCGTCTTTAACCGTCTGCGGGTGCATCACAAAAAAAATCGCAAAGTTAAAATGATTGTGGTTGATCCCCGTCGGACTAAAACTGCCGAAGCCGCAGACTTACACCTAGCCATCAAACCAGGAACCGACATAGACTTACTCAATGGTATTGCTCATTTATTATTACGTTGGGGCTACATCGACACCGTTTTTATGGACGATTGTACTAAAGATTTTCCTGCCTATGCGGAAGTCATTGGCCATTATCCCCCGGAATTAGTCGCCCGTAAATGCGGTATTCGTCTGGATGACTTAGAAAAAGCCGCTAAATATTGGGGTGAGTCTGAACGGGTTTTATCCTTGTGGTCCATGGGAATGAATCAATCTTCTGAAGGAACCGCCAAAGTACGCACTCTCATTAACCTTCATTTGATGACAGGAGATATTGGTAAACCAGGAACCGGACCGTTTTCATTAACTGGACAACCCAATGCGATGGGAGGACGAGAAGCCGGCGGTCTAGCAAATATTTTACCGGGGTATCGAGTGGTAAATAACCCTGAACATCGGGCTGAAGTTGAGCAGTTTTGGGGGGTTCCCTTGGGAACAATTCCAGCCCAACGGGGTCGCACCGCTTGGGAAATGATTGAAGGGTTAGAAACTGGAGAAGTGGGGTTATTCTGGATTGCTGCTACTAATCCGGCGGTGAGTATGCCTGATATTAAGCGTACTCAACAAGCATTGATGCGATCGCCCTTTACGGTTTACCAGGATGCTTACTATCCAACAGAAACGGCCGCCTATGCTCATATCTTACTACCAGCAGCACAATGGAGCGAGAAAACAGGGGTAATGACCAATTCTGAGCGAGTAGTTACTCTGTGTCCTCAATTTCGTAATCCTCCAGGAGAAGCGCGGCCAGACTGGGAGATTTTTGCAGAAGTAGCACGACGGTTAGGGTTTAAAAAGGGGTTTAATTTTAAGAGTTCAGCAGAAGTCTATGAGGAGTTTGTCAGAATTACCGAAGGCCGTCCCTGTGATAGTTCTGGATTGAGTCACGAAAAGTTAGGCACTCACGGCCCCTTGCAATGGCCTTATCCTTATCGATGGCCATCTCTAGAAGGCGAGGAAGAAAAACAACAAAACCGAACGAATAAACGACTTTACACAGATTTGCGCTTTAATACTCCTGATGGTCGCGCTAGATTCGCCGCCTACCATTGTCAAGGACTCGCAGACCCCCCAGATAATGATTATCCGTTTGTTCTCACCATCGGTAGATTATATGGTCACTGGCACACCCAAACCCGTACCGGACGCATTGAAAAAATTCAGAAAATGCACCCAAAACCGTTTATTGAAATTCATCCCCGCGATGCTGAAAAATTAGGGATTGAAGAGAATGATTTAGTGGAAGTGCGTTCCCGCTTGCGGGAGCCTTCAGCGACGGGTCGGGGAATAGGTCAGTTTCCAGCAATGATCACCCAAGCAATCACCCCTGGAACTGTTTTTGTCCCCATGCACTGGGGCGCACTTTGGAGCAAGGATGCTCAAGCCAATGCCTTAACCCATCCGATCGCTTGTCCTATCTCTTTACAACCCGAATTAAAAGCTTGTGCGGTACAACTCGAAAAGATAACTATTGCTACAGAGTCCCTTGATCAGGAACCGTCGGAGGCGGTGGTGTAGAGAATCTGTGGGAAGACTATGATCAATAAGTTGGTTATTGTTAAAACATAAATGAAGAACTCAAGATGACTTGATAAATGACCGTTTGGATGGCTGTTGAATGTCCTCATTACCACTCTACAGATGTTATTAAACATGGAAAATCAGGAGAAGGAAAGCAACGATATCTTTGTCAGAATGAGGATTGTCCTCGTAGAAGTTTTATTCGAGATTACACATATAACATAATTCTATACAGATAATTTACAGACTTATGAACGTCATTTATCAAAAGAGGAAAGAATAGTAAGTCAATATTAAGATGCAGAAGATTGAAAGAAAGCATTTAACATTGAGAACAAGAATTAAGAGATTGCAGAGGAAAACAATCTGTTTCTCAAAGATATCACCAATGCACGATTTAGTGATTGGACTTTACATCAATAAGTACGAATTTAATAGGGAAATTATATAGCTAACAACAGATTCCCTACATCACCAGGGGGTTAGGAGGCGGAGGTTGGGGAATAGGGATCGGTTCGAGCAGTTTTGGCGGAAGAATAAACGGGATGGGCTGTTGCTGGGGTCTAGTGGGATTAGGGTTTTGAGCCAATACTCTCTCTAGATAAAAGGAGAATAAACCGCCCAAAGTCAGGGAAAACAGAAATTTGTACTTTATTTACCATCAAAATGCTAAAGTTTCTGATAGTATATGGAACTTCTACCAAATAGGAATCATTTCCGAAGATTTAAACTGAGGAAGACCCAACAATATTCCTTTAGGATTGATTATCGGGTCTGGCAATATGGTATGACACTAAGAAAGTTCAAAGAAAATTAGACAGATTCTCTAACAGATAATGATTGATTAGATTACACCGAATGTAACCATGAAATCTTACCCTAGAGAGTCTAGCCGTGATACCAAACACTAGAACTTGTTCGAGATACTTTGGAAGAATATTATGTCGTTGTTTCGGGGTTGACCACCTGTTCTTTAAATACCTTGCCCGCCGAGAAAGCTGGAACAGTTGTAGCGGGAATGGTTATGGGTTGTCCAGTTTGTGGATTCATTCCTTTGCGTTCTTTCCGGTCTCTCGGTTCAAAGGTTCCAAACCCAACTAAGACAACTTTATCCCCTGACGCAACGGTGTCCATAATGGTTTCTGTGAGCGCATCGAGAATATGACTCGTATCTTTTTTAGTCATACGAGTTTTGGCAGCAATCATGTTGACGAGATCTTCTTTATTCATCTTTACTTTATTGACAATTCTGACTGAGGCTGATTATAGCGGAATAATTGCTCTAGCATCACAATATAAACAATAAAAATAACTTTATTTTTCTCTGGTTGATTGTCTGAGATCTTTTCATCATGACAATGTGTATGTAATGATCGTAGATTCTTGTGTATTTTTTAATCGTCGGGCCTATCTTCAGTAAATTGATCGATCACCTCAACAATTCCTTCTGAATAAGGTTCAAGTATCGTAGAACAAACATGAAGATCAGCTAGTGGTTGAGAAAATTCTTCAGAATTAGGATCGGTGGTTTTCAAAATTTTAATAGCATTTATCGCTTTTTCTAGTTGCGGTTGATATTCGTTGAGAAATACTTCTAATCTCTCGAATGATGTATTATATGTGGTTGTCATGTATTTAATCTCCTTTGTAGTTTATCAATATTTTGACGACAATTAGCTACTGTTTAGGAATCTTGAGATTCCACTAAAATTTCTTGCAAGACAGGGGATAAGTTTTCCGCCAATTTTCCACCACGAATAAATTCAGCATAGGTATCCGCTTCAATATCTAAAAGAGTTTCTTGTAATCGTTCCCTCGCAAAGGATTGAAGTTGAGGATATTCTCGCTGCAATTTTTTTATGTCCTCTTCAATACTCTGTAATTGTTGTTTTACCATTTCCTGTTTATAACGATAAAATTCTGGTTCTATATCAGGTGAATTTTCTAATTGTTCTAAATAGTCTAAAACTCTTTTTAGGGCAACACGACGGGCTAATAATTCAGAATATTCTTGACGAATTGGTTGATCACCAATCATATCGAGTTGTTTGAGTACCCATTGGGTTGTTAATCCTTGAACTAATAGGGTAAATAGAACCACCCCAAATACGGTGTCAATAATCTCTTGTCTACCTGGTAATAAATTAGGAACACTTAAGGCCAAGGCAATCGAAACCGATCCCCGTAAACCGCCCCACCAAAGCACAGTTTTTTCTTTTAATCCAATAGGATTATCCGTCAGAAAATTACTGATTTGTCCTAACCCAAAGATTCCCAATAGCCGAGTAATAACCACAGCAATAATTGCAATTCCAATTAATCCTAGATGCTCATTTAAACTATCAAAACGGATTTGATCGCCAATCAACAAAAACACAATAGAATTAACAAAGAAAGCCAAGAAATCCCAAAACTCAGAAACTAATAACCGAGTGCGAGGATTCATGCCAATTCGAGAACCAAAATTTCCTAAAATAATGCCAACAGTTACAACGCCAATAACCCCAGAGCCATTTAATTCTTCCGTCATTAAATAGGTTCCATAGGCAGAAACTAGGGTTAAAGATTGTTCTACTAAGGGAATATCAAACCGTTGAGTAAGATAAGAAATACCAAACCCTACTAAACAACCAATCCCAATCCCAATTCCTACAAAAGAACAGAAACTTGCAATGGTATCAGGGAGAGAAAAAACATCCGTTCCCAAGGGAATACCAACCAATAATAAAAAAGCAACAACTGCTACCCCATCATTAAAAAGACTTTCCCCTTCCATGAGAATTGTTAACTTTTTACTAGCTCCTAATTCTCTAAACAAAGCCACCACAGAAACCGGATCAGTCGCTGATAAACTTGCGCCGACTAATAAAGCAGTTGCTAAGGATAAAGTCGTAAATTGACTGAGGGCTAAGGAGATACCAACAATAGAAATGATCACCCCAAACACAGCAAAAAGAACAATAGGAACCCAATTAGTTTTTAACTCACGCCAACGAATATTCCAAGCGGCTTCAAATAATAGGGGCGGGAGAAAAATTTCGAGGATTAATTCAGGAGAAAGACTGACTAAACGCACATCCACAAAAGCTAACGCCAATCCGACAATTACGAGGAGAAGCGTATAGGGAATTTGACGAATCCAAGGAACAATACGAGAGATAGTCGCCACACTCAAAGAAACAGACAAAACCACTAAAAATTGTTCGAGATTAGCTTTGATCGTTACATCAGCTGCAGATTCTAAACTCATTACCTTATTTCCAATTGCTGAATATCTGAGATTACTTTAGTTTAATAATTAATCCGATGATTAAATTAGTTAAGAATTAGGCGATCGCCCGATGAGCCAGTTTATTTAAAATAGTTTGGCTAACCTATGCTACAACATTGATAATTTACCATGGAGGAAAACTCAATCAATGTCTCCTACTGTCGAAATGAGTGCATCCGTAACCAGTTGGGAAGAATTTCCTCTAACTAATGTTCCTACTCCAGACCAACTTAACCAGATTCAAACCCATTTAGATTTAATCTTGCTAGGGTTAGAAGCCCTAATCAATCTTCATCGTGATAGTTTAGTGGAAGTGGCTACTGAACTAAGCTTACAGACGACCATGATTCAACATTGGCTCCTATGGGAACAGAGACAGTCTCTAGAAACCCAAGAAAGTCAAACATCCTCGAATCCATTAAAAGTAGAAGAAGCGCGCTCACTAATTGTTATTATTTGCTATTTATGCCAACAAAATCAAGAATTTATCCGTCGTGCTGTCACCCTCTTAGAACAGATGACCGCTCAAAACAAAGATCCGTTGAGACTTGCCTTACTGAGAGATTATTTCGATAAGTTTAAGGGGCTTTATCAAGCAAATGTGTCTGAAAATCAACGTCTTGAGTCTTCCCAGTTATCAAAATTAGCCTTTAAACTCTTAGTGGATTTACTCTTCTACAGTGCAACGAATGGTCATCGTCGTCTCTGGTTAGCCATGTTGGATTACACCCGTTAGGATTAAAGTTAAAGAGGAATGCTAGTCAAACATTACTAAATAAATAACCATTCTTTTTCGGATAAACACCATAAAATTGCGAGTTAGAATCAAAACAATGTCTATTTGGGTTAAGGAGTTAGCGATCGCCATCAGTGCAGTTTTAGCAGAGCGACAAGAAGAATTTTCTTTACAGCCATTAAGAATGATCGCCATTGACTGTCACCCCTGGAGCGGACATCTGAGCTTTGGAGTCCTTACCCAACAAGAAATTGATAGCTCTCCAATACTTGCTAACCCTGATGAAATGGCAGCTTGGACATATTTCGAGTTTCCTTCTGACTCAGTTTCTTGGCATTCGACGAAAACTCTCGCTGAACAAATGAAACAGGCGTATTTCAGAGCAGATACCCCCAAGACTATCGCAGAACACTATTTTAATGAATGTGCCAAAGCCCTCAGAACAACCATAGTACAACAAGCCATTGATCACTATCCACGGGGGAAAGACTTTCGGCTCTCAGTAGCCCACCCCGATACGGGTCAAGAATTTTACGTTCCTCGTCTGTTTGGCTTTTAATTAAAGCTGTCCGAATCAATAAGCCAAAATATAACATTTATTTCTTTTTTCACCCTATTTCTATTTATTTTATGAAACTATTTAACAATACTCCTGTCCGACGCTACACTCCTCCCACCTGTACCCTAGAATTGTGGGACAAACGCGCCGGCTTATCCCGTTGGCGAGAAGAAGCTTCCCTCAAAGAGTTAAACTTTGTGCTGCATTTTGATGATCCGAGACTGTTAGAAGAGCAACAAGTAACCCTTCAAGGAGATCTCCCTCAATTAGAAGTTTTATCGGATGTAGTAGCTTCTTATACCCAAAATCTTCTCCATCAAACCGTGAATTGTTTGACTGTTACTCATCAGTCTCCCCTTGAAGAAACTGCCTGTTTGGCTAAACTATCTTCTTCATCCCCTTCAACAAAAGAGGTAGACAACTTCAGTTCACCCCCCTCATTACAGCCTAAAGGGTTTTTAAGCCATGAGCTTCGGTTGGGTTCCTTAGAAACTAAAGCCAGTCATTCTTTGGTTAGTTTGAGTTCCTCCCAACTGTTTGATTTGCTCAACGCCTTAGAAGACTATCAAGAAGATCTCACGGTTTTATCTTCTTCGGAGAGTTCTCCTCGACGTAAAGGACTTTGGGTGTGGAGTGGGGCTGCGGTGGTTGCCTTATTAGCTATTGCTATTCCGACGGTAGGGCTAAAATGGTTTGAAAAATTCAACCCCACTGGTGTGTCTCTTATTCAAGATCAAGATGAGACAGAACAGACCTTATCTTTTTTGGATGTCTTGCCGCCGGTTCCCCCTCCACCAACAGGTCCAATCCCTTCTCCGTCTCTCGCCCCAATGTTAGCGACGAAAGATCCCTTACCACCTCCTGAAAAGATTAGGGCAGCTACCCCACCCCCTCGTAATCCATCTACTGACATTAAACCACCAACTCCCTCAGTGTTGCCGCCTCCTCCTGTAGTTCCTCCAGCCCCCCCACAACCCTCAACGGCTAACAATAACTATCAAGTCCCTAACCAACCTCCGCCAGAGGATCTTCTTACCCTTCCTGTACCAGGAACCTCTATGATCATGCCGTCTTCTCCTGTAACAGTGGCGAATCGTATTCGTTCAATTCCTGGTATCCCTGCGCCTCCTCCCCTACAAGCTAAGTCTTTAGCTGGGCGATCGCCTGATGAACAACGCCCTGAAACCCCCATTAATAACCCTTTATCCCAAGATCAACCCATTTCCCCTAAACCGACTCCTCAAATGACTCTCCTTGATGCCATTCCCCAAGTAGCAGAAGCTAGACAATATTTTCAACAACGATGGCAACCTCCAGAAAATCTGGCTCAAACTCTCGAATATCGTCTAATTGTTCAGTCTGATGGTTCCTTAAAACAGGCGGTTCCTTTGGGGAAAGCAGCTACCCTTTATTACCCACAAGCAGGAATTCCTAACCCTGGTAGTGCTTTTGTTTCTACTCTTGATGTCTCAGGAAATCAAACCATTCGCTTAGTTTTGAGTCCTAATGGTACGGTTAAAACTTTTTTGGAGTAGGGGCAAGAAGAACTTAGAATTTAGAATTGATAAGGATTTTAATAAGAAATAATGTTAAAGAATCTCATTCAATATTTTGTTTATGAGACAAAAGGTTATATTACCAAAAATCAGCTAGTCAAATTTTTGTATTTAGCTGATCTTTATTCTGTGAAATGGTCAGGAAAACAATTAACTCAGGTACATTGGTATTATTATCATAATAGTCCCTGGAGTGAGGAGATTGATCACATTTTGCATCAAATGCAAGAAAAAGAAATTCTTCTAGACTCACAAGAAACTTTAACGCTGATTAAACCAAACATGGAACTAGATCTGGTAAAAAACCTGAATTTTCCTAGAGGGCTTAAACTGATTCTTGATAATATTAGAAGAGAATGGGCAGGAATTAATCAAAGTCGGTTTAATCAATTATCAAATTATATTTCTCATACTGAACCAATACAAGCGGTTAAAGATATTCATCAACCCGAAAATAAATTACCATTAAATCTTCAAAAGGAACGAGAAAAGTTATTAAAAAATTTAAGATATTAAACTATGGATTAAGGTGAAGATATCTCTATAAGCTAAAATACTCTCATAGCTTATTTTTGCTTTTTGTCTTTTGCTTTTTACCTTTCGCGTAGCGGTGTAGTTTATGTCAGGAATGAAACCAAGACAAGGTTGGATTTATTTAATTAATCCTCAGCGAGTGTTTTTAAGTTGTCAATTAGGGCATATTCATTTTTATGATTTAGAGAAACCAGAAGAATTAAAATGTAAAACAATTTCTTGTAATTTAATTCCTGATACGAGTCAAATATTTAACGGAGAACATCCCTATCTTTTTTGGGAACAGGGTAAGTTCAAAATTGAATCTGATGAGATTCAAACCTTTACAGCAATTGCTTTAAACTCTCAAGAAACCTATACAGGTTTACCAATAACTTATCCAATTAATGCTACTTCTCGGAATAGTCTAGAACAAAAATTATATGCCCTTACTCATCAAATTATAACCATTGATATTAATTGTTTGAAAGATTTAGAAGGTAATTGGATAACCCGCATTGGACAACTTGATAAACATGATAAAAAAGCAATAGAGGAACGATTAAATTATGCTTTGGATATAGAAGATAATCCTAATGAATATTGGTTTATCAATTATGCTTCGGCTGAATTGTTAACGAAAGTTTTTCCTTTTTTATTTTAATTAAAAGTTAAGTCAATTATCCCATTTTCAACCAATTAAATACTTGATTTGCAGTAAGATTTAATGTTAGATCAGGTAAAATAATTAAAGTTTGCTCACCCTCACATAATACGGGTTGTTGTTGGGGTTTTAAACACAAAATACTCAGAATCATCTGGGTCAATAAACCAACCTAGTTGACTGCCATGTTCTAAGCAATGAAGAATATTACCTAAAACTTTATTAGGACGCTGTTCAGGGGATAGAATTTCAATTGTCCAGTCTGGAGGAAGATTAAAGTTATCAGGGACGTTACCTTCAGCAGTAAAGGGTATATTTTTCCACTGAAAAACGGCTACATCTGGAACGATAGAACGTCCTCCGAAAGTACATCTTAACTCTGGGAAAGCATAGGCAATTTTTGCGTCTTCTGTAACTTGATTAATAGTAGCGCAGAGTTTTTCTTGTAAACGGCTATGTCGTCCCTTTGGCATCGGTTTTTGAATGATTTCTCCATTAATATATTCACTAGCAGGTTTAGTTTCTGGTAGTTTCAGAAATTCTTGTAATGTTATCGGTTTGGAGATTATGTTTACCATTGATATATGTTCAGTTTTTAACTATTTGATTGTGAATCATTTAAAGCTTCAATGATTTGATTATAAAGTTCTTGAAATTTACTTTTAACAGAATCTTCGATTAATATTTCTTGCCTTTCTTCGGTAGCTAGGTCTAACAATTCATAAGCAATATCAACTTTCTTTAGTTTATTTCCATACAATTGTTTTACTGTTTTAGGACGATTTATATTAGAAATATCTTCTAATTTTTCTATTGATTGATTATCATTATCAGAATTCAATTTCTGTATTTGTTTATTAATTGCTTCTAAATATAAATCTTTACGAATATAGTCCTCTAATACTTGAGCATTTTTACAGTCTGGTAATTTAAAGATTCTATTTTCATCAATTCCTGCTTGTTTTAATTTTTTTTCATAGCTGCTCCCTTCTGTATCATTATCTACTAAAAAAGCAACTTTAGACCCATGATTTTCTAGTAAACCATATTCTTGTTTTGGTGTTTCTGATATTCCTGGTACAATTTGAAATCCTAAGTGGTCTTTTTGAATAGCTTGACGGAATAATGTAGGTAACAATAACATATCCGATGGACCTTCAACAAAGACTGCTTTCCGAAGTGTCATAAAGGCTAATTGACTCGCTCCCATTCTAAATAAAAGTGGAACAAATCCTGGTCGTGTCGAAACACCTTTTTTCTGTGAATCAATAGACCAAAATTTGTTATAAATTTGGCTTCTTTCCCCTTTATCTTCTAGGGGTGCAACTATTTTGACTCCTATCCCTAAATCTTCTGGTAAACATCCAACTGAATGGGTTGTATAAATAATTTTTGATACAAATTGCTGTTTATTGAACATCTCAATTAAATCTGCTTGTGCATCGTAATGTAAATGTAACTCAGGTTCATCAATTAATAAAATAGGTTTAGGCTTCTTTTGGGTTATGTTGTTAACTTCTAAAAAATTTATTAAAGCAATAAATTGTTTTAATCCAGCACTTCTTTGATCAAAATTAAAATAAGTTTTATCTTCACCCCTTATGAATATATTTAAGGTTTTATTCTTAACACGGATTTCTGGATAAACGCTTGATTGAGACCAACTTAATTGATAAATTTCTTTTATTCTATTATTCGCTTCTTTAAGCTTATTAGTAAGGGAATCTATCATATTTGGATCTGAAGTATCTGATAGAGATAACAATAAGTCTGGATCTAATTTTGCTACTTTTAAAAGATTATTTAAGGCTTCTGAGATTTGAGGCTGATTGTAAGAATGGTTTTTGCTAAATCTATTAATATCAAAAGAAGTTTCAAGGTTACGATTTTGATTTGTAAAGAGCAAAAACTGCGGTATATTACTTTGCAATATATCTAGTACTTTTTGATTGGGATCCCGAATCCATTTCATGACAGACAGAACTTTTAATTCAGGATCTATTGAAAACTTTCGTAGTGAATTATAATAGTCACTGTAAATAGTTTTTTCTATGTAAAACCATTTAACTGACTTTTCTTTATCGAAATTAGATATTGTTTCTTTATCATTATCATCAAGAATAAAACCAGCCTTAAGAATAATATCATTGTTATTAAATTTCTTGCTTCTTGTTAACTCACGATCTCTATCAAACCTATCATTGCTGTTTAAATGAAGTAAAGCTTCTAACATAGAACTTTTTCCTGCTTCATTAGGGCCGAGAATAGCAATTACTTTACCTGATGTGTTGAGAGTAGCTTCTTCAAAACGCTTAAATCCACAAAGCTTAAGATGATTGAGTTCCATTGTGAGCGAATCAGTTTAATTACGTGATTAATTGACTTATTTTATCATAATTGACTTCGCTTATTCGGATTATGTTATCTCCTATAAAGTAGTTTTGCGATCGCTCCTTAGAATGCAGTTAGTAATTCAATCTGTTTCAATGATGATGAATTTTAGGGTTTGAATCAGAAGATAATTGACTTAAATCTTGACGTAATCCTTGTCCAATGTAGAATTTTAATAAAGCTTCTCAAGACATATCTTGATTGTTAGCTATCTTTTTCAAAGATTCTATTGTATCTTTCGGAATTGAAATAGATACATCTTCTGAAGGACGATGTTTAATATTAAGAATAGTTGCTTCATTAGGCTGATTCATAATTGCTTTTTCCTTCTCTCCTTATTCCTCAAAACTTCAGATAAGTTAAACTAAATAGATATAACAGTTGTTAGTTCACCGTCGAGACGCAGCTTAAACAGGAATACAATTTATGGCACCAACATTATTAATATCCAAAGAACTCCCCGACTTAACTTATCATTCTAACCGCGATCGCTTTGACCAGAGTTGGCAAGCTCCCTTATCCACCTTACTAGGGTTAGGACGGGCAGCCGGGGCAGACTTTATCGAATTTTTCCTCGAACGGGTGAACTATATTAGTTGTTTAGCCGAACAAGACACCATCACCAGTCTATCCCCTCGCCTCTCTACAGGGGCTGGTATCCGCGTATTTCGGGGGAAAGCAGACTGCTATGTCAGCACCAATGATGTCTCCTTCACGGGGCTAAAAGCTGCCTTAGAGAAAGCATTATCTATCTTAGGGTTAACCCTTCCTTCCCCTAATGCCTATATCCCTGAAATTAACCTAGAAATGATGCGGGACTACGCTACAGTCAAAGATAAGGAACCTTGGTTAGGTAACTGTAGTTCCATGGCAGAAATGGGGGATATTCTCCTGTCAGCCAATGCAAAATTAGGACAAAAAGCCAATCATGTCCAATCTCGTCGCGCCATGTATTTCCGTGACTGGCAAGAAGTGTTAGTTGCCGCGAGTGATGGGGTTTTCGCTAGAGATATTCGTTTGACGCAATCAGTCGGTTATTCTTTATTATGCGCTGATGGGGAACATCGGGCCTCCATTGGTAAACGGTTTGGCGATACTAGCGATCCTAATTTTCTACGAGGATGGGACTATGAAACCGCCGCCGAAGGGGTTGCGGAGTCTGCGGGTAAAATGCTGTATGCAGACTATGTAGAATCAGGCAATTATCCTATCATTATGGCCAATCAGTTTGGTGGGGTTATTTTCCATGAAGCTTGCGGACATTTGTTAGAAACGACGCAAATTGAACATAAAACGACTCCATTCCTCGATAAAAAGGGTGAAAAGATTGCACATGAAAGCTTAACTGCTTGGGATGAAGGGTTATCCGATCAAGAATTTGGAACCCTCGATATGGACGATGAAGGAATGCCTACCCAACGCACCCTTTTGATTGAAAATGGCATTTTGAAAAACTTTTTAGCTGATCGCACCGGATCAGTTCGTACTGGCCATCCTCGCACAGGAAGTGGTCGCCGTCAAAGTTATGCCTATGCAGCAGCGTCACGGATGCGGAATACTTATATTGCCCCTGGTGATCATTCCATTGATGACTTATTTGCTTCGGTAGATAAAGGAATTTATTGTAAGCAAATGGGAGGAGGAAGTGTTGGCGCAACAGGTGAGTTTAACTTTTCAGTTTCTGAAGCTTATATGATTGAAAACGGCAAAGTAACTAAACCTCTCAAAGGTGCAACCTTAATTGGAACTGCCAAAGATATCATGACCCAAATTTCCATGTGTTCTCAAGATTTAGGGTTAGCCCCTGGGTTCTGTGGTTCCGTCAGTGGTAGCATTTACGTTACCGTCGGACAACCCCATTTAAAAGTTGATAAGATTACTGTTGGGGGACGATAAGTTAAGAGATTATTGATAGGTAATTGGGGATTTTAGATTTAAACAATATGGTCTTTATCCCCATTTATTCTCTAATTTTTAGTGTCTTAGCTATCTAGAAAATAACTAGGATAAATATAAAAAAATATATAATTAGAGCATAGCAAAATGAGTCAAAAACCTATAACAGTTACTTACTCACTAGAAGAAGTATTAAAAGAAATTAACAGCAAATTAGACAAGATCGATGAAAAGTTTGAAAGTAAGTTAGATAACCTGCAAAAAGATGTTATAGATATCAAAGTCAAGCAAACTAAACTTGAAGGCGATCTAGAAAAGCTAGAAAAAGATTTAACAGGGAAAATAGAAAAATTAGAAACAGATTTAACAGGACAAATAGAAAAACTAGATGCTAAAGTAGACGGCATTGGGAAACGATTAGATACCCAATAATTCATCAATCGTTCGGTTATCGTTGGCTTTATTTTAGCTCTTGGCACAGGAGCAGTTAAATTATTTTTTCCGAACTTTCCTCGCTAATTTTTAGAATTCAGATGACAAAAAAAAGATTAAAATTAATTATTTGTGGGGCAGTTCAAGGGGTAGGATTTCGTCCTTTTATTTATCGACTGGCTACTGAATTAAATCTTACCGGATGGGTTAATAATTCTGCTTCAGGGGTATTTATTGAAGTGGAAGGAGAATCAAAAATACTAGAAGAATTTTTATCAAGGATGCAAACAGAAAAACCCCCGCGATCGCACATTCAATCAATAGAAACCACTTGGTTAGACTGTATCGGATACACCACCTTTGACATTCGCCACAGCGTCAGTGGAGAAAAAACTGCCATTGTCTTACCCGACTTAGCCACATGTCCCGACTGTTTACAAGACATTTTTGACCCCCAAAACCGACGGTATGGCTATCCCTTCACAAACTGTACTAATTGTGGTCCGCGTTACACCATTATTGAAGCTTTACCCTACGATCGCCCTCAAACTACAATGAAAGGGTTTGTCATGTGTTCTGAATGTCAGCAGGAATACGAAAACCCCCGCGATCGCAGATTTCACGCCCAACCGAATGCCTGTCCTCATTGTGGTCCTCAATTAGCCCTCTGGGATAAGCAAGGAAACAGTTTAGCCACTCAAGACTTAGCCCTCAAAATGGCTGTTAATGCTTTAAAAGAGGGGAAAATTCTAGCAATTAAAGGGTTAGGAGGATTCCATTTAATGGCTGATGCCAGTAATCCTAATACAATTATGGAACTGCGACAGCGCAAAGGCCGTCCCCATAAACCCTTTGCTTTGATGTATCCTTCCCTGGAATTAGTGAAAACCCATTGTCAGGTGAGTCCTCTAGAAGAAGAATTATTAACCTCTCCTGAAGCCCCTATTGTCCTCCTTAAACGAAAACCTGATTATTTTAATTTATGGGACTCTATCGCACCAAATAATCCTTATTGGGGAATAATTTTACCCTACACCCCCTTACATCATTTATTACTTTGTGAGTTAAATATTCCTTTAGTCGCCACCAGTGGTAATGTCTCCGATGAACCTATCTGTATTGATGAAGGGGAAGCTATACAAAGGTTAGGGCATCTTGCAGATATATTCTTAGTCCACAACCGCCCCATTATTCGCCCTGTAGATGACTCTGTGGTTCGTGTTATGGCAGGGCGAGAAATGATCCTCCGTCGCGCTAGGGGATATGCACCTTTTCCCATTATTTTAAAGGCAGAAAGCAGGAGGCAGGAGGCAGAAGTTAACCATTCTCCCCCTCTCCCCCCCTCTCCCTCTCTCCTGGCAACCGGTGGACATTTAAAGAATACGGTGGCAATTTTACGAGGTGATCAAGTCTTTATTAGTCAACATATTGGAGATTTAAGCAATTCTCAAGCTTTGGGGGCGTTTCATCAGGTAATCGACAGTTTAAAGGGACTTTATGACTTTGAACCCCAGATTATTGCTTGTGATGCCCATCCTGATTATCTTTCGAGTCAATTTGCCCAGTCCCAAGGCTTACCAGTGGTTAAGGTACAACATCATTATGCTCATGTTCTCTCCTGTATGGCAGAAAATGGAATTAATGTACCCGTTTTGGGAGTTGCTTGGGATGGGACAGGCTATGGAGATGATGGCACAATTTGGGGGGGAGAATTTTTGTTAATTACCGATAATAGTTATCAACGAGTTGCCCATTTTCGTCCTTTTAAATTACCTGGAGGACATCGGGCAGTGAAAGAACCGAGACGCATTGCGTTAGGCATACTTTATGAAGTTTTTGGATCGTTTGATGGCTTAGAAAGCTTACCGTTATTTGAAGGTTTTTCTACTCAAGAATTGAAATTAATTCAACAAATGTTATCCCGTAATTTGAATGCCCCATTAACTTCAAGTGTGGGGCGATTATTTGATGGGGTAGCTTCTATTTTAGGGGTTTGTCAACACACCAGTTTTGAAGGACAAGGAGCGATCGCTCTAGAATATTCTATTCAAGAAAATCCAAATAACCGAGTTTATTTTTATCAAATATTAGGAACAACTTTCCCCTTAGTTATTGATTGGAAATTAATGATAAAAGGGATTCTAGATGATGTTTTTTTGAATCTTACTGTCGAGGAGATTGCTGCCAAATTTCATAATACATTAGTTGAAATAATCATTAAAATTGCCTCAAAACTCCGAGAAAAACAAGTGATTTTAACAGGGGGATGTTTTCAAAATAAATATTTAACCGAACGAACAATTAAGCGTTTAACTCAAGAAAAATTCATTCCAATTTGGCATCAAAAAGTTCCTCCGAACGATGGTGGAATTGCGTTAGGACAGATTATAGCTGGCTTAAGAAAATGATAAATAAAACCCACATTCCGCACATCTTTTGTGGCATAAAAAATTATGGCTTGTCACTTCATCGTTAAAAATATTTGTGCAAACATATGTACTACTAAAAGAAAACATAATATCAAGTTGAGTTAATTAAAAAATAAGAAGTGATTGTAGACAATTAAGGGTTAAAAAGAGATAATTAAAGTAACTTGTTTAGACTCATTTCTAATGTTATCTACCTCGGAAATATCAATTGAAACTATTAATCACTTAGGATTAGTCGCCGGAATTATTGATGATATTGGTATCGAAGAAATAATTAACGAAGTAATAGATATTGACCGAGGCTTCTGCCTCGGAAGGCAGGAGGCTCCGGGGCAGGAAGCAGGAGAACTGTTCTTCATCCGTTGGCTGGATTTAACTCATCTAGAATTACGAATTGAACATGATTAATAGCTAAATTTCCGATAGAAACCTGTTGTTTATTTAGGGGAACGCCATTACTAATTAGCTGTTCAAAGGGAGTATCTTTCGCCATCTCTGCATGATACCAAGACAGTCCCATAAAAAATCGTGTGGGATAAGGACCTCCCTCATTAATATCATCAGGGTTAGACTCCATCGGCAACCAACCAATACTAGGAATATAAAACTCTAGCCAAACGTGATTATAATCGGGGGATAAGGGAAGATTTTCCGTTAGAGGAGAAGCAGGACATTTATAACGTCCCACCGTACGACAAGCAATCCCATTGAGTCTGAATAATGCCAGTAGCACCCCTACATATTCACCGCACGAACCCACCCCTCGTCTTAGGGCAATGTCAGGGGTATCAATATGGGGTTTAATGCCATAGGAGAGACGATCATAGACATAATTGCGGATACTGTAAACTTTTCGCAGGAGATTAGTTTCCCGTTCCACAGCCTCAGCTGCCGCCCTTTTGATAATATCAGTATCCATGGCCAAATTGTCGTCATCAATAAGATAGCGATCGCCATACTCTGCGGGAAGTTCTGGTATATTCTCACAGTTTCGGGGGGTGAGACGATACTTAATACTAAATACTTCTAATACAGCTTTCCAACCAAAAATACAACGGGTTTGTTCAGTTAGGGTATCAAACTTAAATACTGCCACTCGTTGACCATTTTCGATTACTTCTGTAAACGGGAGACCAATGGCTTCAACCTTTCTGACTTTTTGGCGATGGGTTTGGGCCGGCAGAGCAATTCGCCATTCTAAATTAGTTAATTCAATGGGATCGAGGGGGGCTAATTCCTCTATATAGGACATTTCTACCAAATAGCCATTCGATAGCGCGTAGTGATTTTCTTGATCGTGGTAAAAATACAGGGGATGAATAAAGGTTTGGTTGCGATAGAGAAGTTCGTGGTTGGGGTCTGCGTTAGGATTATCACGAATATAGGGTTCATGATTGACGTAGGCTACGTATAAGGTGTCTTCTCCTGTCTCTTGGTTGTGGTGAAAGGCTAAACCTGTAGGGTTTTCAAAGGGAGTCAACAGACTGAAAATGATGTCACCTGTGGCGCGATCAAGACAATACACCGTCTGTTCAAGACTATCGGTAACCCATAACTCTTCCCCTCTAACTGTTAAGTTTTCGTTGCCAATACCAGGGGCATATAAACGGGTAATCTCCTCCTTAGTTTCTCCTTTAAAGACTAAAATATATCCGATTTTTGGCACAGAAACATAAACTGTGGACTTCCAAACAGCGATCCCGTTAGCTGAATAGTCTAACCGAGTAAACAATTCAGGGACAAAGTCTCCTTTGCTCAACGAACAATGATAAACACTCCGTCCTGAAGTAAACCAGAGGGTATCATTAGTGATCGCTATCCCTGTCACTCCAATAAAATCTTCCCAGTGATGGGGGTTGAGAATTTTAGTATTTTGGGTAATTGGATCAATTTCTAATAAATAACCATTGCGAGTATCGATTGCGATTAAGATATTCCCCTGAAATGTGATTCCATGAAGCTCTGATGCAGCAATTGGGCGTATTGTAGAGAGGCTTTTGGGAGATAAATTAATGGGGAGAGTATCAGGAATCATAGTCTAGATGAGGGACTGAGAAGGATTTACAAATATTTACTATTAATTGAGGCTATTGTTTGCCTATAGTCTATTAAAGATAGCAAAATTCTCTCATCCATAAATGCTCATGTTGAACTGATTGACTAAGGCGTAAGGGCTAAAGCCCCAACTACGAACTTTTTATTTTTTTAATTAATTCAAACCTCTGGTTCTATTCCCAAGGCTCTTAATTGTGCAGCCAATTGTTCAGCACGTTGTTGCTGTTGCAATGCTTCTTCTTCTGGAGTGGGAACCAGTTGACCTTCTACGGTGAAATATCGCAGCTTTTCTTGGTATATCCCTAAATATAATTCTAAAGTTTCACTCCACACCCAACGCGATTCATTAGAGGTGATTTTTTCATATTTTCCTTGAGTTAACCTAAATCCCGCTAACTCTAATGTCTCTGGAGAAAACCAAAAATATTCTGGAGTCCGAAAGCGATTTTGATACAACTCTTTTTTGAGGGTTTTATCAATTTCTGCGGTTGATTCTGAGAGTAATTCAATGATTAAATCGGGATACTTTCCTTCTTCTTCCCAGGTTACCCAGGATTTGCGCGGACGCTTTTGGGTTTGTTTAACCAAGAAAAAATCAGGCCCCCTAAAGTCTCTCGTTTTGAGTTGTTGGCGATTAAAATAAATGGTGAGATTAGCTCCAATAAAAAAATCATCTCTTTCACGCCAGAGCCATTCTAAACAGGAAACTAATAAAGCTAATTGAACATAATGTAAACTACTTTCCATCTCGGGTTCATCACTTTCAACTTGAGTGGCATCTGGCATCAATTCGGCTAATTGTTGACGGGTTATTGACATAAGTTTTTGCCTATAGAATATGAGCTTACTCAATAATTAAAGGTTTGTAGTCGGGGCTTTAGCCCAATGGGATAAGTTCTATTATGACTTACTACAAACTTAAGTTTATTGTTGCTCACTTACTCGATCTTTTGGGTCAAAGGTCTGTTAATGAGAAAATTGCATTGGAGGTTTAGGCAATGATACTCTTAACGGAAACAGTGGCAATGACCGCTTGTTTGGTGAAAGAGGCAATGACCTTCTAAGAGGAGGTTTAGGCGATGATACTCTCTACGGCGGTGCCGGAAATGATACTTTATTTGGCGACGAAGGTAATGACCAACTCGAAGGGGTCAATGACGATGATCGACTCGCTGGATGGGAAGGGAATGATACTTTGTTAGGAGAGCAAGGCAATGATAACTTATTTGGTCACCAAGGAGACGATCTTTTAGAAGGTGGTTTAGGAGATGATCTTCTCAACAGTGGCACAGGAAATGATAAATTCGTCTTTAATTCTCCCACCGAAGGCATAGATACTATTATCGGTTTTTCCGTAGCCAATGATAGTATTCATGTATCTAGCTCTGGTTTTGGTGGTGGTTTAGCTGTGGGAACTCTCGATGCTAATCAATTTGTTCTGGGAACACAAGCAACGACTGCCAATCATCGATTTATTTACAACGATGCTAACGGTAATTTCTTATTTGATATCGATGGCAACGGAGGTACAACAGCAACCCAAATTGCTACTTTAGATACAGGTTTAGTAATGACTCATCAAAATATTGTAGTCTTTGCATAGTTGACTGTTACCAATTAAATTCAAGAGCTAGTCGCCTGGGGAAAACCCTAGGCGTTTATTTGTAAGTTTGTAGTAAGTCCTTTAGATTTTGGTGATAACCAGGGCTGAAGCCCTTACGACAAACCAGGATTGATCTCTATTAAAATTTTGTCTAGGATTAAAGTAAATCTACGCAACAGCCTCAAGAATTTACTCAGTAATCCCTAGCAACCATGAAAATTCAGACGTTACTCCCCCTCACTTCCCTGTTGGGTATAGGATTAATTGCAAGTATCCTAGAACCAACCGTAGCCCAAATTAAGTATGGGCCAAATGTTACCGTTAGTCCTCAACAATGTCGCACCGAAAATAGAGATTGTCAGGCGGAACGGTTTCGTGAAGATACACGGCATAATCGTCAAATTTACTTTCAAACCCCAGAAAAGATCCTGCAACATTTTCACCGAGAACGCACACAAAGAGCTTGTTTAGAACGAACGGTCACCAATCCTCCTCCGGCTATTCCTAGTAATTGCGACCAATTACTCCCCCAGATTGAGTCTTTGAATCAACAAGGCCCTGTGATCCAACTGAGAGAAGCACAGCAACAACAGATCGATAATCTCTATCCCAACGTCCCCAAATAAACCCAGAACGGTTAATAATATATATTTAATCGTTGTTCAGGGAATGGAATGCTCAAGTCACTCAAACAAAAAAACGTCCTCGTTGTGGGTTTAGGATTACTAGGACTGACCATCGTTGGAACCATTCTCTTGGTTCCCAAAACGGTAGAATGGATCGAGAAAAGGCAACAAGCACAGATTGAAGAAGCTCTCAAAGAAGATCCCAATAAACCCTCTGTTGTCCTGACGTTAGCTGAAATTCCCCCCGAACAAAGACAGCAAAAGCTACAAGAAATTGCTGAGTCTGATACCCTCTCCTTAGAACGCAGTCGCGCTCGTTATTTATTAGCTGTTGATTTACTCCAAACGTATGAAGGTGGCCCCGCTTTACGTCAGCTTGAAGGGTTAGACAAAGAGTATCCTGTCCTGACTCCCTATATTCTCCTTAAACAGGGTCGGGGTTATGAACTGACCAATGAAACAGATAAAGCTCAAGAAACCTGGAAAACCCTAGTTGAAACCTATCCTGACGCTTTAGTTTCCGCAGAAGCACTCTACAGATTAGGAAAATATGATCCCCAATATTGGGATCAAGCCATTGAACAATATCCCCAACATCCCAACACTCACGAGATTATCCGCCAGCGTCTTGAGGAAAACCCCGCTCAACCTAAATTATTAATTCTGTTGGCTAAGTACGATGCCAACACTCCCGAAACCAACCCAATTCGCGATCGCCTAGTTAAAGACTATGCCGGTAAGTTAACCCCCGAAGACTGGCAAGTGATCGCTGATGGCTATTGGTCAATAAATGACTATAATAAAGCTGCCCAAGCCTACAAAAAAGCCCCTGCTACTCCTCAAAACCTCTATCGCATCGCCAGAGGACAACAGGTTCAACCTCAAGGGAATAGTAACGATGAGGTGAAAGCAGCCTATCAAAGCCTCTTGGTAGAGTTTCCAAAAGCCCCAGAAACAGCAACCGCCCTGAAACGACTCGCCAGACTATCCCAACCTGAAACCGCTATCAGCTATCTTGACCAAATTATTAAACAATTTCCTGATGAAGCCGCCGACGCTTTAGTAGAAAAGGCAAAATTCCTGGATAAGATGGGGCGCAAAACTGAAGCAGCTAAAAGTCGAGAAACCTTGCTCGCTGAATATCCCAAGGCTGACGCAACCGCTAAATATCGTTGGAGTGTGGCGAAAACGGCAGCTGAACGGGGAGATGCCCTGAAAGCTTGGACTTGGGCGCAACCCATCACCAGTAATAATCCTAACAGTTCTTTAGCTCCCAAAGCAGGCTTTTGGGTGGGTAAATGGGCGCAACAACTAGGGCGATCGCAAGATGCTCAAACGGCTTTTGAACACGTGGTTTCCCGTCATCCCCAATCTTACTATGCTTGGCGATCGGCAGTTCAATTAGGCTGGAATGTCGGGAATTTTAATAACATCCGTCAAACCTTACCCACCATTGCTAAACCCGATAGCCGTTCGGTTCCTCCGGCGGGATCGGATATGTTTAAAGAACTCTATCGCCTAGGACAAGATGGCGATGCTATTACCTTATTTAAAGCAGAAGTGGGCGATCGCTCTGAGTTAACTGTTGATGAAGCGTTTTCTGATGCTTTACTTAAGTTAGTTCAAGGAAAAAATCTACAAGGAATTAACCAAGTTTGGAATCTTCAAAATAAGGATGAACCTGAATCAAAAGTTGAGTGGGAAAAACTCAGAGAAACCCCCGAATATTGGCACGCGCTTTTCCCATTTCCTTTCTATGAAACTATTATTGATTGGTCTCAAAAACGCCAATTAAATCCTTTATTAGTAACCTCTTTGATTCGCCAAGAATCCCGTTTTGAACCAGAAATTGCCTCGCCGGTGGGAGCAAAGGGATTAATGCAAGTGATGCCAGCAACAGGGGAATGGGTGGCCAATAAAATATCTCTAAAAGATTATTCTTTGAGCAATCCCAATGATAATGTGAATCTAGGAACTTGGTATTTAAACTATACCCATGATACCTATAGCAATAATTCTTTATTAGCGATTGCTAGTTACAATGCAGGACCGGGGAATGTTTCCAAATGGGTCAGAAGATATCAGGTGAGTGATCCTGATGTATTTGTGGAAAAAATTCCTTTCCGAGAGACAAAAGGTTATGTTGAATCCGTCTTTGGAAATTACTGGAATTATCTCCGAATCTATAACCCTGAGATCTCCCAATTGTTAGCCCAACAAACTCAGAAAAATTCACTTAAATAAGCTCTCTTTTTAAGAGGAGTTTAAGTTAACTTAAACTCTTGCAAAGCTGGATGAAAATTTTTATTTTCATGACTAGGACGACTTAATTTAATTAAAGCAAACCGTTGAAGAGGACTTAAATTAGACCACTGCGTTGGACTAATAGTGACCTCAAATTCGCTGGCTTTTCTGAGAACTTCAGCAGGAATCGTAGTAGGATCAAGCCAAGGAGGATGGGGATCAATCTCTAACTTATTGGCGGGACTTCCCGTTTTTTCAGTAACCAGCGTTTGTAAAAATTCCCGATAAATTTTACTCTCTTCAGGGGTACTACAAGCCATGGAGACTAATACTTGACGCTCTTCTGGTGTAAATTGATTCCAATGATATAATTTAAGCTTAACCCCACAAGTATCCAAATTCAGACGCACCTGCATGGGGATACAATTTAGAGACTCAACAAAATCAGCTTCAAATTGAAAAAAATGACTCATGTTTCCTAACTTAAAAATAATATAATAAAAGATGGTTAACTCGGACAGAAGTTAAAAGTTCCATTCTTAAAGATTATGGTTTTTCATCCGATTTAGGTCAGCGTATTCCTTTATAATAAAGCATAGTTAATTTTTTTAGGCTCACTCCTAACTGACGACTTAAGCAAAACAATATGAAAACTCAGTTACCTCCCCTGAATACAGAGACAATTTGGGCAATTCTTAAGGAAGAACTGGATGATTTAACCGTTAATCAATTAGTTTGGTATTATTTAGGCTATCGTTATGACGAATCTAGCCAACGTTGGAATCATACTCAAGTTGATGAAGACTGGCGAAAAGACTATCCAGACCCCCCAGATTTTATTGAAAATAGACCGCCAACCGTTAAATTAACTCGTTCTATTCCTAAAGAAAATAAACAACTTCTCAAAGAAAAATTGGGATTTAAGGGTTACAAAATTGGAGAATTTGGACCTCGACAAACTCGCCGTGCTACTATGGCTAATTGGTTATTAAGTTATTTAACGCAAAGAAAAGAATAACCTAAAATTCAGATGAAACAAGACATTACTAAATCTCTCCCTAATTCAGAATAAATTAAGATTAGGTGGGGGGAAAAGATGGTTCTGTAGAGAAATTATCAGCGATCGCTCAAGATCTCCAACAGACAGACGGGATTAACTTAGTTTAATCCTTTTATAATCAAAACTTAACCAATGGATAACTTAATATTAACGACTTATGTGATTAGATTTAACTATTAAAGAAAATCAAGACAATGCTATATACATACGTTATTGTAATTTTTAATGGAGCAGTGGCTTAACTTATTTATTCAAGTAACAAAACCTGTCTTAACTACTATCATCTATACAGGAATTAATACTTGGTTTGATGCTTTACAAGAAGAAATTAAAGAGCGACACAAACAACAGGCTAAAACGGTTTTTAAAACTTTGGGTAATCGGGAAAATATTACCAATGGGAAATTCAGTGAAGTTAATCATGTTTATCTAGAAGATAAGTTTTCTCAGAGACAGGTTTTAGAATTTTCTAATAATTCTCAAAAAAATTACTGGCCGTTACGGTTATCTGGTCAACAAATTCTCGAAAAAGTCACTATTGAAAGCAAAGATCTCATGATTTTTGTTGCTCCTCCCAGAAAATCATTCCCAGAATTTTCTGAATTAGACATTAACCTTGGGGACTTTGAAAAAAAACTTGCTCAAATTTTACGAGAGTTTATTCAGAAAAACTACACTTTTCATACTTCAGGGAAAGGAATCTGTTTTTTAGCAGAAGTATGGGATCGCAATTATTTTTATGGCGAAACCAGTATCCAACTTTTATTTGAGAAACTTAACTCAATTTCCTGTCTAATTTTAGCAACAGAAATTCAAGGTAGTGAAATTCACTTTAATGTAGTATATTGGCAAAAAAACGCGCAGAAATATCATTATACAACTATTTTTACCTTTAATTATCAAAACTTTCTCAGAGAATCAGTTAAGACAAGGGTAAAACAGTGGCAAGAAACTCGCTTTCAATTATTAGAGTTGGGAAAATCACACGAAGATCTACAAAGACTTGGGGGAATTTGTGAACGCAATTATGCTTTAGTCCAAGAATTAGAAGTTTTAGCAGAAGCAGGAATTCAAACCGAACAATTAAGTGTTAATTATCAATTTGATGAGCAAGATTATGAGTCTTTATGTCAATTTTTAAGTATTTGTCACTGTTTACTTGGGGGATGGGTTGCTGACATTCATTATTTAATTGACGAGAATATTTCCCCTCATTTACCCATGTGGTTATTATCCCTAGAAGAAACATTTCCTACCGTTCACGCTCAACCCGCGATCTTAAAAGTTACTGTTTCTCTCTATGAAGATATTTTGGCAGTATTAGGCCATGAATCTTCGCAAGATATTCCCGAATTAGCCTTAAAATTAGCTGAAGGTTTGATGAATTTACCCGATACCACTTTTGCTATTGAAGCACTCACTTATTCGTTTGCTTATTGGCGACAACAACATCAATTATCAGAAAATGCCACCCTGGAAACACTCAAGGAAATACGAAATATTCTGAGTCAACGCGATCAAGAATATCTAAATCATCTTACCCAATGTTTATCAAAGTTATCTAATTACAACGAGATTATTCAGATACGGAAATGGGTCGATATTTTAACTGAAAAACCATCTTTTATGAGTCCCGGTAAACTCGAACTCAGTCAATTTGAATTACAGCGAACTATAAAAACTATTGCTGAACAAGTTGTCTGGATAGGAATAGATCAGACAGGATATAAAGTTATCAGTCAACGGAATCATTGTTCTTTGAAATTGTGGCATTATGACCCTAAGTTAGGTTCTTTATCTCTATCTCATGAATTCGGTCTGCATTGTGGACATATTTTAGCGGTTACGGGTAGTCACGATGGACAAATATTAGTGACGAGCGATACCACCAAAGAACGGAGTTGTATTAAAATTTGGCACTTATCTACTGGTCAACTCTATCGAACTTTATTTGGACATAAAAAACCCCTTAAAGCTTTGGCCATACACTTAGGAAGTCGGTCTTTTATTGCCAGTGGTAGCCACAAAATTAAACTTTGGGATCTACAGACAGGAGAGTCCTGGTTAACTCTATTTGGTCATAGACAGAGTGTTTCTTGTTTAGTCATTAGTCACGATGGACAAACCTTAATTAGTGGTAGTACGGACAAAACCCTGAGAATTTGGAACCTTAATCAAGGAAACTTGTGTCGAACCTTGATCGGTCATGGAGGAGCAGTCAAAACAGTAATTCTCAGCGATAATGGACGAACCTTAATTAGTGGTAGTACAGACAAAACCATTAAATTGTGGGATTTTCAAACAGGACACCTTTTGTGTACGTTAACTGGACATTTAGGAAGTGTGTCAACCCTTCGTGTTTATCATTCCTATCTGTTTAGTGGTGATGAGACAGGGAGAATTTATGTGTGGGATCTTCAGACAAAACAATTATTGCATACTTTGACTGCTCACCAACAGACCATACAGGCGATCGCGCTAAGTTCTGATGGACAAAGGGTAGTCAGTGGTTGTGGAGGAGGAAACGTTCAATTATGGCAAGCTATTTCTAATGACAATTCAGAGAATTTATTGTTGATGGAAACGACAGAATTAAATGAATAAAATTATTGTTGTACTTTTCGTTTATTTTTTCAAGGTTCGTAGTAAGGACTTTAGTCCTATCAAAATAGTCTGAGCATGACTTACTATAAACATATCTTTGTTAATTATGGCCATTCGCTCACCTTAGCTTGTGAGAATTACTTCTCAAACCTTGTATTAGTTTTTAAAAACCAAATTTAGTTTTTAAAAACTAAACTAGGGTCTTAAAATCAAGATCAACAAATAACAACTTTTAAGTTAATAGTTTGACGACAGAGTGTACAATGTTAAGTCCAAGAATTAAGTTAATTAACGATTACCTCAAAAATCCCGAAAAATAGGTACAATAGTATTGTCTGCGGAGGTTAAAGTTCAAATTCCAGAGATTGAACCACAAATCAAACTTTAGAGATATTTTTAGCTAACTATTATCCTAAAATTCCAAAATTCCACTAATTTAGAGCAGTTCATAGCATAGTATATAGCACTACAAAAATACATTAGAAAATTTTTCTGTTCCCTAATCCCTTTCACTTAAGCTTATTGTTCTAACCTTAATGCTTAGTGATAGAATAATAGCCAAACTCTCCCCTTTTCCTGAGTAATTAACTTAGACCTCACCGTTCTAAAAAAGTCAAAAAAACCGACTCAATTAGCATTGATTAATGGAATATTATTAATCAGGAAACTGGAACAAATTTGGCTGTTTGCTCATACTTGGATTTAGCGAAAATTGTACTAAACTGACTCTATGTACCAGCCACTTCGGGTTGAGGTGGCGCAAGGGTTTTACTTTTTGCTTCAGCCAGTTCAGCTTGAGACTCAGCGATTAAATCTTCTAAGGTTTCACCAACATTGGCAATAACACCTTTACCTTGTTCATAGAGGACAATTCCGCCTTTTATAGTGGCTTTAGCTAGGGGTTTAGCTGCTTTTCCGGCTGCTGGAATTAACACTGGTAAGAGAACAATTGCCGTGATTCCTGGAACGCCAAGATCTTCTGCGATATCTTTAAGATCAATATGGGGAACGAAGTCTTTAAGTGTCATGATGTTCACCTCTTTAACTTGTTCATAACCTTTCATTCCTAGTCTAACGCGATCAGTAACAATTGCTAAACTTCTCAATTAAACCTAGTGAAAAACGTCAATAATTTTAATAGAATTTAACACTCTACTCTCAACTCTTGGTAAAGGGTTAAATCTGGGAATTTTAATAGCTGAACTTCCCCTTTCTTGGGTCAGAAATTATCCCTTTGCAATAAGTAATCAGCCACAGCCGGTGGTGTAGAGAATCTGTGGGAAGACTATGATCAAGAAGACTATGATCAATAAGTTGGTTATTGTTAAAATATAAATGAAAAACTCAAGATGACTTGATAAATGACCGTTTGGATTGCTGTTGAATGTCCTCATTGCCACTCTACAGATGTTATTAAAGATGGAAAATCAGGAGAAGGAAAACAATCTGTTTCTCAAAGATATCACCAATGCACGATTTAGTGATTGGACTTTACATCAATAAGTACGAATTTAATAAGGAAATTATATAGCTAACAACAGATTCCCTACATCACCACTTTCTGCTGTCCAGTTACTATCATTTAAGTTTGGAGTATGATCCTGTGCCATCATCATTGGTGGTATTTGCAGACCAATTATGAGTAAGGAGGCACTCAGGAATAAATTGAACAGAGCTTTTCGCTTCATTTGGTGTACTCACTTATTTGTTAATTATTAATTTTCAAACGACGAAGCCGCCATTTTTCCCCTTCAACCGCCCAAAAAACGATGGTACTCAACAATAAACATAAAACTAAATCTCCTAAAGATAAAGCAGTGGTATGAAAGAGGGTTTGTCCGAGAGGAAGATAAATAATAGCAACTTGTAACCCTAGGGTCAAAGCCACAGCAAGCAATAAAAAAAGATTAGAAAATAGTCCAATTTTCCATAACGAATAGCGTTCTGAACGAATAGCTAGAGCATTGCCCATTTGAGCAAGGGTGAGAATACTAAAGATCATGGTTTGCCAGGCGGGATTAGATTGTTGCCGATACCAGTAACCCGTCCCCAAAGAAACAGTCCCCATCAAGATACCAACCCAAATAATTCGCCAACCCAACCCCCGACTAAAGATATTGTCAGTAGGAGGATAGGGGGAACGGTGCATAATATGCTTTTCGGCAGGTTCAACCCCCAAAGCCAAGGCCGGTAAGCCATCGGTCATCAAGTTAATCCAAAGAATCTGCAAGGGTAATAAAGGTAAGGGCATTCCTATGAAAAAACCTAGCAACATCACCCAAATTTCCCCTGAATTACTACTAAACATATAAAAAATAAACTTGCGAATATTATCATAAATGATTCGTCCTTCCCTGACTGCCGCCACAATGGTGGCAAAATTATCATCAAGTAAGGCCATATCCGCCGCTTCTTTAGCCACATCCGTCCCACTAATACCCATCGCAATGCCAATATCCGCCTTTTTTAAGGCTGGGGCATCATTAACCCCATCCCCCGTCATCGCTACAATTTGCCCCTGTTGTTGCCAAGCTTGAACAATGCGTAGCTTTTGTTTGGGGGTCACTCTAGCATAAACCGAAGTGTCCAAAACCCGTTCAGACAATTCTTCCCCACTCAGCCGGGACAACTCCTGTCCCGTTAAAATATGACCGTCAACCGTCATTCCTAATTCCCTGGCGATATTTCGCGCCGTAAGGGGATGATCTCCCGTAATCATTACAGGACGAATACCTGCCGTAATACAAGTTTGTACCGCTTCTTTGACTTCTAGGCGAATGGGATCACTCATGCCCATCAACCCCACAAAAATTAAATTTTGTTCTAATATTGTTCCTTCATTAATATGGGACGACAAATGGGGGCAAAAAGCCAACCCTAACACCCGACTTCCCTGAGAGGCTAATTCATCATTGGTGTCTTGAATCCAATTTTGCCAGATTTCGGTTAGAGGTTCAGCTTGGTTATTAACCCAGACTTCTGTACAAATTTCCAAGAGACTATCAACTGCCCCTTTAGTAAAAGCAAGATAGGGCATTCCCCCTAAGTTCTGATGCCATTCCCAGAGAGTTGTCAGCAGTGGTGGCCAAGAGTGGCGATCGCCTGGAACTTGATGAAGGGTGGTCATGCGCCGTCGTTGGGCATCAAAGGGAATTTCTCCCACCCGAGAAAACTGATGTTCGAGTTCAGCTTTCCTCAGTCCTAAACTGGCTGCAGCCGTTAGCAATGCCCCTTCTGTGGGTTCTCCCACCACATGAAACAGTTGAGGATTTTCTCGATCAGCTTCGAGACAAGCATCATTACATAAGGCACTCCCCATCAATAGCCAAGCGAGTTGAGGTTGTTCTTGTAATAATCCGGGTTGTTGTTGGCTTAAATCCAAGTCATAGCTATCACGGGCCAACACCGAGGTCAGATTTAAACGCCGTCCTACCACGTCCAAAACGTTAACGGTCATGCGATTTTCCGTCAGGGTTCCTGTTTTATCCGAACAAATGACTGTAACTGACCCCAGGGTTTCTACGGCGGGCAATTTACGAATTAATGCCCCTCGTTTGAGCATTCGTTGTGATCCTAAAGCTAGGGCGATAGTAACGACCGCCGGGAGTCCTTCGGGAACGGCCGCAACAGCCAAACTAACAGCCGTGAGAAACATTAATTTTAGACCTTCTCCTTGTAATACTCCCAAAATAAAAATAATCCCCACCAAAATCACAGATCCGATTAATAATTGTTGTCCTAACCGTTGTAGTCGTTGCTGTAAGGGGGTTAATTCAGCTTGAACCTTTTGTAACAAGGTGGCAATTTTCCCTAATTGGGTTTTCATCCCTGTGCCGACAACCACGCCGTAACCCCGTCCATAAATCACGAGGGTTCCCATGTAGGCCATGTTGATGCGATCGCCTAACGGGATTTTTTTTCCAGTTAAGGGTTGAATACTTTTATCCACTGCTGCGGCTTCTCCGGTTAGAATCGATTCTTGAATTCGGAGATTAGCCGTTTCAATCAGACGAATATCGGCGGGGACAATGTTTCCATCTTCGAGTCGGACAATATCTCCTTGAACCAGTTGAGAAGCTTTTATTTCGTACCAATGTCCCTCTCGACGCACTTTGACCCTAGGAATGGCTAGGCTTTTGAGGGCGGCCATGGCTTTTTCGGCGCGATATTCTTGGCTAAATCCTAAGAAAGCATTGAGAATGACAATGATCATGATGGCGATCGCTTCTTTGTAGTCTCCTAAGAAAGCAGACACGGTTGCTGCAGCTACCAGAAGCAATACTAACGGTTCTACCAATTGCTCCCAAAGAATGCGCCAGGGGGATTTTCGGGGTTCTTCTTTGAGTTTGTTGGGTCCATCATGGTCTAAGCGACGAGTTACCTCTCCTTGAGTCAGTCCCCAAGTGCGATCGCTACCTAATTTTTTCAAAACCGCTTCTATCTCAAGTTTATGCCATTTACTCATGTTTTTTAGCTTTTTTTGACCAAGCTTTTTTTAAGCAAAATATTATTATTGTTAATCTATTTTTGTCATAGCAATTCCCCCTTTAGGTGAGCGATCGCAACGGGGAACTCCAGAAGAGATAGTTGTCAAAAAGTGTGCCTCATGAGTTTCAGAAAAGCTATATTTAAAAACTCACTTTTAAATCCTATCAGTAAACTTTATTTAGAGAGAAATTTTCTCCAAAAATCCTAGATTGTTTGTTAAGAAAAAATAATTTTTATCAAATTTTATTAACTTTATTGAGCGTAATTTTGTCAGAAAAAGTATCACTTTAAAGAAGTTATTGTTAGTCAAGGAATAAATTATCTAAAAAAATCTCCCTGAATCTCTTCAATTTTACAGTAGGGTGAAGTTTTATATCTAATCTGAACAAGTTGTCTTGAGAGTCTTCTAGGATCGTATTAGGAACTAAGAGGTAAGACTAATACAGTCTAAGACCCTGAGCAATAGTCTGACAACCATGAAAAGTCCCCATAATATTTCTAATAATTCCTCGAAAAAACTTACTTTTGTACAAATTTTACACGGAATTGTCCAAGGAAGATGTCGATGTAAAGTTGAAGGATTATTGCATTCAGATACCCTGAAAAGATATTTAGAGTTTAAATTATCGATACGGCAAGAGATCAACTCTGTTCGTGCTAATACAATCACAGGTAATATTCTTTTATATTTTCATCCAAGAAAAACGGTTATAGAGATTGCTACTATTATTAATTCCCTAGTAGAAGACTATCATAAACACCCTCAATTATCAGTCAAAATAGTTGAATATAAAATATTTTCATCGATGGTATCATCAATTAATTGGCATCTAAAAGATGTAGACACGATTCTTGCAGAACTTAATACGTCAAAAGAAAACGGATTATCTTCGGCGGCAGTTCAAGAAAACTTACAAAAATATGGAATTAATGCCCTGACAGAAACCCAACCGCGTTCAGGCTTAAGTATTTTTATTGACTATTTTAAATCTGTTCCTGTGGCTTTATTAAGCGGTGCAGCTTTGCTTTCTGTGTTAACCGGGGGTATTGCTGATGCGATCGTCATTATGGGAGTTGTCACCATTAACGCAATTTTAGGCTATGCCACCGAAAGTCAATCAGAACGGATTATTAATTCCCTAAAAAGCTTTGTTAACCCCTCAGCTTGGGTCATTCGAGATGGTAAATTAATTGAAATTCATACTAAAGATTTGGTGATAGGAGATATTATTTTCTTAGAACCGGGTTGTTATATTTCAGCCGATGCTCGATTGATTGAAGTAGAACGATTAAGCATTGATGAATCAGCGTTAACTGGAGAAAGTTTACCAGTTAGAAAGCATCAGGAAACTTTAACCCCGAATTCAACGACTATTCCCCTAGCAGAACGAACCAATATGGTCTATCAAGGAACCTTCGCGACAGGAGGACAAGGAAAGGCCGTGGTAGTCGCTACAGGAAATTTAACTGAAATGGGGCAAATACAAGCCTTAGTGGGAGAAACCAGCAATCCTTCAACCCCGATGGAAAGACAACTCGAACAGGCAGGGGGACAACTGGTTTGGATTTCTAGTGCAGTGTGTGGATTGGTGTTTGCGTTAGGAATATTACGGGGTTATGGCTTACTCGAAATGGTAAAAACCTCTATTTCTCTGGCAGTAGCGGCGGTTCCCGAAGGATTACCCACCGTCGCCACCACAACCCTAGCTTTGGGAATTCTCCATATGCGTCGGCAAAAAGTCCTGATTCGTCGCCTAGAAGCCATTGAAGCCCTTGGTTCGGTTCAAGCGTTATGTCTCGATAAAACCGGAACCCTGACGGCTAATCGAATGTCGGTGATGAAAGTCTGTTGGGATGGTCGAGAAATTGAACTGGTTGATGGGGATTTTTGGTCAGAAAAGCAAAAAATTGATCCTTATGGTTGCGACGAATTACTCAAACTGATTCATGTTTCGGTGTTATGTAACGACAGTCAAGTAAATTATCATCACAACGGAACCTATATGATTGATGGTTCCTCCACCGAAAACGCCCTGATCGAAATGGCGATCGCGGCGGGAATAGAAATCAAAGAACTTAATGATAAATATCCTCGCCAAGTCACCCATCATCGTTCGGAGGATCATAATTTAATGACCACCATTCATCGCATCCATGAGTCAACTTATTTAGTAGCGGTGAAAGGAAACCCGACTGAGGTATTAGAACTGTGTTCAACTCGGATTAAAAATGGTGAACCCGTTGAACTGACTGAAGCCCAAAAACAGGCGATCGAAGAACAAAATGAAACGATGGCAGGCCAAGCATTACGGGTACTAGGAGTGGCTTATGGACAGGGAGAAACCGAAGAAATAGAATCTGCCACCCCATCGAATCTAATTTGGGTGGGATTAATTGGTATGGCTGATCCCATTCGTCCAGGGGTCAAAGAAACCATAACGGATTTTCACCAAGCGGGAATCAAAACCTTAATGATTACAGGAGATCAAAGTCCGACTGCTTACGCTATTGGAAAGAGTTTAAACCTAAGTCAGCAAGAACCCCTAAAAATTCTTGATTCTACGGAATTAGCTGACCTTACCCCAGATATTTTGCCCGGTTTGTGCGAACAGGTTCACGTCTTCTCTCGTATTAGTCCCGCCCACAAATTACAGATTGTTCAGGCACTTCAAGAACGGGGCTTAGTGGTGGCGATGACAGGGGATGGCATCAATGATACCCCAGCCCTCAAAGCGGCGGAAGTGGGTATCGCCATGGGGCATACGGGAACCGATGTAGCTAGAGAAGTGGCGGATGTGGTGTTAGAAGATGACAACCTGGAAACCATGATTGTTGCCGTCAGTCAGGGGCGCACTATTTACAACAATATCCGTAAATCCGTTCATTTTTTGCTGTCAACTAACCTAAGCGAAATTATGGTGATGTTGTTAGCTAATACGGCAGGATTAGGACAGCCTCTCAACGCAATGGAATTATTATGGCTCAATTTAGTAACCGATATTTTTCCTGGTTTAGCCCTAGCCCTAGAAGCCCCCGAACCAGATGTTTTACAGGTTCCTCCCCGTCCTCCTAACGAATCAATTATCAAACCCTCGGATTTTCGGCGCATCCTTGTGGAATCTACAAATATCTCTGTTAGTACCTTGGCAGCCTATGGTTATGGTATCTGGCGTTACGGTATTAGTCCCCAGGCCAGCACCATCGCCTTTATGAGTTTAGTTAGTGGGCAATTACTTCACGCCCTCAGTTGTCGGTCTTCAAGACCTTTACGGTCTCATCAACTCCCTCCCAATCCTTATTTAACGGGGGCTTTGGCAGGATCATTAGGACTTCAGTGGGTATCTTTGGCTGTCCCTGGACTGAGAAATCTACTCCATGTCACCCCGATCAATCTTTTAGATGGTGTGGTTATTGGCGGTAGTGCGCTTCTTCCGTTAGCAGTGAATGAAGCAACTAAACCCCAATGAGGGGAGAGGGGAAGAGGGGGCGACAGGGGAGAAGCGAAGCTCTGAAAAATTAATTAAAAAGGGTTCTAAAGCGATGAAAAAAGATTTTATGTTTATTTCTGAATCCGTGACTCAAGGCCATCCTGATAAACTTTGTGATCAGATTAGTGATGCTATTGTTGATCAATTCCTGCGTCATGATCCTTACTCACGGGTCGTTACAGAGTGTGCGGTAGCAACGGCTATTGTCTTTATTGCTGCACGGTTTCAATCGGATACCATCGTAGACTTTTCCAAAATTGCTCGACAAGTCATCAAGAAAGTCGGTTACGATCATTCTTCTTTTAGCGGAAAAACCTGTAGTATTGTTACCAGTCTTCAGGAAATGCCTTTCACCAATCATCGCTATCTTGACGAAAAACAACTCGAAGATGAACAGATAGACGATATTACCGTGAAAAATCAAGCTACCGTCTTTGGATTTGCTTGTCAACAAACCCCTGAACTAATGCCCCTACCAATTTCTTTAGCCCATCAATTGGCTAAACGACTGACTCAAGTTCGAGAAGACAATATCCTTCCTTATTTGACTCCTGATGGCAAAACTCAAGTAGGCATAGAATACCGCGATCGCCAGCCCTACCGTATCGATAGTATTACTGTTATTGCTAGTCAACAGTCTCCAAGGGTGATGGAAGTTCCTGATTTTAAACAATTTCAAGACGATATTCGAGAAACCGTTATTAATGCTGTCTTTGCCCAACAATCTCTTAAACCCGATCATGATACTCAAATTTTTATTAATCCTGATGGGGCATTATTTACGGGGGGACCGGCTGTTCATTCGGGGATGACCGGGCGTAAAAATGCCATTGATACTTATGGGGAATATTCCCGACATAGTGGGGCTGCTTTAAGTGGAAAAGATCCCACTAGAATAGACCGTGTCGGCGTTTATGCTGCCCGTTATGCCGCTAAAAATTTAGTAGCCGCCGGTTTAGCCAACGAGTGTGAAGTCCAGTTAAGCTATTCTATTGGTAGGGCGCGACCGATTAGTATTCAAGTTCAAACCTTTGGAACAGGACAACTTCCTGATGAAGCTTTGACTGAACTTTTAGAAAAACATTTTGAATTTCGCTTAGCAGGGATTATTAGACAGTTTAATCTAAGAGCATTACCTGCTTTAATTAAAGGCGGATTTTATAAAAAGTTAGCATCCTATGGACAAGTTGGCCGTATGGATCTAGACTTGATTCCGTGGGAAGAAACTGATAAAGTTCCAGTTTTACAACTAGAATGTCAAATGAATTAATACAAAACTTTTTAGCTTAATTTTGGTTGATGAAACTTGTAGATATCTTTGATTAGTTGTACCCAACCATCAGAAACTGATTCTAACAAGCGATCGCCTTTTTCTTTGGTGGCTGCTGTTGCATCACCCATGACACCACTTTTCGTTAATTCTTTGGTTAACCAAGCAAAGGGTAACTTACCTTCCATACTTAATAAACTATCTTCTGGTAACCCTTGGGGATATTCTTTAACGGCTTTTTCCATTTTTACTTGATCAGGGAGTAAAGAAAGTAAAATACTGGTTTCTGCATCTCCTGCATGAATTCCATACTCTAATTCTTGTTGTGTTAATAATTGTTTGGCAATATTAGGAACCCGCCAAGTGAACATCGGAAAAACTAAAAAATCTTCATACTTTTGATGAATATCTCTAGCGGCAATTTCCATAATTTGGGGTTGTCCCCCGTGGGAATTCATTAACACCAGTTTACGAAATCCTGATCGATAAAGACTATCTGCTACTTCCATGAGAATTGTTAACAGGGTTGTTGCAGAAAGGGTTATTGTCCCTGGAAAATCGCAATGTTCGTTAGATTTTCCATAATATAAGCAAGGTAGTCCATAGGCAGGAATTTCCTCTTCTAATTTATCTAATGCTTTCCCTAAAACCCCCATTCCAATGGCCGAATCTACCACAATCGGTAAATGGAGTCCATGTTGTTCAATCGCCCCAACCGGTTGCACAATAACCACGTTTTCTATGTCAGACATTTCTTGAATATCTGTCCAAGTTAAATAGGGAAAAAAGCGTTTTGGCGGAATAAAACTGTGCATCATAATACCATTTCCATTAACCAATTAATTTCTAGTCTATCTTAATTATGTAAAATAGAAGCCTATATTTAGGTTATTTTAGATTATGAAACTCATGAAATCTAATCTTAAATAATTAACTATTTTTAGCGATAGTCTATTTTTAATAGCTGTTAAACATTCTAGCTTAATTATTAATATAATTTAATGAAAATTTAATTATATTAATCTGCATTTTTGGGTTATTATTTGATAATGAGCAAGCGTGCCAAGAAATTATTCAAGGCTTAAACACCTTTGAAAATTCTTATAATTTAAAGAAAATTGCAATAATGAAATCTAATATTAATATTACTAATCAGGAAATCAAACAAAATAAACTTAAATTATGGTTAGCTGCGATTAAACCTCCTATGTATACGGTTGCCATTATTCCGATTACCGTAGGAACAGCAACTGCTTTTGCTGAAACTAATATTTTATCTACTAATATTTTTTCTACCTTCCTTCTATCAGCAATTTTTATTATTGCTTGGCTGAATATTAGTAATGATGTGTTTGATTCAGAAACTGGAATTGATACTAACAAGGCTCATTCTATTGTTAATTTAACAGGCAACAAAACTCTAATGTTCTGGTTAGCAAACTTATTTTTAGGATTAGGGATTTTAGGAATTTTTCTAATTTGTTGGTGGCAAAAAGATGTTACGGTATTGGGAATTATCTTACTTTGCTGTGCATTAGGGTATAGTTATCAAGGACCTCCTTTTCGTTTAGGATATCAGGGATTAGGAGAAATTATTTGTTTTTTTACCTTCGGTCCAATGGCGATTTCAGCAGCTTATTATTCCCAAGTTCAACAGTTTTCTTGGTCTAGTTTAGTTCCTGGAGTCATTATCGGAATTAGTACGTCAATTATTTTATTTTGTTCTCATTTTCATCAAGTAGAAGATGATCTGGCTGCCGGAAAGCGATCGCCTATTGTTCGTTTAGGAACTAAGTTGGGATCTCAAGTGTTAACGGTAGCTACTATTAGTATTTTTATTTTAACCGTAATTTTTGCCTTTTTAGGAACTCTTCCCCTAGAAACCCTATTAGTATTTCTCAGTTTTCCAGTTGCTTATCAATTAATTAGTCATGTTAGACAAAATCATGATCAACCATCGTTAGTGAGTAACTGTAAATTTATTGCAGTTAATCTTCATTTTTTGAGTGGAATATTTCTATCTTTAGGATTAATTTTACCTAGGTTATATTGAAAAATAATGAAGCAGCAACTATTATAGCTATGCTGTTTTGAGAAGACTATTTTTGTTCAATGGTTGTTGTTTACATTTAATATTATCAATTTTTTCTTGAAATATTTGTTTAACAACACAAATACAGCAACAATGTAGCCTAGTCCTATTGATGCTAATTAGGGATTACCTACTAATCCAAACAATTTAGCAAGTCCTCCTAAGATAGCGACTATTAGAGCAATTAATACCCCTCGACTGATAAATTCTTGGTTATCTAACCGTTTACTGAGTCCTTTGACTTCTGATTTGAGTTCAGCTTGTCCTACTTTTAAGTCTGTTACATCCTTGCTTAGGGTGTCTAATTTCTGGTTGAGGTCTTTGCTTAAATTGTCAAACTTAGACTCGAATTTCGCATCAGACTTATCTAATTTGTTCTCAATGCGTTTAAGGATTTCTTCTATTGAGTAAGTAACAGTGACTGGTTCATTCATCGGTTACACGCCTAATTAGTTAACATTCAGCAACAATTAATATCAGTTTGAGAAAAGTCGTTACCTTTAAACAATAACGGTTCTCCTGTTTGCTTGGCTAAAGCATAAGAAAAGCAATCACCATAGTTAAGACTAGCCCGATGTCGTCCTTTACCATATTCTTGATAAGCACGATAGGCGATCACTAATTGTTCGGCATCAAAAGGACGAATTTCAATAGCTGCTTTCAATAGAAAAAAATCGAGTTCTCGCTGGGCTTCTTTCCCGTAGCGGTTTTCCAAAACGATGCTGATTTCGAGAACAGAAGCAGTTGAAATAAGACGGCAAGAATCAGCTTCTATTTTCCGATTAAACTCATATCGTTCAGACTCATCACACAAAATCGCTATCAAGGCTGAAGAATCAATTACCATTAATTGGGCAACCCCTGTTCATCAAAGCCGATTAACTCTTCTGGTGAGCGAGAATCTGACACCGGAAGAGACGCACAACGTTGGGCAATACCATCCAATTCTTCAGCTAAAGGATAGGCAGATTTTTGTCGTTTCAGACGCTCTAGCCTTTGTTTAACCGATATAAATATAGCCTCCGTGATAGATTCCCCAGTTAATTCAGCCAACTGGCGGACGAGGGCATCAGTCTTGCTATCTTTGATACTAAGAGACACTTTTCTACCTTCTACCTTAAATTCTAGATTATAGAAAAAGTAGAGAAAAGTCAAGATCAACTTCTGACTTCAAAAAGCAAAATCCCCCATCCGAAGATAGGGGACTTTATTCCTTATTTCAAAACCAGTAATTCAGTTACATTAACCGAACTTACCCGCCGTTGAAGCAATGAGGAACGCTGCATAAGTCAAGATGTAACCCACCGTAAAGTGAGCCAAACCAACTAAACGTGCTTGAACAATTGAAAGAGCAACCGGCTTATCTTTCCAACGAACTAAGTTCGCTAAAGGAGTCCGCTCATGCGCCCAAACAATGGTTTCAATCAACTCTTGCCAGTAACCCCGCCAAGAGATGAGGAACATAAAGCCAGTCGCCCAAACCAGGTGTCCAAAGAGGAACATCCAAGCCCAGACAGACAGGTTGTTAACACCGTAGGGGTTATAGCCGTTAATCAACTGAGCAGAGTTCGCCCAGAGATAGTCACGGAACCAACCCATTAGGTAAGTAGAGTTTTCGTTGAACTGAGCAACGTTACCAGACCATACACCTAAATGCTTCCAATGCCAGTAGAACGTCAACCACCCTAGGGTATTGAGCATCCAGAACATCGCGAGGTAGAAAGCATCCCAAGCAGAGATATCACAAGTACCGCCGCGTCCAGGGCCATCACAAGGGAAGGAATAGCCAAAGTCCTTTTTATCGGGCATTAACTTAGAACCCCGTGCATCTAATGCACCCTTAACCAAGATTAAGGTGGTGGTATGTAAACCTAACGCGATCGCATGGTGAACTAAGAAGTCTCCAGGTCCGATGGATAAAAACAGGGAATTCTTACCACTGTTGATAGCATCAAGCCAGCCAGGTAGCCAAACGTTTGCGTAGTTAGGATAGGCGGTAGAAGCGATGCTGTCAGGATTAGATAACAACACATCAAATCCATACAACGCTTTACCATGAGCCGCCTGAATCCATTGAGCAAACACAGGCTCGATGAGGATTTGCTTTTCAGGAGTACCGAAAGCAACTACTACATCATTGTGAACGTATAGACCCAAGGTGTGGAAACCGAGGAACAAAGACACCCAACTCAAGTGAGAGATGATCGCTTCTTTATGTTCTAACATCCGAGCTAACACATTATCTTTGTTCGCTTCAGGATCATAGTCACGAACGAAGAAGATCGCACCGTGAGCAAACGCCCCAACCATCAAGAATCCAGCGATGTACTGGTGATGGGTATATAGAGCCGCTTGGGTGGTGTAGTCCTTAGAGATGAAAGCGTAGGGGGGTAGAGCATACATATGTTGCGCCACCAAAGAAGTGATAACCCCTAAACTTGCCAACGCTAAACCGAGTTGGAAGTGAAGAGAATTATTAATGGTGTCGTATAACCCTTTGTGACCAGCCCCTAACGCACCACCAAAGGGAGTTCCTTCGGGGGGATTGTGGGTGTTGAGAATCTCTTTGATGCTGTGACCGATGCCCCAATTGGTACGGTACATATGACCAGCAACAATAAAGATGACGGCGATCGCCAAATGGTGATGAGCCATGTCCGTCAGCCATAAAGATTCGGTTTGGGGATGGAAACCACCTAAGAAGGTTAAAATAGCGGTTCCTGCGCCTTCAGCCGTTCCAAATACATGACCAGCAGTATCAGGATTCTGAGCGTAAACACCCCAATTTCCCGTAAAGAAGGGTAATAACCCAGCCGGATGAGGGGGAGTAGACAGGAAGTTATCCCAACCTACGTGCTGTCCGCGAGATTCAGGGATTGCTACGTGAACCAAGTGACCAGTCCAAGCTAAGGAGCTAACCCCAAACAAACCAGCCAAGTGGTGGTTGAGGCGAGATTCAGCATTCTTAAACCAAGCTAAGCTAGGACGGAACTTAGGCTGTAGGTGTAACCAACCTGCAAACAAGAACAACGAGGACAGAATCAAGAGGAAAATAGACCCTTGATAGAGGTCGCCGTTGGTTCTGATGCCGATGGTATAGAACCAGTGATACACCCCAGAGTAAGCAATATTCACAGGGGAAGAAGCACCCGCTTGGGTAAAGGCATCAATAGCCCCTTGACCGAAGTGGGGGTCCCAAATCGCATGGGCGATAGGACGGATATTGAGGGGATCTTTGATCCACTGCTCGAAGTTACCTTGCCAGGCTACGTGGAAGAGAGTGCCAGAAGTCCACAGAAAGATGATGGCGATGTGACCGAAATGAGAAGCAAAAATCTTTTGGTAAAGATTCTCCTCAGTCATTCCATCATGGGTTTCAAAATCGTGGGCTGTGGCAATCCCATACCAAATCCGACGAGTTGTCGGGTCTTGGGCGAGATCCTGGCTAAATTTTGGAAATTTAGTTGCCATAGCTTTTTAGGAAATTCTCCTCTTTTAAAAAATGAGGCTGATCTTTAACATCTGCTACTCATTTTTTGTTGTCATGAACTTACTGTAACTGCTGTTTTCAGTAAGGGGAAAACGGTTTCAATGCCGTCTTTATTTTAAAGATAGAGGATAAAGGACAAAAACTTAGGGACTATGGTAAGCCTCCTTCGTTTGTCCTTTTTCCTTAGATTAGCCAATTGATAGGCTTCTTGCCAGGAAGAACGCCCAAGTGGTGACGATCCCCCCTAACAGGTAGTGAGCTACCCCAACGGCTCGTCCCTGAATGATACTCAGAGCGCGAGGTTGAATCGCTGGTGCAACTTTTAATTTGTTGTGAGCCCAAACAATAGACTCAATCAGTTCTTGCCAGTAGCCACGACCACTAAACAGGAACATCAGGCTAAAGGCAAAGACGAAGTGACCGGCGAGGAACATGATTCCATAGGCTGACAGAGCAGAACCATAGGAATTGATCACGTTAGCCGATTGCGCCCATAAAAAGTCCCGTAACCAACCGTTGATGGTAATAGCACTTTGGGCAAAGTTTCCGCCGGTGATATGACTCACACTGCCGTCAGGAGCCACACTTCCCCAAACATCTGATTGCATCTTCCAACTAAAGTGGAAAATCACAATTGATAGGGAGTTGTACATCCAGAACAAGCCGAGGAATACATGATCCCATCCAGAAACTTGGCAAGTACCACCCCGTCCGGGTCCATCACAGGGGAAGCGGAACCCTAAACTACTCTTGTCAGGAATTAGACGAGAGTTGCGGGCATAGAGTACCCCTTTGAGGAGGATTAAAACGGTTACGTGGATGGTGAAAGCATGGATATGGTGAACCATGAAGTCAGCTGTTCCTAGGGCAATAGGCATAATAGCCACTTTGCCAGCAACTGCTACGGTTTCTCCCCCAAACGCATAACTAGCGGGGGCCGCTGCATAAGGAGCCGTTCCACCAGGAGCCAAGAAGTGAAGATTTTGTACCCACTGAGCAAAGATAGGCTGTAATTGAATCGCCGAATCCGAGAACATATCTTGGGGACGACCTAAAGCCCGCATGGTGTCATTGTGAATGTAAAGTCCGAAGCTATGGAAGCCAAGGAAGATACAAACCCAATTGAGATGGGAAATAATCGCATCCCGTGACCGAATCATCCGATCTAGAACGTTGTTGACATTCTTGGCTGGATCGTAATCGCGCACCATGAAGATAGCACCGTGGGCTCCAGCCCCAACAATTAAGAAGCCGCCAATCCACATATGGTGAGTGAATAGGGACAACTGAGTTCCGTAATCGATCGCCTGATAAGGATAGGGAGGCATGGCGTACATATGATGCGCCACGATGATTGTCAAGGAGCCTAACAGAGCTAGGTTAATCGCTAGTTGGGCGTGCCAGGAAGTAGTCAGGATTTCATATAATCCTTTGTGACCTTCTCCTCCAAATAGCAAGGGATCTCCTTTGTGACCCTCTAAAATTTCCTTCATGCTGTGGCCAATACCCCAGTTGGTGCGGTACATATGACCAGCGATGATGAACAGAACCGCGATCGCCAAGTGATGATGGGCTGTATCAGAGAGCCATAACCCTCCAGTTACTGGGTTTAACCCACCCTTGAAGGTTAAGAAGTCTGAATAAACTCCCCAATTCAAGGTAAAGAAGGGGGTTAGCCCTTGGGCAAAGCTAGGATACAGCTCAGCCATCTTGCCAGGATCGAGGATGAACTCATGGGGTAAAGGAATGTCTTCAGGAGTCACTCCCGCATCCAAAAGCTTATTTACCGGCAAGGAGACGTGAATTTGGTGTCCAGCCCAACCTAAAGAGCCTAGTCCCAGTAATCCTGCCAGGTGATGGTTCATCATTGATTCCACATTTTGGAACCACTCAAGCTTAGGAGCTCTTTTGTGGTAGTGAAACCAACCCGCAAACAGCATCAAACCAGCCATGACTAAACCGCCAATAGCTGTACAGTACAGTTGATAGCTATTGGTGAAGCCAGATGCTCTCCATAGGTAAAAGAACCCAGAGGTGATCTGAATACCGTGGAAACCTCCACCTACATCTGCATTTAAAATTCCTTGACCAACGATTGGCCACACCACTTGCGCGCTAGGCTTGATGGCGGTGGGATCGGTCAGCCAAGCTTCGTAATTAGAAAAACGTGCGCCATGGAAGTACATGCCGCTCAGCCAAACAAAAACAACGGCTAAGTGACCGAAGTGCGCACTAAAAATTTTGCGCGATATATCTTCTAAATCACTGGTTTGACTGTCAAAATCGTGTGCGTCGGCGTGAAGATTCCAAATCCAAGTGGTGGTTTTGGGTCCTCTCGCTAAGGTACGGTCGAAATGTCCTGGTTTACCCCACTTCTCGAAAGAAGTAGCTACTGGATCATTGTCTACTGTTACCTTAACTTTCGCCTCTCTCTCGGGAGGACTGATTGTCATGAGGGTTCTCCTCTCTCGACCATAAACTTTATGGGTTTCCTATTTGAGGATAGTGTAATGCAAGAAAAGCAAAAAATAAAACCAACTACTTTTCTTTTTATGTTAATTGATTTGCCTTTTCAGTTGGCTTCAAGGCGAATGTATCAATAGTTGATGATACGTGGTCATCTCCTAATCTGTTAGAGACGCTTAACAATAATTAAAATTTGCCTAATTCTTACTCTAATCAGCATTGGGGTTCAACCTGATGGGACAGAAAGTCAAGTCAATTTTGATTTTCTTTACAAAAAGTAATATTGATTTTCAGACGCGGTTAATCTGTTGAAACTCGACTCATAGATTAAGATATATATTTAACATTTATGCGGATGTATCCTATCAGTTATTACTCATCAGTGTGATGTTTTCTCTAGATCCTCGTAACTATCAAATTGTATTTCTGGGAACTTTTCTTTTTTTGGGAATTGCTACTCGTGATTGGACGATGAAACCAACGTTAATTATTGTGATTATTGCTGTCTGTTTGCTGACTCAAGCCAGTTTAGATTTTGTGGAATCTTTTGGGAGGCAAAATCATAGATTGGCTTTCTCTTGGCGGAGTGCGTTGATTACTGCTTTGGGTTTATGCTTATTGTTACGAGCTAATAGCTATTCAACAGTTGCTTTAGCAAGTAGTTTAGCCATTGGCAGTAAATTGATTTTTCAAGTTAATAATAAGCATTTTTTTAATCCAGCCAATTTTGGAATTATTGCCGCCTTAACTTTAACTCAAGATGCTTGGATTAGTCCTGGACAATGGGGAACAGATTGGTGGTATTTACTATTATTTTTAGGAACGGGAGGCATGATTTTACAACGGGTAAGACGATGGGAAATATCGGCAATTTTTCTGTTAGTTTACACCGAATTAGAAGCCTTACAAAATTATTGGTTAGGATGGAATTTTGATGTACTACAACATCAGTTAATAAATGGGAGTTTATTATTATTTACTCTTTTTATGTTGACTGATCCTCGTTCAATTCCTAATGCTAAGATAAGTCGTTTAATTTGGGTTGTTGCCATTGCTTTTTTTGCCTTTGCTATCGAGAATATATTTTATACTTCAACGGCTGTTTTTTGGGCTTTATTTTTGTTATCACCTTTAACTATTTTTCTAGACAATTGGAGAAATGCAACAAGATTTAATTGGCTAGATAAGTCTTTAAAGGTTTTTAATAAGTACAATTAGGATATTTTTTAAAGAGGCTTTGTAATATTTTGGAATAATCAATCATGAAGTTACTAAAATCTATTAAAGGATTTATTCTCGTTGTTTTTTTAATGTTTTTTTAAGTAAACTTGCTTGGGCATTTTGTGGATTTTATGTCGCAAAAGCAGATACAGAACTTTATAATAAAGCGTCTCAAGTGGTCATTGCCAGAGATAGCGATCGCACCGTTTTAAATATGGCTAATGACTATCAAGGAGAGGTGAAAAATTTTGCAGTGGTGGTTCCCGTTCCTGTTGTTTTAACCATAAAGACAAGTCAATATTAGAGAACCAGAAATTATCAAAAGATTAGATGGATTTAGTGCGCCCAGATTAGTAGAATATTTTGATTCTAATCCCTGTACGGTTTAGTTTCAAGAAGACAGTCTACTGAGTCCTAAACCTGCTGCTGCACCTGAAGCATTGAGGTCATCAAGACAACGGGCAAATGCCTTAGGTATAACCATTGAAGAAGAATTTACGGTAGGGGAATACGATATTGTTCTTCTAAGTGCAAAAGAATCTAATGGCTTAGAAATTTGGTTAAGAGAAAATGGCTATAAAATTCCATTAGGAGCAAGTCAAATTTTAAAACCCTACATTCGCCAAAATCTAAAATTTTTTGTTGCTAAAGTTAATCTGTCTGAGTATTCTAAGCAAGGATTTAAGTCATTACGTCCGTTAATGATAGCTTATGAATCTCCTAAGTTCATGTTACCTATTCGTTTAGGAATGCTAAACGCACAAGGGGAGCAAGATTTAATTGTTTATCTACTATCTCCTAAAGGACAAATAGAATTAACAAATTATCGCACAGCTAAGGTTCCGTCTAACGTGGAAATACCAGAGTTTGTGAAAGAAGAATTTGGAAAATTTTATCAAGCGATGTTTCAAACCTCCCATGAAAACACTGGGAAAAAAGTTGCCTTTCTAGAATACGCTTGGGATATGGGAAATTGCGATCCATGTTCAGCACAACCATTAACTCAAGATGAATTACGAAAAGCAGGAGTATTTTGGTTAGAAAATACAAGAACAAATAATATAAGAAGAGGTAAAACTGTTTTTATTACTCGTCTTCATCTTCGATATTCCCGTGATACCTTCCCCGAAGACCTAAAATTTCAAGAAACCCCTAATCGTCAATTATTTCAAGGATATTATATTATTCGTCATCCCTTCAAAGGGGAAGCTGATTGTGATGCCCTAGAAAACTATCGTAAAAACGTGAGGGAACGCCAAGATAGGGAAGCAATCATATTATCTAAATTAACGGGATGGAACCTTAATGAAATTCGCAAAAAAATCGAATTTGTTGACGTAAAACAAAAACCTTGGTGGGAAAATTATGGAATTAGAGGAAACTCAAGCTAACTTTTTTGACATGAGGTAAAATATATATTGGCAATCATTGAATTAATGAATGATCATGAAAAATCTCATTAAATTTAGTTTAAGCTATCAGTTAAAATTAGGGGTTTTATTAGGAATCTTTGGGGCAATGGCTGCTACCATTCCCGTCAAAGCCGCCGATCAAGTCATCTTGAAATATAGTATTTTACGAGAGTCGGTATCTGTGGCTGAGTTGAGTACCTTAGCAGAAACAGGAGAAGTTTCTTCGTCTCTCAATGCCTATTTAAAAATGGCGAATAAAAAACCTGAAGAATTGCGTAACCTTCTTAACAAAAATGTAGATGTTGATCCCGTATTTTTATCTAAAGTTCTTAAGAGCTTTGCCGGTGATTTTGTGTTAGATGAAGTCGGTCAAGTAATCCATACTCCATCAAAACGAGCCAACCGGGAATCTTTACGAGGAGCTTTAGTGACTTCTGCACTATCTGACCGCAATATTCGGGTGATCGAAATCTTGGAAAATTACCCAACTCCTGAAATTCATGTAGACGGCGATCGCTTAGCAGATATTTATCAACAAATTAATGGAGTAGTCAGTCAGATCCCCCGTCTTCCCTTTTAAGGTTATTTGTAACAAATTAGTAATTTTGAGGTCTTCCTTAATGGCGATGATTTATGATCTAAAAACTGACAAAAATACCTATAAATAGACATTAGCCAGAGAAGATTGAGAGGAGACACCCTAAACTTATGGCAAAAAGGAGGTATTATCTAAACCTTTGCTTATTATTAGTAGGGGGATTTGTTGGGAATTATTTTAAACTACCGCTATTTTTCGGGGTTGATTTTCTTTTTGGAAGTATTGCTGTTTGGCTGGTTGTTTACAATTACGGTACCTTTTGGGGAACTTTAGCGGGACTTGTTGCTAGTAGTTGTACCTACTTATTGTGGGGACATCCTTACGCCATTGTTATTTTTACCGCAGAGACAATTTTTGTCTCTTTATTATTGCGCCGTTATCCCAATTTAGTTCTGCTTAATAGTATTTATTGGTTATTGATCGGAATTCCATTAATTGGTCTATTTTACGGTTTGATTTTACCAGTTTCTACTTTAGGAACCTGGTTAATTGTTTTTAAACAATCAGTTAATGGAATTTTCAATGCATTAGTTGCTAATTTAATTATCACTTATCTTCCTATTAAAAAAGTTTTTGCTACTCAAGAATTAGAGCGTAAAATATCTTTTAAACAAGCAATTTTTAATCTTTTGGTTGCCTTTTTATTATTTCCTTCTTTGATATTGACGGTTTTTCAAGGACATCAGATTTTACAATCAATTGAAGACGAAATTCAAACAGAATTAAAAACAGTAACTACTCCCATTATCAATAGTATAAGTATTTGGTATAAACCCCATCTCCAAGCACTCGAAAGTATCCAAAAAGAACTAACAAAATCTAACCCTGTTTCCTCCTCTGAAACCCAAAATCAACTGAAATTGATAACAAAGGTATTTCCAGCTTTTGACTATATTTATATCATCGATAGCCAAGGAACAATTATTCAAGCTTATCCTCGAGTTAACAAGGAGGGGAACTCTTTAGTCGGAATTAATGTAGCCACAAAATTCTTATCTAAGAACAGTAGTAACTACATTCGCCAACCTGAAATAACGGAGATGCATCAAGATCACGCTTCTTCTATTCCCCATATTGGCATTAAAGTACCTATTCTTCAAGGAACTCGTAGAGAGTTTGCTGGAATTGTTTATGGTTCTCTTGAGTTAGACAAAATCAGCGAATTACTGAAGAAGAATTTACCTATTTCTGATGTTAATACTATCTTAATTGATCAAAAAAATCAGGTGATTGCTGATAGTAAGGGAGAATTAGAAAATATAGAATTTTTCGATTGGAAAAAAGAAGGAAAGATCCGTGCTAGTAACAATGGTTCATTTCAATGGCTTCCCCTTGCTCCTGGAAAACCTATTATGACTCGTTATAGGAATTCTTTTTATATTAAAGAAGCTGACTTAAAACCAGTATTACCTTGGCGGTTAATCATTCGTATTTCTGCTGCTCCCTACATAAATATGCTAGAAATTCTTTACATCAAAAATTTGGCTATTATGTTGGTCATTATCTTAATAGGGTTGTTTATTTCAATCATTTTGAGTAACATCTTAGCTTCTCCCGTTTTAAAATTAGCCCAACTAACTAATGATTTACCAAACAAAATTCAGGAACCGATCAAAAAAGAAACTTTGCTAAAAAGTAGACTTTTAGAAATAGATATATTAGCAACTCAATTTAACTCAATGACTGATATCCTGAAAGATCAGTTTCAACAAATTAAGCAGACTAAAATAGATTTAGAGGAACGAGTTAAAGCTAGGACTATCGAATTATATAAACTCAACGAATCTTTATCAAAAGAAATTATTCATAGACAAAAAATAGAAGAAGATTTACGAGAAAGTGAGCAGAGATATGATTTAGCAATATCAGGAACTAACGATGGGATTTGGGATTGGGATTTCCGTAATGATACTGTCTATTATTCTCCCATTTGGATGAAAATTTTAGGGTATGAAAATAATCTATTACCAAATCTATTAACAACTTGGTCAAACAGAGTTCACCCAGAGGATCTTGACCAAGCACTCAAAGATGTTAAAGCACACTTAAATGGTCAAACAGAACTTTACGAAAATGTCCATCGCCTTAAACATAAAAAAGGGTATTATGTTTGGGTTGCAGCTAAAGGAAAATGTAGCCGAGATAAATACGATCAACCTTATCGTTTAGTAGGAACAATTACAGATATTACCCAAAAAAAAGAGGCAGAAGAAGAACTAAGAAAAGCCAAAGAAACAGCCGAAATAGCCAATAAATCTAAAAGTGAATTTCTAGCCAATATGAGCCATGAGATTCGCACTCCTATGAATGCTATTTTAGGGTTTTGTGATTTGCTACAGACACGAATTAAGGAACCTCAGTACCTTTCCTATCTTGAGTCCATTTCATCAAGTGGAAAAATTTTATTAGCTCTAATTAATGATATTCTTGATCTATCAAAAATTGAGGCACGAAAGTTAAAAATCAACTATGAAAGGGTTTATTTTAGACAAGTATTAGAGGAGATTCCCCAAATTTTTGCAATCAATGCCAACGCCAAAAATATAGACTTATTTATTGTAATTGAAGATAATGTTCCCTCTGTTATTATTTTTGATGAAGTAAGATTGAGACAAATTCTTATTAATGTAGTGGGAAATGCCCTCAAATTTACAAAGCAAGGATACATCAAAATAGAGGTCAAAAGTGAACGAGTAGAAAGACCAGAAACTGATACTAATGGGTTAGATTGCTGCTCGTTAGTTATCAGCGTAAAAGATACAGGGATTGGTATTTCTCCAGAACAGCAAAAACGAATTTTTGATGTTTTTACTCAAAGTGAAGGGCAAAGTAACCGTCAATATGGGGGGACAGGGTTAGGGTTAACCATTACCCGAAAATTGGTGACTATGCTAGGGGGAAAAATTGAGTTAGAAAGTCAATTGAGACACGGTAGTACCTTTACTTTTTTGTTTCCCCAAGTAGCGATCCCCCTAAATCAGAATACCTTAACCCCAGAACTGACTATCGAAGTAGATTTCAACCAGTTCAATCGAGCAGATATTCTGATTGTTGATGATGTTCCTTCTAACCGTCAATTAATTGAAAGCTTTTTTATGGATACTCATCATACTACTATTGTTGCTGAAGATGGACTCGAAGCCATTGAAAAAGTCCATCAGCATGATTTTGATCTAATTTTGATGGATCTACAGATGCCTAGGATGGATGGCATTGAGACTATCAAAATTCTTAAAAGTGATCAGCAAACCAAAGATATTCCTATTGTCATTATTACAGCATCTTCTCAGCCCAATCAAGAACAAGAATTACTCAATTTATGTCAAGGGTTAGTTTATAAACCCCTTACCCGCATTGAATTGCTATCAGTTATCAAGAGTATTTTGCCCTGTGATAGTTCCCAAAACAAAAATATTGGTAAACAGATATCTTCCTCTGAATTACAACCAGTTTCTCCCGAACTCTTAGAAAAGCTACGTTATGAAGAAGAAAACGTCTGGCAGACCTTACATAAAACTATGATTATGAAAGACTTGCGTAAATTTGCCCAACGTTTGCAACAATGGGGAAAGGACTATCAATGTCAACTTCTGGCAGAATATGCTACCAGTTTAAACCATCAGATCCGACAATTTGATGGAGAAAATTTATCTAAAACCGTAGAGTATTTTCCTGAACTGAGGCGATCAATCGAGTCGATTATTGAGGATTAGTTTGCAGATTTTATGAACATAAAAACTAAGAAGACAATAGTCATCAACTTTAACTTTTTTAAATATTTAAATATTAGGTATACATAATGAAAGATTTTAATCCAGAAGAGTTTTTAATTTTAGTCGTCGATGATCTTAGTAAAAATATTCAATTGTTAATGGAAATCTTAGATGAAGTCGGTTATTCAACCACCTTTGCTTTGAGTGGGAAACAAGCCATGGAAAGGCTTGGAAAAATTAAGCCAGATTTAATCCTGTTAGATCTAATGATGCCAGAAATTAACGGAATTCAATTGTGTGAAATTATCAAATCAGATAGAATTACCGCAGCAATTCCTATAATTTTTTTGACGGCAAGTAATGAAGAAGAACATTTAATAAACGCTTTTAAAATTGGGGCAGTAGACTACATTAACAAACCCTTTAAAATTCCTGAACTGTTGGCAAGAGTCAAAACCCATATCGAGTTAAGTAAAACCAAAAAAGAACTAGAAAAAGCCTATGAAGAGATGAAAAGATTAGCTAATACAGATCCCCTAACAGGAATTGCTAATCGCCGCTATTTATTCGAGTTTGCCTCTAAGGAATTAGAAAGAAGCAAACGCTATGAAAACCCTTTTTCTCTACTAATTATTGATCTTGATTATTTTAAAAAAATTAATGATACTTATGGTCACGATATTGGAGATAAAATTCTTCAAATAACGGTCAATACCATCAACACCTGTTTGCGGAAAGTTGATTGTTTGGGACGGTTTGGCGGAGAAGAATTTGTGGTGATTTTGCCTGAAACCGAAAGTATGGGGGCATTGAATGCAGCAGAACGGATACGAACCGCGATCGCAACCCAATCTCTTCAAGTCGAACAAGAAACAATTAAAATCACTGTTAGTATTGGGGTAGCAACCTATACCCCAACAGATGAAACCGTTGACTCAATCATCAAACGAGCCGATACATTTTTGTATAAAGCCAAACAAGGCGGACGGAATCGGGTGATGGCTTCGGTACATTAACAAATGATCTAAGAAAATCAGATAAGGTGCAGATTTGTCCTTATCCTCAACTCAGTCATTATGGGAAATTATGAGAAACCTTTTCTCAACATTATTAATTAGTTGGCTTGTCCTCCTGGGAATGAGTCCCGCTTGGGCGGCGGAATTGGACGAAATTTTGCGTCGAGGTAAACTAATTGTCGCCGTTAAAGATAATGTTCGCCCTTTAGGGTTTTCTGATCAAAAAGGACAGCTTCAAGGGTTTGAAATTGATGTCGCCCGTCGCTTAGCTGAAGAATTACTCGGCGATCGCCAAGCGATTATCTTACAGCCGGTGACTAATCAAGAACGTCTACAGATGGTAATTGATGGGACAGTTGATTTAGTGATTGCCAGGGTGACAGTAACAGCCTCTCGCAACCGTTTAGTTGATTTTAGCCCCTATTATTATCTTGATGGCACAGGAATTGTCGCCAAACAATCTTATATAAAAGGGTTACAGGGGCTAGAAACAGGAAAAATTGCCGTTCTGAGATCTTCTAGTACCATTGCCGTCATTCGCGCCGAATTTCCCCAAGCCCAACTGGTTGGAGTGAATTCCTATCAAGAAGCCTTAACATTATTAGAAACTGATGCCGTCGATGCCTTCGCAGGGGATAATAGTATTTTGGCGGGGTGGGTGCAAGATTATCCTAATTATCGTCAGTTCCCTGTCCGTTTGTCAGGGGAAGCCTTAGGGGTGGTGATGCCCAAAGGATTACAGTATGCTAGTTTACGCGATCGCGTTAATCAAGCGATTCTCCGTTGGCAAAAGTCCGGTTGGTTGCAAGAACGGGCAACGTTTTGGGGACTCCCCTAAATAGTGAATAGTTGATAGTTGATAGTTAGTTGGTTTGTTTTATTGTCCATTATCCATAGAAGTTAAGTCTTATGAATGAAGTTCTTCCCGTAATTTATTTGTCTGGTATCGTTGTTTTTTTAACAGGGTTAACGATTTTTATTCTTTTTCAAATTATTAAAACCCGTCGGACAGAAAATCGGTTTTCTAAGCTTCAAGAGAAGTTACAAAAAGAAAGAGGAACTCCTCAAGAATATTATGATTTAGGTAGTCTTTATTTAGATAAAAAGCTCTATGTTCAGGCAGTGAAACTGTTAGAAAAAGCCTTGAAAGGTAAAAAACAAATTGAACCTGAAAATGTGGCTTTAATTTATAATGCTCTCGGTTATGCCTATTTTTCTCAGGAACAAATAGACTTAGCGATTCGTAACTATAAAGAAGCGATTCGACTTTATGAAGGGTATGCGATCGCTCTCAATAATTTGGCCAATGCTTATGAGAAAAAACAACTGATTAGTCAAGCAGTAGAAACCTACGAAGAAACCTTGAAATATGACCCTGATAATAAAGTAGCAAAACGTCGTTCTGAGGCGTTGAAAAAGCGTTTAGTTGAGTCATCATGACAACCTGTCTCCAGTTCTTTAATTCTTCTACTTTTTCAGCTAAGTCTCGGATTTTATCAATGGTGGGTTTCGGTCTTCTAGATCGGTTAATAAAGGAGGGATGGGAAACCCAGAGGTTATTAAAGAATAAATTGATTTCTGCTTAAGAGAAAGATAATTTAAGGAGGTATGATGATGACGATGATGCAAACATCTGAAAACATCTACAGTTTTGAAGATTATTGTCACTATGGGGATGAATCTGATAATCGTTATGAATTAGTTGATGGACGGCTAGTATTAATGAATCCACCAAGTTTTCAGCATTTATTAATTGCTAAATTTTTAGAGTCTTATTTTGACCGATTGATCAAAGAAAAATCTCTCCCTTTCCTCTGTTTTAAAGAGGCAGGGGTACGAACAGGGTGGCGTAAATCTCGTATTAGTGATCTTTATATTATCGAAGCAAATACGATTCAAGAATTATTAAATCAGTCGGCAATTGTTGAGAGTCCACCGCTATTAATTGTCGAAATTGTTAGTCCTGAATCTGTTACTAGAGACTATCGTTATAAGCGTTCAGAATATGCAGCTTTAGGGGTTGATGAATATTGGATTATTGACCCAAAAAATGAGAGAATTACTATTCTTTTATTAGAAGAAGGTTTATATGAGGAAACAGTTTATTCTATCTCAGATACATTAGTATCTCGTTTATTTTCTAAGTTAAATTTAACTGTTAAGCAAGTTTTAGTTTCGGGGAATATGTAGATAAGCGGCAACAGACAACAGAAAATAAATTAGGCTACGATATAAACTAAAACAGGGAATGAATTAAGGTAAAAACTATATGAATTATCAAGATATTATTACAATTGAGTCTGGAAAACGAAGTGGTAAGTCTTGTATTCGGGGAATGCGAATCACTGTATACGAAATTTTAGAATATCTAGTCAGTGGAATGACCGAAGCGGAAATTCTGGAAGATTTTTCTGAACTGACTTCAGAAGATATAAAAGCTTGTCTTGCTTTCGCCGCTGATCGTGAGAAAAAGTTATTTGTGTCATCGCTGTGAAACTTCTCTTAGATGAAAATCTCTCAGACCGAATTATTGATAGGATTATCGATTTATGCCCTAATTCTAATCATGTCAAAACCTTAATACTTACTAATACTGATAATAGAATTATTTGGGAATACGCAAAGACAAATAATTTGGTAATTGTTTCCAAAGATTCTGATTTTCATCAGCAAAGTTTGCTTTATGGTCATCCACCCAAGTTTATTTATATTCGCGAATTGGCAACAGTCCAACATCAAAAATTGTTCAGATTTTGAGAGACAATTTTAGCATAATCATTGAGTTTGGATATAGAGAAACGGAAAGTATTTTAGTGTTGAAATAGTGCAAAAATTTCATGGAACTTAAGCATTCAGCAGGATAAGATAATGTTATAATTCTCTGGTAAAGAAAGGGGGCAAAACTCAATTTTATTTGTAATGTTTTAGCAACAATCGATAGACAGATTCTCCTTTATTAAAGGTAGCAATTTCTCGTTCTGTGGCAATAGGAAAAGGATTTTCTTGTAACCACATTTCTGAATGTTGTTTCTCAAAATTAGGATGATCTAAAAACCGTTCCCCCATTTCTTCGGCAACAATTTTGACATCAGACTGTAAAAAAACCGTTCCCCCCTCCACTAAATATTGTGCTAATGTATTGACTAATTCCGGTTGCACAACTCGCCGTTTAATATGACGTTGTTTAAACCAAGGGTCAGGGAATTGAATCGTCACACACTTCAGAACCCCTAGGGGGAAAGAATCTAGTAAAGGAGTCAAAAATAGGTTAATATTACAGAAGAGAAAATGAAGATTGTTAAATTCTAAGTTATCACGGTGTTCATTAGCTTCTATCACTAACGGTTCTCTAATTTCAATTCCTAAAAAGTTAATTTCTGGATACAAGGGAGCCATTTTTAATAAGAATTTTCCCCTTGCACATCCAATATCTAAATGAAGCGGTTGTGCCACATTATTATAAACATTTTCCCAATCAGGAAGTGTAATTGATTGACGATATTTATCACTAAGTGGGTTAACGTGTTGACGAACACGAACTCGTCCCAAAATAAATCCTCCCTATACTATCCTTTAAATAGAAAACTCTACCATTATTTATTGTATGAACTTTCGCTTTGCCATTCTTAGTGACCCCCACGTAGCGGTTCCCCACACCATCAACCATGATCCTACTCGCTTTTCTATGATAGAAATCGGTATTTTAGCCATAGAAAAGGTAATTAGTGATTTAGAACAGCTTGACCTTGATTTCCTCCTAATTCCAGGAGATTTAACCCAGGATGGAGAACCTGATAACCATTTTTGGTTACAACAGCGTTTGGCTACTCTCCCTTTTCCAGTATACGTTGTTCCTGGGAACCATGATGTCCCCACCCTACATCCAACACAACACACCATTGGTTTTAGGGAATTTCCTAATTACTATCGTTCTCATGGTTATAACAATAGTCATCAATGTTACTATACCCATGAAATTCTACCCGGAGTTCAACTGATTGGTCTCAATTCTAATCAATTTAATGAAGAAGGGAAACAATTCGGCTGTTTAGATGAAGAACAATTAGCCTGGTTAGAACAATTACTTCCCCAACTAAAAGACCAATTAATTTTGGTGATGATTCACCATAATATTATCGAACATTTACCAGGCCAAGCAATTCATCCCCTAGGGAAACGGTATATGTTAGACAATGCGTCTTTGTTATTAAACCTGTTGAAAAATGCAGGTTGTCAGCTTGTGTTTACTGGTCATTTGCACGTTCAAGACATTGCTTTTTATAACAATATTTATGAAATTACGACGGGGTCTTTGGTTAGTTATCCTCATCCCTATCGGGTTATAGAAGTTGAACAAAAAGATCACAAAAGTATTAATCTGAATATTAAATCCCATCGAGTCGATAGCATTCCTGGTTGGGAAAATTTAACCGCAATGTCTCGTCAGCTACTCGGCGATCGCTCTTTTCCTTTCATGATCAAATTATTGACCACTTCCCCCTTTGGAATCTCGATGACAGAAGCTGAAAAATTAGTTCCCCATTTAAAGTATTTTTGGGCTGATATTGCTGAAGGAGATAACCTCTTTGATTTTCCTGAATTTCCTTCAGAGATTCGCCATTATTTCCAAAAATTTGGCTCAGTCAAACCCGATGGAACCCCCGCCTTAATTGATAATTACGCACGCCTTGAATTATAAAAAAAAGATAAAAATTATTCTCAAGTAGACAACTGTATAGATTAATACAATGATGACTCTCAATTTTGATTATGATTGAGGTTTAAAACAACGTATAATGCTACAATAAATATTGAGTATTTGATGGACTGTTTAATCAATGACACAGTCCAAACGCAGCCCTTGATTATTGTTATCTAAAAAATAAATTGTTAACTTAACTCTCAGTAACTTTTAGCAATTTGTAGCTGTTAATCCTTATCGCCTAGAATTTCCTTGAACGTGACCACCCAAACACCTGATATCACTAAACCTGCAGAGACTTTGCCCACAAAGCCTGTCGAAGAAAATCTAAATCGGCAAATGCTGATTATTCTGGACTTTGGTTCTCAATATTCAGAATTAATCGCCCGTCGTATTCGAGAAACAGAAGTTTACTCAGAAGTTCTCTCCTATCGCACCACGGTTGAACAAATACGCCAGCTTAACCCCCAAGGAATTATTCTTTCAGGTGGACCCAATTCCGTTTATGATACCCGCGCCCCTCAATGCGATCCCGAAATCTTTCACCTAGGAATTCCTATCTTAGGAGTTTGCTATGGAATGCAGTTGATGGTACAGCAGTTAGGTGGCCAAGTAGAACAAGCGAAACGGGGAGAATATGGCAAAGCGTCCCTACATATCGATGATCCCACAGATTTACTCACCAACGTTGAAGAAGGATCAACTATGTGGATGAGTCATGGGGACTCGTGTACCCAGTTACCCGAAGGCTTTGAAATTTTAGCCCACACTGATAATACGCCCTGCGCTGCGATCGCCGATCATCAAAAGAAACTTTTCGGGGTTCAATTTCACCCGGAAGTCGTCCATTCCGTAGGGGGAATTGCCCTGCTTCGCAACTTTGTCTACCATATCTGTCAATGCGAACCGACTTGGACAACCGAAGCCTTTGTAGATGAGTCTATTCGAGAAATTCGCGCTAAGGTTGGAGATAAACGGGTATTATTAGCCCTCTCTGGCGGTGTGGATTCTTCTACCTTAGCCTTTCTCCTCCATCGCGCCATTGGGGACAACTTAACTTGTATGTTTATCGATCAAGGGTTCATGCGTAAAGGAGAACCCGAAAGACTGGTGGAGATTTTTAATCATCAGTTTCATATTCCCGTTGAGTATGTTAACGCCCGCGAACGCTTTTTAGCACAACTCAAGGATGTGACTGATCCTGAAACCAAACGCCGTCTCATTGGCCATGAATTTATTCAAGTTTTTGAGGAAGAATCAGATCGTTTAGGTCCATTTGATTATTTAGCCCAAGGAACCCTTTATCCTGATGTGATTGAATCTGCTGATAGTAATGTCGATCCTAAAACAGGGGAACGGGTAGCCGTTAAAATTAAAAGTCACCACAACGTTGGAGGACTCCCCAAAAATCTCCGCTTTAAATTGGTTGAACCTCTACGGAAACTGTTTAAAGATGAAGTCCGAAAATTAGGAAGGGCGATCGGCTTACCTGAAGAAATTGTCCGCCGTCATCCGTTTCCTGGTCCAGGGTTAGCCATTCGCATTCTGGGGGAAGTGACCTCTGAACGCCTGAATTTAATGCGGGATGCAGATTTTATCGTTCGGGATGAAATTACCAAAAATGGGATGTATCATGAATTGTGGCAAGCATTTGCTGTCCTTTTACCCGTGCGAAGTGTAGGAGTCATGGGAGATCAACGCACCTATGCCCATCCAATTGTCTTACGGTTAATTACCAGTGAAGATGGAATGACAGCAGATTGGGCGAGAGTTCCCTATGATTTACTAGAAACTATCTCCAACCGCATTGTCAATGAAGTTAAAGGGGTTAACCGTGTGGTTTATGATATTACCTCCAAACCCCCTGGAACCATTGAATGGGAGTAATTTCAGTCAACAGTAAACAGTAAAGAATAGCTAGTCTATGGGTAATAATTCTCAAAAAAGTTCTGCCGTTCAACGTCTTTATAACACCTATCCCTTTCCTCCCGAACCTCTGCTAGATGAACCCCCACCTGGGTATAATTGGCGATGGAATTGGACGGCGGCTTATAATTTTTGTACCGCAAGAAAACCTCCTAGACAAAATATCCGTATCTTAGATGCAGGATGCGGTACAGGAGTGGGAACAGAATACTTAATTATGCTGAACCCCGATGCTAAAATTGTAGGGATTGATCTCAGCGAAAAAGCCTTAGAAATTGCTCAACAACGCTGCCAAAAATCGGGGGTTGCTGCTAACCACAAAGCATCTATTGATTTTCATCATCTAAACTTAGAAAATGCGGCGGAATTATCGGGGGAATTTGACTTAATTAATTGTGTGGGGGTACTCCATCATTTGCCTGATCCTATCGCTGGAATTCAAGCCTTGGCTAAGAAATTAGCCCCAGGAGGAATCTTTCATATTTTTGTTTATGCAGAGTTGGGACGGCGGGAAATTCAATTAATGCAACAGGCGATCGCTTTTCTTCAAGGAGATAAACAAGGAGACTACAAAGATGGCGTTTTTGTCGGTCGAAAACTCTTTGAATTACTACCAGAAAACAACCGAATTGTCAAGCGAGAAAAGGAACGCTGGTCATTAGAAAATCAACGGGATGAATCCTTTGCAGATATGTATGTTCATCCCCAAGAAACGGATTATAATATTGATACTTTATTTCAATTAATTGAGGCATCGGGATTAGAATTTATTGGCTTTTCTAACCCACAATATTGGGAATTAGAACGGTTAATTGGTGAATCAGATGAATTAATGGAACGGGCAAATAAATTAAGCGATCGCCAACGATATCGATTAACAGAATTGCTTGATCCAGAGAATATTACTCATTACGAATTTTTCCTAGGAAAACCCCCTTTAACTAAAATTGATTGGTCAAAGGATGAATTACTATTAACGGCAATTCCTGAGCTTCACCCCTGTCTCTATGGTTGGCCGAGCCAAAGTTTACTCAATTATGATTATCAACCCGTAAATTTAACCGATGCAGAATACCAGTTTTTACAAGAATGTAAAGGCAACAAAACTGTTCAAGAAATATTGACTAAAGTTTCCTTAGAATTAGAGGGAGTCAGGTCATTGCAAAAACGGCAATTAGTGATTTTAAATCCTAGTAATATTTGAGCAGCAATCAAATATCAAACTAACATTCCTTTAGAACTAGGAATAGCGTGGGAACGACGGGGATCAATTTCTAAAGCCATCCGCATTGATCGGGCAAACGCTTTAAAGGTTGCCTCAATAATATGGTGAGAATTAATGCCATCTAATTGACGAATATGTAAAGTCATTTGGCTATGATTAACCACTGCCACAAAAAATTCCCGCACTAATTGAGTATCATAAGTCCCCACTCGTTGGGTAGGAATTTCTAACCCGTAACTCAGGTGAGGTCGTCCCGAAAAATCTAAGGCGACTTGAATTAACGCTTCATCTAAGGGGGCGATAAAATGACCAAAACGGGTAATTCCCTGGCGATCGCCTAAAGCGTCTCTTAACGCTTGACCAAGGGTAATTCCCACATCTTCATTAGTATGGTGATCATCAATTTCTACATCTCCCGTCGCCTTCACCTCCAAATCAATCAACCCATGAGAAGCAATTTGATTGATCATATGATCTAAAAAAGGGATACCTGTGGCTGAATGACAAATCCCTTGGCCATCCAAATTCAGGGACACCATGACATCCGTTTCCTTAGTCGTGCGACTGATCGCAGCAGTCCGAGGAGAAAAAGGGATAGAAGAGAGAGATTGAGCAGAAGATTGGGGCTGCATAGATTATAGTTAACAGTTTGGTCTTATTTTTAGGATATCAATTCTAGAAGAATCTGGGATACTTTTCCTTTGTCTATTCGTCTGGTCAATAAAAGATAGTTAAATACTATGATAGAATTGCCTCAATTTGCGAGCTATCAACCTAGAAACCTTCAGGTAAATTCTGTTACACAGTCTAGATTTTGCCCTATTTGTACTCTAAATTGACTATTTATTATGAAGCTATTAGATTCTAAAGGACGTTTATTCGGTAAAGTTAGTATTTTGGATCTTGGTGCAGCCTTGGTCATTTTCCTAGTTATTGTTGGGATTTTTGTTGTTCCTGGCAAATCAGGGGTGAGTACCATCGCCCAAGTATCCAAGAAACCGATTGAAGTTGATGTAATTGTTCGAGGTTTAGGGGTGCGTGACCCTGAGTCTTTGATACAGCAGTTTGAAGACGGAAAAAAGACTAATATTGTAATTCGTAACCAACCGGCAGGGGAAGTGGAGGTAAAAGCCATTCAACCCCTTCCACGTACAACGGTAGTGCCTCAACCAGATGGATCGGTTAAAGCCCTTCCTGATCCTAGACCAGAAGTCGTCTTTTTTAAAGATATGATTTTAACCCTAGGAGGACAAGCTCAAATTACCGATACAGGAGCAGTATTAGGGAATCAAAAAGTTAAAATTGGGACATTAATCGAGTTAGAAGGACAAGATTACAACTTTAATACCAGTACCATTGATGTTCGTATTCTTAAATAGTCATTCTTTGATTAGTAGGGGCGCAAGTTTGATCCTTACGCCCAAAATTATAATTTTCCCGGGATTTAGTGTCACAATATCCCTAAATTTTGTGCCTTATCTTCTACTTTTGAGGAGCGATCGCCCTGACTTCTTTCACAACTTAATGGTAAGCTAAAACTTAAAAATTTCCCTTCTCTGACCTAATGACTGCTGAGCCCAACATTTCCTCAGAAGAGGTTAAACCTGAAACGACTCCTTCCCCTTGCGAGGTTTACTCCCAAGTTCACTTAAAAAGTGAGGGGGAAAAACTTTTGCTAATCTTACCAAAAATAGCTCAACAAGGACAAGATCCCCAAAAAGAATGGACAGAAATTCTACAAGATTTAAAATATTGTCTAACTCATCATCAAGGAACCTGGACATCACGAACCTCCGTACATCTGATAGCACAAAATCGTTTACTCGATACGAGACAATTACAAAGCATCGGGGAGGTCATAGAAACCGTTAATCTCAAACTCAGTAGTATTCGTACCAGTCGTCGTCAAACGGCTGTGGCCGCAGCGACAGCAGGTTATTCGGTAGAACAAGAAATACCGAGAGAATCTTTACTGTCTGAAGACCCCCAAACCCTACCCCCCTTAGCCGAACCCCTTTATCTCAAAACAACTTTACGCTCAGGAGTGACCATTCGCCACCCCGGAACGGTTATTATTCAAGGAGATATTAATCCTGGCGGAGAAGTGATCGCCGATGGTGATATCCTGATTTGGGGGTGTTTACGGGGAATTGCCCATGCAGGGGCCAAAGGAAATCCAGAATGTTTTATTATGGCACTCCGAATGCAACCGACCCAATTACGCATTGCTGAGTGGGTTGCTAGAGCACCATCAGAAACGCCGGATCTCCTCGGACCTGAAGTTGCCTATATTACCCCCGAAGGAATTCGCCTAAAATCTGCCCTAAATTTCCAAAAAAACCATATTTTTAAATCGAAAGAGAAAGGATGGAGCCAAAAGCAGAAATAATTTCGTCATCATCTCGATAAAAGTTAAATTATCATTGATAATTGAAATTGAACATTAAATTATGAGTCGTATTATTGTGATTACCTCCGGTAAAGGAGGGGTAGGAAAAACTACTATTACCGCTAACTTAGGATCAGCGATCGCCCGTTTAGGGTATAAAATTGCCTTAGTTGATGCAGATTTTGGACTAAGGAATTTAGATTTACTGCTCGGACTCGAACAACGGGTCGTGTATACGGCGATCGATGTCTTAGAAGGACAATGTCCGATCGAAAAAGCCTTAGTTAAAGATAAACGTCAACCCAACCTGGTGCTATTACCAGCAGCCCAAAATCGGACAAAAGATGCCATTAACCCCGATCAAATGAAACAGCTTATCGAACAACTGGATAAGCAGTTTGACTACATTCTGATAGATAGTCCAGCAGGAATTGAAATGGGGTTTCGTAACGCCATAATTCCTGCGAAAGAAGCCATTATCGTAACTACCCCAGAAATGGCGGCAGTTCGAGATGCAGATCGGGTTGTTGGGTTATTAGAAAGCGAAGAGATTAAGAAAATTAATCTAATCGTTAATCGGGTTAGACCAGAAATGATCCAACTTAATCAGATGATTAGCGTTGAAGATATTGTAGATCTTTTGGTAATTCCTCTAATTGGCATCGTTCCTGATGACGAGCGAATTATTGTTTCGACTAACCGAGGGGAACCCTTAGTTTTAGAAGAACCTCCTTCTGTTCCGGCAATGGCCTTTAATAATATTGCCCGACGCTTAGATGGTAAAGAAATTCCTTATCTGGATTTGATGGCCGTCCACGATAATTTAGTGACTCGTATTCGTCGCCGCTTTTTCGGCAATTAAGTCCTTTTTTTTAGAGAATAAACCCATGATTTTTGACCTATTAGAAAAACTGTTTGCCTGGAAAAGTCCCCCCAAAAGTGGGGAAGAAGCTAAACGCCGTCTTAAATTAGTCATTGCCCACGATCGCGCGGGACTCAGTTCAGAAATGATTGAATCAATGCGTAAAGATATCCTAGAAGTGGTTAGCCGCTACGTGGATATTGATTCTGAAGGCATGGAATTTTCCCTAGAAAGCGATCAACGGATGACCGCTCTCATCGCTAATTTACCCATTCGTCGAGTTAATCAAACTAAGTTAACCCCACCCCAATCTTAAACAAGTTGTCAAGTAGACTTTATTTTTCTTAAAAAGTTAATTCTCCTCGAACGGTGGGATAAACGGAAACTTTGGTTATCTTAGCTATCCCCTCTTTTTGCTCGTGCTTCTTTAATTGTTTGAGTTTATTTTCTAATTCTTTAACACTATTTGAATATTCCCAAGACTTTCTCTGGGATGCCAAAACCGTTACCCCTTTATACTGTAAATTTTCTCCATGTTGTTGTTGATAATCAGCAGCTAAGGTAACAATATTAGGTTTTAATTGTTCTTTCTCCTGTTCAAGTTCTTTAATGATTGTACAAATTTCTAAATATCTTTCGAGTTGTTGTTCAGGAGTCATATTAGAAGGAACTAACCCTTTACTGATGCTCTCAACAGCAACCCCATTATTTAAGGGAGGATTATAATAGTTAATATAATCAGACTCTATCCCAATTAATTCAGTCTCATCACAGGATAGCCAACAGACTTTACTCCCATTAACTGCCTGAAACTCTTCAAAGCGATCATGATTTTTTAGACTTAGTTTAATATTACTGGATTGACCCACATAATAAACTCGGTGACAATCATCGGCCACTAAGTAAACCCCTGAAGACTCTGGCAAAGCATCCAAATTATTAAAACGAATATTTGAAAGTTCTTGAACCAATGGTAAATCCAACAAATCTGTCATTTTTTTTCAGTGAATGAACATTACAAGATTGATGAACAGGCTAAACCCCATCTACAATAGATAAACATAGAAAATATTTCTCACTACTGACGGTTATCAAATTTACAAAAATAACGCCCTATGTTTGATGCTCTCGCCGAACGCTTAGAAGACGCTTGGAAAAAACTACGCGGTCAAGATAAAATTACCGAATCTAACATCCAAGATGCCCTCAAAGAAGTGCGTCGCGCCCTATTAGAAGCAGATGTTAACCTCCAAGTTGTTAAAAAGTTTATCGCAGATGTTGAAAAAGCAGCGATCGGTGCAGAGGTCATTGCTGGGGTTAACCCTGGTCAACAATTAATTAAAATCGTCTATGACGAGTTAGTTAAGGTAATGGGGGAAAGTAACGTTCCTCTGGCTAAAGCTGAAACGTCCCCCACCGTCATCCTAATGGCCGGGTTACAAGGAACAGGGAAAACCACCGCTACCGCTAAACTTGCTCTCTATCTCCGCAAAGAAAAACGTAGTTGCCTAATGGTCGCTACCGATATCTACCGTCCGGCTGCTATTGACCAATTAATTACCCTCGGACAACAAATTGATGTTCCTGTCTTTGAACTCGGAAGTGAAGCCAACCCCGTCGATATTGCCCGTCAAGGGGTAGAAAAAGCCAAAGAAATGGGACTCGATACCGTCATTATTGACACCGCCGGACGACTGCAAATTGACGAAAGTATGATGGTGGAATTAGCCCGCATCAAAGACACCATCAAACCCGATGACACCCTGTTAGTGGTGGATGCAATGACTGGTCAAGAGGCGGCCAACCTGACCCGAACCTTCCATGAACAAATTGGTATTACCGGGGCAATTCTTACCAAAATGGACGGGGATACGCGCGGGGGGGCAGCCCTATCGGTTCGGCAAATATCAGGACAACCCATTAAATTTATTGGGGTTGGGGAAAAAGTAGAAGCCCTACAACCGTTTTATCCCGATCGCATGGCCTCCCGTATTTTGAGTATGGGAGATGTTCTTACCTTAGTCGAAAAAGCCCAAGAAGAAATCGACATTGCAGATGTAGAAAAAATGCAGTCGAAAATTATGGAGGCTAAATTTGACTTTAATGACTTCCTTAAACAAATGCGCCTCATGAAAAATATGGGGTCATTGGGGGGGCTATTAAAAATGATTCCAGGGATGAATAAACTTAGCAGTAGCGATATTGAAAAAGGAGAAACCGAACTCAAGCGAACCGAGGCCATGATTAGTTCGATGACCCTTGAAGAACGCAAAAACCCCGATTTATTGGCTAAGTCCCCTAACCGTCGTCGTCGCATTGCCAAAGGGTCAGGCCATCCTGAAACCGAAGTCGGAAAACTGGTGAAAAACTTTACCCGTATGCGAAGTATGATGCAGCAAATGGGACAAGGAGGAATGCCCGCTATGCCTGGAATGGGGGGCGGAATGCCTGGAATGGGCGGAGGGATGCCTGGAATGGGGGGAATGGGCAATATGTTTGGGGGAATGGGTGGCCAAACTCCTCCAGGGTTTCGCGGTCACGGTGGGGGCAAGAAAAAGAAGAAAAAAGGCAAGAAGAAAAAAGGGTTTGGACAACTTTAACCAGGTCTCCTCTAACGGGTCTATGTAAGGAACACCCTAACAAAAATTGCTACAACCCATGTAGACTACCTATCTGGAAACCTTCTATCTTCGAGTTGAGATTGATCAATTTCTATGGTCTTAACAATCCAGTAAGCACTGAAAACCCAAATACCTGCAAGTTCAACCCAGAATACAAGACTTCCAGTTTCATTAACCAAGTTAAGCCAAACAGCCGCAAATAATGGCAGGGCAACCATGCTAAAACCGAGAATCCAGTATATTATTGTGTAAATCCTTATTTGCGATTTGTCCATTTGACTTTGATCAAGGGTATCTTTTGATCTGAAAATACAAACGTAGGCAATTAGGAGAAAGAATAAGATAGCAGATACACCATGCCAAAAAGGTGCAGTAAAGGTACTACACTCAACCTCAGCCGGACATGACGTTGGTAATAAAGCGATACCCAACGCTAAAATACCAGCCCCATCTAAAACAAAGTCTTCCACTGTACTGTAACCCTTGTATAAGTAGAGGGAAGCTCCAATGGCAAATAAAATTCCTACAAATACATTTCGCATCGAAGTATGATAATAAGCACTGATAGAGCCTTGCAATTCTACGCCAAGGGTAAGCCCAATTAGCCATAAAATTAGGGGAAATAAGATACCAATAATAGCGATGCCGACTCTGGTAGAAAAATATGTATCTAAAATATGTTGGCGGTAGTCACCAGAAGGGACAGGCAGCATTTTCAGTCTTTTTATGATGTCTGAGATGACTTTTTTAAGAAAAGAGATAAAGTCCATATAAAGTCCTCTGTGAGAAAAGTCGTGAAATAGTTGATATTCGACAAATATATCAATAGAACAAACGACTGATGATATTACGTTACAGGATGTAATGAATATCTGAATATGAGTTACTTAACTGCTTTATATTGGTGTGATTTGCAGTTCCACATACCCACAGTTATTCCAATAAGCTGAATGTACATCGTTTGCATAAACCCACAATCTACCACTCTCAGAAGCAGTAAAGGTACCTTGCGTTCCCAGTTCAACGGCATGAGATTTATTGTCATTTTGATTTATTGCGCCAACCAACTGAAACCACTTAGCTGAGGGTTGACGCTTGTGATTTCTTCCAAACAGCAGATCCGCCAGAGAATTAAGAAATGGATGAAAGCCATCTGCATTACATACGATATACCAATCTATCCAGATGCCAGTCGCTTCATATTTATATTGACTACCTTTTATCAAGTCTACCTTTGTGTCATTCCACTTTGTCTTCGCAAAAATTTTTGTCATAAATCTATTTATTTTGTTACCAATTTAAATTTAACCTAGATTACCATATTGTTATTTTTATAATTCTTATTCCTTCCTGTTTTTTCAACAGATTAATCGCAATATCAATAATTTTCTTAGAGGAATACTGTCAACTGATATAGTTGAGACTAGAAGCATCTCACATCTCAAGAGCGATCACAATGGCTTTTTTTAACTCCGATGACACCCTACAACAACTTGGTAATCAAATCTTAGAGGCTACGTGGTCACATTTCCCTCAATTAACGCCTGATCAATTGGCATTAACTTGGGTTGTTTACGATACTCCCGTAATTGTCAATACAGGGGGCGCAATCTCTGCTGAAGAATTCTGGAAACATTCTGTCAGAGGGTTTAGTTATCGAGGAATTGAACGCCTCTATCCTGCAAGTATTGTCAAATTATTTTATTTAGTGGCAATTCATGAATGGCTAGAAGGTAACATGATTACCGAGTCGGTGGAGTTAAACCGCGCTATTCGGGATATGATTGTAGACTCTAGTAACGATGCAACGAGTTTAGTTGTTGATGTGTTAACAGGAACCACTAGCGGACCAGAATTACCGACGAGTCCCTTTGAAACTTGGCAACACCAGCGTAATATTGTTAATCGTTATTTTCAATCTTTGAGATGGGAAGAATTAGCCACTATTAATGTGAATCAAAAAACCTGGTGTGATGGTCCCTATGGTCGAGAACGAGCATTTTTAGGAGATATGATGGAAAACCGCAATATGTTGACCACAGAAGCGGTAGCTCGGTTATTGCATAGTATTATTGGCGGGATCGCTGTCTCTTCAGGGCGATCGCAACAGATGATGGAATTACTCAAACGGAGTCTTACCCTTAAAGAGTCCTATATCCCAGGGGAAGAAAACCAAGTAATCGGATTTTTAGGGGAAGGTTTACCCCCTAATGCCCAATTATGGTCAAAAGCCGGTTGGACCAGTCAAGTGCGCCACGATGCTGCTTATATTCAAATTCCTGAGTATCAACCGTATTTATTAGTAGTTTTTACCGAAGGAAAAGGGAGTCAAAATAAAGCAATTATCCCCTTTATTTCCCAAAAAGTTGTGACAGCAATGGCTAATCTAAGTAGTCGGACATAAATAAACAGCACTATGTCAAAAAATGAAAACAAGCTATAACAGTTTTTTCTGAGTCAAAAATTTCCTGTTCCCTACTGATTAAGCTGTGACTTAAACCAATTTTCTTTGACTTCTTGAAATCGAAGTTTCATTTTAATCGATACTATTTGTTCATTTAATTTTTCAGTTAAGGGATGATCTTGAGTCAGGGCAATACTATAATTTTGAGTACCAATATCAAAATCAACAACTCGATAAGGTGCTTGAGGATTTTCGTATAAATAATATTCTAAAGCTAAACGAGAATGTAGCACACCATCCACTTGATTTAATTCTAATTGTTGAATACCGTCCGATAAATTATCAACTTCAACCATTCTCGCTTGATAATATTGACCCCATTGAACCGCTTTGGAACCGGAAATCGTCACTAAACGGACTCCTTTTAAATCACTGGGACTTTGCAAGTTTTGAGAAGGTTGGGCAGAAAAGGCTAAGGCTAAAGTCGTGGCAATACCTGCCGTTAAAGTGGTTACAGCCGCTAAGGAAATAAGCATCCAACTTCCGGCAATTATCCGTCCAAAATTAGTAACAGGATAGCGATCGCCATATCCTACTGTACTAAAGGTTGTCAAAGCACACCATACCCCTTCTCTAACCCCTTTAACATAATTTTTGGGGAATTGTTCACTGTTGTGACGATGTTCAGCTAACCATAACAGATTACCAACAATAAACAAGCATAGTCCAATTAAAATAATGGAGGATAAAAATGCCCATCCAAAAAAAGGCTGAATAATAGTCCACAGCGTGGGTGATTGAAGCGGGACAAGAATGCTAATGTTATCTTCGTGGACAGGTTGAGTAAAATCAAATCGAGGAATATTTTTCTCTGTTACTGTAATACCACCAATGGCAATATCTATCTCTTGATTGGCTAATTTTTCTAGTGTTTGGGTAACAGAATCATTATAGATTAGTTCGTAGTTAAGGTTTAAAGCAGTTGCTAATTCATCCCATAATTCAATGGATATTCCTGTTAGTCTTTTTCTTGGATTTGAAGCATCTTCTGATAAAATTACTGCAGGAGGTTCTCCCGTTATGCCAACGCGCAATTTTTGAGTTTTGGATGGTTGATTTTTTTCGGTTGTTTCTTCTATATTAAAAGTTTGACTCGGTGATTGCGCTTTACTGGAAATAGGTGTTAAAGTAACATTAACTAAAAATAAACTCATTAATAACAGAAGATTTTTTTTAAAAGAAATCTGAGTTAGTTGTTTTTTCAATTTTTATCTCCTGATAAACTCATGTTAGAACTTTTTTGTTGTAGTTTCTTATTAGCTAGTATGGAAAGTTTCATACCAAGTAATCAAAACAGGGATCAGTATAGCACAAGTAAATTAAATCTATGGAATGAATCTTATGAGATATCACAAATTTCGAGACTCTCTCAAACTTTAGAAATGATCAATAAAATAGATGACTCACAAGTTAAAGTCATGCTCTTAAATGATCTAGCCTTATCCTATGCAAAATTAGGTGAAGTTGAACAGGCAAAGAAGATTTTAGCACAATCTTTATCAATTACTGAAAATTTTGAAAATGTTACCTCAAAGATAACAACTATAACTGAGATTGCTGATGCTTATTACCAAATTGGTGAAATAGATCAAGCATCAAAACTTTTAGAAAATACCATCGATTCAGTTAACAGTATTGAAAATAAATTCTTACGACAACAATTATTATTAAAAATTTCTTTGAAGTATGGAGAAATAGGGCAAGAAGAAAAATCAGAAATGTTGCTTGCTCAGAGTAAAGAAACTATCATGAAGGCTTCCCAAACTACAGTAGAATTTCCCTTTCAACAAACGGGTAGTCGTCTTAATTTAGGGTTAACTGGAAATGTTGGTTCTTTCCGAGATACTACCGCTCGTGTTGGTGTTAGGACTAGCTTTTACCAACAATGGCCAGAAGAAGATATTTATCTTGATGGTAATTTATCCGTTAGTTTTGATAGCGATCGTGCTGTTAATAATTATCGACCAAGTAGTTTTGTTAAATCAGTTTATCGTCGTCATTTTAACCCTCAATGGAACTTTTTTACAGGGTTTTTCAACAGCACTAACCAAGATTTATTTGCTTCGGAAAATGATAGTGAGGATTTATCAATTATTAGTAACCTAATCGTAGGTGCAGGATTAAATTTATGGCGAGGTGATTCCATTCGTCAGTTTTTAGATATACAATTGGGGGTGGGACCTCGTTACGAATATGAGTATATTGACTTTGAAAAGCGTCGTGATGAAATTGATCCCACTGTAGCACTTCTTTTATTTGGTCGAGGTTTTGCTATTGATAAAGCTAACATAAACCAGACCTTTGCTATTATTCCTTCAGTGGATGACTTCAATAACTATACTATTACCTCAGATACTGATCTTTCTATCCCAATAAGTGATCGATGGTCGTTAAATAATCGTATATTTTTTCGTTATCGTAATGAGGTTTCTCTTGAACAAAATCCTAACTTAGAATTTTTATTTACCACTGGAGTTAACTATCGATTTTAAAAAGATTTGAATGTTCAATAATGGACAATGGACAACGGACAATGGATAATTAACTCTTCTTTTTTAGGAAGAGGATTGAAAAAAAAGGAAATAGATCTTTTTTTCTCTTTGAAATGAGAGGTTTTCAACCGAATTAATTATAAATAATCCATTTTATAACATATCCTTATTAATTTTAGAAGCCAAAATGAAACTAACTAAATTAACTACTAACGACACAATAATTCAAAAATTTTCAAAAAAATTGATTAAATGGCTCACCATTTTTAGTTTAAGTTTAAGTTTAAGTTTAACATGGATACCAATAAGCTTAGGTCAAATTCCTCTGTTTACCGCTCCCCCTGATCCTAATCCCACTCAAACACCCCCTTGGGATCTCAATCAAGCTTATGCTTGTGGTCGGTTTTGGTGTAGTAATGTTTATATTTACGATGATAACAGAAGAATTCAAAGAGCTTTATTAAGAATTCAAAGAGCTTTATTAACCCCTGAACTAACTTTAGCAACCTTTAAAGAACTGGATCAAACGAATATTGAAGTGGCTCAAATTTTAGAGCAAAGAGCAAGATTAGTTCAACAAGTATTTAATAAAATTGTTCGTAGGATTATTGAGAGTCAACGCACTTTTGATATTTCTTATATATCTAATTGGAAATTTTGGATACCAACATCCTTAAAAGATGTATGGGGTTCGACAACCATGAAACCCCTTCATCCTGGAACCCCTAAGATTGAAATTGGGACAAAAAATCAACAAACGGTAATTTTTATTCCTGACCAATTTGACTTAGGTATTGCCTCTCAATCTATTGTAACAGTAACAGATATAGATGCCAGAGCCAATGGAGCAACAGTAGAAGAATTAGCCAAAATCTGGCAAGAAACGATTATAATTTCCTTGAGTAATGCTCTTTGGGGTCATGAATTTGATCGACAATATCCTATTGGACGATGGATAATCTCTGTTGTTGTAATGTTCATAGGCTTAATTCTGGTTTGGCTCATAGAATTAGTTCGTAATTACCAAAAAAAATGCAATGATCAACTAAGACAAAAACTTCGGGATTTAACTGAGGATTTAACCGTTGATTCTGAAGCCAAAACAAGTTCAAAAATTGAAAAAGATATTAGTCAAGATCCAAATGAATCAATATCTTTAGATGAAAGAAAATTATTTGATAATAATGAGCCTAAGAAGAATAATAATAAAAAAATAGGAATTTTTTTATGGTTTGAGCAATGCTTTATTTTTATTAAAGAAATAATCAAAAAAAATAAATGGCTTTATTCTAAATTGCACGATTCTCAGCAAAAACTTTATTTACAAAAACAAGGAATAATTAAGCAAAAAATCAACATTTATCAATTACTATTAAGAATCGCATTTATCTTACAATTACTGATTGTGCTATTAGTTTTAGTTATTATTACTTTTACTTTTCGTCATACTCGTTTTTTCTCAGTCTATTTACTCACAGAAACCCTACGTTTAATCTTAGTTTGGATTGGGTTAACTCTTGTGGATAAAGTGGGTGATTTTGCTATTGATTATTATCTCAATCGTTGGGCAAAGCAAGCACAAATTAAAGATCCTACCTCTAATCGTTATACTCTTAGGGTTAATACTTATTCAATTACCTTAAAACAAGCTACTACAGCTTTATTTATTATATTAGGTGTTTATTTAAGTATTTGGATCGTTGGCCTTAACATTTCAGTTTTAGCAGGAGCCGGCGTTTTTGCCATTGCTATTGCTTTTCTTTCCCGTAATTTACTTGAAGATATGCTCAATGGGATCTTAATTTTATGTAGCGATCGCTATGCCATTGGGGATGTAATTGATGTTGGTAATGGAATGGCAGGATTTGTTGAAGATATTAACTTATTTGTTACATCTTTACGAAATTTAGATGGACAAGTTATCGCTATTCCTAATAGTAAAATTTCCACAGTTATTAATAATACAAAAAATTGGTCAAGAGTCAACTTTTCTATCAAAATTGCTTGGAATGAAGATGTTGATAAAGCCATTGATATTATGATTCAAGTCGCTAATCAAATGCAAAGTGAAGCAGAATGGTCTGATAAATTTTTAGATCCGGTAGAAATTTTAGGCGTTGATGAAGTTTCTCATGAAGGGATTTTAATTCGTCTTCTAATTAGAACAAAACCAATGGAACAATGGCCAATAGGGCGTGAATTTCGATTGAGAGTTAAGAAAGCGTTTGATCAAGCAGGAATTTCTCTAGGAATTCCTTATCAAAAAATTATGGTAATTAATTCCACTAATAATAATGAGCCATCCTCATTTTATGTTATGCCGGAGCAAGATCAATAAAAATCTTTCATAACATCATAATAAATTATTGATAAATTTAGAACAGGATAATGAGAACAGAATCATGAAATTAAAAATCACGTCTTTTTTTCTATCCCTAATAGGAGGAACACTAATGACAGTGGTAACTCTGTTACCCACCATTGCTGCTGAGAAAATTAATTTTATTGTTGGCCCGTTACGTTTATCGTTAAATATCAGTTCTTTGGAAAGGTTTGCCGATGAGGGAACTGTTGATAGAAGATTAGCGGACTATTTTAGAATAGCTGGAGTCGGAGAAACAGAACAAATACAGTTTCGTGAAGCTTTAAGGAAACAAATAGAGATTGACCCTGTTTTATTTTCCAGGTTACTCAGAACCGAAATGGGAGAAGATATGCTGACTCGTTGGGGAGAACATATTAATATTCAAGGAGGAAGAAATGGTAAATATGCGTTGCGTGGTGCCATCATTAAATCAGCTTTCGATGATGAAGGTTTAACTTTAATTAATATATTGCGTCATCTTCCCACGAATATACAAATTAATGTTAATCAGGCTCGTTCTTTAGCTGTCCGTTTCGATTCAATTATTATTGCTACCAATTTTTTTCGCGAAGAAATTAGTCAACTGGCTCAACAAGAAATAGCTAACGCTTCACCGACAGATTTTTCCACTCTTCCTGATTTACGTCAACCGGGAAAATGGCCAGTTCAAAAAAGCGAATGGACTCTCAGAGATACCCAACGAAATCGAACCTTAAAAGTCTATATTTATCAACCCAAACAACAGCAAAATGCTCAATATCCCATCGTTATTGCCTCTCATGGTTTAGCCTCCTCACCCGAACATTTTAGTGACTATGCTGAACATTTAGCCTCCTACGGTTATGTGGTGGCCATACCCCAGCATCCAGGTAGCGATCGCCAACAACTGCAAAATCTGAAAAGGGGACTTTCTCGCCAAATCTTTTTGACCAGTGAATTTATTGACCGTCCTAAAGATATTAGTTTTGTCATTGATGAATTGGAAAGACGCAATCAAATAGTTTTTTCAGGAAAACTGGACCTTAATAAAATAGCTGTCATCGGTCATTCTTTTGGGGGTTATACCGCCTTAGCTGTGGCTGGGGCAACCCTTGAGTTTGAATATTTAGCCCAAGAATGTCCTGGCCGTTTGAATTTATCTTTACTGCTACAATGTCGCGCTTTAACTCTAGATCGAGAAGTGTATTCCTTAAAAGATGAACGAGTCAAAGCCATTGCCCTGACTAATCCTCTAAAAAGTGCTATTTTTGGACCAAAAGGGTTATCAAAGGTTTCTGTACCCGTCTATGTTCAAGCGGGAAAATACGACCCGGCTACACCTTTTGTCCTTGAACAAGTGAGGCCATTTCCTTGGTTTAATAGTGCTAATCGTTATTTGAGTTTACAAGAAGGGGATACCCATGCTGATATTTCTGAACTGGATGGGGGTTTGGGTGAGTTAATCGATAACTTTGTCTATTTATCCCTTCCTGAACCTGGGTTATTGACCAGTTATAATCAAGCTTTAATCTTAGCCTTTTTACAAGTTCATTTACGGGAAAAGGAGTCCTTTTTTCCCTATTTACAATCGGCCTATGCTGACTATCTCAGTCAAGGGGAAGAATTTAAAACGTTTTTGATTACCCATGATTCCTTAGAGGGATTAAAAGAAGCGATCTCCCAATTTCAAAGAAATCACCCTAGTATAGAATTTTAAACGCCTAGATATGTTTCAATTATTGTCTCGTACTCCACCCACTCATCTCCAAATTGCTGCTAACTTACGCCGTTGGGGTTGGATTGGTTTTTGGTGTCAACTTATTTTAGGTTCTATTCCTGTTATTTTGTTAACGTTTCAATGGATATTTTCTAAGGAACAGACAATGGCGGGGATTGATATTAGTAATGTTTTTAGTTTTATTGATATTATGACCCTTTTATTTACTATTTTTTGGTGTTTTGGGTATACGCAATTAGGCAAAAAGCTGGAAAAGGCTGAAAGACCACCGAAAAAGGGCAAGATTCTACGAAACCTATGGATTGGTATTACTGCTAATCTAGGGGTGATGTTTTTAGCTATTTTAATTGGGATTATAACTCTGGGTAGACTACTCTATGTCATTCTTTCATTACCTCAAGGGGCAACAACCATTTTACAACCCGTACCAGGGGGAACGATGGTTAACCCTGGTTTAGTTATTGTGCCGATGGATATTTTAGGGTTATTAGCGGTGATGAATGTAATTTTAGCCGGATTAGTGGGAGTTACTATTAGCTTATGGTTGTTGTCTCGTATTCATGTTTGGCAACCTTAATTTTGAGTAAGTTTTTAATTAACACTGGACAGGGGAAGAAACTCGAAAAGCCTGAAAAATACCAAAAAAAAGCCACAGTTTTCCGAAGCATCTGGTTGGTATTATGGCTAATCTAGGCGTTATGTTATTGCCCGTTTTGATTGGGCTTATTTTTCTATACTATTCTTTCATTACTCACCTGTGAATTCTAATGAGGAATGGTGCAAAACAATGCGAAGTTGACTATTGTCATCTTTAACGAATTGCCAACTTTTATCCACTGATGTTACGTTGCCATTTTTGTCAGTAAGGTGAACTTTCCCCATTGTGCTGGCAGTATTGCCTATGATGAGAATGGCACGATTATCAATTTCACACTTAGTCCAATCATTCAGGGCAAAACCTTTGTCATCAGGATAGGCTGGGTTACCACCAACGAAATAAGAAAGTGCGCTTTCTCTGGTAGTTCGGAAAGTATGTGGATTAACAGTTACTGTGGGTTTAAATAAAACAACACCTATTTGGTAACCATAAGCAGAATCAATTACTTTTTCAGCAAGTGCTGAGGCCGCTGCTTGACCTTTCATACGGTTAGTTGTACTGATATCTATTAGGGCCTCGCACCATGCCTTCTGTGCTGCTAATACCTGAGTTTCGCTAATTGCTCGATCAACGATAACATCAGCTGAAACTGAGGACGTTGTCCCAATGAAGGCTATGGTGACCAATGTGGTAGTAATTTTCATAACTGGTTCTGGTTGATATTTGCTATTCATGACATTACAAAAGCCAATATTTAGGTCAATCACCTAGTTAAGATTTTGATCTAAATATGGCTCTTTTTTTACTAAGATTTTTGACTGAAATCAGGTTAATTATTAAGGCAAAACTATCTTAACTTAATTTCAAAATCAGGACTAATTTCATCAGCAGCCGCTGCCACCTTTTCCCTCACATTGTCTGGTAATTCAATGTAACCTAGGTCTACAGCCTGTTTTTGACCTTCATTCAGACCAAAACGTCATTTTCTGACGGTTCGTTATTTCCAGAAGGCTGTTGCTGATTGTTATTACAGGCAGTCAAGCTCAGGATTACAGCAAAGGCAGAAACTAAGGTAGTAACACGATGAATTGAATATTTCATAGCTGTAGATGACTTAGATTAGGTTAACTGTTTGATGAGTATTAAGTATCAATGAGACGGATTCCTCCAGTTTCTAATCTGGAATAAGCACCAACAATTTTCAATTTTTTTCCGATTGAAGTTAATCAATAATCGGGGATTGATTGAGTTGCTCAACTTGGTATAAAACCTTAGCTTTGGTGGCTTGTTTAATCGCTTCGGTGTCGGTTGCTTGTCCGATATAATCCCCCCGAACCAGAAAGATATCCCCAATCCCACGATCAAATAGAATTTCAACCGGAACCCGCGCATCAGCAAAACTTAAAACCGCAGCAAAGGGGGTTTGTCCTTCTACGACTTCTGGCAGCCGAATAGTAGTTTGATTGGGATTTTTCTGTTTATTCTGCACAAATCGCTAATTCCCTGCTATGAGTGACTCTAAAGCTTGCTCTGGGGTCATATCATTTTGGGCGATCACTGGGGAGGGTTTAATTAACCCTATTTCTGCTCAAGATAGTGGTCATCAGACTTGTGCCTAGAAAACCGCCACCGTATTGAATTAATCTGCGCCGAGAAAAATTAGTTTGTGCTGATTCGATGATTCATATTTTTGTTGGGAATTAAAATGACTAAACTTCTGGACTAAAATGCTCTTTTAGTTTGGCTTCTTCTTCATTGGATAAATTAGATTGAATAAGTTCAGCTTTGATGTCCCCAAGGGCTTCTTCTACTTTGTCCAGGGTGACATCACGGGTTAGCAAAAACAGGGCTGAAGTGCCTTCTGTGACTTTGTTTCTCACATCTTTGATAAAATCATCATTAATGCCATAGTCCTTCATAGAACCCCCTAAAGCTCCCATCCCTGCCCCAACAGCGATACCAAAAATTGGGCAGAAAAAGATTAATCCAAAAAGTAAGCCCCAAAAGGCTCCGTCTAAAGCTCCTAATCCCACTAAATTGATTGCTTGTTTGGTTTTAGGTTTCTTTTTGCCTTCAAGCCAAGAAACGGTTGCCGCATCTCTGATTTCAATAATATGTTCTTTTTGTAAGGGAACTAACTTGGTTAATGCTTCTTGCGCCCCATTTGGGGTATCGAACTTCCAAACCGTCAGTGCTGCCATATTTTTCTGTCTGAAATAAAATAGTTTGACATAATTATACAAGTCTTTTAAGTTTTTGAGGTTAAGAAAAATTTATCTTAGACCATTTTTTCATTACTATAATATTCAAAATTTATGTACTATTGGCAGTATTGGAGGAGAGAGAGAAAACTAAATCTGAAGTATGTTACTTGAATTATTTATTCCTGCATTCCTTCATAAAGTAATCTAATTAATAATCGAATGCCATCACTTTGTTTAAGTTCAGCATAAGAAGGTTCAGGACGTTGACCAATTTCTCTTAAATCATTTAAAAGTTCTGGATGAAACTGACAGGTAAAAGAACGACGAACTTTTTTAGTTTCAAAATCTTTATAGTTGATACAAGTACAAGAACATTCTGTTAAAATTTCCCCATTAGCTTCAGTTGAGGCTAAAATTTCTACTGAATAGGGTAATTCTAATAACCAAGAAAGATGGCTGCTTGCGATGACATATCGATGAGGAACAATAGCATTATATAAGGCGATGTAAGCCCAATTAGCAAAAAGAATTGCTTCTTCGTTAACTTCATCGTAGTGAAACATAGAAATTGCTACATCACGTCCATGTTCTAAAATCATGCGATCAATGATCCCTTCATATTCGTCGGCCATAACTTTATGAGCTTCAAGCAACTCAATGGGAATATTTGAGCGTTTAGCACTAGGAGTTTTATAGGGCAATAAATGACGTTCTCCAATTTCCTTATCTTCATTGAGAACTACTGAAAAGTTACTATCATGCCAACCATTGGCAACGATTCTACCATCTCGCTTTTCAATTTTAAGGGTTTCACCAACAGAGCGAATTTTTTGGCAAACTGTCTTGAGGGAAATCAATGCTTCTTCTTCTTTGTCACTCGGAAGCACTTCTGTATTTAGCACTGCTTCGGTAACTTGTTGGAGCAGGCTAGTATGAGCTTCAGCCGCGAGTTGATGACCTACACAAATCATAATCACAGGTGCGCTCTGGGGAGAACGTGACAGAATAAGCTTTTCAACTAAACCCATTATGTCATCCCTTGAGCAGTTGGGATGAGTCCATTCACTGGGGTTATGAGCGGAAGCGTTTCCCCCCTCAATGATAACGGCCATACTTCCAGAAAGTATAGGTATTACTGAGTCAAGGTTGAGGGTTCCTGTGTGCCAAACAGGTAATAAAATGGAGTCACAATCGGCTATTTTTTGAGTAATAAAGGCAACATTTTTGGAGGCGCGTACTGACTCATTGAGGTCATTAATACCTACGTTTTCCCAAGGTTCAATAATAAATATTGACTGGCGAAATAAACGGGGATGTTTAAGTAAAAATTCCCAATCTTTTGAGGAATTAATTACTTTTTCTAATGGAGGTGCTTTCCCCCATTCAAAGCTTCCTTGATCCGTAAACAAAGTTTTTTCAGGCAAGGGATCTTCGGAACTGCGGTCAGCTAGAAAACGACCAAATAGAATTAAAGTTGATTCTAAATTTGAGCCGCTTTCTTTTAAAAAACCTGGATTTAATCGCCATTGAAAATTGCTATTCTTTTTGGGTGTTAAAGTCATAATTGTTTAAAATAACTCCAAATTTTTTAGGTGAATTACCCTATTAAGGTATTAATTATTGTTATGTCTAACTCCCAACTCCTAAAACGAGAAAACTCTATATCTCACAAGGATGACTCATATCTTGCACCTCGATAAAATTAGCTAGTTTAGAGAGGGAACGGGGAACGCCGGAACCGGGAACAGGGTTCATTTCGATTGAAACTGCTTAAGAATTCATTTAATCTCTTTTGAACTTTAGTTTTTCTGTACTGGTGCAAGATTTCAGTATGATATAGTCATTTCAAATAAGAATGATACAAAAATTGAGCTATGAAGACTATTATTACAAGCAGCAGGTGTCTCACTTTTAATTGAAATGACTATAACTGCTATAAAATGGCTTGATGCTATTGTATGAGTTTTTTTTAGTGTCTAAGGTTAAGAATAATTTAAAATAAATTATCTTTAGAATTTGATGGTTTACTCAATGTAAACCAGAATCAATTAATAAGTTCCTGAGAAGACTTTGTGGATAATTTAATAATTAATTTCTGAGAAAAATATGAATTTGAAAGACCTTTTTAAAAGAAGTCGCAGCAACGGGAGTTTTGACTCTCCTATCCAACTCCTCGGTGATAATACCATCCTGACTATTATTGCCTTTTATGCCATAACTTTTATTATCTTTGGTTTTGTGATGTCATCCCCAAGGGAAATTATCAGTGGGTTGTTTCGTATTCTCACAGTACGGGACACCCTAATTACTGACTATATTGGCATCGGAGGAATGGGGGCGGCCTTCGTCAATGCTGGATTATTGAATCTGATGGCTTGTGTTCTCTATCGTATCACCAAAGCTAAAATTTCTGGTATGGTGGTGGCTTGCTTATTTTTGCTGCTGGGGTTTGGTCTTTTTGGAAAAAATCTGGTCAATATTTGGTCTGTTGTCCTAGGGGTCTATTTTTATGCCAGATTTCGCCGAGAAATGTTTGCTAATTACATCAATGTTGCTTTTTTTGGTGGGGCTTTAGCTCCCATTTTTTCGGAAATTCTCTATAGTAGCACTCTTTCTCTACCCTTTAGACTACCATTGGCCGTGGGTACGTCCCTAATGCTTGGCTTTATTTTACCTCCTGTAGCAGCCCATCTTCCTAAAACCCATCTGGGTTTCAATTTGTATAATATTGGGTTTACGGCCGGCTTAATGGGTAACTTAATTGTTGCACTTTACAAATCCTACGGTTTTGTTCCCGATCCGGTCATGATTTGGACTTCAGGCAACAATACTATTCTGGGGACATTTTTGATAGTTTTGATTACGTCGATGATTTTGGGAGGTTTTTGGATTGACCGACAATCATGGGATAAACTGCCCACTATTCTAAGCTCATCAGGTCAAGCCCCAACAGATTTTATTGCTTTGGTGGGGTTCGGTCCAACCTTGATAAATATGGGTTTATGCGGACTTATTGGTTTAATTTACATTCTATTGGTGAAAGCTGACCTCAATGGCCCCACCATAGCTGGCCTATTCACTATTATAGGGTTTGCTGCTTTTGGCAAACACCCCAAAAATATTGTCCCCATTATGATGGGTATTTTTCTGGGAACTCTGACGAGATCGGTCCATGCTAATGATGCACCTTTGATCTTAGCTGCTTTATTCGGCACAACTCTTGCTCCCATTGCAGGAAAGTTTGGCTGGTTGTTAGGGGTTTTAGCTGGTTTGATTCACTCATCAGCCGTTTTATCAGTGGGTATCCCCAAAGCTGGACTTAATCTTTATAATAATGGTTTTGTTGCTGGTATGATAGCGACTGTGACGGTCCCAGTGATTAGGTCTTTTAGGAACAATGTTGATCAGGAGAAAATCTAATCTTGGTAGGATTGATTTCTATTAATACAAATTTCTGTCAGTCTAGCTACACATCTGTAGTAGTGGGACTTTAGCTTATTTCAAGCCCAAATATAGCCGAGACTAGCTTTATACCTAGCAAATACGTCAGCATTATTTTTTAACCAATTATGAAAACGGTAAGAGATGGCTGTACGAAATGCCTCTAAAG
>NEED01000021.1 GCA_002110465.1 unicellular cyanobacterium SU2 | reverse complement strand
TAGGCCGTTTGCAGGGAATCCAGTGTCAGAGAGATTTGATTGACCTGATGGATATAGTGTATGGCCTGCTCATAATCCTGCTGGCTTCGGTAGAGCGTTGCAATATTGCCGAGTGGCAGCGTAATTTTTTCAGGGTATTTTTTTCGGGCGAGTTCAAGTGCTTCTTCGTAAAAGCCCAGGGCGGCTTCGTATCCCCCAGCTGACTTGTGCACCACACCCTGATAGGAGATAATATTGACTGTGAAAGGGTCAGATTCATCTGCTGCCTCCCGGGCAATATTGATATAGGCCAGTGCTGTGCCCAGGGAATCCAGGGCAACTGCATCGGAAGCAGCCTTGTAGGCAAATTTTCGCACCCATTCCTTGTCCTGATGATGACGGGCTGCTTGTGTGCCGGCTTTAAAAAGACGCAGGCGATCTTCAATAGACAGCGTATCAGCGTTTTGGTATTGCAGTTGGAGTGTTTTGAAGCCTTCTTTGGTGTAAATATCGGCAGGTTGCCAGCCCTGGCTAAAGGCAGGCAGAAATATTTGCAGGATTGTAATCAGGGCAGCAAATCCCTTTTTCCTATTCATCGTTTTAGGTTTCATTGAAGTTTCGGCTATGGCAATTCCAGGTCCGTTAACGGCTTGATTCTTGTCTGGCCGGGACTTCAATATACATTTTCTTGCCACAAAGGTGCATGGAAATTCTGTAGTAACGTAAAGGTTGGAATGGTTCGAAGCGTATCCGCTTAAGAAGGGTTTCCTGTTGCTGGTTACATCAAAGATTGGGAATGGGCCAAATGATAGCAACCGTAGTGCCTTGCCCTTCGCCGGGGCTTTCTACCTCTATACGGCCTTCATGCCGCTCCATGATGCGCTTGACGATAGCCAGGCCAGCACCTGTGCCGGGGAATTCCTGCCGGTTGTGCACAGACTTGAAAAGGGAGAACAGCCGCTGCTGATTGGGTAAGGCAATGCCCATACCGTTGTCGGATACCAGGAGCTTAAGAAAGCGCCCATCGGGCTGTGCGCTGATCCGGATAACAGGCCTGGGCGTTCGGGCAGTAGCCTTGATGGCATTGGTGAGCAAGTTGGTAATCACCAGGCGGAAGAGGGGCGGGTCGGCATACACCTCTGGCAAATGATCGGGCAGCTGCAGTGTAGTATCCTCCGGCAAGTCTGGCACAGCGTGCTCAAGTTGTTTCCAGATGGCTTGTATAATGCCAGCAGGCTGTATGGGTTTGGGTTGAAGGGCCAGCCGGTCAGCCTGAGCATATTGAATGATGTCATCCAGCATTTTGGCCAATTGCTCAAGGCTGCTTTGGAGATAGTAGAAATGTGGGCGGAGTTGTTCGGGGTCGGCGCCGGGGAGTTCCTCTTCCAGCAAAGCGATAATGTTGAGGGCTGCACGTAGCGGAATTTTGAGGTCGTGCCCAACAATATAGTTGAAAGACTTCAAGGTCTCTTCTTTCTCCTGAGCAAGATTGCGGATCTTGGTAAGCAGTTCCTGCTCCCGGTTAACGAAAGACTTGAGCTGTTCCAGTTTGCGCCTGGAGCTTTGCGGTGCCTCTTCCGGCTCCGGTGCGTTGTCCTCAGAACGGATAGGTAGCAGGAGCGTGTCAGGGTGGCTGGTGAGCTCCTGGGTAAGCAGGCTGGCATGGTTGCGCATAGCGGTCAGCAATTCATCAAGCTGCTGATTGGTCTGTTCGCTCAGGCTTCTGGCTGCCCGCAGAGACCTCCTGCGTTCCAGCAGCAGCCCAATCAGGAGGAGGACAAAAAGGAGGAACAAAGCCAGTAAAATCCATGTCAGCTGTCGGCTTTTTTGCTCTGATAGCAAGAGCTGATTCTCTTTTTGCAGCAGCGCGGTTTGTTGCTCCTGGGTTTTAAGCCGTTGAGCCTGAAGCTGCAGGCTGACCTGCATGCTTTCTATCTCTTTGGATAACTCCTGCTGCCGCAAGCTGTCGGAAGCTTCATTGTAAAGCTGTAGTGCCTCAAAAGCCTTAGCCGTGGCACCGGTCTGATAGTAAAGGTCGGCTTCCTGCCTGAGCAGTTCTTTGAGAAAATAGAGGTCTGAAATGGTATCGGTGTAAGCCTTAGCCAGCCTGATCTCAGCCAGCGCTTCCTGCTCGCGCCCAAGCCCGCTGAGCGTTTTGGACTTCAGTAGATGAATATTGCCTATACGGATAGGCGCGTTTTCAATACTGAAGAATGCAAGGCACTTTTCCAGCTTCCCCAACGCCAACTCGTAGTCCTTCCGGAGGATGTCAATTTCAGCCAGCCTGTAAAGGGAAGTGTAGCGGTCAAAGGGAAAGTCTCTTTGGATGGCCAGGTCGTGGTGCAGTTGTGCATAAAGCAGGGCGGAGTCTAGTTGTCCCTCCTTCATGTAAATGTCAAATAGATTGATAAAGAAATTGAACTTGAGCGTGGTGTAGTCCGTGTCTTTGATGAATGCATATCCTTCCAAAAGGACCTGTTTGGCGCGTGCATAGTTGTTGAACTTGATCGCAGAAGCCCCGACCGTTATCGCGGCGGCCGCCATGGCCAGGGGCGATTCGGATGCTATCGCCAGTTTTTGGTAGGCTTTGATCGTTTCCAGGTGCAGGGAATACTGGCCGGTCCTGAAATAGGACTCTGAGAGCGGCGGGAAAATCTGGATGGCCATTCTGGTATAGAGGCTGTCGCCTAAAGCCTGCCGGTGCTCCCCGGCGTACTGCAGCGCTTCGGTATACAGCTCAATGGCGGGCTCGAAGGCCTGCAGGGAATAGTACCCGTATCCCGCATAAAGATTATACAGTTTCAGGGCCAGGTAATGTTCACCCTCCTTCTTGGCGAGCGCTATGGGGCGCTTCCCGATTTTTCTTACGGACTGGTATTGGCCTTGCTGTCCGTAAAGGGAGGCCAGCAAATAGCTGAACTCCGCCTCCCGGAGCGCATGGTTCTCCGCTTTGGCTTTGCTGATGCCTGCGTTGATAATGGGAAGGCGCTCCTCTGGCGATTTTGCTGTGTCAAGGCTTGCCCGTAACGCTTCAAATGAAAGTTTTTCCCAAATAATGGTGTCTGTAGAGGGCTGTGTGTAAGCTACCGAACAGATCAGGCTGACGAAAGGAAGCAGCAGGAAACACCTGGGGAGGTTCCGGAGGATATCATTTCCGTAGCCGTTGGGGGCACTCATTATTCCTGCATTTTCTTAATCGCGTCAATTCGGTTATCTACATTCAGTTTGGTATATACTTTTTTGACATGGTATTTGACCCCATTCACTGTGATCCCCATCATGGCAGCCGTTTCTTCGTAGCTGTGGCCATCTGCAAAAAGCTGAAGCAGCTGCGCTTCCCGGGGGGTAAGAGGGGATTCCGGTTGGGGGTCGGGCTGAAAGTAACCGATTAGCCATCTGGCCATTTTGGGGGAAATCAGCGCGCCTCCGTCCCGGATAACCTCAATTAAGCCGGGAAACTCCCGGATTGGAAAATCCTTTAAGAGATAGCCGTCAGCTCCGTTGGTAAAGGCCTGAAACAGCGTCTGCCGGTCTTCGCACTGAGTGAGCATCACCAGCTTGGCCTCCGGAAACCGCTTTCGAAGGCCAGGCAAAGCTTCTATGCCGCTCATTTCGGGCATGTCTATATCAATGAAGATAACATTTATGGAAGCCAAACGCGGCAGGGTTGCCCAAAAGGCTTTTACCGATGATGCCGTAATCAGGCACCGGATGTCGGGTTCAAGCTGTATCCTGCGCCTGAGACTGTAGAGGTAAGCAGCATCATCTTCAATAAGTGCTATTTTGATCATAACTTTTGTAGTGCATTACTTTGCCGTGGATTTGAAAAAAAGTGCCTGCAACAATTCTTAGATTTCACTTTGCAAGAAAATAGATTTTATTAAAAAAAACGAACGCCAGGCAAGGCAGAAAACTAAAATTGGCAGGGAAATCTGTCTTTCCCAGAAGTTTTTGCTCAACAACCGCCCATCCGGGCAGCATTTAACTACACCGCTCCTGTAAAGGCTATAGCCTTGTTTTAGGCAGACAGCGCCTCCCACAGCCTTGGAATGCAGCGGCGGCTATGAAAAGCGGCTACCCTTTTGTGTAGCTGCTTCGGTTTAGTTTTAATGCCGGATTGATGAAGGGGATGCTTGCTGATGTCAGAAAATCAAAAGGTTACGTAACATTTAGCCCTCCTGTATCCTGTTTTTATGGAGAGGTTGAGCTGTTTTGAGCCGGAACTGTTTAGGGCGGTTCGGTGCAGAATCGTTACTTTTATAGACCCAAACAATAGCCCAAAGCATTCCGACTTGATCGCAATCTGCTGCGTCCCTGATTAATTAGGTACGCAGCGACCTCCCCATACATATAGAATCTATACCACGTAATCAATTGATGTTGTCTTAACCGCTCAAAATGAGGGTTAACGTGTAAACTCCCAACCACAAACTGCGGCCGTCGAAAAGTAAAACAGGTCAGACAATTATGCGCTGCAGGAAAGGAGCCTGCCTGCCATACTTAACTGAAAGACTTTTCAGCAAAGTGCCCGGTTCCATATAGGGCTGCTGACAAAATTTCAGGTATACAGGCAGTTAGTTTTGATAGCAGCTATGCCTTCGCGTAGCATGCCTAAAGGTTTGGAAAAATTGCACAAAATAACTCATGAAAGACCTCATAGAAATTGCACAAATCGTAACGCCCAGGAAACTAAAGGCCGTTGAACTCTTCAGCACAACAGCGGAGAAGGCGGACTCTAGGATTCAGCAGCTGTACGATCTGTTGCAGCAGGAATCAGTAGAAGATGACGATTCGGCAGCGGAGCAACTCTACGGCAAGGACAAAAGCCATTCGGGCTACCAAAAGCTCCGGGGGACGCTTAAAAGCCGGCTGCTCAATTCCCTGTTCCTGATTGACCTTAAGCGCTCCGGTTACAAAGACCGTCAAAATGCCTACTTCGAAGCCTACAGAGAGTGGGCAGCGGCAAAAATACTCCTGGGCAAACAGGCCCACACGGCTGCCCTTTCCATTATGGTGAAGCTTCTGAAAATCAGCCGGAAATTTGAATTCACGGAACTGCTGATTGATCTGCTGCACACGCTTCGGGTGTATTATGGTACCATTGAAGGCGACCCCAAAAAGTATAAAGCCTACAATAAGGAATACAAAGCCATACAGCAGCGGTGGATTGAAGAAAGCCAGGCTGAGGAGCTGTATCTGTCGCTTTCCGTTGAGTTCGTCAATGAGAAAGCCACCAAACGGGAACTGCAAAAGCAAGCGGTCGAAAGCTACCTTTTGGTCAAACCTGCACTTGAAAAATACGACAGCTATCAGTTGCACCTTTGCGGCAGATTGCTGGAAGTCAGTCAGTTTACAGTGGTGAATGACTATGAGCAGGCGCTGGAGGTATGCGAGCGGGCGATTCAGTTTTTTGAAGGCAAGTCGTATAGTGCCACAGTTCCCCTTCAGGTTTTTTCCTATCAGAGGTTGGTTTGCTACCTGCAATTGCAGCAACCTGAACCCGCTTTTGAGGCTGCCGTACACTGCAAAAACTACGTTACGGAGGGCGATTTCAACTGGTTCAAGGTACAGGAAGTGCTGACGCTGCTCAATATGCATAGTCAAAATTACGAGGCAGCAGCGGAAGTTATTACCAATGTAACGGCACACCGAAATCTTGGCCGGCAACCGCAAAATGTACAGGAGTCGTGGAGGATCGCCGAGGCTTACCTTTATTTCCTGCAGGAAGCCGGTGTGTTGTTCCGCGAGTGGGTCCGGGATTTTCGCCCGGCTCGTTTCTTCAACGAAATTGAGGTGTTTTCCAAAGACAAAAAAGGCATGAATATCCCCATCCTGTTTTTGGAAATTTTGCTCAAAACCATCAGCAAAGACCGCATGGAGCTCGTAGACAGGGTAGAAGCACTCGATAAATACCGGTTAAGGTATTTGAAAAATCAGGCAGAGCTCCGGCGGAGCGAGCTTTTTATGCGCCTGCTGCTGCTTTTGCCCAAAAATGCTTTTGACAAAGCGATGGTCATGGAGAAAGCCAGGGAGGACCTGCAGCGGTTGAACAACCTCCCTTTGGAGCTGGCCAGGCAACCTTTTGAAATTGAGATTATACCCTACGAAGTACTTTGGGAAGTACTGCTCGCCCGGTTATAGCGACTGGTTTTAGCGGGCAGGCCAGCATCAATGATCAAGTTATCCGGCAAGGTGAAAAATAGGGGGTGGGTAAATACCGGAAAGTGTCTGAGTGCTGTCAGGCAGTATTTTATACTTTTGATTTAGTCACATATTAATTAAATGTTTTATGTGGTTCCTCTGCATGGAAAAAGCCCGGTAACTGAGTAAATACCATCCCCCTTACCATTCTGGAATCTGATCCCTTAAACTCACTTGTCTTTCGAAAACAAACGACAGAACATATGAAAGTTTCCAGATTTACAAACCGCCAATCATTTTTGCCTGTCCTCCTGGATGGAGTGATCAACGTCGATATCATTTCTCCAAAAGCCTGAGGGTATAAGGCGCTGATTGAGCACGACAGGCGCAAAACAAATTCGATGACTTCAAAATACGGTATTGTCAGTCATGGCAATGATGAAGCACTGTACCCTGATTTCAGGTCTGCAGTTCCCCAGCCTCTTTCTTTCGTAGCCATGAGTAAAGTGGTTTTCGGTGCCCCCGGCGCGCATTGCACAGGTCAGGGGATTTGCAGGTTTGAAGACCTGCACTACAACTCCGGTTTGCATAAGCCTTTAGGGTGTCAGTCTGGAACTGCTGTTTTGCACTACGGAGGCGGAGCAGTTTTGAAGCTGCACTTTTTACGCGGCAGCCTTTCTGAATGCGCCAAAAACAGATATTTCCGCGACGGTTTTTTTCAGCTGCCCGAACCGGTCGGTTACCAGGTAGGAACTACAGGCGCCAGCCTGACATTGCAGAATGGTACTTATCGGATTATGCCCGAAGCTGCGGTTTACAGTATTCAGGTAAATGTCCGGGTCAGGGTTGACGATCTGCACATGAGGTGGCCCGCGAGCAAAAGTTTATAACCTCTCGTTGCCTTGAATTTACTGCCCTTCTTGTTTGGGGGTGGGTAAATGGTTGAAAGTGTCTTCTCCTGTTCCAGGAATATAGAGGACTTTTGTCATATGTGTGAATTGGGTTTGCTATGCCCGTTCACTATCGAACGTTTTGCTCAAAGCAGGAATACGTTTTTGCCTAAGGCCTTCAGTTCGTGCCACAAATCATAAGCGATAACAACACTCCAACTTGGAACTCATGAAAGAAACAACCTCCAATTCGACCTGCAACAAATATCCTGCGCTCTTCAAAGGGAAAGGATTCCGGGTTCTCACCTTAGTTGCTTTATTATCTGGACTGGTTTTCCCGGTATCGTCCATGTTAAATGCTCAAAGCTGCAACAACAGTTCAGCTTTGCCCCCGGTACAAGCGGTAAGCAACCTTAGCATTTCACAGGGTACGATTTATTTTGTTGACAATTTCCATCAAGCGGGCGCAGGTCTTCAATCCGGTTTCGCGCTCAATGGATTTGAAGTATCCAATACTGCGGCTGGCTGGACTAATCAGGTGGCGTTTTGTATTGAGTTGGCAGAACCACTTACCAGTTCTTCTTACCCATCCGGGTTTACTTCAATCAATCTGGAGAACATATCAAGGGGGCTGGCAGGCGTTGCGGGTACCGCTACTTCTGCTATTCCCGTTGGAGGCATTGGGCTCGAACGTGCAGGTAGAGTCCGCTATCTTTTCGATAACTACTACCAGGGTACGGCATCCGCCGATTGGACAAATGAACAATATGGAGCCTTTCAGTTGGCGCTTTGGGAACTCAGCCATGACTCCGATTTTTCCCTGATCGACAATACAGGGGAAATCTACCTGGGGTCTAATGGAGCTACTTTCGACACTAATGTACGTGGATTGGCGCAAAGCTGGCTGGATGCCATGAGCGCTTTGGGTTTTTCCTCCACCGATTGGCAAAACTACAATACAACTACCTGGACGGTTGCCGCGCTTGAACATAACCCGGACCCCAGTATGACAGGCTTTGATGATCAGGATCTGGTTGTAGGGGAAACATGCTCCACTACCGGGCCTGGATCTGGTGGCGGCTCTTCCTGCGACTGCACCGATTACCTCTACCTCAACGATACGGACCTGGAGTTCATCCACAAATTCGCCGTGGATGAGAACAACAACGGTGCGGTCACTGAGATTGGCCCACCTGTGGGGCCGTGGGTTAATGGCTTAATAACTGACCCTCACGGTATCGCACAGGACTTGAACGGCAATTTGTATATCGCTTCCTCCTCCTCAGGCGATATCTACCAGTTTGACCCTTTTGGCAACATAACGCTTAGCCCCTGGCTGAATAATTCTTCCGGTTCCGGCTTCGATGCCGGCACTGCTCTGCGGACGGTCAATTATGGTTTCAAAGATAATGTGTTGTATATCCATAATAATCAGCATCGCTATGTATATGCTATTGACCTTTGCACCGGCAACAGCCTGGGCCGAATGGAGCTTTATCCCGGCGCAGACGCAGTGATCGGAAGCGGGCCGGTTGTTTGGGGCTTTTATGTTGATAACAACAACTGGTACGCCGTACAGCGGAGCAACCCGGGCAGTGTATACTCCGGGCCACTGGATTTGAGCTTTTACACGACAGGTTTTGGTACACCAGCAAACAGCGGCACATTATTGTTTAACCTTTCTGAACCGGCTACCGGCACCGCGGATGGAGATGAAAACGGTATGGGCATCACTCGTGACGCCGCCGGCAACTTCTATATTATCGAGCGGCAGACAATTTCCGGTACGCATAATCAGCCGGTTTTGGTAAAATACAGCCCGACCGGGACTCCATTGGCCTCTGTAACGGCCCCGGCTGATCCCCTGGTAGGTAATATGGGTAACGGTATACCGGGCTTCAGTGGCGCCCGCGGCGTCACCTACAGCAGCGCTTCCGATCGGGTGTATGTGAGCAGCAAGGTAAACTGTATTTCTGTTTTCCAGACCGACCTCACCGAGCTATCGGCACTCAATTACGGTAATCCGATGAACGGCCGCCCCAAGGCCATCGGTGTGGTTACAGAGTGTTGTGCTACCCCCTCCACCCAAAATATCAATAATACCGTCTGTTACGATGGAGTAAATAACGAAACGATATTCCTGCAGGAAGTACTCGACTGTGAGGGTATCATCGCCGAAGGCACTTGGGCGGAAACGGCTGACGCGAATGGCGTTTTTGATTATGAAAGTTGTGACAACTCCATCACCGTTACCGGTACGGGTTGTGCTACTTATACCCTGACTGCAGATGGCACCGGTACCAATAATCAATGTGGCGCTTTCAGTGTGACAGTTGAAATTTGTACAACAGACCCGCCTCAGAGTGGTACTCCAGTTACAACTGCCGGCACCTGTCAAGCCACCAACGTACCTAATAATGATGCAAGTGTTACTATACCTATGATTGTGAATTCGGATATCGTGGGCATAAGTAACCCTGGTGCCACTGGCGGATATGATGGCCCTAAGTATAATGCGGATGCAACTACCAATGCTCAGCTCTTCGCTGTTTCCGGTGGTAGCGTAACCATTACCGGGCTGCAGCACAATCAAACTTATGTCATCCGCCTTTTCAATATGGGCAATGGTTGCCGGGAAGATATTACCATAACTACCCCTACTATTGATTGTTCCTGTGGCGTTGCTGCTGCTCCATCTGCCAATACACCCTGTGTGGGAGGTGCGCTTAACCTGATGGCCAATCCCTCCGGTGCAGGCAGTTATACTTTCAACTGGAGCGGGCCCAATGGATTTTCTTCCACAGATGAGAACCCTGTCATTAATCTGGTCACCACAGCTGCTGCAGGCACCTATTCAGTCACCGTATCAGATGGTGCCGATGCAACCTGCTCGGTGGTAGAAACGGTCGATGTGATCATTAACCCACTACCCACCGTCACGCTAAACGACCCTGCCGATGCGTGCATCGACGGCAGCGACATGAACTTCACGGCGACGCCGGCGGGCGGCACCTTCTCGACCACAGCTACCGCAGGCTTCACGCCAAATAACGCGGCGGGCACGGCCGTACTGGACGTCAGTGCGGCGGGCGCAGGCACCTACGATGTGACCTACACCTTCACGGATGCCAACGGCTGCGAAGCCAGCCAAACAGTAAGCGTGGAAGTCTTCGCCCTGCCAACTGTTACCTTTAGCCCAATCGCAGACCTTTGCCTGGAAGATGGCAGGCAAACCCTCGGTGGCGGCTTGCCGGTTGGCGGCGAATACTCCGGTACAGGCGTAACGGATAATGGCAATGGCGAAACCTTCGACTTTGATCCGGCAATAGCGGGCGCAGGGACTATAACGGTAACCTATACCTTTATTGACGGCAATGGCTGTTCCAACACCAATACCACCGCCATCACGGTCTACGGCGTGGATTATGGCGATCTTCAGGACCCGCCCTATGCAACCACGACTGCCAGCAGCGGCGCAGGCCACTGTGTGGCGGATGTGCCTCAGATTTACATCGGCAGCGTAGTCGATATAGAGTCGGATGGGCAGCCCACAGCGAATGCGGACGGTGACGGCGCGGACGAAGACGGCTTTAACCCCGGCAGTACTACCTTCGAACTTGGCGAGACAACGGACTTCACAGTAGATGTCTTCAATAACACCGGCTCTGACGCAGAGCTGTACGTATGGTTCGACTGGAATAACGATGGCATGCTCGATAATGCCACAGAGCGCTACCAGCCAGTAAGCATTACCGTTGCCGGATCCACCATCATGGGGAGCACGTTCGGCTCTAACGGTAATGTGCAAACTGCTAACTTCAGTGTCCCCGTGCCATCTACTGCGGTACTGGGCGTCAACCTCGGCGCGCGCTTCCGCTTCAGTACAGATACGGACTTCCTGAACTTCACCGCCACCTCCACTGGCCTGGCGAATGACGGCGAAGTAGAAGACTACCTGATCATGATCGGCGGCTTCGACTACGGCGACTTGCCGGACGCAGGCCCGGGAGTAGGAGAGGGCAACTATGAAACGGCAACAGCAAGCAATGGCCCAAGCCATATGATCCTGACCGACCCTTCCGGAAATATCTTGCTGAAAATCGGTGCGGACGTAGACACAGAAGGTGACGGCCAGCCTACTGCAAATGCAGACGGTGATGGGCTGGACGAAGACGGCTTCGACCCGGCCAGCGTGATGTTCGTGCGCGGAGAGTCTCAGGATATCACCATCCCGGTAATGAATATGACCGGCGGTGACGCCAAGCTGACGCTGTACATCGACTGGGACAACGACGGCGACTTCGACCAGCCGGAAGAAATGATTTCGGTAACGGTAGCGGACGGCGAGACGAGCGCGGTGCTGAGCAGCGTGACACCGCCGGCCTACGCCGTGCTGAACGACGATCTGGGCTTCCGCCTGCGCCTGACCACAGATATAGCGATGAGCCCGACGGGCCCAGCGCCGGACGGCGAAGTGGAAGACTACCTGATCACGGTAATGGCATTTGACTACGGCGACCTTGCGGACGGCACTGCCGGCACC
>NEED01000020.1 GCA_002110465.1 unicellular cyanobacterium SU2 | reverse complement strand
TTGATAGAACAGCGCAACCCCTAAAACCTACAATTATGGGGGCGGCTTTTATCGAAAAGGCTCGGGAAATTCTGCGAGATGTTTCTGCTTTAAAAGAGTTGGTAACTGAAGAGAAAGAGTTATTATCTGGTGTATTAAGACTTGGTATTATACCCACCTTAGCTCCATATTTATTGCCCCTATTTTTGAAAGACTTTCAAAAAGAATTTCCACAACTGCAGTTAATTGTAAAAGAGTTACAGTCGGAAGCCATATTAACTGGTTTAAAAAACGATTCGCTGGATTTGGGTTTATTGGTTACACCTGTGGAAGATAATAGCATTCAGGAATTAGTAATATTTTATGAACCATTTTTAGTATATGCAAGTGAAGAGAGCTCTTTATCTAAAAAAAAAGAATTAGAGGCCAACGATATTAAGCCTGATGATTTATGGCTACTGAACCATGGGCATTGTTTTAGAAATCAAGTTTTGAATATCTGTAATAGAACTAAAAAGCAATTTAAGCAAGAACAATTTTCATTTGAAAGTGGCTCTATAGAAACACTTAAAAATCTGGTTAAAAATAATTATGGTTACACATTAATTCCTGAATTAGCAGTACAACCTGGCATAGATAATAAGTTCATTAAAAAATTTAAAGAACCGGTACCTGCAAGAGAGGTAAGCATAGTGAGTCATCAAAGCTTTACTAGAAAACTTTTATTACAACAATTTCAACAACTGTTGCTTCGGGTTATTCCTCCAAAATTCAAAAAAAATAAACAAGTAATGAAAGTGAATTGGCGATAGTTGATTTATTCATCTAAATATTAACTTCCGTCAAGTTTGTTAAAGGCATTCTTCTCATGCTTTTCGAATCTGTCGATTAATTTAACTCTTTCCACTTAAATATTTACTACAAACTTGACCTAGTTTTGTACCAAATACACTACAAGTTCGTTCCTAAAATCGGCTAATTTATGCTTTAAAGGCATTTTTTGAATTAATTCTATGAATAAAATTTATAGATTTTTTACTGGTCGAATATATTGAATCTCTTCAACTCTATTTTAATTAACATGAGCTTTTTACAATCTAATCTTAAGGTTACTAAACTTGTTTTTTTTACTATTCTTTTTCAGCAAATAATTTTGTCTTCTAATGCACAGACATTGTGCGGAACTCAATTTACAGACCATCAAGCATTGTCTCTACAATTACTTTCAGGTGATTCCTCTTCAAGAATAGCAACAGATAGCACTACTTACCTTGCTTTAAAAATTCATATGGTGCAAGATGATAGTAATTTTAGTACACTTAGTATTGAAAACGTGATTGAGGAAATTGAAGAGACTAATTCCTTCTTTAAACAGGCTAATCTTCAATTTTATATACATGATTCTATCAATTTTATCAGTGATAGTGAATTATACACTTATGAAATTACAAACGATGAATTTAGACTAAGAGCATTGGCAGAACCTAATGTCATTAATGTTTATTTTGTTGAGACGATTAATGCATCTTCTACTCCTTTTGCTGCTTATACCTATTTGCCGCCTGGTCCAGATGTTATCTTTTTATCTCATCTAAGTACATTATTTAATAAGGCGACACTGGCACATGAACTTGGTCATTATTTGGGCTTATATCATACACACGGGCTTTCTAACACAATACTGACCAATGAATTAGTTGATGGCTCGAATTGCTCTTTTGCAGGTGATAGAATTTGTGATACACCAGCAGATCCAAACCTATTTGGAAAGGTAGATGCCAATTGTACATATGCAGGTAACTTAACTGATGAAAATGGCGCAACCTTTACTCCCGATACTAAAAATATAATGTCATATGCACTTGATAGATGTATGGAGTATTTTACCAAAGGTCAAGTTAATCGTATGTTAGAAGGGCTAGAAGTTTATAGAAGTTACTTAATAGGTTACAAAGAAGCGATAGAAGTAAATGATGTAAGTATCAAGTTTGAAGCTGAAGACCATTTTCAGATTATTGAAGAAAAAGGTAAGAAAAGCAGCATTTCAGTCTTTGGTAGTGCTATTACAGATAATAATGAAGGAAAGGCTGTTACACTGTTTGATGAAGGAGATAAGGTCAATATAAACTTCCCGATATCGAGAGCGGGGGATTACAAAATAGAAGCAAGGGTAAGATCAGGTTTTAATAATAATGCAACTCGGTATTGGCCCGATGGATACGCATTTTCATTAAATGATGCCTCTATCGAATTAATCGGTAACGAGAATAGTGTTTCTCCTTTATATACTTCTTTTGGTGGAGCACACTGGGGTACAATGGAAATAGAGCAAATCAGTTTGGCCGAAGGAAATTACAATTTCACTATTACATCTAATTTGGCTTGGGGTGCATTAGATTATATTCTTGTTGAAGCAGTGGGGAATAAACCTCCAACTGATATCGTCATTTCTAACCAAGAAATTGAAGAAAATAATCAAGCGAACAGTTTTATTGGTGTGCTAAGTAGCATCGATGAAAATGTGGAAGATGTACATGAATTCCAATTAGTATCAGGCGAAGGCGATTTTAATAATATTAATTTTTTTATTTCTAATGATAGTCTTTACACTAATTCAGTTTTTGATTTTGAAAAAGATACCCTACAATCTATTAGAATTCAAGTAAACGACGGAAGGGGTGGTATTTACGAAAAGGTTGTTCAAATTAACATCTTGAATGTTTATGATAGTTTTGTGAATTTCTCTTTATCTGATCTACTTCAAATATACAATGGTTCTACTAAAGAAGTGCTAATAACAAGCATTCCTGCAAATGTAGCATACAGTGTAACCTATAATGGAACTGATACTTTACCAGTTGATGCAGGAAGTTATTTAGTTGAAGTTATGTCGACTGATCCAGAGTACACCGGTGAAATAATTGATACTTTACTAATTGAAAAAGCAGTAGCTACTATCGATATTTCTGATTTAGAACAAGAATATGATGGCGAGCCTAAACTAGTTTCCATTTCAACAGATCCAGATAGCTTAAGATACAATATTACTTATATGAATATGTACACCCCATTGCCTATAGCTGTTGGAAAGTATGAATTACAAGTGGTAGTAAATGATTTGAATTTTAAGGGTTTGGCAAATGCGCAGTTAATTATTTCAGAGCCAAGTCAATTAGATAGTACAAATACTGAGCAAGCAAACTTTAGATTTATTGAAGATAGTATCAAAATATCTGATAAGGATTTTAGGGATCAAATAATCATTTATCCTAATCCGACAGATGGAATACTGACTATAGAAGACTTTAATGATAAGCAAGGAAGTATCAAGGTTTTTAATGCCCAAGGAAAATTGATTAAAAGCCTAGTAAAACCTGAATCTACAAAAGAACTTATGATTGATTTAACAGGTCAACCTTCAGGATTATATAATATCCATGTTAAAAAAGAGGGGAAAACGGCAGTTTTAAGAATCTCGAAACTTTAAACGTAAATTATCTTAATTCATGGTCTTAGTTGGTTTTTTTAACTTTGATACTGATATAGAAAGAGTTATCATATTTATCAAAACCTATTAAAGGTACTTGAAAAATTCCCCTGAAATATTTTCCTAAACAAGCTGCTAAAATTTGTGGGATAAATTCTAAATTCAGTTAATTTCGCAACTTATAATAGACCTTATTTTTAAGCCAAAAAATAAACAATATGGCAGGACATAGTAAATGGGCAAATATAAAACACCGCAAAGGGGCGCAAGATGCAAAAAGGGGTAAGATATTTACAAAACTCATAAAGGAGATTACAGTAGCTTCCAAAGAAAGTGGACCAGATCCGGCTACTAACCCAAGGTTAAGACTGGCTATTCAAAATGCCAAAGGGCAAAATATGCCCAAAGACACTATTGAAAGAGCAATAAATAAAGGACAAGGAAGTGATGCAGCTAATTATGAAGAATTGACATACGAGGGCTATGCAGCCCATGGTGTGGCAGTTTTTGTAGAATGTTCAACAGATAATATCAATCGTACTGTTTCTAATGTTCGGGCTATTTTTACAAAAAATGGGGGAAGTTTGGGAAAAAATGGTTCTGTGGAATTTATGTTCGATCGAAAAGGGGTTTTCAATTTTGCAAGCCCAGAAAATGTAGATATGGAAGAGTTAGAATTGGAACTGATTGATGGCGGTGCGGATGAAATGGAAATAGAAGAGGAGAGGGTAACCGTTACCTGCGCTATGGAAGAGTTTGGTAATCTACAAAGTAAGTTAGATACACTCAATATTGAACCTGAAAATGCTGAATTACAGCGAATACCCACTACTACAGTAACACTGGATAACGAGGCTTTCCAAAAGGTTATGAAGGCCATAGATTTGCTTGAAGATGATGATGATGTGCAAAAGGTTTTCCACAATCTCGAAATTACAGAGGAACAAATTGATTTAATTTAGATTATCACCATTTACTTTTTTTATTTAATCAATTAAGTAAAAGGTAAATAACTTTTGCATTCTACCAATTAACATCAAAATTCAGTAACACTAAAGATAGTAAGCTTCATATTATGATCCTGTCCGACAAACAAATACTTGAAGAAATAAAGAAGAATAATATTTTAATTGAACCTTTTGACCGCAAATGTTTAGGAACAAATTCTTACGATGTGCATTTGGGGAAATACCTCGCCACTTATAAAGATGACGTATTAGATGCCAAAAAACACAATGAAATAGATGTTTTTGAAATACCTGAAGATGGCTTCGTACTTGAGCCTAATAAACTGTATCTAGGCGTTACAAAAGAGTATACCGAAACATTGGCGCATGTACCATTTTTAGAAGGTAAATCGAGTGTAGGCAGATTAGGGATCGATATACATGCCACAGCAGGAAAAGGTGATGTAGGCTTTTGTAATACATGGACGTTAGAAATATCTGTAACCCAGTCGGTTAAAGTATATAATAATATGCCCATTGGCCAACTCATTTACTTTAAAGTTGATGGCGATATTCAGAATTACTACAACATTAAACGCAGCGCCAAGTACAACAACCGCACAGTAAAGCCCGTCGAGTCTATGATGTGGAAAAATGATTTTTAAGTTATCTATAAATTAAGCTAACCGCTCTAATAATAATTGAGTATATTCCTCATATGCGTCAATCTGTAAGAAATGTCCGCTATTCTGGATATGAAACACTTCACAATTAATGAGCGTAGATTGTAGTTCAACTCCAGATTTCTCCCATGGTTGAAACTTATCATTCATAGCCCAAATCAAATCGACGGGCACATCAACTTGTGATAGTGATTCCATATTCGTAATAGTATGAGAATTACTCAAAACTTTGAGCATGCGTTGAAACTTTTTTATTTTACTTTTATTATTGAATTTACCATCATAAAAAATTCTAAAAAAGTCATCTTCAGATAGATTACTTCTAACGAACGATTTTGAAAGCGCTTGAAATAACTTGTCAGGGCTAAATTGCCCAAACCTTGCAAGCCAGTAAAATACCCCCAACTTGGAAGCTTTAATCATTTTCTGAACATTAGGAATTGGCCAGCTAGAACCTGTAACGCAATTGCTTAGAATCACTTTGGAGAATAAATCTGGTCGTTTGGTCATCATAATTTGAGCTATACCTCCACCAATATCATGGGCTACTAAATTAACTTGACTTGCATGGTTTTCTTCTAGCATCTTAAGTAACAACTCTGCAAAATCAGTTAAACTATAATAGCTTCTCTTTAAGATATGGGTTTCGCCATATCCAGATAAATCAGGAGCTAAACATAAATAGTCTTTTTGTGGTATCTTCATCATAATATTACGCCATAATTCAGCAGATGAAGGAATTCCATGCAAAAATAATATCATCTTACGGGTTCTGTCACCAGATTGCAGAACTGATATTTCATTGTCTATTACCGAAATAGTTTTCTTCTCAATCATGTTTGATTTATTTATTAAACTAAGTTACTTTTATAAACCAAAAGTAATATTGAGAGAATAGTAAAACAATAAGTTACCATGAGTGAACCAAGTAGTCTAAATGAAACAATTGCTGACTATCAGTATGTTGAGTTACAAAAAAAGTTGAAAAAAATTTTCGGGCATCTTGATTATAAAAATCCCCCTGAAGTTTGTCCTGTAAGAGATGTTTTATCAGTTGCATCTAATAAATGGAGTATCTTGATTATTTTATATCTTGGAGCATATAAGCTCCTACGTTTCAATGAATTAAAAAAAATACTCTATGGCGTTTCTTCAAAAACATTGAGTGAAAAATTGAAATCATTGGAACGTGATGGATATCTATCAAGAAAACAATATTCTGAAGTTCCAATCAGAGTAGAATACCAATTAACAGCATTTGGGATGCGATATGCAGATAAACTAATTGAATTGACAACATGGATGGATAATGAAAAAGAGCTCATACTATCAAATAGAAAGAAAAACTAGTATAAACTCTTTTAGATATATACCAAATTCAAGACATTCGCTAAGGCTTGAAAAATGAGATTAAACATATTGATAATATTAGCTCTTATTGTAACTCTAAAGATATTAAACACAGGATTTTAATTCGAATTAAAGAACTTAGAAATGCGCGTAGAGTAAACTTCAAATCCTATGTTAAAAGTATCTGTATTCTTAAAACCAGAGCAGTTAGTTAAACAAAATTTAAAGCTGTATCAAACCCAATCAATTCCTTTTTTTAATTTTGATAGAGTGATGGCCTCAGGGCTGCTAGGTTGGGGAATGTGGTTGTATGCCCAGTTCGCCATAGGGGGTAAACTCATGAGAATCGATTCTGTTCTACCATTTGTATCTAAACCGAACTTGGTACCTTTATCCCAAACCAGATTGAATTCTACATATCTACCTCGCCTAAGCATTTGCCAATTTTTATTTTCTTCTGTATAAGGTAAGCCCTTGTTTTTTTGCATAAAATGGGTGTAAACTGGTGCAAAAGTATTCCCCACTGCTTGTACAAAAGCCCATCTTTCATCGAATGTATGGTCGTTATCTGCACTTAATCGATCAAAGAAAATACCCCCGACTCCTCGGGTTTCTTGCCGGTGTTTAAGGTAAAAATAATCATCTGCCCAAGTTTTAAATTTAGGATAATAAGTAGCATCATGTTTATCACAAGCTACTTTCAATTGCTGATGGAAATATTGAGCGTCTTCATCCACAATATAATGCGGTGTTAAATCTATCCCCCCACCAAACCAATGAGTTTGTTCTCCGTTTTCTCCAGTTACTTCAAAATAGCGTACATTCATGTGGATAATAGGCACCATTGGGTTGTAAGGATGCAAGACGATGGATACACCAGTAGCTAAAAACTGGCCTACAGGAACTTTTAATGCTTGACTTATTTTTTGTGGCATTGCCCCATGTACCGCTGAAAAATTAACGCCACCTTTTTCAATTACTTTACCTTCGGCTATTACTCGAGTTCTACCTCCGCCACCACCATCTCGTTCCCAATTATCTTCCTTAAATTTTCCTTTTCCATCAGCCTCTTCTAAAGCATTACAAATTCTATCTTGTAATCCTTTAAACCAATGAATGATTTCTTCGCTCTTTTTCATATTTTCATTTCGAAAACCTAGTAAGATTTTTGAACTCTTACTAGATTTGATGACTAATATTCAAACAATTTTTCAATTTTTTCTTTTATCCGCTGCTTGGGTAAAAAAGCTTCTTCTAATACTCCTGCGAATGGTACAGGAGTATCCAAACTTCCTTCTCTCAACACAGGTGCATCTAAATTTTCAAAACAGTTTTCACCTATCCAAGCTGCAATTTCAGAAGCAATACTTCCTGTCAATGTATCTTCATTACAGACCAGTACTTTATTGGTTTTTTCAACACTTTGTTTTACAGTTTCCCTATCCCAAGGTAATAAAGATTGTAAATCGATAATCTCAATGCTAATATGGGAAAGCTCTTTGGCAATCTCTCTTACCCAATGTACGCCCATTCCATAAGTAACCACAGAAATATCATTTCCAATTTGGTCTAATTTCGCCTTACCAATTGGCAAAGAATAATAATCTTCGGGAACTTCTTCTGAAATAGCCCTATACAAAGCTTTATGTTCAAAAAACATCACAGGATTAGGCTCTTCGATTGCAGCGGTGAGTAATCCCTTAGCAGCAAAAGGTGTGGAAGGATATACAATTTTTAAACCAGGTGTATGAAAGAACCAAGCCTCATTTGATTGTGAATGGAAAGGGCCAGCCTTTACCCCAGCCCCTGTGGGCATACGAATTACTACATCTGCATTTTGCCCCCAACGATAATGGATTTTTGCTAAGTTATTCACTATTTGATTGAAGCCACAAGTAACAAAATCTGCAAATTGCATTTCGACCATGGCTTTCATGCCTTTAATAGAAAGACCCAAAGCAGCACCAATAATCGCTGACTCGCAAAGGGGGGTATTACGCACACGGGCTTTTCCAAACTTTTCAATAAAACCTTCGGTAATTTTAAACACCCCTCCATACTCTGCAATATCTTGTCCCATTAAAACTAATTGAGGGAAACGTTCCATTGCTTGGTATAAGCCAATGGAGATGGCATCAACCATGCGTTTATTTTGAGTTTTGAGCAGATTAGGGTCTGTTAATTTCCAGTTAGAAGCGGCAAACAAATCGGCTAATTCTTGCTGTACTTGTACTTGGGGTTTAGGAGCTTGTTCCGCTTTTTGCCATTCATCATTAATATATTTTTTAAAGTCTGCGGTTATTTGTTGTTTTTCCTTTTCTGTTAGAATGCCTTTCTCCAATAAAAAAGCTTCAAAATTGATGACTGGATCTTTAGTAGCCCAAAACTCCATGACTTCTTTGGGTACATATTTAGTTCCAGACGCTTCTTCATGCCCGCGCATCCTGAAAGTGAGTGCCTCAATTATAACAGGTTTTTGATGAGTAAGTGCATATTCTCTTGCATGACTTATGGCATTATATACTTCTAATATATTGTTACCTTCAACTTTTTTGGCTTTCATTCCATATCCTTCTGCTTTATCAGAAATAAAAGAACAGCGGTATTGTTCTACATTGGGTGTTGAAAGCCCATAACCATTATTTTCAACGACAAAGACAACGGGTAAGTCCCAAACTGCCGCTACATTCATGGCTTCATGAAATTCTCCTTCAGAAGTAGCGCCATCTCCACTGAAAGCCAAAACTACTTTTTTCTCATTTTCTAGTTTGTGCGCTAAAGCAATTCCATCTGCCAAAGAAAGTTGGGCTCCTAAATGAGAGATCATACCCACAATAAAATGTTCCTTTGTACCAAAGTGAAAAGAACGGTCACGCCCTTTTGAAAATCCTAATGGCTTGCCTTGAAATTGACCGAATAATCTGTGTAAAGGAACTTTTCTAGTTGTAAATACTCCCAGGTTTCGGTGCATGGGTAAAATGAATTCCTCTTTGTGCATAGCCAGAGCAGCACCAATCGATACTGCCTCTTGTCCCATTCCAGAAAACCATTTTGTAATTTTACCTTGGCGCAAAAGAATGAGCATTTTTTCTTCAACTAGCCTAGGTAGTAAAAGTTGTCTATAAAAAAGAAGGAGTTTTTCGGAATCAAATCCTTTAGTTTCAAATGAAAGATTGGGTTGGGATTGAGTTTTAATTTCGCTCACGGTTAAAGGTATTATTGGTAGCCAAATGTAGCGAATGGCGAGGAAGTAATGAATTAATGTAGCAGTAAGAATTAAGTTTGTAGCAATTAGAAAAATAAATATCTGATAATCAAATATTTACAAATATTGATTTTTTTTATAATTTTTTGATGATTGTACTATTAAGTTTTTCTCATTTGCTTATTTAACACGTTTGATGGAAATAAATATACTCGTTACCATCCCAGTAAATCTGTCCACCACCTACTTCTGACTTCTCAACTTGAATTGATGGGTTCTTTAGTATTAGAGGACCATTCTTGTTAATTTCTCCGTTTTCATCAAGCCCAGGTTCGTTAGACTTTTTTCTATTGATTTTCCAAATATCAATATAACTCATGTTATCAGAAAGTCCATTTTTCACTTCTTTACCAGCACCAATAATGAAAATTTCATATGTTTCTCCATGAATAATAGCAAAACCGACTTTACCATTCTCTTTTTGTTTAATCGGAATTACTATATCAATATTCGTGTCACCATTAAAGTCAGCCTCCAGATAAAGAGGGTTTAGTCTATTATCGAATTCGTATTCTTCTTGAAAATCGACTCCATTAAGTGTAGCTGTATTTAAAAACCATTCGGGTAGTCGTTCTTGAATATAGAATTCTGTATTTGAAAAATCATCAGTATCAGATATCTCATCATAATTAGATTTTATAACATCGTTAGTATCTGAAATTTCGATATAAATAGTGTCAACATTTTTTTCTATAATTCTTAATGTATCATGAACTATTTGAATTTCGTTTTTCCTAAAATTTGAATTACAAGAGATTATAAAGCATGATAATAATATGATGGGTAACTTTTTCATTTTTCTGTGCTAAACCATATAAAATTTCCTTGAGTTTATAAATATCTATGTATAATCAATCATTAAGCAACGTAGAACTAATGGTAGAATTTATAATAAATAATATCTTTTAACTAAACCCTACTCACATACTCATAGCCAATACCTTCAACCGTACCTTTAATTCTTTCCAAATCAAGTTTTTCCCCTTGTATAATTACTTCTTCATTAACAAGGTTTACTTGTGCTTTATTTACTCCTTCTAATTGATTGAGGTTATTTTCTACATTTGCCTTACAGTGGTTGCAAGTCATGCCCTTTACTTTAATTTTTACTGCATCCATATTTTCGTCAATTTGAATGTTTTGTTTTGAAGTTTGAAAATAATTCATTTTGATGTAGCCATATAACATAGCTCCAATAAGCAAAAATGTACTCGCATAATTAAGCCATTCTGGTAGAATATGATTTCCATGTATATGACCACCCATATTTGTTAACATATTAAACCAGCTAGTAGGCAGAAAATAATCGACAAGAAAACCAAAAAATATAGCACCCAGACTTATGGTTACTAAATAAACAAAAAGTGTTTTTCTGCCCAGTGTCTTTCCTATTACTGCCATGGTCGCTGCATTGGTAGCTGGCCCTGCCATTAAAAATACCAAGGCTGTTCCTGGAGATAACCCTTTTGCCATTAACACAGCAGCAATTGGAATAGAACCAGTAGCACAAACATATAAGGGTACAGAAGCCAACAAAATTATAAGCATACTTAATATCGGGTTATTAAAATAAGCACCGAAAAAGTCATCAGGTACAAGCATAGCTATAAGTGCTGCTAATAATAATCCTATCAATAACCATTTTGCAATGTCTTGTAAGAATTCAACAAAAGCATAATGTATCATTGCTTTTATTTTATATTTATGCTTATTTGTTGAAGTTGGTGTTGCTACAAATGAAGTTGGGATCTTTTCGTCAGTTATTTTGTTGGTTACTAATCCACCAAATATACCAGTTACAAATGCAATAAATGGTCTTAATAAAGCGAATGGTAATCCTAATAATGAATAGGTGGCAAGCATAGAATCCACACCTGTTTGAGGGGTGGAAATCATAAAAGAAACTGTTGCGCCCTTGGAACCTCCATTTTTATATAATGAAACACCTGTAGGAATTACACCACATGAGCATAATGTTAAGCAGTTTAATTGATAATCAAAGAAAACCAGAGGAGAAATTACCGTCACTTGAAAAGATTAAACAACCAGAAGACATTCAAATATCCTTTGCACAATC
>NEED01000019.1 GCA_002110465.1 unicellular cyanobacterium SU2 | reverse complement strand
ATAAAAGGTGGTTTCCAGATTGGTTCAAAGCTGTAGTCGGGGTTCAGCCGTGCTAAACAGCTAAAATCGGTATTGACAAAAAGTACGTCCCCTGCGTTGTTTAATACGACTTCATGAACATTGAGATCCCCTGTGGTGTGGGATAGTTTCGGAATGTACAGGCGATCGCATCCATATCTTTCTTCTCCTGGTCTGAGTAGGTTATCTAATTGCCATATTTGATAACGGGTACTCATATATAGCTTATCTCCTTGGGCAAACAGTCCCATGGGTTTGTCGAATAACCTTTCTTGGAGGGCAATTTGTCCGTCTGGTTTTGTTCCTAGGCAAAATAGCCGATTTGTTTGATAGGTGGTGAAGGCTAGGCTAATTTGCTCAGTTATCAGCCAATTAGCCAATTCATTGGATGTACTAATTTTTAGGGAGGGGGTTGGCATTCTTATTCAATGGGTTTTTTTGTGGCTTCGGGGTTAGGGGTTAGGGGTTAGGGGTTAGGTGTTAGGTGTTCGGGGTTAGGGGTTAGGTGTTCGGAGTTGAAATTTTCTTCATGAGATAATCATGGTTTAAGACTTTTGATTGTTACAAGTTGCCTATAAATTTCTTTATATCGAACTCAGGTTGGCGAGTTATAGCAGGAGGACAAAAGTTCATGGGGTGACGACCAGCTTCTAGTGAAGACAGGGTGTAGGGGGTAGGGGGTAGGGTGTGGGGAAAATTTAGAAGATAACCCTCTGATTTTTAACCGATCAAAGCCGATTAACCATAACTGATCTTCTTTAACAGGCTATCAAAGTTTGGAACGATCATCATATTTTCACTACACCCCACACCCCACACCCAGCCTACACTTTAACCTTTTTGTCACCCCGTAAGGGCAAAAAGCTTGCTGCTATTAGGTTTGAGTCTGAAAAAATGTCCTAACTGCCTTGGCGGTTGCTATAGTTGAAAATAGTTAAAGCTGAGCGTAGCCGAAGCTTTAACGTTTTTAAGCTCAAAAGTCAAGTCTTCTGATGAAGAGAATACTTCTACACGATAACTCCGACCTCCGAACTCCTTCCTCAGCCTAAAATACTATTTTAAAGCAAGAAACTACCAGTTCCCGTTAAAAGTCCACTGCCTTCAAGTGCCAAAAAGCTGACTTTCTCAGTAGTATGATTGGTTTCTGTGTCAAAACTTTGTTCCTCTTGAACAGTGAATTGTACAGATGTTGAACCGAGATTCTCATAGCGTAATACAGACGGATCTGGCCCATCGGTGGTGGCTAAAGAAGCAATCAGATTGGGGGGTTCATTAAAGACTGTGGTAAAGTCTTGAGTAAATCCAGTATGAGTCACGCTATCTTCTGTTATTCCCACTTCATAGGGGTTGCCACTCCAGGTTCCTGTTGCGGTTTCCATGGCTAAATAACCCACGGTTTCACTCGCAAAGGTGTTAATGGCCTGTTCTTTTTCAATCAGTGACTCAAATCCATTGGTATCGGTTGCTCGTTGACGAGTGTTGGTAAAGTCGGGATCATTTCCTGATTGAATTTGAGTGAATACGGCAGGTGTATTGCTAAATGAATTGGTTTGATTGAAGTCTACTGCTGTCCAACTACTGGTATTACTATCAACCGTTCCTACTTCTAACGTAGTTCCATCTTCTAAAGTCCAGTTTCCTGCTTCTACCACCAGATAATGAACCGTTTCTAGGGCATGAAATCCATCTAGGTAATTAGCTTCTTGGAATTGAAGAGTAAAACTATCACTCAGATTATTGTTAATCTCTGTAATGCGAATGTTGCCAAAGGCAGGTCCTATATCAGAAGGGGGTAGGGCAAAGATTACGGGGTTCACGAAGTTATGGCTTAGGTTTATGGTGGTTCCTGTATGATCTACGGAGGCTTGTCCGTATTCAGCAATGGTGGTTTCGGCTAAAATAACTGGGTTGGCTTCAAGTAATCCACTGCCTGTCAGTGCTAAAAAGCTGACTTGTTCAGTGGTATGACTGGTTTCTGTGTCAAAACTTTGGTCTTCTTGAACGGTGAATTCTACCCCCGTTGCATCAAGATTATCATAACGTAAGACAGAGGTATCTCCCCCATCGGTGGTGGCTAAAGAAGCAATCAGATTGGGGGTTTCACTAAAACCTGTGGTAAAGTTTTGGGTGAAACCATTGTGAGTCACACTATCTGTGGTTATCCCCACTTCATAATCATTGCCACTCCAGGTTCCTGTTGCGGTTTCCATGGCGAAATAACCGACGGTTTCATTAGCAAAGGTGTTAATCGCTTCTTCTTTTTCAATCAGTGTCTCAAATCCATTGATATCCGTTAACCGTTGGCGAGTGGTGGTAAAGTCGGGATCATTGTCTGATTGAATTTGAGTGAATACAGCAGGCGTATTGCTAAATGAATTGGTTGGATTGAAATCTACGGTAGCCCAATTATTGGTATTGCTATCAACGGTTCCTACTTCTAAGGTGGTTCCATCTTCTAATATCCACGACCCTGCTTCTAGTACCAGATAATGGACGGTTTCTGTGGCATGATTTCCGTCTAAGTAACTCCCTTCTTGGAATTGAAGGGTAAAGCTGTCATTGCTACTGTTGTTAATTTCTGTAATGCGAATGTTGCCAAAGGCAGGTCCTACCTCTGAGGGAGGTAGGGCAAAGATGATGGGGTTACTGAAGTTATGGCTTAGGGTTATGGTGGTTCCGAGATGGTTTACTGAAACTTTGCCATATTCAGCCATCGTCGTTAGATTAAACCCTTCTGGTTCTAGGTCGTTGATATTAATGGTGAATTGCTCAGTAAAGCTTAATCCTCCACTGTCTGTGGTTTCAATTTCAATGGTGTGGAATTGATTGGTTTCATAGTCTAATAATGCACCATTGCCAACGATTAATTGATTTCCATTGAGGGCAAAGCGTCCTTGGGCATCATCTACTAGGCTGTAGGTGAATGTGTCCCCATTGTCTTCGTCTGTGGTGCTTAGGGTTCCTATTACCCTGTTGTCAGCACTATTTTCGTTAATGCTGTTATTACTTAAGGCGATAGCGGTGGGGGCTTCGTTAATATCTGTGATATTTAGGGTGAAACTTTGATTTTCTGTTGAATTATCATCGCTTACTTCTACGGTTAGGGTATAGCTGGTTATTCCTGATTCAAAGTCAATTTCTTGTGCGCCGGCATTGGTTAGGGTGAGTTCTCCTGTGGTGGGGTCTATGGCAAATAATGGCTGGTTGTTGCTATTTTCGGGGGGATTGACTAATGAGTAGGTTAGAGTGTCCCCGTCGCTATCGGTGGCTTCGGCTTGGATTATTAAGGTATCAGCTACAGTATTTTCGGCTAAGTCTTTGTCGGCTATGTCTTGTAAGATGGGTGCTTGATTATTCTCTTGGAAGACGATATTGCCGTCGAAGTTTCCGAGGAATATATCAAAGTCTTTGTCTCCATCTATGTCTACGAAGGTAGCAACGCTATTTCTTTCTACATTCTCTATTCCGAAGGGGTTGCTGCTAGAATCGGCAAAACTTGGATTATTGGCATCCCCTGTATTCTCAAAATACAGGGTTTCGCCATATCGGTTTCCCATGAACACATCCATGTCCCCATCTCCATCAATATCGATGAAAGTGGGACTGGCTATCCCCCCCTCATTACTCAGATTGAAGGGGTTGGTGCTAGAATCGGCAAAACCGGGACTACTTGTACTTCCTATATTCTCATAATATAAAATATTGCCATCTCGCTTCCCAACGAATAAGTCTTGGTCTCCATCTGTGTCAATATCTATGAAGGTAGGACTAGCTAAAGACCCGAAGGGGTTTGTATTAGGACTGGCAAAACTTGGATTATTGGTATCCCCTGTATTCTCGTAAAATAAAATATCGCCAGCATTGTTTCCGATAAATAAGTCTTGGTCTCCGTCCCCATCAATATCGATGAAAGCTGGACGAGCCAAAGCTCCCTCATTACTTAGACTGAAGGGGTTGGTGCTAGAATCGGCAAAACTTGGACTACTTGTACTTCCTGTATTTTTATAAAAGATCAGGTTCCCTGCCCCGTTCCCCACTAATAAATCTTGGTCCCCATCCCCATCTATGTCTACGAAAGCTGGATGGGCATTAGCTCCTACATTATCTAATCCGAAGGGGTTGCTACTTGCTGTGACAAAGTTGGGAACTCCTTCAATAATATTGGTTAGGTTGATGGTAAAGGTCTGAGTATCTGTTAAATTTCCATCAGATACTTCTACGATTAGGTCATAGCTGGTTATTCCTGATTCAAAGTCTATTTCTTGTGCGCCAGCATCGGTTAGGGTGATCTCTCCTGTGGAATCTATGGCGAATAATGGCTGATTACTGCTATTAGTAGGGGGATTTACTAAGGAATAGGTTAGGGGGTCTCCGTCACTATCAGTGGCTACCGCTTCGGCAATCAACGTATCAGCCAAGGCATTTTCGGCTAGGTTAACATCAGCAATTGTCCCTAATACGGGTGCTTGATTATTTTCAAAGAACTCTATATTGCCAAGATTATTCCCCACAAAACCATCTAGGTCTCCGTCTCCATCTATGTCTACGAAGGTGGGACTAGCTATGTTTCCTACATCATCTAATCCGAAGGGGTTGATACTACGAAAGGCAAAACTGGCATCAGTTACATTTCCTGTATTCTCGTAGTATAAGGTTGTCCCATTTCGTTTCCCAATTAAAGCATCGAGGTCTCCGTCCCCATCTATGTCTACGAAGCTTGGAGTGGCATTGTTCCCTACGTCGGTTAATCCGAAGAGGTTCGTGCTTGGGGCAGCGAAAGTGGCATTGGTAGCATTCCCTGTATTTTCATAAAATAGGGTATTCCCATTTACGTTACCTACCATTGCATCAAAGTCTCCATCTCCATCAATATCGACGAAGCTTGGAGTGGCATAACTTCCTACATCGGTTAATCCGAAGGGGTTAGTGCTACGAAAAACAAAACTTGGATCTGTAGCATTCCCTGTATTCTCATAAAATAGGGTGTCACCATCATAATTTCCGACAATTGCATCGAGGTCTCCGTCTCCATCTATATCGACGAAGCTCGGACTAGCATAAGTTCCTACATCAATTAAACCGAAGGGGTTATTATTTGCAGTGGCAAAGCTGCGACCATTGGCATTCTCTATCTTCTCAAAATAGATAATATTACCATCCCCATTACCCACAAAAGCATCTAGGTCTCCGTCCCCATCTATGTCTACCAAGCTCGGACTGGCAAAACTTCCTACATCACTCAAATTGAAGGGGTTGGTTTCAGGGGTTAAAAAGTTGGGATTCTCTTCAACTATATCCGTCAGATTTATGGTAAATGTTTCACTAACTGTGGAATTTCCATCGGTGACTTCTACGGTTAGGTCATAGCTGGTTATCCCTGATTCAAAGTCAATATAATTAGCTCCTGCTTCGGTTAGAGTAATTCGTCCATTACTGCTATCAATAGCAAATAAAGGGTTAGTGTCATCAGTTGGGGGATTGTCTAAGGAATAGGTTAATGTATCTCCATCACTGTCACTAGCTGCGGCTATGGTGATTAAGTTATTCGGTAGGGCATTTTCTGCTAGGTTGACATTGGCTATAGATTCTAATATTGGTGATTGATTATTCTCGAAATATACGGTATTTCCACTCTGGTTACCCACAAAAGCATCGAGGTCTCCATCCCCATCTATATCGACAAAACTGGGACTGGCAAAAGAGCCCACATTATCTAAACCGAAGGGGTTGGTATTAGGGGAAGCAAACTGGGGATTAATTGCATTCCCTGTATTCTCAAAATACAGGGTATTACCATCTCTGTTACCCACACAAGCATCGAGGTCTCCATCCCCATCTATATCGACAAAACTGGGACTGGCCAAAGAGCCCACATTGATTAAACCAAAGGGGTTTGTAATACGAGCAGCAAACTGGGTATTAGTTGCATTCCCTGTATTCTCAAAATACAGGGTATTACCATCAACGTTACCCACAAAAGCATCGAGGTCTCCATCCCCATCTATATCGACAAAACTGGGACTGGACACAGAACCCACATCGGTTAAACCAAAGGGGTTTGTATTAGGGGAAGCAAACTGGGAATTAGTTGCATTCCCTGTATTCTCAAAATACAGGGTATTACCATCAATGTTACCCACAAAAGCATCAAGGTCTCCATCCCCATCTATATCGACAAAACGGGGACTGGCCAAAGAACCCACATTTGTTAAACCAAAGGGGTTGGTATTAGGGGAAGCAAACTGGGGATTAGTTGCATTCCCTGTATTCTCAAAATACAGGGTATTTCCATCTAAATTACCCACAAAAGCATCGAGGTCTCCATCCCCATCTATATCGACCAAACGGGGACTGGCAAAAGAGCCCACATTATCTAAACCGAAGGGGTTGGTACTTGCTGTTAAAAAGTTAGGATTTTCTTCAACAATATCTGTCAAATTGATGGTAAATGTTTCACTAACTGTGGAATTTCCATCGGTTACTTCTACGGTTAGGTCATAGCTGGTTATCCCTGATTCAAAGTCAATATAATTAGCTCCTGCTTCGGTTAGAGTAATTCGTCCATTACTGCTATCAATAGCAAATATTGGGTTAGTGCCATTAGTAGGAGGTGAGTCTAAGGAATAGGTTAGAGTATCTCCTTGAATATCACTGGCTTGGGCGATGGTAATAAGGCTATTTGGTAGGGCATTTTCTGCTAGGTTGACCTCTGCTATTGTTTCTAAGACCGGCGCAAAATTATTCTCAAAATACAGGGTATTTCCACTCTGGTTACCCACAAAAGCATCGAGGTCTCCATCCCCATCTATATCGACAAAACTGGGACTGGACACAGAACCCACATTGATTAAACCAAAGGGGGTGGTACTAGGGGAGGCAAACTGGGGATTAGTTGCATTCCCTGTATTCTCAAAATACAGGGTATTTCCAGCATTATTTCCCACAAAAGCATCGAGGTCTCCATCCCCATCTATATCGACCAAACGGGGACTGGCATTAGATCCCACATCGGTTAAACCAAAGGGGTTTGTAATACGAGCAGCAAACTGGGGATTAGTTGCATTCCCTGTATTCTCAAAATACAGGGTATTTCCAGCATTATTTCCCACAAAAGCATCGAGGTCTCCATCCCCATCTATATCGACCAAACGGGGACTGGCAAAAGAGCCCACATTATCTAAACCAAAGGGGTTGCGAATACGAGCAGCAAACTGGGGATTAGTTGCATTCCCTGTATTCTCAAAATACAGGGTATTTCCCTGACTGTTGCCCACAAAAGCATCGAGGTCTCCATCCCCATCTATATCGACAAAACTGGGTCTGGACACAGAACCCACATCGGTTAAACCAAAGGGGTTTGTATTAGGGGAAGCAAACTGGGGATTAGTTGCATTCCCTGTATTCTCAAAATACAGGGTATTACCATCAACGTTACCCACAAAAGCATCGAGGTCTCCATCCCCATCTATATCGACCAAACTGGGACTGGCAGAACCTCGCACATCGGTTAAACCAAAGGGGTTGGTACTAGCAGTGAGAAAGTTGGGATTCTCTTCAACTATATCCGTCAGATTTATGGTAAATGTTTCACTAACTGTGGAATTTCCATCGGTTACTTCTACGGTTAGGTCATAGCTGGTTATCCCTGATTCAAAGTCAATATAATTAGCTCCTGCTTCGGTTAGAGTAATTCGTCCATTACTGCTATCAATAGCAAATAAAGGGTTAGTGTCATCAGTTGGGGGATTGTCTAAGGAATAGGTTAATGTATCTCCATCACTGTCACTAGCTGCGGCTATGGTGATTAAGTTATTCGGTAGGGCATTTTCTGCTAGGTTAACATTGGCTATAGATTCTAATATTGGTGATTGATTATTCTCGAAATATACGGTATTTCCACTCTGGTTACCCACAAAAGCATCGAGGTCTCCATCCCCATCTATATCGACAAAACTGGGACTGGCAAAAGAGCCCACATTATCTAAACCGAAGGGGTTGGTATTAGGGGAAGCAAACTGGGGATTAGTTGCATTCCCTGTATTCTCAAAATACAGGGTATTACCATCTCTGTTACCCACACAAGCATCGAGGTCTCCATCCCCATCTATATCGACAAAACTGGGACTGGCCAAAGAGCCCACATTGATTAAACCAAAGGGGTTTGTAATACGAGCAGCAAACTGGGTATTAGTTGCATTCCCTGTATTCTCAAAATACAGGGTATTTCCATCGTTGTTACCCACAAAAGCATCGAGGTCTCCATCCCCATCTATATCGACAAAACTGGGACTGGACACAGAACCCACATCGGTTAAACCAAAGGGGTTGGTATTAGGGGAAGCAAACTGGGGATTAGTTGCATTCCCTGTATTCTCAAAATACAGGGTATTACCCTCAATGTTACCCACAAAAGCATCAAGGTCTCCATCCCCATCTATATCGACAAAACGGGGACTGGCCAAAGAGCCCACATTTGTTAAACCGAAGGGGTTGGTATTAGGGGAAGCAAACTGGGGATTAGTTGCATTCCCTGTATTCTCAAAATACAGGGTATTTCCATCTAAATTACCCACAAAAGCATCGAGGTCTCCATCCCCATCTATATCGACCAAACGGGGACTGGCAAAAGAGCCCACATTATCTAAACCGAAGGGGTTGGTACTTGCTGTTAAAAAGTTAGGATTTTCTTCAACAATATCTGTCAAATTGATGGTAAATGTTTCACTAACTGTGGAATTTCCATCGGTTACTTCTACGGTTAGGTCATAGCTGGTTATCCCTGATTCAAAGTCAATATAATTAGCTCCTGCTTCGGTTAGAGTAATTCGTCCATTACTGCTATCAATAGCAAATATTGGGTTAGTGCCATTAGTAGGAGGTGAGTCTAAGGAATAGGTTAGAGTATCTCCTTGAATATCACTGGCTTGGGCGATGGTAATAAGGCTATTTGGTAGGGCATTTTCTGCTAGGTTGACCTCTGCTATTGTTTCTAAGACCGGCGCAAAATTATTCTCAAAATACAGGGTATTTCCATCAACGTTACCCACAAAAGCATCGAGGTCTCCATCCCCATCTATATCGACAAAACTGGGATTGGCATAAATTCCCACATTTGTTAAACCAAAGGGGTTTGTAATACGAGCAGCAAACTGGGGATTAGTTGCATTCCCTGTATTCTCAAAATACAGGGTATTTCCCTGACTGTTGCCCACAAAAGCATCGAGGTCTCCATCCCCATCTATATCGACCAAACGGGGACTGGCACTGGCAAAAGAGCCCACATCGGTTAAACCAAAGGGGTTGGTAATACGAGCAGCAAACTGGGGATTAGTTGCATTCCCTGTATTCTCAAAATACAGGGTATTTCCATCTAAATTACCCACAAAAGCATCGAGGTCTCCATCCCCATCTATATCGACCAAATGGGGACTGGACACAGAACCCACATCGGTTAAACCAAAGGGGTTGGTAATACGAGCAGCAAACTGGGGATTAGTTGCATTCCCTGTATTCTCAAAATACAGGGTATTTCCACTCTGGTTACCCACAAAAGCATCGAGGTCTCCATCCCCATCTATATCGACCAAACGGGGACTGGCAAAAGAGCCCACATTTGTTAAACCAAAGGGGTTGGCAATACGAGCAGCAAACTGGGGATTAGTTGCATTCCCTGTATTCTCAAAATACAGGGTATTTCCCTGACTGTTGCCCACAAAAGCATCGAGGTCTCCATCCCCATCTATATCGACCAAACGGGGACTGGCCAAAGAGCCCACATCGGTTAAACCAAAGGGGTTGGTACTTGCTGTTAAAAAGTTAGGATTTTCTTCAACTATATCCGTCAGATTGATAGTGAAACTTTGACTATCTGTCGAATTTCCATCAGATACTTCTACCGTTAGCTCATAGCTGGTAATTCCTGATTCAAAGTCAATATAATTAGCTCCTGCTTCGGTTAGAGTAATTCGTCCATTACTGCTATCAATAGCAAATAAAGGGTTAGTGTCATCAGTTGGGGGATTGTCTAAGGAATAGGTTAATGTATCTCCATCACTGTCACTAGCTGCGGCTATGGTGATTAAGTTATTCGGTAGGGCATTTTCTGCTAGGTTGACATTGGCTATAGATTCTAATGTCGGCGCAAAATTATTCTCAAAATACAGGGTTTCTCCTACATTATTCCCCACAAAAGCATCGAGGTCTCCATCCCCATCTATATCGACAAAACTGGGACTGGCAAAATATCCCACATCGGTTAAACCAAAGGGGTTGGTATTAGGGGAAGCAAACTGGGGATTAGTTGCATTCCCTGTATTCTCAAAATACAGGGTATTGCCAGCATTATTTCCCACAAAAGCATCGAGATCTCCATCCCCATCTATATCGACAAAACTGGGTCTGGCTCTAAATCCCACATCGGTTAAACCAAAGGGGTTGGTATTAGGGGAAGCAAACTGGGGATTAGTTGCATACCCTGTATTCTCAAAATACAGGGTATTGCCGTCTTGATTACCCACAAAAGCATCGAGGTCTCCATCCCCATCTATATCGACCAAACTGGGTCTGGTTCTAAATCCCACATCGATTAAACCAAAGGGGTTGGTATTAGGGGAAGCAAACTGGGTATTAGTTGCATTCCCTGTATTCTCAAAATACAGGGTATTTCCACTCTGGTTACCCACAAAAGCATCGAGGTCTCCATCCCCATCTATATCGACCAAACTGGGACTGGCCAAAGAGCCCACATTTGTTAAACCAAAGGGGTTGGTATTAGGGGAAGCAAACTGGGGATTAGTTGCATTCCCTGTATTCTCAAAATACAGGGTATTGCCGTCTTGATTACCCACAAAAGCATCGAGGTCTCCATCCCCATCTATATCGACCAAACGGGGACTGGCCAAAGAGCCCACATTATCTAAACCGAAGGGGTTGGGACTGGGGGTTAAAAAGTTAGGATTTTCTTCAACAATATCTGTCAAATTGATGGTAAATGTTTCACTAACTGTGGAATTTCCATCGGTTACTTCTACGGTTAGGTCATAACTGGTTATCCCTGATTCAAAGTCAATATAATTAGCTCCTGCTTCGGTTAGAGTAATTCGTCCATTACTGCTATCAATAGCAAATATTGGGTTAGTGCCATTAGTAGGAGGTGAGTCTAAGGAATAGGTTAGAGTATCTCCTTGAATATCACTGGCTTGGGCGATGGTAATAAGGCTATTTGGTAGGGCATTTTCTGCTAGGTTGACATTGGCTATAGATTCTAATATTGGTGATTGATTATTCTCAAAATATACGGTATTTCCACTCTGGTTACCCACAAAAGCATCAAGGTCTCCATCCCCATCTATATCGACAAAACTGGGACTGGCAAAAGATCCCACATCGGTTAAACCAAAGGGGTTGGTAATACGAGCAGCAAACTGGGGAGTAGTTGCATTCCCTGTATTCTCAAAATACAGGGTATTTCCATCTAAATTACCCACAAAAGCATCGAGGTCTCCATCCCCATCTATATCGACCAAACTGGGACTGGCAAAAGATCCCACATTGATTAAACCAAAGGGGTTTGTAATACGAGCAGCAAACTGGGGATTAGTTGCATTCCCTGTATTCTCAAAATACAGGGTATTTCCATCGTCGTTACCCACAAAAGCATCGAGGTCTCCATCCCCATCTATATCGACCAAACTGGGACTGGACACAGAACCCACATTATCTAAACCAAAGGGGTTGGCAATACGAGCAGCAAACTGGGGATTAGTTGCATTCCCTGTATTCTCAAAATACAGGGTATTTCCCTGACTGTTGCCCACAAAAGCATCGAGGTCTCCATCCCCATCTATATCGACAAAACTGGGTCTGGCCAAATATCTCACATCGGTTAAACCAAAGGGGTTTGTAATACGAGCAGCAAACTGGGGATTAGTTGCATTCCCTGTATTCTCAAAATACAGGGTATTTCCATCGTCGTTACCCACAAAAGCATCGAGGTCTCCATCCCCATCTAT
>NEED01000018.1 GCA_002110465.1 unicellular cyanobacterium SU2 | reverse complement strand
ACAGTTGAGTGTTCGTTAGAAAGTGGAAAATATGTTTTTGACAAGATAACTCGACCTACTGAACTACAACAAAAAGCTTTAAATTTGTTAGGGATTTCTTCCATTTGTCCCCAGTAATGACCCCCTGTTTATTCGGGCTATCCCTTATGCGGCATACGTTATGGGATTTTGTCAAAGGGGAAGTTCAGTTACACAACACCCGTAAAGTATCCCCATCATAAACTGACCCTGGTTTGACGTTACAAGTGGGAAGGTTAGCAACTAATTGGTTATTAATGACGGCTGGTGGTGGTGACGTTTTTGGTGACGGTGACGGTTGAGGAGTAATCTCAGGTTGAGTATTAGCGATCTCGCTGCGCGAGTGCTGCCGCACCGCCTGACGTGGTAAAGATTCTACTTAGGTAAATATATTTTATTGCCTTTTATTTTAACTCCAGTAGCATAGGTAAATGAACGAAATGTACTCCGATTCTTAAACTTAGGAAATCCTCGACCTTGAGAAAAAAAGGTTTGATAATTGTTAAAAATTGATGCAATTCTGAAGCGCATCTTCTAATTCTCTTTGTTGAGCAACTAACATAAAAAGTGCTTAGCCTCTTATTAGCGAAATCATCTCATGCTACAAGCACTTGTTCGTTATTCCAAGATTTTGGAGATTATCGGCGACATTATCCGTGTTCAAGTTCCTGAGACTGCACACCAGCAAGAGAATAGCCCACGCTTCGGAGACCTAGCTGTGGTAGAAAATAGTGATGGAAGCCTTTCTTTAGCTCAAGTTATTAACCTTAAAGGAGATACCGTTGCTCTCCAAGTGTTTAAAGGAACTAAAGGGATTTCAACAGATTCATCCGTAAGCTTTCTCGGTCATCCGATGAAAGTGACTTATTCAGAAAATATTTTAGGAAGGGTGTTTCGGGGAACCGGAGAACCTATAGACGGAGGACCCGAACTGTCACAAGATCCCAAAGTGACCATCGGTGGCCCATCAGTCAATCCCATGAGGCGCATCTTAGCCTCGAAGATGATCCGCACTAATGTTCCCATGATCGATATTTTTAACTGTCTGGTGGAAAGCCAAAAGATCCCCATCTTCTCGGTTTCGGGGGAACCCTTTAACGCTTTCCTCGCTCGTATTGGAGTTCAAGCCGATTCGGATATTGTGGTTTTTGGGGGACTAGGACTAATTTTCGATGACTATTATTTCTTTCGTCAAGCCTTTGAAGATGCAGGGGTCTTTTCGCGGACGGTGATGTTTGTCAATGTTGCTTCCGATCCTATTGTGGAACGGATGTTGATTCCAGACATGGCCTTAGCGGTGGCCGAACACTTTGCTGTGGAAGAAGGGAAGCGGGTTTTAGTGCTGCTATCAGATATGACGGCCTTTGCTGATGCCCTCAAAGAAATTAGTATTTCTATGGATCAAGTCCCTGCCAACCGAGGCTATCCAGGGGACTTGTATTCTCAATTAGCCCGTCGTTATGAAAAAGCAGCGGACTATGCCCAAGGGGGGTCAGTAACAGTGTTGACGGTAACAACTATGCCAGGGGATGACGTAACGCATCCCGTTCCTGATAACACAGGCTATATTACTGAGGGTCAGTTTTACCTTCATGATGGCAAACTTGATCCCTTTGGTTCTTTGTCTCGACTGAAACAAAATGTGATTGGCAAAGTCACTCGTGAAGATCATGGTCAAATCATGAATACCATGATTCGCTTTTACTCTGGTGCTAGAGATGCTGAACAAAAACAGGCCATGGCTTTTGAGTTATCTGAGTACGATCATAAGTTATTAAAGTTTGGTGAGTTGTTCCAAAAAAGATTTATGGATATTAATGTTTCTTGCCCCTTGGAACAGGCACTGGATCTAGCTTGGCAGACTTTAGCCGAGTGTTTTGACCCCCAGGAACTATTGATGAAACAGGCACTCATCGATAAGTATTTTCCTAAGAAACGACAGTCTGAGAGTATGGAGATAAGTTGATGACAAAAAAAACGAAAAATCTTTCAGACAAGCCGCCAAAACTATCGAACAAAGAATACGAAGCCGAATTAACGAAGCTTCATGCTGAACTGGTTAAATTACAATACTGGGTGCAAGAAAAAAGACTCAGAATTATTGTGGTCTTTGAAGGGCGAGATGCAGCCGGAAAAGGCGGTATCATCAAGCGGATCACCGAACGGGTCAGCCCTAGGGTGTTCCGCGTTGTTGCTTTACCGACTCCTTCAGAGCGGGAAAAAACCCAATTATATGTGCAACGCTACATCGAACATTTCCCTGCGGCCGGAGAAATCGTCATCTTTGATCGCAGTTGGTATAATCGTGCGGGAGTGGAGCGAGTGATGGGCTTTTGTACAAAGCTACAATATGTGCGCTTTCTGCAGTACATACCTTTTTTTGAACAGATGATCAAAGAGTCAGGGATTCAACTGATTAAGTATTGGTTAGATACCAGTATGGAAGAGCAAGAACGGCGTTTTCAAGACCGAATCGACGATCCGCGTAAAATCTGGAAGTTAAGCCCCATGGATGTAGAATCATACCAACGTTGGTATGATTATTCCGAGGCAAGGGATGATATGTTACTGGCCACTGATACTGATCATGCCCCCTGGTATATTGTCCCCGCGGATGACAAAAAACGCGCCCGTCTCAATTGTATCTCCCATTTCCTCAGTTTAATTCCTTATGAAGACGTAACCCCCAAAAAAGTCAAACTAGGAGAACGAAATATGGCGAATAAGTACGACGATCAGCTTTCTCCAAAAGAGAGGCGTTTCATCCCCGAGAAATACTAATTTCCTTACTCGAGGAGGATTAAGCTTCAATGGCTAGACTATCCTTAACCAAAGCATCTCTAACCAAACAGAAACAACAATTGAAGACCTTTGAGGATGTTTTACCCTCCTTAGATCTCAAACGCCGCCAAATCAGTGCCGAACGAGCTAAGGCTAGAGAAAAGCTTGCCCAAACTCAACAGAAATTAGAAGAACTCGAATCAGCGATCGCCAAAGATTTACCTATGCTCTCTAACGATCTGATTAATCTCAAAGGTCTGGTGAAAGTGACAGGCGTTGATTTCGTGCAAGAAAATGTCATGGGGACTTGGCTACCCAAAGTTAATCAACTGCAAATTGAGGTGGATAATTATGCACTCTTGAGCAAACCCTTTTGGGTAGATCGTTTGGTACAATTGTTACGAGTTGCCCTAGAAGCCAACATTGAGCAACAAGTGGGACAGCAGCGAGTCAAGTTGCTCAATCAGGCAGAACGAGTGATTACGCAACGGTTTAATCTCTTTGACAAGGTTCTCATTCCCCAGACCAAGGCGAATATTAAAAAGATTCAGATTTATTTAGCTGATGCTGAGCGAGCCGGGGTGGTTAACTCCAAGTTGGCCAAGCGCAAGAAGGAGAAGCAACCAGGATGAGTATTATCCCCTTAAACAAAGTAACGGTTTTTGGGTTAGGCATTGACAAGCCCAAGGTACTTGAAGGCTTGCAAAAATTGGGCTGTATGCACCTTATTCCTCTGCAACCGCCACCCAAAGAAACGGAATTTGGTAAGAGCGATCGTTACGAAGATGCCCAAAAAGCCCTGCACTATATTATGGATGTTCCGCGACGGCGGCATCAAGTGCGTGACGAGGCTAAGTTCGATCTCGATCAGGTCGTGAGGGAGGCACTGGCTAATCAGCAGAAGCAGAGGGAGGCCGAAGACAAACGACTGTTTCTCAGCAATCGGCTTAAAAATCTGGAACCTTGGGGCAAGTTCACCTTGCCAGATTTAAAGGAACTGGGGGGCTATCGGCTTTGGTTTTACCAAGTACCCCACACAAAAGCCAAAAAGATTCAGGAGCTAGAAGAGCTTCCCTGGCAGATAGTGGGAGAGGATAATCTCCATGTCTATCTGGTGGTCATCGCCCAAAAAGAACCGCCCTCAGATGCTTTGCCTATCCCCCGAACTCGGGCTGGTTCCATTTCCCCAGAGGAACTGCAACACCAGTTGGAAGAGGTAGAAATCGAGCTAGATGAAATTCGGGCAGAGCAAGAAGCCCTCAGTCGCTGGATATTCTTACTGTCTAAAAATCTAGCCCGTGCTGAAGATCAGACAGTGTTGCAAGAGGCGAGCAGACAAACGAAAGAAGAAGACGGGATCTTCATGGTTCAAGGCTGGATGCCCAAGCGAAACTTAAAGCAACTAGACCTCTTTGCTGAACAGCAGGGACTGGCATTCTTCGCCGAACCCCCCAAACCAGATGAAACCCCACCGACGCTGATGGAAAATCCACCGGCCTTCAAGGGAGGAGAAGCCCTAGTCACTTTTTACGAAACCCCCGGTTATCGCACTTGGGACCCCTCAACCACTGTCTTCTTTTCCTTTGCCCTGTTTTTTGCCATGATTTTGGCCGACACCGGCTATGCCCTGCTGCTTTGGGCAGGACTGCTCTATTTTTGGAAGCGGATGGGACAAAGTGACAGTGGCAGAAGCACTCGCATCTATGCTGTGGTGATTCTGACTGCATCGGTAATCTACGGGGTGATGGTGGGGAGTTATTTTGGCGTTGAACCCCCAGAGGGGTCATTACTGGCTAGCCTTAAAGTGCTGAATCTCCAAAATTTCAATGCCATGATGAAGCTTTCCATCGCCATTGGTTGTCTACATCTGGCCTTTGCCAATGGGGTAGCTGCCTATCATGGCGTTGGATTTCCTGACAAAGCGAAGCCGATAGGCTGGATTGCGGTCATTTTTGGGGGCTTTACTTGGTTAATTTTGGGCTGGCAGAATTTGGCCATTGGTCTTTTAGTTGGTGGGTTCTTCGTCGTCTTTTTAGGGGACTTTCTAGGTAGTCGCCAAAATTTTCCCTTGCGAGTGGTGTCCGGATTAGGTGCATTAACTGGAATCACCAAGCTCTTCGGAGATGTTTTGAGTTATCTACGGCTGTTTGCCCTAGGACTGGCCAGTGGTTCCTTGGCACTTACCTTCAATACCTTGGCCCAACAGGTGATTGAAGGGATGCCGGTACTCGGGCTGTTGCTCGGTCTGCTGATTCTGTTGCTGGGCCATACCATAAATTTAAGTATGGCTATCTTGGCCTGTTTTGTCCATGGCGTTCGTCTGAATGTGATTGAGTTTTTTAACTGGGGTCTTTCAGAAGAAGGATACCCATTCCATGCCTTTACCAAGAAGGAGCATACTTGATGAATGATTTTGTAATTCTATTAGGATGGTTCGGGCTATACTCCGCCGTTGGTTTAGCGGCCATCGGCAGTGCCATCGGCTGTACCATTGCTGGACAGGCAGCCATTGGTGCCATGGTAGAACTTAAGGGCGGCTATGGCCGCTTTGTGGGACTGTCGGCTCTACCCTCTTCCATGTCTATTTATGGCATTGTGGTTATGTTTGCCCTTAATCGCCCTACTATCACAGCCGAAGCCGCCGGGGGTCTGTTTGGAATCGGACTGGGAGCGGGCTTAGCGTTTCTCTTGAGTGCCGTTTACCAAGGTTTAGCCTGTGCCTCGGCGATCGCCGCAGCTAAGGGCAAACCGGAAATCTTTGGTCTAGCATTGGCCCCGGCCGCCATTGTAGAGGGCTTCGCCGTGTTTGCCCTGGTGTTTGCCCTGGTATTGGGTCAAGGAATACCCCAATAAGGAGGAGACTAGCATGGCGAAAAATAAAATATCCAATCCAGCCCAAGTAGCCTCTGGCGTGGAGGCATTAATTGATCGTTTACGCAATGAAGGGGTCAATAGCGGTCGCACCGAAGCTGAGCAGATCGTCAAAGAGGCCGAAAATCGGGCTGATTCTATTATCAAGCAAGCCGAGAAACAGGCTGCTCAAATCGTCAAACAAGCGAGGGAAGAGTCCCAAAACTTGGAACGGGCAGCCAACCAAGCCTTAGAGGTCGCTTTCCGTGATACGGTCTTGACACTCAAAAGTCAATTGACCCAACGGTTTACAGGGGAAGTGCAACGTTTAGTCGGTGACGAAACCCAGAAGCCAGAACTGCTGCAAAAACTGATCCTGGAGGTAGTTGGTTCGGTCAAGGAAGTCGTAGCTGATGCTGAGCAGGTGGAAGTGCTGCTACCCCGCAAGGTTGAGGGACTCGAAGAACTGAGCCGCAACCCCGAAGAACTTGAGCAAGGGATACTAACCCATTTTATCCGTCTCATCACTCAAGATATGCTACGGGAAGGGGTAAGCTTTGGCATCACCAAAGATAATAAAGGGGGCTTACAACTGCGGTTAGTGGATCAAGAAGTGGTACTGGATCTCAGTGATGCTGCCATTGCCGAGGTAATTCTTGAACATCTCCAGCCCCGTTTTCGCGCACTTCTCGAAGGGATCGTCAAATAATGCCTAAATATGTCACCCTCATGTCTAGTTTGCCGCCTCTGGGTCAGCTATTTGGCTCGACCCAGACTCCTCTCTCCCGCCTCAAGCTAGAAAATCGCTTGAAACTATTAGATGCTAAAGATACAGAACGGCTCAACCGAATTGCTAACTTGATTGCTTGGTCTCAACAGCCAAAGGAACGAACCGATAGCCAGTTTGTTGCCGATGCTAACCGCTTGTTGGTCGAAATCCAGAACCCTACCTTACAAGGGATTATTACGTTTCGTCTTGACCTACGGACGATCCTTGTAGCTTTGCGTCGTCGTCATCGTGGGGAGACTGCGCCCCCTGTGGGTCAACCTTGGGGCGTGGGGCGTTGGGTTAACTATATCCAACAGAACTGGACTGAGGCAGGATTTGGCTTAGAGGGGATGTTTCCTTGGGTTTTGGAAGCCAATCGACTACTGAAGGCCGATGATTCAGTGGCCGTCGAACGCTTACTATTTGAACTCAACTGGAAAATGCTCGATCGCTTCGGTACTGGACATTACTTCGATTTTGAGGCAGTGGTGATTTACCTGATGCGTTGGAGTTTGGTGGATCGCTGGACTCGTTATGACGGTAAGGTGGCGGTTAAGCGGTTTGGGGAATTGGTTGACGAAGGTATTGAAAAGTTTACCGATGTATTTGCTTAAATTATCTGATTAATAGTTGTAATAGAAAGTAATTATTATGGCAGAAACATTCAATCCAGCACGGGTCGTTGCTGTTCAAGAAGACCTAGTTACCATTAAAATGGCAGAGACTCAGGGAAAACCCCTAATTAAAAATGAAGTCGTTTATATCTGTCCCCAACGGCAAACCGAAGGTCGTCAGGAGAAACTCAAAGCCGAAGTGCTACGGGTGCGAGGCTTTGAAGCAGATGCCCAAGTTTATGAAAGTACCCGAGGGATTGGGATTGGTGATTCGGTTGAACAGTCCGGAGAACTGCTGTCTGTTACTCTCGGACCAGGTTTGCTCAGTCAAGTTTACGATGGGTTACAAAATCCTCTCTCAGAACTGGCCACAGATTACGGTACTTTCTTACCCCGTGGAGTCTATGCTTCAGCTTTAAATCCCCAGAAAAAATGGTCTTTTGTACCGATGGTTAAGATTGGCGATCGCCTAAAAGCCGGAGACATCATTGGTACGGTGGCTGAAGGTCGCTTTACCCACAAAATTATGATTCCTTTTGATGAACCCACAGAAGTCACCGTTGATTGGATTCAACAAGGAAGCGTTACCATTGAGAATGCAATTGCTCGGATCAAGGATCAAAACGGCAAAGAACGCAGCCTAACCTTAACACAGCAATGGCCAGTCCGTCGTCCTCTACCCCAACAAATATTGGAAAAACGATTCTCGGAGCGGCTTTATCCCCAAGAACCCATGATTACGACCCAGAGGATCATTGATACCTTTCTGCCTATTGCCCGTGGGGGAACGGGTTGTATTCCCGGTCCCTTTGGCGCGGGGAAGACGGTACTACAAAGTATGATCTCCCGTTTTTCGGCGGTGGATATCGTGATCGTTGTGGCCTGTGGAGAACGGGCTGGTGAAGTGGTGGAAACTATTAGCGAATTTCCGAAAATGGAAGATCCCAAGACGGGGGGGTCTTTAATGGATCGAACCATTATTATCTGTAATACTTCCTCAATGCCTGTCGCTGCTCGTGAAGCGTCTATTTATACGGGCATCACCTTGGGAGAATATTACCGTCAAATGGGTTATGATGTGCTGTTGATTGCTGATTCTACTTCCCGTTGGGCCCAGGCCATGCGAGAAACGTCAGGACGACTGGAAGAAATTCCAGGCGAAGAGGCTTTTCCTGCTTATTTAGATTCCTCCATCAAGGGAGTCTATGAAAGGGCTGGCATCATTTGCACCAACGATGGTAGTATCGGGAGTCTGACCATGATTGGGACGGTTTCTCCAGCGGGAGGTAACTTTGAAGAACCCGTTACTCAATCTACCTTAAGCACGGTCAAAGATTTCCTAGGATTAAGTGCAGAAAGAGCTTATAAGCGTTTTTATCCTGCGGTTGACATTCTCATCTCTTGGTCACGCTATCTCAAGCAACTTGCTCCATGGTTCGAGAAAAATGTTGCCCCTGGTTGGGTACAAAGGGTTGAAGAAATGATTGCACTGCTTCATGCGGGGAATAGCATTGAGCAAATGATGCAGGTAACCGGAGAGGAAGGAGTCACCCTCGATGATTTTATTACTTCTCAGAAAGCTTTATTTGTGGATATGGTTTACCTTCAGCAAGATGCTTTCGATGATGTGGATGCCAGTGCGCCCCTACAACGACAAAAAGAAACCTTTGGGCTCGTTTATGATCTGGTTAATCGTCAATACAAATTTCCAGATAAACAAGCTGCTCGTGACTATTTTACCCGCTTAACGGGTCTTTTTAAAAACCTGAATTATGCTCATCCTGATTCAAGTGATCGTGCTAATTATTTAAAACAAATTCACGAATTAGCCGAATCAGTCACCTAATTTTTTAGTAATATAGCAATCCTACTATTCTGTAATCTTACGGGAAAAATGATGTTGTACATAAGCCAATTGTGCAGAAAGTTTCTTGTTCTGAGTTGTGTTGTTATTTTTATCTTTTTTCAACTGCCAAGTTGGACTCTGTTGCGCTAACGCTTCTCTTAGTTGCCATATATGATCAAAAGATTGTCCTTGGAGTTGAGAAATGGTCTTAATTTGTTCTGAAGATAAAGATTTTCTTTCTAAAGAAGCAATTTTTTCTGAGGTAATTTCCATGGTATACAGTTGTGATAGAGCGATCGCTTTTGTCTCTTGTTCTGCTGTTAATTGGCTATTTTGACGTAACTGAGTGCGAAAATTTCTAGCCTGAGCAATGGTTTCTCCTTGTAAGTTTGATACTTGTTCTGTTGCAATTCCCATTTGTACTAATTTTTCAATAACTGGAGGAGAAACCCGAAAATACACAGTTTTGTAAACTTCTTGATTAAAAACATTCTGCACAATAAATAACAAAATAAATCCAATAATAGCAGCAATAACAGGGGTTGTTATCCAGCCAGAGGCAATGCCTCCTAAAACTCCCCATTTCACTTGTCTAACCCCTTTTATCCCTTTTAATAGGGCAATACCAATTACCGCACCGACAATAGCTTGGGAACTAGATACGGGAATCAGAGGAATAGGCGGTAAGCCTAAACTGGCCACAAAATTTGATAATTCTTGAGACGAAAAAGTAAACAATACTAAAGAATTAGCCAAAACCACTACTAATGCACCCACAGGAGATAAGGTCATTAAGCTCCCTCCCACTGTCATCATCACTTGCTTAGAATAGGTAAACACCCCAATAGCAATGGCGATTGCTCCTAATAAAAATAATTGTTCTACCGCCGATATATCTAAGATTCCAGCAATTTTAAGCTCCTCAAAGGGAGAGGAAGGGACAAAAACCCCCATGACATTACCAATATTATTCGCCCCCAATGTATAGGAACCAAAGGCACCGACAAGGATTAAACCCCAACGAACATTGTTATCTAGGCTTAAGAGATGAGGTTTAGTGTTTTCAATCAATAGTACAACCAATTTATAGACAACTGCAGCCAACATGGCTGCCAAAATAGGACAAGCCACCCATGTCCCCATAATCTTGATTAAATCATCAATGTTGGTGATGGAACCACTAAACCAGTTCCAACCGACGATCGCCCCAACAACAGCTTGAGAAGTAGATACTGGAAGCCCTAACTTAGTCATCCACAAAACGGTAAGCGCAGCCGCTAAAGCAACAGTGAATGAACCTGCTAAAGCATTCACCGCCCCTAGTTTTCCCAGTCCTCCTGCTGCCCCCGCCCCTGCGGTTACTGAGCCAATAATAATAAAAACACTACAGATGACGGCGGCGGTGGAAAAACGAACCATGCGACTCCCCACAGCCGTCCCAAAGACATTGGAAGCATCATTGGCTCCAAGTGACCATCCTAAAAATAAGCCACTAGAGAGAAAAATCAAAGTGCTAATTAAGTCCATAATTTAATAAAAGTAATATAAGTTAAGTTTAAATACTTATAAGGTGCGTTGAATTGCATAGATATCCAACTCATCTGCCACATCTTCAGCTAGATCGGCAATAGCATCAATGGCATTAACTATCTCTCGTAAATTAATTTTTTCAGAGAATTTAAAATCAGTAGCAAAAATTTTCTTCTTCAAACTAATTGCAATTTTATCGGACTCAGATTCATAAACTCTGACTTGATACGTATGATCTTTTACGGATTTAGGATCACGGAAAAAATTACGTGCAGCAATAATTACTGTTTCTACACTTTTAACAACCACTTGCACTAAGTCTAAAAATTCTTTTTTACCGATCTGAGTTTCTGTATAGTTTATTTGTGAGTCTGTTTCCTTGGTTTGATCCCGTTCAATCATTAAGTCTTGAAAATTTTTTCCCATCATATCAAGAAGAGAATATAAATCCGTAAGCAACCGAAGAACATCGGCTCGAAAATCAGGAATTAACATTTCACTATAAAGAACATTGACAATGGAACGACGTAATTCTCTACATCTTTCTTTGAGACCAGTAATTTGTGATAATTTTTCCTCGCAGGTTTCTGATAGAGTTCCTTCTTCAAGAAAGGCGGTAATTCCTCTTTCAAAATAAATTGCTCCTTCCGCTACTTTATCGAGAAATTCATCGATTTGCCCTTCTAACAATTTTGTCTTGCCAAATAAAGCAGGTGTTTCTTTAGACATGAGTTAAATTAATTAAAATCAACAGGGAATAAATTATACTCAATCCAGTTCACTACAAAACGTTGGACGAAAATCATGGTGCAATCTACAATATGAATCTCAAAGAGGAACCGTAACCCCCAACCGCAAAGCAGGATTATTACGCCACCGATCAGCCACATGAGCATACAAAGCAGTCGTCCTGGGGTCAGCATGGCCTAACAAATCCTGCACCTGCCTTAAATCCGACCCTGCCCTAATGGCCAACGTCCCTGCCGTATGCCTCAAAGAATGTGCGCTCAACTGTCGCTGTGGTTGTTGAAACTTAGTGGACTTAGACGAAGACTCTTTTGAACGACGTTGTTTCTGACCGTTAGACGGTTGATGAGACTTATTTGATGCTCTTTTTTTCTTCTTCTGTTTCGTTGGCTGCTCCTTTAACCCTGATGCCCGTAAATACTTATCAATCACCCGTTGAATGGAACGACGACTTAACCGCCCCCCATACGTCCTTTTATCTAAGGCAATAAACAAAGGGGTATCCGCTAGTAATGCCTCCCCTGACCGCTTCCTAGCCTGAAGATACTTATTCAGCAGCTTGGCCAAATCAGGCGTTAACGGCACAATGCGCCGTGAACGTTTCCCCGATACCCTGATCCCAATATCAGACCCTCTTTTAACAATATCCCCAATAGACGCACGGTGCATTTCTACGGTTCGACATCCTTCTAAAACCATTACCGCCACCAGAAACAGATCCCGCAACCCCCCAATGGTATTCTCAGTGGGCAAACTCGCCAATAACCCTGTTACTTCGGCTTCTTCCAGGTAATTAATCCGTTCGGCTGGATCGATGTTTTCTCTAGGGGGTTTGATGCCCAAAGCCGGATTAGCCAAGATTAGACCCCGTTCCACAGCCCCTGCATAAAAGCGACGCACCACCGTCAATTTCAAAGCAATGGTGGCACATTTATAATCCTGAATTTCCACTAACCAACGACGGTACTCCTTGATATCATCCCGTGTAGCTTCGAGGGGATGGAGACGAAGAGAGTTACACCAGCCAAAGAACTGTTTCACCGTACAAGCGTAGGTTTTCACCGTATCATCGGCTGCATTGCCATCTGCTGTGTCCAAACGAACGAAAGCAGCAAAGCGATCCAACAAATCAGTGGGGGTGAGATCCGAGGGGGTAGTTTGAGCCAGCATAAGCGTCGGATAAATATGAGGGAGCATCAGACTTAAATGCCCGATACTGACTTGATTAGCATACCATGCTGAGTCAGATAATTCCGTTTATAGGGGTTTAAGTAGCAAGTGTACAGGAACTTACGCTAAGGCTGAAAGCCTTTCTCTGTAAGTGTTTCAAAAGTCAGTTTGGCGATCACCATTTTGTATCAATTAAGCCTTAGTCTATTTGGTACAGAAATTTATAAGGAGATTTCAATGGTTTCGGGGGTCTAAATCTCAGAGGGTTTAATTGGTACAGTTCTTAGTGGGACTTTAGCTTATTTCAAGCCCAAATATAGCCGAGACTAGCTTTATACCTAGCAAATACGTCAGCATTATTTTTTAACCAATTATGAAAACGGTAAGAGATGGCTGTACGAAATGCCTCTAAAG